>NZ_MDHN01000026.1 GCF_001757105.1 Alteromonas confluentis
GTAAGCGTCCGCTAATCCCACCTATCGTTTTGCAAACTGCCATGGTAGATGTTGCTCGATACCGGTTTCGGGTTTGCTGAGCTGCTCCAGGCAGGCCATGACATAATCGAACGCATTGAGGTCGTTAGCCTTCGCTGTTTCAATGATGCTGTAGAGGATGGCGCTGGCATTGGCACCGGTTGCGGTCTGGCTGAACAGCCAGTTTTTTCTGCCGATGACGAACGGTTTAATGGCTCGCTCTGCGCGGTTATTGTCGATGGTGAGCTGGCCATCGAGTGTGTAACGAACCAGTTTATGCCATTGATTAAGGCAATACTGTATTGCCTCGCCGAGTTTTGTTTTCGGTAATACCTGTTGGGCTGATTTTATCAGCCAGGCTTCAAACTGATTAAGCAACGGCAGGCTTTTTTCTTGTCGTTGTGCATAGCGGGTTGCTGCGGTTTCTTCTTTTAACTGCGTCTCGACACGGTAGAGCTTCTGTATGTGGTTCAGTGCCCAGTCGGCTTTGCCACTGCCTTTACTGCCAGCGCCTTTTTTCGCTTCCATGAACTTGCGTCTCGCATGGGCCCAGCAGCCGACTAAGGTGGCCTGCGTTTGTTCGTAGCCCTGATAGCCATCCACTTGCAGATAGCCGCTATAACCATCAAGGAAGTCCACGGCACATCGCCCCGCACGACTATTGTGATAATCGTACAGTACGATATTGGGTGTTGACGAGCCGGTAATGGTCGCTTGCGGTGAATCTGCACCGGTGGCATACAGCCACATGTAACTGGTCGCTTTGTCAGAATCGACAACCTTCAGCGTGGTTTCATCCGCCTGGATAACCGGTTGCTTTAGCAGATGTTGATGAAGCTGGTCATAAAGCGGTTTAAATAACTCAGCGCAACGGATTATCCAGTCTGCCATGGTTTTACGGCTGAGTTCGATGCCATGCTGTTTGAACATGGCTTCCTGCCGGTAAAGTGGCAGACCATACTGATATTTGCTGGTGATTATCTGGCTTAACAAGCTGGGTGTTGCATAGCCTTTAGGGATAACGCTGTGAGGTACCGGCGCTTGTTTAACCGTATTGCTGATACCCTCTTTTTCGCAGGTACGGCACGCATATTTCGGACGTACATGCTCAATCACTTTCACCTGAGCAGGAATGAACTGAAGTTTCTCAGACTTATCTTCACCGATGCAGTGCAGTGTGCCAGCGCAGCAACCACAGACTTTATCTTCATCAGGGATATCGTGAACGATGACTTCACGCGGCAAGTCCTCAGGCAGTGGTTTACGCTTAGGTTTATTGCGTGTATAGCTGATGGTTTCCTGCTCTGGCGTTTCAACATCGGCAGTCAGTTCTTCCGCCTCATTAAACAGCTCACCCTGACCAGGGTGGCCTTCAGTACTTTTGCCAAACTGTTTTTGCTGTGCGATACGGAACTGCTCTTCCAGGTATTGATACCGGTTATTCAATTCCCGGAGCTGCTGCTCCAGTTCAGCGATGCGGCGTTGATAATCTTCTTCGTTCATAAGACTATTATCGCCGATTAAGGTACTGATTACCTGATGTTATTCAGACTATTTCGTGATCGATAAATGCTACTTATGATCACCGGTTATAAGCCGGAAGCCGTGTAGTTCAATGGCGAATGGCCTATCACATCAAAGCCCGACAATAGCCACTGCAACTGCTGCTCACTCAGGTGCATGTGCTGTAATTCAGTGTCTGATGGCCATTTGAAGCGATGCTTCTCCAGGCGCTTATACCACAGGGCAAAGCCAGTTTTATCCCAGTACAACACCTTCAGTTTATCCCGCTTTTTATTGCAGAACACAAACAACGCATCCCGGAACGGATTCAATTCCATCTGCTGTTCCACCACGACAATCAGGCCGTTGATGGATTTACGGAAGTCGACATTATCCAGATAAAGATAAATGTCAGAAGGCTCGACGAACATCTTCATTCGTTCAGCGCCTTCATCAGGTCGGCTAACCACTGTGGGCTGACATTGGCGGGTATGCGCAATGTCGAAGCAGCGCATTCAAGCGAAAGGGTCTGCGGGTCATCTTCAATACGGGATTCGAACGTGGTGACTTCGCGCTTAACGTGAACAAACTTATTGCTGGTTCGCTGAAGCCGGATGTCACTGCGTCTGGCATAAAACGTCTGAATGTTTATCTGATGCTGACGGCAGAACGCCACCGCTGATAATCCACTTTGTTCCTGACGTTCGAAAAGCGCCAGCCAGGTATTAACGTCTCGTCGTTGGTATCGCATGGTGTTCTCCTTAGCAAAAGAACACGATGCAGTAGCGACATCAGTTTTTGAATGTGGGGATTACCGGACGGTTACAAAGAAAGTCTATCGACTGCGGTAAAATCGGCAATGCAAATGGTATATATGCTCACTCACTCGGATTCAAAAGTGCGACAAAAATTGGAAAAGTTCAGTGCGCTTGATTTCGGTATAGGCATAGATCACGGTAAAATACTTTGCACTAAAGCAGGTAAGTCTGGTAGTAATAATCGGGATCTCGTTTGGCTTGGCCATGGAGTCAACAAGTCAGTTAAAATCGGCGACGAACTATCCAGCCCTAATCGTATAGGGATTTCCAGTCATGTTTACAATAACTTAACAGACTGGGCAAAGTATTCGACACAAAAAGACTACTGGGGTAATGATCAAAAAGTTGATATGTGGACAGCGGGTAATCACATTTATAATGGCGAGTATAAAACTTACTACTACACCTCTTATCACTGGACGGTCATCTAACAATGCCATACACGCGGACCCTTCACTCGCTGCGCTCGCTCAGGGCCGGTGATGGCTAGCGTTAGGGCTCAACGAGGAAACTATGCCAACTTCAAAACTATCAAAGCAGGAACTTGAAGTTAGACTGGCCGAGCTAGAGGCAGAATACGAGCTGGCGCGTATGGGTTTAATGAAAGGGGGGGGGGTGCTGCTGGAGGAGCTCTGATTGGTGGGCTAGCTTCTCTTGGAGCTGCTTTATTTGCATTTGTTAGTGTAGGGCCAGGGTTTTTATCGGGAGATCATTTGGTAATAATTGATATTGCAATGATCGCAGGTCTTGTTATTTATTTTTCGTTTGTTTTTGGTCGTGCTGCAAAGGTTAAAGTAGAAATCACTAAAACCAAAAAGTTAATAGAAATTGCGTCAGCTGAAAATGTACGTAAATAGAAGCACTAACAAAGTTGGCAAATTGACAGTTTTTCCGTCGCTCCTTTTTGTGCTTGATAGCACAAAAAGGGCTACTCCAAAACTGCAATTTACAACGGCGTTATGCGCACTTTTTGTTCGTTTGTGTCTTGAATTCAACCTCTTAAATCCCTATTTATTGTGTTGGTATAACTGAAAGAGGAGGATTTATGCCAGCTCTAGATAAAGCTTGTTGCCCTTGCCGAGGTTGCAACAAGACGGCAAATACAGCAGAAGAAGTTGAAGAGCTTTTTGGCCTTCGAAATATGGGGGATGGCACTATTCGAGTTCAATCGTATTGCCGAGAATGCCGCAGTCTCCATTGCGAAGCTGCTGACCCTAAATGTAATTAAGTTACCATTATTTAAGGTGGGGTTATGATGTACCTACCTCTTCATGCTAAAGTGCGCCTTTTGTTTTTGGGTAATTAAGCATGCAAAACCTTTTTAAGGATGACGCTGTAAAGTGGTTAAAGTCTCTCGATGACTCCAGCGTTGATCTGTTAATTACAGACCCCCCTTATGAATCCTTAGAAAAACATCGCTCTATTGGGACAACAACCAGATTAAAAAATAGTAAATCCTCAAGTAATAAGTGGTTCGACATTTTTCCGAACTCCCGCTTTGACGAGCTATTTCAAGAGGTTTATAGAGTCCTAAAAAAAGGAAGTCACTTTTATCTCTTTTGCGACCAAGAGACAATGTTTGCTGCAAAGCCTATCGCAGAGCAGGTAGGGTTTAAGTTCTGGAAACCCATAGTGTGGGACAAGTGTGCCATTGGTATGGGCTATCATTATCGCGCCCGATACGAATTCATCCTGTTTTTCGAGAAAGGAAAAAGAAAGTTGAATAACCTAGGTATACCAGACATCCTTGAACACAAAAGAGTTCATAGAGGCTACCCTACCGAAAAGCCTGTTAGCCTGTTGGAAGTTCTCATTGAGCAAAGTTCAAATGAAGGTGAGTTAGTCGTGGATCCATTTTTTGGTTCTGGTTCAACCCTTGTCGCAGCTGATAATCTATCTCGAAAATATCTTGGTTGTGATGTCTCAGAAGATGCACATCAACATTTCAAAAATAGATTGGAGGATCAGCCCGAGCATAAGTGCGCCTAGTATCAACTTCCAAGTGCAACATTGATCATACATGCTCATTCTTCATCTCCCACGGTGATTTAAAGCCATATCGTTTTCTTGGGCGGCTGTTAAGCCGCCTTTCTATTGCAGTACATCCTTCCTGAGTCAGTTCCTTCATGGATGTTCGCTTTGGGATATATTGTCTGATTAAGCGTAACCGTCCGGTAATCCCCACATTCAAAAACTGATGTCGCTACTGCATCGTGTTCTTTTGCTAAGGAGAACACCATGCGATACCAACGACGAGACGTTAATACCTGGCTGGCGCTTTTCGAACGTCAGGAACAAAGTGGATTATCAGCGGTGGCGTTCTGCCGTCAGCATCAGATAAACATTCAGACGTTTTATGCCAGACGCAGTGACATCCGGCTTCAGCGAACCAGCAATAAGTTTGTTCACGTTAAGCGCGAAGTCACCACGTTCGAATCCCGTATTGAAGATGACCCGCAGACCCTTTCGCTTGAATGCGCTGCTTCGACATTGCGCATACCCGCCAATGTCAGCCCACAGTGGTTAGCCGACCTGATGAAGGCGCTGAACGAATGAAGATGTTCGTCGAGCCTTCTGACATTTATCTTTATCTGGATAATGTCGACTTCCGTAAATCCATCAACGGCCTGATTGTCGTGGTGGAACAGCAGATGGAATTGAATCCGTTCCGGGATGCGTTGTTTGTGTTCTGCAATAAAAAGCGGGATAAACTGAAGGTGTTGTACTGGGATAAAACTGGCTTTGCCCTGTGGTATAAGCGCCTGGAGAAGCATCGCTTCAAATGGCCATCAGACACTGAATTACAGCACATGCACCTGAGTGAGCAGCAGTTGCAGTGGCTATTGTCGGGCTTTGATGTGATAGGCCATTCGCCATTGAACTACACGGCTTCCGGCTTATAACCGGTGATCATAAGTAGCATTTATCGATCACGAAATAGTCTGAATAACATCAGGTAATCAGTACCTTAATCGGCGATAATAGTCTTATGAACGAAGAAGATTATCAACGCCGCATCGCTGAACTGGAGCAGCAGCTCCGGGAATTGAATAACCGGTATCAATACCTGGAAGAGCAGTTCCGTATCGCACAGCAAAAACAGTTTGGCAAAAGTACTGAAGGCCACCCTGGTCAGGGTGAGCTGTTTAATGAGGCGGAAGAACTGACTGCCGATGTTGAAACGCCAGAGCAGGAAACCATCAGCTATACACGCAATAAACCTAAGCGTAAACCACTGCCTGAGGACTTGCCGCGTGAAGTCATCGTTCACGATATCCCTGATGAAGATAAAGTCTGTGGTTGCTGCGCTGGCACACTGCACTGCATCGGTGAAGATAAGTCTGAGAAACTTCAGTTCATTCCTGCTCAGGTGAAAGTGATTGAGCATGTACGTCCGAAATATGCGTGCCGTACCTGCGAAAAAGAGGGTATCAGCAATACGGTTAAACAAGCGCCGGTACCTCACAGCGTTATCCCTAAAGGCTATGCAACACCCAGCTTGTTAAGCCAGATAATCACCAGCAAATATCAGTATGGTCTGCCACTTTACCGGCAGGAAGCCATGTTCAAACAGCATGGCATCGAACTCAGCCGTAAAACCATGGCAGACTGGATAATCCGTTGCGCTGAGTTATTTAAACCGCTTTATGACCAGCTTCATCAACATCTGCTAAAGCAACCGGTTATCCAGGCGGATGAAACCACGCTGAAGGTTGTCGATTCTGACAAAGCGACCAGTTACATGTGGCTGTATGCCACCGGTGCAGATTCACCGCAAGCGACCATTACCGGCTCGTCAACACCCAATATCGTACTGTACGATTATCACAATAGTCGTGCGGGGCGATGTGCCGTGGACTTCCTTGATGGTTATAGCGGCTATCTGCAAGTGGATGGCTATCAGGGCTACGAACAAACGCAGGCCACCTTAGTCGGCTGCTGGGCCCATGCGAGACGCAAGTTCATGGAAGCGAAAAAAGGCGCTGGCAGTAAAGGCAGTGGCAAAGCCGACTGGGCACTGAACCACATACAGAAGCTCTACCGTGTCGAGACGCAGTTAAAAGAAGAAACCGCAGCAACCCGCTATGCACAACGACAAGAAAAAAGCCTGCCGTTGCTTAATCAGTTTGAAGCCTGGCTGATAAAATCAGCCCAACAGGTATTACCGAAAACAAAACTCGGCGAGGCAATACAGTATTGCCTTAATCAATGGCATAAACTGGTTCGTTACACACTCGATGGCCAGCTCACCATCGACAATAACCGCGCAGAGCGAGCCATTAAACCGTTCGTCATCGGCAGAAAAAACTGGCTGTTCAGCCAGACCGCAACCGGTGCCAATGCCAGCGCCATCCTCTACAGCATCATTGAAACAGCGAAGGCTAACGACCTCAATGCGTTCGATTATGTCATGGCCTGCCTGGAGCAGCTCAGCAAACCCGAAACCGGTATCGAGCAACATCTACCATGGCAGTTTGCAAAACGATAGGTGGGATTAGCGGACGCTTAC
>NZ_MDHN01000027.1 GCF_001757105.1 Alteromonas confluentis
GTAACCGTCCGGTAATCCCCACATTCAAAAACTGATGTCGCTACTGCATCGTGTTCTTTTGCTAAGGAGAACACCATGCGATACCAACGACGAGACGTTAATACCTGGCTGGCGCTTTTCGAACGTCAGGAACAAAGTGGATTATCAGCGGTGGCGTTCTGCCGTCAGCATCAGATAAACATTCAGACGTTTTATGCCAGACGCAGTGACATCCGGCTTCAGCGAACCAGCAATAAGTTTGTTCACGTTAAGCGCGAAGTCACCACGTTCGAATCCCGTATTGAAGATGACCCGCAGACCCTTTCGCTTGAATGCGCTGCTTCGACATTGCGCATACCCGCCAATGTCAGCCCACAGTGGTTAGCCGACCTGATGAAGGCGCTGAACGAATGAAGATGTTCGTCGAGCCTTCTGACATTTATCTTTATCTGGATAATGTCGACTTCCGTAAATCCATCAACGGCCTGATTGTCGTGGTGGAACAGCAGATGGAATTGAATCCGTTCCGGGATGCGTTGTTTGTGTTCTGCAATAAAAAGCGGGATAAACTGAAGGTGTTGTACTGGGATAAAACTGGCTTTGCCCTGTGGTATAAGCGCCTGGAGAAGCATCGCTTCAAATGGCCATCAGACACTGAATTACAGCACATGCACCTGAGTGAGCAGCAGTTGCAGTGGCTATTGTCGGGCTTTGATGTGATAGGCCATTCGCCATTGAACTACACGGCTTCCGGCTTATAACCGGTGATCATAAGTAGCATTTATCGATCACGAAATAGTCTGAATAACATCAGGTAATCAGTACCTTAATCGGCGATAATAGTCTTATGAACGAAGAAGATTATCAACGCCGCATCGCTGAACTGGAGCAGCAGCTCCGGGAATTGAATAACCGGTATCAATACCTGGAAGAGCAGTTCCGTATCGCACAGCAAAAACAGTTTGGCAAAAGTACTGAAGGCCACCCTGGTCAGGGTGAGCTGTTTAATGAGGCGGAAGAACTGACTGCCGATGTTGAAACGCCAGAGCAGGAAACCATCAGCTATACACGCAATAAACCTAAGCGTAAACCACTGCCTGAGGACTTGCCGCGTGAAGTCATCGTTCACGATATCCCTGATGAAGATAAAGTCTGTGGTTGCTGCGCTGGCACACTGCACTGCATCGGTGAAGATAAGTCTGAGAAACTTCAGTTCATTCCTGCTCAGGTGAAAGTGATTGAGCATGTACGTCCGAAATATGCGTGCCGTACCTGCGAAAAAGAGGGTATCAGCAATACGGTTAAACAAGCGCCGGTACCTCACAGCGTTATCCCTAAAGGCTATGCAACACCCAGCTTGTTAAGCCAGATAATCACCAGCAAATATCAGTATGGTCTGCCACTTTACCGGCAGGAAGCCATGTTCAAACAGCATGGCATCGAACTCAGCCGTAAAACCATGGCAGACTGGATAATCCGTTGCGCTGAGTTATTTAAACCGCTTTATGACCAGCTTCATCAACATCTGCTAAAGCAACCGGTTATCCAGGCGGATGAAACCACGCTGAAGGTTGTCGATTCTGACAAAGCGACCAGTTACATGTGGCTGTATGCCACCGGTGCAGATTCACCGCAAGCGACCATTACCGGCTCGTCAACACCCAATATCGTACTGTACGATTATCACAATAGTCGTGCGGGGCGATGTGCCGTGGACTTCCTTGATGGTTATAGCGGCTATCTGCAAGTGGATGGCTATCAGGGCTACGAACAAACGCAGGCCACCTTAGTCGGCTGCTGGGCCCATGCGAGACGCAAGTTCATGGAAGCGAAAAAAGGCGCTGGCAGTAAAGGCAGTGGCAAAGCCGACTGGGCACTGAACCACATACAGAAGCTCTACCGTGTCGAGACGCAGTTAAAAGAAGAAACCGCAGCAACCCGCTATGCACAACGACAAGAAAAAAGCCTGCCGTTGCTTAATCAGTTTGAAGCCTGGCTGATAAAATCAGCCCAACAGGTATTACCGAAAACAAAACTCGGCGAGGCAATACAGTATTGCCTTAATCAATGGCATAAACTGGTTCGTTACACACTCGATGGCCAGCTCACCATCGACAATAACCGCGCAGAGCGAGCCATTAAACCGTTCGTCATCGGCAGAAAAAACTGGCTGTTCAGCCAGACCGCAACCGGTGCCAATGCCAGCGCCATCCTCTACAGCATCATTGAAACAGCGAAGGCTAACGACCTCAATGCGTTCGATTATGTCATGGCCTGCCTGGAGCAGCTCAGCAAACCCGAAACCGGTATCGAGCAACATCTACCATGGCAGTTTGCAAAACGATAGGTGGGATTAGCGGACGCTTACACTTCACTAGTGCCTCAAAATTCATGGAATTTCCTTGGTCGCATAACACCCTGCTTAGGGGCGGAAACACATGGGCTAAAATTTAGGAGCGAAGCGACGCAGCCCATGTGTTTGCGTCCCAGCGAGCCTGCGAGCGACTACAGCAGATTGTTAGAATTCATAGCTTAATAAGAGCTAGCATATCATCACCATCTTCATCCATGCCGATTTCTTGAAACCCAAAGCTGGAATAAAAATCTTTAGCAACAGGATTAGTGGTGTTATAGCATATTTCGACTTCTTTAATGCCGGGAGTCTGCTTTATAGCCTCAATTGCAAGCGTTAAAGCTTTCCGACCTATCCCTTGGTTCTGATAATTCTTATCAACCATAAACCGCCAGATTGAAACTTTTGATACTGATTCTTTAACCCACATGAAGAAGCCAACGGGTTTATCGTCTAAGCAGATGGCCTTACAAGTGTGACCTTCGTTATAAAATGACTCAACTAATGACCACATGTTGCACGCGACGTAGTCTTCCTGTGCTTCAGTTACATCAAGGTCACAAACTGACTCATAATTTTTCTTGTTAATTTCTTCCAATGAAATTTGCATGTTCATCCTGAATTCTAACACCCACATAAGGGGCAGTAATACGTGGGCTAAAATAGGAGCGAAGCGACAGAGCCCACGTGTTACTGTCCCAGGGAGCTTGCGACCGACTTAATGTGATTGTTAGGTGCACTGCCGATTAAACCTAGAATACTTTATTAAAAGGTATAAAGCAGATGCAAGAGCACCACCATAATAGAACTCTTGGTGTAATACATTAATAAAAAGATGGTCGATGTCACCAAATCGAATTAACTCTGCGATGCCTAAGAAGCCGAAAACTAAAAGCATGATAATGTAATGCCACTTACTTGAAGGCCCGATAAAAAGGCCAACCAGGATGAAAACAAAACCCGCGAGTAGATCGGGAATTACACCACACCCAAATTGCCCACCCTGATATGGAAAACACGCATCAAAAGCTGGACTTGGAAAAAGCCATAAAATAAAACAACTAAGACCGAGTCCCAATAAGCTTCTGAAATATGGTGAATAGAGCAATTGAGTTTTCATTAAACCTACGTGCATCTAACACCCACATAAGGGGCAGTAATACGTGGGCTAAAATCCGAGCGAAGCGACAGAACCCACGTGTTACTGTCCCAGCGAGCCTGCGAGCGACTTAATGTGATTGTTAGCTGCCAACCTGAGTGATGTGCAGTAACTCACCCGATGGCCCCCATAAATAAAAAACTTTACCCCACGATTCTTGGGATATTGCAGTGATTTTTTGCTTAAGCTTGGATTCAGAGCATACCCGAAAAGCTTCATCGATGTCAGATACACAAATTTGAAGCATAAAGTTGCTGGCTAGCGATTCATCATAAAAGCGTTGAAGGAAGAAAAGGCAGTCACCATTTTGAAATAATGTGAGGTCGTCAGTTACATATTCCGAATCGAAACCAATTTCTGAATAGAATGACTTAGAAATTTCATAATCTTTGCTTGGAATAAAAGCCTTGATATCTGTTACGTCCATTGTACGTTCCATTTGGCTGCTAACACCCGCATAAAGGGCGATAACGCATGGGCTAAAATTAGGAACGAAGTGACGCTGCCCATGCGTTAGCGTCCCAGCGAGCTTGCGAGCGATTTAATGCGATTGTTAGATACCGCAGAGATAAACGTTCGCAGCTTTGCTGCCACCGCTAGTTTGAAAATGCGGCCAACTCAAAACATAAACTGACTTTAAAACACCCTAGTACGAAAAGCCAGATTTGGAAAAGTTGCCGGAGAAATGGCGATACTGATACAACTGAAAACCCATGGCTGTTACTTCTCCAACTGTCGTTAAACAATGCAACGCTTGTAAAGCCTGAAACCAAGAGAGCGATGATGTTCGTGCCAAAACAACACAGCTATGTTTTGAAAACCCTTTTGTTTGGGCCGCTAGCTTTGCGTTACAGGAAACATCGTTCGTTACCTTGCCGCTGATGAATCCGCCGTCGCCTGACTCTCAATTAGTCCCAGAAGAAACAACCTAGCGCGGCTAGGCGCACAAAGAACCAAAGAGAGAAATGAAAGAACTAAACAGAATCTAACACCCGCATAAAGGGCGATAACACATGGGCTAAAATTAGGAACGAAGTGACGCAGCCCATGTGTTAGCGTCCCAGCGAGCTTGCGAGCGATTTAATGCGTTTGTTAGCTGTTTATGCGCACTCACAGTCGTATATAGTTTGTAGTTGCCCATTACCTAAGATTGCAAATGAAAACGTATCAAACATATTCCTTGCCCTTTCAATAGGTAGATCCTCGTAGTTCTCTAAACCTTGAAAGCTGTACGTAATAACTACATTGCCACATAAACCAAGGTGCGTAACAGGTTTGGTACCAACAATCGAAACGTTATCACCGTTAACACCATCCCAGCCGTGTTTATCAGGGCTAAAAAGAAGCTCCTTTGCGCCACAACTTTCACATTGCAAATAAAAGGGAGGGAGAGAAGACTTTATTTCCCTTTTTATAAAGAACCCTTTTTTTTCAACTAGGACGTTACCTAAAATGCTGTGTTTTTCACAACCACAGTGGTTACATTCCACTTTTTGAAAGATAAAGGTATCTCCACCAAATAATGAGTCTGAGACTTTCAGTTTAAAGTTTGAAAAACAACTCGGCGGTTGAGCTTTTAATTCTTCAAATGTACTCACTAACTTCCCTAAACAGCTAACACCCGCATAAAGGGCGATAACGCATGGGCTAAAATAGGAACGAAGTGACGCTGCCCATGCGTTAGCGTCCCAGCGAGCCTGCGAGCGTTTTAATGCGATTGTTAGATACCGCAGAGATAAACGACCGCAGCTTTGCTGCCACCGCTAGTTTGTAACTGTGGCAAAACCAAACCAATAAACTGACTTTAAAACAACCTAATACGAAAAGCCAGATGTGAAAAAGCTGCCGGAGAAAAGGCGGTGTTGATACTGCCGCAAACTGTTACCTGTTACTTTTTTAACTGCCGCTGAACAGTGCAACGCTTGTAAAGCCTGAAACCAAAAGAGCACTGAAGCTCGTGCCAAAACAACACGGCGATGTTCTGCAAAACGGTGATTTCTGGTTGCTGGCTTTGCGGTGCAGGAGACAACTTCCGTTGACTTGCCCCAGATAAAACCGCTGATGCCGGACACGCGATTACTCCCTGAAGAAACAACCTTGCGCGGCTAGGCGCACAAAGAATCAAAGAGAGAAACGAAAGAACTAAATAGGATCTAACACCCGCATAAAGGGCGATAACACGTGGGCTAAAATTAGGAACGAAGTGACGCAGCCCACGTGTTAGCGTCCCAGCGAGCTTGCGAGCGATTTAATGCGATTGTTAGATACCGCAGAGATAAACGTTCGCAGCTTTGCTGCCACCGCCAGTTTGAAAATGCGGTAAGCTCAAATCAATAAACTGACTTTAAAACAACCCAATACGAAAAGCCAGATGTGGAAAAGTGGCCAGAGAAATGGCGATACTGATACAACTGAAAACCCATGGCTGTTACTTCTCCAACTGCCATTAAACAGTGCAACGCTTGTAAAGCCTGATACCAAAAGAACGATGATGTTCGTGCCGAAACAACACGGCTATGTTTTGAAAACCCTTTTGTTTGGGCTACTGGCTTTGCGATGCAGGAAACAATCCTCGTTGACTTGCCACTGATAAAACTGCCCTAGCCTGATTCTCAATTAGTGCAAGAAGAAACAACCTAGCGCGGCTAGACGCACAAAGAAACAAAGAGAGAAACGAAAGAACTAAACAGAATCTAACACCCCACATAAGGGGCAGTAACACGTGGGCTAAAATCCGAGCGAAGCGACAGAGCCCACGTGTTACTGTCCCAGCGAGCCTGCGAGCGACTTAATGTGATCGTTATATGCCGCCTACCATGAATGGCTAATGCCCTTTTGCTTTTCGTAGCTTCTTTTACCAAGCCACATTGAAATAAAGAATAAGGTGAAACTAATAAAAGAGGCCAGTAATAAGCCTCTCAAGCCACCGATGATTATGCATACTAAGGCTAGAGCCGGAATAAACACAAAGTAATATTTTCGATATTCCTTTCCAGTTAATAACAGAAACCAGATAAAAGCGCCGCCAAATGCAATGTATGGGGCAACAGGTTGAGAAATATAACCTGCTTTGAAAAATAACATGAACATGATTGCAAACAAGAAAAAGAGTCGAGAGACAAACCTTTCCTTAGTCCTGAATTCAACTAGTTCATTTTTCGTGAGTTTACTTTTCACCAAATATCTCTAGGCATATAACACCCGCATAAAGGGCGATAACACATGGGCTAAAATTAGGAACGAAGTGACGCTGCCCATGTGTTAGCGTCCCAGCGAGCTTGCGAGCGATTTAATGCGTTTGTTAGGCATTTTTACCGCTGTTCCATTTTTTAAAATACAAATACCCAATTAACATTTCTGTGATTACAGCAATTAATATTCCGATGCCTGCAAAGCCCCGAAAATACTCAAATAAGCCGAGAAATGCCATTGCAAACATGGATATAGATATACTTAAGGATATTGCTTGTCGCGCCTCAGAATGTTCCGCATTTCGACTAAACCAAGTTAAAATGGACATGCCAAAAAATAAAACGGATAGCCGTTTCCCAATGAAATATGCACTATCGGATCCCTCAACGCCAAAAATGTAAAATAACAAGTCAGGGAAGACTAGAAAGTTGGCAAACAATATGAATGCGACAACTGATGTGATGGAACTGAGTGTTTTAAAACTCATTATGCTTAATCCAAAATGCCTAACACCC
>NZ_MDHN01000028.1 GCF_001757105.1 Alteromonas confluentis
TAGTATTCCGGCGGCTGACAGCGTGAGATTGTCCAATCTAGGTAGTATTTCTCGTTTGCAATAGGCCGGTTTGTCCTAAATAGGTAGTATTAAGGTGGCTGACAGCGTGAGGTCGTCCAAATTAGGTAGTATTACTCGTTTCCATTACAGCATTTCGTCGTAAATAGATACTGGTTCATTAATCAGCTATTAAGAGTGCAAATTGCAGTAAACACTCCTATCTATCATCTTAATACAGAAACACCACTTTTTTAACGTGCTTGCTCATAACTCACTCAGCATGAGCAAGTACAAGCGACCATCATCGCAATTGGATGCTGTGTCCTTACTAAAACCATTTATATTGTAACGCTGGACCATATTGCTGGATGTTTAGATGGAAATATTTTTTGAACGAAAATTGTACGGTTGGTGCCGTTAAATCTGAAATTGCGAGTTGATCTCCCTTTGCTTTTTCATAGTCGGCCCCATAGCGAAGGAATATCCCATCAAACAGGAATACCTATGTTTCACCTCACCTACAAGCTGTATATGCCCGATGATTTTCACAATGGATTTAATGACACTGACGATGAAGCTGCTTTTGATGCTTACCGACAAGCTATGGTAGAAGATATAGCTGCTATTAATGGTGTTCAAAATTTACAAGATAATGGTGACCAAATAGAGTTCGATTACATCTCCGATGGTAATAGCTTTGCTCAAAACTGCCACAGTCTGGCTAGTAAGATGTTTAATCAAGTCAGAATTAGTCAGGTAATCAAGTAAGATGTGTTGCCAATAGAGAATTTGATGAAAGTTACGCCCGGCGTCACGCCCACATTTCAAGCGCTACAGGTTGCTTCGTTCAATCACTTCTTGAGCTGAGCCGCGTTAAAGATGTGAGAGCAATGCATACCTCTTCCCAATCTATAATCGTGAGTAGTTTTTGTCCAAGTTCAAAATAATAGTATTTTCCCAATCTATATAAGCCCAGAGCTCTTCAAAGGAATGCGTGATTCAGGGGGCTGGATTCCCAAACACTAATAAACGAGGTTAGTTTCATGATGACTGTTAATGAAATCTGTGACTATTTTAATTAAGTTTGTGACCGTTATTAAGATTGTGATTGATTGAGCTGTTTATAGATTTGAAAGGCGAGCCGTAAGTGCTCGCTTTTTTTATTCAGAAAAATATTGGCAGTTGGTTTAACAAGTAAAACGTTTTCAATAAATATTCATACAGCAACTGTAATAATAAACAATTGCTGTTGGTTGGTTACAAAATTTGTGTAGGTTATATTGACAGTGTCATTATTTGAGAATTGAAATAATTGTTTAAAATCAATCGCTTAACTAAATTTTTATATAGATTCGTTTTGAAAATATATATAAAAAGATATTGCTTGTGAGGAAGTAGTCTCTCACTAAGAAATTATTGCTTTCTTATAGGTACATTGGTCTTTCGATATTCCGTAACCAGAACAGCCAATAAAGTTACCTTATTTCCCATTAACTTCTCAAAGCGGGCGACCGAATTTAGGGCACAGTGATATTTCTCTTTTACAGCTTTCATTCTGACATACACAGTGTATCTCTTTATCACCGAAGGGGCGTTAATGAAAGGCGAAACTGTGGTTCGCTTTTTTTTAGTTAATAGATATTCTAGACGTTGCGAGATAATATTTATATATTAAATGACTTAAACTTATGAACAATGCTGGACTCTTGATTGTATTATTCGGTGTTTACAATTGTTCTATATGATCTGCCTGAAGGCGCTAATAGTGCTTCTGATAAAGTGAAAGTTTGAGATGATTATTTTTAAGTGAAATAATTTTTCATAAAATAAATAATCTAATGCATTATCCTCTGTATTTTTTCTCTGGTGGAATTTTAATCTGTAATATGAATTAGCATTTATAAAGCCCATTCCATTTTTTGTAAACTTGATATCATGTTTTTGATGGATGGGCCATATTTTTAATATATTTGTTTAGTTTGAATCTATAATGAAAGATAAGATCTTAACGCATTGTGAACAAAGCATTTTTGCTCTAGAAGTATTTCGTGATCTCCTCTAAATGAAAATCGCATTCGACTATCATCAATATTCCCAATTATGCCAATGCGATACAAATCTGTTAAGATTTTATGTATTTTATGATTGTTAAGGAGGATTGAAACTTCTTCGTAATATTCAGATGTTTTATCGCACCTTTCTATCATTTCATTTAATGTGAAATATTGCTTGAAGCCATAAAGTAATCGTTTTATACCGGTAATTTCATCATTTTTATAAGTCGACTTTAACTCCTCTGTGACTTCTACCCAACTTAGTTCGGAATATTTTTTCTTATAGAATCAAAAACACTGTGTTTAAAACTTGACTCATAGGGGTGTTGGTCTTGTCCTATTTTAAGTAGGCGAATTATGTCTCGAGGTCGATACCAAGAATGATGTAGTATATAAGATTTTGTTTCACTATTCTGAATTTTTTCAGGGAAAAATAATTCCCATATTTTAGTATCAGAATCTGATTCACACTCTTTTCCCAGACTTGTTCGAAGTCTCTTGGTTACCACGTTTAATAGAGGCTGCTGGGAAGTATCAATTCCTGGTCTGTTCCACATAATCTCTGTGCCGAAATCACCAAGTACCTTATTAATTTCTTTCCCAAGTGAATCAACTGCACTTTGAACCTCCGATCTTACGGCACTATAAAGTAGAATTTTGAAGCCTTTTTTCTTACACGTTGCGTTAATTTTAGATATAGTAACGATAATATCCCTTATCAATCGAGCATCTCGAGTATATTGTTTCTTCGTATTATGGTTTAACTCTAATTCGTCAAAGAAAATATCTAAACTACCTTCTCCCGCACTTAATTTTGAAAATTCACTATCAGCCTTCCTTACTAGTTGATTAAAACTGATAGTTGCTTTTTCTTCATGGTCCCATTCTAACTCTAATTTAAATTTCGGGTTTTTACTTATAATTATATTGCCTTTCTTAATCCTTGGGATTAGACTTATACTACCTTTTACATTTCCGCTTGAGTCCATTGGAGAGTTTATAAGTGCTTTAAAGTTATTATATATCAGGTTTCTTTGAAAAATTTCCGTTGAGTCATTCTCCATTGTTTCTACAAGTTTTCTATATATAAACCAACGCCAAATAAATTCATAGTCATCGTGAGAAACATTTTCCCCGCTATCTTCGGCAATTGTTGTTCTAGCTGCTTGAGTGAACTCCTTTTTGTACTCCTCATCTATTTCGCTTTTAAATAATACGAAGCTAGTTTTTACATTGCCCTCTTCTTCTTTCTTAATGGAAATGTACCTCAATAAAGCTGTTTTTCCCGTCCCTTTTAGTCCGACTATGAAATATTTTTTTCCTTGTATATATTTTTCAGTGTCTAAGCTTGGAGGAGTAACAAAAGATTTCTTGAAGTTTTTATCTCTTCTGGAGAGTTTGTTATTAATTCATTTTTTGCATCAATGTTTCCGAGGTGAATATCTCTTAATTCCATTTCCTTATTTCCTTTGTTTCGAAAATTTAACTTCTTATTGGTTTGGTTGATTTGTTTCTTTATTCTATGATAATTATCTTTTGGTCTATTTTGTAAGTCAAAATTAAGTATTTTCTTTTAAAGAAAGTTTGTGTATTTATAACTGGCCTTTAAGTAATATTTATTTTGATAGTACCTTAGAGGGCCTATTATGATGAAACAGTGCTAAGTAACTTATTTAATTTCTTTATTACTTCATGATATGAAACTCAGTCGCCCCAACGCTGAGAACCACTCTTAACTTCGCCAGACTTTGCTTATTCTACTATGTTAGCCTTTTCTATAGCCTCTATGATTGCATCTACACAACTTTCAAGTCTGCTCTCTATTTTTTATAAATCTGTCATCGGATAAGTCAGCAACATCATATGCGTCACGTTCAGCAACCAGTGTGTAAGTACGGCAAAAATAATGCGTCCGGTAAGCAGGTAAACCGTTCCGTAAAGTAACCCCGCCACTGTCGCGACCAGTACGTAATTTGCTCCACCTGCAAAATGTGCGACTCCAAATACCGCGCTAGTTATTACTAGCACCAACGCTGTGTGTGCTGTTGCTGAAAGGTTGCCCGGAAGCTTAGGATTAACAAACTTAAACAGCAGACCACGGAATAATAGTTCTTCCGCTACGCAGGTATTGGTGAGATTGGAAAGGGCAATTAACAGGAAATAGTCGGGTATCTCGATTTGCCACGTGACGATGCCAGTACTGACTGCAATCATCACAACCGCTGCTGTGCCCAACGGCGCGCACAAAGCGGGTAGTAGCCAGTGAATTGATTTATTTGATGGCAAGCTGCGCTTGAAAAGTGGAACAAAACACAGTGCAGACCAGCTAAACAAAGCTTTATCAACATTCAAGTAAAGATTAACGGGTAAGCTATTGGCTTTCAGAACTTCGTTTTCAGCAAGCAAAAGCCCCTGGTAACCGGGGAGTTGATGAACGATGAGCCCTGCACTCAATACCAGCCAAATCAGCAGGAGAAGTCGGGTTAACCAACCATTGTCAGCATTGTTGCGAGGTTCAGCAAGCCGCCAGGTAACAAAAATATAAAGCGCTACAAACAGCAGAAACAGGGGAGATAGGGAAGCCAAACAGAGTGCTGACAACAGCACAAACGGCAGCCCGAACTTCACCCATCGGGAAGCAGAAAAACTGCTCGCTATCAATAAAGCGGATACGGCTAAATAGATTTCTGCCAACGGTTCTCTTCCTTGAGTCATGAAATATTTTACACGGTGCTTTCGCGCGAATGTACTTTACCTGAATTTCAAACTTTAATCTGTTCCTCGTAGCGGAACCTACCATGCAATCTACTAGGCAACCTGCGACCTGAATTAAAGTGTTGCTTGGGATTACCTAATGACCTGAATTGATTCGTTTTACATTCGTCGTGTATGGTACTGGAAATAATACACTAAACGTTGAATGGATTCGTGACACCAGACTATAGCAATTACTCCAGAACGGATCTGGAAGAGGCACTTAGCTCAATTGATAAGGAACAGTTTCCTGAGCGGGTGAAGCAAATACACCAGGCGCTTGCAGCACTTGATGTCAGTGAAGACGGTTCGGTGTCACCTGATCAGGAAATACTGCTGCCAGAGCCAGAAGAAGAAACGCCTGAACAAACGCAGCGTAAGGTGGTGAAAAATTTTGCGCTGACTTGTGGCGGGTTGATACTCGCTGCCATGCTGTTACCTGTCTATTTTCATTCTTTCCTGTTAAATAACGAGATGGCTATGCCGTTCAAGTGGGCGGCGCTAGTGGCTGCTCTGGTGGTATTTGTGGTAACCATCAAAAAGATGCTGCACACCAATTATCTACGTAAAACAAATGCGACGCTGCTGGCCAGAGGCAAGCGGCCCATGACAGTGGATTCACCCCGTCGTTATATTGGGGTGTTCGGCGGTGCGTTGTTTTTGGCCCTGTTTGCAGCTTTCACTATATACCGCGGCGTGCCGGTGGCGATCCATCTTTATGTACTGGATAGCAAGGAGGAAACTCTACATGCGACCATTGCTGCGTTACCCCGTCGCTATCGCCAAAAGCACTGTAACGGTAAAATTTATCTGGCAGAGTATGAGCCCCAATTTTTCAATTACGTATGTGATGCTTCGACAAGGTCACAGTGGGAACAACTACGTCCGGGACAAAAAATTCTGCTGTACGGAAGCCGTTCTGCTCTGGGTTTTCTGGTCAAATGAACATATTTGCGAGCGCATACTTTTACGTGTCACGGTGCGCTTAGTTTCGTTAGGTTCACTCCCCGGACTGCGGCTTGAACACAATCTTGCCGGATTCAACGGTCATCACTAATGGCATATCGGTCAGCCATGCGTAGGTAGCTGGTACATCCTTCACTTCATAAACGGGCTGCTCCATCAAAAAATGATTCAGCAGGCTCATTACCTTACTGCTCACCGGCGCAAGGTTGCCGCGATAACCCATGGCATCGACGGTGGTGTCGTTAAGTACCAGTGAGCGAATGAATACGGCCTTTTTGCTTGGGTCGTAATAGGGCATACCTTCAACGTCTAGCTTCACTTTGGCTGGATATTTCATGCCGAGCACGGATACGGTTGCCGTGGCATCGGCAATGAGCTGGATGGTCTGGCGGTTTTCCGGCCCGATATTTACCTGCATGTCGTCTACTTCGAGAAGCAGGGGAATGCCAAGAATCGAACCTTGTTCCTGCACGTTAGCAACCTGCCTATCTACTACCCGCTGAAGGTCGGCATTGGTTACACTGTATGAAGCCAATGAGGCGAGGGTGCTACAACCGGCCAGGGCAACCATACAAACGAAAGCAACGAGCAGGCGGAAATTTAAAAAGCGGTTCATACAAACTCCGTATTCGAGGTGAGGGGTCAGTTTACCAAACACGCTGGCAGAGCTGATAATTTATTTAAATACGCGGCATAGTTCGACAACGCATCAATTTTTAAGGTTCCCTCTGCCTGATTTTATCATTTCTACCACGCTATATATCGCTTCCCACTATCCGCATTGCGGCAATTAGCGGTATGGTTTCAACAAGGCGAAATCACACACAGCATTCGCGATAAAAATTAGGGTATACGGATTTAAAGGTTGATGAGGTAAATTTTTCCCACTAACCGGTTACCGCCCTCAGATGGTTGATAGATCGACCCTGTAGTTGAGTTCCTCGGCTAAGTCCGGCAGACCGTAACCGATGGTTTTCTTATAGAACGGAGAGACCTTCGCAGTTGGGGCCTTCTTCTTGTGCTTCGTGATGTAGAGCATTCGTGCCCGAATCACCTCGAAGGAGTAGCCACGTCCCTCCCGGTTTTTGTCCTTGGCCAGTCTGTTGATGGACTCCGTGTAAGCGTTGGTGACGGGCATGCCCGTCTCAAAGTAGGTCATGATCTCTTCGCGCAAGTTGCCCACCGCCCTGACCAAATCGCTCCAGACTTCCTTCTGTCCCTTCGGGATGCTGGCTATCCAATCGTCCAGAGCGACTTCTGCCTGGGGCCGTGTGGTAACGTCCCAGATGCCGTAGAAGCGTTCCTTGTGCTCATAGGCGGCCAGCAGTTGCGGGAATGCGCCTGTCCAGGTCTCCATGATGAGGTGTTCCCGGTCTCGCTTGAGGGTTCGGCTCTGGGAAGGCTTCAGCTCCTTTCTGAGGCCCTTGCGCACCTTCTCCAAGGCATCGTTTGACATACGCACCACATGGAACTTATCGACCACGATGCGTGCCTGTGGCAGCACCGTCTTGACAGCCGTCCGGTAGGGGTTCCACATGTCCATGCTGACGATCTCGACCTTCTGCCGGTCTTTCAGCTTCATTAGGTAGTTGGTCACCACGTCCTGATGTCGGGTGGCCAGTAGGTCAAGGAGGGTTCGCTCCTCGATGTTGGTCAGGATGCAGCGGTAGCGTTTGTTCAGGTACAGCTCATCGATGCCCAGAATGCGGGGCGTCTCGAAGCAGTGCCAGCGCCCCAGGAACTCAGCGCGGGCGTTGAAGATGTCGCGTACCGTCTTTTCGTCCAGGCCGGTCTGTGCCGAAACAAAGGTATACGGGTGATTTGCAGCCTGACACTTGGTACTCAGGTAGGTGCAGAATGTTGTCGGGCATTTCGATCATGGGGCGTGCTCCTTATCGTATTGGCTCCATTTTCCGCACAGTTCCAAATGAAGTTCTTCTGCACATAGCAACCTATCTGCAGTTGCTAGCTGTTATGTCTGGTCAACTACCTGCATTTGCGCTTCATTCATTCTGCCGCCGTGCACTGTCAGCTGTAAAAACCCAGCTTCAAGTTCACGGACATCTGTAGGTGTGAGCGTTACGTTAAGAGCGCCCAGATTTTCATTAAGGTGGTTGACACTCCGCGTACCTGGAATGGGGACAATCCAAGGCTTCTGTGCCAACAGCCAAGCAAGTGCGATCTGGGAAGGGCTAACACGCTTCTGCTCAGCAAGCTTCCAAAGAACATTGATGACCGGCTGATTGGCAGCTAGGTTCTCCTCGGAGAAACGGTCAAAACCAACGCGAAGATCTGTTGCTGGGTCAAATTTCGTATTGGCCCACATCTTTCCTGGAAGGTAGCCCATTCCTAGCGGTCCCCACGGAACGAAGCCAATGCCGAGCGCTTCACAGGTGGCAAGAACTTCGTTTTTTTCGGGGCTTCGTTCCATGAACGAATATTCAGTCTGAACGGCGGCCACCGGATGAACGGTATGTGCTCGACGGATGGTCGTTGCGCTTGCTTCTGACAGCCCAAAGTGGAGCACCTTTCCCTGATTAATCAGGTCTTTAACAGCCCCTGCCACTTCTTCAATTGGGACCGATGGGTCAACGCGATGCTGGTAAAGCAAATCAATGCGATCCGTTCTCAGGCGCCCGAGTGACTCCTCCACCATTCGTTTGATGTTTTCGGGACGACTGTTAAGCCCTCCGTTCTTGATGTCAAAACCAAATTTAGTCGCAATGGCGACCTTGTTGCGGAACGGTGCTACAGCCTCACCAACTAGCTTTTCATTGGTATACGGCCCGTACACTTCAGCTGTATCAAAAAACGTAACCCCTTTTTCGTAAGCCGTACGGAGAGTTTCTATACCTTGGTTTTTATCTGCCGGTGGACCGTAGTTGGCACTAATACTCATACAACCCGCGCCTAGCGCAGACACGGCTAAATCTCCAAGATGCCGGGTAGGCATACCGGACTCTCCTGAGTGAGATGGAGCCCTCACTGCATCACCTGTTTTTCGGTTGTCCGATGCCGCCCATGATGTTGTCGCTACCGCGAGACCGGCCCCGAGCGAGGCGGCCTTGATTATTAAGTTACGGCGGTCAGGATTTGCGATGTTTGATTCAGTTTGCTTAGTAACGCTTTCACTATTGTTCATAAATTTAACCTCACTAGAAGTGGTTTTACATAGACTGGACCGTGGGACGTACGAGAATTTCGTATAACGTCACGCGTTGCGGACGGCTGATAGCGAACGAAATGACATCGGCTTCAATCGCGATGGCTGCGTCGCCTAGCGAATCGACTAAAGCTTGGAGGCGGTCAACACGCCGAGTCAGTAACGCTACTTGATGGCCATCTGCCACTAGGGCACGGGCTGTTGCTTCACCGATTCCTGACGATGCGCCAGTGATCACCGCCACTCGACCAGTCTTTGGTTGGGTATTCATCATCACCTCTTTATTTCCTAGTTAGTGTTAAAATTCTCTCGGGCCACCAAGCCAATCAGTACTGAATCTGCGTCGTTTAACATGTCCAGTTTTGTAGCCAGAAAGCGTAGGGTGTAGGTAAAACTACCTCTGCATGTTTAACCTCTAGATCTCGAGCTGCTTGAAATGGCCAATGCGGATTGGCCAACAGTGATCGGGCTAAGAACACCACATCAACCTGTTCATCGCGGATAAAAGCATCGGCATCTTTGGCATTGGATATTAGCCAGCTCGTGCCCACCGCTAGCCCAGTTTCGGCGCGAACACATTTGGCGTAGGGCAACATGAAATTGGGGCCCCACGGCACCTGTTCGGCTGGTGTCGATAGCGCGAGACCAACATCGACCAAATCCACACCCAAGCTTTTAAGCCAGCGCAACACTTGAAGTGCTTCGCTAAACGAGTGTTCTGTACCGTTATCGAATTCCGTAACTCCAAGTCGTATGGTCAAGGGCAAGTCATTCGGCCAGACATTGCGAACCGCTGTGACGGTCTCCAACAAAAAGCGGGCACGGTTTTCCAGCGACCCACCGTAGTGGTCGGTTCTGCGGTTAGAGTGCTGGGAAAGAAAGCTCTGCCCCAGGAAGCCGTGAGCAAAATGAAGCTCTAACCATTCAAAACCCGCTTCGTAAGCCCGTCGGGCGGCGTCCGCAAAATTCTGCTGGGTTCGTTGAATGTCAGTGAGCGTCATCGCTATGGGTAGGTGTGGTGACTCAGGCATATAGGACAGTGCACTCGGGGCCACGGGTTGCCATGCTTGCGGGTCGGTTTTCGCTAACGGAGCGCCCCCCTCCCAAGGCGGCGTGCAACCGGCCTTACGACCGGCATGGCCGAGCTGAATACCAGGTACGGCACCGTTGGATTTGATCGATTGCGCAACAGACGCGAAGCCTTCAACCTGAGCGTCGCTCCACAGACCCGCATCGCCTGGGGTAATGCGGCCTTCCGGGGAGACGGCTGTGGCTTCGACGACCAATAAACCCACGCCACCACGGGCGAGCATGGTGTAGTGAGTCTTGTGCCATTCGTTCAAGAACCCGTCTTGGGCCTGGTATTGGCACATAGGCGAGGCTGCGATACGGTTTCTCAGCGTAATTCGCTTGAGATTGAATGGTGAGAAGAGAGAAGGCATTGGCTACCCCGAGACTGATTACTGATAGTGCCTCATCATAACCAGGTAACTGTCTCTGGAGTTGCCAAATTCAAGCGCATCATTGCCTAAAACGACGAATGCTAATAATAAACAAGAAAATGAGGTGTTGGTCAGTGTTATACTGTTGATACTTAGATGATATGGACGCTAGGCATGCAGCAACACTATGTGGCTTATAACAACGGATCCTCTCCGATTGGTACGTTGGCCAACACTATTGAAACTATTGCCCAAAGTGATGGTGACTACGCCACGGCTATACCAGGGCTTTCACTCCATCGGAGGCGTACCCCAACGGAGCCTGTGCACTGTATCTATACGATGGGCTTGGGGGTAGTGGCACAAGGTGGCAAGCAAGTCATGCTGGGAGACGCACTGCTCGAATACGGTAGAGGAGATTGTATGCTCACGACGATCGACCTACCTGTGATCTCTCACATTACCCAGGCTCGAATCAAAGACCCTTTCCTGGGCCTTATGTTAACTATGGACGTACGAACTATCGTTCAGGCGGCTTCGGAAATGGATTTACCTCCTCTTCAGCGAAACTCCACCTCTCAGCCTATTACGGTGGCAGCGCTGGATGATCTCATGATAGATGCACTTACACGCTTGGTTAGGCTGACTAGCGAACCGCTGTTAGCTCCCAAGCTAGCACCTCTCATTAAAGAGGAAATTATAGTGCGATTGCTGGCAGGCCCACTCGGATCGCAGCTCAGAAATTTCCTGATCACGGAATCGCCAAGCCATCAGATCACAAAAGCCATTGCCTGGCTAAAGCAACACTTCGCACAAACACTACAAGTGGAGGAGTTGGCAGCCTACGTACACATGAGCCAATCCACTTTTCGCCAGCATTTTCGAGCCATTACCGGCACTAGCCCGCTTCAGTTTCAAAAACAACTGCGGCTGCAAGAGGCTCGGCAATTGATGCTCAACCAAAATGTCGATGCAGGAACCGCCAGCTCGTTTGTGGGTTATGAAAGCCCTTCTCAATTCAATCGGGAGTACCGCCGCTTATTCGGCGCACCGCCCCGAAAAGATGTAAAACAACTGAGGCAGGCGGGTGTTATGCGGTAGGTTGTGACGATAAAGTTTCGACCGGCTTTCAACCAGATATTCCGTTGAGATAATAGCCTTTAATGCCGAGTGCAAATTAATAAATCAACCAGATATTCCGGTTAACCAAAAATTACAACAACAATTCCAACAAGAACAATGTAAAAGGAAACCTTCATGTTATCTATCTTCCGTCGCACGGCCATCGCCGCACTGGTTATGGGCAGTGCATCTGCCTTTGCGCAAACCCCTGCCGTAGATTACGCGCTGAGTTTCGATAACGCGGTGCATCACGAAGCTACGATTAGCTCAACCTTTACCGGTGCGAAAGGGGAGTATTTGGATTTTCGAATGAGCCGCTCATCGCCGGGGCGTTATGCCATTCATGAATTTGCCAAAAACGTGTACGACGTAACGGCGGTGGATCATAACGGTAAGGCTCTGGATGTTGAGCGAGTGTCGCCCTATGCGTGGCGAGTGAAGAACGACCCTGCGGGCGTGAAGGTGACTTACACCTTGTTTGCCAACCGCGCTGACGGTACCTACAGCGGCATCGATGAAACCCACGCCCACCTGAATTTTCCCGCCACGCTGATGTGGAACGAAGCGCTTGCTGATGCGCCGGTATCCGTGAACTTTACGCCATTTGCTAAAGACTGGAAGGTGGCGACACAACTGGCAAAAACTTCTGACCCATTTTCCTTTACTGCACCGAACCTGCAATACTTGATGGACAGCCCAACCGAGCTAAGCGACATGGATATTGTGAGCTGGAAGCAGGAATCGGCAGGTAAGAGCTATACCATTAATCTGGCGGTACACGATCCGGGTACCTTTGAAGACGTGGAAGCATTCGTAGAAAAAGCGAAAAAAGTGGTGGCAACCCAGATGGACGTATTCGGTGAGCTGGCGGATTTTGATTATGGTGAATATACCTTTATCGCCTGCTACATGCCACAGGTAAATGGCGACGGTATGGAGCATCGTAACTCTACCATTCTCACCAATGTACTGCCGTTGTTCGAAACTGAACTGGGGCACAACAGCCATATACGCACACTATCTCACGAGTTCTTCCACAGCTGGAACGTAGAGCGTATTCGACCTGCTGATTTGGAACCGTTCGATTTCACGCAAGCAAACCCAACTACTAATTTGTGGTTTGCCGAAGGTTTCACATCGTACTATGGCGAGCTTACGTTGAAGCTTACCGGCGAATACGACAGCAAAACCTATTACGACAAAATGGCCGGGGCGATTAATGCGGTGAAACTGCGGAACGGGCCTAAGCATTTCAGCCCGGAAGGCATGAGTTTGCAGGCGCCATTTGTGGATGCTGCCACAGCGATTGATCCCACCAACTTTAGCAATACGTTTTTATCGTATTACACCTATGGTCATGGCCTTGGCATTGCGCTGGATTTGATGATCCGCAGTGAATTCCCGGGCAAGTCGTTGAACGACGTCATGCAGCAAGCATGGAAGACGCTGGGCAAACCGGAAAAGCCTTATAGTGCCGACGATGTGCAAAAAGCGCTGGCTGATGGAGTGGGCGATAAAGCCTTTGCCGCTGATTTCTTCAAGCGTTACATCCACGGTCAGGAAATTCCAGATTACGCAGCGCTGCTGAAAAATGCGGGGTTGAACCTGGAACTTGAATCGCCAGATACCGCCAGCCTGGGCCCTGTTTCGACAGATTTTAGTAACGGGGCAGCACTAATAAGCGCTGGCACTATTGCCGGCACGCCGCTGTATGACGCCGGTCTGGAGAAGGGCGATGCGATTACCCACATTGGCCGCTACAACACCCGCGATAAGGCGCGCTGGGATCTGGCGCTGAAAAACTTTAAGCCCGGTGATACCACCACGATTCGCTTCAAGCGTTTCGATAAAGAACTGGAAACGGAAGTGACCTTCTATCAGAAGCCAGATTTGGAGATTACCGAGATGGCGGAAGACGAAGTGAGTTATAAAGCGACATCATTCCGTAGTGCATGGTTGGGTGAAGCGGAGAGCGAAGACGAGAGATAATTCCGTTTCATTATTTTATTTAAGCACGACAGAATGCGGGAGACACATCACAGTGCCTCCCGCTTTTTAAATAGTGCTCTTGCTAATCTACTCGTTTTAACGAGCAGCCTTGGCCCAAAGTCTTCAGTGGTTGCTGAGCTGTTTAACCATCGCCTTTGCCACACTATGAGCACTCGACGGGTTCTGGCCTGTAATTACACGGCCATCCTCAATCACAAAATCCTGCCACGGCTGTACTTTACTGAATCGCGCCGCCTTTCGCGCCAGCGCTTCTTCAAGTAAGAACGGAATGTCGTCGATGGTACCGTAATCGATTTCTTCTTCGCGAGTAAACGCGGTCACTGACTTGTCTGCCAGTAAGGTTTCCCCGGAAGACAAGGTGATTGGCAGCAGTGCAGCAGGGCCGTGGCATACAGCACCCAGTAATCCGCCTTGTTCATAATGGATGGCTGCCAGTGTGGCAAAGTCTTTATTAGTGGCTAAATCACTCAGCAAACCAAAACCACCGGGATAGAAGATTGCTGCGTAATCATCAATGTTCACTTCTGAGACAGATAGACTGTTGCTAATCTGGCTCTTAACATCGTCGCTGTTAAGCACCTGCGCGTTAACCTCATCACCTTCGATATCCGTACCATAAATCGGTACCTCGCCACCTGTAATTGAGGCGATGTCATATTCATAACCGTGTTCATTGAACACATGCAGCGCATGGGTGAGCTCAGGTGAATAGGTGCCGTTAGCCTTATCGGTTGAACCCAGGGTAGCGTGATTAGTGACAGGAATTAGTATCTTTTTCATCGGAAGTCCTCCGGTTGCTGTATTGATTCGCGACCACTATAAAATGTAACCTGCTGGTTGATAATCCGCTGGATTTGATAAACACTGTTGCTGTATGGCAATAATCGGGCGTTGAAGCAGATGGACAGTTTTGAAGGTGTTGTGGAATTTATCGCGGTGGCAGAAACAAGGGGCTTTTCTGCTGCAGCAAGACAGCTGGGATGTAGTACAAGTCACGTAAGCCGTCAGCTTGCCCGATTAGAAGAGCGGCTTGGTTGTGTGCTGTTGTCCCGCACCACACGGCTGGTGAGTCTGACCGACAGCGGTGAAGTGTATTATCAGCAGGTAAAAGAATTGCTTACTGGCCTTCAGCAAGCCAATGAAATGGTGAACTTGCAGCAAATTAATCTTACGGGCACGCTGCGTGTGAGTGCTGCCGGGGGATTTGCCGAGCATTATGTCGCACCGGCACTGATGCGTTTTACTGAAGCCCACCCCGGCTTGTCCATTGAAATGGATTTCAACAGCCGTATGGTTAACTTTGTGGAAGACGGCATCGACTTTGCTATTCGCTACGGCGAACTCACTGATTCAAGCCTCATTGCTCGCAAGCTGGTTAATCGCCCGATGATGGCGGTTGCTGCCTCACACTATCTGGCGCGATGCGGCGAACCGGAACAACCGGGAGATTTGAAAAAACACAGCTGCATTATTTCAAATAACGACACCTGGAAATTTCAGCGTAATGATGTCGTCGAGACTATAAAAGTCAAAGGGCGCTGGCGAAGCAATAATGCTAATGCGGTACTACAAGCCTGCGAGCAGGGCCTGGGCATTGCTTACATGCCGGCGAGTACTTTTTCAGCTGCTGTGGATTGTGGACGGTTGCAGCCTGTGCTGAAGCCTTGGTGGGGCAAGGGCGCAGGCAGCTGGATCGTGTATCAGAATAGACGGTTCATGCCCCTGCGAACGCGCATGGCGATTGATTACCTCGTGGATTATTTCGCGGATTGGCGAGAATAGTAAAGGTAGAAGTCAGGTTGGTTTCTGCGCTCAGCGCTAATGGCGTCGCTGTAGCCAGGTGAAAGCGCTGAATAAGTTACCACATGACTCATCTTTTAAAACCGGTCACTCATGCTTATTCAATAACAGTTATAATCTCTACCCAATTAGCGCCTGCATCCGTGGGCGCTTCATCCACTTTTTTCGCCAGTCCGGTTTCAGCGTTAAGCCGGTATAGACCAACGGATGATGCCTTTTCACCTGCCACCACCATAAATCGCCCATCTTCGGAAAGGTTAAAGCCTCGGGGCTGGGTTTCCACTTCTGTCAGACCAGCGTAAGTTGGTAAACCGCTGTTCTTATCAACTCTCAGGGTTGTAATCACGCTGCGGGTGCGTTCCGATACATACAGGTATTTTCCGTCCGGCGAAACGTGAATGTCTGCTGCCCAGATTGGCTGGCGAGTATCATCGGCGTCTGCGTATTCGTTTAAGCGGTTTCTTAAGTTCAGCTCGGCAACGGGAATTCCGTTAGTGGTCCCTACTAACGTCAGCGAGCCGTCATTTTCATCAAAGCGATAGGTGCTGACAGTGCCAGACAGTTCGCCCAGTACATAAACAAGCGGTTGATTGGGCGCAAACACAAAGTGTCGGGGGCCGGAATGGGTTGGTGTGGCGACAGTCGCTGGTATGCCCGGCGTCAAAAGGCCGCTTTGTTCGTCGAAGCGGAATATTCCTAGTTGATCATCACCTAATGCGGTGGAAATGGCGAAGCGGTTGTTTGGGCTGGTTTGCACCCTGTGGGCGTTACGTCCGGTGCCGATAGTTTGCAAGGCGGGGCCAGTCACAACACCATCACGGTTGATTTCACTCACGCTGAGCAGACTGTCGCCGTAAGAAGCGGAAAGTAAAAATCGGCCGGTCTTATCAGTATCGATACTGGCCATGCTGGCCGGTAACGGCGCGTTGCCGACCTGGATTAATTCGCCTGAAGGATAGGTGATCTGATAACTGAAAACCTGATGAGGTTTTGCACGAACTCCTGCGTACAAATGCTGTTTATCCGGGCTGACGGCCATCGGCATCACATTTTCTCCCGCCTGCGTGCGCCCGAGAAAAGTCAGCGTCGCTTTTTCTTCATTAAGAAGATAACGAGTGATGGTGCCGCTTTTGGCATTAGAAACATATACCAGCGAATTGCCCGCTACTGGTTGAACCGGTTCGCCGTGCCCAGTTGCGGCAATCAAACTCAGCACTGTGAATATTAAAAGCGATTTAACGCGGCGAGGGAGTATCCTCATGGTTTCATCCGAAAATGTCATTTAAGAGCAGATATCGTTACACAGTAGGTTACGGCTTCAAGGAAGCGCTCTGCAATCACTCTGTATCATCCTGAGTTTTCCTCTTCCTTTTTTCCCTTTAAACGCTAAGGGGGGTCGAACCTTAAACAATTTCATGTTAGCAAAATTAGTCTATTGTGCGCATAATATGCTCATATCGTGTGGGGGTACTTATGAATATCAGTCTTGGTCCGGAATTCGAAAAGCGTATTAATGAAAAAGTTGCTTCGGGGTTGTACACATCTGCGAGTGAAGTGATCAGAGATGGCTTGCGGTTGTTATTTGAAAAAGATGTGTCGAAACAACAACAGCTCGATATTCTCAGGGAAGAAGTCGGCAAGGGTTTTCAGCAACTTTCTGAAGGAAGTACTTCAGATAAGTCAGCTCTGGATATCTTTGCCGAAGTGAGCAAAGAAATCGATGGCAAGCTATAAGCTATCCGCACTCGCAGAGGAAGATTTACGGCACATATCTGCCAGAACGATCGCAGATTGGGGAATGCACCAGGCAGAGAAGTACGTGGTGCTTCTGCATGAGGCGATGCTTCGGATTGCGGCTACACCCAATATGGGGAAAAACAGACCCGAACTTTTTAAAAACGCGAAGAGCTTTCCTGTTCAAAAGCACATTGTTTATTACTGGCCCGTTGACGACGGTATAGAAGTCGCCAGAATTCTGCATCAACGTATGGACGTTGACGCTGTCTTCGAATAACCCCCATTACCCAAACTTACTGTCTGCTACAAACGGATTGGTTTTGCGCTCGGTGCCAATGGTGCTGGTGGGGCCGTGGCCAGGGTAGACGGTCATTTCATCAGGCAGGGTAAACAGCTTATTGCGAATACTATCGATGAGTTGTTGATGATTGCCCTGTGGGAAATCGGTGCGACCGATGGACCCGGCAAACAGAATGTCACCAACAATTACGGTATTGCTGTCTCGTTCTACCAGCGCTACGTGACCTGGCGTATGGCCGGGACAATGAAGTACATCAAGGGTGAGGTTGCCCACGGTAATCGTATCGTTGTCGTTCAGCCATTGATTTGGCGCGAATGGGGAAGCTGGCGGGAAGCGAAACATCTGGCTTTGCTGCGGTAATCCATCCAACCAAAATTTATCGCCAATATGTGGGCCTATTACGGGTACATCGTAGTGTTTAGCCACTTCTGTGGTCGCGCCAACATGATCGAGATGGCCGTGAGTGAGAATGATTTTTTCAATCGTCACTTTGTTTTGCGTTGCTGCATCATACAATTTAGCGCTGTCACCACCTGGATCAACAAAGGCCCCTTTCATGGTAGCAGGGTCCCAAATAAGCGAACAATTCTGGGCAAAGGGTGTAACAGGGATAACTTGTATTTTCACGGGCAAATCCAGAAAAAGGTTTTCGGCATTCTAGCAACTGCGAATGAATAACTGAAGATAGTGTAGAATGCCCCCGTGGCATTGTGCGCAGTAACCCTAAGGTGCCACTGAGTTGCTCAAACGCGCCAGTTACGGCATAAAAAGTTACGACCTGAAATTTAAGGATAGTGTTGTTGCCAGTTCTCGTTGTTCATCCCAATATTCTGGGAAAGTTTTTTGCTAAACCCTCAATCAGTCTCACGAACGAAAATTTAGTTTTCACACAAAAAAGTGGCAGGGAAAACACGCTGTCGCTAGCTTCTGTACGCACGCTTTTTCAGGTAAAGAAACGCTTTCTCGGCTACGAACTGCAATTGCCGGGAGCTAAAACATCAGTGCGCTACCGGTTTCTGAAAGCAGACAATGTAGTGGCATTGCAGGCAGCGGCCAACAAAATCATTCGAAGCCACATTAAGGCGTATCTACACACGGTGTTTACTGCGTTCAACAACAAGGTGAAGCTGCAATATCCGCGAGATTCATGGGAAGCCGAACTGCGCGAGCTTATTGAAACGCTGCATAAGCATTACGGTAACTACAAAGCCGACTGGCAAGCGCTGTTATCGGCTGACGCCCTCTGCGAAGTAGAAGAGATAGCGAGCCTGTATCCGTTTGATATGGCCAGATTACGAAGCTACCACGAACACATGCAGCTTAAAGCCCGCCGCACATTTCTCGATACGGTAGAGTCTAACCCGTTAACCGAGGAACAGCGTCTTGCGGTGCTTCGCGCCAACGACAGAAATTTAGTGCTGGCAGCCGCGGGCACAGGCAAAACGTCGGTAATGGTGGCGAAAGCACTGGATGTGATCGACCGGGGCTTGGCAAAGCCCTCGGAAATATTGATTCTTGCCTACAACCGCGCGGCATCGGAAGAGCTTAAATCTCGTCTGCTGGAAACGGCAAAAAGTCGGAATATTGTTCTGGCCGATGCGCCACAAATCTTCACCTTTCATGGCCTTGGTCGTGAGCTTTTGCAACGCGCTGGCGTACCCGTCGCGTTGAGTGAGTTTGTGGAAAATAGTCAACGGTTAAAGCAATGGGTGTTGGAGTGGGTTAAAGGCTACAGCGATGAAAATCCAACGGTGTTTCAGGAACTCTTGGGTTTGCTTTCGCCACACGCGACGAAGGGCAAAGCAAACCAGACAAACCAGACAAACGAACAAGCCACTGTAACGCGTTGTGTGGAAACGCTTGTCGGTGCCTTGCAAGCCATACGCATAGAGAGGTTGAAACCTGCCGATGTCAGCAAGCGAATAACGAGTGCTGATATTAAACCGGCCAGAAAGACAGCGAATTTACTCAACACGTTGCATAAGGCTTACGTGAGTGAACTAAAGCGTCAGGACTGCATGGATTTTGATGATCTTATTACCCGCGCCATAGAGATCACAAACCGGGGAGTAATAAAGCCAACATGGAAGTACGTGCTGGTGGATGAATTTCAGGATATCTCCACCGCGCGCATGGCCTTGTTAGAAGCCATTCTCACAAAAGGTCATGAGGTATCACTTGCCGCGGTGGGCGACGACTGGCAGTCTATTTACCGTTTCTCCGGGGGGAAGCTTGAACTCACCACACGCTTTGGCGAACTGGTGGGCAGCTATACCGAAACTAAACTGCAGAAAACCTTTCGCTATAACAACAGTATTGCGGATACCGCTGGGCAGTTCATTATGGCAAACCCCGAGCAATTCAGAAAACACATACATACGCATAATAAAGTCGATTCACCTCAGGTGTTTTTGCTGGATAACAAGCCTGGCAATGACAATGGGGTTTTTGAGCGTGTTGCGGAAGTGGTTGCGAAAATCCGTGGCAATGAACCTTCAAGCACTGTTGCCGTAATCGCCCGCTACAATTTTCTGTTGGATGAAACGAAGGCCACACTAACTCGGCTTAATCTCGCCAACCATGTGCATTTCTGGAGTTTTCATAAATCCAAAGGGCTGGAAGCAGACCACTGTATTATAATTGGCTTCAGCAAGGGTAAAAACGGGTTTCCCAGTGAGGGCAGGGAGAACGCGCTGATTGAAGCGCTATTGCCCGCTCTGGATGATTATCCTTACTCGGAAGAACGGCGCTTGATGTACGTCGGCATCACCCGGGCAAAACATAAGTGTTATATCATTGCCGACCCAATCGCGCCTTCGTCTTTTGTTACCGAGCTGCTGTCTGGTGAATACAATATCAAGGTTACGTCAGGTTTATTCCAGTCGTAGGTTTATTCCAGTCGTAGGTTTATTTCAGTGTAAGTGACGTCCAGTTGAATCCTTGTATGACGCAAATGAATTAAGCCGGCACGGTAACCTGCCCGCAAAGTAAAACTTGTTTTCTGCGTTTTACCTGCGGGTTTCGCAATTCAAACACCAAACCGTTATCTGCATTATTCGCCAGTGTATGACTGCGTAGTGTCAGTTCAGAAGGCAATGTGACCGGGTAATGAAAGGCATTGGTAATCGAGAAGGATTCTTGCGAGTGAATGAACGACAAATCTAATGACGACACGCTGCGAGACAACACGTGAACACCATGGGCGATGGCTTGTTTGAACCCAAACAGCTTTGCACTCCAGTGGTATAAGTGAATAGGGTTGTAGTCGCCACTAATTCGCGCATAGCGTCTGCCTGCATTGCTCGCGAACGTTAACGCTGAGGTGGTTGCCTCCTGGCTTTGTGCCTGCGACGCTTTTTCTGTATCGGCTGCATCGCCCTTCGCCAGCGTATCGGATGCCGCCCGGTGCAGATAAGTGCTGGTGACGGTTTGGCAAACGCTGCCGTGCTGTTTCACCAGCAAGACAATATCGACAACAATACCGCGGGGATGCACCCGAATATCGCTGAAATGACAATGTACATGCATATCATCATGGGTTAACGGGCGCGTTTGTTTGATGTTGTTTTCAATGTGCACCAAACCCATAAGCGGGAAAGGTGATGCCTTACAGGAAAGGGTTTCAACGTGTTGTGATAGCCCCAGGAAAAGGGGAAAGCAAGGGTGTATGTTTTCATGCTGCCAATTGTGATTGCGATGAAAGGTTTGAACCGCATCGCCAATTTGCGCCGCCGAGAAGGTTTTTTCACAACTCACATTAGGCAGCTCAGCAACCTGTTGTTGTGATATCCACTGCTGAAGTAATGACGTGTCAGCCCGCTTCATTGCCGCTTTCATGGTTTGTAAAAACTGCTGCACTGCAAACTCCTTTTACTACAGTGATAACTTCCTGGTTCATCGCTATTTCCAGGCATCTATTTATGCGGCAAAGCACTTACCGACAGCCTACGTTAGCGTACTTTCAATGATTTAGCACACGTTACCTTTTAATCACCAGACAACTGCTTCAGGTTCTTAAGCGCTCAAACGATTAAACATTTACACATTACCGACAGTTCTAGTTCATCATTTTCTGCCACCGCCAAGGCCATGCTGAAGTCATCGCCAAAGAATTGCTGGCTAAAACGCCATGGTTGAACGCTGGCCTGCGAGTTTTCTGTTATCGTCACTTGCGGATGCGCAGAATCGATGTCTGAAAAATAAAAGCTGTCGCCGGCAATGGCCATGCCTTTTCCTTCTGCTTTGATGAACGCTTCCTTCAATGTCCACAGCGCGTAAAAGTGCTTCAGTTGCGCAGCTTCGTCGGGCGCATGTAGTAACAACGCATGTTCATGTGGATGAAAATAAAACGCAGCAAGCTCCCGTATATTACGTGATGCATCGAGTTTTTCTATATCTGTGCCGCACTCACGACCGCGAGCAATGGCAATCAAAATCATGTTGCCAGAATGGGAGACATTAAAGTGAATGTTGAGAGGGTTCGGGTGTAAAGCGGGTTTGCCAAAGTCATTGAAAACAAAAGCCAGATCAGCGGGCGAGAGGCTTGGGTGTAATGCTGCAAGAAGCAAGCGAAGAGCGCCCCGGGCTATAAGGAATCGCTGCTGCGCTTCAGGTTTGCGGAACTGCAACATGCGGCGATGCTCGCTTTCCGACAGTATTGAGCGAAACAGCGCTAATTGGTGATTCTCTTCATACTGACGGGTATCAAGCAGCCACAGGTGTACGTCTTGATCACCGATGTTTTGCGCCGGTTTGGCGAAAATTAAATCTGAAAACATGCCGGGTTGCAGAAATAGTTTTTATTGTAACATTAGTTTAAACTAGCGCCCTTTCAGAGAGAAGCGTACATAGTAAGGACAGTATCAACTATGGCTACACAAACAGAATCCGAATTAAAAATGGCTGAACTTTTAGTTGAAGCCCTCAATTTAGAAGACATGGAAGCGGAAGAAATTGATCCGGAAGATCAATTGTTCGGTGACGGTCTGGGACTCGATTCTATTGATGCGCTGGAAATTTCATTAGCGATATCAAAAGAATACGGCGTGCAAATTAAAGCGGAAGACGAAGGCACGCGCGAAGCGTTCGAGACCTTACGCAGCTTAACCGCATTTGTTGAAAAGAATAAATAAAATCGGGCGGTTACCCTCGGATCGGCGGTAAATAAAGCTATTTGAGGGTTATCTTTGACGACATGAAAATAGATATCATCGATTACGAATCCTGTTCGGCAGCCGGGGTTAATCTCAGTGCCTTACGGACTTCACTCAAACAGCATAAAAGCGGCCTGATTAAGAACAACCTGCCAGGTTCAGATCTAGACACCTGGATTGGCCTTGTTGAGCAAATCAACGGGGTGGATGACCTGGGTCAGTGGCAAAGTCGAAACAATGCCCTGGCTGCATTAGGTTATGAACAGGGCACGATTCGCCACACGGTTTCAGCATTAATCAGCAAATACGGCGCTGCCCGCATTGGTTTAGTCATGGGCTCAAGTACGTCCAGTATCGACCGTACTGAAGAAGCCTATACCAAACTCAACAGCGACAATGGGTTAACCGAAGCGTTCAAGCAGCCGTTTGTGCATAATCCTCATGCACCTGCTTTGTTTGCCGCACACCTTTCTGGTATTAAAGGCCCATCACTCACGATTAACACTGCGTGCTCTTCTTCCGCCAAAGTGTTTGCCACTGGCGCTCGCTGGCTGGAAACCGGTATTGTCGATGCAGTGCTGGTAGGTGGCGTGGATACGCTGTGTCTGAGTGTGCTGCACGGTTTTAATTCGCTGCAGTTACTGTCGCCGAACCCGTGTAAGCCTTTCGATCAGCATCGAGACGGAATAAACCTGGGTGAAGCATCCGGTTTTGCCGTGCTCCAGCGCGCGGGCGAAAATAACAATGGCCGGGGCATCACGCTGGCCGGTTATGGCGAAAGCTCAGATGCACACCATATGTCGCACCCGCATCCTGATGGATTAGGCGCCAGATTGTCGATGACACAGGCGCTGAAACGAGCTGCATTGTCTCCTGAGTCGGTGGATTACATTAACCTTCACGGTACTTCCAGCCGGGCTAACGATTTAATTGAAGGAAAGCTGATTTCCGAATTGTTCCCTGCGTCTGTACGTTGTTCATCGACCAAAGCCTGGATGGGGCATACCCTGGGCGCAGCGGGGATTACAGAAGCCATTATTGCCATGGATACCTTGCACACCAACGTGATCCCGGGCTCAAAGAACCTGGAAACGCTGGATGAAGCACTGGATTTCTCCATTAAAGCCACAGACGAAGAGAAAGTGTGTCAGCACGTGATGACCAATTCATTCGGCTTCGGTGGTAATAACTGTACACTTTTGTTTAGCAGGGCAGAGTAATATGCAGACAAAAGCACTGAAATGTAAAATTGCAGGCACCGGTGCCTGGGGCAGCTACTTTGAAAACTGGTCTGCACTTCAAGCGCTGCTCGGTGGCGCAGACTTACCAGAAGCAAAGCTGAAAAGCCCGAAACCCGGTATTATTCCCGCCAATGAAAGACGCCGTGCCCCGTTGCCGGTTAAGTTGGCGGTTGAGAGTTCATGGCAGGCGACGCAAGATGCCGGTGTTGAGCCCAATACGCTTACCTGCGTGTTTGTTTCTGGTCTGGGCGATACCGACCTGACCGACTATATGTGCAAAACATTGGCGTCTGAACATAAAGAGCTGTCGCCAACCAAGTTCCATAACTCGGTACACAACGCGCCCGCCGGCTACTGGACCATCAGTACAGGCACCATGAGCGCGGCCAATTCCGTTGCCGGATATGAAGAGTCGGTGTCGTTAACCATTCTTGAGGCTATGATTCAGTGCGAAACTGAAAATGTGCCCATGCTGCTCACGTTTTATGATGCGCCGGTGGCAGATATTCTGACGCCCGTGTTGCCTAATCAGGAAACCTTTGCATTTTCACTGGTGATTTATCCGCACGATGCCGACGTGGAAGGCAAAGTGCTTACAGCAATGGTAAATCAGCAGGAAGATGCAAGCTGGCCGGCACTCAATGCCGACAGTACGTATCTCACAGAGATGTACGCTCAGAACCCGGCAGCAAAGGTATTGTGTGTTGCTGAGCTGTTGAATCAACCTGATGGGCAGATCACCATTCCGCTAAGCAGTGGAACCAGTCTCACTTTAGCTTGTGAAGGGTAAATGATGGATCAGATGAATACGGATATTATCATCGCCGGTGGCGGGCTGGCAGGCATGAGCCTGGCGCTGCAGCTGCTTAACCGCGACGACACTTACGCCATTACCATAATTGAGAAAAATACCTTTCCGGTACACGACACCACGGCAAAAGTGGGGGAGTCTACGGTTGAAATTGGAGCGCACTACTTTACCGATGTACTTGGCCTGAAAGACCATTTCAAGGAAAAGCACCTGCGTAAGTACGGCCTCAGGCTGTTCTTCGGAAAAGTGCAAAACGATTACAGCGATTATGATGAACTGGGCGTAAGCGAGCTTTTCGGCATTCCGGCTTATCAAATTGAACGTGGCACGCTGGAAAACTACCTCTACACCATGCTGAAAGAAAAAGGCGTGGTATTTCTTGATGGCGCAGTACCTCAAGACATTGAACTGGGCGATAAAAATCACACTGTGGTTTGCCGTCGCGGTGACGACACAATTACCGTTCAGGGGCGTTGGTTAGTCGACGCAGCGGGCCGTCAGGCATTGCTACGAAATAAGCTGAACTTGCAGACTGAAACCGGCCATCAAGGCAATGCGGTTTTCTTCCGCATCAATAAGCGAGTCATTATCGATGAATGGTCTGATAATGAAGCCTGGCAAAATCGAGTCCTCGAACCGGGTAAACGCTGGTTAAGCACCAATCATCTGATGGGCCCCGGTTACTGGGTGTGGATTATTCCTCTTGCGTCCGGCGCCACCAGCTTTGGTATCGTCATGGACGATAAAGCGCTGGCCGACAGCAAAATCAGCACCTTTGAAGACACCATGGCATGGTTACAACAAGAACATCCACTGTGCGCAGAAGCCATTGAAGGGGCGGAACTGCTCGACTTTAAAGTCATGCAAGGCTATTCCTACGGCTGTAAGCAGATGTTCTCAGACTCTGGCTGGGCCATGACGGGTGAAGCCGGCGCCTTTGCTGACCCTTTCTATTCACCGGGCAGCGATTTCATCGCACTGAATAACACCTTTGTTACCCATCTTATCGAGCGTGACAGGAAAGGGCAGGACATTCGTTTTGAAGCGGCCTTGTTCCACAAGTTTTACGACTCGTTCTTTGAGAACACCCTGTCAATTTACAAAGATCAGTACGGCGGTTTTGGCGATCGTAAGATGATGTCGATTAAGCTGGTCTGGGATTACACCTATTACTGGGGTGTATTTGCCTTGCTGTTTTTCACCGACGCTATCGGCGATTTAGACACCATGCGTAAAATTACCCCGAACCTGCTTAAAACCCAGAAACTGAATAAGAAAATGCAGATGTTGCTGGCTGAAAGAGCACAGAAGCGTTTGGTTTTACCCGCCAAAGGCAGCTTTATGGATCAGTTCCTGGTGCCGTGTTTGGGCGAGCTTAATGACGTACTGAAAAACCCGGATATTGATGTGGAAATGGCACTGGAGAAGAACATTGCCATTATGCAGAAAATTGTCCCGTACTTTGAAGATATGCTGAGCGACGAAGCGACCACGCAGATTGATGATGAAGAGCGGGCGGTGCTGGGAAATTACAGGCAAAGCGTGCTGGCGTGAGTGCATCACCGCGGCAGCGAGGCCCGAAGGATTTAATTCCGCTGCTCTTTGTTTTTGTGTCTGTGGCTTACCCGTTTGTGGTGTGGCTTAACATCGACACCATAGACCCCCGCTGGTTCGGTGCGGTGTTACTGTTAGTGGCCATATTCAGGCTGGTGGTTGCAGGTAAGAGTCGTAAAACCAGTGACTGGTTGATGACGGCCGTGATTGCGTTATATTGCGCCGGGGTTATATTTCTAAACAGTGAAATACTGCTGAAATGTTACCCTGTGATCATGAGCGCCGGAATGGGACTGCTGTTCCTGATTTCGTTGCTTGATGAGCACACCCTGATAGAACGCTTCGCCCGGGCTGGTGGACATAATCCGCCGGCACAGGCGAAAGGATATCTCAGGGCGCTGAGCCTGGCGTGGGGGCTGTTGTTGTTGCTCAATGCAGCGGTGGCCGCCTGGACAGCCTGGTTCAGCAGTTTAGCAGTATGGACACTCTACAACGGTTTACTGTCCTACCTGATTTTTGCCGTATTTGTGGTTGCTGAATTACTCTTTCGGCGCCACTACAAAAAGAAGCATAAGATTGTTGATGACTGATATACATGCGTTGAAAGCACTGTTTAACGCGCAGGAAGGGCCGGATATTACGGCTATAAAGATGGATGAAGCGTCTGCTGAGATTACGCTTAAGGTAAGTGAAGATCTCGCCTGGTTCGACGGCCACTTTCCTGATCATAAAGTACTGCCCGGTGTGGTGCAGATTGACTGGGCGGGAAAGCTGGCAAAAGCGTTGTTTATCAGCGATAGCCGTTTTCATCAACTCACCAATATCAAATTCAAAACCATGGTCATGCCGGGTGCACAGATGCAGCTCACGCTCAATCACAATGCAGACAAAGGCAGTGTTTCGTTTCACTTCTCCAACGAAACGGACTCATTCTCCACGGGCAGTTTTAAGTTTTCCGCATCATGAAATATTGCATTATTGTTCCTCATTACAAACACGAAGTGCTGTTTGAAAAGTTTCTGCCGGCGCTGGCATCACTGAATTTGCCCTGCATTGTGGTAGATGATGGCAGTGGTGAAGAAAGTGTGGCGAAGGTAGAAGCACTACTTAGCCCTTACCCAGATTTTCATCTTGTCAGACACCAGACGAACCGTGGTAAAGGGGCTTCGGTGATCACCGGCTGCTATCACGCCAGTGCCATGGGCTTTAGTCACGTATTACAACTGGATGCAGACGGCCAGCACAATATCGATGACGCGCAAAAACTCCTGGATTACAGTCGCTCACACCCGGATTCCTTTATCTCCGGTCAGCCTTATTTTGATGAAACTGCGCCATTCGCCAGAAAATACGGCCGCAAAATTACCGATTTCTGGGTAGCGCTGGAAACCCTGTCTTTGCAAATTAAAGACGGCCTGTGCGGCTTTAGGGTGTATCCCATCAAACAAATCGAGCGAGTATTCGATAATTACTACCTTGGTCCACGCATGGATTTCGACCCGGAACTGCTGGTGAAAGCGGTCTGGGCAGGCATCGACTTGCACTTCATTCCTACCAAGGTGATTTATCACGAAAACACCGTATCCCATTTTCATTATCTGAAAGATAACCTTATGCTGATCCGGCTGCATGTACGGTTAATGTTTGGCATGCTTATTCGTTTGCCAAAATTGTTAGTCACCCGCGTTCGTGCCTTGTTAGGTAAGTAAGAGGGGCACGATGACTGCGTCAGATAAAACCGCAACCACAGAACAGCAGGCTCACTGGTCGCAAACCCGTGAAGCCGGCACGATGGCAGCCATGCGACTGGTGTTTTTTATTTACCGGGTGTGCGGCCGCAAAGTGTTTTCGGTCATCATGTATCCGGTGGCGATGTATTTTGTGCTGTGCCGCAAGGAGCAGCGTGAAGCGTCGTTGCAATATTTAAATGCGCACTACCGCTTGAAACCTGAAGTGTTGCAGCGTAAGCCTGGCTATCGTCATGTGTTGCTACATTTCAAAACCTTTGCCGAAGTGATTCTGGATAAGATGCTGGGCTGGTTAGACGAAATTAGCGAAAAAGACTTCGTACTCAGCTCGCCAGAGAATATTGAAGCCCTGCACAATGACGACCGCGGGCAACTCATTATTGGCTCTCATTTTGGTAACCTGGAGTTTTGCCGGGGCTTTATGCACCGTTATAGCAGCAAGGTTATCAATATACTGGTGTACGATAAACACGCCGGCAACTTCGTTAAAATGATGCAAGACGAAAATAACGAATCTCGCCTTAATGTCTTTCAGGTTGATGAGTTTGATGTCACCACCATCATGATGCTGAAAGAAAAAATTGATGCTGGCGAGTGGGTGTTTATTGCCGGCGACCGTGTGCCCTTGAGCGGCCTGGAACGTACCGTTGATGTTCAGTTTCTAGGCCAACAAGCACCGCTACCCATCGGCCCTTACATGCTGGCGAAAGCGCTGGCCTGCCCGGTTAAGCTGATGTTTGCTTATCGCTATAAAGCGGCAGACAACAAGGTGTTGTTTGATGTGGCGCCGTTGTGTGACAAATTGCAGATCAACCGCAAAACTCGCCAGCAGGATTTACAGAATTATGCGCAACAGTTTGCGTCGAAACTGGAAGCACATTGCCTTAAAGCACCGTATCAATGGTTTAATTTTTATGATTTCTGGCAGCCCGGCGACACCACGTCTTTAACAGCGGGCACCAAAGGGGAAGGGAAGTAATGTCGCAGGAAACCCGTTTCGACAGCCGGTTGTTTGAGTTAATTCCTCACCGTCCGCCCATGTTACTGATTAACGAAGTGCTGGATGTTACCGAAACCTCATCGGCATCGCGTACCTACGTCGATGAAGAAAGTCCGTTTTTTGAAGCAGAAAAGGGCGTCCCTGCCTGGATTGGTTTGGAATACATGGGCCAGACTGCCGCGCTTATCGCCGGGCACCAGCTTGCTCTGGGGAAAGTTACGCCGCATTTAGGGTTTCTGCTCGGTACGCGGTCATTTAAAACCCACTGCGATTACTTTGCGCCGGGTAAGTACACGGTGCGCTGTGAAGAAAAAGCGCTGGTGGGCGATGGGCTTGCAACGTTCGATTGCTTCATTGAAAATGAGCCGAAAGACGGTAGCGATGTGCAGTGTTTGGCTACGGCGAGTTTGTCGGTTTTCCGCCGGCCTGTTTAAAGAAAAGGATGTAGTTTGAATAGTAATAATGACAGACGGGTTGTGATTACCGGAGCCGGTGTAGTGTCTGCACTGGGTGATGAATGGTCGCAGGTAAAATCTGCGCTTCAGTCGATGAAATCAGCAGTATGCTACATGGAAGACTGGAAAAAGTATGAGGGTCTTGGCACCTATCTGGCTGCTCCCATTCACGACTTTGCCTTGCCTGATCACTACACCAAAAAGAAAAAGCGCAGCATGGGCCGTGTTGCCCAAATGGGTGTGCTGGCCACTGAGCGTGCGCTGGCTGATGCTGGCCTGACAGATGATCCTGTGATCCGCTCTTCTGCGACGGGTGTGGCTTACGGTTCTGCTACAGGCAGCAGTGAAGCAGCACTGGAATTTGCCCCTATGCTTGAGAACTTTTCGACTTCTCGCATCAACAGCAGCACCTATCTGCGCATGATGAACCACACCGCTGCTGTGAACATCAGTGTGTATTTTGGTACTCAGGGCCGCATGTACACCACTTCAAGTGCCTGTACGGCGGGTAGCCAGGCCATTGGCTATGCGTATGAAGCCATTAAGTTTGGTCAGCAGGATGTGATGATTGCCGGTGGCGCAGAGGAATTGTGTCCTTCTCAAGCGGCGGTATTTGATACCCTGTTCGCGGCCAGCACCAAAAATGATACCCCGGAAGCTACGCCTCGGCCTTACGATCGCGACCGTGATGGCCTGGTACTGGGTGAGGGGGCGTGTACGCTTATTCTTGAATCTTACGAACATGCAAAAGCCCGTGGTGCGAACATCCTGGCAGAAGTCACTGGCTATGCGACCAATACCGACGGCGCTTATCTGGTTAAACCTAATCCAGAAACGGTGCAACGAGTTATGGCCTCAGCCATGAAAGATGCCGGTGTAACCGCCGATGACATTGGTTATGTATCGGCACACGGCACGGCAACGCAGCACGGTGATATTGTCGAGAGTAATGCCACCTATCAAGTTGTGGGCGCTAAGCCAATTAGTTCGCTGAAAAGCTATACCGGCCATACGTTGGGCGCTTGCGGCTCATTTGAAGTGTGGGCGACCATTAATATGATGAAAGAAAACTGGTTTGCTCCTACATTGAATCTGGATAACGTTGATCCAGACTGTGCACCGCTGGATTACATCCGCCAGGAATGCCGCGAAATCAAAACCGATTGCTTCATGAGCAATAACCTTGCCTTTGGCGGTATCAATACCTCGTTGATCATAAAGCGGGTTTAAACGTAAAACATTGCCGGCAGTGCCGTGAAAAACAAACAAAAAGGGCGTCACGAATTTTTCGAGACGCCCTTTTTTATTCAGCTGCCGGTAAACTGATTACCTTTTCTTTTTCAGTGACGCATGTAGCGCATCAATGTTTTTGCGCAGCAGCTTACCGTTAGGTTCGCGGGGCAGTGCATCAACCACGTACACAGGTCGGGGTACAAAAGCACTGTCTAAACGCGCTTGTAAAAAGCGCACCAATTCTGCTTTTTCTACACCCGGCTTCAGCGACACAATGGCGACAAGGCGGGTAACCGGCCCGGCTGATTCAGGATGAATTACAATGCCATCTTCCAGGCCCTTAAACGTCAGCAGCGTTTGATTAATGGTAAACAGCGAACCCCGTTTACCGGCAATCTTTATCAAGTCGCTTGCCCGGCCAGACAACACAAAGTGATTGTCATCTTTAAATTCAATGAAATCTTGCAGTACGGTATCTGAGGGCAAATGTTCAGCGCGCACCGTGGTGGTACCGTCGTTCTGCGCAAAATCAATACCTTCAAATTTGAACCAGGCCTGCTCCTTGGCAGAACGTCGTACCGCCATTGAGCCCACTTCACTGCAACCGTACACTTCTCTTAATGGCGCGTTGAATTTCTGCTCCACTTCGGTGGCAAGTTCAGTGGTAAGCGGGGACGTGGCGCACAGCACGGAGTGGGCGTGAACGTCATTGGTCATATCGGCACACAGCGCCCGTAAATGGACGGGGGTGGAAACCAGTTGCTTGGGTTCCGGCAAAGCCGCGAAGGTATCCAGAATATCCCGTGGGAACAGCGGCTTTGCATCACTCATGCAAACTTTACTGAATAACGGCAATAACGCGGAAGTTTCAAACCCCCACATGTGTTGTGCCGGCATGGTGGCCAATTGATATAAGGTCTCTTCACAATCCGGGATCATGAAGGTGTAGTTAATCAGGCTGCTGCGGTGCAAGGTACGCCAGTACTTAAGATTCGGTTTCGACTTTCCGGTAGAGCCGGAAGTAAAGCTAATACAAGCTAGAAAGTCATCTGCAACATCAGGCACATCCACAGTGCGATTTTGAACCGGTGCGTTTGCAGACAGAATATCGAATGCCGGCAGGTTTGGACTAATTTCTCCGCCGTCATGAATAATAAAGCAATCAGTATAATCTTCGTTTAATTGATCCTGTGTGGCGACATTTTTGCTCGACGGCAATAAGGTGGTTGTACCGCGTAAAATCGCGGCGCAGAGTCCCACAAGGAAAAGGTAGCGGTTTTCACAAAGATTAATGGCATGACCACGATGGGTCAGCGCTTCTGCAACCTGATTGACGTGATTGAGAAACTGATTAGTAGACACGGGCCCTACATCAAGGCCAACGGCGTTTATAGGCTGTGTAAGAAAGGCAATTGCATCTTCAGATGTGCGGGTAACTAGCGGAAACGTATTTGACATGAATAATTGATTTACTGGTGTTCACGAATGTTAACAGCCAAGGTAAAGGATGCGTCCATTCGCTTTATTTTCGATTTTCGCTAGTTTAAACTACCGCCCAGTCAAAAACTAATTCTGTATCATGGAATGATCGTCTGAAAATAAGTAAGCAGAATGTCAGGGAGTTGGTTTAAATCAGTTTTTCTCTGCCTGTTTGCACCATCATTCGTGTTTGCAGTCACACCAAATTCAGTTGTCCCATGTTAAAACAGCAATTTTGTTCCTCGCCCGCTAACGAATTAATCTCCAGTGTAAACGCGCTGGCGGTAATGCCACTTACTAATCAATGTGAACCGTTTGGTAATGGTCTTATTGCTACCGGGTTAGAAGGCGCGGTTGAAAATGCCGGCAATGAACTGTGGTCAATAGAAGGTGAGGTTAGCCGGGGGCAAACGGGTAAATGCTTCTGGTCTAAAACTGACGACGTGATTTGTGTTGCCCACTGGCTCACCAAAGACGAATGTGAAGACATCGAACAACAAACCTTTGCGGCTTATTCTTCCATTTTGAATGTCTTAAAAGCCCAGGGTTTTGTGCATCCATTTCGTTTCTGGAATTATTTGCCGTCGATAAACGTGGGTGAAGGCGACAATGAGCTGTACAAGAAGTTTTGTACCGGCCGTTTGAATGCGTTTGAGGCAGCTGGTATGCCGCCGCAAAGCTTTCCCTCAGCCTCAGCACTCGGTCATCACACCGACGGTGCGGTATTTTACGTGTTTGCCAGTAAGGTGGAGCCACATCACTACAATAATCATCATCAGGTTAATGCTTACGAATATCCTCGTGAGTACGGTATTTCCAGCCCCTCGTTTGCTCGTGCTACCGCGCTAACCCTTGCCGATTCTCACTTCCTGTTTATTTCAGGTACCGCCAGCATTACCGGGCATCAAACCCGTGGCGAAGGCGATCTGGAAAAGCAGCTTACAGTGACAATGTCTAATATTCGTCATCTTCTGGAAACGGCAAAGCCGGAAGGTTGTCAGCTGTCTACCTTTAAAGTTTATATTCGTCACGCCAAGGATGCAGCTTTTGTACGCGACTGGCTTTCGACTCAATATCCAGACGTCGATGCGGTGTACACCCTTGCGGATATCTGCCGCAAAGACTTGCTGGTCGAAATAGAATGTTTCTGTGTCTAGCTCGCTTTCCTCTGAAGCCACAGCGCTCTCATCACGCAAGGGCGCAGGCATGGTAGTCACAAAGCTGCGCAAAGCCTGGCAAATCTTCAGTGCTGGCGTGAGCTATACCCTTTTTGGTGTAGGCGCGTTGCTGGTTGGGGTTTTCTTCCGCTTGATGAGTCCGGTTACTATTATTTCGCCGGCGAAAAAGCAGCGCATGATCCGTTGGTGTATTCATAAAGGGTGTCTCACGTTCATCCGTATCATGCGTTTCTTTGGGCTGATCCGCTATTCCTTCGACTTAGACTCAATGCATACCGCACGCCCCGGGCATATTCTCATTGCGAATCATCCGTCGTTAATTGATGTGGTGTTATTACTCGCCGTCAACGAGCAAATGTGCTGTTTTGTGAAAAGCGCGGTGTGGGATAACTTTTTTACCGGTGCAGTGGTGCGTCAAGCCGGGTTCATTCCTAATAACGCCGAGCAAATATTGCCTATGGCAGCGGCCAAACTGGCAGCGGGTGAGAACATTCTTATTTTTCCCGAAGGCACCCGCACCAAAGAAGATAACGTTTTACGCTTTAAGCGAGGCGCGGCCAATATGGCGGTGGCTGTAAATGCGTCTATTATGCCGGTGATGATAGAGTGTTATCCGCGGGCGCTGAAAAAAGGCGATAAGTGGTACGATATTCCACCAGGCGGCCCGGCTTTTACACTGCGTTCAGGTGAGTTGATGGCGTTAGACGAATGTATCGACACCACGCTACCACGACCTAAGCAGTACAGACATCTCACTCAATTTCTGGAAAACTATTACAACAAACAGCTGTCAACAGAGATAGCGGCAACGCCGGAACAGCTGGAAAATTCATAGAGGGAATGCGAAATGAATGCGGAAAAACAAAATATTCTTGATCAGGTCAGAGACACACTGGTTGATCTTTTCGAGCTTGAGCCAGCGGAAATCGTGCCGGAAGCCCGTCTTTACGAAGACTTAGATATCGACAGTATCGATGCGGTCGATTTGCTTGTAGATCTGAAAAAGAGCATTAACGTTGAAATTTCACCGTCGCAGTTCAAGCAGGTAAGAACAATTCAAGACGTGGTCGACGTACTCGCCGAGCTACCGGCAAAAGCGTAATACCATGAAGAAAAATAGCCTGAATATCGATATCCCTTTTTTCGATGTGGATGCATACCGTGTCGTTTGGCACGGTAATTATCCAAAATACATCGAAATGGCCCGGTGTGCATTGTTGTCTGAAATTGGCTGCCCGTACAGCGTCATGGAAGAGCAGGGATTCTTTTTTCCCATTGTCGATATTCAGGTGAAGTACATTAAGCCACTGCTGTTTGAGCAAAAAGTGGTGGTGGAATCCTGGCTGACTGAATGGGAAAACCGGCTGAAGATCAGTTATGTGATAAAAGATCGCGACACCGGCGAAGTGTTCACCAAAGCCAAAACGACCCAGTTTGCGGTTGCGATGCCAGAACAAATCACCCAATATGAGTCTCCAGCCTTTCTCACTGACGCAATCAATGCATGGATAAGTCAATCATGAGTCGCTTTTCACTAGCCCGTTTGGGTTTAGTCCTTTTCAGTGTTGTGAGTGTATCGGCCCTGGCAGAGCAGAGCTCCGCCAACGAAGAAACCTTGCTGTCGTCGATGTTTCCTTCGGGTTGCCACTTTTCCGGACACTTCAGCCAGCAAAAAGCAATGGAAGGGCTTCCGGTACCACTAAAATCAGCAGGTGACTTTTATTATTCCTGCGATTTGGGGTTGGTATGGCACACCATCGAGCCATTCAGTGAAGCCATTTTATACGTAAATGGTACTAACAACTTCAGGGCAGAGGACGACGGTACACTCACGCCATTGAGTGGAGTAGCCCGCTATATTATGTCGAATATTTTTATTCGGTTACTGAAGGGCGATACCGGCTACTTTACTGACGAGTTTGCGATCACGCAGGAAGACAGTGGTGCTCTGTTACTGATACCGGAAAGCGACATGATGCGCAAAGGGTTGGATGCCATTCGCATTAGTCAGGAAAACACCGATAACGCTCAGCCAGCCGTTACCATAAAAGTGACCGATGCCACCGGCCAAAACACCCAAGTGCTCATCGACCAGATTCAAGCATACGAGTTTGACGGTAAGCGTAAGGCGTATGAACAATGCGAAGCGTTGTATGCTGACAAAACCGACTGGTGCCGCGTATTGCGCTCTCCAGGCCGTTTTGAAACCTATTAATTACAACTTATGTCGCTCTTTATTCGGCTGTGCTTCGTTTTTACCCTTGTGGCAGGGATCGTATTCGCTTGCGTAAATCCTCAGTCCATTCAAATTGATACCAACCTGAACGATTTAAATCCAGAGAAAGTAAGCGACCCCGGCTTGCAATACGCCCTGGATTCGCTGACCAACGATATCAGCCAGCGCTTCATTGTGGTGGTGAAAAGTGACAACAAAAAACACGCCGCAGACGGCGCCAAGGCGTTGCAGTCTGCAATCAACACGCTGCCAGGCTTGCAAGCGCTCACCAATGAAAATCAACAGGGCGGCTACCTCTCTGCGATTACGCCCTACCGGTTTAATTTCCTTTCCGACGCTCAACGAGACGCACTTGAATCCGACACCCCGCAACAAATGGCGAGGGCCGCCCAGCGCAAGCTCTATCAACTGGGGGAAGGGATCAGAATGGTGCCGTTTGAAAAAGATCCCCTCGGTTGGTTTTCCGATTACCTGTTGGGGCTGACCGAGCAAATTGAATCCACCGAGTCTATTGAAGTCGAAGGGGAATACGTAAATACCTTCACCGTGATTTTTAATGACTTTCCTGGCGGTATGGCTGAACAAAACCAAGTTTATCAGCAAATTACCGAAGCAGAGCAATCTGTTCGCGATGAATTTAATGTATCGGTACTGCACTCCGGCATGTTCTTTTTCGCAGTTGATTCTGCGCAATCTGCAAAAGCTGACATTCAACTGATTGCTGTGGGTTCGATAGCTGGTGTGCTGGTGCTCATGCTGCTGGTATTTCGCTCGTTATTACCGCTCACCCTGGCGCTCAGTTCCATTGCCGCTGGCGTCGGCTTTGGCATACTCACCAGCGTGTGGGTGTTTGGCTCTGTGCATGTACTTACCATTGTGTTCGGTGCGAGTCTTATTGGTATCGTGGTGGACTATTCACTGCATTATTTTTATCACTTTCTATCGAGCACGTCGCAAGCAAACGCGCAGGCTTCGCGACACCATGGCGTGCTGTACCGGGCCATGGTGCTTAGCGTGATTACCTCGCTAGTCGGTTATGGCGCCTTAAGTATTGCCGATTTAACCATTCTAAAGAAAATTGCACTTTTCTCTTGCGCCGGTTTGGGCATGGCCTGGCTGTGTGTGATGCTGCTGGGCCCTTGGGTGGTGCGCCGTCCTATTGAAGCCCGCCAGACCATGTTGAAAGTGGTTATTGCGTCGTTGCAACGTGTTGTTGCCCGTCGCCCGAAAGCGCTCGCAGCCACTGGGTTATTACTCGCTGCCGGTAGTCTGCTGTATGTGCTGAGTGGTGGTCTTCAGGTGAATGATGATCCTCGCCATTTTTTCCATGTATCTCCTACGTTACTGCAGCAGGAACAAGCCGTCTCCTCGCTCACCCAGGTTTACGAGCCCGGTCGGTACTTGCTTGTACGCGGGCAAGAATCCCAAGACATATTCAATGCGCTAGAAGATTTTTATGCTTTTCCCGGTGTGAACAAGGCCGCGGTGAGTGGTATTGGCGACTGGCTGCCTTCGCCTGAAAGACAACGAGATGATTATGCTTCCCAGGCAAAACTTTATGGGCAGGGCGGCGTTCTTGATGTATTTGCTGCGGCTTTGGGATTGCCGGCTGAGTCAGTGTCACCGGTAAAAGCCGAATACACAAATGCTGCCGGAAAGGTCCTTGATTTTACCGAGCTATCAAGCCAGAACGCCACACTTCCACCGCTCTGGAGTGAGAAAAACGGGCAGATATACAGCTTCGTACTTATTCGCAAAAACAGTGATTTAACAGCGTTGAAGGCCGCTGCCGATTCGATTCCCGCCATTGAGTATGTGAACACCTTGGGCAATGCATCTAAGGCGCTTAAGTCTCAGCGCGAAACCGGGGCTATGCTGTTAGTCATTGCTTACACACTGGTCGCGCTTTTGCTGGCGCTGTGGTACCGCAGTGTGTCTGTTATTCAACTTTTACTTATTCCCGCTTCAGCCAGTTTGATTGCCGTCGCTGCTGTGCTATTGGCCGGTCAGGCGCTCAATGTGTTTCACATCATGGCGTTATTTCTGGTGCTTGGCCTGGGTATGGACTACATCATTTTTGCCCGGGAAATGGCAGACAAGCCTGATACCACCCAGCAGGCGATTCTACTCTCGGCGATCACCAGTTTGTTGTCATTCGGTTTGTTGGCGTTCAGCGCCATGCCGGTGGTGCAGGCGTTTGGCAGCATTATTCTGATTGGAAATACGATTAATTTTATTGCGGCGATAAGCCTGTTTAACGGCAAGCCGGAAAATAAGGAAAAAGGATCTCATGTCTGAGCAAAAAAGAATCCTCGTCACCGGTGCCAGCAGTGGTATTGGTAAAGCAACAGCTTACAAGATGGCGGCGCAAGGCTTCGCCGTGGCGGTGCATTACCGCAGTGGTAAAGAGGCCGCGGAAAAAGTGGTCGACGACATTCTTGCTGATGGCGGAAGTGCTGTCGCTTTGCAGTTTGATATTGCCGACAGAGAAGGAACAAAAACGGCAATTGAAGCGGATATTGAACAAAATGGCGCGTATTACGGTGTGGTCTGCAATGCCGGTGTAACCCGGGATACTGCGTTCCCTGCCATGACGGGGGAAGAGTGGGATGGCGTTGTTCACACCAATCTTGATGGATTTTACAATGTGTTGCATCCGGTGATCATGCCAATGATCAGGCTGCGCCAGGGTGGCCGCATCGTAACGCTGTCGTCGGTATCTGGCCTGATGGGCAACCGCGGACAAACCAATTACAGTGCGTCGAAAGCGGGAATTATTGGTGCAACCAAAGCCCTGGCTATTGAACTCGGTAAGCGAAAAATCACCGTAAACTGTGTGGCGCCTGGTGTTATCGAAACCGGCATGATTGAAGGTGCTGTGGCCGATGAAGCGAAAAAAATGATTCCGCTGGGGACATTTGGTAACGTGGATGATGTTGCCAATACGATTGGATTTCTGGTTTCTGATGAAGCCCGATATATCTCCCGTCAAGTGATTAGCGTAAACGGCGGCATGTACTAACTTTTTGTGAGTGAATCTCAATTAATGGAGAAATGATGAGATATTTAACGACAGCCATGATGGCACTGGTACTAACACTCAGCGTGTTGTCCTCAAAAGCCTTTGCAGAATTGACGCCGCAGGAACAACGACTAGCGGATATGATGCTTTCCGGCGACATGACGCAACTTCGAGCGGCATCCAAACAAATTTACAGCGCGAAAATAGCAAACCCTGAATTGCTGGATATCGCTGCAGCCATTCTGTTGAAAAAGTACCCTCACGCGACGCGCAGTGAAGTGGACTCACTGGCTTGGGTAGCCCGTGCCATTGGCGCATCTGAAAATGGACGTTATTACAGCGTGTTGTCTGAAGTGGTGGAAAAAACCACCATCGACAAACTGGAACGTCATGCTGACAAAGCCTTAGATGACCTTCCCGGTGCTGAAGGTGAACAGTTCGCTTACGGCATGTACATGTTGCCTGAAAAGCTGTACAGCAAGGAGTTGGATAGCTCAGTGATTAGCCGCCTTAAGTCGCAAATGACAGCGGGTGATCTGTCTAACCTTAAGCAGGCTGCGAAAGAAATGACTTCAAGAGAATTGAAGAGCCAGGCGCTCTGTGACATTGCAGCTGAAATCCTGCTGAGAAATTATGCGTCAGCACAGAAAAATCAACTTGATACCTTTGCCTGGTTAATGAATGCCATTGGACGCAGCGGCATGGCCCGCTACCACGATGTGTTACTGGAAGTTGAAGAAAACAGTGAAACGAGAAAGTTACGCAAATATGCGGAATCTAACCGCGAAGCGCTCAATGAAGAGACGGCAGAACAATACAAGTTAGGCATGTTCGACGAGCCTCTGCCTGATTACGCATTCTGATAGTGAATCATCACAGAAAATTGGGCGCTGATGCTGTATGCTTAGCGCCTTAATTTTACTAGTTAGTTAAAGGTTACCCCGCAACATGAGTTCCGAGCAAGCAAGCAGTTCCGGTCAGGGAAAGCGCCTCAATAAATACATCAGCGACACCGGCCATTGTTCCCGTCGGGAGGCGGACAAGCTGATTGAACAAGAGCGGGTAACCATAAACAACAAATTGCCTGAACTTGGCACCAAGGTGCAGCCTGGCGATAAAGTGAAAGTCGACGGCAAGCTCATTGGGGCTGTTGCTGCAGACAAGTCTGACCGGATTTATATTGTTTACAACAAGCCGGTGGGGATCACCTGTACCACCGAGCGTCATGTGAAAGGCAACATCATTGATGCCATTGGTCACAAAGAGCGCATCTTCCCAATTGGGCGATTAGATAAGCCGTCAGAAGGTCTTATCCTGCTGACCAGCGATGGCGACATCGTGAATAAAATTCTGCGGGCGGAAAACGCCCACGATAAAGAATACGATGTGACAGTGAACCAGCCCATCAGCGGCCGTTTCCTGCAAAAAATGTCTCGCGGTGTGCCTATTCTCGGCACCGTAACTAAGCCCTGTACGGTAGAGTCGAGAGGCCGTGACCGTTTCACCATTATTCTAACCCAAGGGCTTAACCGACAAATCCGTCGTATGTGTGAGTTTTTAGGCTACGAAGTACTGAAGCTAAAGCGTACGCGCATTATGCACATTACCTTAGGCAATTTACGACCCGGACAGTGGCGTAATCTTACGCAGAAAGAACTGGATGTGCTGAATAAAGCGGTGGAAGGTTCGTCGAAGACAGCGCCGGAAAAACGCTAGTTACCCATTTTATCTACGCATAAAAAAGCCGCCTGACTGCAGTACCAGTTCAGGCGGCGATAATACGTATCTCACATAAAATCGATTTAGCTGGCCATACGGGGTGCGCAGTCAGCGAGTAACGATTCAGCACTCGGATATTTCTGATTTCCCACCTTACAGAATCCACCAAACGCATAGAGCGCTTTCAGTTTACGCTCGACCTGTGGCGTGATGTCTGCTGCCGACAGTTTATGCGTTGCAATTCCTTTGTTGTCATGAACCTGGATATTCATCATGGTAATCTCTCTGTGGTTGTACAAGTGCGATAACTGCAAAAGATAAAGCAAGGACGTTGCCAGAATGACACCGAAAGAAATGGCAATAACCTTTACCGCAGCCCCGCGCCTTGTGTTATGGCATTTCATAAATATCTGAAAAGTTGTCTGGCTGAAAAAATGCACAGGAAGACAATATCATCATAGCTCAACATTCACGTGAATGTGCTAAGCAGCGTGAATTTTATTCCAACTACCGGGAATTTTTATTCCACCGGCGGTGGCCCTTAGCTTACTTGCTCAGAGTAGAGCGGTGGTGTTGCAAAACGATTACAGAAATGACTACAAGAAAAAGGTGTTTCGTCGCCCTAAAGACATAAAAAAAAAGCCCCGACTGGGCTAACTTTACGTTACCGCGCCGGGGCTTTATTTCAATTTAAATTTCAATCTAACAATTAGAATTTATATTTAATTTCACCGTACACATATTGGCCGCGCAGCATATGGGTTTCAGCCACATAGCCGTATCCTCGGGCAGTGAATGGAGGATCGGTGTCGAACAGGTTATTTACGCCCAGGGTAAAGGTGGTTTCATCATTAAACTGGTAGTAAGCCTGTAAATCCAATAGCGTTTGAGAGTCAACCATATCTGCTTCAGACACTTCGATTTCAGATAAGGCCTGGAAGCTTTCAAATTCGCCAATGTAGCGCACAATACCCGTCAGACCCAAATCACCAAAGGTCCAGTCTGCTGTCATGCGGGCGCGGTTTTTCGGATAATTCAGCTCACCGGCGTATTCAATACCGTCTTTTTTGAACGAATCAATATAAGACCAGTCGAGACCAAACTTAAGTTGGCCCATATCGGCCAGATCAAGCAGATAACCAGCAGATAAATCTAAACCACTGGCTTCCTGCGAACTCAGGTTTACGTAAATGTTGTAAATCCGGTCGATTTGCCCCAGAGTTTCGCCAGGAAGTGGATCAAAACGGATACACACCGTACTGTCTTGGTTGTTACATTCGGCAGCGTAGATGTTCTCAACCGGGTTTTGATCAATCTTGTTATCTTGTTCAATACTCCACAGGTCGGCAGTGAAGTCGAACTCATCAGTAACTTGCCAGACAATACCGAAGTTCCAGGTGGTGGATTCTTCTGGTTGCAGCACCGCATCCGACGTGTAGATAACGCCGCGCTCACGTTCGCCTTCACAAATACCGTCTGACTGACAGCGGTAATAATCGTCTACCAATGGTGAGTCTTGTGATGGACCTAAGCCGATTTGTGCCAGAGACGGCGCGCGGAAGCCCTGACCCCACGATGCACGTACGGAGAAGTTATCAAGTGGACGCCATGACACGGCCACCATTGGATTGGAGGTTGAACCAAAATCGCTGTAATCATCGTAGCGACCTGCCAGTGTAACGTCGAAGGTATCGGTGAACGGCACCAGGAACTCTACGTAGGCGGCAGAAATGTCACGGGACGCTGCAGCAGAAATGGCTTCGGTACCGAAAATCAGGCCACGTTGGAATTGCTCATCTGGGTTATCGGCGACATCTTCCTCACGGTATTCTAAGCCCGCTGCCACTTGCACAACCATGTCTGACACGGTGAACGCATCGCCGGCAACATTGAAGTTGAAGGAGGTCATGTGTGATTCACCCTGACGCACCAGGCTGGTGGAGATATCCGCAACGACATCTGGATCATTGTAGGTGCCGCCAAACGGGTTGTAGTTTCCAGCATCGATTTCTCGTTGCAGATAATCTACCCGAATCCAGCCATCGCCAATACCACCGGTTTGCAGTGATTTACTGCGGCCTTTTTGGGCCGAGAGGTCGTAATCCCAGTTATTGATGTTACCGCGAATACCGGCCACTAAACGGAATGTATCAGACTCGATATTCCAGATACGCGGGCCTGCATCTACGGTACGGTAGTTGTTGATAATGATGTCCTGACCATAAGGGTTGTCAGGGTGATCGGCGTTAACCGTTAAGCCTGCGGTACGACCTAATGGCGTTGCAGCACCGTAGGCGCGAGATGTGTTGTGCTGACCGGAAAACTCAAAGTACCCTTCGGCATAGTCATTAAATTTTTGGTTGGCCATAACCATGATGCCGGCACGTTCTGCCTCGGGCAGAACCGCACCTTGAGGGCCATAGTCGTAGCGGCAAACGTTATTTACGATGTTTTCATCTGGGCAGGCCGCGTCGGGCGTTAATACACCGTCTACGATAAACGTGCCGGGGAAGCCCGAACTTGAACGACCATCAATACCATTTTCTGGCTGATACACAGTGCCGTATTGGCCTACTTCGTTGCGCATTAACGAGGTGTTTTTAAAGTAATCCAGAATAACGGTGGCGTTGCTGTCGTCGTCACCCGTACCCCAAAGTACACTGAAATTCGTTTCTTCATAGCTTGGGCCTGTGGTGCCACCAAAACCCGCGGTCACTTCAGTACCTTCAAAATTCTTACGCAGAATAACGTTAACTACCCCGGCAACCGCGTCGGAACCGTATACTGCTGATGCACCATCTTTCAGAATTTCGATACGTTCAATGGCGGCAACAGGAATGTTGTTGATGTCTACGAAGGAATTCACGATGCCTTCAGCAAATGCGCTGCTGGCAACACGACGACCATTGATCAGCACCAAAGTGGCGTCGGAACCAAAGCCACGTAAACTGATTGCCGCACCACCGTTAGCGGTGGAATCCTGGTTATTTCCTTGCGTTGAGAAGGTACCCATACCGGCAGACGGCATGGTGTTGAGGAGTTGTTGTAAATTGGCGAAACCAGAACGGTCAATATCTTCGCGACCAATGACTTGAACAGGTGCAGCGCCTTCCAAGTCGTTTCTTTTGATATTCGAACCGGTTACCTGAATGCGTTCGACTTCTTCGGCAGCTTCTTGTGCTTGCGCGGCAAATGAGCCCAGTGCGAGGGAGATCGCTACTGGGAGTGTCGCTAAACTTCTTGTTTTCATGTTGTTCCCTAAATTATAAATGCACACTTATTGGATAATTCCACGTTTCGAAAAAACAGCATGACGTGGTCAAGTCTTAGGATTTCCTTGCTGCCCAGTTAATACTTATTGGAAATTCTCATTTGAAAAATAACGTGATTTTACAATTTGATAACATGCGTTAAATCAATGAGATACTGGGATGGTAGCAAGTATAATGTATACGTGTTGAAATTAGAGTGTCAATGGGGAATGTATACTTTTGTCTAATATGTGTCAGTTTGTGTAAGCAAATCAGCTTGTTGAGTTGCGTGAAAAAGCACCGTAATTTATGCAATAAAACCTTTTTCTGGCATCACTGGTCAACCTGCTACATAATCGGGCCTGAAGTTTTTTCCCTTCCTGAATAACATGATTAGAAAAACAACGTTTGGCTTCATTGGCCTGGGTATTCTGGTGGCCTCCGCGATAACCATTAATGCCATTCACCACCTATACAGCATGAAGCGCATTTCCTTCGATCCTCAGCTTAGTGAAATCTCCGGCATTGAGTTTGATAAGCGTGGCCGCCTGTGGGCAATTAATGATAGCGGTGATGATCCGGTGCTTTATCAACTAAATGACGACGGTTCTATTGCTCGCCAAGTAGCGGTGACCAACGCCAAGAACATCGATTGGGAAGACATGACCCAGGATGCATTCGGGCATTTTTTCTTAGGTGATTTCGGCAATAACAACCAATCGCGAAAGTGGCTGACCATTTATAAAATCGAAAACCCAATCGATATAAAGTCAGACGAGACAGAAGCGGAGATTATCAAGTTCACGTACCCTGAAATGGACGGTTCGGAGATCGCCCCCGATCAACGAAATTTCGATTTAGAAGCCTTTGTAGAATTTGATCATAACCTGTACCTGTTTACCAAAAACCGGACATCGCCCTTCGACGGCATTACCAATCTGTATCGCATAGGCGATTCTGCCGCTAACTTTGACGCTGAGTTAATAGGTTCATTTAAAACCTGCACAACGCTGGAAAAACTGTGTTGGATAACCTCAGCGGCATTAAGTCCAGATCGCAAAATGCTGGTACTGCTGGACTCCACCAGTCTTTGGATTTTTGAGAATTTTGAAGGCGATAATTTTTTCTCCGGTGATGTGTCGAGGATTGACTTGGGGATTGTGACGCAAAAAGAAGCAGTGTCTTTCTACGACAGCAATACCATTGTGTTTACCGACGAAGAGTTCAACGGCATAGGGGGCAACGCCTATGTAGTGAAACTAGATGAAACAAAGCGCAAGCGAATTCGCCGTTATCAATCGGATACCGTGGCTGACGAAGAGCCCGAAGCCTTGGCGCCAGAACCGCAATAAACCACATGAAAAAAGGGCGAAAACGCCCTTTTTTCATATCTGTAAGCAAGCGCTTAAGCCGCTATTGGTATACCGCGATACTATTTAATAACAGTGTGGCATCGGTATTGTGGTTATCCAGCGTAATGGTCATGGTGTGATTGCCGGGGGCCAGGTCGAAATCCCAATTCAGAAAGAAGCGGCGGGTGAGATAGTTCACCGGCGCGGTTACTGTTTTTGCTGGCTTGTCATCAATCTTGATGGTTGCCGTGATCACGTCGCCATCTTTGCCAAGCGCGTCGGCAATAACCGTAATTCCCCGGCCATCGAAGCGATATTGGAAGGTGTCCGGCATGGTAATACCGCCTTGATAATCGGCCAGGAAAAATGGGTCGTAACGCTCTTTATACGCCGGTTTCAAGTCAGCAAATGATTGCTCTAACGGCTGGGTCACTGGTGGCTGCACTGCAATGGTTACAGAGTTATCACTTACTACGCCATTTTGTTGTTCGATGTTTGCCAGCGCATGCTGATAGGACAGTTCGTAAACCTCATTTAATGTGAGGGTGGTAAATGGAAATGGTTTGTTATCGATGGCGGCAAGGCCTTTGGACCATTTCTGCGGGATGGCGTTATAGCCCTGCATCGCCCCAAGAATGCCCGCCGCCGTGGCGGGGTTACAGTCGGCATCGTCACCGGCACGGGTGGCAATATCCAAAGTTTGTGCAAAATCACCCTTGCCGTAGAGAAGGGCAAGTACTACCCAAGCGGCATTGATTTTGGCATCGATATTAAAGGGCCCTTGAATGCCTTTTGGGTCCATGTCGGTGTGCGACCATTTACGGTGAATCGCAAACCAGGCTGCGCGCCAGTCTGTGTCTTATTTGGCATGTTCGGCCATGACATCTGCGATGATTTGGTGAAACTGGCTTTGCGATGGAATCATCTTAAGCGCATTGGTGAGCACGGTATTGATGTTGTCTTGCACCAATGCTTCAGAGTAAAGCGAAGCCACAAACAAACCGCCGTAATAGCCATCACCGTAATTCATGATATGGCCGATTTTGTCAGCAAAGTGGGCGGCTGTTACAGGCATGCCAGGTGTCATTAAGCCGATAAAGTCCGCTTCAATCTGAAAATCGATATCGTCTGCTGCCGGATTGTTTTTCCAGTGACCAGACTCGGTGGCGGGTATACCATTCAGCAGGTTATTTCGCGCTACTTGGTTAGCAAACCATAGTGGGTAGTCGGAATGGGCAAAAGCATCGCCATAATCCTGCGCGGTGGCATTCAGGCCTTTCTCCGCAATGACATTCACAAAGGTGAGATCCACATAAATATCGTCATAAGCACCCGGCGTCGCATTGAAAGTCTGGGCAATACTGTTGTCGTTCCACGCGAGGGGGTGATTGTCGGGAATAGGCGTACTCATGTACTTAAATTCAACCGGAAATCCGTAAGTAACACCTATAACCTGTGCGGCCCAAGCGCCTTTGATTTTATCTTTGAGCGTAGCATTCGACAGGGTGATGGGTTCTGCATGAACCAGGGCAGGGGCCAATAACAACAGGGCTGCGAGAGTCTTCATTTTGTTTTTCCGATGGATAGCAATTGCGGTGAAGAAAATAAAAATCCGCCCCGAAGGGCGGATCTGACAATGCTTAATAGTATACGATTTTACACGAGGTGTATTACGCGCCGGTCTACAGTTCCTGTATACCCATCGAATACAAGGTAAAGCCATAAATATCGGCATACTGTTCAATGGTTTTGTGTACTGGCGTGCCAGCACCGTGCCCGGCGTCAGCTTCGATGCGAATAAGCATGGGGTTGGGGCCGCCATTCTTGTCTTGCAGTTCCGCAGCAAATTTAAAGCTGTGTGCTGGTACTACGCGATCGTCGTGATCTGCTGTAGTGATAAGCGTGGCCGGGTAGCTTTCACCTTCTTTAACATTGTGAATGGGCGAGTAACCAAGCAGGTATTTAAACATTTCTTCGCTTTGTTCAGAGGTACCATAATCATAAGCCCAGCCTGCGCCAGCAGTGAAGGTGTGATAGCGCAGCATGTCGAGTACACCAACAGCAGGCAACGCCACCTGGGCGAGATCAGGACGTTGAGTCATCACTGCGCCTACCAGCAAGCCGCCGTTTGAGCCACCGCGCAGTGCCAGATATTGTTTGCTGGTGTAGTTGTTTTCAATCAGGTATTCACCGGCTGCGATGAAGTCATCGAACACGTTTTGTTTTTGCAACTGCGTACCCGCTTTGTGCCAGGCTTTACCGTACTCGCCACCACCACGAATATTTGGCACAGCATAAATACCGCCCAGTTCTAACCAGGCCGCCACGGTTGCGCTGTAGCGAGGTGGTAGACTGATATTAAAGCCACCGTAGCTGTAAAGCATAGTGGGATTTTTCCCGTCCAGTTTTAGCCCTTTTTTGTGGGTGATGATTATGGGTACTTTTGTACCATCTTTGGAGGTATAGAATATTTGCTCTGAGGTATAGGCATCGCTGTCGAAGCTGGTGGACGACGCGCGCACTAATTCGGTCTCGCCACTTTTGATATCGAGCTTATAGGTTGCCTGCGGCGTGCTGTAATTTTCGAACATAAAATATGTTTCGGTGGCATCTTTGCCGCCAGTGAATGAACCGATGTCACCCAGGCTGCGCCCCGAAGATTCAACAGAGCCAATACCGGGCAGGTCGATGTCGCGAACAAAGCTGCCGTCGAGGTTGTATTGTTTAACCTGTGAAATGGCATCGACCATGTATTCGGCAAAGAAATAGCCGCCAACGGTGGTAACCGACAACACATTGTCGGTTTCAGGAATCACATCTTCCCAGTTTTCCAGTGCCGGTGCGTTTACATCGAAACGAATCACTTTGCCGTTAGGTGCGTCCAGATCGGTTTTCACATAAGCATAGCCGTCTTTGATCAGCAGCAATTCGGTATCGGCTTCCAGTGAGGGTTTCAGGGTAATGAAATCACTTTCAGGTTTGGTTAAATCTTTCATAAACAGGCGATTGCCCGAGGTAGATTCGGCCGCGAAAATCAGTAGGTATTGGTTGTCTCCGGCTACCGTTGCGCCGATGTAGCGGTGTTTCTGTTCAGCGGTATGTCCAAATACCTTATCGTCGTTGCTTTGTGGCGTGCCTAGCTGATGATAGTAAATTTTATGCTGGTCGGTTTTCTCGCTTAGCTCTGAGCCCTTTGGTTTGTCGTAACTGGAATAATAAAAGCCGTCGTTCTTAAACCAGGAAATGCCGCTGAATTTCACGTCTACCAGCTTATCTTCAAGCAGCGTTTTACTGATTGTGTCCATTACATATACAGTGCGCCAATCACTGCCACCCGTTGATGTCATGTAAGCAGCCAAGGTGCCGTCTTCTGAGAATTCTACGGAAGCCAGAGATACCGTGCCATCATCGCTGAATGTGTTCGGATCGATAAAGACTTCAGGCTCACCACCGTCTTTCTGACGATATAACACGCTTTGGTCTTGCAGACCGTCATTTCTATAGAAGTAGCTGTACTCACCTTCTTTGAAAGGCGCGGAAATGCGTTCGTAGTTTAAAAGGGTACTGACCGTTTCGGCAATTTTCTCCCGATAAGGAATATTACTCAGGTAAGCCTGGGTAATCGCATTTTCGGCCTTAACCCAAGCTTCGGTTTCAGCGCTGCGGTCGTCTTCCAGCCAGCGGTAGGGATCGGCAATCTGAGTACCGAAGTAGGTATCTACCACAGTGCCTTTCTTTGTTTGCGGGTAGTTGAGCGGACTCTTCGTAGAAGCGGTTTCTGACATCGCGGTTTCCGGTTTTTCTGCAGACGGCTGACAAGCCGTAAGTGCGGGTATAAGTAAAAGTGGGGTGAGTTTCCTGGTTAGGTGGCGCATTCGCTGTCCCTGTTTGTTGTTATTGTTAAGTACCAATATAAACGGGGTGGTGGAAATGAAGCAAGGCCGGGGAGGTCATACTTTGAAAAGCTGCGATAGGTGATGGCGCCGAGATCTGAATGGTCCTTACGGGCGAGTTTAAAAAATTAAACTCGCCCGAAGAAGAGAGGCATTATTCCCACTGGTAATCAAGCTTTAGCCCAATAGTACGCGGTCGCGAATAGGCTGACGTAGCGCTGAATCCGAGAAAGCCAGGGCTTACATAAACATTGGTTTTCTGTGTGTCGTCTTCAATATTGGTAATGAAAGCCGTCAGGGTAAGTGCATCGCCGGGAAAAGCATAAGTGACGGTGGCATCTGTGCGCGTGTAGGCTTCAACTTTATCAATTTCAGGATGATTAAATTCGCGCAAATACATGTCATCCTGCCACAAGAAATTCAATGCAGCGGTAATGTAGCCACCGTTGCTTACTTCGGTGCCGAATTCTATGCCAGTCTGCACACTGCTTTGCGGCACAAAAGGGATCTTGTTACCGGCTAAATCCGTGCGACCTAGTCCCGCGGGATCTAGTTCATTAAATACGGGCGCCGGATCGCGGGTGTCGGTACTGAACAATTCGTCAAATTCCGCATCGGTTAACGTGTAATTGAAAAACAACTTCCAGTTGGCATCGACGATATAACGACTATCTATTTCAAAGCCTTGAATGGTGCTTCTAGCGGCGTTTGAAGTAAATTGTCCGGGCGCATTGTTCACGGTGGTGAGCGTGGTCAGTTGCATATCTTCATAGTCGTAGTAAAAGCTATCAAGATTGATGCGCAAGCGCTTATCCAGCCATTCAGATTTAACACCAAATTCATAGGCCATCAGTTGCTCAGCATCGTAAGGTAAACCATTCGATGTGAGGTTAAAGCCTCCGGCTTTATAGCCAGTAGATGCCGAGGTATATACCAGAATGTCTGAAGACGGTGACCATTCCGCCCCTAAACGCCAGGTGGTTTCTGAAAACGAAGCATCGCCAGAATAAATATCATTCGGGATATCGGGAGGAAACGGGAGCCCGAAGTTGCCGCGCGTCACTTTTACACCGCGTTTGTTGTCGCTGGTGTAGCGCAATCCGGCAGACAAATTCAGGGTATCTGTTAACGTGTATGTGGCCGAGGTAAACGCCGCCGTGGTTTCGCTTGTTCCGTCTTCGTCGAGAAGAAAGTCAGGTAAGCTGATAGGGCCACCTGGTGTAAGGCCGTTTAGTCGAACCCGGCGAAAAATAAAGGTGTCTTCAACAAAATAGTAGCCGCCAAGTAGCCAAGTCAATACATCGTTGCTGCTTGAAGACAAACGGGCTTCAACACTTTTAGCAATGCTGTCCTGCTCTTTGTTGAATATGCTGATATCAACCGGCGAGGCGTCGAAATCCTGTTGTAAACGGGACTTCTGATTCATATACGACGCTTGCAGAAAGCCTTCCAGTTCGCCAAATGTTTTGGTGAGTCGCACAAACGTACTGGCGGTTTCGGTATGGTTATAGGCCTCGGTATTATTGTCTGCAATCAACGGGTCTTGCGGATCTTCAGGCATGGTAGCGAGTAGCGCACGGACAGGGGGCGGTCCTCCAATGTTGCGCTCGAGGTAGGTCATGTTCACCCCGGTGCCTTTCAAATCGCTGTAGTTTGCAGAAATCATTAGCTGCAAATCATCATCGGCGTTGTATTGATATTGCCCTTTTATCGTCACATCGCCATCGGTACCGAAGAAATCATCGGTACCCGGTTCATCGGAAAGGTTTCGAACATATCCGTCTTCTTCGGTATATACAGAGGAAAATCGCACTGCACTTTTTTCGTTAACCGGTAAGTTGACGAGCCCTCTGAGTTCTCTTAAGTTGCGTTCCCCCACACTGACGCCTGCCTTGGCCTCGAAATAATCCTTGGGTGTGTTGGAAATTACGTTTACCACACCACCTGTTGCATTTCGGCCATACAAGGTGCCCTGTGGGCCGCGTAGCACTTCCACTCGCGCAATGTCGTAAAGAATGGCTGAACCGCCAGCAGGGCGCGCGATGTAATTGTCGTCTATGTAAAAGGCAACCCCGGAATCAGAGATAGAACTGGTGCCTTGCAGTCCAATGCCTCGGATAGATATTTTAAATCCATCCTGCTCCTGACCCACATGCAGTGCAGGTACATAAGATTGTAAATTGGACAAGTCATCGATGTTTCGCTGTTGCAGCATATTGCCAGTGAAAGCCGAAATCGCAATAGGGGTCGATTGCAATGTGGTGACTTTTTTCTGCGCCGTGACTTCTATGACTTCCGTGCGTTCTTGCTCAGAATTGTCGTTCGTCGATTGTGCAAACGAGGGTAGCGATGCGGCAGTAAAAAGACAAATGACGGGTGTAAACTGATTGGGCATTACCTGGCCTGAACGAATGGTCTGAATTAACGTATATCTAGTTATAGAACATTTCAGGAAATAGGGTTAATTCGGTTTGAACAGGCCAAATAGCGAAATAATGCGCGTTAGAATGTGAATAACATGAACATCCAGTAGGTTCCGTCGTCATTCATCATGGTTGTCGGGCCAGGTCCGCCAGTAATGCCAAACAGCCCGCTTCGCATGAGTTGCATGTAAAGCAAGATTGCAGCGCGATCATCTTTGCCTGTCATGGTAACTTCGCATTTTCTCTGCATACAGCTGATATTGAGAATGTTCACCGTGGGATCGGTGGTATTCATCATGATGTAGTCATGCAGGTTTATTTGCGTCTGTTCACGCCAGGCCAAATCTTCTTCCATGGATTGTTGTGCTAACGGTTCGTTCAGCATTGTGTTGTTTTTCATCACTTCATCGAACATAAACCCTGCGTTTTCTCCTAACGCGGTTTCCATGCGGGATTTCAGGTCTGCTTTGTGCAGTTCGGTCCACTCTTCTAACTCCTGCTGCGCGGCGGGGTAATTATTTTCAGCCACACGGCGGAGATCCTGGTAACTACGTTGTTCTGCAGTCTGTTCATTGCTGTAGCTATCGCCGCCGTTGTCGGGGGCGACGTCTGCGAGAGAGTCAGCAACGGATTGCGCTGGCACAGACTGGGTGGACGATGCATTGTCTGGCGAGTTTGCTAAAGGCGCTGGCATTACCGATTGTTGATAGGAGCTTTCCGATGCGGGCGTTGGCGAAACACTGCCAGGGGAAGCCTCATTCGCTGCTGACGTCGGAGTAGGTGCCGTTGATCTACCAATTAAGAAACCGCCCACGGCGGCGATGACAATGAGTGTAATCCAAAGAACTTTCATCGTACCTCCTGTACAAATTTTGACGTCGATTTTTACCATACTGGTTTTGTAGGTAGATGAAAAGCCATTATTTTTTCGTTTGGTGATTCGTCGCTTGCTTCGCCTTTGGAGATGAAAAAAGCGGATTAGGTAATCCGCTTTCGGGTGAAGTTGTTGTTGTGTTAATTGCCGTAATTTTGTAGCAGTTGTTCATCCACTACGCCGTTATATTTAAATACAACGCCGTCTTTCATTACCATATCCACATCACGAATAATGTTCATGTATTTCAATACGTCACCGCGAACGGCAATAATATCGGCCACTTTTCCAGGGGTAACAGAACCGTATTTGTCTTGAACTCCCATCATGACTGCAGGCCAGTAAGTGGCTGAACGAATAGTTTCCATTGGGTCAAAACCCATGTCGTGTACCCACACCGCCATTTCTTGCCAGGTGGACTGACAGTGGAATTTCATCGGAATACCCGAATCGGTACCTACTAGCATCATCACACCAGTTTCTTTTAACTGTTTTATTTTATTCTTAATCGTTGGCGTGCGAAGTGGTGTGAGTTGCATGTAACTCAGGTGTCCTGGCTTGGCGATAGACTGTTGAATATCGGCAATGGTGTCGTCCTTCAATCCACGTTTCCAACAAGCGTCGTCCAGTTCTTCCGGGTTAGCGACTAAATCAGGGTAGGTAAACAACCCTTCCATGGTGGGTGTCCAGAATAACAGACCGTCGAAGATCCCAGTGGAAGTGCGTTCTTTCAATGCATCCAGCACATCCTGAGGGTATCCCGGCGCGGTGGTGAGACCGGTGTGTTCAAAGCTGTCTACGCCAATTTCTACGCCCAGGCGAATTTCGTCAGGCTTGTGAGCGTGGCCGACTACTTTCATGCCGTATTTGTGTGCTTCATCTACGATTGCTTGGGCAACCGGGCGCGGCAAATCATCCTGATCAATAAGTTTCACGATCTCCATACCGGCATCGTGCAGCCGTTTTACCTTGGTTGCTGCATCCTTGATATCTTTCACTTCCCAGCGATAGTGACTTTGCCATTCGTCCACGTGGTATTGCAAAAACGGGCCTGAGGTATAAAGGTTAGGTCCAGGTATTTCACCCTCTGCCAGTTTCTTTTTAATAGCCACAGAGTCGTCAAGGGGCGCACCAAGATCTCTCACGCTAGTCACACCCGCTAATAATAATTGGATCAGTGAGGCGGGCATGATCTCATCAACCTGGCGATCGCGATACGCTTCCTGCCAATGTGTGTAGTTAGCATGGCCATTCAGCATGATGTGAGCATGACTTTCCCAAAGTCCGGGTAAAACATCCTGGCCTTCGGTAGAGACAACGCGATAACCTGGTGGTACATCAAGGGTATCAACGCTGCCGACTTGCTCGATGATACCGTCTTTGATGAGAATGACGCTGTTGCGTAAGGGGAGCTCTGCTGTTCCGTCAATCAAACGGCCACCTACCAAAGCTACATTTTCTGCCAATACCGGAAAGCTAAATATACCCATTGTGGCAAGCGCTACAATGCGATTACGTAAGCCCATATAACATCCTTTTTTTATTATAAATGAATGGTCAATTTATGTACTCTTAGCGTCACTTGCAACAAGTAAGATTGAACTGACAGAAAACAGCCAATTACAAAAGAAACAAAAAGCATTGGTAAACGCTAACCATAAGCCGGGAAACAAGGCTCAATTAGACGCCATCTGATCCGACACTATTTCGACACCATCGGGATATATTTTCATAGTCTGTGAATCTCTTTCTCTTTGGTCTTACTTTCTCTCGTTCGTTTTTCCACCCTAGCCTTTAGGTTAAGTTAAGTAAGTCTCTGAATTTTAAGCTCTTATAGTCATCTTTGCGTTCTGGTTTCGAGGCAGATAAACCGGTACAGAACTTGAATTGCCATTACCACGCAAAAGCAGAGCAAATGCTCGCTTTACATCTTAATGAGTGTGAATAGGGAGAGGCATGGAGTTTCCGCAAATCGATAAAGCGTACGGGCTGATAAACGAAAAACTGCAAACCTGGCTGGAGGGTGGCATTAAGCATCTTCCCAATATTGTGGTTGCGTTGTTTATCGCCATTGCATTCGGACTCATTGCTAAAGTGGCTGGAAATATTCTTCGTAAAGGCTTACGAAGGGCGTTTGAATCCCGGCAAATTGCAGACCTTCTTACTTCCATAGCCAAAGCGTTTATCGTTTGTGCGGGTATTTTCATTTCGCTTGATTTCATCGGTTTACAAGGCACGGTAACGTCTCTGCTCGCCGGTGCCGGTATCGTGGGTCTTGCCATCGGTTTTGCCTTCCAGGACATTACAGAAAACTTCATTGCTGGTGTGGCTATGGGCATTCGCAAGCCATTTGAAATTGGCGATGTGATTCAGGCCAATGACGTATTTGGTAATGTGGAAGAAATCAATCTACGTAACACCTGCGTTCTGACGTTTTACGGGCAGCGGGTTATCATTCCGAATAAGATCCTGTTTCGAAATATTCTTACTAATTACACCGTTTTACGTCACCGTAGAATCGAAATTCCCGTGGGTATCTCCTATGCCGACGACCCACAAAAAGCCCGTCAGGTCATTGTGGATGCGATGAACGAAAAAGACTATGTCATCAATAAAGATGAGACAAATGTGTACGCCGAATCTTTTGGTGACAGTAGCGTAAACCTGCTGCTGTGGTTTTGGATTCGCTACCCCGGTGAACCCAATTATATGGAAGTAAGGCACGATGCCATTGTGACCATTCAGCGAGCGCTGAACGAGGCAGACATCCTTATTCCATTCCCAATTCGAACGTTGGACTTTGATGCCAGAGGCGGCGAGAAGCTTAACGCGATGCTGAGCTCATCGAACTTTTCAGATAAAAGTCGTGAGCGCGAGTCTGGCGAAAGCCAGGTAAAAAAAGACAGTGCTGATCAACCCGGTCCGGGTGATGCGGCACCGGAAAGTTAACAGGAGAGTTAAAATGAGAGCACTACAAAAATCACGCGCGTTACGCGGTAAATATCTGGTAATTCTATCGGCGTTCCTGGTTAGCCTGCTTAGCGGCTGTGCTACCGTGGAAGGCATGGGCAAAGACGTGCAGTCTGCCGGTGAAGCGATAGAAGATGCTTCTGAAGACGCTCAGAACTAAAAAAGTGTCGGACGACCCTGATATCAGGGTTCGTCCGCAACAAACCGAATATGTTTGCTCACATTTTTAAGAACGATTTGTTCGGCTGACAAATTGAACGCGATAAGCTGGTGAAGCTTAAGTTCGATATTTTGTTCTCTCACCCTCGCAATATCCTCCTCGCTAGTGAAAACACAGGTAACCATCAGACTTTCTGGAAACTTGTTATAGTCTGCGGTATGCGTTAGCCATTCAAACCCGCAATCCCAATCTTTCGCAATTTCACAGGCATTCGTTAACGCTCTAATGACCGTGTTATCGAGTTTTTTAAACGTTTTTTTCATCTACGTTCAGCCTGCTGTTGTGATAGTCGAAGGCGCTTGTTCCACTGCGCATTAATCAATAGTGACGCCACGATAATGCCACCGCCTAAACAAAGGCGAACTAAATCTGCATCACGATTCCATACCAATACGTTAATGATAAGCCCCGCTGGGATGAGTGCATTGTTCATGATGCCCAAGGTGCCCGCATCCACTTTTACTGCCCCGAGGTTCCAGAAATAAAAGCCCAGGCCAGAAGCCACTACACCCAGCCAAATCAATACTGTCCAATGCGTGGTGGTGGACGGCAGTTTATCGGCATCGCCAAACATTAACCACGACGGCAATACTACAATTAACGCGCCAATGAAAAACAATGCGAAGCTGCGCCAAGGCGGTGTTTTAGGCTGATAATGGCGCATAAGTCGGGCGTAGCCAACTTGGCCGATGGCAAAGGTAAGATTGGCTACCTGCAGAATAAGAAAACCGGTGACGTAATTACTGCTTACGTCGTCGTAGCGAATAACCGCCGCTCCTGCTACAGCGATTGCCGTACAAACCAGTCCGGGCACGGACAAGCGCCGGGCCAGAATATCGTTAAACAAGGAAACATAAAGCGGCGTGAAAATAGTGAACAACAATACTTCAGGTACAGTGAGGTAAGTAAACGATTGGTACAAACAAACGTACGTGATACCAAACTGCGATGCGCCTACGCCTAACATGCCCAGAATAAATGGACGGGGCAGACCACCAAGCCGTAAAAAAGGGAGAAAGAGTGCACCCGCCAACACAATACGGGTAAGGACTGCAAAATAGCTGTCTACCTGACCAGAAAGGTATACACCAATAAGACTGAATGAAAGCGCCCACAATACTGTGACAGCGGAAAGATAAAACACAGAAACAACCTTTTAATTGAAACGTCAGCGCACGGTCGCTGGACCGCCGTAAATCAGGCTACGTAGTTTACCTTACGTGCAGGAAAAAGTAGTAAGGTTGTTTAGAGCGGGTGTATTTACTGGCAAAAAAATAAATCTTTGCAATTAAATAGACGATCGGTCTAATATGTGTTCCATGAGTACTTCCATACCTTCTAATAAAGAGCTTTCTGGCACAAAGCCTTCTGACGCCAAGTCATCTGGCACTGAGCTTGTTAACAAAAAGCCGCGACGTGGGCGTCCGCCTAAAGCTGGGCGAGAGAACACCGACACCCGGGCTGAATTGATCCGCAGCGGCCTTGAACACCTGACTGAATTTGGATTTTCAGCATCGGGTATCGATACGATCCTGAAAAAAGTCGGTGTACCCAAAGGCTCATTTTATTTTTATTTCGCCAGTAAAGAAGCCTTCGGTCATGCAGTGGTGAACAGCTATGCCAGCTACTTTGCCGAAAAGCTACAGCGTACACTCAAAGATGAGAGCGTTGCGCCCCTGGCTCGGGTCGCTTTGTTTGTAGATGATGCGTCAGCAGGTATGAAGAAGCATGATTTCACCCGAGGTTGCTTAGTCGGCAATTTAGGGCAGGAAGTCGATTCACTACCAGAAAGTTTTCGTGGCCGCTTAATTGAAATATTTTCTGAGTGGCAGGAACACCTTCGCGAGTGTTTGCAAGCGGCCATTGAAGCAGGAGAATTAGCGGCGCATGCCGATTGCGATTGGCTAGCGGAAGTGTTCTGGAGTGGTTGGGAGGGCGCAGTAAGCCGGGCCAAACTGGAAAAGTCAGCACGCCCATTGGCAAGCTATTTGAAATTCTATTTAGCCGGTTTACCAAAGTAGGCCGGCTTTTTATTTATCTGTTAATAGACGATCAGTCTATATTGGAGGAAATATGTTCAGAGGAATCGTTATCGACAAAGTGGACGATAATTATCAGGCCGAACTTACCAGCATTAGCGAAGACATGCTAATGGACGGGGACGTGAGTATTGATGTGATGTATAGCACTCTGAACTACAAAGATGGCCTCGCGATTACCGGCAAAAGTCCAGTAGTAAGGCGTTTTCCGATGATCCCGGGGGTGGATTTGGTGGGAACCGTAACCCAGTCGGGCTCCTCACTTTTTCAGCCTGGCGATAGAGTATTGTTAAATGGCTTTGGTGTAGGTGAAACGCACTGCGGCGGCCTGGCGGAAAAGGCCCGACTGAAGAATGAGTGGCTGATTAAGTTGCCCGAGGGAATGTCACCACGGCATGCAATGGCAATTGGGACTGCGGGCTATACGGCCATGTTGTGCGTGATGGCGCTGCAAAAGCATGTCATTGAGCCGGGCAGCGGCGAAGTATTGGTTACCGGCGCTAACGGTGGGGTTGGCAGCTTTGCCGTGGCACTGCTGGCGAAGCTTGGCTATACCGTAGTGGCTTCTACCGGGCGCATGGAAGAAGCTGATTACCTGAAAAAGCTGGGGGCCACGGAGATCATCCACCGCGATACCTTGTCTGAACCAGGCCGTCCATTGGCAAAAGAGCGTTGGGCTGCTGCTATTGATTCAGTAGGCAGCCATACCCTGGCAAACGTTTGCGCATCGACGGGTTACGGCGGTATCGTCGCCGCATGTGGTCTGGCACAGGGGTATGATTTACCTGCCACTGTGATGCCATTTATTTTACGCGGTGTGACATTAGCCGGTATCGACAGTGTGATGCGTCCGCTGGAAGATCGGGAAGTTGCATGGTCGAAACTGGCAGAACTGGTTGATGATGATTTGCTGGCCGAGATTTCACATGAAATTGGGCTTGGTGAGGTTATTGAAACCGGTAAACAACTGCTGGAAGGGAAAGTGCGCGGACGTGTAGTGGTGAATTTGTCCCGCTAGTCCTGGTGAATGATAGCGAGACAATGTGAATAGGCGGGCGGGGCTGTAAATCGTCAGCCCTGCTAGCCGTTTGTTTCTCGTTGGCTCACGGCGGTTTCTTTCTCACTGGTCACCGCAGTTTGCTTAGCGCTTTTTTAACCACGCCACTAAGTCTGGAAAGTGGTCTTCTCTGGCGGCAGGATGGGTAAGCATATTGATATGATCGTAATCCAGCGCATTGCCATTGGCTTTACTCAATAAAGTGAAAAAGCTGTCAGTATTTCCCGTCTCACGGATAAATCGGCGGATATCTTCAGGGTGTCCCAACGCATGATCGGCCACGGCTGCAATGTGCCAGGTTGGTGGCCAGGTGGTAGATTGCGCTGCCGCCGCATAATCAAAACTGTCCCTGGTATCTCGCCACGGGGTGTGTTTAACCCAATGTACGCTTTGTCTTAACGACTCTCGGGTTTCGTCGTCGGAGCCAATTTTATATTGCCTGGCCGGAAGGTAGCCTTTGTGTCTGGCAATGAGGGGGGACAGCCATTTCCAGATCAAGTCGACTTTTATCAGCTTTTCGGGATTTCTGGCGTACACACTGCGTTTACTGCCAAAACACACCTGGCTGCGCACTTTCTCAACCAGCTTTGGAAAGCGGGCGAGAGCAGAAGCCACCAGAATGCCGCCCCAGGAATGACAAATAATATGGACGGGTTGCCCCGTGCGCTGCCAGATAAACTCAATCATCAACGGTATATCGCGGGTGATTTGGTCGGTTTGGTCGTGTGCCTGATCGTCTCTGATCGGTGGTGTACTTTTCCCTCGACCACGCATGTCTGCGACAAAAACATCAAACCCTTGTTCTGCGAGATAGCAGCCGAGACCTTTCCCCGACTCAGTGTAGAAAATTTTACCGTTCTCAATAGCGCCGTGAATCATCAGCACTGGCGCACCGTTGTCATTTTGATGAATGTGCCTTAAGTGAAGCTGATGGTGTTTGTCAGTAATGAAAAGCGACTCTTGCGACGGAAGTGGGCTGTCGGCCATAAGGTATCAAGTTAATGAATTGTTAGTTAAGCATGCCAGCTTGCTTGGAATAGGTCAACTGGACAAACCAGTTGGTGTGAGTTTATAGCTCGATATTATGGTGTGTCAGCTATACCGGCTATAAAAAAGGCGTGCAGCTTTTACTGCACGCCTGTTCTTGCTATCTATATTCCCAACAGATTAGAGTGTGCGGGTACACACCACGTGACGAATAGAGCTGCGCGGTGAATCTGCCATACTGTTTCCTTCAGACGTAACTGCTAACGTATTCATCGAAAGATCCGCTGCAATAGACACCGACCAGAAATAGCGGTCATAGGTAGCAGAGCCTAAATCCAGAGGTGGCGTCGCACTTTCCACGAAAGCTGCGTTGAGTTCTTCCTGCATCGGCACGCGCCAATCCGTATTGCCGCCATCTTCCCGACGTTCGCAGAAGGCGACAGCTTCAAACAGTGACATTCGCGGGTAGTCACTCAGTATCATCCATTCCAGTGTGGCTGCACTGTCGTAGGTTTGATTTATCGCAATGGCTTCAACTTCTGCTTGCTGCACGGCGCCGCTATCTGAACTAAAGCGTACTGCCGCCAATGCTGGATTGTTCGACGTTCGGGCAACCACAACGTTGCAGCTTGCATCTGGTGCCAATGTTGCGCCAGCACAGGTAGACGACTGAATAGTGAAATAGGCCGCATTTAATCCGTCCAGGGTTTCGCTAAGTCCGCTAACCGTGCTGTCAGATTCATTGGTGAGCGTAACGGTAACGGTTTCATTCGCAGCCGCCCCGGGTAGGGTAGATAATGCCGGTTGGGGAATGAGTGCGGGTGGTGTTACCGACAAACTGACAGTCAGTGCTTCACCGGTGCCCTGGGTGCCGTTCACATTCACTGTAATACCGCGATAGGTATCAACGTAATCTTCTGTAATGCCTAATGTCGTTTCATCTTCCGGCATAAGGTAAAGCGCATCTAACGGGCTATTGGTGCCGGTGGTATATCGGGTTTGAGGAATAGAAACCAGCAGTTGATATGCAGCGTCTGAGTCGATTTCCTCAAACAGTGAAGCGTCAGGACCAATGGGGGCTTTCACTTCAAAATTTATGTAAACCGCATCACCATTGGTGTCTCGGGCATAGGGTACGCGCAAGAGTTGCACGCCACCTGCGGGTGACGATGATTGCGCTAAATCCACGTCGCTTGCTGCTGTGGCAATCATTACGTTATCGGTGGTAAGCCAACCGGCTAAATTACGCATGGGGGCAGTAAATGCAGCTTCATGATCGTCGATGTCACCCATGGGGAAGGGGCTTTCATCGCCATCTTCTGCGCAGTCCTCTGTACTGCGGTAGGCAAAACTTGCGGCTGGCAGAGTTTCACAACGACTGGCATTCGCGTGACGCATGCCAAAGGTATGACCTAAGTTATGCAAAAGCGTGGCTTTGCTAACACATTCACTTGCCGTGTACGCTGCGTAATGGTCCCAGCTTTCCAGGGCATTGCTGTGGTTAAGCGAAGCATAACAGACATAAGGCGTATTCGGACTGTCGTTAATAACAGTAATAAGGCGGTCGTAGCTGGTGTAGTCGGCCACGTTTTCAGCAATCCAGGCGTAAATTTCCTGCAACTGCGCATCGCCTAACATTACCTCGTTACCAATAAAGGAAAAGCCATACGTTTCGCCACTGCTGGTAGTGTCGGTGGCAGTAAGGGTGTAGTTCGACATCACGTGAGGCTCTAACCACGCAGCGCCTTCCGACGCATTCACCACATACTGATTAATTGCATCTTCATCAGTAATGAACAGGGCTGTCAGATCATCTGTGCCAAAGTCTTCAAGGCTATCGCGCCCTGCGAATGACACTGGCAATACCAGCGTTTTCTGACCGCCAGTGTTGCTACGGGTTGTAGTATCAGACTGGGGAGTAAAGGTTGCGCTAACCTCACAACTTTCGCTGGCGGTAAAGCTATACACGTTACCTTTCAATGACCCGTTACAGCCGCTTACCGCATCTATCATGTTAGTTACATCGGGTACCAGTGTCATCGATACACGCTCACCTTGCTGCGTCGTCACAGAACTGGGGTACAGCACACCGCCGCTTAGTGCAGCGCTGGTAACATTTACCGTGGTGTCGATTTCAGAAAATGTGGCTGAAACCGTACAGGCAGCAGTAATTGCCCCTGTGGTGTAAGTGGTTCCGTTCAGTGTGCCGTCACAGCCTTCAGCAAGGGTGAGTTCATAGCCCGAGTCTGGCGTAAGTGTGATTGCCAGCGTGCTGTTCTCGTTCACCGCTTCACTGGTGACTGAAGATGAACCGCCATCGCTGGTGGTAACGGTAACCGTATAGGTTGTCGGCGTGGGTGTAGGTGTTACCGGTGTTGTCGGGGTGCTGTCAGAACCACCACCGCCACCACAGGCAGTAATCGATAAACTAAGTGCAATAAGGGAGAAAGACCTTTTCATGCATCATCCTTAAAAAAGCAGGCCAAGAGGGTTACATTCTCTACGCCCGCTTTACATTAAGGTTCATGCACTTTTTAAACTATTTTTACGTTTTGCTAAAAAGATATAAAAACCTAACGTATTAGATAATTCTTTACTGCTAAACAGCGTTCAATGTTAGGAAATGCCGCCCAGTCCAATCGATTAGAAGAATAACCCATTGTGGAAGGTGGCAAACTCGCTGGTCTTTGCTAATTTTAAACAAGAATCTTAGCCGCTAAGTACGATCTATTTTTTGCTGTTAAGGGGCGTCTTTTTGATGCCGCCACTGACTTTTTGCAGGTTTGCCTTGATGAATGATGTAAACAATTGTGAGAACGGATTCGAAGCTGTTTTCAGAAATTCGAAAGATGGTCTGGCAATTTTTAAAGATGAAGTGTTTATCGACTGTAATGCGTCTATGCTAACGCTGGTCGGCGTTGACAATAGAGATGATTTTATTGGTAAAACCCCATTCGACTTTTCCCCAGCGCGACAACACGACGGCACCCTATCGGTAACTAAAGGGCTCGCCTTGGTGGCCCGTTGCCATCAGGAAGGCAGCGTGCGTTTTGAATGGATCATCAAACGTTTTAATGGCGATGCACTTTGGGTAGAAATTATTCTCACCAAAATGACTATGGACGGTGAGGAGGTCATTTATGCGAGCTGGCGTGATATCTCTGAAAGTAAAGCCATTGAGCTGGCGCTCAAAGAGCAGAAAAATACCTTTGAGACCTTATTTAATGAATCTCAAGATGGGCTGAGCCTGCTCATTGATCACAAGTTCATCGATTGCAATAAAGCCCTGTTAGATATGTTCGGCTATTCCAGCAAAGAGGAAATCCTCGGCCTCACGCCAATGGATCTATCACCAGAGTATCAAGCGGACGGTCGTCGCTCTGTAGATGTGGTGGCTGACAATGCAAAACAGGTAGCTGGCTATGGAAACAAGATGCTGGAGTGGCAGCATCAACGGGCTGATGGTTCGCTGTTCTGGACTGAAATTATTGTGATAGAGATAAAGCTAAATGGTGGCCCCGCCATCTATGCTATTACCCGTGATATTTCAGAAAAGAAAGCGCTGCAAGAAAAAATAATAAGCAGGAACGAAGCGCTAAAGGAGACTAACCGCAGCTTGTCTGAAACCATTGAAAGTCTGAAGCTGGCACAGAGTAAATTGGTCGAGTCAGAGAAAATGGCCAGCTTGGGCTCGCTGGTGGCGGGTGTTGCTCATGAGATTAATACGCCGGTGGGCATAGGACTCACCGGTATTACCCAATTAATGGAAGAATGTCGCGATATCCAAACCCGATACGAACAGGGAAATCTAACGGAAAATGACTTCGAGGATTATCTTAATAGCGCCAGTGAACTGGCTGGCATGATTAAGAAAAACATTGATAGAACAGCGCAGTTAGTGCGCAGCTTTAAGCAGGTGGCGGTGGATCAGACCAGTGAAGAAGACCGGGAGGTAAATCTTAATCAGTATCTCGATGAAATCTTCTACAGTTTAAGTTCTGTGTTACGCAAAGCGAAAGTGGTTGTTGCAACGGAGTGTCGCAACGATATCAATGTGGTGACCAACCCAGGCCTGCTTTCCCAAGTGGTCACTAATCTTATTATGAACTCCGTCAATCATGGTTTTAAAGATCGCGACTCCGGCAATATCTACATTGGGATTAGTGAACACGAAAATAATATGTTCATGATGCAATATCGCGACGATGGCAGGGGAATCAATAAAGAAAACTTAAGCCGGATTTTTGACCCGTTTTTTACAACGAACCGCAGTCATGGCGGCACCGGGCTCGGGCTGAATATTACTTATAATATTATTACCAATGCCCTTGGTGGCTCGATTACCTGTAACAGCGAGGAAAACAAAGGCGTTGAATTTATCATCAAATTCAAAGTGAAAGCGCGCCTCGATTAGTGCTGTTTCACGCCTGACGACAGCACCATCGAATATACGGGTATCGTTTTTTTATTTCAAAATTGCTCATCGTAACTGGCAATACTGGCGTACACCTCTGCGCTTCCATCCTTTTTGAGAAGCAGGATATCATAGGGGCTAAAGCGGCCGCCCATTTCCATTCCAGGTGTACCCACAGGCATTGCTGGCACAGAAAGGCCGATGGCGTCTGCTGCCGGTGATTGCAGAAATTGCTGAACAAACTTGGCCGGTACATGGCCCTCAAATACGTAGCCATCGATAGTGCCGGTGTGACAAGACTGGTATTGCTCGCGTACGCCCGCTTCCATCTTCAATGAGAACAGGTTGGCATGATCCACAGGAGAAACGGCAAAGCCCGCTTCCTGCATATGAGCAATCCAGTTTTTGCAGCAACCGCATGTCGGGCTTTTATGCACTTCCATGGTAGTGGCTTGTACTGAAGCGTTATCCTCACCGGTTGCTACAGCCATAAAAGCGGGGAGTGCAAGAAGCATGAATGATGACAGTGTTGTAGCAATGGATTGTTTCATTGATTATTCCTTAAGTAGCGTCAGCCAGCAGTAACCATGAGCTGGTATAATACGTTCACTATACCTCAACCCAGGCTGCCGAACAGGGAAAAAACTTGTCGGTTTTACCGGTTAAGCGTAATGTTAGGGGGCGGGGTAGCCCGCTCAATGGAATGAATAAGCAGTAGAGAATAAAACTATGGATAAGCCTAGCGACTATTCCGGCTATACGCTGGCCGAAATCAAAGAATTACATCATCAACTTGTTTCTGAACAAGCCAACACGCCTTCGACAACCCAGCAACAGCAAATAGAACAACTTGAACAAGTTATTTCAGCAAGGGAAAGTGCCGCGCCGCAGGCCGCAGAAGAACCACTTGCAGCATCAACGCCTGAAACCGACGTGGTTACAGCAGCCGGTGTAACTCGACCCGCCAAACCCGTGTTGCGAACGGTCCCCGTTAAATTTCTCGGTATCACGTCGGAGTTTTTTTCAATCTGGATAGTTAACTTACTGCTGACCATTGTTACCCTGGGGATCTATTCTGCCTGGGCGAAGGTGCGGACTAACCGCTACTTTTACGGCAACACAGAAATAGACGGTCATCGTTTCTCTTACCTGGCAGAACCGCTGCAAATATTAAAAGGCAGAATTATTGCCGTGGTGCTGTTCGCCAGCTATTTTCTTGCCGGCTATATTAGCCCAGCCGCCGGTCTAATCGTGGCGGGCCTATTGGCTTTGCTTGCCCCCGTACTGATTGTGCTTAGCTATCGTTTCCGGTTACATATGACGGCCTACCGCAATGTGCGCTTTAGTTTTCGAGGTCGAATCGGTCGGGCCTATATGGTCTTTTTAGTCTGGCCTATTATCAGTTTGTGCACTCTGTACCTGCTCCTTCCTATCAACTTGAAAAAGATGGATGAATATTTGCTGGAGGGGTCCTGGTATGGCGACCGCCAGTTTAAGCCGCGTCTCAACACCGGTGAATACTTCGGAACGGGTATCGCCGCTGCTGCAATTGGCATGGCTATCATGATGGTTGGCGGTATCGTTATCGGTGTTACCAGTGTGATGACTGCTTCAGATACTGAAAGTGTGACTAACGTGCTGGGCTTCGGCATCGTAGCGTTGTACTTTCTTACCTTTATCATTGCCGGCAGTTTTTATACATCTCGGATCCGTAATCATATATTTAGCGCCACTGAACTTGATGGCGTAGCAGGTTTTAAATCGTCGTTAGCAATGTGGGAACTGATCAAGCTTAGAGTCACTAATACCCTGGCCATTATTTTTAGCCTAGGGTTTGCTATTCCCTGGGCCAAAATCCGCAAAGCGCAATTATACGCTAACGTATCAAATGTCGATGTGTTGGCCGAACCTGATATGGTAATGGCGGCGAGTGGCAACAGTGCTGAAGCGGTTGGGGAAGAAGCGGCAAATCTGTTCGATGTCGATATAGCACTTGGGTAGACAACGTGATCACTGGTCATCTCTATTCTGAACAAAGTGCAGAGTCTTCAACCGTCTCGGTTAAGCTTGAAGCCCAAAACATGGTGATTACCGATAATGTCGGTGAAGCCCGGGTGTTCACCCTCGACTCTCTGAATACCGCGCCTAAATTGGGGCGATTACCCAGGGAAATTCGCTTACCCACACGGGAGCAGCTTGTCTGTGATCAATCTGAGTTATTAAATCATTGGCTGGACGGTGAACAAGGTGGGGTAGCTAAATTAGAAACGAACCGGCGGTGGATTTTCGGCAGTGTGGTGCTGGTGCCAGCGTTACTTTACTTTGTGTTTGGCTGGTTAATGCCCTGGGCTGCGGTGCACTTCGCTAACCTGGTGCCAGACAAGGCCAAAGTCATTGCCTCGCAGCAATCCTTATCCGCTTTAGATGCGACTTTGCTTAATCCGTCAGAGTTGGATTTGACTGAGCAGGAAAAAATACGTACAGGGTTCTACGATGTGAAAGATAGCATCAGTACGAATCACAAGGTTTTTAGTGTTCAGTTTCGCCATGCGCCGCAAATTGGCCCTAACGCCTTTGCGTTACCTGATGGGACGATAATTTTTACTGATGAAATGATAGCGCTGGTCGATGGTGACCAAGCGTTATTAAATGCTATTTTTCTTCATGAAGTCGGTCATGTAGAAAACAATCATTCGATGCAACTGGTTGCAGAATCGTTGTTTGCCACACTGGCCGTGAGCTATTTCTTTGGTGATATTAGCGGATCGCTGGAGGCGTTTTTCGGCATTGGTTCCACGGTGGTAAATAACAAATTTACGCAAGCCCACGAAGCAGACGCTGATGAATTTGCTTTACGTCAGTTACGTAACGCCGGTAAAGATCCTATGGCGTTTGCTGATGCGATGAAAAAGATAAGTGAATTGCGCCCCTCCGCCAGCGAAACCATGGATAACTGGTTTTCCAGTCATCCGGCCATTCAATCGCGGATCAGAAAAGCAGAAGCATTTGCTGAGCAGGAATAAAAACGCCCCTATCTATCACTAGCGGCTTTTTTGCAAGTTCAGGCTATGGCAATAGTCATAAAACGACTGTGAGGATCGTCATGGTAATTCCCGAAGGGCCCGCAGTCGCTGAATCCATGACGATGATAGAGCCGGTGGGCAGCGCTGAAGTAATCCTGTGTGCCAGTTTCCAGGCTTAATGACGAGTATTTTTGTTGTTTGCAAAACGCTAGCGCGGCGTTTAGCAGTGCCGCACCCACACCGCGATTCCTTGCTGCATGACTTGTACGCATAGATTTGAGTTCGGCGTCGCTAGCTGACAGTTGCTTTACCGCCACACATCCGAGCAACACGCCATTTTCCCGAGCGGTGAAAAAACAGATATCCTTTGCCTGCAACGCATTTACATCAAGTGCATGTACGCTTTCCGGTGGTGAAGTGGCGTGCATATCTGCAAGGTGCTCTTCGAGTAGGGCAATGATATCGCGACTTACTACCTTTTCCTGGCTTATCTCCACGATTGCAATCCTTGTTGGTGATTTCTTACTACAGACTATGCCGCTGACAAATGAGAGTACAGAATAAAACTACCAACAGTGATGAGCACGACACCACCAATGGCTTCAGCTCGTTCACCGACAAGATTGCCAAGACGCTGACCAAGAAGAGCACCTATGGTCACCATGATGAAGGTTGCCAACCCAATGAGTAAGGCTGCAACGGCGATATTTACGTCGAGAAACGCGAAGCTTACACCAACGGCCATAGCATCGATGCTGGTTCCAACTGCGGTAAGCGCGGTGCCTAAAACGGAAGATTTAACCGGACCAGTATCTTCACTCTCATCATCATCTCCGTTAAGTGAAGCGTAAATCATATGTGCACCCAGCATAAATAACAGTCCGAATGCGACCCAATGATCGATTTGCTCAATGTAACTTTGTCCAGCCGAACCGATGGCCCACCCAATAACCGGGGTAACGCCTTCGATTACGCCGAACAAAAGGCCCAGTTTCAGCGCGTTGAAAAGCCGAGGTGCCGATAATCGACTACCTTTACCAATAGCAGCAGCAAAGGCGTCGGTAGACATGGCGAAGGCTATGAGAATGAGGTTTATCAGCGACACAGAACTATCCATTTTGTAGAAGGCCGGTGATAGTATTTGCTACAAGGCGTATTGTCACCAAAGATTCGACCAAAACAACAATTTGGCCGTCGTGACAAACGCTAGCAATACGGCCTGACTACTGTTCTTTGTCCATGACGCGAGCCTGCGGATCTTGCTCTTTGGCATGCAACACGGAATTCGCTTCTTGTTCAGCTTCTTTTAGGGCTTGCTGAATTAACTCTTCCAGTTGAATAAACAGCTTGATGTAGTTGTTGTCGATGCGCTCGCCGCTGGCATCGTCTAGCCAAGCTTCGTATAGCGTATCACTTTGCTTGTCTTCGATATGTTTATAGGCTGCAACCTGCCTTTCTGCTTGCACGGCGTGAATGCCTAACGAGCGTAATGCTTCGGCACCCATGGCGAGGGCTGAGTGGTAAGTTTCAGATACAATGAAGTTTGCTCCAGACTGGCGTAAACGATACCCATGTCCACGGTCAAATGCCCGTGAAAGCACTTTCACCCGGGGAAATGCGTGTTTAACGTACTTCACTATTTCAATGGCAGCTTCTTTATCATTAATGGCAATAACCAGCATGGAAGCTTTGTCTATGCCAGCGGTGTGCAGCATGCTTGGTCGGGCAGCGTCGCCAAAATAAGCTTGAGTACCAATGCGACGCATGTTGTCTATTTGCTCAGCACGTACATCCAGCACCACGGTTTTAATGTTGTTGGCCAGCAGCAACCGGTTAACAATTTGACCGAAGCGGCCAATCCCAGCAATGATGACCGTGCCGTAGTCATCAATGCTATCGGGCTGACGTCGATTACTTTTATTGGTATAGGCAGGGAGAATCACATGACTGAATAGAATGAACAACGCCGGAGTGAGGAACATGGAAAAAGCGACGACGAGGGACAAGATCTCAACGAGCTCAGGAGGCAACACGGAATTTTGCGACGAAAAGTTCAGTAGCACAAAACCGAACTCACCGGCTTGCGCGAGGCTAAGTGAGAAAAGCCAGCGGTTCTGCCCCTGAATACGAAATAACAAAGTAACAATAGACAAAATGACAGCTTTAATCAGCATAACGCCCACTGTCAGTGCCAGAATGATCATTGGCTTTTCCGTGAGCAGTTGCATATCGATACCCGCGCCCACGGTGATGAAAAAGAGCCCCAACAGTAAACCTTTAAATGGTTCAATGTTCGACTTTAATTCATGACGAAATTCACTGTTTGCCAGCATTACCCCAGCCAGAAAAGCGCCTAGCGCCGGCGATAGTCCAACCAGGCTCATCAGTGCCGCAATACCCACCATTAGCATGAGGGATGTCGCCGTAAAAATTTCCCGCAATCCTGACGATGCCACATACTTAAATAACGGACGGCTGAGAAAGTGACCGCCAACGGTTACCACGGCGACTGAGCCCATGATCACAATGGCATAGAGCCAGGCCGGCAAACCATCTACCAAACTGTAATTGTGTGCAGAGGCATCGGCCGTATTTCCCGCAGCCATAAGTTCGGGGAGCGCCAATAGCGGAATTAACGCTAACATAGGAATAACGGCAATATCCTGGAACAACAATACTGAAAAGGCGTTTTTACCGCCTTCCGTTTGTTCAAGCCCTTTTTCCTGAAAGCTTTGTAGTACGATGGCCGTTGATGAAAGTGAGAAAATGAGTCCAATAGTGAGCGATACCGAGAAAGGCTGCCCTAGCTCAAGCGCGATAAAGGTAATGGCAATGGTAGTAAGTAGAAGTTGAATACCGCCAAGACCAAACAATTTTGCTTTCATTGCCCATAATGACTTTGGCTCCAGTTCAAGCCCCACTAAAAACAGCATCATTACCACGCCAAATTCAGCAAAATGTTGAATAGCTTCTGTTTCATCGCCGACTAAATGTAAAACCGGACCAATAACCACGCCTGCAACCAGGTAGCCCAGCACAGAACCGAGACCCAGGCGACGCGCTATGGGTACAGTAATTACAGCAGCAACAAGGTAAATAAATGCCTGCAGGAAATAGCTGGTCATTGAAGCAATCGTCCTTTAAAAAGTGGTTATATGAATCGTTGCGGTAGCAATTTGGCGCAGACAGAGCGCTGTTAGGAAGCGCCTGCTTTGAAGCGCATTATGTCTGCAGGTGGTTGACCTGGCAATGGTTTCACGTTTGTCGATGCAAAAAAACAGGTGAAAATTCAAACATCAAAAAGTTGTGCACGCAACTGTTCACAAAAGGCTTTTCTGTTCGCGGCGGCCGCATCATTGATTGCGTATACCACCACATTTTGTTCGTGCAGCCCAATGCCCTGCGCATAACAATCTCCACTAATGCGAGGTGACCAAAATTTCTCTCGCATCAGCAGTGCTTCTAAGCGGGGGAGAATTTTGTCGGCCATTGGAAACGCGTAGTACCAGTCGTTGTGCGCATTTTTTACCTGAAGAAAAGGGTGAAATCTCTCCCAGTTATTTAGCACGTACTTGGGTAACGAGGGTAACGTATTGAAGGGAAACTGTCCGCTGCTTTTGGCTTCACGCACAAACGAAGCCTGGTTGTTCGTCATGATTGGTGGGAACAAGGCGACTCTGCTGCTATTGAGATATTCAAATGGCACACTGATTACTGTGTTTTCATAGTTTGAGCTGTCCGCAGAATCTGTCTGCATTCCTTCATTAATGAAATATTCAATAAGCGCAGCAATACCTTCAGAGAGCATTTTGCTTTGTTCAGGGCGGGGTTGTACTTTGGATGTGGTGTTGCTGTCATTGGTGTTTGTTGGGCGCTGCTTTTGCCCGGCGCTTTCACTCGCGCAATTATTATCCCCGAAGTTACCATCCCCGGTTTTGTAATTAGTGTATGGCCGAATGCTTTCCTGTGCGGCGGCAATATCAAGTAGCGTGGTAACGTTATGAATATCACCGTTATTCATCAGAAGGGTGATGTTTTGCGGGGAGTAGCAGGTCGCTTTATATGTATTTATCGCCGACTCGTTGAGTTGTGCGAGTCCACCGCTAAAGCCACCGGCCACGGCTTCCGTGTGTCTGCCTTCTGCCATTAAATCAGTAATATGTGCCTCATAGCCAGGCTGGCGCTCACGAAATGTTAATTCCTGAAAGATAACGCCGTCTTTCTCTCGCTTTATGTCATCGCTGCGATAGGTGCAGTGAATGAGCCCGGCGTATACAAATTCCAATGCCTGGTAAAACAAGCGCTCATGTTCGGTTTCTACAAAATAGTAGGTAATGCCAGCCAGCGTGGTGGCGTTGATTTTTACCGGAAGCAGGGCTAACGCGGCAAACAGGTTATGTGCTTCTGGGTAGCGGGTAGATGAACGAAACACCAGATGCTCGACCACGTGGGCAATGCCCGAGGCATCAGGAATAGGTGTGGCAACGGCAAATACCGCACTGAACTCCGGCGAGTCAGTGTGGCATAGCAGGATCCTGGTGTTTGCTGACGTCCGGGCTTCTTGGGTCATTGATTATACCGTCACGATATCTATCTTATTTTTTGGGTCCCGCAGAATCACGCTTTTATCATGTTGTTTTGCTGCGCTTTCAATGGCCGCTTCTATGGTGTGGTGATGCGGTGACTTACTGCACACCGGATCGGCCTGATACATGTCGCCGGTTAGCATGTAAGCCTGGCAGCGACAGCCACCAAAGTCTTTCTCTTTTTCATCGCAATCACGACAAGGCGATGGCATCCAGTCGTAACCGCGAAATTTATTGAATGAGAAATCCTGATACCAAATGTCCTGCAGCGATTTGTCTTTCACGTTCGGGAACGTCATAGGCAAAATTTTCGCGCTATGACAGGGAAGGGCTGACCCATCTGGCGTAACGGTGAGAAACGTAGAGCCCCAGCCATTCATACAGGCTTTTGGACGATCTTCGTAATAATCCGGTGAAACAAAAATAAACTTAGGTCCCTTACCATTCTGCTTGTCGCGGAAGGCATTGACCTTGGCTTCCGCTGCTTCAAGGGTGGCTTTCGACGGTAGCAATTGATCACGGTTTACGTAAGCCCAGCCGTAATACTGCACGGTGGCCAGTTCAACAAAATCGGCGTCTAACTCGGTGGCAAGGGCCAACACATCATCAATCTGATCGATGTTTTGCGCCGTTAAACAGAAATTCAGCACCATCGGGTATTCGTATTGCTTAATCAGCTTGGCAACTTCCAGCTTCTGCGCGAAGGAATGACGACGATTACCGATCAAATCGTTGGCTTCTGCATTGGCAGCCTGAAAACTTAGCTGAATGTGATCAAGGCCGGCGTCTTTTAACGCCGCGATACGTTTTTCGGTCATGCCAATGCCGGAGGTGATCAGGTTGGTATAGAAGCCTAACTCACTGGCATGGGCGACCATTTGTTCTAAATCTTTGCGCAGTAAAGGCTCACCGCCGGAGAACCCCAGTTGTACTGCTCCCATGTCTCGGGCTTCTGATAATACGCGAAGCCATTCTTCCGTGCCGATCTCGTCTTTCTTGTCGGTGAGATTCAAAGGGTTAGAACAATAGGCGCAGTGCAGCGGGCAAGCGTAGGTAATTTCTGCTAAAAGCCAGAGTGGCGGACCCGCTTCGATAACCCGTGTTTCGCTTTGACCGTTGTTAATCTCAGACATAGTGAATCCAGTCTTTGCTTTCGGCATCACTCAGGAACGCGGTAATATCATCGCCGATGTCATCTGGCGCTTCCGGGAATTTGGTTTTCAGGGCAATAATGATGTCGTCCACAGACTGTTCACCATCTACCTGCAACAGAATTTCTGCGGCACTGGGATTTAGCTTCACCATGCCTTCCGGATAAAGCAGAACATAGCTGTCCTGTGCTTTTTCAAATTGTAATTTGTAAAGTCGGTTGCGTTTAGGTACCTGGCTCATAACAGCCCCTTGTGACAGATTGACTGATCGGCAATGCCGGTGAAAGGCTTACGATCAAATTCGTAGGCCAGACTGATAGCATCAGCCATCGACCACAAGACATCCAGCTTAAATTGCAGAATGTTCAAGGCTTTTTCCTGTTGGGCGCGGGTCACAAAATGGTCAAGTGTAATTTGCAGACCGTGCTCTACATCGCGACGAGCCTGACTCAGACGCATCTGGAAATAACTAAAACCCGCTTCATCGATCCACGGGTAATGCCCTGGCCAGGTATCAAGGCGGCTTTGGTGAATTTCAGGCGCAAACATTTCTGTTAGCGATGAACAGGCGGCTTCTTCCCAAGATGCACGGCGGGCGAAATTCACATATGCACCTACCGCAAATTTCACGCCGGGCAGCAGAAACTTTTCTTCCAGCATATCGTTGCGGTCGAGACCCACGGCTTCGCCCAGTCTTAACCAGGCTTCGATACCGCCCATACGCGGATCGCCTTCTTCTCCGTCGTGGTCAAGAATACGTTGGATCCACTTGCGGCGGGTAGCCATGTCTGGGCAATTTGCCAGTACCGCGGCATCTTTTACGGGAATACAGACCTGATAATAAAAACGGTTCGCGACCCACCCCTGGATTTGCTCTTTGCTGCATTCACCTTTATTCATGGCAATGTGGAACGGGTGATAGATATGGTAATACTCGCCTTTTGCGCGAAGTTTTTGTTCGAATTCTTGTTTAGACCATGGCTTGTCTGACATAAAAAATCCTCGGATTTAAAGCGTAATATGCATGCCGTCGTAGGCGAGCTCTATTTTATTGTCTTCAAGATACTGATGGGCATCGGAGTCTTCATTTAACACCGGGTTGGTATTGTTTATATGGATAAGCACCTTGCGGGAAATATCGAAGCGATTAAGCAAGGCTACCGCGCCATCATCGCCGTTCACCGGCATGTGTCCCATTTGTGTACCCAAGCGATTACTAAATCCATTCTTGATCATTTCATCGTCGAGCCACAAGGTACCGTCGAACAGCACGCAATCGGCCTGATCAAGCATATTTTCAACCAGTGGATTGGCTTGCACGCAGCCTGGCGCATAAAACACTGACTTACCAGAGCGCTCATCTTTAATATGCAGGCCAATATTGTTGCCCGGCACAATGTTGTCGCGGTATGAAGAATAGGGTGGTGCATTGGACGCCAGTACAACGGGTCGGAACGACAGGCCATCTGCGCCTATCGGTGTGAATGCAGAATCATATTCGGTATCAATGCCGTGGCGCTGAAGGCCACCGTGCCAGTGTTTAAGCATAGGGAACAGCGGGAACGCTTCAGTGAGATCCTCGTACACTACATCAGTACAGTAGACCGGTAAGGGCAAGCCTTCACGTAGGGTAAGCAAACCGGTGGTATGGTCTATCTGGCTGTCGGTGAGTACGATGGAACGAATCGAAGTGCCCCGCTGCTGGTTGGGATCGGTAGGCCATAATTGTGGCGTTTGATTAATTTGCTGGCGTAAGTCCGGCGAAGCGTTAATGAGTATCCAGTCTTCACCATTGGCCGAAACGGCAATACTGGATTGGGTTCGGGCCTGGGCGTTAATGCTGCCTTCGCGCAGCCCTTTACAGTTTTTGCAGTGACAGTTCCACTGAGGAAAACCCCCACCTGCGCCTGAACCTAAAACGAGAATTTGCATAGTTCACCTGTCAACGTCGTTGCCTGAAAGCATGAGCAGAAGAGCCGGAATAAAAAAGGCTGCCAAAGGCAACCTCTTTTCATACCAATCGGGCAGTTAGACTACCTAATTGTAGTGCCATAGAAGAAGCGTGCTGGCTTAACGACAGCCTGCCTCGTATGGGCTATTAGCGGTTTTTGATGTACAGAGTAACTTCAAAACCTAAACGCATTTCAGTATATTGAGGCTTGGTCCACATGGTGCGACTCCTATGTTTATTAACGATGTTTTAACATTCAATCACATTATAAGAAAGCGGATTTCGGAAAAAAATCCTACTTTGGGAGGACTTCTGACGAACTTTCTACTTCTTTGGGAGTGAGGCATCGGATCGTCAAGTTAGCAACTCATGCTAGCCCGACAACAATGCTATACCCTTCTAAGAATATCTACCTGGTTAAAGCTCGCCTACCCGAGTCCGGCTTCCAGACAATCTTCACAGACAAAATTAGCTACGTTAAATATAGTCGCGCGGTTTAATTCTGCCAGCGCAATTTCTGCCGCCCTAGACATGCGAAAAACACATCCAGCTGTCAATTAAAACTATATAACTTCTTAACATGACAATGTGCGATAACGATATCGAACTATTTTGATTTAGATCTATTCTTAACCTTGTAATCTTTCCTGTAATAGAACAAAAATGTGGGTGTAGACTAAAGTAGAGTCTGCGACGGACTTATCAGTCTTTTTTTAGTAAGTGTAAGAGCGAGTTCTTAAAGGAATAGTTACTTTAGAAAAATGTGATCTTTCGCATGCAGTTCGACGAAAGAATGTGATTCTTACCCGGAGATCAACCATGACTGTAATGCGTCTAACCCAGGCCGACAAAGCATTAAGTGTAGAGCAATCCCATATTTGGCTACACTGTTTCCGAACGTGCAATAAATGTGAAGTGTTATCAGAAACCCTTACTTCTTATGAGTTTAATGATGGCAGTCGTCTAATTCTTGACTCAAGTTATCCCTTCCCTCAACCGGTTAAGTCGAAAGCAAAGCTACGCCTCGCTTAATCCTCTCTTCACGCCTGGCTAACAAAGCGGGCAAGTTGTGTAGTTGTTGCAGAGGCCAGTGTTTGTGCTTGTCTGGCCTCAGTATCTACCGTCACTAACTTTTCCTGCATGCCCTCCGCCAACGCCGTTATTGTAGTGACTGAAGTTAAGGTTTGTTGAGAATGCCGATTTAATTGCGTAACCGACCGGGCAATATAGTCAAACTCATCACTGTTTTTCTGAAAGTCAGTCATCATATCGCTGAAAGTTTTCATCGTACTATCCAGACTACTTTTCATTTTCGAAGACGCATCTAGTAGGGAATCTGATTCACGTTGGGTTTCATTAACCAACAAATCCATGTCGTTAAGGAACGCGTTAATTTGCCGGGTGGCGTCTGTCACTTTTACTGACAATGCGCGCACTTCGTCAGCGACCACCGCGAATCCTCTGCCCGCCTCGCCGGCACGGGCGGCTTCAATGGCCGCGTTTAGCGCGAGCAGGTTGGTTTGGTCAGCGAAAGATTCCACCATGCGCAGAATGCTTTTCACATTGGCAGCATTTTCCTGCAAACCACCCACAGTGTGGGAAAACGAAGATAACAGCGTTGAGATATCGCCCAATTGCGTTTGCGATTCAGATAGTGTGGTGTTTGCCAGCGATGCCGATTGTAGATTTGAATAGTTGCTCTGTGCCATGCCGTTACTCGCCTGCACAATGTCATTTATGCCTTGGGTTACAGTGGTAGTGCCGGCAACCACCTCCTGGGTCAGGTGCTTTTGCTGGCTGGCTTGGTCACTGGCGGTATGAATTTGCGACGACATGGCAGCATTGCTAGATGCTGTAAGCTGCGCATCTGCATGGATGCGACTCAGTAATTTGTTCAAATTGTTAGCAAACAGATTGTAGGCCTTTGACAAGGCGCGGAATTCGTCTTGGGTAAACGCAGGCAACCGGGTTCTTAAGTCGCCCTCGGTGTGATTGATTTCATCAAGGGTGCGAACGAGTGCGCTTACGGGCCGCACGATTAAATAGCGTAAGTAAAAGAGGGTGAATAGAAAACCAACCGCGTTCAATACCAACATAGTGGCTAACCATAGAAAAGCGGTTTCACGGGTTGCTTCATCCGCATGTGCATAAAGGTAGAAAAGATACAGGGTGGCTACCTGGCAGAGAAAAAGAAAGCCAATGTTGCCCGCAATCTTTTTCGTTAACGTATTGAAGAAGGTTTTCTCAATGGTGGAATAGAGCGTCCAGAACATACAATTACAGAATCTGCGAGTCAGAGTGCAACCATAGCCTAGCCCGGAAGGTTATGTAACTACGGTAACCTGGATTACAGAAAAAACTGGTAAATTATTGATTTGCATCATGGAAGACGTCGATAAACCACCTAGCCGCTTATTCTTATTCGCTATCGGGATTCGGTTAAATCTGCCTGAATTGCGTTCAGTGACGCTGTGCTGTGCAGCAGATTCAGACAGAATGGGACAACAACGAAGAAGAAGGAATAGGTATGAAGTTCTCCAACTTGTTTATTGCGCTTATTACAGCCGGTTTGATGACAGGCTGTAACGATGCCAGTCAAACCGCCAAACAGGAAACAAAGGTGACGCCCGCGCAGCAAGAAGCCGCGGACATTGCGCTTACTGAAACCGCCGATACGTACACCCGGGTTTTCTTTGATCAATATCCGACGCTGTCAACCACGTTAGCTATGCCGGTTCAGCAGGCTGGGGGCAGGTATAACGATAGGTTCCCAGACTATTCTGTCGCCGGTATGGAACAATTCCAGAGCAGTATGGCGCAGGCCGCAGCAGCACTGAAAGAGATTGATGGTACATTGCTTTCTGACAAAGACCGCATGCATCAACAAATCCTCATTAACATATTCGACTTTTATACCGGTGAACGCACCTTTCCTGGGGGATATATTGATACCTGGAGTGCGCACCTGCCTTATATTATTAATCAGATCATGGGCCCGTTGATTGATATACCCAAGATAATGCAGGTACAGCAGTCCGTGGCGACAAAAAAAGATGCCGAGGACTATCTCACCCGGCTGGAAAAAATGGGCGCATTTGTAGATGGCGTGGTGGCCAAATTTAAGGCCGACGAGGCGAAAGGTATTGTACTGCCGAAAAAACTGCGCCCGAAAACCTTGGCTTACCTGAATGGCTTTTTGGCCGCCGAGCCCGAAGATCACGGATTGGTAACTGCTTTTGCGAGCAAGCTTGAAAAGGTCAGTGAACTGGATGCGACAACCAAAAGCGACATGGTGAAGCTTGCCGGTGAATTGGTTTCAACGGTGGTCTATCCGGCATTTAATCGTGCCAGAGATGCGGTACTTGAAAGCGAGCAAAAGGCGGGTAACAGCGACGGCATATGGGCGCAGCCTGGCGGTGAGGCATTTTATCTACATGAAATTAAATTCCTGGCCGATTCGACATTGTCACCGGAAGAAATTCACCAGTTAGGTTTATCTGAAGTTGAGCGGATTTCTGCGCAGATGGATACGATTCTGCGGGAAAACGGTTATTCAAAAGGAACGGTTGGTGAGCGCATGCTTGCGCTGGCTGACGTTCCCGGACAGCTTTTTGAAGCCACGGAAGAGGGGCGCCAGGCACTCCTCGATTATCTGAACGATGAAGTGAAAACGGTGATGGCTCGGGCGCCTGAATTCTATGGCACTGTGCCCACACAGCCGGTAGAGGTCGACCGGATTCCGCCGGTGTCGGAAGCGGGTGAGGCGGGAGGCTATTATTCCCAGCCGTCTCTGGACGGCAGTCGCCCCGGCATCTACTGGATCAATCTGCGCGATATGAAAGCAGTACCTAAGTTCAGTTTAAAAACGCTCACTTACCATGAAGCTGTACCAGGGCATCATTTTCAAATCGCATTGAACATGGCGCAAACTGATATCGGTCTGATGCGACAAAATGCACCTTACAATGCGTTTGTCGAGGGATGGGCATTGTACTCTGAATATGTGGCTGCGGAGTATATGGGCATGTATGACGACGACCCATTGGGTAATTTAGGTCGCCTTCAAGCTGAACTTTACCGGGCAGTGCGCTTAGTGGTAGACACGGGAATGCACTTTAAGCACTGGACCAGAGAGCAAGCAATAGCGTATTTCCACGATACGACGGGCACGCCGTTATCTGATGTTGTGCCAGAAGTTGAACGCTATATGGCCATGCCTGGGCAAGCACTGGGTTACAAACTGGGTATGCTCGAATTTGTTGCATTGGAAAAGCAAGCGCGACAAGCGCTGGGCGTTAAGTTCGATATCAAACAATTTCATGACGTTATCTTGCTACCGGGCGCCCGTCCTATGGCCATGGTGAGACAAGACGTTGAAGCCTGGATAACAGCACAGTCGACTGACGGATAATAACGTCAAAGCGATGTCGCAAATGTCACTAAAGGTCAAAGTGCGTTTTTGGCCTTTTTTTGTGCAAAAAAAACAGGCTTTCCTCTCAATGCGTTGTTTTATCTATACCTTAGCGCAGGTATCGGTACTTATCAGTATCGACATCTGATTATCAATTCGTATATCGAACACATTTCATACCTTAGCTACACTCCAAACTAATCAGGATACCGGTCGATTTCTGCCGGGCGTATTTGCGCTTATAGACCTGAATAGCCTAAGAAGGATTAGCTAATGTTGACATTGTCCCAATTTCGAAACAGTTACCCGTTGCAACTGGAGTGTTCCCTTGCAACAGGAAGCAGCCCCAAAACGCTGCTGCGACTGTCTGCGAAATTTAACGGTCGAGATCCTTTCTGGCATTTTGTTGAACAAACCGCGAGCAGCAGTAGGCCGATTCATTTTCTTGGCCATGATCGCAGTTTGGATGCCAGTGTCAGAAACTTAAGTGAAATCAGTAAACAAATTGCTGATATTGAAGAATGGCTGGGGTTGTCCTACCAGGATATTCTGCAAAAAATCAGTGGGTCTTATAGCACAACATCGGTGAGCAAAATTTTTGACTTGCAGGCACCGGGTCAATGGGAAGGCGTCACCCGCGGCGAACTTCAAGCTTTGCTGAAAGAGCTGCATTACTGGGTGGTGTACATCAACGATCTGGACATCATGCGTAAAGATGCAGAGTCTGCGCTTAGTTTACATTATTTCTTGCGCCGTCATCCGGTAGCGGGATGTCAGAGTTTGGCCGATGTGGTTTTACTCAATAATGACAGCTGGGACCTGGACGAATCTGGTTATCAGACAATTTTGCAGGATCTTGTCGCCAAAGATGACGACTGTATTTTGCGCTGGATAGAGCAGCCAGAACCTGTTGCCCATTTTAATGTGCGCTCGAAAGTCCCTTATAACTCAATGTTAACGTGGGTTATTCTGTCACTGATTTCACGCACCTATGGTTACACCAGTAACCTGTGGGCAACCAAAATCCAGTGGAAAAAGCAGGGTTTCAAACTACGCAAGGATGCCCGTCCGGCCCCGGTTTTTCATTACTTCTCTATGCCTTCAGCAGAGCTGTCGCTAGGTGAAGGGGATGAAGGCGCGCCGCAAAAAGGACGACGGGTTTCGCTTGTATACAACGCCAGTGAATTGCTCGACTACAACGGTATGCCTTATGAAGAAGGTTTTGTTGAGCCGCTGACTACGTTGCGCGCCAGGCTGGAACGTTTGCAGGTAGATGTACGGGAAGGCAATGAGCCGAAATGGCACCCGAACGAAGACTACATTGAAATGCCACCGGATACCGGCTTGTATGCGAAGCATGTAACGGCGGCCTACTATCAGGCAATCTTACCTCTGTTAATCCGTTGGGCTGGGCATAAGAAGCGTTTGAATGTAGGCGCACATTTACGTGACCCCGTGCAGTTCGATGCTTACACTACGCTGGTAACGGAAGTGGCTGCGGCCAGTTTGTCGGTGCGCTTTGGGCTAGACAGAAAACCTTGCCAAACGAGTGTACAGCGAATTGGTAACTGGATTGACGAATTGTCACCCCAGGGGCGCTTTGACGTGCTTGCCAGCGCGTCGGAATGTGCAAATCGACTTTGCTTGTTCTTGTTTCCCGAAGACAGAGAAACCGTCTAATTGACGGTTTTTCGGTGTTAATGCTTGGCCTGGCAGGTCGCGAATAACAATATTGTATGATTTTTCAACGCTCAAGGGGTAAATCCGGGCGTTTATGTTGCTGTAAGCCGGGAATTTGATAGAGTTGTGTCATCAGTTCCCGCCTTGTCATTTCTAGCTTGTAGCGGGATTATAATTATAATTCAGGATGCGCTACATGTCTCAACCGTGCTTTCGAATGAAAGGCACCACGCTTACCAGTATTGTACTGGAAGTTGTCTCCTTTGAACCGGATGAATTTGAATCGCAACTGGCGGAAAAAATTGCCAGTGCGCCGCTCTTTTTCACCCGCTCTTCACTGATCCTTCATCTTAATGCGCCGCTGTCTGCTACCGAGTTTGAACTGTTGGTGGCGTTATGTCGTCGCCATGATTTACAACCTATGGCGATAAAGGGTGTTACTGAAGGATTAAAATCTACCATCAACGATTTGGGTATGGCTGATATTAGTCAGAGCAAAATCAGCGAAAAGCCACTTGCTGAAAATAAACCTGTTGAAGCATCGGTTTCACAAAGTCAGCAAGCACCCGCAGAAGCGCCAGCACAAGTAGAAACCGTTACGCATACAGTAGAAGTGGTGAAACCTGCTAAGATTGTTGCCAGACCTGTGCGTTCTGGTCAGCAGGTTTATGCGGAAGGCAGTGATCTGGTGATTCTGGGCGCCGTAAGTGAAGGGGCTGAAATTCTCGCTGATGGTAATATTCACGTTTACGGAACACTACGTGGACGGGCGCTGGCCGGCGTTAAGGGCAATGAGCAGGCACGAATTTTTTGTCAGAACATGGAAGCTGAATTGGTTTCTATTGCCGGGCGCTTCGTGATGCAGGAAAACATACAAAATAAGTGTTGGAAAAAACCAGCACAGGCATATTTAGACGCAGATGCACTTCTTATTGAAGCATTATCCTAACGCGGTGCAAATGCTATTGGGGAATAGTAAATGGCTAAAATAATTGTAGTAACTTCAGGAAAGGGCGGCGTAGGCAAAACCACGTCAAGTGCTGCCATTGCTACAGGTCTGGCGTTGGCCGGACATAAAACCGTGGTGATTGATTTTGATGTGGGTCTGCGAAACCTGGATCTAATCATGGGCTGCGAACGTCGTGTGGTTTACGACTTTGTAAACGTGATCAACAAGGAAGCGACGCTGAATCAGGCGCTGATTAAAGATAAGCGCACCAACAATCTGTATATCCTGCCGGCTTCTCAAACCCGGGATAAAGACGCACTGACCATGGAAGGCGTTCAGAAAGTACTTGATGATCTGTCGAAAGACTACGACTTCATCATTTGCGATTCTCCTGCCGGTATAGAGCAGGGCGCACAGATGGCGCTGTACTTCGCCGATGAAGCCATTGTGGTTACAAACCCGGAAGTGTCTTCCGTGCGTGACTCAGACCGCATTCTAGGCATTTTGCAAAGCAAATCCATGCGCGCAGAGAAAGGTCAGTCTGTAAAAGAGCATTTGCTATTAACCCGCTACAATCCTGAGCGTGTGGCCACCGCAGAAATGCTGAGTGTTGCCGATGTAGAAGAAATTCTTGCTGTGCCACTGCTGGGAGTCATCCCAGAGTCAGAAGCCGTATTAAAAGCATCGAACCAAGGTGCGCCGGTTATTCTGGATACCGAGTCGAATGCGGGTAAAGCTTATTCCGACGCGGTGAAACGCCTGTTGGGTGAAGAAGTGCCTCATCGCTTCCTGGATGTTGAGAAAAAGGGTTTCTTCAAGCGACTGCTGGGAGGTAAGTAATGGGCATTTTCGATTATCTGCTGAAAAAAGGGAAACCAAATACTGCGGCTGTCGCCAAGGAGCGCCTGCAGATCATCGTTGCCCATGAGCGTCGTAAACGTTCGCAACCGGATTATCTGCCGATGATGCAACAAGAAATCCTCGAAGTGATCCGCAAATACGTGCATATTGCCGATGACGACGTGTCAGTGCAGCTAGAAAACAGTGAAGACTGCAGCGTACTGGAACTGAATATCACGTTACCGGAAAAATAAGAGCGCTGTGTCTTACAGGCACGGACGCATTACGCAGAAGGGGCCTCGAGCCCCTTTTCTTTTATGTGCGCTTCAAGCTCACTGAAAAACGCAGGAAATTCCTTATTTATTTGCGTATAAGCTGGCAGAATTTCTTCAATGCTGCCTTCAAACCGATGACGAAACCGAATGCGTGATGCGGTTCTGTCTAGCGCCATTGCCACACCTTCCACATTCTCATAGACATCTAACCAGCGGTTCTCAAGCATGCTTCCCACTACCTGATGCATGCATGGCGGCATGTCATTGTGGCGTTTTGCCAGTAGTGCATAGCGGTTATCGCAGAATGTCTGAAAAGGCTGGTGGCTGAATTGTTGCCAATGTTGAATGAGAAAGTGGTCGAAGAGCACATCTAACGTGATGCCGGCAAAGCGACGTCGCTGAGGGCTGAATGTTTGTCTGAGCCCTGTTACCCAAGGATGAGAATCGGTAAATTTATCAACCAGCTTATGATTCTCAAGGCCATTTTTAACCGCTTGAGGAAGCTGAGTGACATCAATACCTTTCTGGAAATCGCCTAATAGATTGCCGTAGCAGGAATCTGCGGTTGGCTGAGCCAGAAAGAGGTGGGCGAGATAATTCATGGTGTGAGTGTAACAAAAATGCCAGCATCAGGTGCTGGCATTTTTACGTCTTACGGTTTGGTTTTCGCTAGCCAAGCTTGCGCTAACCAGGCTTTTGCTCATTACTGCGGTAATCGGAAGCTCTGCTCAGTACTATCGGTCGTATTTGGCCGCTTCGTCTTTCGCTGGCAGACTCTCGCTGATAAAGGTACGGATGTCTTCGTTTGCGGCTTTTAAGTCTTCATAGCGCAAATACATCATATGACCACTGCGATAACCTTTGAAGCGCAGGCGGTCTTTCATTTTGCCGCTGGGGTCGAGTTGGGTCATGGTGTACTTGGCATCAAAATAGTTGGTAGCACCATCGTAATAACCAGACTGCACCATCACATTCAGGTAAGGGTTGGTAGCCATCGCCTGACGCAAATTGTCGCCGGTGTGATCGTTGTCGCGATCCCATGGATACACCATACCGAACATGTTGTACTTGGTGTCGGTTTCAAATTTCAGGTCGTTACGCAGATAATCGTTGATTGCTGGCGTGAACGAATGCAGCCAGGATGTTAGCTCTGCATTGTAATCGGGGCGATCACCGGTTTCCTGCTTATCGATACCTAAGTAACGGCTATCCAGACGACCAATGGTTTTGCCTTCATCACGCAGCAGCGCTTTCCAGAAAAACCAGGTGCTAACGTCCAGGTTACTCTGCTCAACTTCTTTAGCCGTTAAACCTGAGTAGGCCGCAAACTGGTTGATCACAGACTGCTTTTCTTCATCACTGATCCAAGCACCTTTAGCAAGAGCCGGTAACAGCTTATTGAGGGTGAATTGTTCAACCTGAGGTAGAAAAGCTTCCAGGTCCATGTTCTGATACTGGGCTGCCAGCTTGTTGTGATACCAGGCGGCAGCTGCGAAGTAGGGCAGGCGGTTGGCTGCTTCTACCGGGCCTTCACGCTTAATGCCAAGCTCAGTAGGCGACACCAGAATAACGCCGTTTAAATACATCCATTGACGTTCTTGTAATGCCAGCGCCAAGCCAGAAACCCGGGTTGTACCGTAGCTTTCGCCAATCAGGTATTTCGGTGAACGCCAGCGATTGTTGCGGGTGACGAACGTGTTAATCCATTCCGCCAGGTATTGCACGTCAACATTCACACCAAAAAACATTTTTGCGATTTTATCTTTCGACGGCATTTTTCCGTCTTTATCAGGAAGGGCGCGGCTGTAGCCGGTATTCACCGGGTTAACGTAAACAATGTCGGCAACATCTAAAATGGAGTACGGGTTAGTTTTGGTTCCATAAGGTTGCAGCGGATAGCCTTCTTCATCGATGTTCAGCACTTTCGGGCCGGTGTAGGCAATGTGCATCCAAACCGAAGCGGAGCCCGGTCCTCCGTTAAAGCTAATAACCAGTGGGCGAGATGCGCTGTCTTTTACGCCTTCCCGCTTGTAGTAGGTATATTGCAATGTGGCTGTTGGATTGCCTTCTTCATCCCACAATGGCTGCATTCCCGCCGTTGCGGTATAACTGATTTTCTCACCTTTGATAGTGGTTTTATGTGTCGTGGTAACCGCGGATTCCACAGGAATACTGCGTTTTACAACTGGGGTATCGGCGGCGAGAGCCGATGGTATAGCGAGGCTTCCTGCGACGCTCAGTGCCAATGTCAGGGCAGTGAAAGTACGACGAAATGTCATGTTGTTTCCTCTGTAATTATTGTTGTCGTTTTTGTTATTAGCGTGCGCTACCTGGCCCGCATGATTTATTCATGTGCTACGCAGTGTTATCTGCGCATTACTAAATACTAAGTTAACGAAGAGTGGTAATTGAAAGCAAAGGTTTAACGACGTACCGGCTAAAGGCGGCGGTAAAGTAATTCCAGTACACCCAGGGAGTGGGAATCAAAATACCAGATGAAACGGTGGTCTTATAAGTTTTTCGCTATTTCATCTGTAACTGAACTGTGTAAACTTTGAAGGCGTATCAATAGCTGACTGTTTTCTCGTCTTTTACCTCTACAGGAATGCAATGGAACGCCTCACGCTGTTAGAAAATACCAAACAGGAAACCCGGCTTATTGAGCAACACATCCGCAATGTTGCAGAACAAGCCAACGGTAAACTTATTATTCTCGAAGCGGGATGCGGACAGAAATGGCCGCTTAAGCTGGAAGGGATAGACCGGTTCATCACCGGTGTAGACATCGACGAAGCGGCGTTGGCACTACGAAAAGCTAAACACAATGATTTGCATGAAATTGTGATTGGCGATTTGCGCGCGCTGGACTTACCCGCTGAACACTTCGATGTGATATACACGTCATATGTGCTTGAACATATTGAGAACATCAATAAAGTACTGATGAATTTTACGTTATGGCTGAAACCCGGAGGCCTGATCGTCATCAAAGTGCCTGATCGTTATACCGTGTATGGTTTCCTGGCGCGCATGACCCCGCATTGGTTACATGTAAGCTATTACCGGTTTATCAAAGGGAAAACCCAGGCTGGTGAACCTGGTCATGCTCCGTATCCCATTGTGTACGATCCCCAATTATCGCGCGGTGGTATTAAAGCGTTTTGTGATGCAAACGGCCTGCAGCTAAGTATGGAAATGGGGAAAAATAATTATCTTCGAAAGCGCTCAAAGAAAGACAAAGTTGTCGGCTTCTTCGCCAGAATACTCAGTACGTTATCGATGGGGAAATTGGCTTGGCGCTACAACGATGTTATTTTCATTATTCAAAAGCCAGCCAGCTAAATAGCAGGCGAATAGGCAAGTTACAGAGGAATTCATCGTGGCTGTCCATGAAATTAAACATCCGCTTATTCAACACAAAATCGGTCTGATGCGGGAATCTAGCATTTCCAGCAAAGATTTCCGTGAACTGGCATCAGAAGTGGGGAACTTGCTTACCTATGAAGCCACCCGGGAACTGCCTACTGAGACGGCTGAAATTAAAGGCTGGAGCGGTGATACGCTGTCAGTGCAGCAAATAAAAGGCAAGAAAATTACCGTTGTACCTATTTTACGTGCCGGGCTGGGTATGCTGGATGGTGTATTGCAACTTATCCCTAATGCCAAAATCAGTGTAGTAGGGTTGTATCGCGACGAAGAAACCCTAGAGCCGGTACCCTATTTTGACAAAGTGGTGAAGGATATCGATATCCGTACCGCACTGATTGTCGACCCGATGCTGGCCACCGGCGGCACGCTCATTGCGACTATCGATTTGTTAAAACAAAAAGGCTGTGAGCAAATTATGGGGCTATTTCTGGTGGCCGCACCGGAAGGCATCGAGGCGGTACAAAACGCGCACCCTGATGTGGAAATATTCACGGCTTCCATTGACGAGCGGTTGAACGAACAAGGTTATATTTTGCCGGGGCTAGGCGATGCCGGCGACAAAATTTTCGGCACGCGCTAAGCCATTCTACTGTAATCTATATAAGATTTGTTTGTAAGCCGGATTCAGGAAACGGGAGCCGGCTTCTGAAAATTTTAGCCTTCTCTTAAACTTTTCCCAGTTCATAAGTACGAGCAAATACGGTGTGGATGACAAAATAAGATCGTCACGCTCGCAATGTCTGTGCTAATATTTTAAAAAAATGTTAATCGTTTAAGTTTGCCCATCCGGATCGCTGCTATTGGGAAGCATTCCCTGAAGTAACTCTGTTTGGCTGCCTGTTGTGAGCGAAGTCGCGGTATGAAAAAAGTAAAACTCACTCTGAAAGATGTGGCCGAAAAACTCGGTGTTTCCACGGCAACCATTTCCAATGCGTTTAATCGGCCAGATCAGCTATCCGCTGCCCGGCGTGATGCGATTTTGACTGCGTGTAAGGAAATCGGTTACAGCGGTCCAAACAAAGCGGCACAAATTCTTCGTAAAGGTCACTCTAATATTGTCGCAGTGGTGCTGGCAGATAACATCGGTTACATGGTCAGTGACCCGGTGGCAAGCACCTTCATTCGAGGCGTGTCGTCAGTATTACAGGAAGCGGGTAAACACTTGCTGCTTTATGCTGGCAATGCTACGACTATTCTCGATGTGGCGGATTTTGTCGATGGATTTATTTGTTACGGTGCTCCGCAGAATACGAAGTTAGGTGATGAACTCAAACAACAGAGTAAACCTGTTGTTACGGTAGACTTTAACTTAGAAGGTTGCCCTTCGGTAAATATCGATAATGAAGAAGCTGCCTATCAAATGGCGTTGTCTGCAATAGAAGAGGGTGACAGCGTTGCAATTTTAGGCCTGAAACTTATCGATTCCCCTAGTACATGCCGTATTTACGACAGCCCATTACTTGATGCAGAAACCGCCATTTCTCATCGCCGACTCGACGGGTATATGCGGGCAATACAAGATCGCCATGCAACAATCAGTAACGACTGGATATGGCATCTTCCTGAGAGTGGGGGCAATTTCGCTCGCCAGGCTGCAAAAGAAGCATTAAGTACCACAGACCGACCGCGCACGATTCTTTGCATGAGTGACATTATCGCTATCGAGCTTTTGCAATGTGCATTGGGCATGGGCATTGATGTGCCAGGTGAACTGAAGATCACTGGTTTTGATGGTATTGATGAAGCGGCTCGTACCCGTCCACAACTTTCGACCGTGTGCCAGTCGAGTATTGAAAAGGGTCAGGTTGCTGCGCGATTATTGCTAGCCGGAGACGACGCTAAATCCGAAGTACTGAGCTTTGAGTTACTCAGCGGTGAGACGATTTAACTCACCTCACCGCGAATTGGGTTTACTCATGCTGGTCTGATAATAGGCCGAATTATTTGCCAGCTTGTTGAGACAGCGGAGTAGGTTTACAAGCCACACAGACCTGATCACCATAATAATTATTTTGATAATTGCAGGTTACTGCTACGCCATTATCGGATTGTTGCTTCTTCACCAATTTTTGAATCATTTTAGCCATTTGTCTGCTCCTCGTTAAGTTGAGTACAGATTATTAGATTGTATTGCTGAATTAAAATCTCATTTATTAATCGATATAATCGATTTTTAAAGATCTTAAAGCACAATCTCAAATTCATTCACTTAGCGACTTAGTAAAGTGCATATCACGCCATTCGTGATTGTTGCTTTCACGCTCGCTAAACGGGTGTAGCGTAAACCCCATTACCTGGTGAGCGCCATTCACCTCGTAGCGTATAAACGCATCGCTGCCGGCATTCTGGTTGTCCCACCGAATCACCCAGATATGCCCTTCAAACGGTTCAAGGGTACCAGCGAGGGTAGGCATCTTTTCAGACTGAATACGCAGACCGTGGCGACTTTCAGAAATAGTCAGGGTGCCAAACCACGCATCTTCGAACACACCACTATAGGCATCTGCTTCAAGTAGCATATCGCCATTGCCCCGGGGCACGGTGTGACGGGCCAGGTATTTCTGCTCCTGCTTGTCCTGATAGGTTTGATAGTTGGCAATCCAATCTTGTTTGTCGCCGGTATTTGGCATATAGGCTTTTAGAATTGTTTGCATGATACTGCCTCGGGCGCCGTAGTTTGACCCATTGTTCAACAGCACCACCCCTAACTTCAGTTCTGGCACAAAAGCCACGTAAGCCTGATAGCCAGACAAGGTGCCAGTGTGAGATATCACCTGATGCCCATATACATCAATTAACCGCCAGCCTAAACCATAGACTTTGAAATGGGTGTTGTCCCACGCTTCATCGGTTTCGTCGATGGGAAGTAGGGTCTGAGCGGTAAGCATCGTGTTGTAAGCAGCCTCAGACAGTAAAGCATCGCCGGAGGGCAGCTTCCCGCCGTCTAGCCACATCTGTAACCACTTGAGCATGCTACTGGCATTGCAACTCACACCACCCGCTGCGGCAGACACAATGCCTTGACGGGCAATTTGATTGCGAGGAATCTGATAAATGCCCCGTTCATCGTTATGGCCATAGCTAATCGCGCGATTTTCCAGTACGTGCTCTGGTACGTCGCCACCGAAACATTCCATGTCGAGGGGAGCAAAAATACGTTCCTGCAAACGTGCTTCCCAGCTTGACTCAGTCAGCTTGCCAACTATTTCTCCGGCCGTGATGTACATTACATTGGAATAGGAATAGTGACGGCGAAAGCTGTAATCCGGCGTGAGGTAACGTAGGTTATGAATGATATCTGCACGACTAAATCCACTAGGCTCAGGCCACAACATGCTGTCACCAGCTCCCGACACCAGCCCGCTGCGATGGGTAAGCAAATCTGTCACGTCCATTTCCCGGGTTACCCATGGATCTTGCATCTGAAATTCAGGCAGTACATCGGTTACTGGCGTATGCCAGTTCAGTTTTTCCTCATCAACTAACTGCGCCACAGTCGCAGCAGTAAACGCTTTGCTGGTGGAGGCAAGGCGAAACCAGGTGTCAGGTGTTACCGGCAACTGATTTTTTACATCCCGCAAACCATGTCCGGCCAGATACACGGTTTTACCGTCTTGAATAATGCCCACACTCATTCCCGGGGTGTAGAACTGCTTGAGTGATTTATCGATGGTGGCTGGCAGGTCGCTGAGTTGCGGCGGAAGCTGGTTTACTGGCCGAGTGTCTGCAAGCACAGGCAGCGCAAACATCAGGGCAGCCAGTGAAAAACCGATTGGTAACAGTGTGCGCATGAAATCTTCCTTAATGTTGGTTGAGGTGATGCAGAAGGCGATTAGTCTCGTGGCTTATCCCAAACCAGTTGCTTGAAATGTTTACGGCACATAGATTCGTACCTGTCGTTACCGCCGATTTCTACCTGATTTCCGCCGGTTACGGGTTGTCCTTGTTCATCCATTCGCACCACAAACGTCGCTTTACGGCCACAGTGGCAAACGGTTTTCAGTTCGGTGAATTTATCTGACCAGGCCAGCAGGTAATGGCTGCCTTCAAAGGTTTCCCCCAGAAAATCGGTACGCAGGCCGTAAGCAAGCACGGGAATATCCAGTTCATCAACGATTTCAACCAGTTGCTTAACCTGGGTTTTAGTCAGAAACTGGGCTTCATCAATAAACACACAATCCAGTGGTTGGGTGCGGTGGGCCTTGAACACGGCTTTGAATAAATTGTCTTCTGGTGTGTACAGTGCCGCATCGGCTTGTAAGCCAATGCGCGATGTGACTTTTCCCACGTCATAGCGATCATCTATTGCTGCAGTGAAGATCATCACGTGCATGCCGCGTTCGCGGTAGTTATATGCAGATTGAAGCAGTGAAGTAGACTTCCCCGCGTTCATGGCGGAGTAGTAGAAATAAAGCTGGGCCATAATTTATTATTTTTCTGTGTCGAACCAGCGACCAAGGGACTCTTCCCGCTCGGGCCTGGCGTAGTAATATCCTTGCAGACAGTCTACACCCATCGCTTTGAGCCTTGTAGCCTGATTTTCGGTTTCCACGCCTTCAGCAATGGTTTTGCAGCCAAATTCACCGGCAATCAGCAGGGTCGCACGTATGATGGGCTCACCCGTGGAATCCAGATTGTTAATAAATGAACGGTCAATTTTAATGTGATCAAAATGCAGTAGCTGTAGTTGGCTGAGCGACGAGAAACCGGTACCGAAATCATCGATAGATACAGCAACCTGCCGGGATTTAATCGCGTTAACTTGTTCAGAAAGCTTCTGTTTATTGTCTGCAAAAACCGATTCGGTCACTTCGAGGTGTAGGCGTTCGGGGGCCAGTCCGCTGGTGGCCAGTACTTTATCGAGTTGCTCTATAAAGTTATCTTCCATGAGTTGGATCACCGACACATTCACCGAAATCGCGACAGATTTATCTACCCAATTGGCTGCATTGTTACAGGCGGTAGACAGTACCCACATGCCAATTTCATTAATACGCCCAGAACGTTCTGCAATTGGGATGAAATCCACCGGCGACACTTCTTCACCTTCAAAATGCCATCGCAGCAAGGCTTCGAACGACCAGACCTTGCCGGTAACTGAGCAAATGAGCGGCTGGTAAACTAAATAGAGCTGATTTTTACTGATGGCATTCCGCAGCCCTTCACGTAAGGTGAGTTCTCTGTGTACAGCGTCAAAAATGGTGTCGTTGAATATACCAACGTGGCTGAGTTTGCGGCGTTTCTCATGGTACATGGTGATATCTGCACGTTGGATAAGTTGCCTTTCTTCATCACCGTGGTCGGGGTATACGGCAATGCCGATGGTGGCATCCAGATTTATCTGGTTTTTCTCAATTGCCATGCCTTGAGCAATGCTACTGCGAATATCCGCCGCGAGTTTCAGTAGCCGGTCTTGCTGGCTAAAGGTGGCCAGTACGATAAACTCGTCGCCTCCCCATCGGGATAACCGATCAGAAGAAGCAAACCGGCCGAGCCGGGCTGCAGCGACCACCAAAACCTGATCACCCACCTGATGGCCCAAGCTGTCATTTACTTGTTTGAAGCCGTCGAGATCAATAAACAAAACGGCGAGTTTTGACTGATTCTGTCTGGCTTCCCTGATTTCCTGTCGCAGATGACGTAAAAAGCCTGAACGGTTCATCAGCGATGTCAGCGGATCTAAATTCGATAACCGCAGTATGTCGTCAGTACGTGATTTTACCTCTACTTCTAACGAGGCATTTAAGGCGTCTAGTTTTTGATTACTGCTGGTTAGCGCTCTGTTTACGCGCACCACGTCATTGCGCTCTTCTGCCATTAGACCAACCAGCGCCTGGTTTTGTTCTTTCAGTTCGATGGTTTCGAGGAAAAACGCATTGGTTTTGCGTGAGGTGCCAAGCATGGTGACATAAAAGGCGATGCCAAGCGCGCCAAGGATAAACAGCTCCTCTCGGGGATCGACCATCGCAGTCACTGAAATCGGTATGAGCAGCAAGGTACAATAGGTCCATACAAACAGGCGGCTGGCGCCCAAAACCGTTGCCGCGCCTCCCGCGAGGGCTGAAAGCACCACCATGGTAGTGGCGAGCTCCAGAATGGGCATTTGCCGAAATAAACTTACGCTATAGGCCGCCCAGAATAATGCGGTGAAGGTAACGCCCGCACCAAAACGCAGATAAGCGGGCCAAGGCGACTTGTCTTTCTTTTTAAGCACTTTCATCCAAAATACGGCATCGAAAAAGCGTAGCAAAAGTAGACAAACCATCACGAACCAAAACATTTTTTTTGTGTCGGCAGTTTCTGGTGAATCAAAGCCGAAGGTGAGGGCGCTGATCGCCGCGATAGAGATAATCATGCCGTTGAAAGCATTGGAATGGAGCAAGTGGACAACGTCCCGCAGAGTATTGTCGTCGCGGTAAGCGGTTTTAAAATATGTGCGCACTACAGCATCCTGAAAGGCTAAAAACTATCGCTTAGTCAGATGTTTGATCCACTCCTGTTGTGACATTGCTAAGTTCCCTGAAAAGCAAAATCGATCATCGCTTAAAGTAGATATAGTTCAGATTGCCAATAACGCAATAAAAAAAGGTGACCGAAGTCACCTTTTTACTAAATAAGTTGTACTTAAGACAGTTATGAATTAAGCCGCATCGCGATCCGCAGTTTCGGTCTCGCCTGTTTCAGCCAATGGCTCAAGGTCGAAATCGAACTCATCTACACGTACTGCCAGTTTGCGCTTCTCGTTGTAGTCATGAAGTGCTTCTGCTTCCTGTGCGTTAATCACGCCACGTTCCAGCAATTTGTTCAGTGCATTTTCAAAAGACAAGAATGGAACAACCGGCTCTTTGCGCAGTGCTTTTTGTACTTTACCTAACAGGTGAGCTACAGCGTGCTTAGCTTTAAAGGCTTGCTCATTAATGTCGTTGCCGTCTCCGGGCACAATACGCACCAGGTGGGTTAGCTGTGCTTTGATGCTGTCATCTTGCATAGAAGCTAACGCTAACTTGCTGGCAAGCTTATCGCTAATGCCGCTTACCGAGTTGGTATACGTGCAAGAAAGCAGACGCATCAGACCACGGGTGGCTGTGTTCGGAAAGTTGGCAATGAAATCGACCAACGCCTGTTCTGCTTGTTGCAGTGTCCATTCCATGGCGTATTCAAAATACGGTTGCGCCGCTCTGCGATCTTCAACTCGCTGCTCATAGAAACGAATCGCTGCCATGGCACCATACAGGTAACTCATTACATCACCTAATCGAGCAGACAGTAACTCAGCTTTTTTCAAATCGCCACCCAGTACAGCCAAAGACAAATCAGCCATCGGAGCCAGCTTGGCTGACATAGCATTCAGACGCTTTTCATACTTTGCCACTTCTGGTAGCGCTGAATCACTGCTACGCAGGAAGGGCAGGTAACTCTTACCCAAACTGCGGAAGGCATTCTTCACGCTGAACGATACGGTTTTCTTCAGTACCCGGTTAAAGTCATGGTCTGCCGCATTGTCATCGCTGTGGATCAGATCGACCATTTCTTTTAAGTAAGGGTGACAGCGCATGGCACCCTGACCAAAGATCATCAGGTTACGGGTTAGAATGTTCGCACCTTCAACCGTAATCGCAATCGGCAGCGCATTGTAGCCACCTGCCAGTGTATTCTGCGGACCACGTTGAATCGCTTTACCTGCAAGAATATCCATTGCAGAGTTCATCACGTCACGACCTAATTCAGTCATATGATACTTGGCAATGGCAGTAACAACGGAAGGTTTCAGGCCCATACCTAAGCCTTCGGTGGTGAGCACGCGCATAGACTCTAGCAGGAACGTTTTACCGGCGATATCAGCCAACTTGCCCTGAACACCTTCAAAACGACCAATTGGCAGACCAAACTGCTCACGAACGAAACTGTATTCAGCAGACGCTTTCAATGCTGCCTGACCGGTAGCAACACCCATAGCAGGCAGTGAAATACCACGGCCAGCACCTAAACAGCTCACCAACATCTGCCAGCCGCGACCAATGTTTTTCTGGCCACCGATGATGAAATCCATCGGAATGAATACATCAGTACCACGGGTTGTACCGTTGTAGAAACGTTGACCCATTGGATCATGGCGATTACCAAGCTGTACGCCTGGATGGGTTTTTGGCAACAGTGCGCAGGTAATACCCAGCTCCAGCTTTTCACCTAAAAGTTGCTCAGGATCGAACACCTTAAATGCTAAACCAAGCACAGTCGCAATCGGGGCAAGGGTAATGTAGCGCTTGTCCCAGCTAACTTTCAGGCCAATCACTTCCTTACCTTCCCACTGACCTTTCGTCACAATGGCTGCGTCAGGAATACCGCCTGCGTCAGAACCGGCCTCTGGGCTGGTTAACGCGAAACATGGAATGTCTACACCCTCTGAAAGACGAGGTAGGTAGTAATCTTGTTGCTCTTTTGTACCGTAGTGCATCAGCAGTTCGCCTGGACCTAATGAGTTAGGCACCATCACGGTTACTGCAATTGCGCCACTCTTAGCTGCGATAGTGGCAACAATGGTAGAGTTGGCGTAAGGGCTGAATTCCAGACCACCGAATTTCTTCGGAATGATCATTGAGAAGAAACGGTGTTTCTTAAGAAACGCCAGGATCTCATCAGGAATGTGTTTGCTGTTTGCCAGTTCAAAATCGTCAATCAGACCCAGCAACTCCTGCACAGGACCATTAATGAAGGCTTCTTCATCGGCACTCAGTTTGGCCTGCGGAATAGCACGCAGGGCCTGCATGTCTGGTTTACCTTGGTAAATGGAGGCCTCCAACCAAATATCGCCGGCGTCCAGCGCTTCCTGTTCAGTTACAGAAATAGGTGGGAGAACTTTTTTAAGGCTTTTTCGAATACTCATCTTTTACTCATCCGCTCATCTGACCAGTTGTATTTTCTAAATATTACACAAACGCTTTCCAAGATCAAACGTAATGTAAGTATTGTGTTAACGTTAACCGCTTAAATGACCACCAGATTGGCTGAGTAATTGATTCGCTGGCTTTTTTTTGAACATTAAAATTTTGTTTGGAAAATATCTTAACTAGTGACTTCCGTATTAGTAGCTATACTTACACTTGGTATGCTTAGCAGATACACTGTGCAAGATTCATGTTTTAAGGACACAAAGCGTTATGCAAAACCTCCCTGCCTGGGCGCGTTGGTGCATGGAAAAACCGAAAACAGTGGTGGTGCTTTTTCTTCTCGCCTGCATTGTGACGGGTTTCGGTACAACTAACCTGTATTTCCGTGGCGATTACAAAGTTTTCTTTGAAGAAAACGATCCGCAGAAACTCGCCTATGAAGAAATGCAAAACGTTTTCAGCAAAAGCGAGAACGTGACGTTTCTTATTCTTCCTAAAAGCGAAAATGTTTATCAGCCTGAAACTTTCGAATTGCTTTATAAGCTAACAAAAGATGCCTGGCATATACCGCTGTCTATCAGAGTTGAATCGCTAGCGAATTATCAGTACACCTATGCGGATGACGAAGGCTTGGTGGTTGAAGATCTCATTAAAAAAGGCCAGTACGATAAGGCCCATATTGATTACGTTAGAAAATCCATTGAGCCGTTGAAAAACGTGCGTGGACGGCTGATATCCGATAACAATCAGATGGCTGTGATTAACGTTACCATTCAGTTACCCGATGGGGACCAGACGCCGAATATCATGAAAATCGGCGAATTCTCACGGCAACTAAAAGCAAAATACGAAGCTGAATTCCCCGACCACGAAATACATCTTTCGGGCATCGTAAGCATGAACGATGCCTTTGCCCTCACTGCAATGGACGACGCAAGCACGTTAATCCCGCTTATGTTTGTCATTATTGCCGTGATGATTGCCTTACTCACTCGCTCAAAGGCTGCCTCTGCGGTGGTGTTTGCCATCGTTGGCGGTACCATCATTATGACCATGGGGATTGGCGGTTGGTACGGGGTGTTTTTAAGCCCATCCACGGTAAACGTGCCGACCATGGTAACTACGCTGGCTGTCGCTGATTGCCTACACATTATTGTGACCTACCGCCAAAAACTGCAAAAAGGCCTGGCAAAAGAGCAGGCCCTTGCAGAAAGCTTTGTGATTAATTTAAAAGCCATATTGCTCACCAGTATTACCACTGCTGTCGGCTTTTTAATGCTGAACTTTGCCGAAGTGCCCATTTTGTCGCACTTGGGTAACTTAACCGCCATTGGTGTTGTGTTGGCTTGTATCCTCTCACTCACCGTACTGCCTGCAATGCTTATGCTTCTGCCTGTGCCAAAGAGCATTGTGGTCGATGAGAATAACGAGAAAGTAGATAAATTGGGCCATTGGGTGATGAATCATCATCGCCGTATCCTGCCTTATTCAGCAATTATTCTCACCGTATCTGTGCTCTTTTGTTTCAATAACCGATTGAATGATGTGGCGGTAGAGTATTTCGATATGTCTTCGCCGTTTAGACAATCTGTTGAAATACAAAAGAAATACATGGGCGGCATGTCAAATATCGACTTTGCTGTATACACCGATGAGGTGTACGGCATCAACGACCCTGCAGCGATGATTGAGGTCGACGCGCTGGTGAAATGGTTGCGCAGTCAGCCCGAGGTGAAGCACGTGCTAAGTTTTGCCGACATCATCAAGCGGCTGAATATGAATATGCATGGCGATGATCCTGACTATTACAAATTGCCGGAATCGAAAGAGCTCGCCGCGCAGTATCTATTGATCTATGAAATGTCACTGCCATACGGCCTCGATTTGAACAATCAGATCGATCTGGATAAGTCTGCGGTGCGTGTCATTGCCGTGCTTGAAAACTTAGGAAGTGATGAATTCACCGAATTTGAGACCAGAACTAAAGACTGGTTTGATAAACTGGCACCTCATTTGCGTCTCGAGGCGGCCAGTCCAGCACTCATGTTTGCGCACATCGGTGCGCGCAACATGGAAAGTATGGTGTGGGGCTCGCTAGCAGCGCTGGTAGTGATCTCATTGTTAATTACACTTGCACTGCGTTCCTGGCGGCTTGGCCTGGTCAGTTTGATCGCTAACTTAATGCCTGCCGGTGTGGGCTTTGGCATTTGGGGCATGATGTCAGGTGAAATTAACATGGCATTGTCAGTAGAACTGAGTATGACCATGGGGATCATCGTGGATGATTCGGTGCATTTTCTACTGAAATACCAGGCTGCCCGAAAAGACAACATGAGCGTGAAAGACTCAGTGAACTATGCTTTCCATACTGTGGGTAGAGCAATGATTACCACCACAGTGGTACTGGCAGCAGGCTTTAGTGTTTTGATGTTGTCTGATTTCAGACTGAACTCAGACATGGGGCTAATGACAACAATCATTTTCATTGCAGCATTATTAATAGATTTACTCTTCCTACCGTCATTTTTAATGTGGTTGGACAAAGATAAAAAAAGCAAGGCGACGGAGGCAATATGACACAGTTACGCAAACTTTCTTTTGCGGCACTGGCAGTGACAGCAATGCTGTCAGTACCGGTAATAGCAGATGAAGCATCGGAAAAAGAAGGACTTCGCATCGCACAAGCAAGGAAAGAAGTGAACCGTGGTTGGGATAATACTGTAGCGAGTATTACTATGACCTTACGTAACGCACAAGGACAGGAAGCCACCCGGGAAATGCGGGTGAAAACACTGGAAGTGCCCACCGATGGCGATAAGGCATTAACCATTTTTGATTCGCCAAGAGATATTAGCGGCACGGCGTTTTTAAGCTTCAGTCACGTTAATGAAGCCGATGAGCAATGGATTTATTTACCGGGTCCTAAAATGGTACGCCGTATTTCCACCAGCAATAAGTCTGGCCCTTTCTTAGGCAGCGAATATGCCTTCGAAGACATGACCTCTTTTGAAGTACCGAAATACACTTACGACTATATTGGCGATGAGAAATTTGAAGGCGATGACGTGTATGTCATTGAGCAAGTGCCGGTGGATGAATTCTCAGGGTATTCCAAGCAACGCTTGTGGATTGACAAAACCCATTACCGCCCCCGCAAAGTCTTGTTTTTCGACCGCAAAGGTGATGAGCTGAAAGAACTGGAGTTCAGAGATTACCGTTTATTCAAAGATGAGTTCTGGCGTCCGATGAAGAGTTTTATGTACAATCTCCAGACAAACAAATCGACAAAGCTGGTTACACACGACCTGCAATTTGGAACGGAATTAGAGGAATCGGACTTTGACAGTAAGAGTTTACGCAGGGCGAGATAACATGAAGAAGCGATTGTCGCTTGTCGCACTGGCGATGGGTTTTTCAGGCAGTGCGCTGGCTGATTTTAAAGATATCAGTATCAGTGGTTCTGCCGGCGTGGAAAACCGCTACTACATTCAAGACGCGGCTTACACCGGGCAGCCGCGCTCTCAAGCCTCGGTATTTCTGGAACCAGAAATGTACACCGAATGGAATGACCGCGTTGACAGTATTCTGTTCAAACCGTTTGTTCGTTTAGATCAGCAAGACTCAAACCGTACTCACGTTGATTTACGGGAGTTGATGTGGCTGCACGCGGCAGACAATTGGGAAACCCGCGTGGGTGTAAGTAAAGTGTTTTGGGGGCAAACCGAATCGGTGCATCTGGTGGATATCATCAACCAGACCGATGCGGTAGAAAACATCGACGGTGAGGATAAGTTGGGTCAGCCCATGATTAATCTCAACGTATTTGGTGATTACGGCACCATCTCTGGTTTTATTCTGCCTTATTTCCGCGAACGCACTTTCCCGGGTGAAGAGGGGCGTTTAAGACCACCACTGCCTATTGAAGAAGATAACGCCTTATATGAGTCTGACGATGAGCAGAATCATGTTGATTTTGCATTACGTTGGCAGCGCTCGCTGGGAGATTGGGAAATCGGACTTAGCTATTTCGATGGAACAACCCGGGAGCCGGAACTTCTTGCCGAAACCGCCGGTGAAGACATTACTGCTATTCGCCCGTATTACGCGCAAATACAGCAATATGGGGTAGACCTGTTAAAAGTGCAGGGCAGCTGGTTGCTGAAGTTTGAAAGTATTTATCGCACCGGTCAAAGTGAAGATTTTTTTGCCGCTGTGGGTGGCTTCGAGCGTACTTTTGTAGGCGTATTTGATACCAGTTACGATCTGGGCTTCCTAATGGAATATCAGTACGACGAGCGAGAAGATAACTTCTTCGCCGTGGCGCAAAACGATATCATGGCGGGTCTACGCTGGGTATGGAATGACATCGACGGCACTGAGGTACTCACTGGCTACATCCAGGATCTGGATAATACCGACACCTACAGTGCTTTTGTTGAAGCATCAAGCCGGATGACAGACAACTGGCGCTGGAAAGTGGATGCGTATTTCTTTTCTTCTGATCAAACCGACGACACCTTCTATTATTTCCGTCGTGACGATCACGTACAGGTTGCCCTCGAATATTATTTTTAAACGTTGGAATAAAACAACATGAAAAAAGGACTTCTTGCCGTTTTACTTACTGCTGCAGTAAGCCTAAATGTGAATGCCACAGAGCGCATGTACGGCGTGGCAACAGCAGGTTATGCTGACGCCGATTTCGATGTAACAAGTAACGATGGTGTGGCTTATAGCCTGGCGTTGGGTCACCAATTCAGCAGCAAGTGGTATGTGGAAGGTGGCTATCTTAATCTGGTCGATGAAGATAGCGGCACCGATGCGCTGAAAGCGCAGGGCCTATACCTTGCGGTACTGGGGAAAGCTGGCGGTCGATTAGGCGAGCTGTACTACAAACTTGGTGTGATGAATGCCGATGTACAGGGTTTCGAGTCTGCCGAAGGGAATGACTGCGTTGCCACTGATTTAGCCACGGCGCCAGTGGGCATGTGCGCTTATGATGATGGTATTGTAGCGGGCATGGTCGGCCTGGGTTTCGACTATCATATTGGTTTAAATAGCATGTTGAGAATGGAAGCGTTGTACGTTCGTGGCGAAGAGGACTTCGACGCGACGGTGCTGAGCATTGGATATCGTTACAACTTCAACTAATTTCCCTATTAAAAAAGCTTCAGACTCATCAAAGTAATCCATCGGCTTATGTCGCCGTATAAACCAGTAACATAAGTTGATGGATTACTACGATGAAAAACGAATTAGACAGTAAGTTTCTGCTCAAGGTTTTCGATAAGATTCGCCAGCACGGCAAAAAAGACGGCGAGAAATACCAGCTCAACGGTATTACCGCGTTTACCGACCTTGAAGGTTATAATGTGTTTGTGGAAGACGCCAAAACCAAACTGCAGTTTGGCTTTCATAACCAATATCACTTCGATTATCCCAACCAGGATGCCTTCGACCAATTTGAAAAGAAACTCAAGCAAATCGACAAGGAATACTAGCCGACGAGAAGTGTCAGGCGTGCCTTTTCATTCGCAATCATTCACTGATCCGAGTTTTTCTACTTTCCTTCGCCCGCCGGTAGGCTAGCGGGCGACAAATGAGTACAATATGCGCCGGTTTATTTTTCGGAAATATTGTTCTTGGCTGCTGCAATCAAACCCCCTGTTTTTAAAATCGCTTATCTTGGCCCAAAATATTGGGGCGTATGGATTGGTGCGGGTTTACTTTATCTTTTGCTCTGGTTACCGCTGCCAGTTATTCGTGTTCTTGGTGCTGGAGCCGGGCGACTCATTGCCCGTATCGTGCCGAAACGCGTTGCAGTGGCCCGTCGTAATCTAGAATTAACGTATCCTCACATGTGTGAGTCGGAGCGTGAAAGCCTGCTAAAAGAGAATATTCGTTGCACAGGTATGGCGCTGTTCGAAACGGGCATGGGCTGGTGGTGGCCAGCATGGCGAGTGAAAAAGCATTTCCATGTAGAGGGCTATGAACATGTAGAGGCCGCGCTGGCTGGGGGCAAAGGCGTGTTTGGCATGGCGCTGCATAACATGAACCTTGAAATTGCCTGCCGCGGTTTGGGGTACACCCATCCTGCTATCGCATTTTACCGTAAGCACGATAATCCGCTGATGGATTACCTGCAATATCACGGTCGCGCCCGTTCAAATAAGTACATGATTCACAAACGTAACGCCAAAGCCTTACTTGCGGCACTGGGGGAACAGGAATTGTGTCTGTATCTGCCCGATCAAGATTATGGTCGCGCACAAAGTATTTTTGTCCCTTTCGGTGGCGTCGCTGAAACGGCCACGACAACAGCAACGCTAATGTTTATTCGCCGTACAGATGCCGTTCCCATGATAGTGACGTCTCAATACACAAAAAAGGGTTACAAAGTAAAAATCTATCCACCTCTGGAAGCACTGCGTGAACTCGATGATGTTCCAGCGCTCACCCTGCTGAATGAGCACATCGAAGCCATTGTCTCAGAGCAGCCGGAAAGTTACTTGTGGATGCATAAGAGGTTTAAAACCCGTCCTACTGAAGACACCCCTTCGCTTTACAATTAAATGTGCCGCCCGCTTTACATCGGTGTTGCACAACCTAAAATTAAACTATGATAGTTTGATATTTCTCCTTCGCTTGCTCGCCGCTGCGGGCAAGCCCGAATAAACAGTAGTACGGATGAGCTATGGCGAAGCAACCTCAGTCTGATGCCGCTTTTTGGGCAAAACACCTTGGCGTAGCCATTGCTGTGCTGATTGTCGCAGGCATCGTGGTGTATTTTTATCGAAGTAGTGGCGCTGAATCCGCACCTGAAGCGGCCAGCCAGGAAAAATCGATTTCCAGTGGCCTTTCGGAGTTCTATCGAGAATACCGGATGACGAGCACCGATGTTATTGATGACGAGAGCAGTGACTTTGTACTCGAACTAAATAACAGTGAGGAAAGCCTCGATGCTCAACTTGCTGGCATGTCCAGTGATTTGAAACCTGCCAATAAGCGTTGGGTGGGTGAGCATAAGTTTCGTAGTTTCAAAGCTGGAAATACGCTTAGGGAAGCCATCACCCGTTATGCCGAGCAAGAAGGCATGCAAGTGATTTGGGATTTAGATCAGGATTTCGTGATCAAGTATCAATTTCAGATGAACAATACCATTGTTGGTTCCTTGTCTGATATCGCCAAAGCCGTGAATGCAAACTTTGAAGACGGAGTGGGTACTTACGTTTGTCCTCAACAGCGTTCGCTGGTGGTGACCGAGGAAGAAACTGCGTTTCTGAAAAAGAATTGTTCGGCGGTGAATTAACCGCCGACATGTCAGGTACTTTCTGCGTCACTAAAGATTTCTGACCACACTTTCTTCACCTCTGCGCGTAAATCACTGAGGTCGCTTTGATCGGCAAATCGATGGTCGGCTAAGGTAAGCTGATGATAACGATCCCGCAGTTGTAAGTAGGCGTCTTGCAGCTGTTGTGACGTCGAATCTGACAGCAAATTTGCATCTCTTGCTGCATCTATAATACGAAGATTATCTGGATAGCGGGTAAGTGCAGCATTGTTACTGGCATGACCAAGCACCAGAAACTGAGCAATAAACTCAATGTCTGTGATACCACCATTACACTGCTTCAAATCGATTCCTGCGTCGGTATCTGACAACAAATGCTCGCGCATTTTCTTACGCATCTGGCTAACCTCAGCGGCCAATTTGTTTACGTCTCTGTGCTGACACAGAATGTCTTTGCGAGCGGCTTCAAAATCGTCCAATAGGTTGCTGTCACCCGTAATGCCACGGGCTCGCACCAATGCTTGATGTTCCCAAGTCCAGGCATCTTCTTTCTGATATTTAATAAACCCCTGGAGGTGACAACTGAGCAATCCCGAATTGCCCGAAGGACGCAGGCGAAGATCGGTTTCGTAAAGTTGTCCAAACAGGGTTTTAGTACTGAGCAAGTGCATCATGCGTTGCGACAATTTGATGTAAAACTGATTGGCATCGAGTTGGCGTTTACCGTTGGTGTAACTGTCTCGCGGGGCGTTATGGATAAATACCATATCGAGATCAGAGCCGTAACCCAATTCGTAGCCGCCGAGTTTGCCGTAGCCTATTATCGCAAATCCGTATTCATCGTCCTGAAGGTGTGCCGGTTTGCCATATTTTTCCGTGGTATGTTGCCACGCGCTGGCAAGTACGTTTTCCAGCATGACCTCTGCCAGTGCGGTCAATTTGTCACTTACGCTGGCAATAGGCAACGAGCCGCTGATGTCACTGGCGGCAATACGGAGTTGCTGGCAAAGTTTAAACTGTCGCCATGCATCCATGGTCATTTCCACATCTTCCGGCTCGATGCGCATTAGCGACTGTCGCAACTCGTCACGATAGACACTCAAGCTCTGATTGAAATCCGTTTTTTGTTGCTGAAGGTAGAGCGGCGTGAGCAGCTCGTCGAGCAATAGGGGGAAGCGCTGGATTTGATCGGCTATCCATTGGCTACGGTCACAGAGTTTAAGGAGTTGTTTGAGAACATCCGGGTTCTCCAACAATAAGTCGAGATAGGTGGTTCGGCCGGTTATTGCGCTTATCACCGATAGCGCCCGATCTAATACGACTCGTGCTTTCTGCGGCGCTTGCTCGATAAGTACGTAAAGCACTTCCGGCATGAGTTTATTGAGGGTGTCACGTCCACGCTGCCCCAGTCTCGACTGGCTGAGTTTGTCGCGAAATGCCATAAATCGGGTGTAAATAGCATCAGCATCATCAGGGTGGATAGGTGGACACAGCAGAGCGGAGAATTCAGCCGGACTCAGCGACAGATTCCAGGCATCCTGGCAGCGCTTGAATACGCTGTCGTCGGCATCATGGCTATCTTCACTGTTATCAATTAGGCCTCGGAACATGATGTGGACACTGTCACAGACATCAGCCAATCCCTCTAAGAACGCATCATAGTCTTCAAATCCCATCACTTCAGCAACAATGGCCCGACGCATGTCGTCATCAGGCAGAAGCTGGGTTTGTTCGTCATTCATTTGTTGCAGGGTGTGCTCGGCTTTGCGAAGAAACAGATAGTGACGGTAAAGGGCGCCAATATCTTCTTCTGAAGCCAGGTTTTTTCCTGCTATGGCTTGTAGCGTCTGTTTTAAACCTTTTACCTGCAAGGCCGGTTCGCGTCCGCCGTGGATAAGTTGAAAACTTTGTGCGAAAAACTCGATTTCTCTGATCCCGCCGGCGCCCAGCTTAATGTTACTGGTTAACTGACGTCGCCGCTGCTCTGAGGCAATCAAGCCTTTCATTTCACGTAGGGCATCAATGGTGGTGAAATCCAGATACCGTCGGAAAATAAATGGGCGCAGTATGTTTTCAACGTCCTGTCGATACGGGGAGGGAGGATTCAGCACCCTGGCCTTGATCATGGCAAAGCGTTCCCAGTGGCGCCCCTGTTCTTGGTAGTAGTCTTCGAACGCTGCCATGTGCATCACAAGAGGCCCGCTATCGCCAAACGGACGCAAACGCATATCAACACGGTAAACCTGACCATCTGTGGTTATTTTATTGAGTGCGTTAGTCAGTTTCTGCGCGAGTTTAATAAAAAACTGTTGGTTTTCGATGGGCTTCTTCGCCCCTTCCGTCTCCCCTTTTTCTGGATAAACAAAAATCAGGTCGATATCTGATGAAAAATTCAGTTCCTTACCGCCGAGCTTTCCCATGCCCAGAATCAACATGGGTTGCGGGCCGTGTTCGCCCATGGGAACGCCGTAGCGTTGGCAGTGTTGTTGGTACAAGCTGTTGTAGGCGCCTAGAATTAGTGCGTCAGCCAGTGCTGAAACCTGGGTGAGCGAGGTTTCAATGGTTTGCTGATTCAGCATGTCGAGCCAGGTTATTCTGGCCATATGCTGATTGCGAAAAACCCGTAATGCTTTTGTCAGGCCAGCTTCATCTTGTCCCGCTAGCAACGGCGAGAGGGCATTGCTAAATGCGTCTACGGTATCGACAACAGGTTTCTTTGACAGACACTCAGAGAGTAGAGTCGGGTGAGCAAGGCATTGACGGAAAATAAATTCGCTACAGCCCAGAGCCGCTATAATTGTCTCTTCATGTTCACTGAATTCGCTGAGGTGCGGATGTCGTTCGCAAAGGCTTTGCCAGGCTTGTTCACCCTTTTTCTGGATAATCCTGTTTTTTAGTTTTGTCGTAGGCATAATACGCGGGATCATTTATATCGGTATGCGCCGAGTCTGGCATAAGATGCGGATGGTCTCCAGTTCAACAGTTACAACTTTCCTTTTATTTTCGGAGTGATAGTTCATGGATGCGTTGGTTAAGTTAAACCCGGTTCCCCACGACATATGGATATACCTGCTGATTGATATTGCTATCGCGCTGGCGCTTTTGATGGTGATGAAGTGGCTGTCTGGTGCTTTTCGCAAACATTCCGTAGTAGAAGAGTTAGGGGTTCAGGATAACTTCGCATTCGGCATTAGCATGGCCGGTGGCATGTTATCACTCTGTATCGTGTTGGCATCTGTTGTCGGGCGTCATGTAGGACAAGGCTACACGGAAGCCGCAATTGGAATGATTACCTTTGGTCTGGTGGGGGTCGTTCTGGTGAAGTTCGGCCGCTTCGCCCACGACAAAATTGTGCTAAACCGACTCGATACCATGGGGCTTATTGAAGATCGCAGCGTCAGTGTGGCATTGGTGGATGCATCCAGTCTCATCGCCAGCGCAATTATCCTGCGTAGTATGATGCTGTGGGTCGATGGCAGTGATATGAACGCGCTAATTGCGATTATCACTGGCTTTACCGTCGTGTTGGCGCTATTGATGATGATGACCCGGCTCTACGAAATCCGCTATGCCAGAGACAATCAAAACGACTCGTTTCAGGGAGCATTGCGAAAAGGTCAGCTTGCATTAGCGGTGGAACATGCCGGTAATTTGCTGGGGATCGCTATGATTGTGTCGTCAGCCAGTCATCTGCTTACCTATAATCCTTCCGGTTACGTGAGCAACATCACCGGCTGGCTGATTACCGGGGCAATCTTGTCATTGGCTCTGTTGGTGTTAGTGACGCTCAGTAAAAAGCTACTCTTGATTGGCCTGGATTATCGCCAGGAAGTCGATCAACAACATAACGTGGGCGTAGCGTGTTTAGAGCTTACGTTGAGCATCGGTATCGCACTGGTGGTAAACGGTATTCTGGCTTTTCTGGACGTTAGCGTTTAACGACAAATTCAATGCAGAGGGGCGCTTAGTCATCTTGAAAAAGGTGGGTGCAAACCTCTGCTTTGAAGGGGAATGGCCGTACGCCTTTAATCAGCGCCAGTTTCTGAGGCCGCTTTAACTGTTTCAAACTATACTCGGCGCGCATGGCGTCAGATTTACCAGACACTGAAGCAATCCATCTGAACTTTATCGGGCCTTTACCTTTCAAAGCTCTCGCTCCGCCTTTAATTTCTCCGCGATGTTGTCGAATGCGACGTTGCGGGGACGTGGTCACGCCGGTGTAAAGCTGGCCAAGACGATTTTCAACGATGTAGATATACCACTGCGGCGCCGTTGTCTGCTCTTTTGTATCGATGACTGGTATACTCTGCTGCAACTTAAAAGCTAGTAAATAAAACGATGATTCTACCAGACTTTAGCGCAACGCGTATTCTGATTGTCGGCGACCTGATGCTTGATCGGTACTGGACCGGCGGCACCGGCAGAATTTCCCCTGAAGCACCGGTTCCTGTGGTCAATGTGAACAGTACCGAAGACCGTCCCGGTGGCGCTGCCAACGTGGCAATTAATGCTGCATCATTAGGTGCAAATGTCACTTTGCTGGGGCTTTGCGGTGACGATGAAAATGCCGCTATTCTTGCAGAAAGGCTCACATCGTTTGATATTCAGCATGAGTTAGTCCGTTGTCATGGACACGATACGATTACCAAATTGCGTATTATGAGTCGAAATCAGCAACTGTTGCGCCTGGATTTCGAAAAGAGCTTCGCCGATGTGGATAAAAGCGCACTTGTCGCTGCTTACGAAAAAGCGCTGGCAGATCACGATTTAGTGGTGCTTTCCGACTATGCAAAAGGCTGTCTGTCGGATGCCCAGGTGTTTATTAAAGCTGCGAAAGCGGCGGGTAAACCTGTCGTTATCGATCCTAAAGGGCAAGACTTCTCGCGCTATGCGGGTGCTACACTCATCACACCTAACCGGGCAGAACTTGAGTTAGTGAAAGGCCCTGCCGATGATGAGACCACCCTGGTTGCCCAAGCAGAGTCATTAAGAGATGAACTTGAACTGGACGCAATTTTACTTACCCGGTCTGAGCAGGGCATGACGCTGTTTTGTGCTGATGAAGCCCCGTTCCATTTACCGGCGAAAGCGAAAGAAGTTTACGATGTGACCGGTGCCGGTGATACCGTCGTGTCGGTGCTGGCATCTGCCATCGCTGCTGGCGTGAGCATGCCTGACGCCTGCGTGTTGGCAAACATTGCTGCAAGTATTGTCGTTGGCAAGTTAGGTACCTCTACAGTAACTACTACGGAACTCGCTGTTGCGTTGGGTGAACAATCCAGCCATCTGGATGGTGGCGTGATGACCGAAGAGCAGCTCTTGTCTGCTATGGCCCAGGCCCGACATCGTGGCGAACGCATTGTGATGACCAATGGGTGCTTTGATATTCTGCATGCGGGTCACGTGAGCTATCTGGAAGCTGCCGCTAAACTTGGTGACCGCTTGATTGTTGCCGTGAATGACGACGCATCGGTATCGCGGCTAAAAGGGCCGGGTCGACCCATCAATAATGTCAGTCGAAGAATGGCAGTGCTGGCAGGTTTAGCTGCCGTAGATTGGGTCGTTCCATTCAGCGAAGACACGCCGCAACGTTTGATCGCCGGGCTGCTACCAGACATTCTGGTGAAAGGGGGAGACTACAAGGTAGAGGAAATCGCCGGCGGCCAGGAAGTCATGGAGAATGGCGGTGAAGTGCGGGTGTTGCACTTTGAAGAGGGTGTGTCGACAACGGGAATAATCAGCCAAATCGTTAGTAAACAGCAGTAGGCAGAAATCCCGCTTTATTCGTCAATAAAGCGGCTTCAGGCATAGCGATACTCACGGCTTTACGATACCCTTAAATCTTCACAAGACGTGGTTTAAGCATAGCGGTATATTCATGTACGAAAGTTTTTATGGACTCGATTCCAAGCCATTCCAGTTGACCCCGGATCCGGCGTTTTTCTTTGCCAGTAAGTGGCACAAACGGGCGATGTCATACTTACAGTATGGTCTGTCGCAAGCAGAAGGATTTATCGTTATCACCGGTGATATCGGTACCGGTAAAACCACCATCGCTAACAGCCTGCTGGCTGAAATTGAAGATGATATTGTTGCTGCTCAAATCGTAACACCCAAACTCACGCCAGACGAACTGGTGAAAATGGTGGCATCAAAGTTCGGGATCAATACAGCGGGTTTGACTAAAGCCGATATTCTAAAAGAACTTGAGTCTTTCCTTTATGCCTTAAGCCAACAAGGCCGTCGCGCGCTTTTACTGGTAGATGAAGCGCAGAACCTGCCGCTGGAAACCATCGAAGAATTGCGAATGTTGTCTAACTTCCAGCAGAATGGTAAACCCTTGTTGCAGAGCTTTCTGTTAGGTCAGGAAGAACTTCAGCCTATTTTGCGTGCGCCGAACATGGAGCAGTTCCGTCAGCGTATCGTTGCATCGTGTCATTTGGCCCCATTGGTAGCCGAGGAAGTAGTTCGCTACATTGAATATCGTATGGAGCATGCAGGTTGGAATCGTGGCGCGTTGTTCTCTCAGGAAGCGTATTCTCGTATTCACGAATTCACCCGGGGCGTACCAAGAAAAATTAATACGCTCATGGACCGCATCCTTCTGTACGGATTTCTTGAAGAGTTGGAAACCCTGGATGAAGAAGCAGTCAATGCGGTGATCAGCGAAGTCAAAGACGAGATGTTTGTACCTGACTCACCGTTAGCTGAGATGGATGAAGACGATGACGACGAAGAAATGGATTTGTCAGAGGTTATGGCGAGCCTGAAGCAAAAAGGCCCTCATTCAAAATTGATTACGCCAAAAGGTAAAGAAGTGCAGGACGCCGAATACTATAAGGCAATGCTTGCTGAGCTGGTGGATGCATTGGACGATGCGATTGCGCATAAGGTTAAGCTCACGCAATACATCGATAAAATGCTTAAGAAGAAGTATCAGACGTACGTCCGCATGAAAGACGAGGAATGATGGCATTGGGTTAATCTCAATAACCGTCAGCCAACAAAAAACGCCGCATAAAGCGGCGTTTTTTATTGAACGTTAAACTTATTCGTATTCGTAACGAACCGTCAACGTGATTCTTCGCTCGTCGTAGTTTGGACCATAAACCGAAGTGGCTAGGGTGCCCGATCGTTTAATGTAGCCCGCCTCAATGTCGCCACTGAGGCTCTTACCAAACTTACGACGCAGGCCGGTTGATACCAGCCACTGCTCGTTATCTGACGCAGTTGAGCCGTTGTCTTGCTCAGTCGTACCATATCGCAGACTTCCAAGCAGGGTGGTGTTTCTCCCTAACTCATAAGTCCCACTGACTGTTGCAGAGTAAATAGTGCGCTGTCGGTTAAACTCGAGGAAGTTATCATCGGCATACTGTAAGTTCAGCAACACTGTTGCTCGGCGCCCTTGAAGACCCATTTCTGCAGCCGCCGACTTTCTCAGTATGACAGCGTTTGATAATTCAATGCCAGAATCAATAAACTGAAGAAATTGCTCGCCTTCACCTGGCGTGTAGTTCAGGGAAGGTGGCTGGAAACAGTCTGCGGCAGTGAACTGACCAATAGGGCAGACAAAGATGCCAAGTGACTGAGGGTTGGCAACAAGCTGGCTATATGACGTAACTTGTTCGTTATATCGCAAGGCACCGCGAATTTTACGGGAATTATAGGTCAGTGCTGCACTGCCTGATTTACCGTAGAAACGTCGTCCGTAGGTAGCCTGGAAGCTGGTACGAGGGGTGATCGCCCAACGGGTGTCGATACCAACAAATATGTCGCCATCGTCTCTTTCTACGTCTGAATTAACTTTGTTAGCTGTAATTGCCACATAGTGGCCAGCATCCTGGCGGTAAGTTAACCCCACACCATAACTTCTGAACTGTCGCTTGTTACTGAACTCATCAGTTCGGTCGGTAAGTTCGTTGGCGTCATAGCTGGCGTTAAGACGAATGCCAATGGGGCCGTAAACCATTGAATCGAGTGAACCGGTCAGGTAGGTACCTGAGTAGTCCCCGTTGCTGGTTTGTTCGTCGCGCTCAAGATCACGGTACATGCCTGTGGCAGTCCAAAAGTAATTTTGTGCGTCATTGCCGTTCATCAGATAAAAATCTGAGGTCATTGAGTCGTTGTTGAACGTTGTCGTCGGTCGAAATTCTGACTCGCTTGAGTCACCGGTTGAGTAGTTAACTGAACCGCCACCAGCGATGTAATCACCCTGGGGTAAAGTGAGCTTGGCGCTATAGCTTTGCGTTTCTACTTTCACCAACTCTTCAGCGTAGAGAAAGTAATCTGAAATTAGAAAGTTAGCACCTGTATTGTCGAGGAAGCGCTGGCTGCCCCGCGTTTCGAGAGTCAGCAGATTATCGATTGCTTCCCAACTCGCTCCGTAGCCATATTCCGCGTAGGTATCTTTACGGACAACATCGTCGGAATCCCGCTCCATCTGCGTAACACTACCGGTTACATAGCCGCGAAATGTGCGTGATGTATAACCAATACGACCTTCGGGCGTAACGGCAAGTGTCAACAGTTCTTCATTGCGCACATCGGAATGGCGATTCTGCAAAAGTGATTTAGCTTCTACCGAAGCTGATACATTAAGGCCTTCAGCATGTGCGAAGTGAGCCGTTAGCACTAAAGCTAACGGCGACAGCACAGGTAACCAATTTTTTTTATTACGCTGAGATGCTCGCATACTAAGGGTTTTCCCTTTCTGCGTAGTAATATCCATAGTAGCCGGTTCCTTCCGGATCATTATTCACCGATTTGTTAACAACGAAGCCGATTGCCATGTCTGGGTTTAAACGTTCGACTGCATGACGAACATCATTTAGTTTTGACTTACCTTCTTCAACCACTACCACAGCTTGGCCGGCTAAGTTTGCCAGTATAGCCGTTTCTGTAATCCCGATAAGGGGAGGTGTATCAAAAATAACGATACGATCTGGATAGCGGTTGGCAAACTCATTCACTGTTTCGGCCATTTTCTCACTGGCCAGAAGCTCAGTGGTCAAATGGTGAGAACGACCAGCAGGAATGATTTTCAACTTATCAAGGTTGGTGGGGTAGAGTACGTCAGATATATCGTCCACTTCACCTGTAAGATATTCCATTAGTCCTTCACGACGTTGTAAGCCTAATGTATTTAATACATTAGGCTTTAACACGTCAGCATCAACCAACAGAACGGTTTTGTCCTGCTCGGCTGCAATACTCATTGCCAGGTTACAAGCCGTGAACGTTTTACCCTCTGACGGGCGTCCACTGGTAACCATAATGATATTACTGTTTTTCAGTGTTGAAGACAGTTTACCAAAGGCGTTATTGATGAGCTTCCGCTTGATTTCACGGTACTCTTCGTTAATTTGCTTTCGTACACCATTAATAGAAATATGACCGTTCTCTTCTAAACGTTGAATATCAAGTTCAAACGGTTCAAGAGTCGACGACTTACCTGAAGGTGCAGGTTTCGATTTCGCTGCAGGCTGAGTAGCGGAAATAACTTCCTCTTCAGACACTGCCGGCGATTCAGAAGAGGCAGAAGCTGCTTGTTGAGCTTCAAGTTCAGCTTTCTTTTTCTGGGCTTCACGCTGCCGTTGCAGCGCTTTTTCAATTGTACTGCTCATTACAAGATACCCTGCAGTAGATCGATATTAAGCAATTCTGCTCCAACTAATAGGCCATACGCCATCACTAGGATCCCTGAAGATACAAGGAAAACAGCCATGCGCACCCGGTTTGTCTTCCTGATTTCATTAATGTTCAGGTGAGTTACCGTGCCCCAGACTGGATAGTCTGTAATTTGATTGAGCTGCGACGCTCTGACCAACAGTGGAGACAATTGGCTAAACAGGAACGCAAGACCAATACCAATACCGAAGCTTAAAAGCAGCACAACTGTGTAGTAGATGATGCGATAAGGGCCGGAAGGCTCGTTTGGCTGAAGCGGAGGCTCAATGATTCGGAACTGCAGCTCTTCTGCTGAAACATCAGCACGACGAGACAGGTCTGCCGACTCACGTCGAGCCAGTAAGTCTTCATACTTGTCTTTAGTGATAAAGTAGTCACGGTTAAGCGCAGCTGACTCGGCCTCGATTTGCGGAACTAAATCTATCTTAGATTCGAGAGCAGCAATACGGCGTTGTAAATCCTGTTCTTTAACGGAGAGTGCCGCAACGGAGCTCTCATGGCGACTGATTTCCAGTTTGAGTTCCTGGTTTAAATCGCTCATCGGCACGCCATCAGAATCACCTTCATCTGCATTTCGAAAATCATCGATTTCTTTCTGACGGGCTTCTTCCAGATTCGCAAGCAAGGCTTTCGCTTCTATGACGTCGGGGTGTTGATCAGTGAAACGCAATTGAAGATCGTCGAGACGCTCTTCCAGGGTTTTGATTCGTTCATCGTAGCGAGTACGAAGCACCGAATCAGACTGATTACTCACACCAAAGCTATCGCCAGTGCCTTTAGAACGTGAAAGCTGATTGGTTAACGATTCTACCTGCTGCGTTGTTTGCTTTATCAACAAGCGTGTGGCTTCGAGCTCGTTATTCAGCGTTTGCAATGTTGAATAGAAAGTACCTTGAAGCGGTAGAATATTATTGTACTGACGTTTGAAGTTGGCAAGGCGTTGCTCTGCTTCAGAAAGTCGTGACTCGTACTCAGCAATCTGCTCATCAAGGAAACGGTTTGCGGTATCGGTGTCTCGACGGTTGTTGCCGAGGGCACCTTCTACGAATAAATTCAGCGTTTCCTGAACCACAGTTTGCGCCATAGCCGGGCTTCTGTTTTCGTAGGAAATGGTGAAAATGTTGTCGCGACCGGTAGCTCTTAATTGAATATCGGTAGACAAGCCATTTACCAGGTTATCAAATTCTTTGTCGCTGGTAGTGGTTAAGTCTAAATCGCTTTCTCGAGCAATGGTTTCTACGTTTGACCGGCTAAGCAGTGTTTTTGCCATTGTCTGTATTTCTTGGTCAGGGTTTGTCTGTATGGCCAAACCCTTCAACAATGGCTGTAACACGGAGCGGGTATCAACGAAAACCACGGCCTGCGATCGGTAAACGTCTGGAAGCATCGCCACGTAGGCGAAACCTATCGGGCAGAGTATCCAGGTACACACCATGATAAGACGCTTTTTGACCCAAATTCCCTTTACATAGTCGCTAAAGTGACCGAGGGCGCGCTGTAAATCCTGCATTGAATGTCCTAACTACTTTTTACTTCTAGAACCAGGCTTCTGGAATAATTACGATATCGCCAGGCAGGATATCAATATTCTTAGAAATATCGCCGTCACGGATCAGATCATCAATATTCACATCGTAGGTCGCTTGCTCGCCGTTTACGACTCGAACCAGTTTGGCGTCATTACCGTTAGCGAACTCGGTCAATCCACCTACTGCAATCATGAGATCCAGTAAGGTCATGTTTTCGGTGTAGCTAATAGCACGTGGGTTAGTGGCTTCACCAATAACGCGAACCTGTTCGCTGAGAGGACCAGAAAAATTATTCAGGCTAACCGTAACGCGAGGGTTATTAATGAAAGTAGACAGCTTTTCTTCAAGCTCTCGGGCTAGTGTTGAAGGGGTTTTTCCTGCAACATCAACGTCTTCTACTAATGAAGTTGTCACTTTGCCGTCCGGACGAACGATAAACTGACCAGAAATTTCAGGGTTTCGCCAAACAAAGATAGTTAACGAATCACCAGGACCGATAAGGTATTGATAATCATTAACATTTGTTGTCTTTGATGGGTGTGCTGTTGCAGTTGGCAACGTAGAGTGGCTTGTGCATCCAGAAAGGGCTGTCATGGCGCCGACAACCGTCAAACTTAAAACTTGTTTAGACCAATACATGAGAGTTCATCCTACACTCGGTTTAATTAATTTTTTTGCCTTAATGTAATTTACCCTACGGCAAATACCACTATAATGCCATCATCTTATGTAGTCTATTACAATAATAACCTTTATCATGTACAAAGATGTTGCAGTATCAGGGGGCCAAGGGTGGCGATAAATAAGCACAATCAAAGCAAGCGTTCAAACATTCTTGTTCTAACCGAAGCTCTGCTCGTTGCGTACATGGGATACATTACGCAGTTCATTTTGGTTCAGATCGGTATTAGTGAACCGGTAAGTATTGAGAAATTAGTGGTAAATGTAGGCATGCTCACCGTTAGTATCCTGCTTTGCTCACTGTCTGTGGGGCTTTACGAAGCCAAGCTCAGAGAAACATTCCGCGGTATTATCCGTCGAATCTTCGTGAGTGTGGGTCTGAGTTACTTTCTAGTGGAAGTGGTTAGTCGCGCGCTGTTCGATGAACTGACGATGCATTCCTATTTCCTGCCAGCGGCTGTATCTAGCATTATTATCACGCTGGTGATATTCCGCTACTTCACCAACCGCTTGGGCCTACTTGGCCTCGGTAAAGTGCGCATTGTCGTGCTGGGTGCCGGTGAGCGTGCATCTATTATAGAAAAGCGTATGCGCCGCGACGTTGACCGTATCGGATTTGATCTATTGGGATTTATTCCCATACCTGGTGACAACCGGGAAGACGGCATCAAAAACGAAAAAATCATTCACGTTAAAGTCGATGAGAATTTTCAGCAGTTTATTGCCGACAATGAAATCGAAGAAATTGTCATTGCCTGTGACCAGCGTCGAGGCACGTTACCCATAGATGTGTTATTTGAATGCAGACTACGCGGTATTGAAGTGACAGACTTACTCGACTTCATGGAACGTGAAACCGGGCAAATCGTAGTCAATCTCATGTATCCAAGCTGGGTTATTTACTCCAATGGTTTTCATAGTCAGAACTACCTGCGTGATGCTATGGATTACTTTCTTAATGCATTTCTTGCATCATTTGTATTCTTCTTCGCCTGGCCATTCATGCTGATCACCGCCATCATCATTTGGTTGGATGACGGCCGACGGACTGGCGCCTCTGTATTTTATAAACAGGAGCGTGTAGGTCTGAACGGAAAGCTGTTTAAGATCATTAAGTTCAGAAGTATGCGGCCTGACGCTGAAAAAGACGGTGCAAAATGGGCCAGTAAAAATGATGATCGTGTGACCCGCATCGGTCATTTTATCCGTAAGTACCGGGTCGATGAATTACCCCAGCTGTTTAATGTTTTCAAAGGTGAGATGGCTTTCATCGGCCCTCGTCCTGAACGGCCTGAATTCGTTGAGAAACTGGTACGTGAAGTGCCTTATTATAATCAGCGTCATAACGTTAAGCCGGGTCTTGCTGGCTGGGCTCAGCTAAATTACCCCTACGGTGCGAGCGTTGAGGATTCCATGGAGAAACTGAAGTTTGATCTCTATTACGTCAAACATCAGAGTTTACTGCTGGATATTCTTATTCTAATTCGTACCGTAGAAATTGTTTTATTTGGTAAAGGGCGCTAATTTTCCGCAATTGCCATTGCTTAAAAAGCCGTTGTATAACATCAGGGTAGAAGTATGAATAAGGAGATGGGTATGATGGCTTTTTTGGCTAAGCATCCAGCAAGAAATATACTGCTGACGCTTGTTGGGTTAGCGCTTTTCTGGGCATTGATAAATGCACCAGTCATGCTTACTTTATGGCGACATGGTTTCGACGATGGTACCTACTCCCATTCCTACCTTATTCCTTTTATTTTTGTTTATCTGCTTGTTGTACTCGCGCGCCGGGGAGAATTGCAGCCCCGACAATCTGTGTACTTGCCAGCAGTGCTTGCTTTTATAATTTGTGCTGTAGGCTTTTACTTCGCGCTTACTGCGCAGTTGTCGCTGCTGTATTGGACATTCTCTTTATTACTGCTGGCTAGTGCGTGTTGGATTGTCGTCCACTATACGTTAGGGCTGGCTTACGCAATCGGCTTCCTGTTGTTCATGTACCCAATGTGGGGTGCATTACAATATGTGCTACAACATTTGTCTGTTTTTGCGGTGATGAACTTAATGAACCTGACCGGAATTCCCACCTATGTGGAAGAGACTTCGGTGATGATTCCAGAAGGTACTTTTGTGATTGCCGGTGGGTGCAGTGGTCTGCGTTACTTCATTGTTTCTCTCGCCATTGGGTCAATGTTCGTTTTTCTAAACCTTAGAAACAGAGTTTCTGTGGTTAAGTTTATGGCGTTAGCGATTATCGGCGCGCTCATAACAAACTGGATTCGTATTGTAGCGCTGGTGTTGATTGGCCATTTTACCGAAATGCAAAGCGACCTGATGCATGACCACAATAATTTTGGCTGGTACATCTACGCGCCTTTCATCATATTGCTCTTTTGGTACGGCGAGAAATTGATTAAACAAGAGCCCGCTGATGTGTTGCAAAAGCAAGAAGAGGCTGCGGCACTGAAGACGTACCGTCAATATACGCCCAATGCTATTATCGCGTGCTGCTTAATTGTACTCTCTTCTTCAGTACTGCAACTGAATGTACTAACGTCGCCAATTGACACAGATAACTGCAACCAATATCAATTGGAGAGTGAATACGCGCCGTATCTTCCTTATGGTCCAACAATATGCACAATGCAACAACGTGCCGGTGGCATTGCATATCATACGCTTTCAGCCCTCTACAATGGTGACGATCCCGACGGTAAGCCAACGCAATATCAAGTTCACCTAGCGCCGGAGTCGTGGCAGGAGCTGCGTCGGTTAGAGAATGGCTCTTGGACTATCCGCATATTTCGAAATGGCCGCGAACAGCATTTTATCGCCTATAGCTATATAACCCCCACAGAGCAGGTTGCCAGTGAAACGGCGATGAAAAAAGCCAGGATTTCATCGGCGCTAAAAGGGGAACGGCGTTCGGGTTTACTATGGGCACACGCGCAATGTCCCAATAACTGTGATGCAGTAATTCAACAGTGGCCGGCAGTATCTCAAGCTTTCAGCTTCCAACAGTTCTGAGTGCACTATGCGTGTCCGAGTTATCGATTCGGCTGACGAATTAATAGAGTTGGCGCCCTTGTGGCGTCAGTTGTACAGCGCAGCTGGGAACCGCCAAATATTTCTACACCCCGAATGGCATTTGTGCTGGCTTCGTCAGTATAAAAAGTACATTCGTCAGCTTAATATATACACTGTTTTCCGCGGTGACGAACTTGTTGCCGTATTACCTCTTTATCAGCGGAAGCATGAATGGTTTCAACTTCGCTTTATTGGTACCGGGGAATCGGAAGAGAGTGAAGTGTGTACCGAATACCACGATATCCTAATGCTCAAGGCACATCAGGAAGAGGCTTTACAGGTGCTGAAAGCGGCGCTGTTAGCTTCTGGCAAGGGCCTGGTGCTTGCCAACCTACGTCTGGATTCGCTGCTGCTAAGGCTATGTACGGAGCTTTATAGTGCTTCACTGACGCAATCTGCACAGGTTCAATCACGATATTATATCCCGCTGATAAATGACGGCTTGGCTAAGTCAAAAATCACTAAGAAATCAAAACGTTATGTTAACCTAACCCACCGTCTTGGCGGGCGACTACGTATTTGTGAAGACAAGCAAGATTTGCCGCAGTATTTTGATGAACTCGTCAGCTTGCATAAAAAGCGCTGGGGAAAGGCAAGCACGCCAACCATATTCGATAACAGTGATTTTTTACAATTTCATCGGGCTCTTGTGAAATCCTTTTTCGACAGTGGTGAGCTCATTCTGGCGACGTTGGATATCGATGGTCAGCCTGTTGCGGCTTTTTACGGCATGACGTCAGCAGATTCCGTATATTTTTATCAAAGTGGTATTGATGATGACTTTAAGCCGAATGTTTCACCAGGAACGGTTATTCATTTTCTGGTAGCACAAAAGGCAGCCCGGCGAGGTTTCAAAGAGTATGACTTTTTGGGAGCGTCTATCAATGATAGCTATAAACAACGGCTCACTGAAAATAGCGAGCCGTTAATTGGGATTAATGCTTATCATAATAAGGCACATCAATGGATTGATAGGCTGCGGGTAACTGCATGCAAAGTCATTAGACGACTTTCGAGACACTCAACTAGCAGTAATTAAAACTAGTTTGAGTGGAAACTAATCTTAATCAAACATTGCTACTCATCGCCAAACGCGTTCAAAAAGCCTCTCGCACAGTTTTCCCAGGTATAGGTGGCCACAGAGTGTCTTAATGCGTCTGGGTCCCAGGCATTATTCAGTGCAGCTTCAACACTATTGGCAACGGATAAAGCCGTTAGCTCATGGATTAATATCCCGTTGACGCCATCGGTAATGATTTCCGGAATGCCACCCACGGCCGTTGCTATCGGTGGGATGCCGGCAGCGAGTGCTTCCATAATCACATTTGGTACTCCCTCGCGATAACTTGGCAATATGAGTGCAGTCGCATTCATCAGCACGCCGGGAATATCTTTGTGCATAACAGGGCCGCGAAGCGTTATTCGATCACCAAGGTTTAATTGGGCGATCCGTTCTGCCATGGCTTGTTCTTCGGGGCCTTTACCGACGATATCTAATGTCACCTGAATGCCGTTCTCTTGCAGCAGCGCCATTCCGTCTATGAGTTCAAATACCCCCTTGGTTCGCAGCCAATTACCTATAAACAACAAACGCGGTGTGTGCTGTGCAACGGGGGGTGCTGAAAAAGCATCAAAACTCACGCCGTTGTACACTGTCGAGAGCGGAAGGGGAGAGGTGGCTTTCTGAGAGATTTTATTAGCCAAGTCTTTGCTTACGGTGATGACTGCATCTGCGCATTGAAAAGCATTGAGCATCTGCGATTGTCTACCGTTTTGTTGGAAATGGAGGTTGATATCAGTGCCAACGCAGTGAATCACCACGCGGTTGCCATAAATACGCTTAAACCAAGTGGCGACCACACCTTCAGGAAACGCCCAACTGGCAACGATCTTCTCTGAACGGGCAAGTTTAATGAAAGGAAAAATGCAACAAAGCATTGAAATCAGCAAGGTCAGCGAATAGGTGCGACGCCCAAAACCTGGCAGAAAAAGAAATGGGAAAAAGCAGGCACGGCTTTGCTTTAGCTTGCCTTTTAGCAGTTGCTTAAAATAAATATGGGCAGGAACAGGAACCAGCACATCTACGTCTGCAAAATCGCGTAAAGCCTCTACTATTTGATAGTTGTATGCCGCTCTGGTTGGCTCCCAGGGTGAAGGATACAAGTTGGTAAAATAGGTAATTGCACTGCGCTTCATAATGCATTGACGGCTTTTAGATAAATGTCAGAGACCTGACTAATGTCAAAAGAAGATTTCACTAGCGCCAAACCATTGGCTGAGAGTTCTTGCCATTGAATTTCATTGGTTGCTATTTCATTCATCGCTGCCGTGAGCGATGCCTGGGTATCATCGACAAACAGACAAAAGTGCTGTTGTTGATCGAGGTTGGGTATTTCACCCACTCGGGTAGATATGGCCGGTATTCCTCTGGCAAGGGCTTCAATGAGCGCCATTGGCAAGCCTTCTGTGGTTGAATTTATAACCAGGCAATCAAGGTACTTGTAAATCTCGTCTTCATCCAACACATTGCCGTGTGTAAATACCCGGTTATGTAACTGGTGCTGCGCAATCGCCCGCTCAACATTTTCTCTTTCTGGTCCATCACCAAAAAGATGCAATTCACATGCATTTTCATTGTTCAATGCAGCAAAGGCATGAACAACTTTATCAATTTGTTTAAGGGGGACCATTCTGGCAACACACCCAAAGCGGAAGGGTCGAGATGGCGATTGCGGTAAGGCTGAGCTTGCTATAACACCATTTTGGATCACTGCAGTATTTTCAGGAGACCAGTTATAGCGTGCTTTCACACTGGCTTTCACTTTTTCTGATACTGCAAAGTCCTGATCGATATAAAGTGCGGCTATCCAGTGACTTAGACGCATGCCTCTTTGAGAAGGAGAATCTTCACCGTGATGGGTATAGATGACCTTTTTATCCAGCAAGAATGGGAAAATGGGCATGAATGCCCGTATCACTGCAGGGGAATGGATATGAATGATGTCGAAGTCGCGGATGAGGCGCTTGGCTTTTGCCAGGCGCTTAAGCACACTTTGCGTATTGTTAATTACTCTGATCCCACGCTTTTCTACAATAGCTTGAAAAGGATCATTTGCATGCCCATAACTCAGAGCTGCCACTTTATTACCTTGCTCATGTTGGTAAGTCAGCAGGTTTACAGCACATTTTTCTGCACCCCCAACCTGAAAGCTGCTCACACAGTGCAGTATTTTTTGAGTCTTCATTCTATATCCGTTTGGCGTAGGTGAGCATTTTCTTAAGGGCTGTGTCATCCATCATGTATTCGATGGTGAACCGACAGAGGTCATATCGGTTCTTCGATAAATTCACATTTACGCCAGGATGAAAATTAAAGGCAATTTCGTAGCCATTATTTATAAGTGCTTCAATGACACTGTCATTGTAAGTGTTTTTACTTCCAACCGGATAACTAAAAGCGCGCACTTTCTTACCAAGCTTCTCTTCCAAAATCGACTTAGAATGGCTGAGCTCAAAAAGCATCTGTTCATCATCCAATTTGGCGAGAATATCGTGGCTATGCGAATGTGCGCCAATATCCATACCATTCGCACTCAATTCGCGAATGTGCTCCCATGTCATAAACTCTGAATTTGGGTAAGCAGTGGGCTTGCCTACAAAGTTCTCAATATCGGTAATTTGTTGGCAAATTGGTGACGTAGACTGCTTAATTTGATTGAGTATTAAGCGTACAAAAATTTGTCGGTTACCGGTTAATTCTACGGTTTCTTTCCAGTAGGGGAGTTTTATCTTCTTAATATGGGAACGCTGAATTAAATAAGCGACCTTGTCCCACCAGGGAAGCTCTGCATTTTCTATAAGACCCGTAGCAATAAAGAACACCGCTGGGATTTTCAATGACTTGAGAATTGGGTAGGCCAATTCAAAATTGTCCCGGTAACCATCGTCAAAAGTCACAACGAGATACTTTCCATCAGCCCGAGATGTGTTGCTGACTAAATCAATGAGCTCACTCAGACTAATAATATCAAAGTACTGTTTGAGGTAAGTGAGGTGTTGTTGAAGTTTTTCTGCAGAGCAGGAATAAACATTCGGATCCAGTTTACTGCTGGCAACATCACCTATCCGGTGCAGATTGAGTACATAAACACCATTGGGCAAGTGTTTCCAACGAAAGTCGGAAACGCCCAATAATGACTCAACTTTTGACTGTATCCTTTTGGCTAGCACATTACATCCTTTTAAATGCTGGCTTTTTCAAAATAAAATCGCGGTAATCGTTAGGTTCGCCTTGCTCACCGGCTTCGGCTGCTTTGGCGATGTTGTACATTTCCCTTGCACTTACATAATGTAATTTGTATTGCTCACCATCATTATACTTTTCATTTAAATGACGGTGCATGGCTTCGATAGGCTCGCCGAGTAGTGCAGGCATATCGACATCTTGAGCGCCGTGGGTATGAATTTTAATGAAAATCCAGTTTGGCTGCCCTTCAACGTGAATGTGTTTATCTACCCAGTTATCAATACGTGCCGGTGAAGGGCGCATGTTATCGCGAATATCCGCGCGTTCTATCTTCGGCAGAATACCAAATTTGAAGGCTTCACGGTTGAAGCCCATAGGGCCTTGCATAATGAGCATGTCACCGCTTGCACTGCCGTTTTTATACATAAGTTTGCCGGTATTATAGGACTTGGGCTTGTTTGGGTCATCTTTGGCGTAATAGAAACAGTTAGTCAGTGACGGCTGTGTTGAGTCTGGTGAGGGGAATGTCATATCGACATAACAGCCAGTTTCTTTCAACACAATGAGCTCGTCATTCACGCCACACCAATGGCCTTTGGGATGAGAGTTATCAAGAGCCCAGTTACCGTGAATAAATGCGTAAACAGGCTTTCCTGTTACAGGATCGGTCGCCAGCGCGCCGTGTTTTTCATGCAGTGTCTGTGCAAAATTGCTCAAAACCATACGCAGATTATCACTGGTGTCGTTTTCGTGGTGAAGGTGTATCTCTATTTCACCAAATCCTCTGGCACATAAATCTGACAGCTTGTTCAAGTGTTCTTCGCGGTATTCTTCTTCAGGGAAGAAAAACGAATGTTTAGGGTGACAGCCGTCGGCATCAGTGAATTTTTCCGCCATTTTGGGGTAGTCATTAAACCAACGATCAACACGCTCTCTCTCAAGCTCAATATTGTCTTTATTTAACCACTGAGGTTCGTAGTGATCGACAAAACAGAACATGACATGCGTGGTGCCGGATGTTTGAGGCTTACTGGAAAAAAAAGCTTTTCTCCAATACCCGAGGATCCAAGGATGCATGTCTTTTTTATAAATAAGCACGACTGCAAAGGACACAGCGAGCAGTAAAAGAAACACGAAGGTAAGAAGAATATAAAAAGTCATTAGCGGGCCGTTCTTTTCCAGGTTGCAGACTGCTTTGATGTTAAAAAGCGAATGAATCCCTGTCCGAGGGAAACGTTCATAGAGACAAAAAATGTGACAAGTTTAATAATGGCAGCGAGTTTTCCCTTTTTGCTTTCAGACATATTTAAACCATAAAAATACACCAGATAGAAGAGGGCATGACCGCACATCAGAACACTGTAAATTGGGCTGCCAAAAGCAAGCATAATATTGGTTACTAATGCCAAAAGCATGAAGTGAGGCACAAACCAGCGCACAATCTTATGGCTAATGTAGGCAAAGCAACGGGTACCTGCCATCGGGCTAAGTACCCAGCCAAGACGACTCATCGCCTGGTAGTTGCCGGCACCAATTCTCACTCTACGGCTCGCTTCTTCGCTAAGGTTAGGGGCTATTTCTTCAATGGCCCGAGCTTCCGGGTTATACGTTAACCGGTATCCTTGCCGCGCTACCCCCATAAACACACAGAAATCATCAATGATGGTGTTCTCTGGTAAGGGTTCATAAAGTTCAGTACGAATAGCATAAATGGCACCGTTCGCCCCGAGCATTGCGTTAATGCGAGATTCATGGAACTTAAGCACCTGCTCATACTTCCAGTAGAGGCTGTCTTTATTGTTACCAGAAAATGCGTCGACAAGCTCTAGTTCGCCGCATACGCCGCCTATTTCGGGTTCACGGAAATCAGCGACCAACTTGTTAATTGCATCTGGCTGGAAAAACGTATTTGCATCGGAAAAAACAGTGATGGGGGTTTTTACCTGGTTTAGCAAATCGTTAAGTACGTTAATCTTGCCGCGGTTTTGTTCAAATAAAACGGCTTCAAAACGTGGGTCAGTAAATTCGCTTAATAGCGCATTGGTCTTATCTGTGCTGCCGTCAGATCCAATGAGAATGCGCAACTTTTCAGCGGGATAATTTAGCGCGAGTAAGTTTTCAACCCGCGCTTTTATACACTTTTCTTCGTTATAGGCAGCAATTACCACCGTGACCTCAGGGAGCTCGCTTTCGCGTTTACGGCGCCCCTGTTTACTCAGTACGAACTTCGTGTCTTTGATTGCCTGTTTCAAGCTACTTAATAGAATGAGCAGAACTGGATACACAGTATAGGTGTAAAGGATTGCACCAACACTTAGCCAGAAGACGGTTGTGAGAATAGTAGTCATTGTTTAGGCTTCGCTGGTATGCCTAATGCAGTGCAGTTAGAAGGTATATCTTTCACTACTACCGCATTGGCGCCAATTTTTACGTTGTCGCCGATGGTCACCCCACCGATTATTTTAGCCCCAGTGCCAATAAATACATCATTACCGATAGTGGGTGACAGTCCTTTTTCATCGCCAATAACCACGCCGCTTTCAATAACCACACGCTCACCGGTTACGACCTTGCTGTTAATCACCACACCCACAGGGTGCATGATCACCAAACCTTTACCGAACTGGGCTTTCACACCAATAACACAACCGTTGAACCATTTATTCAAAATTTGAAAAATGAGTCCGAGTGGACTGAGGAATCCTCGGCTGCACAGATGAGATAAGCGGAACAAAAATGTCGCACTTGTTCCGTCAGTCAATAAAAGTCTGAGTAGTGAGAGGTGAGCACCATCGTCGGCAAAGATAGCTTGTTTGTATTTGAGGTCGCTCTTGAAAATGTTTAACACTAACTTGTACTTCCATATTTTCGCTAACTGCGAGCACAAGAGTGTGCCCGCGGCTGTTTACGTTAAATCTAACTTTTCAGTTCGTCTTCAATCAGACTTTTTGTATTTGATAATGTTTGATTACCAGGACGGATATTCAACGCTTGAGAAATCCACTTGTAAGCTTTATCGGGCTGTTTGTCTTGCAACAGTAACAGCGCGATATTATTCATTGCTTTCCAGTTTCTCGTTTGTTCGCCAAGCAAACCTTCATAAAACGCGATAGCCTTCTTAGGATGGAAATGGGAAAGCTCACTCACGTAAAGTAAATCTGCGTCATCGTAGCCACGGGTTTCATTGGCAAGTTCTTCTAACACGGCCAATCCCTTTTCCGGTTCGCCGGTTTCAACCAGTGCTTTGTATAACAGTTGTGCTGATTTGGTTGTACGCATATTCTTAAACGCTGCCGTGAGCGCAGGAATAGCTTCGTCGTAATTCTGCTCAGCTGAGCTGATTCGCCCGGCTATCTCTTGCGCCGTTGGTGAATTGGCTACAGAGGCCGGTAAAGAAGCCAGCACTTGTTTGGCTTCTGTGTAAGCTTTTTGGTTTACCAAAATATGGCTGCGCAATAGCAGGATTTGAGGGTCGGTTTTTATTTTCTCAGGCGCATTGTTCATGGCGCGAATCGCTGCGCGGTCGCCATCTGCCATCATGGTTGCTTCGAAAAACGCTTCATAAACCGGAATAGTGACAAAATTAGATTTTATGGCATTTCGTAAAGTATCTAACGCCGCTAACGGCTGTTTAAGTGCCATGAGCGATTTCGCTAATAAATAATCAACTTGAGGCTGGGTCTGATAATTAAATACAGACGAGCGGGCCTGGTTTACGACTTCTTTATAATCTTGCTGCAGGTAAGCCGCGTACAGTTTTGTAAATGCGGTGGTTGATGCATTGCCAGCGAGCAACGAATCCAGACTTCTGTAGCCACTTTTCGTGCCTGATACAGCACCGGATGCCGTGTATGCACCATAAAGTGCTGCATGGTCGTTAGGCGAGTCCGTTAATACCTTTTTATAACCGTCCAGCGCTTCCTCTACATTACCCTCTGCCATCGCCCGGTCTGCAAAAAACTTTGTTGCTTCGAGGTTTGACGGAGAGATTGCTTGGATTTTGCTATAAATCGATGCCAGTGCTGCGCGGTTACCAATTAGTTTTTCAAATTTAACTAAAATAAGTAAATTTTCAATATTGTCTGGCTCGGCTTCTATCCAGTCTTGGATGATCGCACGGGTATTATCGATGTCACCTTCCGATGCTTTCATCGCTACAAGCATCAGCTTAGATTGAAAACTATTGCCGCTAGCTGCACCCGCAACAATTTCTTCAGAGGCTGATTTAAGCAGCTCTGAACCGTCGGTGTCACCCACACCCAGTTTCATGATACCGAGTTGCTGGCGTTGTTCAGGGGTTTCAAAATCGTCAGCTTTAATATTCTTTAGAATTTTAGCGGCTTGTGCATTTTCACCGGTTAACAAAAGCGCGGAAGCGGCTTTTGCTGCCAAGCGGGTATTACTGGCAATCAGCGACGGTTGTCTTTCATATAAGGTATAAGCATCCATGTAATCGCCAGCAGAGAGCTTGGCGGCGATGTACATTTGTAGGCCAGGGTGATTAGGTGGAAATTTATCAACCAGTTTCTCTAAATAAGAAAGCGCCTGTTCGTAGTTTCCAATCTGGAAGTGGGAAATACCCGCCACATAAATTGTCGTAGTTGAAATGAAATTTTGTGCAATAACTGCGTCGATATATCTAGCCGCACTCTCAAAGTCTTGTCTTGATAAAGCGGCGATGGATTTAAGCTGATTGGCCAACGGGTGGTTTGGTACGATCTGAAGCACATTGTCGATGTACTTCTCGGCCTCAGGGAACGCTTTCGCTTTTAACAGTGCTTCACCAATTTTAAGATTGAGTTGTGCGAAATAGGGTTTCAGTTTTAACAGCGCTTTGTAGTTATCAGCGGCAGCAGTAAAATCTCCCGCTGCCTGAAGGATCTCTGCTATTAAAGAGCGAATTAACCAATCCTCCGGGTACTTTTGTACCAGGGCATCAGTGGCCTGAATGTTGTCTACGTTCTCGTTAATCAAAAACTGATTGATGATAAATTCCACGTCATCAATGCGTTCGCTTTGTGAAGGCGCATTGATTTTAGCGACGGCAGCTCTCGCGGCTTGTAAGTGTTCATTAGTGGAATCAATGGATTTTGAACGGCCTGAAATTACGGCAGCAATGGTCTCAACCTTAACGGTGTTCTCATCATTCAGGCTGCTTTTGAATTCTTCAAAGGTGACTTCGAAAACATCAAGGTCTGCCATAGAGTACAGTGCGAGAAAGTATTCTTCGGCAAAGTCGTTGATATCACCGCGCTGGGTTAAGACTTTGTCAAACGTGGTGATAGAACTGACCATATCGCCTACTTCAAAATAGATTCGGGCAAGCTCAATTCTTGGTCTAATGTCTTGTGGAGATTGCTGGACGGCTGCTTTTAAATGAATGATTGCTTGTTTGTAATCATCTTCGCTGAGCGCTGTTTGCGCTTCATTTAAAAGTTCATCTGTGGTCATCTGAGAGCAAGCGGCAACCCACATCGTTGAAGCAACAAAAGTGAGCGCTTTCGTTATTCTTTTTATACCCATATATACAGCGTGTCCTTCTTAAAATGAGTGGTTACTTTAATCGTTCTCCTATCAAAAGGAAAGTATGAAACCTTGAGGGAAAGTATGAAGGGAACGGTCTATTGCAGGCGGGAGAGTAGATGTAAAAAAAGGCGACACAAGGTCGCCTTTTTTCGCTAAGCGTTAAAACGCTTATTTGTTCTTACGACGAGCACTCATACCCAGACCAACCAGGCCCAGAGCAAGTACTGCAACAGTTGATGGCTCTGGAACGCTTACAGGAGCTGCAACGAAACCAGCAGACAAGTCACCAGTTACTGAAGGCAGGTTAGCCAGCGTATCGAAGTCACCATTTACAGTTAACAGTGAGTAGAACGGAATTGGGTCTACGAAGTATTCTTCACCTTCAGTAGTCAACACGAAATCAGTGAAATCGAAGTTGAAGTTACCAGTACCGTTTGCATACTGACCGTAGGCATTAGTCACTGCAGACGCAGAACCAATCAGGATGTCGTCGCCGTTGTTAGTAGTAGTACCGTCGATCAAGCTGTCTACGCCAGTATCCAGGTTAACGTCGATGTACAGGCTGAACTGTGCTTGCGTCGCAGTGAAGTCAGTTGCATTGGTAGAAGTAGTACCAGATGCAGTCAGAACTGCGTACAGGCTGTAAGAGTCAGCAAGTTCAGTACCGAAAACTGGCATTGAACCGTTATTTTGGAACAGTGCAGTCAGGTAAGCCATTGCGCCAGTAGTGAAACCGCCTTGGCCGTCAAAAATCAGTTCTTCAACGTAACCACCGTTGAATTTATCACCAGTCTTAACTGTACCGTTGTAGTCTGTCTCATCGATAGAGAAATCCAGATACTCTGGAGTTTGCGCGTTAGCAGAAAAACCAGCAACCAAACCAGCTGTCAGAGCTAAAGATTTTACAATTTTATTAAATTTCATGACCATCTCCATATTAAATTCGTTCGGCTATCAGCCTCGCTAAGATGGTAGCAGTTATGATGCCAACTTTTTTAATCATTGTTTTTAAAGGGTTTTGTGTTTTTGGGTGAAGTGTGGAAAAGCGCGTTGTAAAAATCCCTGACAGTATTTTTCGCTATTTCTCGGTGACGACGCGCTCTGCAATCTTAAACTTTAGTCGCTGAATAATGCCGCGGTTACCAAACGGGCACCAAGTTCTACTTAGTTTATTCTTATAGGCATCGAAATGTAAGCCATGGGGAGCAGAAAGTACCTTTCCGCGGCCTAACAAGATCTTCAGTGCTGTTGTTTCTGCGATACCCGCACACAGGCTAACGGCCATGGCGGTGGACGGGCCTTTGCGCGCATGAAAATCAACGGCGGTTGCGTCTACCAGGTAGTCTCGTTGAAGCATGGCGGGGGACAAACCAATAAGAAACTGAATTAATTGGCCTTCTTCGGTTTTTTTATCTTCAAACCGGAAGTACTCTTCGTAAGTCATTTGACCGGGCATAAAACAGAGCAGGGCGGCGCCCATGCCTAGTGGCGCAGCAGTAACTACAGGGATGTTCTTTTCATAGCAACGTCGGAAAACCAGTTTTCTGGCTGCCAGTGCAAAAAAGTCGAGACTGTCTATATAAAGGTCTACACCGTCGAGGAAGTCGTCGACATTGGATTCATCAATGCCTTGAGGGTACTCATTAATACGAAGCTCTGGATTAATATCCTTCAGCATGGTAGTCATCACACTGATTTTATCCTGATCTTTTGTCGATACAAAGGCGCCTGATTGGCGGTTAATATTGTGAATATCGAACTGGTCAAAATCGGATATGTTAAGATTTCCGACACCCAGTCTAGCAAGGGTAATACTGTGTAGTCCGCCCACACCGCCGCAACCGGCTATTGCAACCCGCTTATTGCGCAACGAGGCTTGTTCTTCATGCGTTACCCAACCAATGTTCCGGGAAAACGCTACATCATAGTTAAAATCCATACGTTACTCAGTTATTCTGAATGCTTCAGTTTAGCTTAACCTTTATAGGGTAAGTTAATATCATGACATATAAAATGTTACCACGTTAAAATTCGCTGGAATAAAGAATAGGGATGCCGAGGTGAAGTACTTTCGAATTTTAGTATTGCTGATTGTTGGAATAAACAGCGTTACCGCCGAACCACTTAAAGATGTAGTAAAAAAAATTAAACCGTCCGTGGTTGGGGTAGGCTTCTATGCGCCCATGGCCACAATAAGTCACCAACTCAAAGGAACGGGTTTTGTGATAGGAGATGGCCGCTATGTAGTGACCAATTCTCATGTCATTTTAGCGGTGCCTCAGGAAGAAAATATAAAGTTCAATGAAGTGGTATTTGTGCCCAAAGGCAGGCAAACAGGTATTGCGAAAGTTAAACAGGTGTTCACTGATGAGGAACACGATTTATCTATTCTAGAACTGACGAAGCCATTGCCGGCCGTGCGTCTGCTATCAGAGACAGAAAACCTGGATGATGGAGCGGACGTGGCGATGACAGGATTTCCCATCGGTGCTGTGCTTGGATTGTACCCAGCTACGCACCGAGGTATCGTCGCGGCTTACTCCCCCAATGTCATTTCTGCCGCAAATAGCACCCAGTTATCTGAGGCTTATCTGGCCAGTTTGCGCAATCCATTTATGGTGTATCAGCTTGATATTACAGCTTATCCTGGCAATAGCGGCAGCCCAGTTTATAATGCGGAAACCGGAGAAGTATTTGCTGTTATTAATAAAGTTTTTATTAAAGAAACCAAAGAGTCAGCAATCACTGCGCCAAGCGGTATCACTTACGCTATTCCTGTAGAGCATGTTTATGCGCTAGCAAGAAAGCATGGCATTTCGTTGTAAAAGAAATCAGGTTTAAAATCGGCGTTGATTTTGCTTTCGATCTTACAGTCTGGTTTTCCAGTATTATTTTAAAATTGATTGAGTATCTTGCTCAACACGTAGCATTTATCTAGGGAGCACGATATGAAAGTGTTAGTGACAGGGGCGGCCGGCTTCATTGGTTCGTATGTTTCAGCTTTTCTGATTGAACGTGGGGATGAGGTTGTCGGCATTGATAATCTAAATGATTATTACGATGTGTCGTTGAAAGAGGCACGTCTGCAACGTATTACATCTTTGCCTGGCGCAGAAAAATTTACTTTCATAAAGATGGGCGTCGAAGATCGTCCGGCCATGGAAGCACTATTTGCAGAGCAAAAGTTTGACAAAGTGGTGCATCTAGCGGCGCAAGCAGGGGTGCGTTATTCGTTGGAAAACCCTCACGCTTATATAGACGCGAACATTGTGGGTTTCATGAACATACTTGAAGGGTGCCGTCATAACGATGTGAAACACTTAGTGTATGCGTCATCTAGTTCGGTGTACGGCGCTAACGAAAGTATGCCCTTCGCAGTAGAAGACAATGTCGATCACCCAGTATCACTCTATGCGGCGAGCAAAAAAGCTAACGAGTTGATGGCGCATACCTACAGCCATTTGTACGGGTTGCCAACGACCGGACTGCGATTCTTCACCGTATACGGCCCATGGGGGCGCCCTGATATGGCGCTGTTCTTGTTTACTAAAGCCATTTTAGAAGACAAGCCGATCAAGGTGTTCAATTACGGTAACCACCGTCGTGATTTTACTTACATTGATGACATTGTAGCCGGCGTGATTGCCACGCTGGACAACAATGCTAAAGGCGATGACAACTGGTCAGGTGAGGAGCCTAACCCAGGTTCAAGTAAAGCGCCTTGGAAGGTGTATAATATTGGGGCGCAAACGCCGGTGCACTTGCTGACTTACATTGAAACCCTGGAAAACGCCCTGGGCAAGAAAGCAGAAAAAGAAATGCTACCGATGCAGAAAGGCGATGTGCCTGACACTTTTGCGGACGTGGAAGCCTTAGTAAAAGATACTGGGTACCGTCCAAAAACTGATATCGCTACGGGTATTGGCCAGTTTGTCGACTGGTATCGCGATTTCTATAAGGTATAACGAAGATATTTTTTTGCGGCACTCAATCTTTAATGAACTGCCGCAAATAGTCTTCCTTTTCCTCCGGCATATTGGGAATTTGATGTCGCAGGTTAAGTCTGATCTCCTCTAACATCGCGGCAAAGCCTGGCTTCAAACTTCCCTCAAGCAACGGTCGGTTGATGTAGTATGGCGCCCGCTTCCCATGGTAATTCACTACCGGCCCAATTTGCTGAAACTTTATTCCAACATAGCCCATACTTCTCGCCAAACGCGGCTCCATCATGACATACGCATGCTTTACACCAAACTCCAGTGCTGACGCGGCTGCGGCAAAATAAAGGCCAACAGCAATGAAAGGGAAGCACCGTAATTCGGTCTCAGAGTAGGTAACCGGGTTGATTGCACCCACTGCAGAACCGTCAAAGTCGTCCGAGCGACGTCGGCGGAAATATTTGGGAACAGCCAATCGCGATATCTCGCAAATTTCGTGGCGTTTAAATCGTACCGGACTAAGATCTTCCCGGGTAATGGATGACAGGCAGTATTTTTCAATTGGCAATTGCTGATGCGCTTCCAGCGGGCGTACTGCTCTTACCGTACCTGCCATTTCATTTGAACCAATATGTCTAATTAAACAATGGCGGGAATAGGCATCAAATTCGTCCGTTTCGAGACCTGACTCTTTGACGGGTTCGAAAGCTAATTCATCGCAATACACGTTGTGCCGTATTTTGTATACGGACTCACGCAACGTATCGTCGACAGCAAGCACCGGTTCGAGGTAAGTGCTGAAGTGTGACGATATATAATTCGCCTCACGTAATTGCTGATAGCCAGACACGAGTTTTCCGAAACGCGTCCGGCGGAACTTTTTGTTGATTGTGTCAAATATCGATTGATTAGCCATAAAGGATTTTTACTTCCTACTTCTAGTACCGCAACCTTACACTAAGGCTGCAAACTGGCACAGCGTGAATACATATCCCTCTTGATACTATAGGACAGATTCTGATATTTATGGCAATAATTAGAATTTCTTTATACGCCTTTGAATTGGATGGATTTACCGCCTTTCTGCAGGTAATTTGCTACGCCGATTGCGTGTGAAGGGTTATACGTGAACCCCCTGGTTAGTGTCAGTGATAGCGTTTCAACGCCAATAAAAAAGCCACAAAATGTGGCTTTTTCAGTACACCAATGTATTGTTTATGAAATCATAAAATTATGAATTCAGAGATGCTTTCATATCTTTACGACGTTGGTGCAGAAGGGGTTCGGTGTACCCGTTAGGTTGTGAAACACCATCAAAGATAAGCTCTCGGGCGGCTTTGAAGCCAATAGAAGAGGCCAGGTCAGGGGTCATCGGAATATACTCACCGTCGCCCTGATTTTGCTCGTCTACCAGTGTCGCCATACGCGTCAATGACTCATCTACCTGTTCAGCGGTAATAATGCCATGAACTAACCAATTAGCGAGGTGCTGAGAAGATATCCGCAGTGTCGCGCGGTCTTCCATTAAACCGACATTATTAATGTCTGGCACTTTTGAACAACCGATACCCTGATGAACCCAACGTACAACATAACCAAGAATACCCTGCACATTGTTATCAACTTCGCGTTGGATTTCTTCGCTGGTTAAAGATGCGCCTTCTGGCATCAGTGGAATAGTGAGGATGTCGGCAATGCCGTCATAATCCTGTTCACCCATCTTTGACTGCAGGCCAAATACATCAACTTCATGATAATGCAGGCTGTGCAAGGTCGCTGCGGTTGGGGAAGGTACCCACGCCGTATTGGCACCTGCTTTGGGGTGTCCCACTTTAGCTTCCATCATATTGGCCATCTGATCTGGAATGGGCCACATCCCTTTACCAATTTGCGCACGTCCGGAGAGCTGACATTTTAAACCCGTTTGCACGTTTGCTTTTTCGTATGCGGTTATCCACTGCATGGTTTTCAGTGTGCCTTTAGCCGCAAATGGACCCGCCTGCATTGAGGTATGAATTTCGTCGCCAGTGCGGTCGAGGAAACCGGTGTTGATAAACGCGACTCGCGATGATGCTGCACCAATACACGCTTTCAAATTGATGCTGGTTCGACGTTCTTCATCCATAATACCCATTTTCAAGGTGTCACGTTTCAAACCGAGCATGTCTTCCACACGGCCGAATAATGTATTGGCGAATGCCACTTCTTCCGGACCGTGCATTTTCGGTTTAACGATATAAATACTGCCGGTGCGGCTATTGTTGAACTTGCCGTTCCCCAATAAGTCGTGTTTGCCGATGAGAGAGGTGATCACACCATCCATAATGCCTTCAAATACCGGTTCGCCATCCAGCAGAATGGCATCGTTACGCATCAGGTGGCCTACATTGCGAACAAACATCAAGCTACGGCCAGAGAGAGTTACTGTGTCAATGCCATTGGCGGCGGTGTATTCCCGGTCTGACTGCATGGCACGCACAATTTTCTTGCCGCCCTTGCTCATGGTCAGTGATAAATCCCCTTTCATTAAGCCAAGCCAATTGCTGTACACCAGGGTTTTATCTTCGGCATCAACGGCTGCAACCGAGTCTTCACAATCCATGATGGTTGTGAGGGCAGCTTCAACCATAACGTCCTTCACGCCAGCCGGATCGGCTTGCCCAATAGGACTTTCTGCATCGATCTGAATTTCAAAGTGCAAGCCATTGTGTTTGAACAGCAGGGCGGTAGGGGCAGCGGCTTCACCTTGGAAGCCGATGAATTGTTCCGCTGATTGTAACGTAGTTTCACTGTCCTTTAAGGTAACCGCCAATTTGCCCTCGCTGATGGTGTATGCAGTGACACCTGTGTGAGAGGCATTCTCAAGCGGTAACATTGTATCGAGCAGCGATTTTGCTTTAGCGATAACCTTGTCACCACGAACAGGGTTATAGGCTGAGCCGGCTTCTGCGCCACCGTCGTCACTGATTACATCTGTGCCGTACAGTGCATCATAAAGACTGCCCCAGCGTGCATTTGCTGCATTCAGTGCATACCGGGCGTTATTAATCGGCACAACGAGTTGAGGCCCCGCCATGGTGGCAATTTCAGGATCTACATTAGTGGTGGTCGCCGTGGCGTCAGCAGGTTCGGGTTGTAAATATTCAATATCGCGAAGAAATTGCAGGTAGTCGTCACCGAACGCTGGCTTGCCTGCCTTGTGATATTCGTCGATTAACACTTGCAGGTGGTCGCGCTTATCAAGTAACGCTTGGTTGACTGGAACGAGGTCGACAAGCAGAGATTCGAAACCAGTCCAGAATCCCGCGCTATCTACGCCGGTGCCTGGCATTGCCTGTTCATTGATGAATGTGTTGAGTACTTCAGCAACCTGAAGTCTTCCGTGTTGAATGTAACCTTTCATAATGACCTCTACTCTTTAATGAATGGTTAGTGTAGAGGGTATTGGAGCGTATTTTTAATTTATGGTTTGTATGATTGCCATAATCCTTATGAATTATGGCATTCTTTGATTACATATTGCTCATTTCAGCTGCGAGATCACCGATGAGTCGGCGTAGCCAAATGTGACCTGCATCGTGATGGAGTAGGGCGCTCCAGGCCATCTTCAATGCAATAGGTGGAATGTCGAAGGGTGGCTCTTTCACAATCACGGTGGGGTCGTCTTTAAACAAACGTGCCGCTTTACTGGGTAGGGTGGCCACCAGGTTTTGTGTTTTCGCTATTTGTAATGCAGCATGGTAATGGCGAGTGAATACCCGGATAGCCCGCTGCTTACCCAGCTTCGTGAGCTCGGCGTCTACCCAGCCCAGTTTTTGTACCTCATTGGGGTCGATACCCACGCCGACACCGAAACCGGTTTTGCTTACCCAAATATGTTGAGCACTGAGGTAGCTGTCTAAATCCCATTTTAAATCCGCCAGTGGATGCGAGGCAGCCAGTACGCAACTAAAACTGTCATACCAAATTACCTTTTGGTGGAACGACAGGGGAAGTTCATCGAAACGGTTGATCGCCATGTCAACCTTGCCCTGTTCCACATCATGAAAAGTAACGTCACTGGGGGTAATTAAATCGAGGGTGATATTCGGTGCCAGTTTGCCGAGACGACCAACGAGTTCAAGTAGCAAGGTACTTTCAGCATAATCACTGGTCATAATACGAAAAGTGCGTGCGCTGGTTGCCGGGTCAAAATCCGTTTCTGGTTGAATAGAACTTTCCAGTTTACTCAACACATCGCGGATAACCGGTTGTAACTCAAGCGCTCGCTTGGTTGGCGTCATCCCTTCGCTGGTGCGAACCAGTAGCGGGTCTTTAAACAAATCCCGTAGACGCTTCAAACCATTGCTCATGGCTGGCTGAGTAATACTCAGCTGATTTGCTGCCCGGGTCACACTGCCTTCTCTAAGCAACACGTCGAGATAAACCAGAAGATTCAGATCAACTTTGGCTATATTCATGCTTCTAATGCCCCATATCAGGATTATTCTGTCTAACTATTATAATCGAATCGGTTTCACTGAACAGATGACTAATGGTCGGAGATTTTCTGCCCAATGTTCGCCTTAAGCACTGATACTTTGGTACGAAGTTAACAATCAGCCAGGCTGTGGATTTAAAATTGCCGTAATTATAGTCCAGAAAATAATAAAATCGGTGAATATAAAAAAGGCTCCCGAAGGAGCCAGAGGTTAGGAACCTATGTGCTTACACATCAAACTGGTTCATGGTGTTGTCGTCGCCTGAAGCTTTCAGTGCGCCTTCACCTGAGAAGTACTCTTTATGGGTGTCACCCAAGTCAGAGCCGGCCATGGCTTGGTGCTTAACGCACGCCAGACCCTGACGAATTTCTTTACGCTGAACACCTTTAACGTATGCCAGCATACCTTCGTCACCGAAGTAACCTTGCGCCAGGTTGTCAGTAGACAGTGCCGCAGTGTGGTAAGTAGGCAGCGTGATCAGGTGGTGGAAGATACCTGCTTCACGTGACGCATCGCGCTGGAAGGTCTGGATCTTCGCATCTGCAGCTGCAGCCAGTTCGCTGTCGTCATATTCTGCAGACATCAGTTTCGCACGGTCGTATGCAGATACGTCTTTGCCTTCTTCCTGCCATGCATCGAATACTTGCTGACGGAAGTTCAGTGTCCAGTTGAAAGACGGTGAGTTGTTGTAAACCAGTTTCGCATTCGGGATAACTTCACGGATAGCGTCAACCATGTCACCAATCTGACGTACGTGAGGCTTCTCTGTTTCAATCCACAGCAGGTCAGCACCGTGTTGCAGAGACGTAATACAGTCAAGTACCACGCGGTCGAAGCCGGAGCCGTCTTTGAATTTGAACAGACCATTAGGCAGACGAACAGGCTTAACCAGTTTGCCGTCTTGCTTGATAACCAGGTCGCCATCAGACAGGTCATCTGCACCGGAAACTTCAGTGGTGTCCAAAAATGCGTTGTACTGAGAAGCCAGGTCGCCAGGTGCGGTAGACACAGGGATTTTCTGTGTCAGACCAGCGCCTAATGAGTCAGTACGGGCAACAATAACACCGTCGTCTACGCCCAGCTCTAAGAATGCGTAACGAACAGCGTTGATTTTCGCCAGGAAGTCTTCATGAGGAACGGTAACTTTACCGTCCTGGTGACCACACTGTTTAGCATCGGATACCTGGTTTTCAATCTGGATACAGCAAGCACCCGCTTCAATCATTTTCTTCGCTAACAGGTAAGTGGCTTCTTCGTTACCGAAACCGGCGTCGATGTCAGCAATGATTGGTACTACGTGCGTTTCGAAATTGTCGATTTGCGCTTGGATAGCCGCTACATCGCCACCGTTTGCCTGTGCTGCATCTAATTGCTTGAACAGATCACCCAGTTCACGTGCATCAGCTTGACGCAGGAAAGTGTATAGCTCTTCAATCAGCATAGGAACGGTGGTTTTTTCGTGCATAGACTGGTCAGGCAGTGGGCCGAACTCAGAACGCAGGGCTGCAACCATCCAGCCAGAAAGGTACAGATAACTTTTGTTGGTAGTACCGTGATGTTTCTTAACAGCCAACATTTTTTGTTGACCTACGAAGCCGTGCCAGCAACCTAAAGACTGCGTGTAGCTTGCACTGTCGGCATCATACTCCTCCATATCTTTGCGCATGATAGCGGCAGTGTACTTGGCAATGTCCAGACCAGTTTTGAAACGGTTCTGTGCTTTCATGCGTGCGGCGTACTCTGGGTTAATACCTTCCCAGCTTCCTTTCTGCGCGGCTTTTAGCGTAGCAATAGTATCGATGTCTTGCTGATATTGCGACATAGAGGTCTCTCCCGAATTAACTCAAATATGTTGTTTAGGCGATTACGCTGCACTGCGCTCTCGTTAGCTCACAATCATCCTAGTGCCGTTGTAAGAATAACGTAAATATATAATCTTCATTCTCATCATATGTTTCATGAATGTTAAATGTAGGTGCTTGTGAAAGTTGACGTTATTGGTTTCAGTGGCCGCGGTTTTTAAAGGGAGAAATATTGTGCGATAGGCCCTATTATTAGATTAGAAATGCATGAAGAGAGATAACATGAGCAGTATTCTTAATAGTGTCGACCAGCGAACCAACCTGGTAGGAGAAAACCGCCTTGAACTTCTTATGTTCAGGCTTGGCTCCCGCCAAGCGTTTGCTATGAATGTGTTTAAAGTAAAGGAAGTGATTAACGTTCCTAAGATGAACGTCATGCCCGGATCCCATGGAAATTTGACCGGGGTAACCAATTATCGTGGTTCCTCTATTCCTGTCATCGATTTGCGTAGCGCCATTCGTATGAAAAATGGTGGTGATTCAACTCACGCTAAAAATGTGATTATTACCGAATACAATCGCTCGGTTCAGGGGTTCCTGATTGGTGACGTACTCAGCATCGTGAACACTTCCTGGCAAAACATTCAGCCGCCACCTAAGACGATTGGTAAATCAAACTACCTTACCGCCATCAGTCAGATTGAAATTGAGGGTAAAACTGAACTGGTCGAAATCATTGATGTGGAAAAAGTGCTAGCTGAGATCATTGATTACGACATTTCAATTTCTCAGGGCGTGCTTGACCAGCAAGTGGTAGAAGCCATGAAAGGGCGTCAAGTGCTGGTCGTGGATGATTCCGCAACAGCCAGAAAACAAATTAAAGATACTCTGGCACAAATTGGTCTGTCTTGTTTAGAGTGTTTTAACGGTGCAGAAGCGCTCGCACTATTGAAATCCTGGGCAGATGAAGGCAAACGTCCCTCAGAGTTAATTATGCTGATGTTTACCGATGCGGAGATGCCAGAAATGGACGGCTATCGGCTAACCGCTGAGGTACGTGGTGATCCCAGAATGAGTGACTTGTTCGTCGCACTGAATACCTCTTTAAGTGGCAGTTTTAACGAAGCTATGGTTGAAAAAGTGGGATGCGACCGTTTTATTTCGAAATTCCAGCCAGATATGTTAGTGGACGTGGCGCAACAAAGGATGCGCGAAATTCTGAGCAACGCGTAAATACCCGACTTCCAACTTCATTTTATCGTCTTTCGTGAATTTTTGATGACTCACGGAATTCACATTGGTTGCGCTGTAGATGTGTTTTACACTTTACGCAGTTTCAAATCATGGATAATAAGATGTTCAGAAAATTAAGCCTGTGCTCGATCATCGGGCTGGCTCTCGTGCAGGGTTGTACGAACACCGATATCGCCACAACGAGCGATGTAACACTCACTAACGACAAACACATTCCTCGCAACATTATTATGGTGGTTGCAGACGGTATGGGGCCTGCCTACACCACGGCCTACCGCAATTATGCTGACGATCCGTCTACGCCAGCAATAGAAACCGGTATTCTGGATGAAATCCTGGTTGGTAATGCCTCTACCTATCCTGCTGCGGTATCTGGCTATGTCACTGATTCAGCGGCGGCCGCGACAGCTTTAGCGACCGGTGTGAAATCTTACAACGGTGCAATTGGGGTGGATGCGAATAAACAGCCTGTCGAGTCGGTGCTGCAACGTGCGAAGAAGCTGGGTATGCGAACCGGTGTTGCGGTGACATCGCAAATTAATCATGCTACGCCTGCCTCTTATCTTGCCCATAATGAAAGTCGTAAAAATTACGACGCCATCGCCGATAGTTTTTATGACGATAAGGTAAACGGCCACTTCGTTGCCAATGTCATGCTGGGCGGAGGAACGCAGTATTTTGTGCGGGAAGATCGTAACTTAGTGACGGCATTCACTGAGAACGGTTATCAGTATGTAGAGGCTTACGATGAATTAGCCTCTGTCCCCGCCGGTTCTGATGTTATTGGATTGTTTGCGCCTGTGGGGCTTCCGGCCGCTCTTGATGACGAGAATCATCATCGTCTGTCTTATATGACTGAGCATGCCATCAAGCATCTGGAGAATCCGGAAGGATTTTTCCTGTTGGTAGAAGCGAGTCAGGTTGACTGGGCAGGTCATGCTAATGATATTGGCTCTGCCATGGCTGAAATGGACGATATGTCAGTGACCGTGTCTTACTTGCACGATTACGTCGCCGCTCATCCTGATACCCTGGTTGTGCTAACCGCAGACCATAGTACGGGCGGACTGACCATTGGTGCGAATGGTGTGTATGAATGGCACCCGGAATATTTGCGCAACATGCAGTCTTCGGTATCGTCCATCGCGGTAAATATGGTAAGTGAAGACTCACCTGCAGGGTATGCGGAAGCACAGCTTGGATTTACTTTTGAAGGTGATGACACGGCAAGAGTCACAGACATTGCCGCGTTACCGGATTTTGAAGCCCGGGAAACGGCTCTGAAGGCTTTTCTTGACGAGAAAACCAATACCGGCTGGACTACAGGCGGGCACACTGGGGTTGATGTGGAAGTGTTCGCTTTTGGTGCAGGTGCGCACGCGTTTGCGGGTCAGTTAGACAATACGGACATTGCGAAAACGTTTTTCCAATATTTGGAAGCCAAATAAAAGTAATTACACATATCGCAAAAAGCCGCTTCAAAATCATTTGAAGCGGCTTTTTTAATGGGGTTAAAAAATAACGGGCTTGTTGCTCCGCCCCTTATTGATTAAGGAAATTGTCCAGTTCTTCACCCGTCAATTTGCCTATCTGCGAGAATAAATACCACAAGGCCGTAACCAGCAGAATCATACTGGGAATAACGATTACCGGGTAACTTAGCATGGTCATTCGACCTAATTCTTCGGTGTAAGCCGTGGTTCCGGGCTCACTCACAAGAATTATTTTCGCTAACGCATAGTTCAGCACGGAAGATAAGAAGAATGAGCTGGCGACAATATACGAGCTTATGGCAATTTTCTTCCTGAACTCACCTTGCTTGCCTTTTTCGTCTAGCGCTTTGTTAAGGTTATCCCAGTTGATGATCTGATCGTTGAGGATCAACATTTTCACCAGCGGCTTTTTGCTGAACTGTGTTACCAGCACTGCAATGCCGATCAGAGCGGGAATGGTGGCTTCTTTAATGGCGATGTATTCTGCGGGCAGTTTTAGCAGACTAATACCGCCGGTGAGGATTACGCTAACAATGCCCAGAATGGAAAATCCATTTATTTTACCTGACTGTTTTAAATCCCAGATGCCATAAACAATTGGGAATGCCAGTGCCGCCACGATACTCCAGGCTGGACCGAGGTACTCATCACCACTGCCGTAAGACATAATAACGACGGGAATGACGATGTTGAATGCCAGGTTGCCAAAAAAGCCCTGGTTTTGCTGTTTTTGAGGTTCTGTGGTGCTACTCATAATATCTAATCTGTAAGACGTTGGGTTCAGTATACGGGAATCAGCTACTTCACCCAATACCATGCTGCGATGAGGCCACCAATAAATCCGAATAAGTGATACTCAAAGGAGACAAAGGCTTTAGTGGGGAAGATGCCGAATAACATGCCGCCGTAAAGTAAGGCAACCAATACGGATATCACCAGATAGTGCACCTGTTTACTTCGAAAGCCTGCTAACAACAAGAAGCCAAAATAGCCATAAACGATGCCACTGGCACCAATATGAATGGCAGAGCGTCCGAACAACCATACGCCGAGTCCGCCAATCAGGAACACCGTAAGTGTAGTAAGCCAGAACGTTTTATTGCCCCACTGCATGATGAGCCACATAAACAGCAACAGGGGCACAAGGTTAGTGATGAGGTGACTCGGCGAGCCGTGAAGAAAGGGGGCGGTAAAAATAAAGGGCAGGCTATGCAATTCTCTGGGGATAACACCGAAGATGTTTAAGCTGTTAGCGGTAAGCACGTTTATCGCTTCCAGGATAATGAGAACCAGGGCCACAATGGCAATAAAACGAAACTGTCTTTTAAGTACTGACATAACTCTCCGTCAGGCATCGCTGTGTATGCCAGGTATTTCTCATGCTAACCGGCTGGTCCGGTGTGCTGCTTCAGGCGATAATGTGGGGCAGATAGCGAGATAAATCCTGCGTGATCATCGAGCTATCTTCCCGTACCGAAATGCCTGCAGGCATGTCATCTATTAGCCAACTGCCAATCAGTGTGTAATTTTCAGCAAACTGCGGCAACGCTTGGTAGGCTTGAACAATATATCCTTCTTCTCCATACGGACCGTCAGATAAATCGGTTTGCTCACCATTGTCGATGAGGCTGATATTGGCGCCTTCCCGGGAAAACAGTGGCTTTTTGATCCACTTGCCCGTGGATAAAGCCGGTGTGTCTTCAGCAAACCAAGACGGTAACAGGTTAGGGTGGTCTGGAAACATCTGCCATAGCAGAGGAAGCAGCGCTTTATTGGACAATAGCGCCTTCCAGGGCGGTTCAATCCAATGGGTACCCGCTTCGGAAAGGGCGTCGCCAAACGCTTCTCGCAGCATAAACTCCCAAGGGTAAAGCTTGAAGCAATCGGTGATAGGGTTGTCTTTTAAATCGGTGAACACACCGGTATCACCTAAACCGATATCCTCAATAAAGATAAAATCGCTACGAATGCCAGCTGCTTCGGCGCAATCCTGCAAGTACTGAACAGTGCCGCGGTCTTCATCGGTATCCTGACAGCAGGCAAAGTGCATTTGATTAATTTGATAATAAGCCGCGATTTCGCTGAACCGGTTAACCAGCTTTTCCTGCACAGAATTAAACTGGTCAGCATGTCTTGGCAAGTTGCCCCGATCAACCTGTTGTTCTAGCCATAACCACTGCCAAAACCCTGATTCGTAAAGTGACGTGGGCGTGTCAGCGTTGTTCTCAAGCAGCTTTGCCGTACTCTTTCCGTCATAAACCAAATCAAGGCGGGAATATAAGGAAGGCTCTTCGTCGCGCCAGCTATGATAAATTAAATCCCAGTGCTGTTCGGGAATGCGAAATTTTTGCAACCACTGTTCATCAGCATGGATTTTCTCTACCGCTTGCAAACACATTTCATGAAGCTCAGCGGTAGGGTCCTCAATATCATTTTCAATTTGCTGAAGTGAAAACTGATAATAAGCCGATTCATCCCAGTAAGGTTCACCGTACATGGTGTGGAATTGAAAACCGTACTCAGCGGCTTGCTGTTGCCAGTCCAGCCGCTGTTTGACAGGAATACGAAGCACCTATCTAGCCGCCCCAGCCACCGGAACGACTGCTGCTTCCCCAGCTTGACTTAGCGCGAACAGAACTGCCGAATCCACCGCGATTCACCGTACGGGTTACCGTCGGCTTCGGTTTGTAAACAGAGGGGCTGACTTTGTAATTCCGCTTACGGATATCACCATCAAACACATAGCCGTCGGCAGTGATCCATCGAGAGCGGAACGGTGAGTATGGCGAATAAGACGTATAAATTGGCTGCGAATAATAAGGGCGCGGCGACAACAACTGACTGACCATGTAACCGGCCATAAACGGCATGAAGAAACTGCCACTGCCAGAGTTCATTTCGCGGCACTGATTGGCGCCAAACTCGTATTCACAATCTGATTCTGTGCCAAAACGAGGACTGGTGCGGGCGGCTTCATCCAGCGCGGTCTGATAGGCGGCTTCACATTTTTCCACCGCATCAGGGTAATCACGTTTGCAATCATCCACGGAGGTGTATATTTGCGCGTCCTGGCGGTCATCGGCACAGCCTGAGGACATTATGCCCGCAATACCCACTGCCAGCGGCTTAAGCATAAAGCCTTTACGCATTTTAAACAGGTCGATATGACGACTTCTTTTCTGGGTCATAATGCGCTCCCCACTAATAAGTCATACAGGCAGAATTCAACAAACCTACCGCAATAGACATGGCTGCCAGCATGATACCCGCAGACACCTCGTTGTTGTTGATACGTTCTGCAATTTTGGGCATAAACGTAAAGCGAAGCAGACCAAACGCACAAGACTGCGCCACAATGGCAATCACTGCCCACAGCGCGAAGTCAACAATGGATACCGCGTTTGACGCCGCGCCAGACAGGGCGATGGCAAAACCAATCAGTGCGCCACCAAAACCGACAGCCGCCGCCACATTTTTGTCTTCCTTTACCAGTTTCCACTCATCATGGGGAGTGACAAAGGCGTAAACGATTTTGAAAATGAATAGAAACGCAATGGAGATGACAAAGTAGAGGGCGAAGTTATCCAGCCCAGAGAGTGATTCAAGAATGGCTTCCATGTAGTAGTCCTTATTTAACCGTTTATTGTTATATCTGCAGGTTCAATGTCGAACCCGGTGCTAATCACCAGGCAGCGGTCTGCATTATTACCGACAATTTTCTCTTCACCTACCACCAGTAACGATTCAGTTCTGCCGTTGTCGATGGGGCGTTCATAAAGCATCATAAACTGATCGGTCGTGCTTACATCATCATCTTCCTCGTAGGTGGTTTCTGTCACTGCCACCGGAGGAGATATTTCACCAACCGCATCCCATACGCGATGAAAAACGTTTCCGTTTAGCGTATAGGTGGGTTGGGATATGACAGACGCCAGCGCTTCTTTCCATTGTGCTTCACTGCCAATGGTTTTGGTTTCGTAAAAGTACCAAAGTTTGACATCGGTAATATGATTTTCAGTCAGGCCACCGTCAGTCACTACCTGTAGAAAGCCGTCATCATCGGTGTAAAAACGCAGTAGCGTACCGCCACTGTCGAGAGGCGCTTCACCGGCGGCTTGAATTAGCTGAGAGCGTGCGGCACCCTCAATAGTAAGTTGCGGTTCGAGCAACTTTAATTTCAAATCGTCTAGCTCAAAAGAGCCACCCAAATACAGGCCCATGATTTCCGGAGCCTTAGGCTTGTTTTCCTGTTTATCTTTCTTACCGAATAATTTTGAGAACATAAATTAGTCTCCGAGTCGCTGCCAATCGATATTATTTAATCGGCCGCCAGCGATATAAAACAATTTGTCTCCACCGGATATGGTGTGCGAGAGGTCAGGGTTCAAGACCATATTTTTGTATACACCACCAGGAGCATAACCAATAAGAATCGCGTTGTAATAACGCTTTAGGTTACTGAAAACGTGTTCTACAGAAAGTTGACGGACATCGTCGGGAACCTGAACTGAAAATTGTGCCTGACCATCATCGACACTAATGAGATCGTGGTGAAGGGTACTAGAGCCAGGATCGAAGGCCGCTTTTGCTAACATCTCAACCGCCACCGACGGGGTGCATTCCACTTTCGGACAGTGAATTTGTAGCAAAGGCACCAAGGTATCGTCGGTGAAATAAGCCACTTTATGGGCATCCGGATTTCGGTTGGTGCAATACAGCGCGGTGGTCATGGTTACGTCATCATGCGGGTTATCCATCAAAATGGTTCTCGCAGTGGCAACACACGCTTTATCCATATCTTCATCGCGGTTAAAAGAGTCTACTTTCACAAACTCAATTTTATCCGGCATGGGGTTATGGATATCGGCTTTTACGCAAAGCACGATTTCGGGTTTATCAGGAAGGGCGTCACGTTCTTTGAGCAACAAATCGAGTAACAACAGTGTTTTTTTCTCGTTCCAGCCAATGACCAGAATGTGATTTTCCAGATGTAATGGTTTCATGCCTAACAATCCTCTTTGCCAATGATGGCTTACCCAAGCTGCAATCCGGCCGACTACCATGGCAAAAATACTGAGTCCGACAGGGATGACATAAAGCGCGACGATTAATTTCCCCGCATGTGTCACAGGTGATAAATCACCGTAACCTACGGTGGATGCGGTAACCGCCATCCAATAGAAAAAGTCTTCATTGTTTGTAAGCGCGGTTTCACCGGCAGCACTAAGCAACAGCCAGGCTATAACGCCATACAGCAGAGTAATGATGGCAATGGTGTACCAGCGCGATTCGGAGAAATAGCGCAACATTAATTTGCGTAAATGAACCCATGACGACATGGTGAAAGGTAACGTCCCTTGTTAATGCGATAGTGTTAATGCGACAAGTTTGCGGCTCTAGTATGACGCAAAACAGAATTGTGGTGCAAGATAACTAAAAAGGGCGCTAAACAGCGCCCTGTAAATTTAGTACTTACTTACCGAGAATGCGGCTCAGTTCATCGTCGGCAGAAGTTTTTCCGCCTTTGATACCAGCGTCTGCCAAACGTTTTTCCAAATCGCTGGTAGATTCTTCCGCTGCCAGCTCTTCAGCCGCCTGCAGCTCAGCAGAACGCATCTTCTGCTTGTCCTGAATGCGGGACAAAGATTCCGTCGCCGTTTTCATTTTGCTGTTCGCGCCCATGTGACGTGAAGAGACGGCAACCTGTGCTTTTTGCACACTTTCAGTGGCTTTCACCATATCAACCTGTTGTTCCAGGCGACGCAGGTTAGCTTTGGCTTGCTGAATATTGCCTGCTAATTGCTTTTCCGATTGCTTGAACTGATCCAGGTACTGTTGTTCCTGCTCCTGTTCCGCTTTCAGATCTGCCACTTTTTGTGCGCAATCCAGTGCCAGCTGGCGGTCTGTATCAACGGCTTTGCGTGCATGCGCTTCATATTCAGCAATTGATGCACTAAAGCTATCTACTTTTTGCTGAGACAATTTGCACTTCGCCAGAATTTGAGTTCTCGCATGGTCAGACTTGCGCAGTTCTTCTTTTGCTTCACGGATTTCCTGTTCCAGGATCCGTATAGCCTGACTGTCAGCCACGGACTGAGCGGCTTCAGTGGCACCACCTTTTACTGCGGTGATTAATTTTTTCCAAACAGACATTCGCTTCTCCTGCCAGGTTTACTGTAAATGTGTTTCATAGGCATCAAGGAATGACGCTACATTCTGAAACAGAGTTTCTACTTCAATAACAATACTTTCCGGTTTCGACTGAGCACTCAGTGCGCCAAAAGCGGTGTAATATTCTTCGTCGTTAATGGTGGAAATACCTACCGTTGTCAGCGGGAATACCATGTGTGTGGATAAGATGTCATGGTTTAGCGCTGCGCGGTCTGTCACTTCCGATGCCGGAAACAGCAAGCTCTCTACCAGGATCTGCTCACCACTGATGGCCAGCCAGGCGTCAATGCCATCCTGATTGGCAATGAGCAAACAACCTGCTTCACGGGTAATGACGAAATCGTCATGTTCTTGCAAGAGGGATTCAATTTTTTCCAGATCCCACGTCATAATGTCTCTCCTTTACGATTGAAGCGAAAATGTCGACAACACTGTAAACGACTTTTTGGGTGTCCGACAACATTCACGAGGCTCAGTCTAGACAAGTATGGGCAAAGTCGTCAATAATCAATACCTCATTTATGTGTAAAAAAGTGTGTTTTTGTAAAAAATAACTCACAAATGGTGGTTTTATTATGGCAAAAAACAACTGGCGACAAGCTGTTGCTCGATTGGTGAAGTCGGAAATGTCTATGCGAGGTTTTAAATATCAGACACTTAGCGACAGATTGGCGGAAATCGGCGTGGAGCAGAGCGCAGATAACCTGCGAAACAAGGTAAATAAAGGTATTATGGGCGCCGATTTATTTTTACAGATAATGATGGTACTGAACGCCCGTCCTATTGCTATGCAAGCGTTGGACGACATTCTGCAAGATCTCAACAGTGGTGCAGATTAGTTTTCTGGTAGGTTCTTTCGACCTTTTTCTATGACATGCGCGTCTCTTGCGTAGGCGCTTTGTTATGCATTTGCTTAATTTTAAGCAAAAAAAACCCGACTAAACAGTCGGGTCAGAATAGGATTTGTTTGGGAGAACATCATCACTATCTGTTCTAAAGCTTAACCGTTTAAGTGCGCGCTGTATAATATTTATGCGTATTGCGAAATATAAAGAGTTATAAAAAAATATACTGATAAGTATTTATGATTTTTAATGTACTGATTTTGAAGTGAAAAATGAAATTATCTGATTTTAGTTTCGAATTGCCGGAACGTCTGATTGCCAAATATCCCACCGAAAAACGTCGTGCCAGTCGCCTGCTGTGCCTGAAAGGTTCCAGTGGTGAGGTAGTTCACCGCCAGTTTGCAGAGATGCTCGAGCTGGTGAATCCCGGCGATCTGCTGGTGTTCAATAATACCCGGGTTATTCCGGCCCGCCTGCGAGGCAAAAAGGCCACCGGCGGTCAGATTGAAGTCCTGGTAGAACGTATTTTAGACGACCATCAGGTGCTTGCCCATGTCCGAGCCAGTAAATCTCCCAAGCCAGGCGCTGAACTGTTACTTGAAGACAACGTGAAAGTGACCGTTACCGGCAGAGAAGGGGCATTGTTTCTGCTGCAATTTGAAAAGCATGCTTCGGTGTTGTCGCAATTAGAGCAATACGGTCATATGCCATTGCCACCCTACATCGACCGTGCTGATGAGAGCAGTGACAAAGAACGTTATCAGACCGTATACAATCAGAAGCCCGGTGCGGTTGCCGCGCCAACTGCTGGCCTGCATTTCGATGATGAAATGCTTACGGCGCTGCGTGCTAAGGGCGTGAATCTGGCGTTTGTGACTCTGCATGTGGGGGCGGGCACCTTTCAGCCTGTGCGCGTGGAGAATATCAATGACCATGTCATGCATTCTGAATATGCAGAAGTGCCACAAGAAGTGGTGGATGTGGTGTTGAATACCAAAGCTGCTGGCAACCGCGTAATCGCAGTGGGTACTACATCCGTTCGTTCCCTGGAATCTGCCGCGAAAGCCGCGGGTGATGAACTGATTGCGCCATTCTTTGACGATACCGATATCTTTATCTATCCAGGTTTCAATTTCAAAATCATCGATGCCATGTTTACCAATTTCCATTTGCCGGAATCCACGCTGATGATGTTAATTAGCGCATTTGCTGGCCGTGAACATGTCATGGCTGCGTATCAAGACGCGATTGAGAAGGAATACCGCTTCTTTAGTTACGGTGACAGCATGTTTATTGAAAAAGCCGAATAGGTGTTCACTGTACTACTGACAGTGACTTGCGGTTAATTTTACGTCCGGCGCGCTCTAGAGCATGATCTGTGCGCTGAAACTGTTATAATCGCCGCCAAATTTTATTTATCCACGCGTCCGGGCCGGGCGCAGACGAGTTCAGGATATCGTTTTTAATGCAATTTGAACTACTTAAGACCAACGGCAAAGCGAGACGCGGTCGTCTGGTTTTCGACAGAGGCGTGGTAGAAACGCCGGCCTTTATGCCTGTAGGCACTTATGGCACCGTGAAAGGCATGACGCCGGAAGAGCTTAAAGACAGTGGCGCGCATATTTGTCTGGGGAATACGTTCCACCTGATGCTGCGCCCTGGTACGGGCATCATCAAACAGCATGGTGACCTGCATGATTTTATGCACTGGGATAAGCCTATTCTCACCGATTCGGGCGGTTTCCAGGTATTCAGCTTAGGCGATCTGCGTAAAATTACCGAAGAAGGCGTGACTTTCCGTTCGCCAATCAACGGTGAGAAAATTCTGCTCACACCAGAAAAATCCATGGAAGTGCAGCGTGATCTGGGCTCTGACATCGTAATGATTTTCGATGAGTGTACCCCTTACCCAGCCACTGAACAGGAAGCGCGTATCTCCATGGAACTGTCACTTCGCTGGGCTAAGCGCAGTAAAGAAGCCCACGGCGACAATCCTTCCGCATTGTTTGGCATTGTGCAAGGCGGCATGTACGAAGGTCTGCGGGATATATCTCTGGCTGGCCTGGAAGATATCGGCTTTGACGGTTATGCCATTGGTGGTTTGTCTGTGGGTGAACCTAAAGAAGACATGATCCGCATCATTGAGCATACGGCGCCCAAAATTCCGGAAAACAAACCCCGTTATTTGATGGGTGTAGGTAAGCCTGAAGATTTGGTTGAGTCAGTGCGTCGTGGCATAGATATGTTCGATTGCGTGATGCCAACCCGTAATGCCCGAAATGGTCATTTGTTTGTCACCGAAGGTGTGATAAAGATCCGTAATGCGAAACACCGCAATGATACCTCGCCGCTGGATGAGAATTGCGATTGTTACACTTGTAAAAACTATTCACGCTCATATCTCCATCATCTTGATAAGTGTAACGAGATCCTGGGCGCGCGTCTGAATACCATTCATAACCTCCGCTATTATCAGCGTGTTATGCAGGGCCTGCGCGATGCGATCGACGCTGACGACCTGGAAGGTTTCGTGAAAGAGTTTTACGCACAAAAAGACATGCCGGTACCGGCACTATAACAACAAACGTTTAAAGAGGAATTTATGAGCTTGTTTATTTCTGATGCTTACGCGCAAACCGCTGGTGGAGCTCAACAGGGCGGTGGCTTTGAAATGCTCATTATGCTGGGTGTATTTGGTCTGATTTTTTACTTTCTGCTGTATCGCCCACAGGCTAAGCGTGTAAAGGAACACAAAAACCTAGTTTCATCGCTGGGTAAAGGCGACGAAATTCTCACCCAAGGTGGATTAGTGGGCCGCATCACTAAGGTTTCAGAAGAAAAAGATTTTATCGAAATCGCCCTGAACGACGAAACTAACATTGTTGTCCAGAAGACCGCTGTATCAGCTGTACTTCCTAAAGGCACCATGAAATCGATCTAAGTAATACTGCCAAAGCCGGGATTTTCCCGGCTTTTCGGTAAAAGGAAGTTCCTGTGTTAAATAAAAACTCAATCTGGAAAGTGCTGCTGACGATTGTCATCATCGGCTTATGTGCCTTATACGCACTTCCCAATATTTACGGTGAAGATAACGCCGTTCAGATTTCAGCTGGCCGCGATGGCAAAGTCACTGAACAAATGGTGAGCCGCGTTGAGAAAGCGTTGGCAGAAAATAATATCACTGCCAAGAAAATCGAATTTGAAGGTGAGCAAATCCTGGTCCGCCTGACCAGCTCTGATGCTCAGCTTCGCGCCCGTGAGCTGCTGGAAAAAGAGCTGGGCACTGACTACTACGTGGCGATGAACCTGGCGCCGGACACCCCTGAGTGGCTGGAGAACCTGGGTGGCTCACCCATGAAGCTGGGCCTGGACCTGCGTGGTGGTGTGCACTTCCTGATGGAAGTAGACATGAGCGAAGCCATCAAAAAATCGCTGGAAGATGCCGAAAACGGTTTCAAGTCCTCGTTGCGTGAAGAAGGACTGCGCTACCGCACGGTTACCCAACGTGATAATTATCTGGATATTCAGTTCCGCGACCAGGAAACCCTGGAAAGTGCGGAATTCTTTTTGCGTAATCAGAACCGCGACCTGACTTTTGAAGAAGTGGAGGGCATGACCCTGCGCGCCTCATTCTCAGAAGCGAAATTGACCGAAATCCGCGACAACGCGGTTAAGCAGAATATCACCATTATCCGTAACCGTGTTAACCAGCTGGGTGTTGCCGAGCCGTTGGTACAGAAGCAAGGTGCTGATCGTATCGTGGTGCAGTTACCGGGCATCCAAGATACCGCCCGCGCGAAGGAAATCCTGAACGCCACTGCAACCCTGGAATTCAGAATGGTCGACCTCGACCACGACGTAGCTGATGCGGTAAACGGTCGTGTACCTGCCGGTTCACAGCTTATTGATGATCAAAACGGTCGCCCGCAGTTGCTGGAAAAACGCATTATGTTAACCGGTAACCACATCACTGACGCCAACAGCGGCGTAGATGAATACGGTATTCCTCAAGTTAACATCTCGCTGGATTCTGAAGGCGGCAACAAGATGTCCCGTTCTACACGCAGCAACATTGGCAAGCCTATGGCTACCGTGTTTATCGAATACAAGTCCACCGGCGAGCGTAACGCCGACGGTAAACTGGTATTTGAAAAGCATGAAGAAGTAATTAGCGTGGCGACCATTCGAGCACAGTTAGGTAGCAGCTTCCGTATTACTGGTCTGGACTCGCCAAAAGAAGCCCGCGACCTGTCACTGCTGCTACGTGCCGGTGCGCTGATTGCGCCTATTCAAATTGTTGAAGAACGTACCGTTGGCCCAAGCCTGGGTGCAGAAAACATCGAAATGGGTATGCAAGCCATCGTATGGGGTCTCGCTGCGGTTCTCGTTTTCATGATTATCTACTACAAGGCGTTTGGTCTGATTGCCAACGTGGCGTTGGTAAGCAACCTGGTCATTATTATTGGCGTAATGTCGATGATTCCGGGTGCAACCTTAACGTTGCCGGGTATGGCAGGTATCGTACTGACAGTAGGTATGGCGGTTGACGCTAACGTTCTAATCTTCGAGCGTATTCGTGAAGAGCTTCGTGACGGCCGCAGTCCGCAGCAGGCCATCCACTTAGGTTACGACAGTGCATTCTCGACCATTCTTGATGCCAACGTAACCACCTTTATCGCCGGTATGATTCTGTTCGCAGTAGGTACAGGCCCGATTAAAGGCTTCTCTATCACGCTGATGATTGGTATCGCGACTTCTATGTTCACTGCCATTCTGGTTACACGTGTTATCACCAATGCTATCTGGGGTGGTCGCCGGGTAACGTCGCTGCCGATTTAAGGAACCGTAATCATGCAATTTTTATCATTAAACCATACGGTTAACTTTATGAAACTGCGATTGGCCACCATGGTCCTGTCGACAGTGCTTATTCTTGGCTCACTGGTTTCACTGGGAATGAACAGCCTCAACTGGGGTCTGGATTTCACCGGCGGTACCCTGATTGAAGTGGGCTACGAAGAGTCAGCAGACCTGGAAAAAATCCGCGCTGAGCTTGCTGGTGCTGATTTTGAAGATGCCGTTGTGCAGAATTTCGGTAGCAGTCAGGATGTGCTTATCCGCATCGCGCCACGTGAAGGTGTGAAAGCCTCTGCCATTGGCGATCAGGTGTTAGCGGCATTACGTGAAGACGGTGAAACCGTTGACATGCGCCGTATCGAGTTTGTTGGTCCTCAGGTAGGTGACGAACTGACAGAGCAGGGTGGTCTGGCTATGCTGGTCGCACTGCTGTGTATCCTCGTCTACGTTGCCATGCGTTTTGAATGGCGCTTCGCGCTGGGCTCTGTAGCCGCTCTGATTCACGACGTTATCCTTACGCTGGGTCTGTTCTCTGTACTGCAGATCGAATTCGACCTCACTGTACTGGCGGCCGTGCTGGCGGTTATCGGTTACTCACTCAACGATACTATCGTTGTGTGTGACCGTATCCGTGAAAACTTCCGCAAAATCCGTAAGGGTGAGCCGGTTGAGATTGTGAATATTTCTCTGTCGCAAACGCTGAACCGTACTATCATTACTTCACTGACCACAGTGCTGGTTCTGATCGCGCTGTTCTATAAAGGTGGTGCACTTATCCACGGGTTTGCTACGGCGCTGCTGTTCGGTATTGCGGTAGGTACTTATTCATCTATCTACATTGCCAGCTCCGTTGCACTTGCACTGGGGATCAGTAAAGAAGATCTGATGCCGGTAGAGGTTGAGAAAGAAGGTGCCGATATGGACCCATTGCCATAACAGGCGATGCACACTAACTTTCTAAAAGGTCGCTTAAAGCGGCCTTTTTTATTGGCTCAACATCGAGAATGCCTGGTAAACGGAGGGAAGTTGAAAGGACGTTTGAAAATGGCTGTTGGGCTGTGATTGACGACTCACACGTGGAGCCAGCAGAACGCCTAACGCTAAAACGAAAAAACCAGCGTGTTTCCGCTGGCTTTTATGCTTTTTTGCCGCTGAACCTATCTACCGATAAGCCTAGTCAGCAATTTGTATAACGGCGTAGTCTTTCAGGAGCTTAGACTCTCAGGAGGTTAGCCTTTCAGATGTTTAGCCTTTTAAATGTTTTACAAGGCCCTGAACCACTTTCGGGCTGCCGGCAACGATTTCGCCTTTATAAAGAGGGTCGTTGTTGCCTTTAAAGTCTGTTACCAGACCGCCAGATTCACGCACTAATAATTCACCCGCTGCGATATCCCAAGCTTTAATGCCGCGCTCCCAGTAACCGTCCATACGGCCAGCTGCAACGTAGGCCAAATCCAGTGCCGCACTACCACCACGACGAATGTCACCGCACTCATGGAAAATTTTATTCAGGCCCATAGCGTACTCACCAAACTGCGTCTTATTTTTAAACGGCAGAGCTGTCGCCAATACAGTTTCAGTTAAATCACGAGGCTTGGTTACACGGATACGATAACCGTTCAGCTGAGCACCTTGACCGCGGCTGGCAGTGAAAATTTCGCTACGAATAGGATCAAATACCACAGCCTGGTCTAAACGGCCTTTATGCAGGAGGGCAATAGAAACGCAGAAGTGAGGAATACCTTTTACAAAATTAGTGGTTCCGTCTAATGGGTCGATAACCCACTGAAAATCTGAATCCTTACCGTGTGTTTCGCCAGTCTCTTCACCCAGGAAGCTGTGGTCTGGGAACGATTGCTGAATCTTGTTAATGATTGCCTTTTCCGCTTCTCTGTCGATCTGCGTTACATAGTCATTGGCGCCTTTTTCTTCTTTAGTCAGGTCAGCACGATTCTCAAAACCGCGCACAATGATTGTTCCGGCAACACGCGCAGCGCGCACCGCAATATTCAGCATAGGATGCATAAGTAAACCACCAATTGTAAAAGATCAGGATAAACGCTGTATGGATTTTGACCATACACGTCAAAAGCGCGCGAAGTTTACCAGACAAGATAAAATATGCAATGGCAAGCGGTTAAAAATACGCCCTCATGCCGTGAAGCGAAATAGCCATCCAGATTGCTATTGTGCTATTATCCGCCACCCGCAAAACAGGTGAAAGGTTTTACTCATGCTCGAGAATATCAGAATTGTATTGGTTAACACGTCCCATACCGGCAACATCGGCTCCACAGCCCGGGCGATGAAAACCATGGGCCTGAGTAATCTTTATCTTGTTGACCCAGTAAGCGCACCCGATGGCCACGCCAGTGCCCTGGCAGCCGGAGCGGGTGATGTTCTGGCAAATGCGAAAACCGTCGCCACATTACAGGAAGCGGTGGCTGACTGCGGATTAGTGGTTGGCACGTCTGCCCGTTCGCGCACGCATTCCTGGCCTATGCTCGAACCGCGTAGCTGTGGTCGTAAACTTATCGAAGAAGTGCCAAATTATCCGGTAGCGCTGGTATTTGGCCGGGAAAATAACGGCCTTACTAATGAAGAGCTGCAGCAATGTCATTTCCACGTATGTATTCCGGCCAATCCGGAATATAGCTCATTGAACCTGGCCGCCGCAGTTCAAACGTTATGTTACGAAGTACGCATGGCGTGGCTTGAAAAAGAAGCATTCCCGCCGACCGAGAACGACTATCCACTGAATGATGATCTCGAACGATTTTATACTCACCTGGAAAGCACGCTTACAGGCACAGGCTTTATTGTTAAGAACCATCCCGGCATGGTGATGACCAAACTGCGTCGCCTATTTAATCGCGCGCGCCCGGAAAGCGCGGAGCTGAACATTCTGCGCGGTATCCTGTCGTCCATCGACAAGTCTGTGAAGTGAGGCATGAAGCATGTTTTCAGGAATCAAAGAAGACGTTAAAGGGGTCTTTCACCGTGATCCGGCAGCTCGTAATACCTTTGAAGTACTGACCAACTATCCTGGTCTGCACGCTATCTGGCTGCATCGTGTTAGTCATAAATTATGGACCCACGATTTTAAATGGCTGGCACGCAGTTTATCGACGTTCAGCCGTTGGCTCACCGGCGTGGAAATTCACCCTGGTGCCACCCTTGGACGCCGTTTCTTTATCGACCATGGCATGGGCGTGGTGATTGGGGAAACCGCCATTATCGGTGACGACGTGACGATTTATCATGGCGTTACGTTGGGCGGAACCAGCTGGAAAGCAGGCAAACGTCACCCCACACTGGAAAACAATGTAGTGGTAGGTGCCGGTGCCAAGGTGCTCGGTCCAATCGTGATTTCAGAGGGTGCCAAGATTGGATCAAATTCGGTGGTGGTGAAAGACACGCCTGCCGGAGCCACTGTGGTAGGTATTCCCGGTCGTATTGTTAAAACGCAAAAATCTGCACCTGATGATGCTCGCGTGGCGAAACGCCATAAAATTGCTGAAAAATACGGATTCGATGCTTACGCAGTCGCTACCGACAATCCTGACCCGGTGGCCAATGCCATGGGCGTAATGCTCGAGCACATCCATCAGATGGACAGCAAAGTGGAAGAATTGTGCGGTGTGATACGTTCCCTTGGCGGTGACGTATGTACAGATAACCTTCAAGCGATTAAAGCTGAGGATTTTGCCGAAACCGGTATCGATCCGGTCATTCCACAGCAGGGTGAAGTACTCGACGATTTTGACCCAAAAATCTGATTAACCTGATAGATAATACTTGACTAAATTACTAGGTTAAATACTTGACCATTTTAGTCGGGAATGTAACAATTCCGGCCCTGATTACGCTGGGAGAAAGTCATGAAATTAACCTCAAAAGGACGTTACGCGGTCACGGCAATGCTTGACGTGGCGCTACATTCTACCCGTGGACCCGTGCCACTGGCGGACATCTCAGAACGTCAGGAAATTTCGCTTTCCTATCTTGAACAATTATTCTCTCGGTTGCGCAAAGAAAAGCTGGTAGACAGCGTGCGCGGACCCGGCGGCGGTTACTTATTAGGCCGTGACGCCATGCGTATTGCGGTTGGTGAAGTTATACGCGCCGTTGATGAATCTGTCGATGCCACTCGTTGTCAGGGTCAGGCAGACTGCCAGGGCGGCGAACGCTGTCTTACGCACAGCCTGTGGCAGGATTTGAGCGACCGCATTAGCGTGTTCCTCGACTCTATTACCCTTGGCGAATTGATGTCGCAGCGTCAGGTGCAGGAAGTTGCAGGCCGTCAAGACAAAAACACCTCAGTTCTCAAACCACTTGATGATATTAAGGTAAGCATCCAGTTGTCATGAGCAATCACGTTTCACAACCCATTTATCTGGACTATGCTGCCACCACACCGGTAGACCCCCTGGTGGCAGAAAAAATGATGGCTTGTCTAACCATCGACGGCAATTTCGGTAATCCTGCGTCACGCACTTACCGTTATGGCTGGGTAGCAGAAGAAGCGGTAGACGTGGCCCGTAATCAGATTGCAGATGCTATTAATTGTGACCCACGTGAAATTATTTTCACTTCCGGCGCCACCGAATCAGATAACCTGGCGATTGCAGGTGCAATGGAAGCAAACGCAGAGAAAGGTCGCCATATCATCACTGTGAACACCGAACACAAAGCGGTGCTGGATACCTGTGATGCGCTGGCGAAAAAAGGCTGCGACGTCACTATTCTTGAAGTCGACGAACAAGGCATGATCACACCCCAGCAGGTGGAAGATGCCATTCGTGACGACACGGTAATTGTGAGTGTAATGCACGCCAATAACGAAATTGGCGTGATACAAGACATTGCCGCGATTGGCAAAATTTGCCGTGAAAAAGGGGTTCTATTTCATGTCGATGCCGCCCAGTCTGTAGGTAAGCTTGCCCTCGATATGAGTGCGTTGGATGTGGATTTATTATCTATTTCAGCGCACAAAATTTATGGCCCCAAAGGCATTGGCGCGTTATATGTGCGCCGTCGACCCAAAGCCCGCATTGCTGCGCAAATTCACGGCGGTGGTCACGAGCGTGGTATGCGTTCGGGCACATTGCCTACGCACCAAATAGTAGGCATGGGTGAGGCCATAGCTATTGCTTGTGCAAACATGAGCGAAGAAATGCCACAAATCGCTGCGCTTCGCGACAAGCTATGGGCGGGAATTCGCCAACTCGATGACGTGTATCTGAACGGCCACGAGGAAAAGCGTCTGCCGGGTAATCTCAACGTGAGCTTTGGTGGTGTGGACGGCGAAAGCCTGATGATGGCAATGAACGATATTGCTGTATCGTCAGGTTCTGCCTGCACCTCTGCCAGTCTCGAACCATCCTATGTACTTGCTGCATTGGGCATGGGGGCTGAACTAGCGCACAGTGGCATTCGTTTTAGTGTTGGGCGGTTTACTACCGAACAAGATATTGATTATGTGATTGATAAAGTCACAACCGTTGTTAGCGGGCTTCGCGGGGCTTAATCTTGCTAGTAAACGGCAGCGTTTAAGCAGTGCTGAACCGCGTAAACATTGAACTGCTGTGTAGTTTCGGGCATCATGCGCACGCTTTTTTAAGCGGTCTTGCATGAAAGCTGTCCGCCAGTGTTCTGCTACCGGGCTAATTCTTGAGTGAAATACTCAGGTATTATACAATTTAAACCGATTTAACGTGCAGGTTTCTATTGTGTGTGAATAACATACAGTGGCGCCAGAGCAAGACCGACATGGCTCCGGCAATCAGGTAAATCTGCATTTTCAGGCAAACAGGTGAGATCCAATAATGAGTGAACAGATCGATCAGGCGCTTTCGCGAAAGTACGATGCCGGTTTCTATTCTGAAATCGAGTCCGAAACCTTCGAAAACGGGCTTGACGAATCCGTTATCCGCCGCATTTCAGAAATGAAGGGCGAGCCGGAGTGGATGCTTGAATGGCGTTTAAAAGCATACAACGCGTGGCTGCAAATGGAAGAGCCGGAGTGGGCCCATGTGGAATATCCAAAAGTGGATTTCCAGGCCATTTCTTATTATTCCGCGCCTAAAAGTATGAAAGATAAACCGAAGTCTCTGGACGAGGTCGATCCTGAGCTGCTGCGCACCTACGAAAAGCTGGGCATTCCGCTGCACGAGCAGGAAATGCTGGCGGGTGTAGCCGTTGACGCGGTATTTGATTCAGTGTCTGTTGTAACCACATTCCGTGAAAAGCTGGAAGATGCCGGCGTAATCTTCTGCCCGATTTCTGAGGCTGTTCACAAGTATCCAGAGCTCATCAAAAAATACCTGGGTTCCGTGGTGCCGCGTACAGACAACTTCTATGCGGCACTGAACGGTGCAGTTTTCACCGACGGTTCATTCGTATTTATTCCAAAAGGCGTTCGTTGCCCGATGGAACTGTCGACCTATTTCCGTATTAATGAACAAAATACCGGTCAGTTTGAGCGTACGCTGATTGTTGCCGAAGAAGGCAGTTACGTATCGTATCTTGAAGGCTGTACTGCACCTCAGCGTGACGAGAACCAGTTGCACGCAGCGGTTGTTGAACTGGTCGCCATGGACGATGCGCAAATCAAATATTCAACGGTACAGAACTGGTATCCGGGCGACGAAGACGGTAAAGGCGGTATTTATAACTTCGTAACCAAACGCGGTATTTGTCACACCAATGCAAAAATTTCGTGGACGCAGGTTGAAACTGGTTCATCAGTCACCTGGAAGTATCCTTCTTGTGTGCTGAAAGGCGACAACAGTGTGGGTGAGTTCTACTCAGTGGCACTGACTCGAGGCCGTCAGCAAGCCGATACCGGCACGAAAATGATTCATCTGGGTAAAAATACTCGTTCCACCATTATCTCGAAAGGGATCTCCGCGGGTAAGAGCAATAACGCTTACCGTGGTCTGGTGCAAATGGGTCCCCGTGCAGACGGTGCCCGTAACTTTACCGAATGTGACTCGCTGTTAATCGGCGACCAGTGTGGTGCACACACATTCCCGTATATTGAAAGCAGAAACCCAACCGCCATCGTAGAACACGAAGCGACAACGTCGAAAGTGAGCGATGAGCAGTTATTCTTATGCCAGCAACGTGGTCTGGACGCGGAAAAAGCCGTGTCGATGATCGTTAATGGTTTCTGTAAAGAAGTATTCAAAGAGCTACCAATGGAATTTGCCGTTGAAGCTGGCAAGCTGCTCGAAATTAGTCTTGAAGGTTCAGTGGGGTAATAATGCTAAAAATTTCTAATCTACATGCCAGCGTCGAAGAAAAGACCATTATTAAAGGTCTTGATCTGGAAATTGGTCCAGGTGAAGTACACGCTATCATGGGCCCTAACGGTGCGGGTAAATCCACACTGGGCTATGTACTGTCTGGCCGTGATGGCTACGAAGTATCTGACGGTACGGTAGAACTGAACGGTAAAGACTTACTGGATTTAGACGTAGAAGAGCGTGCCCGCGAAGGTCTGTTCCTGGCATTCCAGTATCCGGTAGAAATTCCGGGTGTTTCAAACATGGAATTCATGAAGGAATCGGTGAATGCAATGCGCGAACAACGTGGTGAAGAGCCACTGACTGCCGCAGAATTCCTCAAGAAAGCTAAAGAAGCCTGCAAACAGGTCCAGCTGCCGCTGGATTTCCTTAAGCGTGGCGTGAACGAAGGCTTTTCTGGTGGTGAGAAGAAGCGTAACGAAATCATGCAAATGATTTTGCTTGAGCCGTCACTGTGTATTCTTGACGAATCAGATTCTGGTCTGGACGTCGACGCCCTGCAGGTTGTGGCTGACGGCGTAAACAGTCAGCGCAACGACAAGCGCAGCTTCATCGTGGTAACTCACTATCAGCGTCTGCTCGACTACATCAAACCTGATTTCGTACACATTCTTGCCGACGGCAAAATCGTCAAGAGCGGCGATGCGTCTCTGGCGCTGGAAGTTGAGAAAAACGGTTACGCTTTCTTAGGTAAAAAATACGAGGAGAGTGAAGCATGAGCCAATGGCTGGAACAAGTCATTGACAACGCTCAGGATGTTTCTGACTTCCTTTCTTCACAACGTAAGAAGTCACTGGCAGCGCTGCAGGAGCAGGGCTGGCCGGGTAAACGTGCTGAACAATGGCGCTTTACCCCGCTGACCAGCGTTGAAAAACGTAAAGCAATCAAAGCGAAAGTCACTGACGAACCTGCAGTGCCACAAATCGACAAGCTCGATACCATCGATTTGGTATTTGCTGACGGTAAACTGGTTACCGATATCAGTGAACTGTCATTGCCTAAAGGCCTGAAAATCAAGTCACTGAAAAAAGCCGGTGATGATGAACAGGCGGCTATCAAAAGCATTTTTGCCAAGATTAAACCTGCTCGCCACACTTTTGGTCTGGTGAACGATGCCGTTGCAAAGCAAGGCGTATTCATTGACGTGGCCGCGGGTGCGAAAATTAAGCCCGTTGTTCGTGTGCTTAACCTCAGTACACAAACAGGCGACGCACACACCCGCGTACTGGTTCGCTTAGGCGAAGCAGCAAAGCTGACGGTCATGGAACACGGTGAGGGCAGTGCAGATAGTTTGACTACGGCGTTTGCCGAATACAGCATTGCTGACCACGCGCACCTTGAGCACTACCGTTTCGCACTGTTTACTGGCAAAGCGAAACAGATCGGTGGTAGCCATTTTAAGTTGGGTGAAGAAGCCAGCCTGAACAGCACGCTAGTGGGTTACGGTAGTGAATTGAGCCGCTTAGATATCGACGTGTGGCATGCCGGTGAGCACGCTAATGCAAAAATGAATGCGATTTATCTGCTGGCCGAAGGCGAGCTGTTCGACCTGCATACCACGTTGGAACATGCTGTTCCTAACGGAACGTCGGAAGAAAACGCCCGTGGTATCGTAGGTGACGGAGCCCGCGCCGTATTTAACGGTCGTATTCATATTCATCGTGATGCGCAGAAAACCCTGGCTGAACTGAACAACCGTAATCTGCTGTTATCTCGTCGCTCACTGATTAATACCAAGCCAGAGCTTGAGATTTACGCCGACGACGTGAAATGTGCCCACGGTGCCACCGTTGCAGAAATCGACGATACCGCACTGTATTACATGCTCAGCCGTGGTATTCCGCGTAGTAAGGCACTGGTTATGCTGAACTTTGGTTTTATTCAGGAGTTGGTTACCCAAATTCCGAAAGAAGCCATCGCAGACTGGTTATTGCCAAAACTCAGTGAACGTTTTTCCCAGATGGAAGTGAAATGACTCTGGACGTAAAGGCCCTGCGGGCGCAATTTCCGATTTTACAGCGCGAGATAGACGGCAAACCGCTAGTCTATCTCGATAACGCTGCAACCACGCAGAAGCCGCAGGTAGTGCTGGACGCGATTATCGACTTTTACACCACCACCAATGCCAATGTGCATCGTGGCGCCCATTTCTTGTCTGACGAAGCGACCCGTCGCTACGAAAAGGCCCGGGACGACGTAGCGGCATTTATCAATGCTAACGGTCGTGAAGAAGTGATCTGGACTGCAGGTACTACCGAGTCTATCAACCTGGTGGCCCGTGGGCTAGGCCAGTTGCTGAAAGCCGGTGAAGAAGTGGTGGTTACTGAAATGGAGCACCACGCCAACCTGGTGACCTGGCAGCAAGCCTGTAAGGTTTCTGGGGGCACACTGAAAGTCGCGCCGATTTTCGAAAACGGCGAGCTCGACGTAGACGCTTTCAGTGCACTGCTTAACGATAAAACGCGCTTAGTCGCGTTCCCCCACGTGTCAAATGCGTTGGGTACAGTTAATCCCATAAAGGAGCTCACTGCAAAAGCCAAAGCAGTGAATGCACTGGTGCTGGTAGACGGCGCTCAGGGTATTGCCCACGGCGGCGTGGACGTGCAGGCAATTGGCTGTGATTTCTATGCATTTTCTGGTCATAAACTGTTTGCGCCAACAGGTATTGGTGCACTGTGGGGCCGCAAATCAGTGCTGGAAAACTGGCCTGTTTGGCTTACCGGCGGTGAAATGATTGCCGATGTTACCTATCAGGATGCTACCTGGGGACAACTGCCTAACCGCCTTGAAGCTGGTACCCCCAATATTGCTGGTGTTATCGGCCTTGGCGCCGCGGTAAACTGGTTCTCAGAACTGGATTTAGCTGCAGTACAAGCTCATGAGCAAGCGTTATTGGCTTCGGCACATGAGCAGGCGTCGGCTATCGATGGTATGCGTGTCATTGGTACAGCGCCGAAGAAGGCCGGGGTGATGAGTTTTATGCTCGGCAACGCCCATCCCGCTGATGTGGGGTTCATTCTCGATCGTCAGGGCGTAGCCATTCGGACCGGTGACAACTGTGCGCAGCCACTGATGAAAAAGTTCGGTATTCCAGGCACCGCACGGGCGTCATTCTCTATTTACAATACCCTTGAAGAAGTCGACAAATTGTATGACGCACTTCGCAAGGCGAATATGATGCTTGCTTAAGCAGGAGGCAACATGGCTGTAGAAACGTTTGTTCCATCCACCACGGTTATTTCATTAACCGACAGTGCGGTAAAGCACTTCGAGAAAAAAGTCGCTAAAAAGCCGGGTAGTGTGATTCGTCTATCAACTAAAGTGAGCGGTTGCACTGGTTACGCTTATGTACTTGATATGGTAGACGGTCCAGAAGCCGATGACGAGCTGGTGGAAGCCAGTAACGCGCTTATGGTGGCGGTTTCTAAAGACGCTGTTCAGTTTGTTCGTAATACAGAAATTGACTACGTTCAGGAAGGTGTTAACGGCGTAATCAAGTATAACAATCCTAATGTCGTAGACGAATGCGGCTGCGGCGAAAGCTTCAATATCGGTTAATTTATTTTGGCAAAAGCGCAAAAAATGGTGGTCACGGAACGTGACTGCAAAGCCCGTCTTGTCCCCGCCGGTCAAATCGCAACGATCCCCGGCGGCGAATTTGTTACCATCACACAAGAACTGGGTGGCAACTACACCATCACCTGGCGTGGCAATATGTATCGTATCGATGGTACCGATGCCGATGCCATCGGTCGTGAACCTATGGTGCTTAATTTCACAACCCCGGAAGACGGCAACATCAGCGAGCAGCAGGTATGGGACGCGCTGGAGACCATCTACGATCCTGAGATCCCAATCAACCTTGTTTCATTAGGCCTCATTTATCATGTTGCTATCGATCAAGCAGCAAAGACCGTCGCGGTAGATATGACGCTCACTGCGCCTGGTTGCGGTATGGGTCCTGTTCTGGTGGGGGATGTAGAGTACCGCATAGGTATGGTGCCCAACGTGAGTGAGGTAAAGGTAGAGCTGGTGTTTGATCCACCTTGGTCACGGGATAAAATGAGCGAGGAAGCTCAGCTCGAAGCCGGTTTATTTTTCTAAGACAGAAGGGTCTCCAATGACAATGTCTCTCCCCAGCACCCAGGATATCGTTGACGATTTGGCGTTTTTTGATGACTGGGAACAACGTTATCAGTACATTATCGATTTAGGTAAATCTATTCATGGTCTGCCTGAAGACGCTAAAACGCCAGACAAACTGGTGAAGGGTTGTCAAAGTAGTGTATGGCTGGAATCACGGGTCGAGAACGGCTTGGTAACATTTTCGGTAGACAGTGACGCGGTCATCGTTCAAGGTTTGCTGGCACTGGTAATGGCGGCATATAACAATAAAACACCGAAACAAATTCTCGATTTCGACATCGACGAATACTTTACTGAGTTAGATTTAGAGAGGCACATCACGCCGACACGGGGAAACGGCCTGCGCGCAATTGTTGCTAAAATTCAAGAATTGGCCAGACGTTCTATTAACTAAGCTAAATAAATCAGGGCGTTGTCACACTTTCTTCACGAAGCACTGGGCATAATACTCAGTCATATTATCGTGCAGGAAAGGGATTGACGATTCCCTCTGGTCAACAGCCCGGGAATTGCCTATAATTCGCGGCCAAAATTTTAATGATTCATTGGAGACAGAAGAATGGCTCTCGAGCGTACATTTTCTATTATCAAGCCTGATGCGGTAGCTAAAAACGTTATCGGTGCAATTTACAACCGTTTTGAAACTGCTGGTCTGCGCATCGTTGCATCTAAAATGCTGCACCTGAGCAAAGAACAAGCTGAAGGTTTCTACGCAGAACACAAAGAGCGTCCTTTCTTCGGCGCACTGGTAGACTTCATGACTTCTGGTCCAGTAATGGTTCAGGTTCTGGAAGGCGAAAATGCGGTAGTTAAAAACCGTGAAATCATGGGCGCGACTAACCCAGCTGATGCAGCTGCCGGTACTCTGCGTTCAGATTACGCAGCGTCTATCGACGAAAACGCAGTACACGGTTCTGACGCACCAGAGTCTGCTGCTCGCGAAATCGCGTACTTCTTCTCTGACGAAGAAATCTGCCCACGCACTCGTTAATTTTTAACGACGCGGAAGCGAAGAAATATAAGAAAAGCCTGTCAGTGTGAACTGACAGGCTTTTTTTATTTGCAGTGTGATTTAGGGGAGATGTCTCTATGGGTTATCTTGCCCCGAATAATGCTTACTGCATCAAAGCTTCACCATTAATTTACCGGTATTCTTACCTTCAAAAAGTAAATTCAATCCATCCATGGCGCTGGTGAGTCCTTCAAGCACATGGGAGCGATACTTTATTTGACCTTTCTGTACATAGGGCGCTAGTTGCTGCACTAATTCGCCGGCTTTGTGCAGGTGGTCCGGCATGGCAAAACCCTGAATGCTCGCCCGTTTCTTTATAAGCGGGATCCAGTTGGGCCCCGGAGACGGCTCATCGGCCTGATAATCGGCAATCATACCGCATACTACAATGCGAGCATGTTCATTCAGGCGGTTGAAGATATGATGTTGAATTGGCCCGCCGGTGTTTTCGAAAAACAGATCAATGCGGTCGGGAGTAAGTGCCTTCAATTTACTTTTCAGATCGTCAGTCTTGTAATTAATCGCGCCGTCGAAGCCCAGTTCATTCACAATCCAATCTGCTTTTTCATCGCTACCCACTACACCAATAACGCGTAGGCCTTCTGCTTTGGCTATTTGCCCAACAATGCTGCCCACCGAGCCCGCAGCGCCGGTAACAATCAGGGTTTCTCCGGTATTAGGTTTGCCTATATTCAATAGGCCTTGGGTTGCGGTGAGTCCTGGCAAGCCAAATATACAGAGGGCGGTTTGTTCGTTAATACCGGGCTGTAATTTGTTAAGTCCTTTGCCGTCGCTGACAAGGTATTCTCGCCAACCCATCATGCCCATCACCAAGTCGCCCTCAGCGAAGTCAGGGTGGTTCGAGTCAATCACCTTGCCCACGCCACTAGCACGCATTACCTCGCCAAGCTCCACCGGAGGAATGTAGCTTTCACGGTCTTCAGCCATCCAGCCGAGCATGGCCGGATCTAAAGACATATAAGTTTGTTTTATCAGGATCTGGTTATCACCGGCAGACGGGGTTTCCCGTTCAACCACCTCAAACAAATGTTCGCCAATTTGCTTGTCTTCACCGGGACGTTTGACCAGTAAAATCTCTTTATGGGTTGTCATGCATGTCTCCACATATTTTGGGGTACTGTTTTTGAGGTACTGTGGAAAGTGAATGTAGGCGACGGAGGACATATTCAAGTTCTTCATCGATGAATCGGTGGCGCTAACGCGATTAAGGTGATCGTAATAAAAAGACGAGGCGTTATGCCTCGTCTTGTAGAGTTATGCATCTAGACTAACTTTTGGGCTAAATGCTTAGTCTTTAACGGCCTTAGTCTTTCAGTCCGCGACGCTTCAATAACGCATCGACGGTAGGTTCCTGGCCGCGGAAATCCACGTAGTTCTGCATCAGATCTTCGCTGTTACCTTTCGACAGCACTTCCTTACGGAACAAGTCGCCGTTCTCACGGGTCAGGCCGCCATTTTCTGCCATATGGGCAAACGCATCGGCTGCCAATACTTCTGTCCACAGGTAGGCATAGTACCCGGCCGAGTAGCCACCTGCGAATGTATGACTGAAGTAAGCTGATTTATAACGTGGTGGTACCGGCGCATAGTCGATACCGTGTTTTTCCAGTGCGGCTTTCTCAAAGGCGGCAACGTCGGTGATTTCTTCATCTGCGCCAATCATATGCCATTCCATATCTAACAGGGCAGCTGCCAGATATTCAACGGTGTTGAAGCCCTGATTAAAGCTCACGGCTTTCATCATCTTATCTAGCAGTGCCTGAGGGATCGGTTCACCGGTTTTATAGTGCTTGGCATAGTTTGCCAATACTGCCGGATCGATAGCCCAGTCTTCGTTAAACTGCGACGGAAACTCTACGAAGTCACGGGCCGTTGATGTTCCAGCCAGACTAGCGTATTTAACCTGTGAAAACAGGCCATGGTCGGCGTGTCCGAATTCGTGGAACAGGGTAGAGGTTTCGTCGAAGGAAAGCAGCGTTGGCTCACCATCAGCCGGTTTCACGATGTTGAGTTCGTTAATAACCACTGGCTTGGTGCCGTTTAAGAACGATTGCGTGACAAACTCGCTCATCCACGCGCCGCCGTTTTTACCTTCACGGGCATAAGGGTCGAAGTAGAACAGGCCGATGTTAGAACCGTCTTCATTGAACACTTCAAACAGGCGGGCATCTTCCACGTACATTGGCAGATCAAACCGTTCTTTGAATGTAATACCGTAGAGTTTTTCCATGGCAAAGAACAAACCGTTTTCCAGTACTGAGTTCAGTTCAAAGTAAGGCTTAACCTGACTGTCGTCGAGATCGTATTTCGCTTTACGTACTTTTTCGGCGTAGTATGCCCAGTCCCAAGGTTGAACATCACCTTTCACACCATCAGCATGCATGACTTCTTCAATGTCAGCGGCTTCTGTTTTGGCTTTCTCGACGGCTTGTGGTGCCAGATCATCAAGGATCTTAAACACGTTTTCCGGGGTTTTCGCCATTTGATTTTCAATGGTGTAAGACGCCCAATTCTCGTAGCCTAATAACGCCGCTTTCTCAGCGCGCAGATGCGTCAACTTGAGGATGATTGGGCCGTTTACGTCAATGGCGCGATTGGCTGATTTTTCCCAGATTTGCTTACGCAGTTCACGATTTTCTAAGCTGGTTAAAACTGGCTGACGGGTTGTATTGACGAGAGTAATTAAATATCCCTCTTTGCCCGCACCTTCTGCAGCAGATTTTAGTGCGGCTTTGTCGCCGTCTGATAAGCCGGCGAGCTTAGATTCGTCAGTCACTAAAATGGTATCGTTTTTAAACGAGGCCAGGATGTTCTGAGAAAACTCGGTTTGCAGCTTAGTAATTTCGCCGTTGATTTCACGGACTTTCGCTTTTTGTTCATCAGTCAGGTTGGCACCTGCGCGAACAAATTGCTCGTAGGTCTTTTCGGTTAAGCGTTTATCGATGGCGCTCAGTGATTCGCGATTTTCATAAACGGTTTTCACTTTCGCAAACAGGGCTGGGTTTAAAAAGATACTGTCGCTGTGTGCGGTAAGTTTCGGCCCTATTTCTGCTTCGATGCGCTGGATTTCGCTGTCGGAAATAATGCCCGACAAGTTAAAGAATACGGTTGCAACGCGGTTCAGCAATTCACCGCTGGTCTCCATGGCCAGAATCGTGTTCTCAAAAGTGGGCTTCTCTTCGCTGGCAGCAATTGCATCTATTTCTGCAGCATGTTCTTCCATGCCTTGTTCAAATGCAGGCTCATAGTTCTCGGTAGTGATTTTGTCGAAATCAGGGGTCTGATAATCCAGCGTGCTGGGTTTCAGCAGAACGTTCTCAGTTTGCACAGATTCAGTACTCGCTGTAGGGGTTGATGCCTGTTTAGTTTCTTCTTTCGCAGGGCTACAGGCCGTTAAGGCGAGTGCTGCCGCAACGGCTGTCGCCATCAGTGACTTTCGCATTAGGTTCTCCAAATATGCCCCGGATTCTGTTCCGGGTTGTTGTTGTGATGCGGGAGTGTTCCCGTTATCTGGTTTATTCCAGCTTACTCTAGCAATGGGGCAGCTTACCTACAATGACTGCAGTCTCGGGTAACCGTAGGTTTATCGCGATTAGCCCGTTTTCATCGCTTTCTTCGCCACAGTCGCTATGATAGAATGCGCGGCTAAAATTTGTGCAAGTCAGTCCTGTTGGCGAGGCGTTCGTTCTCTTCTCACGCAGCCGACATCGCCGGGCGGTAACCCGGTGCATTCCATGGAAGACAAATCGACCGGAACGGAAAACCCATCACGCTTTTTAAAGCGGTAGATGCGGTGTCTTGCACTCACTGAATTTGAATACGACAGAACCTTGGGGTCATCGACAATTTATGGCAAAGACAAACCTTTTAAATCTTAACCGTGCAGGCTTACGGGAATTTTTCGCCGAAATGGGGGAGAAGCCTTTCCGCGCTGATCAGGTGATGAAGTGGATTTATCAGCAGGGTGTCAGCGATTTTAATGAGATGAGTAACCTCAACAAAAACCTGCGTGCCAAACTCCTTGAATATGCCGAAGTGGTCGCGCCTGAAATTGCGTATTACCAGGAAGCGTCAGACGGCACGATTAAGTTTGCGCTGGCCCTTGAAGGGGGGCAGGAAGTCGAGTCGGTTTGGATCCCGGAAACCGAGCGCGCCACGCTTTGTGTGTCTTCTCAGGTAGGGTGTGCCCTTGAATGTACCTTCTGCTCAACGGCGCAGCAAGGGTTTAACCGCAACCTGTCGGTAAGTGAAATTATCGGTCAGGTATGGCGTGTGGCGACTTTTCTTGGCCTATCAAAAGACTCGTCCAAGCGTCCTATCACCAACGTTGTGATGATGGGCATGGGCGAACCACTGTTAAACCTGAAGAACGTGGTACCAGCAATGGACCTGATGCTCGATGACTTCGGCTTTGGCTTGTCTAAGCGCCGTGTGACGTTAAGTACCTCAGGCGTTGTACCTGCGTTGGATATGCTGGGCGACCAGATTGACGTGGCGTTGGCTATTTCACTTCACGCGCCAACTGACGAGTTGCGCAATGAAATTGTACCTATCAACAAAAAGTACAACATTGAAACATTTCTGGCTGGCGTGCGTCGTTACCTGAGCAAGTCGAAGGCAAATCAGGGCAAGGTTACCGTTGAATACGTGATGTTGTCGAACATCAATGATAGTACCGACCAAGCCCACGAGTTAGCCAAGGTTCTGAAAGATACGCCGTGTAAAATCAACCTTATTCCGTTTAATCCGTATCCCGGTTCACCGTACCTGTGTTCGAGCAATTCTCGCATCGACCGCTTTGCAAAAGTGCTGATGAGTTACAACATTACCGTGGTGGTGCGTAAGACGCGTGGTGATGATATTGATGCCGCTTGTGGTCAATTAGTAGGCGATGTGAAAGACAGAACGAAACGAATGTTGAAGAAACAGATGAAAGGTGAAGCGATTTCGGTAAAAATGGCGCAATAGCGAATTGACTTCAGAGGTAGGAGCTTCATGCGATTAAGCGTACTCGCTCTCGTTATTGCATTAACAGGATGTGTTAGTCAGAATCAGCCGGGCGCAATGAACGGCGATGATTTCGATATGGAACAGGCGGCGAAGACACGTATTTCGCTGGGTCTGACGTATTTGAAGAACGGGAACTATCAGCAGGCAAAAGTAAACCTCGACAAAGCGTTGGAGTTTGCTCCCCGCTATGCTGATGCCCATTATTCTCTTGCCTATTATTATCAAACCGTAGAAGAGTGGGAACGCGCTGAAGATTCCTACGACGACGCAATGACCCTTGCGCCGCGCAATGCAGAAATTGCCAACAGTTACGGTGCGTTTCTTTGTCAACGTAAACAATATGACAAAGCTGAAACCTTCTTCCAAAAAGCCCTCGATAATCTGCAATACGCGGGCTCTGCAGAAACCTATGAAAATATGGCTATCTGTGCCTTGCAAGAAGGCAGAACCGATGCTGCCATCAAGTATCTCAATAGTGCGCTGAATCATCAGCCTGGACGCACACAAAGCCTTTTCATGCTCGCAGACCTGTACGTGAAAACAGCGCAGTGGGAAAAAGCGGAAGCCACCATGCGTCGTTACGAGCGTGTGTCCCGCGTGAGTCCCGAGTCTATACAACTAGCCATTGCCATAGCTGAAGGGCTTGGCGATAAAGACACAGCTGAAGGTTACGGTGAGATGCTGGTAACCATGTATCCCCAGAGTGAAGCTGCATTAGCTTATCGTAGTGAAGTGATTAAACGGGCCAATCAGGAAGCACAGGTAGTGCGCCGGGTGAAACCTAAGCCGACGCCAAGTGAAAAGACCGCCAAGGCCCTGGTGCCAGCGAATCAGCCAGCAGTAGCGCCTGCACAAGCAAAGGTGTCGGCAGAACAGCCCGCGGTTGCTTCTTCGCGACAGAGTCCGCAGAATAGCGGTTCTGAAAACGGTGTGCGCTACCACGTCGTGCAGCGAGGTGAAAACCTTTATCGTATATCGTTGATATATAATCTTAAAATGGCTCGGATCCAAGAATGGAATGATCTCGCTGATCCGGGAGACATCGAAGTAGGCATGCGTTTACGTTTGTCTCCACGCCAGTAACACTGACAGGGTTTCTAATGAGTTCAAAAGAAAGTCAGGTTGACGAACAGAATACTGAAAGCCGCCCCACGCCGGGAGAAATGTTGCGCAATGCCCGTGAAAAAGCGGGGCTTTCTCAGCAGAAAATGGCCGACAAGATATTTCTGAAACTGAAAAATATTAAGGATATTGAAAACGATCATCTCGACGACACAATGTCAGCGACCTTCGCAAAAGGCTACGTTCGCATGTATGCCAAACAGCTGGGGCTGGATGAAAACGTCGTGCTGGCAGAGTTTAATCGTATTCATACCACCACTAAACCGCCAGCGAAGCTACAAAGTTTCTCAAAACGGGTGGCAAAACAGGCCCATGATGATCGGTGGATGATGGTGACCTGGGTCATTCTCTTTTTACTGTTAGCTGCGTTTGTGACCTGGTGGTATCAGCAATCGGATATCGGTTCTGTACTCGATAATGACACTACAGAAGAGACACAGAATACGGTGGTTATGCCGTCGCAGCAGCGTAATATGCCTGAAGTTGCTGCAAATGCGCCCACTGAACCTGAATCGTCTTCTACTGAGCCCGCCATTTCTACCGAGTCGGCATCTTTTGACACGGTTAATCAACCTGCCGCGGCACAAGCAAATAGTGCAGAAACGGATGCCCCTGAACAAGATGCGGCCGACAGCATCGATACAAACGAAACCGCTGTCAGTGACGCTGTGACCCAGAGCCAGGAAGTCGCCGTCGAAACACTAAACGAAACATACAGCGACGTGGTCGACCTGGTGTTTACCTTCGACGAAGATTGCTGGATTAATATTGAAGACGCCACAGGCGAAGCCATTGCCTATGGGGTAAAAGCTGCAGGCCGGGTGATGCCGGTGAGCGGGCAGGCACCGTTTAAAGTGACCTTAGGTGCACCTGAAGGTGTAAGTATAACCTTTGATGGAGAAGCCGTAGATATTTCCGCATTCCAGAATGGCAGGATTGCGCGCTTCTCGTTACCAATGCAGGATTAATCATGTTTACTGAAAGTCCCATCAAACGCAGAAAGTCCATTCGGATAAATGTGGGGAATGTGCCCATTGGCGATGGTGCGCCAATTGCCGTGCAGTCAATGACCAATACGCAAACCACGGATGTGGCAGCGACCGTTGCGCAAATTAATCGTATTATTGCGGTAGGTGGCGAAATTGTTCGTGTGTCTGTACCGACCATGGATGCCGCAGAAGCCTTTAAAGAAATCCGTAAGCAAGTGACGGTTCCCCTGGTAGCTGATATCCACTTTGATTATCGAATCGCCCTGAAAGTGGCGGAGTACGGTGTAGATTGTCTGCGTATTAACCCGGGCAATATTGGTAATCTGGAGCGGGTGAAGTCGGTTGTCGATTGTGCCCGAGACAAGAGTATTCCAATTCGTATTGGTGTAAACGGTGGTTCACTGGAACGTGATCTGCAGGAAAAATACGGCGAGCCAACACCAGAAGCGTTGGTGGAGTCCGCCATGCGCCACGTGGACATTCTTGATAAGCTGAATTTTGACCAGTTCAAAGTAAGTGTTAAAGCGTCTGATGTGTTCCTGGCCGTGGGAGCTTATCGCTTACTGGCGAAGCAAATTGAACAGCCACTACATCTCGGCATAACGGAAGCCGGTGGTCAGCGAGCGGGTGCAGTAAAAAGTGCGGTTGGGCTTGGTATGCTGCTGGCTGAGGGGATTGGCGATACATTACGGGTGTCTTTGGCGGCTGATCCCGTGGAAGAAATCAAAGTGGGTTTCGATATCCTTAAATCCCTGCGCATTCGCTCTCGTGGTATCAACTTTATTGCCTGTCCGAGCTGCTCCCGTCAGGAATTTGATGTGATCAGCACGGTGAATGCGTTAGAGCAGCGTGTTGAGGATATTCTCACGCCGATGGATGTGTCTATTATCGGCTGCGTTGTGAACGGTCCGGGTGAGGCTGAAGTGTCTGACCTTGGCTTAACTGGCGCCCGTAACATGAGTGGTTTCTACGAAGACGGACAGCGTCAGCGCGAACGTCTGGCAAACGATGACCTGGTTGACCAACTAGAGCGTCGCATTCGCGCCAAAGCGGCGCGATTGGATGAAGCCAACCGTATCGATGTGTCAGTAAAAGAATCGTAAAAGAAGTATCGTCGACACTGGTTTCGGCGAAGATTGTTGTTTCAGGTTAAAGCCCCTATAATGCGGGGCTTTTAACTATCAGTTTGATGAGAATTTCAGGTGGCTAAAACTATTCAGGCAATCCGTGGAATGAATGACTGCCTGCCAGAAGTGTCTGGTACATGGCAGCGAGTGGAATCCACCCTGCGCCAGGTTGTGGCGAACTACGGTTATCAGGAAATTCGTACCCCTATTGTGGAAAGTACGGATTTATTTAAGCGCTCTATCGGTGAAGTCACTGATATCGTAGAGAAAGAGATGTATACCTTCGAGGACAGAAACGGCGATAGCCTGACTCTGCGTCCAGAAGGCACCGCCAGCACCGTGCGTGCCGGTAATGAGCATGGTCTGTTGTACAACCAGCAACAACGTTTATGGTATATGGGCCCCATGTTCCGCCATGAACGCCCACAAAAAGGTCGCTATCGTCAGTTTCACCAGTTTGGTGTAGAAACCTACGGCATCGACGGGCCAGATATCGACGTGGAAGTGATTTTACTCAGCGCGCGTATCTGGAAAGCATTTGGTATCAGTGATCAGGTCACGCTGCAAATTAACTCCCTGGGTTCAAACGAAGCTCGCCAGAACTACCGCGATGCGCTGGTAGAATATCTGAAAGCCCGCGCTGAAAAGCTCGACGAAGACTCCTTGCGTCGTATGGAAACCAATCCACTGCGTGTACTCGACAGCAAAAATCCTGATGTTCAGGCCGCCATTGCCGATGCGCCTTCGCTGCTGGATTACCTCGACGAAGAATCAAAAACACATTTTTCAAATTTATGTGAACGATTAACGCAAGCAGGTATCCAATACCAGGTTAATTCACGACTGGTACGTGGTTTAGACTACTACAACCGCACGGTTTTCGAGTGGGTCACAGAGAGTCTGGGCGCGCAGGGCACCGTATGTGCCGGTGGTCGTTATGATGGTCTGGTTGAACAATTGGGCGGCAAAGCGACGCCAGCGGTAGGCTTCGCCATGGGGATGGAGCGATTAGTCTTGTTACTGACCACACTGCAAGCCACTGACGAAGATAATCGTGCCGCTGATGTGTATGTTACGTCTATGGGCGTTGAAACTTATGCATTAACGGTAGCTGAACAGTTACGAGATAGCTGTCCTGAATTGCGCATTATGATGCATTGCGGCGGCGGTAACTTTAAGAAGCAGCTAAAACGTGCGGACAAAACCGGCGCAACCGTTGCCGTTCTGCTTGGCAGTGACGAAGCGGAAAAACAATTGGCTACGGTAAAACCACTGCGTGGTGACGGTGAGCAAGAAACCGTTGCACTGTCAGCACTGGCCGAGAAGCTAGCCGGATTAGTGAATTAATCGCTGCATCAGAATGGCAGCAAAGAAGAATATTCAGAGGTTTAAACATGGAACAATTCGCCACAGAAGAACAACAAGTAGAAGCGATTAAAAAGTTTTGGAAAGATAACGGTGCAGCCATCGTTATCGGTGCTGTTATTGGTCTCGGCGGCCTGTGGGGCTGGCGTTACTACTCTGACACCCAGCGCGAATCGAAAGAGCTGGCATCTGCAGAATATCAGGCGGCTGTTGAAGCGATTCAAGCTGATGGTAATGACGATAAGCTGGTGAGCTTCATCGATAAAACAGACAGCACCGGCTATGCTGCCATTGCAGGTTTGGTTGCCGCTCAGCAGTCAGTGAGTGCTAACGAGCTTACCGCAGCGGCTGACACACTGACAAAAGTAAAGAATACCACCAGTGACAAACATCTCGCCGCTGTGGCGTCTTTACGTCTGGCTCGCATTCAACTCGAGCAGGGCAACGCAGATGCCGCGCTGAGTACATTGAAAGATATTACGGACCCAGCGTTTGAAGGTGCAGTCAAAGAAGTCAAAGGCGACGTTCTGGTTGCTCAGGAAAAATTTGATGATGCGCGTATGGCTTACTCAGAAGCGCTGGAAGCCAACAGTGGTAACATGCTGCTTGAAATGAAACTGGATAATCTGCCAGTTGCTGCCGCAAAATAAAAAACAGAGGTATCGGATTTGTTAACTAACACGTGTGGCCGTACTGGCCGAATTACACGGGCTACAGGCCTTGCGCTGTTGTTGTCAGTGTCGCTGTCGGGTTGTACGACTATTTCAGACTGGTTTGCCGACGAAGAAGAGTTGGAAATCCGTCGATTAGCGCCTCTTGATGCTGAATTTAAGCCTACGGTCAATTGGGAAACCGAAGTCGGGGATGGCGTTGATGGCTACTTTTCTCACTTAAGACCGGTTTATGCCAACGATAAACTCTACATTGCAGACCGTCATGGCGTTGTTGCTGCGTTAGACCCTCAAAGCGGCGACAAAATCTGGGAAAAAGATTTTGCCGTGTTTAAAGACGAAGGATGGAAATCTTCCATCACTAATCTGTGGTCTTCAGGCGCTTCGGCAAAAATTGCAGGCTTGTCTGTGAGTGGTGAAAGCGTTTTTGTCGGTACCGAAGACGGCATACTGATGTCACTGAATGCCCAGAGCGGAGAGTTGAACTGGTCGAAAAGTGTAGAAGGTGAGATCCTTGCTGCACCGGCATCGGGTGAAGGGCTTGTGGTGGTTAACACCGGTGCAGGTACCTTGTTTGCCTTTGATTCTGAGACCGGTGAGTCGGCTTGGCAAAATGAATCCGATGTTCCGCCGCTGACGTTGCGCGGTATTTCAACACCCGCAATCAGTAATGGCGGTGTTATTGTTGGAACACCTACCGGAAAAATACAGGTCAATATTATTGACTCAGGTATCGTAGCGTGGGAAACGCCGATCACAGCGCCAAGTGGTGCAACTGAACTTGAGCGAATTGTTGATGTTGATGCAGCTCCGTTACTTTACGGCGGTATTATTTACGCTATCTCGTATAACGGTACGCTTGCTGCAATTGAATTACGCTCTGGCCGGGTGATCTGGAAACGTGAATACGGCTCCTATCGCAATGTTTCGTTGGAAGAGAATGCCTTGTACGTGGTTGATAATAACTCTCACGTTTACGCATTAGACCGTCGAAACGGGGTTGAGATGTGGTCGCAAAGCGGTTTGAAGCAGCGTGTGTTAACTGCCGCTGAGCCGATTGGCAACTACATCGTTGTAGGCGATAAGTGGGGTTACGTACACTGGATTAACAAGGAATCTGGTAAGATTGCTGCCCGCTATGACTTAGGCGGCGACGATGACGACGAGTCTGTATTTGCCGCGCCATTGCGTGTAGGTAATGCGATTATCGCCGTAACCCGCGAAGGTGATGTTGCGTCGTTAACAACGCCAGAATAACACCTGTTGTTTGTCGTTAGCCTTTAGCTGACGACAGCCTGTCTTTTAGGGTATAATCGCCCGATTCATTTCGCTGGCCGCATGATATGCGGCCAGTTTCGTTATTAAATTCGTTTATTTTAGGACTTCAAGCATGTTGCCTGTTGTTGCACTCGTGGGCCGCCCTAACGTGGGTAAATCCACTCTGTTTAACCGTTTAACCAATACGCGCGACGCCTTGGTTGCCGACTTTCCGGGATTGACCCGGGATCGCAAATACGGGCAGGCAACGTATGAACAAAAGCAATTCATCGTGGTGGATACCGGCGGTATCACCGGCGATGAAGAAGGTATTGATGCCGAAATGGCGCAGCAATCGCTGCGCGCCATCGACGAAGCAGACGTTGTACTGTTTCTGGTGGATGCAAGAGCAGGGCTACTGCCTGCGGATATCGGTATTGCTGAACATCTTCGTAAAGTGAACAAAAAGCTGTTTCTGGTGGCGAACAAAGTAGACGGTATCGACGGTGACAGTGAAAGCGCAGACTTTTACACATTAGGGCTCGGTAACGTTCACCAGATTGCTGCTGCGCACGGTCGTGGCGTCACCCAATTGCTGGAAGAGGCCTTGTTACCACTGGCTGAAGACTTTCCTGATATGCAGGTAAAGCCGAAGGTTGAGCAGGAAGAGCTGGACGCAGAAGAACAGCTTGAGCGCTTAAAAAACTTGCCCATCAAGCTGGCGATTGTAGGTAAACCTAATGTGGGTAAATCTACGTTAACTAACCGCATTCTTGGTGAAGAGCGGGTCGTGGTGTATGACTTGCCGGGCACCACCCGTGATAGCGTATTCATTCCGCTGGAACGTGATGACCGCGAATATATCCTTATCGATACTGCGGGTGTGCGCCGACGCAAACGTGTGGCAGACGCGGTAGAAAAATTTTCCATCGTGAAAACTCTGCAAGCCATTGAAGAAGCAAACGTGGTGTTGATGGTGATTGATGCCCGTGAAGGTTTGGCCGATCAGGATTTAAGTCTGTTGGGCTATGTGCTGAACTCAGGCCGTTCTCTGGTGGTAGCGGTAAACAAATGGGATGGTCTTACAACTGACATTAAAGACGAGATCAAGCGCGAGCTGGATCGCCGTCTCGGTTTCATTGATTTTGCCCGTCTGCATTTTATTTCAGCCCTGCACGGTTCTGGGGTGGGGAATTTGTTTGAATCTGTGGTGGAAGCATACGACAGCGCAACACAGCGCGTAGGCACGGCCATGCTGACGCAAATCATGGAAATGGCGCAGGCTGAACACCAGCCGCCTATGGTTCGTGGACGCCGGGTGAAAATGAAATATGCCCATGCTGGTGGTTACAACCCGCCTGTCATCGTTATTCACGGGAACCAATTGAACGATCTGCCTGGTTCGTACAAACGCTATTTGATGAACTATTACCGCAAATCGTTAAAAATAATGGGTACGCCAATCAAAATTGAATTCCGTGAAGGGGCAAACCCGTTTGAAGGGAAGAAGAACCAACTTACGCTGGCACAGCAGCGTAAGCGTAAACGTTTAATGGCGTTTCACAAGAAGAAGTAAGTTACTCTGAGGCCATCCGTCGGATGGCCTTCATCAATTCCGATTCTCCTGGTACCTCGATTGAGGGTAATGCCACGGCAATTAACTCATCGGCAACCCGCGGCGGAAAGGTCGTTGCCAGCGTAACGAGTTTATCCTTCATTTCAAAAACGTACGTGGTTGCGAAAATGGGCTCAGATTTGTCACTTTCAGCATGTACAGCCATTCGATACCCTTTAAATAGGGTGTCGCCCGTATTAACGGTAAAGGATTCAGGCGGCGAGTCCGTTACCAGTTGCAAGCCCTGAACAGTGGCAATTTGCCTGGCTTCTTGTAGATTGAGTTCCAGTGCGGTCGTTAGGCGTGTTTCAACTGGCACGGAAAGATCCACCATTACCGGGCTTACGGTGATATCAATCAGCGCATCTTCATATTCCGGGTGACTGTAACGAGTAATCACACCTTTAAACGGGTCGGGATAATATTGACTGTCTTCCAGTACAAATGCACCAATTTGTTCAGGCAAAGCAAGCGCACTGCGATAATCACTGGCACCTAATGCGGCAAACAGGTATTCGGCTGAGAACACACGTTTTTTAATGGCAGCAAGCCACCAGGTTTCGAGTACCTCTTGCGATAATGTTGCATCTGACTCATCTGACAAAGCCAGAGTACGAAACTGCTGACTGTCTATCTCCACACCGCGCCACTGCACCGTAATCTCGCTAAAGTAGTAAGGAACCACATCTGCAGGCCAAAGGCCGCCAGATGCACTGTGCAGCGTTAACGCTTTCTGTTTCGGTGCCGGCCCCTCTGCAGATAACGAGGCTATGAGTAACTCGTAATCTGCGTTATCTGAATCGGTCAGTACTTCATCGAACCAGTTTTTTTCAGTGAGGATCTGCGCAAATTGACTGCCGCTGAGGGCATCTTCTTTGCATTTTTTCTGTGTATCCAGCGCTTCGCATTCAGCGGTTAATTTCGATGAAGCATAAGTGGAAAACAGGGATATGGGGGCAGCCACATGGTATTGCGGAAGAAAGGTGGCTGGTTTTTCCGGAGTAACCGGTACCTGCTGACATCCTGCCAGTACACCAAGAACGAGCAGACCAGATAACCTTTTCAATGAACGACCTGTGAGAATGATAGGAAAAGTGGGGCATTAGTTTGTCCTAAGCCCCTGAAATCCTCAAGACTCTTTTGCAGTATCTGTACTAATTGACAATACTTTACTGGTGACTTCACCGCGCGCGAGCCGCGTCGTCATTACGTCGTTTTCGTGTAGACTTGCCGCATCCAGCACAGGTTTGTCTTCTTTGAAGGTAATACTGTAGCCCCGTGTCAGTGTTTGCAGAGGGCTTACGGAATGCAGCAGTTGCCCCGAAGCCTGTAGTGAGCGCGCTTTATTTTCTAACAGGCGATGCATCGATTTGCCTAACGATGCGGTGAGTTGTTGATGTTTATCTGCAAGGCGCGCCACCCGTGATGCGGGATTAACTCTGTCTAAACGTCGCAATAACTGATTGAGCCGGTTCGCGCGTTGCGCCATTTGTGTGTTCATTGCATGATTCAGAGCTATCTGCGAGCGGTCTAGCATTTGATACTGATTTTGCAAACGTCGCTCAGGATGCACTGCTTTCAGGCGCTGCTGAAGCACGGCCAATTGATGCTGTTGATGTCTGAACTGCTGTTGCCAGGCACGGTCAAGAGCAGATGCTTTTTGTTGTACAAACGCCAGACGCTCGCTCTGATCCCGGCTTAGCAGTTCGGCTCCTGCAGACGGGGTAGGGGCGCGCACGTCTGCCACAAAGTCGGCAATGGTCACATCGACTTCATGACCCACCGCACTCACCACCGGCACCGGCGATGCAGAAATACAATGGGCCAGGGATTCATCATTAAAGCACCAGAGATCTTCCAGCGAACCGCCACCACGGGTAAGCAAGATGACATCGACCTCATCGCGATGGTATGCGGTTTCCAGCGCATGGATAATCTGCGCTGGCGCCTGCTCGCCCTGCACTAGCGTGGGATAAATAATAACCTCTGTGGCCGGGCTACGGCGTTTCAATACGGTGAGAACATCGTGCAAGGCAGCACCGGCTGAAGAAGTGACCACGCCGATTTTGTTAATCACCTGGGGAACAGGGCGTTTGGCATCGGCGTCGAACAAACCATCACGCTGTAATTTCAGCTTCAGGGCCTCAAAGGCCTGCTTCAGCGCGCCGTCACCGTCGGCCTCAAGATGTTCGATAACCAGTTGATAGTCGCCACGGGGCTCATACAAGCCGACAGAAGCACGAACCAACACTTTATCGCCTTCCTTCGGACGCTGTTTTACATAGCGATTCGACCCTTTGAACATGGCTGCTCGCACTTGCGCTTTGTTATCTTTGAGGGTGAAATACCAGTGGCCCGACGAGGCGGCGACAAAATTGGAGATTTCTGCAGACAGCCAAATAAGGCCAATTTCGCCTTCCAGCACCGTTCTGGCAAGCCTGTTCAGCTTGGTGACAGTGAGAATTTGACGTGATGTAGAAGGGGAATTAAACAGCATAAATAAAAAATCATCAGGTTTAGGACAATTAGAGTTTACCTGATTTAGAAAAAACACTACAATTGCGCCGCAATTAACTCTCCACTTATTCAGGTGTTATTGCATGCTCAGAATCATTCAAGAAGCTCTTACTTTTGATGATGTATTGCTGGTACCAGGACATTCTACTGTCCTTCCTCACACAGCAAATCTCCATACTAAACTGACTCGCGGTGTGTCGCTGAATATCCCTATGGTGTCTGCTTCAATGGATACTGTAACGGAAGCGCGTCTGGCGATTGCCCTTGCCCAGGAAGGCGGCATTGGCTTTATTCACAAAAACATGGAACCAGCCGAGCAGGCAAATCACGTTCGTGAAGTTAAAAAATACGAAAGCGGTGTTGTTTCCGATCCGGTAACGGTAGAACAGACTACAGCTATCGGTGAAGTACTGGCAATGAGCAAGAAGCTGGGTTACTCCGGTTTCCCGGTTACTGACAAAGAAAATAACCTTATTGGTATCGTCACTGGCCGCGATATGCGTTTCCAGAACCGTCCAGATCTTCCGGTCAGTCAGGTAATGACCCCGAAAGAAAAGCTCGTTACCGTAAAAGAAGGTGCAGACTCTAAAGAAGTACTGGATCTGATGCACGCAAATCGTATCGAAAAGATCCTGGTTGTTGACGATGCCTTCAAACTGACTGGTCTTATCACCGTTAAAGATTTCCAAAAAGCAGAAAGCAAACCAAACGCCTGTAAAGATTCTCTGGGTCGTCTGCGCGTTGGTGCGGCTGTGGGTGTAGGTGCTGGTACTGACGAGCGTATTGCTGGTCTCGTTGAGGCAGGCGTTGACGTTCTGCTTATCGATACTTCACACGGTCACTCACAGGGCGTAATCGACCAGGTGGCTCGTATTCGTGGTGCGTATCCTGACTTACAAATCATTGCTGGTAACGTGGCAACAGCAGCGGGTGCGAAAGCGCTGGCAGAGGCTGGTGTTGATGGTGTCAAAGTGGGCATTGGCCCGGGTTCAATCTGCACTACCCGTATCGTAACAGGTTGTGGTGTACCACAAATCACTGCCATTTCTGATGCTGTTGAAGCGCTGAAAGATACCGGCATTCCGGTAATCGCTGACGGCGGTATCCGTTTCTCTGGTGACATCGCGAAAGCGCTGGCAGCGGGTGCAAGCTGCGTAATGGTGGGTAGCATGCTGGCCGGTACTGAAGAAGCGCCAGGTGAAGTTGAACTGTATCAGGGCCGTTACTACAAATCTTACCGTGGTATGGGCTCACTGGGTGCGATGAATCAGCGTCACGGTTCTTCTGACCGTTACTTCCAGGCATCAGACAATGCTGAGAAGCTGGTACCGGAAGGTATTGAAGGTCGCGTAGCATATAAAGGTCCTATTGCGACCATCATCCATCAGCAAATGGGCGGCTTGCGCTCAGCGATGGGTCTGACTGGTTGTGAAGATATCCCTACGCTGAACACCAAAGCACAGTTTGTGCGCGTAACTTCAGCGGGTATGGGCGAGTCTCACGTACACGATGTGAGCATCACCAAAGAAGCGCCAAACTACCGTTTGGGCTAATCGCCGCTAAACTAGTATTTTGTCAGGCTGGTATCTCTACCAGCCTTTCTGTTTTATTTATCGGGTAAAAACATGACTACCAATATTCATAGCCAGCGCATACTTATTCTGGACTTCGGTTCCCAGTACACGCAACTGATCGCACGTCGCGTACGTGAAATCGGTGTTTACTGTGAGCTGTGGGCCTGGGACGTGACCGAGGAGCAAATTCGCGGATTCAACCCTGACGGCATTATCCTGTCGGGCGGCCCGGAGTCGGTCACTGAATTGAACTCCCCCCGTGCTCCTGAATATGTATTTGAAGCCGGTGTACCGGTGCTTGGCGTGTGCTACGGCATGCAGACCATGGCGGAACAGCTTGGCGGTAGCGTACAGGGCTCTAACAAGCGTGAGTTCGGTTATGCGCAGGTTGAAGTATTAAAAGCCACAGACCTGCTGGCACAGATTGAAGACCACGTCGGCGAAAACGGCAATGCACTGCTGGACGTATGGATGAGCCATGGCGATAAAGTGGCGACGATTCCGGAAGGCTTCGAAACCATCGCACAGACACCTTCATGTCCTCATGCTGCTATGTACAACGAAGAAAAGCGTTTCTACGGTGTACAGTTCCACCCGGAAGTCACTCATACCCGCCAGGGCCTGCGTCTGCTGAAGCAGTTTGTGATGGATATCTGTGGTTGTGAGAAGCTCTGGACACCAGGTGCTATCATCGAAGACGCCATCGAGCGTATCAAAGAGAAAGTCGGTGATGACGAAGTGATCCTTGGCCTGTCTGGCGGCGTGGATTCTTCAGTGGTTGCCATGCTGATTCACCGTGCCATCGGTGACAAGCTGACCTGTGTGTTCGTAGACAACGGTCTGCTGCGCTTAAACGAAGGTCAGCAGGTAATGGATATGTTCGGCGACCACTTCGGTCTGAATATCATCAAAGTGGATGCGGAAGATCGCTTCCTGGCTCGTCTTGGCGGCGAAGCGGATCCAGAGAAGAAACGTAAGATCATCGGTAACGAATTCGTAGCGGTATTCGACGAGGAAGCCTCTAAGCTGTCTAACGCCAAGTGGCTGGCACAGGGCACAATTTACCCTGACGTTATTGAATCTGCCGGTTCTGCTACCGGTAAAGCCCACGTTATCAAATCGCATCACAACGTAGGCGGTCTGCCTGAAAACATGAAAATGGGTCTGGTTGAACCGCTGCGCGAACTGTTTAAAGACGAAGTGCGTAAGATTGGTCTTGAGCTCGGCCTGCCGTACGACATGCTGTATCGTCACCCGTTCCCTGGCCCTGGTCTGGGCGTGCGTGTACTGGGCGAAATCAAGAAAGAATATTGTGACCTGCTGCGTCGTGCCGATGCCATCTTCATTGAAGAACTGCATAACGCCGACCTTTATCACAAAGTCAGTCAGGCATTCACCGTATTCCTGCCGGTTCGCTCTGTAGGCGTGATGGGCGATGCCCGTAAATACGACTGGGTTGTATCGCTGCGTGCGGTTGAAACCATCGACTTCATGACTGCGCACTGGGCGCACCTGCCGTACGATTTCTTAGGTAAGGTGTCTAACCGTATCATCAATGAAATCGACGGCATTTCCCGCGTGGTTTACGATATCTCCGGTAAGCCGCCTGCTACGATTGAGTGGGAATAATTTACCCTCGAATTAGTACTACACTCATAGGGTTTGCACATTCAAAGTCCGCGTAACTGCGGACTTTTTTGTTTGCCCAGCGAAGCTGGCAAACCCGTCAGGTTGAAAGAAGCCTGAATCACCCTGACTGAGGGGAAGATAATCCGAATGGCAAGGGCGTTGCTGGCTAACGGCAGGGTCTGAAGGAAGCCATAGGAAGTTAGAAGTACACAACGAAAGTGAACCTGATTCGGCAATGCAGGAGGGTAAGCGTGCAAAATAGCGTGAAGCCCGATACTCGGTCAGTCCTGTATTGTGCTTGAGGGTGGGATTTCTAACAGGGAGCCAGTGCAGTAACTGGGGAAGCCTGACACCGTCTCTGGTGATAAACCAGAAGCATCTGTACGAGAGGAAACTCAAGGCAGGTGTTGGTGCGAGGTGGCAGATGATGCCGTAGTAGTGAGTAAGGTCCGGCCTGAGAAAGCCAGTAATGGTGTGGAGGATAAAACCGGACTGACCATCTGCATTAAGTCAGATGGGGTCTTTACAG
>NZ_MDHN01000029.1 GCF_001757105.1 Alteromonas confluentis
ACATTATGCGGTATTAGCAGTCGTTTCCAACTGTTATCCCCCTCGCAAAGGCAAGTTCCCAAGCATTACTCACCCGTCCGCCACTCGTCAGCGATGTGCAAGCACATCCTGCTACCGTTCGACTTGCATGTGTTAGGCCTGCCGCCAGCGTTCAATCTGAGCCATGATCAAACTCTTCAATTAAATATATCGAAAAACTTTTATGAATCGTCGGTTGACACTCTTAACGAGTGCCCACACAGATTGTCTTGTTATACATTTTTAAAGAACAATGCTAAGTGCTTATTAAAAGCCTTGCTTAGCTGCTTCGAAGCTTTACCCCGAAGCGGGACGCGCATTCTACGCGCTTCGTTTTCAGTGTCAACATCTTTTTGAAAGTTTATTTCGCAAGTTGTTTTCGCTGAAAACTGTTATAACTTAAGAAGGTATCTTATGTTATAACTCTTCCTAGCGGAAAGTTTGACTCTCCCTTGGAAGTGGGGCGCATTGTAGAGGTTAATTCCTTTTCGTCAAGGCAAATACCTAAAAAAGTTGTCTTTACTAGCCTAAATGATTATTTTACGAACTATACATACGATTTATAATCTCATTGAACTAATTTTAATCAATTATGTTCTAATATTTTAATAGTTAATAATGTACCCAGGGATTGGAGTTATACGAGGATTAAGTATGTTTTTTAGTGTTTGCATACGATTTTTTGCTGTAGCCTTGTGCTTGCCAGCACTCTGCTTTGCTATGCCTGGTGACGACCAAAATACCCATGATGATTTTCAGATACAGTTTTTAAAGCGTCAGGTCGACCAAAATATGTCTATCGGTCGAGCTATTCGTTCTATTGCTAGCCATTATCCGCAGGATGTCGTGCCAATTGTCGACGTTGCACTTGATACCTATCCAGATAAATACCGTGAGATTATTTTCTCAGCTATCTCTGCTCAACCAGCTTCAACTCAAGACATTGTTCAGTTAGCAATAGAGAAAGAAGTGTCAACCTGTACAAACATAGTGAAACTAGCGATTAAAGCCGAACCTAGCTATGTTGATTTCGTTGTCCAAGCAGCGGCTGACTCTACTCCCGATGAGCTTGATGATATTGTACGGGTTGCTGTTCAAACAGAGCCTGATTCTGCAGACCGTATCGTGCAGACGCTATCTCAAGAACACCCAAATAAAGTTATCGATATTCTTTCAACTGCTTTGAATACTGTCCCTTATGTTGGAGAGTATGTCGTTGATGCCTTGCTTGCGGTATTCCCTGCTCAGGCAGACGAAGTAGTGACAACGGCACTTCGTGAGTCGAAAGCCACGAAAGAACAAGCTATGCGCATTCTTGAAACTGCACAAAGCTATGGTGTTAGTGATGAAAAGCTTACTGAGTACGGTCAATCAGTTGGCTTAAGCCAGGAAGACATTCAGGTAGTGATTGCTAATCAGTAAATCTTCGTTCAATATTCTTCGAAGCCCCTGCGTAGAAACAGGGGCTTTTTTGTTTATTTCGAGGTCGTTAAAATTGCCCTCTATTTTATCTTAGTCGTCATATTTTCCGGTCTTGATTACCGGCAAGGAAGCCAATGCGCCGTCTAGTTATACTATTGTCCTTTATGACAATCTCACTTATCAGTCATGCTCAAGTAAAGCCATTGAATGTCGTGATTATCCTCGCGGATGATTTAGGTTGGAACGATACCTCCATATATCAGGCCAATGCGTTCTATGAAACACCGAATATCGATGCTCTTGCTGAGCGTGGTATGGTCTTCACTGAATCATATACGAATAGTCCTCTTTGCTCCCCTACCCGCGCAACGCTTTTATCAGGCCAGACACCAGCCAGACATCAAATACTTAATCCAAATATTGAAACGGCTGAAGTAAGGCTTACTGCGACCGAAAAGTTCACTGGTCCAGGGAACCAAAAGTCAGCTGCACCTTTAACAGCGACTCGCTTTGACACATCTATCCCTTCTCTGGCTACCATCCTTAAAGCAAATAATTATCAGACTGCACATTTTGGCAAATGGCACATAGGCCCAGAGCCGTTTAGCGCCCTGCAGCACGGCTTTGATACAGATATTCCGCACTACGAAGGATCGGGACCTACCGGTGGTTACCTGGCTCCCTGGTCTTTCGCTCCCAATCTTCAGCCGCAGACACCCGGCGAACATATAGACATTCGACTGGCCGAGGAAGCAAGTAAGTGGATGAGTAACCACCATGACGAAGGTCCATTATTCATTAACTTCTGGCCTTTCTCCGTACACGCGCCTTTTTTAAATGCTGAGGGTGATTACTTCAATCACTTTGCGGACAAACGTTCAGCTTTCAGTAGCCAACGAAGTGCAGTCTATGCATCAATGATCAAATATTTCGACGATGCTGTTGGCATATTGTGGGACGGCCTTGTAGATGCAGGTATAGAAGATGAAACCATCATTATCTTCACTTCAGATAATGGCGGTAATATGTATGACGTGCTCGGGCAAATACATCCTACCAGCAATTTCCCATTGAGAGGCGGAAAAGCAACTCAGTATAGCGGCGGGAATAAAGTTCCGACGTTTGTAATTTGGCCTGGAAAGAGTCAGCCTCACACTGTCACTCACGAGGCTATTCAGACCATAGATATTTACCCTACCCTGCTGGAAGAGCTGGGATACTCGTGGCCCGCTTCGCATACAGTTGACGGAATTAATTTTTCACCAGCGCTATCAGGCTCGACTTTGCCCTCACGTCCGATTATCACCTATTACCCAACACGTAACTCCGTGCCCGACTGGCTACCGCCATCAGCGACTATTCTGTTTGAAAACTGGAAGCTGATTAAAACCTTCCATTATGGACAGTCTGAGCAGCACATGTATCAATTGTTCAACCTTGAGACGGATATCGAAGAAAAGGTTAACCTGGCCGGGCGGGAAACCGCGAAACTGGCAGAGCTTGAGTTAATGCTGGACGATTATCTTACGGAATCAGGAGTAGCACTTCCTCAGGCTAATACTAACTATATTGATGGTCGTTTTAATTACTCTACACTGGGTAAACCAGGCGAGCGATACACGTTACCCGAAGAACGTACCCGCAAATCCTTCGCGCTCGATCTGGGTGTGTCCCAACCTACTGCCAGTGAAGGGGATGTGGTTGATATTTTCTGGGAAGTCTCAGGTGATTCGTCAAATGTCATCACAAACTATGATCAATTTATGGGCCCTGAGGTGACCGTTTCGACTTCAACTAATTCGATACAGTTTGTGGCTCCTGCAGTTAACACTGAACAGTTTGTGTCGTTTGCTTTCATTTCTCGCGTGAATGAACAAATAATCAGAAAGCAGATCGGCGTTAAAATTTTGCCAACGAACGTTTCCCCAAGGTTAGATGTACAGACCACCGGCACTTTACGCAAGGGACAAACCGGCACTATTTCTCTGACCGCATACGATGCGAATAAAGATGTACTGCAATTAACTGTAACCAGTTCCGCACTGGGATTGGAAAATGTGCAGTCTGATAGCCTGGAGACTTTCAGTTTTGAGGTACCTGCGTCTTTGAACTTCAGCCAGGTGGATATGACATTCAAACTGTCGGATGGACAGGAAACCGTAATAGTTAAGCAATCATTTAATTTGGCTGCTGCGCAAACTAACACGCCACCGCAATCAAATTCTGATAGCGGTGGTGGCAGTATTGCATGGCTGCTCCCGCTGTCAGCATTCATTTTATTATTACGCCAAAAGAAAAGGCCACGTTAACGTGGCCTTCGCTGTTTAGTCTGCACCGAATAAGTCGCGGCTGTATACTTTGTCGAGAACGTCCTTCAGGTCATCGGTCACACGGTTAGCGACAATGACATCAGAGACTTCTTTAAATTTGTCCAGATCATTAATGACACGAGAATGGAAAAACTCGTCCTCTTTAATAACAGGCTCGTAAACTACTACTTCAATACCTTTCGCTTTAATACGCTTCATGATCCCCTGAATTGCACTGGCGCGGAAGTTGTCTGAACCCGACTTCATGATCAGACGGAAAATTCCCACAATCTTTGGCTTACGGCTAATGATAGAATCCGCTACGAAATCTTTACGGGTGCGGTTAGCATCAACAATAGCCTGGATCATGTTATTAGGCACTGCACTGTAGTTAGCGAGCAGCTGTTTGGTATCTTTCGGCAGACAGTAACCACCGTAACCGAAGCTAGGATTGTTGTAGTGCGAACCAATACGGGGATCTAATCCAACGCCCTCTATGATCTGACGAGAATCTAAACCATTGCTCTCCGCATAGCTGTCGAGTTCATTGAAATACGCTACACGCATAGCGAGATACGTATTTGCGAACAATTTAATTGCTTCCGCTTCAGTGCTGTCGGTAAAAAGAATTTCAATTTCTTCTTTGATAGCACCTTGCTTTAATAAGCCTGCAAAAATTTCTGCTCGCTCACTGCGTTCACCAACAATAATCCGGCTAGGGTGAAGATTGTCATACAGAGCACGACCTTCGCGGAGAAACTCAGGAGAAAATATCAGATTTTCAGTACCATGTTCCTGCTTAGCCTCTTGAGTAAACCCTACAGGCACGGTCGACTTCACAACCATTACGGCATTCGGATTAATTTCCTTAACTATTTTAATAACGGCATCAACACTACCGGTATTGAAGTAATTCGTTTGCGGATCGTAATCAGTTGGCGTAGCGATGACGACAAAATCAGCATCTTTGTATGCTTCTTCCGCATTTAGGGTAGCCTTGAGGTTTAAGTCTTTCTCTGCAAGATATTGAGAAATTTCCTTATCTTCAATTGGAGATTTGCGCGCATTAAGCATCTCAACCTTTTCAGGAACCAAATCTACGGCTACCACTTCATTATGCTGTGCAAGTAATACAGCATTTGATAATCCAACGTAGCCAGTCCCGGCTACTGCGACTTTAAGCTTTTTGTTCGCTTCCATTTATCACATTCTCCAACTTAAATTCTGAAACATTTTCAAATTTGTACTGCTGTAAACTCTTCTTTCGTTTTAACAGAGAAATTTTCCCGTTTTAACGTCAGGTTTGGACTGTAAGCAGGATCATATTCGATATAGCTACACCAACGTGCTTGTAAATACTCAAGCTCTCTTTTAAATCTTGCGGCCTTCTCTGGCGAGAGATCAAGCCCACGGCTTACTGATTCATGATGGTATAATTCAGCTTCCGCACAATAAATATTTCTTACCCCAGTTTCTCTGACCCTGAGGCAAAAATCTACATCGTTAAAAGCGACGGTAAGATCTTTCTCGTTTAAACCGCCTACCTCAATAAACTTCGTTTTTCGTACAAGCAAACAGGCTGCGGTTACGGCCGAATAATTCTGGCTGGCAACAAGACGCTTCATATAACCCGGATGATATCTAGGGAAGTATTTGTGGGCATGCCCTGCACCACCACCGTACCCGAGCACGACGCCAGCATGCTGCACCCTGCCATCTGAATACAGAAGCTTCGCGCCCACACAGCCAATATCTTCGCGCATTGCATGACCAACCATATAGGTCAGCCATTCTGGTTTTATCACCTCTATATCATTGTTAATGAGGCCAACCACTTCTCCGGAAGCATGTTCTACGCCAAAGTTGTTGATCGCTGAATAGTTAAACTCGCCAGGGAATTCCAGAACACGTATCTTAGGCAAAGCTTTTAGTGTCTCAAAGTACTCCAGACTTGCGGGCTCATCAGAACCATTATCAATCAGAAGTATTTCATAATTAGTGTACGTTGTTTTTTCTAAAATGGACTCAATACAAGCTTTAACCAACTCGCGACCATTTTTAGTGGGTATAATTAGCGACACTAAGGGGTTACTCAATGCCGGCCATTGAACATGATTAACTTTCAGCTCTTTGTCGAATGCCGGCTCTCCAGCGCTCCTGGCACGAACTATCTTCACCATGTCTCCAAGTACAGCGTCCATTGATAAAGTCTGCGTGCGATGAATGAGCGTGTAAGACAAATGCTGAATGGTTAACTGCTTATCTGTCAGCCAAATTTCGGAGACCAATCCAGCTACGGAGGTCGCCTTCAGTTCTGACTTTTTTAGGAGAGATGCACTGAGCATCACACCAGTGGTGATGTAGGCGGTAGAAAACTGAAGATCGGGACTCCAGTCTGGTAAAAAATGGGGAGATGTTCGCTTACCCTTCTTATCCAGTTTATCTGTGTCGCAATAGGTGATGTCGGCATCATCAGAGAGCATCAACATGATTTTAAGCGCTCCGGGAGTGAGCACATCACCACTATTGAGAAAGAGTATCTTCGAATCAGTTTGGAGTGATGCTATAGCCCCCGGCAATTCGTGCACGTGCTGAATCAGACCACTTGTTGGTTTCGGGCTTATTTGGATAACCGAAGAAAGGGCAACGTTGTTATTCTCCAGAGAACGCAGAGTTTGTTCTATATCCTTTTTCCCAAGAATAAAGACCCTTAGTTCCTGACTTTCCGAAGAAACAAACGATACTGAGTTTAGCTTTTTCTCCTGCTCTTTAAGATACTGGCTGTAGAGCGCCATACGTTTTTTCTTAGACGGGAAGCCATAGAATAGTCCGGAGCGTTGCAATGACCGGCTGTAAAACTCTGTCAGTTTGTGATTATCTTTTAGTGTGCTTTTTACTGACTTAGGTAGCAGCCCCACTGCCCCTTTCACTGTCATCATCGCGTATTTTTTCATACCGCTGTGTTTCCCTGAGATACAACAAAAAAAGGCTGCAACGAATTGCAGCCTTCTCATATTAACACGATATTTCTCGTGGGTATCAGTTTCCAGCGCCCAGGCGCTCGCCCTGATAGCTACCGTCTAACACGGCTTTCCACCAGGCTTCGTTATTCAGATACCACTCAACGGTTTTGCGAATACCACTTTCGAAGGTTTCCTGTGGTGTCCAGCCCAGTTCTTTTTGAATTTTGGACGCATCGATAGCGTAGCGCATATCGTGTCCCGGACGGTCTGTTACGTAAGTGATTTGTTCCGCGTACTTGGCTTCTTTCGGCTTCACGTCATCCAGAATGGTACAGATGGTTTTGACCACATCGATGTTTTGCTTCTCATTATGGCCACCGATGTTGTAGGTTTCACCGATTTCACCGTTAAGCGCGACGATAACCAGTGCACGGGCGTGGTCTTCCACAAACAGCCAGTCACGGATTTGATTGCCTTTGCCATAGACAGGCAGTGGCTTTCCGGCCAGGGCATTCAGGATGACCAGCGGAATAAGTTTTTCCGGGAAGTGATAAGGACCATAGTTGTTTGAGCAGTTGGTCACCAGTGTTGGCAGCTTGTAGGTACGCAGCCATGCACGAACGAGTTGGTCGGAAGACGCTTTGCTCGCTGAATACGGAGAGCTCGGTGCATACGGCGTGGTTTCGGTGAACAGTGGCAGTTCTGTACCGGGTTCGACTTCATCCGGGTGTGGCAGGTCGCCGTACACTTCATCGGTAGAGATGTGATGGAATTTAAAGCCGGCTTTCTTTTCACCTTCAAGCTGTGACCAGTAAGCTCGAGCCTGTTCCAGCAGGGTATAAGTGCCGACTACATTGGTCTCGATGAATTCACCTGGACCATCGATTGAGCGGTCAACGTGGGATTCTGCCGCGAGATGCATCACGATGTCTGGCTGGTGTGTGGTAAACACACGCTTTACTTCCTCGGCATCGCAGATGTCTACTTTCTCGAACGAATAGCGGTCGCTGTCTGATACGGTAGTCAGTGATTCCAGGTTACCGGCGTAGGTCAGTTTATCCAGGTTGATTACCGTATGGACGGTATCGTTAATCAGGTGGCGGACCACCGCTGAACCGATAAAGCCGGCACCGCCGGTCACTAAAATAGTCTTACTCATTGTTCGTTGCTCTGTTGTGCTTTCAGTGCATCCAGCATGGCGGACAGTTGTTCACGCCAGTGTGTGGGATGCAGTGAAGAAAAGGTTTCGCGGGTCAGGGTTTTATCCAGTACGCTGTAGTGCGGGCGCTTTGCCGGTGTTGGATATTGAGACGACGGGATGGGCAGTACAGGAATTCTGCTTTCCAGCAGGCCTTTCTCAATGGCAAGTTCCTGAATAGCCAGTGCAAAGTCATACCAACTGGTAACGCCTTCGTCAGTCCAGTGAAATACACCCGCTGTTTTGTTTTGTGCCGCATACAGGCAAGCCTGTGCCAGGCTGCTAGCCAACGTGGGCGAGCCAATCTGGTCATCAATCACGGTAAGCTGCGGCTTATCAGCCATCAGGCGCAGCATGGTTTTCACGAAATTATTGCCGTGGGTGGAATATACCCAGGCGGTGCGGATTAAGCAGCTTGAATCCGGGACGGTAGCAAGCAGAGCCTTCTCGCCGTCGGCTTTGGTTTTACCGTACACGCCTTGTGGCTCGATGGTGTCATCCACGGTGTAGGGAGAACCTTTCTTACCGTTAAATACATAGTCGGTAGACACGTGTACCAGGAAGGTGCCTTTGGCTTTGCAGTAGTCAGCCAGATTTGCCACGCCCTGCGTGTTAATCAGCGCTGCCGCGTCCTGTTCGGATTCGGCTTTATCTACCGCTGTATACGCTGACGCATTGATAAGCGCATCCGGCTTGATGGCATCAAGGGTGTCAGCAAGCGCACCTTTATCAGTAATGTCGATATTGTCACGGCCTAGGCACACGATGTCATCACCGCCCGCCTGCTGCAGTTCATATGCTAACTGCCCGGATTTCCCTATTACAACAATTGACATGGGCTCTCCTTAGAATGTCGGAGCGTCAGTGAAGGCCAGGCCTTCTGCATCTTTCGCAGACAGTGACGGTGCTTGGCCGTTTACCAGTGGCCAGTCGATGCCAATTGTCGGGTCATCAAACTTCACTGATACTTCAGAAGCCGGATGATAATAATCCGTGCACTTATACACAAACTCAGCTGATTCGCTGGTCACATAAAAACCGTGTGCAAAACCTGCCGGTACCCACAACTGACGCTTGTTTTCAGCTGACAGTAACACGCCAACCCATTTGCCAAACGTCGGCGAGTCTTTACGCATATCCACGGCCACATCAAACACTTCTCCGCTGACGACGCGGACTAATTTGCCTTGGGTCTGTTCCAGCTGATAGTGCAGACCACGCAGGATACCCTGCTTGGATTTTGAATGGTTATCCTGGACGAAATCAACATCGGCGCATTCCTGCTTGAACCAGTCAGTGCGGAAGGTTTCGAGGAAAAAGCCGCGCTCATCACCAAAAACGCGTGGCTCAATGATTTTGACATCCGGGATGTCGGTAGTTACTACTTGCATATTCTTACCTGAATAAAAATCGAATAATATTTTTTAGCGTGACAGCGTGCTATTACACTTTAACGCGGTCGCTGATGACTTTCATCAGATAATCGCCATAGCCACTCTTCTTGAGAGGTGCAGCCAATTTTTCGAGTTGTGCCGCATCAATATAACCCATGCGGTATGCCACTTCTTCGGGGCAGCACACTTTTAGGCCCTGACGTTTCTCGATAGCCGCAACGAAGTTAGCAGCATCAAGCAGGCTATCCAATGTACCCGTATCCAGCCAGGCAGAACCACGCCCCATCAGTTCAACTTTCAGTGAGCCGTCTTGCAGGTAAAGATTATTCAGGTCAGTGATTTCTAGTTCACCACGGGGAGAAGGCTTAACCGCTTTGGCAAAATCCACAACGCGATTATCGTAATAATACAAACCCGTTACTGCATAATTAGATTTTGGTTTCGCAGGCTTCTCTTCGATAGAAAGTGCATTCCAGTCGTTATCAAAATCCACAACACCGTAACGCTCAGGATCGTTAACGTGGTAGCCGAAAACCGTTGCACCTGAATCTTGCTGATAAGCATTCTTCAGAGACACTTTCAGGTCGTGACCGTAATAGATGTTGTCGCCCAGGACAAGCGTACACGCATCGTTGCCAATGAACTCTTCACCAATCAGGAAAGCTTGAGCAAGACCATCGGGCGATGGCTGAGCAGCATACTGCACGTTGATACCGAGGTCGGCACCATCGCCTATCAGTTCAATGAAGCGCGCTTGCTCTTGTGGCGTTGTGATAATCAGAATATCCCGGATACCGGACATCATCAGCGTTGCGAGCGGGTAAAAAATCATCGGTTTATCATAAACCGGCATTAGCTGCTTGCTAACGACTTTAGTAAGCGGGTGTAAGCGTGTGCCTGAGCCACCGGCAAGGATTATTCCTTTTCTCATTTAAGCACCTAATTTTTATTCTTTAATTTTTATGAATAAATTGATTTAACCACTTTTATAGCTTGTTCAATACCTTCAAGTGGACTGTCGCTTTCTAGCATTTCGATACAATGCCAACCACTATAATCGCATCCATTTAAAGCAGAAGCAGCTTCATTATGATATTCGTTGACAGCGGCAAAGTTAGAGAGCTGAGGTTGAGATATATGAAAATGCTTCATTTGCTTCCACGTATCTTCTATAGCATCAGCTATTGAATCGTTATTCAAAAAAGTACAACCGGTATCTAAATGAAACACCAAGCCTGGATGATTAACTTGCTCTACAATCCTGTAACTCTCTTTATATGAAGTTATAATCTCCCCTCCATATGACGGAGGCACAGCTTCCAATCCAAGACTAACGTTATATCCCCAGCAAATCTCAGCTAGTGTGGCTAAACGTTCCACAGCAATTAAGGTTCCTTCAGAAGAATCATAGCCGAGCAGTAGCCGATTCTTTGGGGCTCCGTACACTAAAACTGTAGCCCCAGCTATCTGAGCCATTTGAGCGATAAAAGCTATGTGATGCTTTAGAGCAGCAAAACACTTTGAATCACCAAGTAACTGAAGTTCAGGCTTTCCGAATAAAAATGCCTGAAACGATGAAATCATTAAACCGTAATCTTCGCACTGCTCCCTAAACAAACTCATTGCCTTTTCGTTAAGGCTGGCCCAATCACCTGTAATTTTTCCGGGAGCTACTTCTACTCCTGTCACACCCAGCTTAGACAGAAGTTTGAATACTTTAAAGTTATCTCCAGTCCAAGCTAAATTAGATATAGCTAATTTATTCACACTTAACCTCAGGCTTCTTTAACCAATCGCCAAGCTCAAGCAACACTTCATCGTTAGTCATGATGTAATTTTGACACTTAGAAGTGAACAAGGCCGCATAATCAGATTTCATATCATATTTGGCTTTTGGAAATGGGTCAGATCCGACATCTAGGTTTGTAAAATAAGTATCTCTAATCCTTCGAGTAGAAAGAGGCTGAACAGCCAAATTAGCAATTCTTATATCTGCATTTATTACAGTCTGAATATCTTTCCATAAGCGAGATAGTGGATACCATTGAAATTCAGAGTCTAAATTTATTTTTTCAAGAATATTACGCTGTATCAGGTCAAACAAAACATTCTTTTTTATCCCCTTACCAAACAAACCAGGAAGCCGAATAATATTGTAGCTATCAAAATGATTGCTAATTAAATCCTCAAGTAACAAACGATTTTTACCGTATGGACATAAATCTTCGGCATTAATTATACTTTTTTCTGTTACATCAATTGGAGATGGATATACGTCAACTGTAGATATTAAAACAAATCTTTTCGCTGAGATCGTCTTATACACTTCAGCCAAAGCTAGGATAGTTTCCAAATCCTTATCTGGATTTTGATTAGCCCACCATTTGACTGCAGGTACTCCAGCACAAACCACTAAATCGAAACTTTTTCCGGTAATATCCCCCAAATTCTTAGAGTTATAAAGTTCGTCAAAATTAGCCTGAAAGTTAATATTAGAACCGACAAAACCAGTATACCCAATAAGTGCTGTTTTCATATCCTATTAACCTGTATTTGGTTTTCATTTTCTATCATAGACAAAATCGCTTCGGAAGCGTAAAAAATTGTATCAATTTTACCTGACATTACAACAAACGTGCGACCCTGTTTATTTACATAACATGATCTATCATCGGTTGCTCCAACTAGTTTCGTTTTAATTGACAATTGAGGTCCGACAAATTCGAATTTATCCAAGAAGTCCGGCATATATCGCCTAACCTGTTCCTCCATTAAGCTTCTTTTTGTCCTTATAAGTGTAGAATCGACACTATTTAAAAATTCTTTAGCAGTTATCATTTTATCAAAACGCCCTAAAGGAGTGTGAGTAACGCTCGATAATGTAAAAATATCAGCAGTGTCAGTAGGATAGATTGAGCATAGATTCCCATCGACCATTGTTAGCGCAAAAGAACCAATTTTTGACCGGTAATACAATAAAATGGTTGGCTCATAAAAAACAGGATATTCAATAGGAAGAACACTTCCCCAAGTTGCATCGATGACGTAATCAAAAAAGTGCTCATTAATACAAACCTTACCCCCAATGTCTCTCACTGATTCGACTTTGCAATTAAGCAAAAGATTATCAGCTAAACGCATTCGGAATAGATGCCTTGCTTTATCCGTCCTCATAACCCTTTCATCAGTTAAAAGAACGCCTGAGCAATTACTTAAATTATATAAATCAGGTTTTACTTCATAAAATTCTACACCTGACGATGTCATGATTAATCTATAGGTTAAAAAATCGATTAATGAGTCATCATTTGGGACTGCATACAGGTTATTTTCTACTGGATCAGAAAGAGTTGGATAACGCTCAATAAAACGCATGTAACCATCACGTGATTGAACTCGTGTTCGATGATTTCGAGCGTAATGGAAACCTTGATGTAACCTAAATTGATTATTCCCGGAAGCTCGCTGTAAAATATCGTCCTCATTATCAAAGACAGTTACATCAAAGCCTAAAGCCTTGAAACTAGATGCAATATGGCAACCATACCAACCAGCTCCTATGATACCAAATTTATACATTTAGTCCGACCTCAGAGATTAACGAATCAATTGCAAGCTTGAGACCTTCAAATTCAACATGAAAATTAGCTCTTGAGGGATTGTCCTTAGGACCAGGAACATGAATGTTAATTGCTGAAACTTCGTCATCCTTTATGAATTCATTTTTTACGTAAACACATTCTTTAGCATTTTGTCGATATCGATTCGATTCATAAATATTTAAATCGGGCTTATGATTAATGTTCCAGTGACTCGTGAATATCACACCTGGTAAATTACAAACCCATTTGTATTTCGCTAAGCCAGCACCCCATGGGCAAATGAAAAAGTCACTACTTTTTATCCAATTTATTGATTCACCAAGATCCATTAAAACACCATCGACAATCTTAACGTTAGAAGGCTTATCCGATTCAATTAAATATTTAACAATTTCTCTTTCAAGACCCACAATATCATTATCAAAAGCTTCGTGATGACTAACAATCTGGACTTTATCAGAACCAATCGTATCATGACCGTCAACATATATAGTCACTTGAGAAAACAACTTCGAAAGGTATTGCATTACAATTTTAAACCCTTCTTTTTGATTAGACCATGTTCTATTTTCTAACCTCAATCCAAAAACAACTCGAATTTCGTTAGGTGAACGCGGAAGGATATTACTACGACCATTATCGAAATTAGAAATTAGTCTATTTGCCAAATCTTCGCTTATGTAGTCATCTGTCAACCGAAATGCAAAAAGTCTATTATTAAAAATATAACTAACTAAGTCAGACTCACTTCTAACGTCACGATTAATTTTATCTGGACTAATATCAAAGATATCTTCAATTTTACCCCAAGGCTCTAAAAGCGCCCCTCCGGTAATAAGGATATTACCGATTTCATCTAGAACAGATAGCTTTTTCAATCGATCAATTCCTGCTAGATCGTTCCATAAATTATGTCCGATATGGGCGTTTCTAATGAAACCACAAGTACCAACGGTATTTTCACCAAGATAACTGCTTATAAGAGGATAGCTTTCTAAAAAAAGTGTTAACACCTGCTTTAACGCTAATTTTACTGGATAGCAATTTCCATTTTGATAGAAAACATGATTTTGGAAATCATATATCAAGAACCTTTTTAAATCGTGACTAGATTCAAAAATCACTATTGCATTATCTTTATCGTCAAGATAGGGATAAGCAATCAAAAAATTATTAATAACGATACTATGACGACAACTATAAACAGCATTTTCATAATTAACGGAAATTACTAATCTATCCGCGTCTTTAGAGAACTTGTCCCACGCATTTTTTGTTGAAGTAGAAAAAACTTCCCGAAGACATTCTAGCTCAGTAGATTCCAAGCTTATATCCGGACCTATCATATCAAGCAAGATCGAAAATTCATCTCGAAAACTTTGAAACTCATTATACAAATTAACTAGAGGTGGTGGACTATCGTTAAAAAGAGCAGGTTTAAATATAGATTGCATAAGACAGTTCGTAATTTTGCTTATGTCTACTTGTGATAGTTTAATTCCTTTTATATCATTACCAACAAATTGCTTATCACCGTTGAAATACCATACAGCATCATTTCCTTTATCATTTTTCAATAAAAACAAAAAAAGACAGTCGCTGAAACCCACTATTTTTTCCGTAAACCAAGATTGAGCTAGCATGGAAGGTGTGAGTAATTCACCTCCTTTTGTGAAGCTCATTTCATAAAATCCAGTGTCAGCTGTAGATATTGTGTATATCACTGAACGAGGTGGATTCAAGACAAGTGGCAGATCTACAACTTCATTAACTACTCGGACTCTTAAAGCATCGAGATCGACAATATCTGAGGAAAGCTCAAATACAAATGAACAATCTCTCGATAGTCTATTTTCCGAAAATTTATTTTGTAGATTTGCGGTTACAGAGCCTATCTCCTTATCATTTAGATACACTCTAACTTCAGCAGGTTTGGTTGAGTGCACATATCTTGCCCAACCGGAGATAGAATTATTGTAGATTTCGTTAACAGCCCCCTCTGCCTTGGTAATCCGAGATGAGTCTAAGTACTCTTTAGGATTAGGCTGGACGAAGTTAATAGCACTGTCAACTTGAGCTTTGGAAGGAGATAAATCGTAAAAATTAATTATGTAATCAATTAAAGCTTTTGGGTCTCCTAATGCCTTGTCGTATGATATTAGCAAAGCATCAGGTTTCGAAGACTCTAAAAACTCAACACATTTTAGATATTGATTTAGCGATTGCTTCATTGTCGGAGTTATTTCAGTCAACATTGAAATTGAGTTTCTTTGGGCTATTGACAAAACATCCTTGAATATAAAAATGTACAGTGGCTTATCAAAAAAATCATTCACTTTTTCTAAATAATTTATCGAAGAAGGTCTTTTCCAACCCCACTTTTTGTTATCAGTATTGTAAGTACGAATAATTTCCGTTATCTCATCATTTTCAGTACGTTCGAATGCTGAAGATAGATGTGTGTCTTCAAATACTGGTGGTGCAGCCTTATCTCCCATAAAGACGCCTAAGTGATGCAAGACGCCAGCAACCATGGATGTGCCCCCTCTTGCTGTTCCTACAACTACAATAGGCCTCTCTTTATTTTTTCCGTTACCAACTATTGTCAGTCCTTTATTTACTAACTCATTACTCATTTAAGATTCCAAATATATTTATATTAAGTTTAGGAGTTATAATTTGTTATAACTTAATAATATTAATTTACTTTCATGCTGATAGAATAATCATCAATCTCTTTTGTAAGATTTACATTATAATAAGGATCATGCTCGATAAAATGACGCCATTCCTTTTGCATATATTCAATCTCGCTGTGAAATCTGCTGATTTTTTCAGGTGTATCTTCTTTGCCACGACTTATAGACTCATGATGATAAAGTTCTGCATATGGTGTAAACAGATTTCGATAACCTTCAGCCATCACTTTTAGGCAAAAATCAACATCATTGAAAGCTATTGCTAGATTTTGTTCGTTCAACCCGCCAACCTTTAAGAAAATTTCCTTTTCTACCAGTAAAACTGCTGCAGTAACAGCTGAGAAATTCTGTGTGCAAACTAACTTGCCGAAATATCCAGGATGATGTTTCTTAAAATTTTTATGAGGATGATTAGCTACACCACCTATTCCTAAAATTACACCTGCGTGCTGAATTGTACCGTTGCTGTAATATAATTTAGCACCAACACAGCCGATTTCCGGCCTGATAGCATGCCTGACCATTTCATCTAACCAGTCAGAACTAATAACTTCTATATCGTTATTCACTAGACCTACAATACTTCCGTTAGCATTTTCAACACCAAAATTATTTATAGCTGAATAGTTAAAAGGGAAGTCATATTTAAGAACCTTAACGTTTTCATTATTTTTCTGAATTAAATCAAACCATTCGATAGTTTCAGGATTGACGCTTCCGTTGTCTAATATTAATATTTCATAATTCTTATATGATGTTTTTTCTAGAATACTATTTACCGCCGTTTCAGTAACATCCTTCATATCTCTAGTGGGAATTAATAACGTAACAAGAGGCTGTGATTCAGGTAATGGCCAGATGACTCTATAAGTATTGGGTAATAAACCATGCCTAACTTGAATCCTTTCAGGTCCTTCTGATTGAAAATAATCACTCAAAGCTTTAACCCCAGCTAAAGAGGTATAATCCTTCTCTCCAGAAGCTAATGCTGTAGATCCTTGTATCATTCTCCAGTGATATAATATTCGCGGTATATGTTTTATCTCAGAGTCCTTTACGTACGGTAAACACCGTAGCAATAAGTCCTGATCTTGAGCACCTTCAACTCCTCGTCTAAAGCCACCAATTCTTCGGATTATGTCAGTCCTATATACCCCAAGATGAGATACATAATTTTGCGAGAAAAATAGATCGGGGTTCCAGTCCGATTTAAAGTGAGGAGATTTTCTATTATTAGCCTCATCAATCTTATCTTCGTCGCTATAAAGAACCTTTGCTTCCGGAAATTTATTTATTTCATTTATGATATAATAAAAAGCATCTTTATCAATCTTGTCATCATGATCTATTAGTGCTACAAATTCTCCCGACGCAATTTCTAAAGCTGAATTACTTGCTTCAGATATATGGCCATTATTTTTTCTTTCTACTAACTTTATTCTTTCATCTTTTAAAGAATACTCTTTTAAAATTTTAACTACATTTAGATCTGGAGAGTTATCGTCTGCAATGCAGAACTCCCATTTTTCATAGGTTTGAGCGATAACAGATTCAATGCACTGCCTTAGGTAGTATTCTTCGGTATTATAAGTTGGCATTACCACTGAAATTTTTGGTGAAATTTTAAATTTATCGAGATTAGCTTTAATCTCATCTGCCCGGTGCTTGGTCTTCGGCTCTATGTATTTAATCCAATCTTGATAAGACCACTCGTTCAAATTCCTAAAGAATAGTTCGTTGTATTGAGAGTATAAATATATGAAATCTTCATTATATTTATCTAGAACACAGATATTTTGTGTATATAAGAAGTCTTTTATTTCACAGATAGCTTCGATAGAGTCTATTTTTCTAATCGTTAAATTTTCTATCGAAAACTTCCCAGCAGATTCCAACGGATCAAATCTCAATGCTTTTGGTTTTGAATGAAGATAAAAAATCCGGCTATTAGGCTGATTGGATTTTAAAAAAATCTGACAAGCATCATCATTATTAAATCCCTGTCCATAATCAATGTAAAGCCTTGATAATACGAACTCACTTTCAGACCTTATTTTTAAATCTAGTTTATAGAATCCTGATACAGCCAAATTAACGATTAAATCATTAAATCCAAATGTAGGATCATCATTAATAGAAATGAATTCATCATCGTCGGTTAATAGAACATTACTTACTGGGTAAATTGAAGACAGATCAGATAATGTATAACTACATTTTTCCAATCTACATTTTATTAATTCAATATTATACTCAATCAATACATTGCTGTCTGAATTTAGCTTTTTAATTTCATCATATAAATCTAAAGCAGCACCGTAATTCCCTTCCAAAAATGCAGAATTAGCTTTTCTAAGTCTTCTATCTATTTTTAAATCCATATTTTATTCAACACTTTATTCTTTAAATCTCTACGTTTAAAATTACAAGCTAATTTTCAATAGTTACTTTTTTATATAATGAAAAATTGGCTCAATTTCCGATCGGGTTAACTCAGGATTTAAACAAATGAAATCTAATGTGTTAAATGACTTTGAAGGACTTCTGTTTTCGTAGATACCATTTAACAAATAATGTTTAGCCAAATCTGAAACAGACTGGTTAAGATCGGGATAATTTTCTCTATACCACTCTTCATTAAACACGCCAGACTTTTTCAATTCATCGATTTTAAGACTAATTTCACTTTTATATTTTTTATTACTTTCATATAACCTATTGTTAATTCTCGTTAAAACGATACTTATCCATTCATTCATTAGATTTATAGCGTATAAATCTGCTCTCATCTTTTCACTATGAACTTCTAGTTCTTCAACTTTATTAACATAATCCTTCAGCGTTACTTCCAACTCCGCAGTTTTTATTTTTTCACTAACATAACTCTCTTGAATTTTGAAAAAATTCTCTGTCAAAATTCTATTTTCGGCTTCATAATTTTTTAATTTTTCACTAAAATTCGGAAAGGCGAACTCCCTCGAAATCAATTCATTATCTACTTCACTATTTTTCATTTCATATACTGAGTTTATATTTTCTTTCTTGCTAAATACTTTTACTAGCCTTTCTTTTACCGATATTAATTCAATACTACTTTCCAAAAGAGTTTCTGCCAGATTCGAAAAAATATGTTTATCGTGAAGTATTTGCACTACTGAACTTTCTCTATCAATATAATTTTTTACATTACATTGAAAGTTCGCCTTCTCAAATAGCTCTATCAGTTCACAGTAATAATCTTTTACTTCGCTCAAGACTCTATCTATAGAATTTTGACCTATCAACTTCCTCTTTACTAGACATAGCATATCATCGTATAGAATCAATTCTGGATTCAATCTTTCCAAATCACTTAATGTTATTGAGTTTTCACCATTAAGACAAAAAAGCAATTTCTCACCAACCATGTTTTCTAATTTAGAGTTATTCTCTGCACTTAAATAAACTGTTCTCATTTGACTTCCTGTTTTTATCAAACTGAGCAAAACTGCGAAATAGAATAAAGCTTAAACTATTTAAACACATTTCTTTGTCTAGAATTTTTATAAATTTTAATTTTAAATTCCATCGTGTTAAATTTAATGAGAACTTTTAATAAACTTCATACTTTTCAAATTGCTCTTTTTTTCTGTAAAGCGTATCTTTGATATTCTTCAATACTTCAGAATATCTTGGTTCCTCGAAAACATTGTTAATCTCTTTAGGATCTCTTTCCAAGTCATATAGCTCCCACTCATCTATATCATCATAAAAGTGTATTAATTTGTACCGTTCTGTTCGGATACCGTAGTGTTTCTTCACCATGTGAATGGCAGGATAGTCATAGTAATGGTAGTACGCTTCATTCACCCAATCATCTGGCTCTTGCTCGACTACGCGCATAGCATTAACGCCCTGCATGTCTTCAGGGACATTTATACCCAGAGCTGAAAGAATCATAGGCGCGAAATCGACATTTTGAACAAAGCTCTTAATGGAATGAGGGTTGGTAATCTTTTCGGGCCACCTCATCAATAGCGGTGTGCGAAATGATGGTTCGTACATGAACCGCTTGTCGAACCATCCAAATTCACCAAGGTAGAAACCTTGATCTGAGGTGTAAACAACAATTGTATTCTGCGCAAGACCACTTTCATCCAGATAGTCCAGGACACGTCCTACATTCCGATCAACAGACTTAATCACCGCCGTATAATCCTGCATATATCGCTGGAATTTCCACTGCGTTAGTTCCCTCTCAGTCCTGGGATTGACCATGAAGTCGTCATTAATGGGTTGATACACCGCATTCCAGCGATCTTTTTGCTCATCTGTCAGCAACACGTAATTATCTCTGAACTCCTGCTCAGCGTAACTTAAGAACTCTGAATAATCGGCAGGCAAATTTCTCGGCCACACTTTATTATCCATAGATAGGGCCATATGCTGAGCAATAGTCATTTCCGCGCTCATTGCTGCGGTGCCTCTTCCGGACTGATCGTAGAATAAGGTATCGGGCTCTTCAAATACCTTATCGGTCAAGGAACTTAGTTCTTCCATAGCAGGCCACCACTGTCTGTGCGGAGCCTTATGCTGATACATCAAAAAGAACGGCTTATCTTTATCACGTTTTTCACTAAGGTAGGCCAGAGTTTTATCAGTTATCACATCTGTAACATAACCATCTTCTGTGACTCTTCCTTCAGGAGTCAGAAAGTTTGGTTTGTAATACCGCCCCTGGCCAGGCAGAACTTCCCAGTAGTCAAAGCCTGTCGGCTCAGATTTCAGGTGCCATTTACCGAAAATGGCTGTTTCATAGCCATTCTGCTGCAATATTTTTGGTAGTGTTTGTTGCGAACCATCAAAGACATCGGCATTTCCCCTGACGCCGTTAATGTGACTCATTTTTCCTGTGAGCATGACAGCCCTGCTTGGTGAACACAGCGAATTTGTTACAAATGCATTTGAAAACGTCACGCCCTCGGCTGCTATCCTGTCAATATTTGGCGTGGGCACAACAGAATTTCCATATGCACTAATGGCGCTTATTGCATGGTCATCCGCCATGATGAACAAGACGTTAGGCATATCTTCACCATCATTCACCCTAGGATAATCGTACGTCGGTGTGGAAGGAGGCGGCACTGGTTGAGGAGCAACAGGATCTCGAATTGAGTCCTCGCCGGAGCCACATGATGTTACCAACATGAGTTGAACTGTCAGAAATACAGCAGAGACGTCCTTGCGCATAAATATTTGTCCTTGAGGCGCCCAGTTTAGTAGTCTTTGTAAAGTTCTTGCATCAATGGCGTATAGCCCAGCTTTTCAATGAGTTCTCTGTCTAATTCACTCGCCACAAGCGCGATGTCTTCGGCGCTAAAATTTTTCATATATTGATTTTTCATGTAGGCACTCCTGTCAAAATTTTGCTCCGTCATATAATCTTCTTTTGAGGTCAATTTATCATTATCATTCGTTCTTTTTACTTTCTTTTCAGGTACAAAGAACGCAGCCTCTTTCGGAGACAAATCAAGTTTATCAGCTAGCTTCTTTGTAATTACTTCGGGATACTCAACCAAAGACTCATAACGTACATGAACAAAATCTTTATGAGATGCGTAATTCCAGTTCATTGCATTCCAATAATCAACAGGCGAAGAAAACCTGAGTTGTACTGAATTTGCCTGAGCCTGATCGTGAACAATTAGTTTACTTCTAAGGAAATCGGAAAAAACATTTGGCGCAATGAGATTTCTCTGTACCTCATTGTGATAATTAAAGAGCGATACCAGTAAAGAAAACGGGTTCTTAGTAATAAAAAAAGCTGTATCAAATATAAACTTATATTCAGCGTTTGAGTCTTCCGACATGATAGGAAGAAAACCATGTTTCCACCCGAAAACATGATTCTTTATTTTGCACTCGTAATTACTTTCTAATAATGATTTAGCGAAGTTAGTACCACTTCGAAAACAGCCCATCATTGCGACATTCTTATGCGGCATAACTCAGCCTTTCCCTTTTATAATTTTTTGATATTCATCTAGCTTGGCATTAATCAACGATCCTTCTGGCCTTACCTTTTGAGCCAACGTCATCAGTTTTTGCGAAAGATAAATATTCTTTGATTCCAGTTTAATAGCCGACTCTCTAATCTCATTTACGATAGACGCAGCATAGTCTCCGATAGCAATTGAATTATCTACTGTCTCCTCGCTGTCAAACGAATCATTTATCAATGGGAAGGCATTAGACCCTAACAACTGAAGAAGCTGAGGATAAAGCTTTACAATAGCTCTCATCTGCTCAGTATTTGCATCACCTGCATTGTGAGTTAAATAAAGTGCGTTATCCTGAGTACCATCTATTGTAGTCATCGACATGCTAACTGCCAACGGAAGGACTACTACAGATGTTTTATTCAGTAGTCCCATCGCTTTGAACCAAAGGTCATCGGCGTGTGGTGCTACAGACATAAAGTTTTCTAAGTTTTTAACATCCTCATGCAAGGCGCCAGCTGGATAGTAAACACCTGCATAACCTAACGGCAAAACACAGAAAGGGGAAAAAGACGCAGTCTTTCGATCTAACAAATTCCACTGCGGGTAGGAAAGAAAGTCACTGTTCTGATATTTAATGATCCGCCCCCTGGCACTTATGATCGAGCCAGGAAATTCGGATGCAGAGTCCATGAGCTTCTCTATCAAATCAACAGGATATTCAAAATCATCATCAATGGTAATAAAGGATTTTCCAGGAAATTCCCTGATACTGGGAACAAGTTTTGTAAAACTACGCATATTCTCGCAATATCGTACTTCAAATCGTTCACCCACTAACTCGGTCAATTCAACAGGCAAGTCGTTATCACTGAACTCTTTTTCATCTAGCCAAAGAACGATTTTTTCAGGCAATTGTGTCTGTCTGAGAATGGACAAAATTGTTTTATGTACAGACTTGAGTCTCATCCCATAGGTAGTGAGAGTTACAAGAACATCTTTATAAATTTTTTTCATTTAAATACATTTCTTCTATTCATGAATATTTTGTCAGAAAGTTCGCGCAACTTCTGGTTAATGATCTTTCCATGTGGCCGTTTAAGCTTTGCTATCTGTATGAATCTTAAAGCTTCAAAAATTTCGCCTTTGGATTCAGAGTAAATGGCAAGATCACGAAAATTTTCGGCTTCTTTTTTTCCGCTGTTAGTGGAAATATTATCTGCAAATGTGTAAAAAATTGCGAAGTCTTGATGATTCAAAGATTTAATACCTTGATTTCTGAACCGAAAAAAACCTTTCGTCTTACCTTTTGCACTCAATTGAGAGAAGCACAAAGAAAATCCTTCGTCAAACACGTCAATGATATGCTTCGGAAGTAAACGGTTCTCTACCAGAAAACGAACGGTTTGAAATAGCTTACTATTTTTTTCGTGAAGGTATATAAGTACTTCACAAACCTGGATCGCTTTAATTTTCTGCTCTTTAAATTCGCGCTGAGTGGCCTGCGATAAGGATTCAGCCATCTCGTTAAGAGGTAAGTCTAATTCCCTTGATATACCTTTCAACGCTTCACTCGCATCCATTATTGCTTTTTGGTATGAAGCAGGATTAATGAACGAAAACTTCCTGATTCTACCTTCATATGACTGTAAGCACCGATCTAATTCCGCGTGCAATTTCTGGGCAGGGAAAAAATTAAGTGCCCGCTTAAATTCCACAGCCTCGAAAGAATAAGATTTGTTGACGTAAGCAGACTCGCTATCAAATTTTTCCTTGATAGAAATCGCATCTAAGAAGTCAGAAACTATATCTCCACCCTTAAAGAACTGCTTCCCGTAAAGGCGCACATTGATGCTACAGCCAGCTTTTTTACTTACTGCATTTTTTAGTTTTATTAAGCGTTTATAGCCGATTTTGGGCTCTGAAATAGGCTCAGTATTGAAGTGGCGCTTTACTGACTGATTATAGAGTGATTCAGCACATTCCAATGGATTGCGGATGTAATAAATAAACTCGCAACTTGAAAAGGCATTGAGGATAGGCTCAAATCGCGCAATAAAAGCTTCTGATGAAAGAATCAGAGAGTGACAGCCTTTGGTTCTGGCTTTTTTTAAAATAGCGTTAGCTTTGTCTTCTGAGAAACAAAGTTCGCTATTCGAGTTGTACTCGAAAATACTTAAGGCATTTCCAGAGCTAATACCGTTTTCATCGACACCATGTGAAGGATAGTAAAAGCCACGTTGTAATAAAATATCAGAATGGTCGTTTAACCATTTCTGAATGGCTGATGATCCAGTTTTACCAGGTCCGACATGAATAAAAATTTTCATAACAAAATATCTATAGCGAGCGAAGTGACATCAATATTTTTTTGATGCAGCACGTTCTCTGAACTCTGCCAGCTTCTGCTGAATGATGGGGCCAGTTGGGTTGAGTGCATATGCCGCTTCCATCAACATAATAGCTTCCTCAATATTCTGAGTTGCAGCATCAATAGCCAGGTCACGCATCAGCCTGAAGTCCTGCGGTGTTTGTTCTATCATTTTCTTTCGCTGAAGGGAGAATACTGAAACAACCTGGTGATGATACACGCCGCGAAACATCTGCATCATTGTCTGATAATCAGAACATACAAACTGCTGTAATTTCGCCAGTGACCGCTCAAGCCGACTAAGCACAAATTGTTTAGCATTTTGAGACTCTTTAGACAGGTTCACGGAATTTTTAAAATCAAATAAGCTATTCCTGTAACTCTCGTAACTAGCTTTGGGCAGTTCAACTTCCTGATATCCCGCATCAGGTGTGGGTAATCCATGACGATTGGTTTTATAAGGAAACGAATCACCCGGTCTACCTCTGTAAAGCAGCGAGATATACTCTTCTACTGAACGATGCGCGCGATGGTAAATGAAAGCAGATTTCAGGCTTTGCAAATCTTCTCTGACAGCTTGGATTAGCGACTTTCTAGGTTCGAACGGTACACCATCAACCAGAATATGATTCGGGTTACCGTCGAAAAGCGCTACATGGTGACGTAACTCTTTTATCTGGGTATGAACCGGATAAAGCGTCTTTACCAGCGGTGATAAGTTGCCAGTAAGGATTTGTGGCAGTTCACTAAATGCAGGTATGTTACCGAGGTCATTCAACCACTCAAATGAAATCACATCATCAGGTGAATATGAATTTAGAAAATCATGTATATTCCTGCTGAAGTCTTTAGGGATCCAGAACTCGTCGATATCGAGAAACAGTATATGGCTATAACCACCACTGTTCAGAATGTCATCCCACACCTTGTTATAAACAATAAACTGAATCTGTTTTTTTGCATCTTCGGGACACTTGTCAATCCAGTCTGCGCTATGCCATTTTACATTATCGTACTTACTGGAGATGCCATTCAGAACTTCTCGTGAGTTATCTGTAGTGCGATTGATGAAAATATCAATTTCATCAAATCCGAAATAAAGATGGTGATGAATCCACTCAGAAAAATAGAATCCTTCATCTTTAGCGATTGCTACGAGTTTCACCTTCCCGTTTTTATTGCCGGTCAAGTGTGAATCAGGAGAATGCCCTTTATGCTTAAACAATCTTTTGATCATATTCATTAATTTTAGCTTTAATTTTTGGCCCTTCGGGTCTTAGCGCTTGCGCTTTCAGCATGATCCGTTTGGCTTCAACATATGAGTATTCTTCAATACTAATAGCAAGATCTCTTATCGCTTCCACATTCTTACCATAATCTGATACAAGCTTGTCGTGATACCTACTTATGGCATTTTTAATCCGAAATTCTTTTACATTACGGAATAACTTCATAATTTGCTTGTGATATAGCGGAAGGTTGGCCTCCAGGGATTTGACTGCAAGTTCATGCCGCTTCATAACCAATTCACGCGCGTCATCAATAAACTGTCGAAGCCCTGTAAGGTTTAAAAATTCAGTCAAGGAGGCCGAATACTCAGCGAAGTCTGAGGAGGTAAATTTATACTCATGATCTGCATTGCCTCTGTCAGGCATGCCAGAACGGTTAGTTTTGTAAGGCTGACCTGTCCCTTCCGGGTTTCCCCGATAAAGTGATGACACGTATTCTACCTCTGAGCGATAGAATCGATGATATATGAAAGCTTTCGAGTAATCTGTTCTCGCAGAATGTTCTTCATCATGTTCCCGCTTAATGAATGGATTGCCATCGGCCAGCACATAATCATTGGGCTTAAGCAGCGGTTTATGAATTCTTATTGACCTCAGGTGACGTGAAAAAGGCACTAAGCTTTTAACTGCATCGGAAGTGTTACCTGAGAGAACAGGTTTAATGCCAGTAAAAGTTTTATCTGCTGGCAAATCATTTAGCCAATTAAATGAGATGGCTTTGTCCGGCCCAATACTGTCTATAAGTGAACTTATAGATGTAATGGGGTGAACAGGCATCCAGAATTCGTCTATGTCCAGAAACATAAAGTGAGTAAGTGATGATTCAGAACGGTTCAGTTCATCACTCAGCACCATACCGTATGCAATATGCTGAAGCTTTTTGTGAACACTGCCAGGTATTAAATCGACAAAATCAGCAAACCGCCAACGGACTCCAGGACAAACAGCTTTTATCTTTTCTAAAATTGCAATGCTGTTATCACTAGTTCGGTTTAATACTATTTCTATTTCACTAAAGCCATAGAATAGATGGTGGTGTATCCATTCTGTAAGATAGGCACCTTCATCTTTGGCAACAGCGATCAGTTTCACCTTATATTTTGGGTTAGTGGGTATCATAGTTACCTATTCGCCAAAATACGGATATCTTCCGAAGTGACTAATTTGAGGGCCCCACTTCAGTATATCTTGTTCAGTAGGCTTCTCGAAACTGGCGATATCATCTAAACCAGCAATAGCCCATTTATCCATCGGATTCAGAATGTGAATATTTTGCAAACCAAAATCACCACAAATTTGTGCATCTGATCTCACATTATCACCAACATGGACAAACGAACTCCCTTTCTCGGCAACTAATTGTTTGATGTATGTCCACATCGTCCCTGAATCCTTTCTTTTACGCAGTGATGAACTCACAAACAAGCGATAAGGTATGGCAACCCCAATTTTTCTGAGCATGAGTTCTATCTGACTTTGTGTGTAGTAAATATCTGTAACAAACCAGATTTCCTTACCTGATAAACTAAGCTGCTTTATTATTTCAACGATCTCATCCTTTGGCTCGGCCATTTCAAGATCGTAGAGAAATTCTTTATCCATCCATTCGGTTGAAGTTGAACGCTCAATATTCAGCTCTTTTGAGAGCCTTTCGTAAACCTCTTTGATACAAACGTCGCCCTCGAAGTTTCTTTCTTGTCTGCATTTTAGTTCACAGTCGTTTCGTTTTGCTACGAAAGCCTCTGGGGATTCAAAATGGCCGTTTTCACACAACTCTTTACCTAACAAAAATTTTGCGTAATCAGGTTCTGTGAATCGTCTTCTGAGCACGGTATCAAAAACATCGAAAGAAACAATGTCAAAACTCATCAGGTCATTTTTAAGTGCATGAGGGGGTTTATAGTAGCTCGTCGAAATATACGATTTATCCCTGGTAAAACGCCCTAGAGGCGGATAGTAAAAGAATTGTTCGTAACCTTCTCTTTCCACGAGTAACCCAAGGAGACGCTCAAGTGCATGTAGCTTACTACCATCATTAGGCAGAGGCTCTGCCGGAAAGTCAGTGTACTCGTAATCAACATCTAGTAGTTGCGCAAGCGCTTTCGGGCGTGCCCAAAACATACCGCCAACCGGATAATTAACGAAGTTATCGTTAAAATCTACGCCCCACTTCGCAGTAAATTCCTGTGCAAATGGTTTGTTGCATGTCCAGTGATTGACCCAGGCTGGCATCATCCAGAAAGAAGTAGGATAGTAGATGCCGAGGTTGCTGTGTTCATCAAATAATCGGAGTACAGACTTAACTACGTGCCCATCCTTCAAAAGAAATTGATTCTGATAGTCAAACCATTGTGTCTGTTCACGGCCACTATAGAGAGACTTCTTAGAATGTAAGTGACACATTAAATCGTAGTTCAACAGTTCCTTTGAAAAATGCACAAGGAATGGACCGAAATTTCTGCCGCGATTCTCACAAACCGCTGTTTTAATTTGATTGACTTTACCAGTTGCAGAAAATTTCTGCTTGGCATCTTGTGCAATTTGGTCTGTGGCACATGTTACAAATACATCGACACTTATTGGGAAATGTTTGATGCAATGAGCAAATTTTTCAACAAAGTCCGGGTAGAAGATATGAAGAACTAAAGCAACCTTTTGAGACTTCCAGGTAGGTGTATCCTGTGGAATAAGGCTGTCTGCTGGCGTCCATCTATTTATGACCTCAGATGATACCCTACCCTCATATCTTCCGTGATACAAATAGTGGATTAGCGGAGAATTGCCTGAATGATAAATATCGATATTACTTCGATTGTACGTCTCAGTATCGAACAAAGCTGAAGGATTCACATTAGCAAAACTCGACTTTTCCATGTAGTCCCTGAAAGCATGGAAATCACTAGGGAAGTTTCCATAATGCTCTCGGTACCAGGTTGCGTTGAAATACTGTGTTTTCTTAGCAATCCCATAAGCTTTGGATAACGAGGGATTAGTAATTTTTTGAAAGCCAGTTTGTAAAGCTCGTATGATTTTTTTTATTTTTGTTTTCATTTTCACATACCAAAGAATTGTAACGAGTTAACGTTCCCAAAACCCGAAATTGCATCGTCGAACTCAAACAGAGGCCATGTTGCCGAAGGCAACATATGCCGGCTGTTTACATATAGCGAATAGAGGGACTCAATCTCTTCTAATGAAAACGTGATATTACTCTTTTGATAATCTGTTATAGCAAGCAGTGCGCCCTGGAAAACGAGGTCTAACTTTTCAAAATGATGCTGTGTATAGTTCCGTTTTCCATAACAAGGTATCAGTTCATTCTCTGCACTTTTCAATAAATCAATGAACTGACCGTCCGGTGATGTGAACAATGACTCAAGAAACATTGAACGATCAAGCATCGTATAGCCATCCCCCATCTTTACCTGATCTTTGAAGGCAAAATGTTGCGTGCATAGATATTCACCTACTGAAGCATTTTTTGAATCAGTGGTAATGAAATAGAATGCATGACTATTGCTTTGTAATAATAATGACAGAAGCTTCTGAATTGTTCCAGAATAGCCAACGTCTAGAAGTAGTGCATTACTTAAGGTTTCACTCGACAGTCCGATCGACTGTAAATATCTCAGATAATTGGCTTTAGAGCTTGCTATAAGGTCACTAATTAAGGCCAATTCTCTTATTAGAATAGCTTCTATATTCTTTTTGTCTTCAGGTAGGGTGATCTCTGACTCAAACTCAATATCTGACAGAAAGCGAGCTGTTTGCTCCTGAGTAAACCCAAATCTGGAAACGAAAAATTTTCCGATAGTCCCTTCAAAGGCGTGCCCAAGACTAAATTGCCAACTAAGAGGGTCATTGATTGTCATTCTGAACAGGAATGTCCTGGAAGCTAGTAAGTACTCTGCCTGCTCACCAGGATTAAAAGCTTCAAAGGCTTGTTTGAAGAAATATCCTTCCCTTGCCAAACAGTAAACTCGTTTTGGCTCTTTCTGCAGTAAGGATGACACTTTCTTTATATAACTGTAGACAATCGGACCACAAAAATTATAGCCAAACTGTTTTAATGATACTGATTCCATCATGAATGAGACGTCTTACCTAACGCTTATTTTTTGCGATTTTGATTCCGCGGTAACCTAAAATAATAACATCTTATTTGTAGCATGTCTCAGATTAGGAACCTACCATATGGAACATCTAAGTTATTTAATCTTACTCCTTAAAACAAAAAACCCCGCTTTCGCGGGGTTTTTTAATATCGATAAATCGATGAAGTAATCAATTACTCTTCTGTCGCTTCAGCTTCTTCAGCTTCAGGACGGTCTACCAGCTCAACGAACGCCATTGGGGCGTTGTCGCCTGCACGGAAACCGCATTTCAGAATGCGAGTGTAACCGCCTGGGCGAGCTTCGTAACGAGGACCAAGCTCGTTGAACAGTTTACCTACAACCTCTTTATCACCTGTGCGGGCCATAGCCAGACGGCGGTTTGCAACGCTGTCTTGTTTTGCCAGTGTGATTAAAGGCTCGATTACGCGACGTAATTCTTTCGCTTTTGGTAACGTCGTTTTGATCACTTCGTGCTTGACCAGTGAGCCGGCCATGTTTTTGAACATAGCTTGACGATGGCTGCTGTTGCGATTCAACTGACGACCACTCTTACGATGGCGCATAGTTTTATCCTTCTCTACAAATCAGTTTGATAAAAACCTGATTAATCTTTTTCAGCGATGCTCTCTGGTGGCCAGTTTTCCAGGCGCATGCCCAGAGAAAGTCCACGAGATGCTAGAACATCTTTGATTTCAGTTAGCGATTTCTTACCAAGGTTAGGCGTTTTAAGTAACTCAACCTCAGTACGCTGAACCAGGTCACCAATATACTGGATAGCTTCTGCTTTCAAACAGTTAGCAGAACGTACTGTCAGTTCTAGATCATCAACTGGGCGCAGGAGAATCGGATCGAATTCCGGCTTCTCTTCTTTCTGAACAGGTTCAGAAACGTCACGCAGGTCAACAAAGGCATCTAATTGCTCAGCCAGGATAGTGGCTGCGCGGCGGATCGCTTCTTCAGGATCCAGAGTACCGTTCGTTTCCATATCGATGATCAGTTTGTCTAAGTCTGTGCGTTGTTCAACACGTGCAGACTCAACAGAATAAGCAATACGTTCAACCGGGCTGTATGAAGCATCAACTAACAAACGACCAATTGGACGATCATCTTCTTCGGAGGAGCGACGAGTAGCAGCAGGCACGTAACCACGAGCTGTTTCTACTTTAATGCGCATGCTGATGTCAGCTTCGCCAGTTAAAGTACAAATTACATGCTCAGGGTTTACGATTTCTACATCACCGTCATGCTGAATATCACCAGCAACAACAGGGCCAGCGCCAGATTTCACTAATGTCAGGGTTGCCTCAGTTTTACCTTCCAGGCGAACCGCTAAACCTTTCAGATTCAGCAGAATCTCGATTACGTCTTCTTGAACACCTTCTTTGGTGCTGTACTCGTGTAAAACGCCATCGATTTCCACTTCAGTTACCGCACACCCAGGCATGGATGACAGCAAGATGCGGCGAAGGGCGTTACCCAGAGTGTGGCCAAAGCCGCGCTCTAGTGGTTCCAAAGTTACTTTGGCACGAGTAGGAGAAACGTTTTCGATCTCAACTAATCTCGGTTTCAGGAATTCAGTCACAGAACCCACAATGCTTCCTCTTTAGTTATCTTTACTTAGAGTAAAGTTCGACGATCAACTGTTCGTTAATTTCAGCAGACAGGTCAGTTCTTTCTGGAATGCGCTTGAAAGTGCCTTCCATTTTGCTGTTGTCTACTTCAATCCAGGTTGGCTTCTCACGTTGGTCAGCCAGTTCCAAAGCAGCTACGATACGCGCTTGCTTCTTAGCCTTTTCACGAACAGAAACCACGTCTTCGGCAGAAACGTTAAACGATGGAATGTTCACAACTTGACCATTTACCATGATCGCCTTGTGGCTAACCAGCTGACGTGCTTCTGCACGAGTGCTGGCGAATCCCATACGATATACTACGTTATCCAGACGCTGCTCAAGCAGTTGCAACAGGTTTTCACCAGTGTTGCCTTTCAGACGGGCAGCTTCTTTATAGTAGTTACGGAATTGTTTTTCCAGAACGCCGTACATACGACGAACTTTTTGCTTTTCACGCAGCTGAACACCGTAGTCAGACAGACGGCCACGACGGGCACCGTGCTGACCAGGCGCTGTATCGATTTTACATTTAGAATCGATTGCGCGAACGCCGCTTTTCAGGAACAGGTCAGTTCCTTCGCGACGGCTAAGTTTGAGTTTAGGACCCAAATATCTTGCCATGTTCTTTCTCCAACTGTCCGGCGATTAAACGCGACGTTTTTTCGGTGGACGACAACCGTTGTGAGGAATAGGAGTCACATCGGTAATGTTTGTGATCTTGTAACCTGTTGCGTTAAGTGCACGGATCGCAGATTCACGGCCTGGACCTGGACCTTTAACGAAAACTTCAAGGTTTTTCAGACCGTAGTCTTGTGCGGCTACGCCAGCACGTTCAGCAGCAACCTGTGCAGCAAAAGGGGTAGATTTACGTGAACCACGGAAACCAGAACCACCTGATGTCGCCCATGCTAATGCATTGCCTTGACGGTCAGTGATAGTCACAATTGTGTTGTTGAAAGACGCATGGATATGAGCCATACCGTCTGCAACCTGACGCTTAGCGCGTTTACGCGTAGTACGAGTAGGTGCTTTTGCCATAACTAATTCCCCCGCTTACTTCTTAATTGGCTTACGAGGACCTTTACGGGTACGCGCATTAGTTTTAGTGCGCTGACCACGTAGAGGCAAGCTACGACGGTGGCGAATACCACGGAAGCAACCCAGGTCCATCAAACGTTTGATGCTCATAGATACTTCACGGCGCAGATCACCTTCAACGGTGAACTTAGCCACTTCTTCACGAAGCTTCTCTACAGTCGCTTCGTCAAGCTCTTTTACTTTTGTTGATTCTGCAACACCAGCGTTAGCACAGATCTCTTTTGCACGAGTTGCGCCAATACCGAAAATCGCCTGAAGAGCGATAACGGTGTGCTTGTGTTCAGGAATGTTAATGCCAGCGATACGGGCCATTAACAGCACTCCTCTATATTTTAATGTCGACGACCTAAAAAGCCCGATAAGATACTTACCCGACGACAAAATTGCAACATAAGGTTTATATAAACGAAATAGAGCAAGCTGAACCCAGTATGAGGTTCAGCTTACATTTCGAATTTTAACCGCTTTTTCGATTAGCCTTGACGCTGCTTATGCTTAGGGTCAGAGCTGCAAATTACTCGCACAACACCGTTGCGCTTGATGATTTTGCAGTTACGGCAAATCTTCTTTACTGATGCACGAACTTTCATTACATCACTCCGTAGTGCACTAATCTTATCGACCGTAGCCTTTCAGATTAGCTTTCTTCAGAACAGACTCATACTGACTAGACATCAGATGTGTCTGTACCTGTGCCATAAAGTCCATGATAACAACCACGATAATCAGAAGCGACGTACCACCGAAGTAGAACGGCACATTCCACGCGATCAACATGAATTCAGGCACTAAACAAATAAAGGTTATGTAAAGTGCGCCAGCCAGAGTCAGACGAGTCATTACCTTATCGATATAACGTGATGTTTGCTCACCTGGACGGATACCAGGAATGAACGCACCAGATTTCTTCAGGTTATCTGCTGTTTCGCGAGGGTTGAAAACCAACGCTGTATAGAAGAAGCAGAAAAAGATAATCGCAGTTGCGTATAACATCACGTACAGCGGCTGACCAGGAGAAAGCATTAATGCTACGTCCTGCAACCACGCTGTAGATTCATTCTGACCAAACCAACCAGCAATGGTTGATGGGAACAAAATGATGCTGGAAGCAAAGATTGGTGGAATTACACCCGCCATGTTTACCTTCAGTGGTAAGTGCGTGCTCTGCGCTGCAAACACCTTACGGCCTTGCTGACGTTTTGCGTAGTTTACAACAATGCGACGCTGCGCACGTTCAACAAACACTACCAGGTAAATCAGACCGATGACGATTACGCCAATCAGCATCAGGAACAACAGATTAATGTCGCCCTGTCTTGCTTGTTCCGCTGTCTGACCAATCGCTGTTGGCAGACCGGCAACAATACCAGCAAAAATCAATATAGAGATACCGTTACCAATACCTCTTTCGGTAATTTGCTCACCTAACCACATCAGGAACATCGTTCCTGTGACTAAGCTAACTACCGCTGTAAAGTAGAATCCGAAGCCAGGGTTTATAACCAAACCATTAATCAGGTTAGGCAGGTTAGTCGCAATACCAATAGACTGGAAAGTAGCCAGTACCAGCGTTAAATAACGCGTGTACTGACTAATTTTCTTGCGACCAGCTTCGCCTTCCTTTTTAAGCTCCATCATCGGTGGATGAACCACCGTGAGCAACTGCATGATAATCGATGCAGTAATGTAAGGCATAATGCCCAAAGCCAGAACGGATGCACGCTCAAGCGCACCACCGGAGAACATGTTAAACATTTCTACGATGGTACCTTTTTGTTGCTCAAACAACTCAGCAAGTACTGCTGCGTCGATGCCAGGAAGCGGCACATAAGAGCCCAGTCTGAACACGACAATCGCACCGAGTACGAACAACAATCTTGACTTCAGCTCACTCAAGCCGCTTTTCGCGCCTGAATCCAATCCTGGTTTAGCCATCTAGCTTATTCCTCTACTTTACCGCCGGCGGCTTCAATCGCTTCAAGAGCGCCTTTTGTAACCTTCAACCCGCTAACTGTAACAGCTCTAGATACTTCGCCGCTCTTTACAACTTTAACGAACAGTACGTCTTTCTTAATAAGACCAGCTGCTTTCAAAGTTTCCAGAGAAACTGTATCACCTTCAACCTTAGCGATTTCAGTCAGAGTTACTTGATCAGTAACAAAGCTCTTACGAGAGGTGAAACCAAACTTAGGCAGACGGCGCTGAATAGGCATTTGACCACCTTCAAAGCCCTGTCTGATGGTACCGCCTGAACGGCTGGTTTGGCCTTTGTGACCACGGCCACCGGTTTTACCCAGACCTGAACCAATACCACGACCTACACGCTTAGCGGTTGGTTTTGAACCTTCTGCAGGAGAAATTGTGTTTAAACGCATGTCTTACTCCTCCACGATCTCAACCATGTAAAATACACGGTTGATCATGCCACGTACTGCTGGGGTATCTTCCAGTTCACGGACATGGTTGATTTTACGAAGACCTAAGCCTTTAAGCGTCGCTTTGTGCTTTGGCAGACGGCCAATCGCACTTTTAGTTTGCTTTACTTTAATCGTTGCCATGTCTGATTACCCCAAAATTTCATCTACAGACAATCCACGTTTCGCTGCAATACCCGCTGGAGAGTTCATCTCAGTCAGCGCGTTTACTGTTGCACGAACAACGTTGATTGGGTTTGTAGAGCCGTAACATTTTGAAAGTACGTTCTGTACACCAGCTACTTCAAGTACTGCACGCATCGCACCACCGGCAATGATACCGGTACCTTCAGATGCTGGCTGCATGTAAACTTTAGAGCCAGAGTGACGACCTTTAATAGGGTGCTGCAAAGTGTGACCGTTCAGGTCTACAGTAACCATGTTGCGACGAGCTTTTTCCATCGCTTTTTGAATAGCAGCAGGCACTTCACGTGCTTTACCGTAACCAAAACCAACACGGCCATTGCCGTCACCAACTACAGTCAGTGCAGTGAAACTGAAAATACGACCACCTTTAACCACTTTAGAAACGCGGTTTACAGCGATCAATTTTTCCAGCATATCACCGTTTTGAACTTCTTGTTTAGCCATTATTCTTCACTCCTAGAACTGAAGACCAGCTTCGCGAGCTGCATCAGCTAATGCTTTTACGCGACCGTGGTATTTAAAACCGCTGCGATCGAAAGCAACAACTTTAATGCCTTTTTCGATTGCACGCTCGGCGATAGCTTTACCCACTGCCGCAGCTGCTTCTGCATTACCAGTTGCTTTCAGATCTGCTGCCAGACCTTTTTCAACGGTAGAAGCCGCCGCCAGTACCTCAGCACCGCTAGGAGCGATTAACTGGGCATAGATGTGGCGAGGTGTACGGTTAATTACCAGGCGATGCGCGGCCAATTCACGGATCTTAGCACGTGCGCGAGTTGCGCGACGTAAACGTGATGTTTTCTTATCCATCGTATCACCCACCTACTTTTTCTTAGCTTCTTTACGACGAACATTTTCGTCAGCGTAACGAACACCTTTACCTTTGTAAGGCTCTGGTGGACGGTAGCCGCGAATGTTTGCCGCAACCTGACCTACAACCTGCTTATCCGCGCCTTTGACGAGGATTTCAGTTTGTGTAGGAGTTTCAACTGTAATGCCTTCTGGCATTTCATAAACTACAGGGTGTGAAAAACCTAAAGTCAGGTTCAGTTTGTTACCTTGTGCAGATGCACGGTAACCAACACCTAACAGCTGTAATTTTTTCTCGAAACCTTCAGATACGCCCTGAACCATCGAGTTCAACAGTGCGCGAACAGTACCAGCCTGAGCCCATGCATCAGCAAAACCTTCACGAGGCAGAGCTTTCAGTTGGTTCTCATCCTGGACTACTTCAACAGCATCATTGAATACTTTAGTCAGTGTACCTTTGGTGCCCTTAACAGTAACTTCCTGGCCGTTGATTTTTACTTCAACGCCTGATGCTACGTTTACCGGGGCTTTTGCTACTCGTGACATTTCAACTCCTCCGATTACGCAACATAACCGATGATCTCACCGCCCATGCCTGCTTTACGCGCAGCACGATCAGTCATCACACCTTTAGAAGTTGACACGATAGCAACGCCTAAACCACCCATTACTTTTGGCAGCTCATCTTTTTTCTTATAGATGCGCAGACCAGGACGGCTTACACGTTCAATAGTGTCGATTACTTGCTTACCTTCGAAGTACTTCAGAGTAACTTCAAGAGTAGGCTTAACGTCACCAGAAACAGCGAAGTCAGTGATGTAACCTTCAGCCTTCAGTACGCCTGCAATAGCAACGCGCAGTTTTGAAGAAGGCATAGTCACAGCAACTTTCTGTGCCATCTGGCCGTTACGGATGCGGGTAAACATATCCGCGATAGGATCTTGCATGCTCATTTTAGCTACTCCTTACCAGCTGGCTTTTTTCAGGCCAGGGACTTCACCGCGCATCGCTGCTTCACGCAGTTTGATACGGCTCAGACCGAACTTACGTAGGAAACCGTGTGGACGGCCAGTTACGCGGCAGCGGTTTTGCTGACGAGATTTAGCACTGTCACGTGGCAGTTGTTGTAGCTTCAGAACAGCATCCCAACGCTCTTCTTCAGAGGCGTTAACATCGCTGATAATCGCTTTAAGTGCGGCACGTTTTTCAGCATACTTAGCAACAAGCTTTGCACGCTTTACTTCACGAGCCTTCATTGATTCTTTTGCCATAACCCTACACCCCTTATTTTTTGAATGGGAAGTTGAACGCGGTCAACAGAGCACGTGCTTCATCATCAGTTTTTGCACTGGTAGTGATAGTGATATCCATACCGCGTACTTTATCCACTTTATCGAAATCGATTTCAGGGAAGATGATTTGTTCACGAACGCCCATGCTGTAGTTTCCACGACCGTCGAACGACTTAGCGCTCAAGCCACGGAAGTCACGTACACGAGGAATTGCGATTGAAATCAAACGCTCTAAGAATTCCCACATACGCTCGCCACGCAGGGTTACTTTACAGCCAATCGGATAACCTTCACGGATTTTAAAACCCGCAACAGATTTACGCGCAACTGTAACAATTGGCTTCTGGCCAGCGATAGCTGCCATATCGGCAGTCGCATTTTCCAGAACTTTCTTGTCAGCTACGGCTTCACCCAGACCCATGTTCAGGGTGATTTTTTCAATCCGAGGGACTTGCATGACGCTTTGGTAACTGAACTGCTTTGCAAGGTCAGCTACTACCGTTTCTTTATAGAAATCATGCAGTTTCGCCATCGTACTCTCCAATTAATTAAACAAGTTCACCGTTAGACTTAAAGAAACGAACTTTCTTACCGTCTTCAGTACGGAAACCAATACGGTCAGCTTTACCCGTCGCAGGGTTAACTACCGCAACATTAGAAACGTGCAGAGATGCTTCTTTTTCAACAATACCGCCAGCTACGCCCATGTGTGGGTTTGGCTTCTGGTGTTTCTTGACAAGGTTTGCACCTTCTACAACTACACGGTCTTCAGATACCAGCACATTCAGGACTTTGCCTTGTTTGCCTTTATCTTTACCCGCTAATACGACTACTTCATCATCACGACGAATTTTTCTAGCCATTATCGTGACTCCTTATAGTACCTCTGGGGCCAGTGAGATGATTTTCATGAAGTTGTCACTTCTCAGCTCACGTGTAACCGGTCCAAAGATACGCGTACCAATAGGTTGCTTATTGTTGTTTAACAATACAGCCGCGTTAGCGTCAAAACGGATGGTAGAACCATCTGCACGACGAACGCCTTTTCTAGTACGCACCACCACTGCGTTCAGTACGTCACCTTTTTTAACTTTACCGCGAGGAATTGCTTCCTTAACAGTAACTTTGATGATGTCACCGATACCTGCATAACGGCGATGCGAGCCACCAAGAACCTTAATACACTGAACCCTGCGAGCGCCGCTGTTGTCTGCAACGTCCAGGTTAGTTTGCATTTGGATCATGTTAGTGCTCCGCTCGATAATTAAGACTCTCTCGAGTCGTTTGCGCTGATAAAAGCAGCAGATATTGCCGCTTTTATGTACATACCCCCATAAAAAGGGCGCGAAACTATAACAGAAAAGATTGGCAAGTGATAGTGCGAATTTGAATTAAATTTAAACGATCCGACATTCTTCTCAACTCTGCCATTCTGTATAGTTCATCAGAACTGCATCACTATGCTACGCAAGTAAATAGCGATGCAAACAACGGGAAAAATCTCCTTTATCAATGGGCTTAGATAAATAGTCATTCATACCGGCCAGCAGACATTTTCACGCTCTCCCACTAGCACATTGGCAGTAAGTGCGATGATGGGTACCAATTGTGCTGCCCTGCCAAGCTGCCTGATTTGCGCCACAATAGATAAACCAAGACCAGTGCCGCCATAACGACGTGTCGTTTCACTGTCACTTTGGCGGAAAGGTGAAAATATCGAAGCCTGATGTTCAGGTTTTATTCCAATACCATCATCCTGCACCATAATTTGTATTAGCTTGCGCCCGTTGTTTTGCAACTTTGAACGTAGTTTTACCAGGATGTTCCCTTGCTCTGTAAACTTTATCGCGTTGCTGATTAAGTTAGTGAATATTTGCCTTCTCTCTCGAATGCGCCATCAATGCCCGAAACGTTTCCAGATCTTTCTTTTGATAAATAGTCGCCCGGACTACGTCGAAATCGTTACATCAGCTGATATACCGTGTAACGCTTTAATTATTTGCATCGCTGGAGAAGTGTGAAGATGTATTGATGGCCTAAGATAGCACACAAAAAAAGCGGCAGGTGCTACTTCCGTATCACCTGCCGCTTTTGTGCGTTGCAGCGTAAGAACGCCGTCGCTGTGTCGTATTAATTAATACAACACACTTATTTCATAGCCTGTTGCAGTATCCGCAGGCTCGATAGTAACAATGTAGTTTTCTTCTTCCGTAAATCCATACAGTGCGGTTCTATCAAGCAGCACCTGCTCATCGTTATCATCTTCATACACAGCAATGATTTCATAATAATCTGATGGCAGAACGATACTGTTGCTTTCACCAAGCTCCAGGTTCATCAAATAGTAGTCAGCCGTATCAATGGTTTCGTCATTACGAACCAGATAAAAATCAACGTTATCGAAATCACTTACAAGATTAATCATATTTACCGTCTTGTCATAGGATTGCGGCAAACCACTTTCTACAAACGTAGCGGCTTCAAGTTTTTCATTGGCCTCATAAATCATTATCGCCTTACTTTCGCCTTGATTAAGAGTGATGAGCTTGTTTGTCAGCGCAGTCGCTTCGCCGTCACTGGTGGTAACGGTAACGCGATAATCACCATAATTAATTTCTGTGAACTCAGAAATTTCACCGGCAGACAAAGTAAATTCGGTGTCTTCTTCGCCGTCATTCCCACCAAACGTAACCGTAAGAGGGGCATCGTAGTCCGTGCTGTTATAAATACGATATTGCGAGTCGGCATCTACGTCCGCAATGTTGGTGACATAGGATGAATTCAGCACCATATCGACAGACAAACCTGTGCGGATCGCGCCACTCACGTCACGAAGCACCAGCACGTATTCGGTATCGTAGCTGAAGGAAATAGTTTGAGATTCGAACAGGACTTCTGTCTCACCTGGTGCTGTAAGATAGATAGTATAATCACCAGAGTCGAAATCATCACTGTCGTCATCGCCGTCCCAGTAAGTCATTTCAGTCAGTTCCTGATAACTTACGGTACCTAACAAATTAGCAGCTTCAAACGGGTCGCCATCTTCCGCAAGATAGAAGTCGTACTCGTCCTGCCCTACCAATTCATTGTTCACGAATAAACGAAAATGGTCTTCCATTGACGTTCTTTCGAACTGGTATTCAATGTATTCACCTTGTTCAAAGTCACCGCTAAGGACGATTAAGGTTTTATATCCTTTTCGTAGCGTAACTGTCATTTCGTGCAGGAGAACTTCCTGATCATCAGAATCTGTGCGGATAAATTCCAGGTCGTATTCACCTGCATCAGTCGATACCAGAGTTGTCGAATCACCAAATGGCGCATAGCCAAATGAGTCGCCATCGACTTCGCGCATTGTTACTGTTGCACCGTTGGGAGAGGCATTGTAAAACTGAATATACGCATAGGTATAATCTGAACTGTCATCGCTTGAGCCTCCACAGGCGGAAAGACCTGCAAGCAATGCAAATACCGTCAACAGCTTGATAGACGGCTTGATAAGTCGAAATAGCATAAATTAGTAAATCCTTAGCAGAAGGTAGTTGTTCACGTTCAAATGGTTTTCGGAACGTGCATATCATACTTCCCTAAGTCCGATAAAAATCGGCACTGTTCAGTGATTTACGTGATCTTTGCACTATTTACAGAATACTGAGGTTGGATAATCGAGTTACCCTTTAGATAAAGAGAAGCCGGTGTTAAACCGGCTTCTATATCGCGTTGAGATGACTTAGCCCTGACGCTGCCTGACAATCTCATACAGACATACACCTGTGGCTACCGACACATTCAAAGATGAAACCGCTCCTGCCATGGGAAGTTTTACCAACTGGTCACAGTGTTCTCGAGTAAGGCGGCGCATGCCTTTACCTTCTGCGCCCATGACCAGTGCCGTCGGCCCTTTCAGGTCGACCTGATAGATGAGCTGTTCCGCCTCACCCGCTGTTCCGATAACCCAAACCCCTTTATCCTGCAGATGCTTGAGAGTACGGGATAGGTTGGTAACCTGAATCAATGGAACAGATTCGGCCGCTCCGCAAGCCACTTTGCGGGCAGTGGCGGTAAGTCCGGCAGACTTATCTTTAGGTACGATAACCGCGTGAACACCCGCGGCATCGGCAGTACGCAAGCATGCGCCTATATTGTGTGGGTCGGTGACACCATCGAGTACCAAAAGAAAAGGTTCGCTCTGCTTGTTTAAAACAGCATCTAAATCGGCTTCATCAAGCACTCTGGCCGGCTTTGCCCGAGCGACGACGCCTTGGTGTTGCTCGCCACTGACTTTATCGTCTAACACTTTACGCTGACAAAACTGCACGCTAATACCAAAGCGGCGCGCCTGATTAATGATGTTTTTCAATCGTTCGTCGTCACGACCTTTCAGCACCAGTACTTCCAGAACTCGCTCTGGTTCATTTTCTAATACCGACTGCATTGCATGCAGGCCGTACAACCATTCTTGCTGCGCCATTTATTTCTTTTTACCTTTACTCGATTTACTACGTGTTTTTTTCGGCGCCCGTCCGGCAGGTTTACTGCGATCTGACTGACGTCCATTATTGCTACCTTTACGCGGCTTCCGGCTTTTACCTGGCTTACCTGCACTTTCGGCCTTACCGTCGCGTTTGCTACCTTCACGACGGCCTTCTGAAGATTTAGCTTCTGCCTTTCTGACCTGTACTTTACGGCCACCGCGGCCGCGCAGCATAGACGCATCAAGCATTAAATCAATCTTTCTTTCGTCCAAATTGACTGCCGCAACTTTTACCATCAGCGTATCGCCGAGACGGAACTGACGTGCACCGGAGTCACCTACCAGCGTTTGCTTCACATCATCGTAGCGATAATAGTCATCATCCAGAGAGGTGATGTGAACTAAACCATCGATATGGTACTCACTGATACGTACGAACATGCCAAAGTTTGTGACCGATGCCACTACGCCCTCAAAGCTTGAGCCCACATGATCCTGCATGAATTCGCATTTTAGCCAGTCTGCGACATCTCGCGTGGCGTCATCTGCGCGACGCTCCGTCATTGAGCACTGCTCACCCAATTGTTCAACTTCTTCAACGGAGTAAGCTTTCGGGCCGGTAACTTTTTGCTTCTGCTTTTTGAGGATGGCTTTAATTGCTCGATGCACAACCAAGTCGGGGTAGCGACGGATTGGTGACGTGAAATGCGCATAAGCCTCCAGCGCCAAACCAAAATGCCCGACGTTGTCGCAGTCATACACCGCTTGTTTCATCGAGCGAAGCAGCATGGTTTGAATTAGTTCTTGGTCTGGACGCGCTTTGGTTTTTGTCACCACGTCGGTAAAATCGGCAGGCCGGGCATCTTCGGTGATACGATGAGGAATACCAATTTCTTTGAGGTAAGACGTAAACGTGGTGAGCCTGTCGGCATCCGGCTTATCATGAACCCGGTATAGCGCTGGCATTTGATGCTTCTCAAGGAATTTTGCGGCACTGACGTTTGCCATGATCATGCATTCTTCAATCATCATGTGTGCGTCGTTGCGTACTACAGGCACCACATTCTCGATTTTGCGCTGGGCGTTAAAAACGAACTTACTTTCCTGCGTCTCAAATTCAATAGCACCACGATGAGCACGTGAACGCTTCAATGCACGGTACAAGTCATGCAAATTTCGAAGGTGTGGGACTTGTTCGGCATAACGCTGGTTCAGCTCCTTATCGCCCTCAAGGATTTGCCAGACTTTGTTATAAGTCAGGCGGGCATGGGAGTTCATTACCGCTTCATAGAACTGATAGCTGTCGAGTTTACCCTGCTCTGTGATAGTCATCTCGCAGACCATACATAAGCGGTCTATTTCTGGATTAAGCGAACATAGGCCGTTTGACAGCACTTCCGGTAGCATGGGAATAACCTGATCAGGGAAGTACACCGAGTTACCCCGGTTCTGCGCTTCTTTATCCAGTGCAGTCCCTAATTTTACGTAACTGCTGACATCGGCAATAGCAACCCAAAGCTGCCAACCACCCTCGTCCAAAGGCTCACAGAAAACCGCATCATCAAAGTCCCGGGCATCTTCACCGTCGATAGTGACTAACGGCAACTGACGTAAATCAATCCGCCCTTCTTTGGCCTCCTCTGGCACTTCTTCGGTGAACCGCTTCACATAGCGTTCTACCGCAGTTGGCCATACGTGAGGAATATCGAAGGTGCGCAGCGCCATTTCAATTTCCATACCCGGCGCCATGTGTTCACCGAGTACTTCAACAATCTTACCTACCGGACTAACCCGACGTCGTGGGCGCTGAGTGATTTCCACCACCACAACCTGCCCCATACGAGCGCCTTTCGTGGCTTCTGGTGGAATCATAATTTCGTGTTGCAGGCGACTGTCATCAGGCATGACCACGGCAACACCGTTTTCGACAAAATAACGCCCAACTATAGGTTCGCTTCTCGGCTCAATAACCTGAGTGATATACGCTTCTTTGCGGCCACGACGATCGGTACCACTTTCTCTGGCTTCGACCACGTCGTCGTGCATAAACAGATTCATTTGTCCGGCGCTGATAAACAAATCGCCGCTGTTATCCTCAGGGCGCAGGAAACCGTATCCGTCGCGATGGCCAATAATGCGGCCTTTGATCAGTTCATCTCGATTTTGCAGTGCATATTTTTTCTGCTTAGTGAACTGAACTTGCCCCTGACGTTCCATAGCACGCAGACGGCGCTGAATTCCAATTCGGCTGTCTTCATCCATTGCATCTACCAGCGAGCAAATGTCGAGGAAAGACAAAGGTTTGCCCTGTTCTTTCATCACTGACATCAAATATTCCCGGCTTGCTACCGGTTTTTCGTATTTCTCTTTCTCTCGCTGGAAATGGGGATCGTCGCTCATGTACTCTCTTACTTAATTTATTTTGTTGCCAGTATAACAGTAATTTAGTGAAAGGATTGTACTGTTCAACAGTTATCCAACTATTGCTGGAAGGCATTCGTCACACTCCGAGTTTAACGGCGGTTTGTGACAGGAGAATGGTAGGTTTTTATACTCGTGCAGGCATGCTATTCAGACTCAGTCTGCACGTTCACTTTTCGTGTAGCCACACAAGTAATTCACTTGCATGGACGGCGAGGTGCGCCAATTTCCACTAAGCGGATTAAGTTTAAAGCCACTTTGATATTTCCGGGAAAGCTCGGCCCCCACCCAACTATCAAGTTCATCGGGTTTGACGAACTTAGTCCAACTATGTGTGCCAACCGGCAGATAACGCATCACGTATTCGGCGCCAACGATAGCGATGACATAACTGAGAAGTGTTCTATTAAGGGTAGCCAGAATGAGTAATCCTCCCGGCTTCACCATATCGGCGCATTCCTTTATCAGCATTGCCTGATCTGGCACATGCTCCACCACTTCCGCATTAATCACCACATCATAACGATGACCCGTTGCCGCCCATTCGCCAGAAAGACAATGATGATACTGAATGGGCAAGTTCTCTTTGAGCGCGTGCCTTTTCGCTACTTCCACGCTGGTTGCGCTGGCATCAATGCCCGTTACCGATGCGCCTCGTTTGGCCAAAGGCTCGCAGATAAGGCCTCCCCCACTGCCGACATCAAGAATTGATAAATCAGCTAATAGACTGTCTGCAATGCCGCTTGGTTTAAAATGCTTTTGAATGGCGCCAACAATAAATTCTACCCGGGCGGCATTAAATGACAGTGCTGTTTTGTATTTTCCGGCTGGGTCCCACCATGCGTCAGCCAGCGCGTCGAAGCGGGCAATTTCCTGCGCATCTACGTTGTCGTCGCCGATTGGGGCACTGAGCTGACTCTTATCTAACATACTGTTTCTCCGGACACTGCGTTAACGGTGTGACAATGCGTTGATTTCCTGTACCGTATATACGTTATTGAATTTATTCAGGCGCACTCATTATGGCAAATGAAAAAAATGTATATGGGCGTCCATTGCAGCTTTGTTGTGGCAATACAGGCTTCACCCGTGAAGGGTTTTGTTATGTTCCTGATGCTGACATTGGTAATCACAGTGTCTGCGCTATCGTCGACGAGCCTTTCCTCGCTTATTCGGCAGAACGCGGCAATGATTTGATTACGCCCCGGCCAGATATGATGTTTCCCGGATTAACTCCGGGGGACCGATGGTGTCTTTGTGCGGCACGCTGGCTAGAAGCCTACCATGCAGGCGTTGCGCCCCGGATCAATCTTGAAGCAACGCATCATAAGGCACTGGATTTAATTCCACTGGAAACGCTGGAAATTTATTCCAGCAAAGCGCTTTAGTGGGCTAGCTATCGAATTTCTCTTCCCAATCACGGAACTGTTCACGCGCAGACGCATCGACAGCGGCTTTGTTATTTTCAATCCACCAACGCTCCATGATCTGCACATTCTTGCTGTTTGATTTGTAGAAGAAGTCGGCGACATCACCGATAAATGGAATGAAGCCGAGACCAAAATCGAGCACGCTATTGCGCACCATTACTTTGATCAGGTCGTTGGGCATACCAAGTTTTTGGCCCATTCTGATAATCCGGAAGCCAGCAAATAACATCAGCGCATCACCCACACCGGGTATCAGACCAACAATAGAATCCAGACCCACCCGAAAATTAATCACTGGCAGCTTAATCGCTGTGTCCAGCATGTTCGCCCATTTCTGTGCTTTAAGAAGTTCTTTCGGTGCTTTGGTCTGTGATGTCATATTAATCGCTTGCGCCTAATGCTTTTGCCAGTGCTTGCCGTTTGCGCGTTTCTTTATCAATACGCCAACCGTGCAGATTGTCGTTGATGAGTGCAAACAACATATCAACGTGTGCCGGGTCGTCATTCAGCGCAGGGATATATTCAAATCGTTTCCCACCGGCTTCCATGAAATACGTCTTGTTTTCAACGCCGATTTCCTCAATTGTTTCAAGGCAATCTGCAGAGAATCCCGGACACAAAACCTGTACCGAGCGGATACCTTTACCCGGTAGAGATTTCATCGTTTCATCTGTATACGGTTGCAACCACTCTTCCCGACCAAAACGGGATTGAAAAGTTGTCATGTATTGATCAGATTTTAGTTCCAGCGCTTCGGCCAACAGCCTTGACGTTTTATAACACTCGCAATGATAGGGGTCGCCGTTAGTCAGGTATCGTTTAGGGATCCCGTGGTAGGACATCAGCAGTAAATCCGCTTTCCCATTTTCTTCCCAGTGCTTTCTAACACTGTTAGCCAAGGCTTCGATATAAGCCGGATTATCGTTGTAGTTTGTAATGAAGCGCAGCTCTGGCATCCATCGACGCTTGGTGAAATCGGCAGCAACGGCATCGAACGTCGACGCTGTGGTGGACGCGCAATACTGGGGATACAACGGCAGCACCACCAACTTGCGAACGCCTTGATCCAACAGTCGCTGAATGGCATTGGCAATAGATGGTTCGCCGTAACGCATGGCAAAATCTATCACCACATCGTCGCCGTATTGCTGCCTGCATTTATCTGCCAATGCGGCATGCTGCGCTTTAGTAATCGCCATGAGCGGTGAGCCGTCTTCGGTCCATACCGTGGAGTAAGCATGAGCGGAGCGTTTTGGACGAATATTCAAAATTACGCCATTGAGAATGCACCACCACAGAAGTCTTGGTACTTCCACAACCCGTGGGTCAGACAAAAATTCCTTCAGGTAAGGCTTCAACGCTTGTTTGGTTGGCGCTTCAGGCGTGCCCAAATTAGTAATTAACACACCCAGCTTATCTGGCTGACCGTGTGTGAAATGAGTGGAATTTTTGTATTTCATGCTGCTTTACCTGAAATCATGACCAACGTGTTTAAATCTCAGGTAAGTATACTGATTAACCAGTGCTTTTGATCCATGATTTTGCTCGATTGTTACGATTATTTAATCTCACTGGACGCCTTTGAAATAAAAAAACCGGTAAGTCAGACTTACCGGTTGTTCTTGTAAAATCAATTTTAGCGCTTGGATTACGGCTGGTAGTAAGTTGCCGCGCCGGGCCCTACTGGCATACCGAGTAAGAATACCCAGATGTAGAACAGTATTGTCCAACCGACAATGAATACCATGGAGTACGGCAGCATCATGGCGATAAGTGTCCCCATGCCGATGTCTTTTCGGTATTTGGCGGCCATAGCCAGAATAAGGCCAAAGTAACTCATCATTGGTGAAATAACGTTAGTCACTGAATCGCCAATTCGATAAGCCGCCTGAATGACTTCCGGCGCATACCCCAGCAACATCAGCATAGGAATAAATATCGGCGCAGTAACGGCCCATTGCGCCGATGCACTCCCCAGCGACAAGTTAACCAGACCACACATCAGAATGAACAGAATGAATACCGATGGCCCGTCCAGTCCCGCAGCCTGCAGGAACGCAGCGCCCTTTACTGCCATGAAGGTACCGAGATTTGTCCACTTAAAGAAAGCCACGAATTGAGCAGCAAAGAAAACCAGCGTGATATACAGACCCATGGCGCCCATACTTTTCGACATGGCGTTAATCACATCTTTATCGTTTCGCATGGTACCAACTACACGGCCATACACAAAACCGGGAACCGCAAAGGTGATGAAAATAAATGCCACGATGCCTTTGAGGAAAGGAGAGCCCGTTACGCCGCCGGTTTCCGGGTTACGCAAAGGACCACCTTCTGGCACGATGGTGAGCGCTAAAATTGCACACAGCACAACAAACGACAGGCCCGCCATTTTAAGCCCACGGCGCTCGGTATCTGTTACCGCTGACATCGACGCCGATTCAAGATCATCGGATGCATGTTCTTCGTTGTATTTGCCAAGTCGGGGCTCAACGATACGGTCTGTCACGTATGTGCCCATAATGGCGATAATGAAAGTACTGATGAACATGAAGTACCAGTTCACCTCTGGCCCGACTATGTACTCCGGGTCAATCATGTGAGCAGCGGCTTCGGTTATGCCAGAAAGCAGCGGATCAATAGTGCCCAATAGCAGATTAGCACTGTATCCAGCAGATACGCCGGCAAACGCTGCCGCAAGACCTGCAAAGGGATGACGCCCCAGTGAATGAAAGATCATTGCAGCCAGCGGAATAAGTACCACGTAGCCAAGCTCGGAAGCCGTATTTGAAAGAATGCCCGCGAACACAACAGCGAACGTCACCAATAAACGTGGCGCGCCCATTACAATAGACCGCATCAGCGCAGAGAGCATACCGGAATGCTCGGCAACGGATACACCGAGCAGCGCCACAAGTACTGTGCCCAATGGTGCAAAACCAGTGAAGTTCGTTACCAGATGCGTCACAATTTTTTGCAGGCCTTCGGCGTTGACCAACGAGATAACTTCAATCATGCCGTCGGCCTCGCGACCTTTAGCACCTACCGGGCGGGGATCAGCAACGGCAATATCGAAATAGCCAAGAATGCCACTAAGAATAACGATGAAAATAGATAGTAAGGCGAACAACGTTACCGGGTGCGGCAACAGATTCCCCAGCCACTCTACGGTAGCTAAAAATCGCGCAAACCATCCACTCTTTGCTTCTTCCTCAAAAGAAGAAGTATCAGACTGTCTGGAGCTCAAAATATAACCTCTGTCGTTTTTTAATTTGCAGATTAATCTGCTTAATTTTGGCGAGAGTATAACGAAAAAACAGCCAGTTCGCAGCAAAAGGCTATGAAGCGGCTCATTTTCCATACTTTATCATTAGCCGATAAAGCGTAAAGCAGAGGATACGGGAGGATTAAAAAAAGCCCGCGTTTCGCGGGCTTGGGAAGTTATTTACCTTTGGCGTGATTCAGGTATTTAAAGAATTCACCATCCGGCTCAAGCACCATGATATCGTCTTTGCTGCTGAAACTCTTGCGGTATGCATCCATACTGCGCAGGAAGCTGTAGAACTCAGGGTTCTTAGAATATGACGTTGCATAAATCTGAGCTGCCAATGCGTCACCTTCACCACGAACCTGACGGGCATTACGTTCTGCATCTGCCAGCATAACCGTTACTTTGGCGTCGATGTCGGCACGAATGACTTCTGCTTGCTCCTGACCTTCTGAGCGGTGTTCACGGGCAACCGCCGCGCGTTCAGCTCGCATACGTTGGAAAATCGCGTTGCTGACTTCGTTCGGCAGGTTGATCTGCTTTACCCGCACATCAACAATTTCGATACCCAGTTCTTTTGAAGACTGGCTAGCCTGTTCCATTGCTTGATTCATCAGCGCTGAGCGCTCACCCGACACGATTTGTGCGATGGTGCGAGCACCAAACTCTGAACGCAGGCCGTTATTCACTTTTTGCTTTAACAGCGCTTCCGCCTGAAGTTTATTACCGCCCTGCGTTGACAGATAGTACTGAGCAAAATCGGCAATTTTCCACTTCACGTAAGAGTCTACAATCAGGTCTTTCTTCTCTGATGTTACGAAACGATCGGGCACATCGTCCAACGTCTGAATACGCGCATCAAGACGTCGCACAGAGTCGATGAACGGGAATTTAAAGTGCAGTCCCGGCTCAAACACTCTGGTGTCGCCGGTAGCATCATCACGTTGAACCTTACCAAACTGGATTACAATGGCTCGTTCACCTTCGCTAACCACGAAAACAGCGCCCGAAAACAGAATAACCACCAGCACCACGGCTGCAATCAATAGATTCTTCATGTGTTATTCTCCCCCACTTCCAAAACGGCTGTCACGAATACCAGAGTTTACCGTTGAAGGTCTGCCGGAGTTGTCAGAAGACGACATCGGTAACGACTGATAAGGTGTTGTTGAACTTCTTGCTGGAGATGAAGTAGACGACGAACGCTGTTCCATCATTTTATCCAATGGTAAATACATCATGTTGTTGCCACCTTTGGTGTCGACCAACACTTTGCTTGTTTTACTAAGCACTTCTTCCATGGTTTCCAGATAAATACGCTCCCGGGTAACCGTTGGCGCAGCTTCGTACTGAGGCAGTAGCTCAGCAAATCGTGCCACTTCACCCTGCGCTTCGAGGATCACACGCTCTTTGTATGCCTGTGCTTCTTCGTTCATGCGGTTAACCTGACCACGGGCGCGAGGCTCAATTTCACGGGCATAAGCTTCAGCTTCACGAATGAAACGTTGCTCATCTTCCTGCGCGGCAATGGCATCATCAAATGCATCTTTTACTTCTTCAGGTGGGCGCGCATCGCGGAAGTTCATGTCCGTAATCGTGACCCCCAGATCATAGGGCTCAAGGATAGACTGTAATTCTTCCCACACTCGCTGACGAGTAACTTCACGACCATCTGTAAGTACATCGTCCATCTGAGAGTGACCAACAACGTAACGAATCGCACTGTCTAAAGCCTGACTTAAACTCATTTCAGGGCTCGTTACAGCAAATGTCCAACGGTACGGATCAACAACCCGGTACTGCATTTCCATTTGAACGCGAACGACGTTTTCATCTTCAGTCAGCATGGAACCGCTAGACGCCTGGTCACGAATAGAAGTTACGTCTACCGGAATAACAGAATCGATAAAGGTTGGCTTCCAACGTAAGCCAGGGTCGACTTGCTTATAATATTCGCCAAAGCGAAGTACTACACCACGCTCAGATTCGCGGATAGTATAAAAGCCACTGACGACCCAGATAACGACTAACAGTCCAATTAAAATTCCGGCACCTACAGTACCAAAACTTTTGCCTGAACCACCGCTGCCGCCGCCCATTTTACCGAACTTACCAAACAGGTTTTTGAACACATCGTCCAAATCCGGGGGCCCTTGATCTCGACCGCCGCGGTTTTTCCACGGGTCATTATTTTTGCCACCCGGCTCATTCCAAGCCATGCTGATACTCCATAATTGGTTATTTATCTGAAAACTGTCGTCAATTTAAGCGTTTGTCAATGATGGTCCACAAAATGGGATAACCCCTGGTCCAATCGTTTCTCTAAACGGTTCCAATCGGCAGCAGGCATTTTAATGTCTACTACCCAGTCACCGTCAGAATCGTAAGCTTCATTGGCAATACAATTTAAATCGTACAATACACCACGTAATTTGCTCTGTGCAGGCGGAATTCGTAGTGTATAGCTCACCATGCTTTGACCGAGACAGTCGGTCAGCGCCTGGCTCAATAAATCGAGTCCTTCGCCGGTTTGTGCTGATACCCATACCCGGGTAGGCACACCGTCCTCATCTCTATCTATACGCGGAGAAATTTCATCAAGTTTATCAATCTTATTACAGATTATTAATTGTTGAATGTCATCTGCGTCAATTTCTTCAAGAACCGCGTTCACCTCATCCATCGTTTCACGATAGTTAGCTTCAGCAACATCTACCACATGTAGGAGTAAATCTGCTTCCTGCGTCTCCTGCAACGTAGCTTTAAACGCAGCAACTAAATCGTGAGGCAGGTGACGAATAAACCCTACTGTGTCAGCAAGAATAGCCGGACCCACATCCTTAAGTTCAATTTTACGCAGTGTCGGATCTAGCGTTGCAAACAGCTGATCGGCTGCATAAACGTGAGAATCCGTTATGGTATTGAACATAGTTGATTTGCCGGCATTGGTATAGCCAACGAGAGAGACGGTTGGAATTTCGGCGCGCTTGCGCGAACGACGGCCTTGCTCCCGCTGCTTCTGGACTTTCTCCAGCCTGCGCAGGATGGCTTTAATTCTGGCACGTAAGAGCCGGCGGTCAGTTTCGAGCTGTGTTTCACCCGGTCCACGCAGACCTATCCCGCCTTTCTGGCGCTCTAAGTGTGTCCATCCGCGTATGAGTCGGGTTGAAATATGCCGTAACTGCGCCAGCTCTACCTGTAATTTACCCTCATGGGTTCGCGCACGTTGCGCAAAGATATCGAGGATCAAGCCAGTACGGTCTAGTACCCGGCATTTACAGATAGCTTCGAGATTCCGTTCCTGAGACGGCGACAACGCATGATTGAAAATCACTACATTCGCATCATGCGCTTTCACAGAAGCAGCAATCTCTTCGGCTTTACCTGAACCAACGAAATACTTGGCGTGGGGTGCACTGCGCGACGTCGTAAGTACGTCTACCGCATTCACTCCAGCAGAAGATACGAGCAATTCAAGCTCAGCGAGATCTTCTTTACTGCTTTCGTCAGCAAAATTTACATGAACAAGAACAGCCTGTTCACCGGCTTCATAACGGTCAAACAAGCAATGTACCTTTTGTATTATTCACTTTTACTATTGTCAGAGTCCCCTTGGGTTGAACTGGGCATAGTGATAGCTCGAGAAGGCACAACAGTAGAAATGGCATGCTTATATACCATCTGGCTTACTGTGTTTTTCAGCAAAATCACGAACTGGTCGAAAGATTCAACCTGCCCCTGAAGTTTGATACCGTTTACCAGGTAGATGGAAACGGGAATACGCTCCTTTCTTAACGCATTCAAGAATGGGTCTTGTAGTGATTGCCCTTTAGCCATTTGATTTCCTTAGTTTTTATTATTTCCATGACAAACTATACAGTTGTCACCGCGCTTAATGTATAACACACTCCAACAGTTAAAGTGTGATTTTTGACATAATTCTAGTTAAGTTATCGTTAGCAAACGTGTCAAGCCATTCGACTTCAGGCCAGCCTCGCAACCAGGTTAACTGACGCTTAGCAAGCTGACGTGTTGCTATTATCCCTCGTTCACGCATTTCCGCGTAATCAAGTTGCCCTTGCAAATACTGCCACGCCTGACGGTATCCTACGGATCGTATAGAGGGTAAATCTTCGTGTAGATCACCCCGGGCAAATAAACTTCTGACCTCGTCTATAAAGCCGTCTTCCAGCATCATATCGAATCGTTGTTCAATACGACCGTGTAAAACAGCTCTGTCTTCCGGCGCAATTGCAAATTGTGTGACATTAAACGGACAAGGCTCACCTTTTGTTGCTTGCCAGTCTGTCAGGTTACGCCCGGTAGACCGATATACTTCCAGAGCGCGGGTCAGGCGCTGTGGGTCATTTGGATGAATACGAGCTGCGCTTACAGGGTCTACACGCGTCAATTCGTCGTGTAAGGCGTTCCATCCATAGGCCTCGGCTTCCTGGGCAATACGCGCTCTTTCCTCATCGTTTGAACTAGGTAAGGGCGAAATACCATTTATCAAGGCATTAAAGTACATCATCGTACCACCCACCAAAACAGGCAATTTGCCGCGCTGGTGAATGTCGTTTATCAGTGTTCCCACATCACTGTGAAATTCTGCTACAGAATAGCTTTCATTAGGGTCGATAATATCGATTAGCCAATGCGGCGCGATGGCTTGTTCTTCAGCCGTTGGCTTCGCGGTTCCGATATCCATACCGCGATAAACCAGCGCAGAATCAACGCTAATAATTTCACAGGGTGTTTGCTGTGACAACGCTAGAGCCAGACTGGTTTTACCGGAAGCGGTCGGGCCCATAATTGTTACGACAGGCTTCATATCGTCTTTATTTTTCATTCAGGCCATTTCTCAATCAGGCTATCTATGGACTGCCTGCGTCCATGGGCTTCCAGCGTGGCAATTTTCTCTGCTTCCGCATTTTGGTCAAAATCATGCCAAACCGCAGCAATGATGTCGCTGGGCAAGGTTTCAGTATTGCTCACGGATTTTAGCACACCACCCAGCGATTCCTGTTTTGATGCGAGCATTTGCGGAAACCAGTTAACCCACGGGAAATGCCTGCAACCTGCCGGCACTTGCTGTAAACGATACTTCCCCGCAACCAGATTTACTTCAAAAAAGCCTTCCCGAAGTAATTCCACCGTGTCCTGGCTAATCGTACCATCGTCAGCGACGGAGACGGGCATGAGTAGCGGTTGTGAGGCGCCAGCCGCGATAATATTTTGCTCAACCCAAGGGGCAATTATAGCGTTTATGGACAATAGCAAACAGCTGTTTTTATGACAGTAAATTCTTATATATTCATTTATTTGAAGATATTGCAAGTTTACTTTGTCGCCAATATTTGCCTGCGATGTCAGCAAGGCCGTGTAGCCCTCACTGTAATCGGCGATGGAGGGCTTCGACGACCCTGATTGTGTTGGCGGATAGCGCCCGCTGCTGCTCCCGCCACCGGTAGACTGACGAAATGAACCGCCCCCCCCAGAAGGCGAGCTTGGCGACCCCGCCTGACGCTGCTCAAACGACGGAACCGACGACGTTGAAGCAACGGGTGTTAAGGGGCGAATATAGTCGTGTTCGGGCTCGTCAAAACCCGTTTGCGCTTTATCATCACCGTCGCAAAGCGCATCAGCCACGGTTTTACATATAAAATCATGTACCAGCCTACTTTGCTGGAAACGCACCTCGTGTTTCGCAGGATGTACGTTTACGTCTACATCGCGCGGGTCAACAGTGAGATAAACCACAAATGAGGGTTGTTCTAATACGCCCCACACACTCTCATATGCCTGACGAATTGCGTGCAAGATGAGTTTATCCCGCATACCGCGGCCGTTTACAAAACTGAACTGCCCATCCGTACTGCTTCGCAACATGGCTTCGTTGCCCAGCCATGCCTCCAGTTGCATACCGTGATAATCTGTTTTTACATGTATTGCATTGGTCAGAAACTTCTGCCCCATCACCGCAGCAATGCGCTGGGTAAGATGGTCTGAAGCTGATGCCTGATAACGTTTGGTCACTTTGCCGTTGTGTTTAAGAATAAACGACACCGCAGGATGACTGAGTGCAATCCGACGAATAACATCTTCAATATGCTGATACTCTGTTTTCTCGGTACGCAGAAATTTTCGTCTGGCCGGGGTGTTGTAGAACAAGTCTGCAACATCAATTGTGGTACCTGGCGGGTGCGCGACCGGATTAAGACTCACAGCCATATCCCGCCCCTCGCAGTGTGCCTGCCAGGCCTGCTCTTGCATTTCTGGCTTAGAGGTAAGTATCAAACGACTAACCGAACTGATACTGGCGAGCGCTTCGCCACGAAAACCAAGCGATAAAATACTTTCCAAATCGTCCAACGTGGCAATTTTGCTGGTTGCGTGGCGGCTCAGTGCGAGCGCTAGCTCATCTTTAATAATACCGTTGCCGTTGTCACGTAAACGAATGCGCTTGTGACCGCCTTTTTCAATATCCAGTTCAATACGGGTTGCACCGGCGTCCAAACTGTTTTCAACCAGTTCTTTAACAACGGAGGCAGGTCTTTCTACCACCTCGCCAGCCGCAATCTGGTTAGCCAACTGTGGTGGGAGTAGCTGTATAGGCAAGGGAAATCCTGTAACTGGTTACTTTCAGGTTCGCGGTATGGTCAGTTCCTGACCAATCTGAACGGTATCGCTATTTAAGTTATTAGCGGCTTTGATAGTGCTGATTTTGACATTGTAGCGCTGGGCCAGCAAGGATAAAGACTCACCCCGTCTGACTTTATGAATGAGATTCCGCGACTTTTCTGCTGCCCAGAGGGTGCCGTCGGGCGGCACCTGACGGAAATAGGTTTTAATAGCATTAAACATGGATGATGCCAGACGCTCCCGGTAATCACTCCAGTTAAGGTTTTTTTCTTCCTGCGGATTACTTATAAAACCCGTTTCAACCAGGATAGAGGGAATATCTGGCGCAGTTAGTACAGCAAGACTAGCAGCCTGCGGCGAAGACTTGTGCATGCGAGTGACGCCCTTAAGTTCCTTAATCACTTTCTGACTCAGGTCGTAACTCGACGCCATGGAGTGATCCATAGACAGCCCAAGAATCGTTTCAGCCAGATAACGCTCACTGGCATTATCGGAAATGACTTCAGCGGCTCCACCCAATAACTCTGAATGTTGCTCCGTTCTTTCCAGCCAGCGACCTAACTCAGTATCAGCCCGACGCATAGACAATACCCACACAGAGCCGCCTCGCGGTCCAGCGGTCGTGAACGCATCAGCATGAATGGAGATAAGCAGATCGGCTTTACTTTTACGGGCAATTTCAGGGCGTTTATTCAATCCCACATAGTAATCGCCTGTTCGCGTCATGATGGCACGCATTCCCGGCTGGGCATTTACCTTATCTTCAAGATATTTGGCGATGCTCAGCGTAATGTGCTTTTCATACGTGCCGGCACGGCCGATAGAACCAGGGTCGTTACCACCATGTCCAGCATCGATAGCAATGATGATGTCGCGATCGCGACTATTGTTCTTGCTGTCGAGCACGACACTAGGGGTTTGGGTATAGGTTGGCTTTGAGTCAATAAGGTCGACAACTAAGCGGTGACCATAAGGTCCGTCGGGTTCAACGGGAAAAACGGAAGGTGCAGCCTTGCGAGATAACTCAACGACGATGCGAGCGGCATTTTCATTTTTTGGTGTGGAATGGCGAACCCGGCGAACGAGATCGCCGCTGATATCGGCCTTGGATAAATCGCTGTTATTGCCAGTATCAGCTAAATCAATTACCAACCGGTACGGGCTTTCGAGTGAAAAATAGGTATATTCAGGCGCACTTTTCAGATCAAGTACCAAACGGGTTCTGTCGCCAGAAGGCGCAGCCCTGACGCTACTGATCTGATTTTGTGCCCAGGCAGCGCTCGCCAGACACCACACACAGATTGTGAGTATGATTACGCGCAACATAATTAACCCTGAAATTTACCCTTACTGACTTTAATTATTTTATTTAAAGAGTCAGCTACCTAGTACATCAATAACGGCTTTGCCTGCCTCTGATCGGGCAGTAACCGATAATATTCGTCCATCATTATGTGAGTTAATACTAATCACTAAATCCGCAGAAGCCAAGAATTCAGCCCCTTTTTGCGGCCATTCAATTAAACAAACCGCCTTTTCACGAAAGTAATCCCGTATGCCCATGAACTCCAGTTCCTCAGGGTCAGCTAGCCGGTATAGGTCGAAATGATACACCGATACGTCTTTCAACTCATACGGTTCAACCAGTGTATAAGTAGGACTCTTAACGTTACCTGAATGGCCTAACCGTTGAATAAAGTAACGACTGAACGTTGTCTTACCCGCGCCCAAATCGCCCTCCAGATAAACAACCAAGCTGGTCGCTAGCTGCTGCTGACTGACCGCGTCCGCCAACTTTTCAGAGACAAATGCGGTTTCTTCGGGTGATGAAGACGTAAAGGAGAGTTCTGGATAAGGCATAAGTTCAGTTTAACATTCACTACTGGTTGATGAGCATGCGCACGGCATCGAATAAATCGCTGGCAATCATACCACGCTGACCATACAAGTCAGCCAGATCATCACCCGCTTTCGCATGCACTGTGACACCGTATTTAGCCGCAATATCACGAGACAGTCCTTGCGCCAGCAATGCCCCCAAAATGCCGCTTAATACGTCACCGCTGCCAGCCGTTGCCATACCAGGGTTACCATGTTTACTCACCCAGGTTTTTCTCTCGTTATCAATGATGGTACCAGCACCTTTCAGCACACACGTTGCATGATAACGCTGAGCGCACTGACGGGCATAGTTGAATCGTTCTGCTTCTACATCATCGACAGACACGCCCAGCAATCGGGCCGCTTCGCCAGCGTGAGGGGTTAAAATGCAGTCGTTTATGGTGTACGCCGTAGCCGCACGATTAAGCAAATTCAGTGCGTCCGCGTCCAGCACCATGGGCTTAGGATGCGTCTGACAGTGCTTCATTACCGTAGTGAATACCGATTCAGCCCAATCGTCTTGTCCGAGCCCGGGTCCAATTACCACACAGGTTGCCCACTTCAGCGCATCTTCAAGATCGCTGTCAGTAACCATTAACTCTGGACGACCAGCGCTTACTTGTATGGTAGAAGTTTCATGCGTAAATACCCGTACCATGCCCGCGCCACTGCGAAGAGCCGCTTCACTGCTTAATCGTATAGCACCGGCAGTGCCTTTATTACCACCAACACAGAGCAAACGACCGTATGTTCCCTTGTGGCTGTGTACAGCACGAGGCCCCATACCACGGAACTGTTCGATATCCAGCAAACTGGCAGATGATCGCGCCAACTCGGCAAAGGCTTTACCAATACCAAGATCATCGTAAACCAGTTTGCCGCAGGACTGTTTTCCGGCACCGGTGGTTAAACCGGGCTTAATGCCCACAAACGTAACCGTAACATCGGCTTCAATACAACGCCCTAAAGACTGCCCAGTGTTGGCATCCAGGCCTGACGGTACATCAATACTCACAACAGGCGTATCGCTGGCATTGATGGCGTCGATGATATCGGCAAACTCATTGCGGATATAACTGGTAATGCCGGTACCCAACATGGCATCTACGACTAGCCCTGCTTTTGCCAGCAGTTCTTCGCTAAACACTTCAATTTTACCACCAGCATCTAACCAGCGGCGCTGTGCTTCACCAGCATCGCCTTCGAGAATTCGATGAGGCTCTACGGCGCAGACATGCACCTGTTTGCCAGCATCCTTTGCTTTCAGTGCAGCAATATAACCGTCACCGGCGTTATTGCCCTGCCCTACCACCACCAGAAAAACATCGGTGTTGGGCAACAGGCTCTGACACTGACGGAATACCGAGGTACCGGCCCGTTCCATCAGCGTAAACAATTCGCAGCCTGAATCTTCCGCCGCTTTACGTTCGTGTTCTCTCACCTGTTCGGCGCGAAACAGTTTGTGTGATAAGCTTGTCGCGAGTTTAGTATCTAGCATGGTTTTATATCCGCGTTGCAATCAATCGATCTCAATAGATTAACAGACGATATCAAGGCTTGGGGCCGTGCGCTAGGTTTTCAGCAGGTCGGTATCAGCGATGTTGATCTCAGTCAGCACGAAGATAAACTGCTTGAATGGCTGAATAACGGCTACCACGGCAGTATGGACTATATGGCTGCTCATGGATTAAAGCGCGCCCGTCCGGCAGAACTGGTACCTGGCACAGTGCGGGTGATCAGCGTACGCATGAACTATTTGCCGCCTGATGCCTCCTTTGCCCGCCATCTGTCTGACGACAAAATCGGTTATATCAGTCGCTATGCTCTCGGTCGGGATTACCATAAAGTCCTGCGAAACCGTCTTAAACAGCTGGGTGAAAAAATTAAAGCTGAATTAGCTGACACTGAGTATCGCCCGTTTGTAGATTCCGCGCCGGTGCTCGAACATGCTATAGCCGAGAAAGCCGGTATTGGTTGGACAGGCAAACACTCTCTCACATTAAACAAAGAAGCTGGCTCCTGGTTTTTCCTCGGCGAGTTGTTTATTAACCTGCCCCTGCCAGTAGATGAGGCGGTTGAAGAAGGCTGTGGAAGCTGCACTGCCTGTCTGACTATTTGCCCCACACAGGCGATTGTCGCCCCCTATACGGTGGATGCCAGAAAATGTATTTCCTATCTCACCATCGAAAACGACGGCCCGATACCGGAAGACTTGCGTCCGCTAATGGGTAACCGGATTTACGGCTGTGACGACTGCCAGCTGGTGTGTCCGTGGAACCGCTACGGCAATATTACCGAAGAAAAAGACTTCTTTCCCCGCAGTCAGCTGCATGGTGAAACGCTGGTTAACCTGTTTAATTGGGATGAAACGACGTTTCTGAAAAACACAGAAGGCTCACCCATTCGACGTATTGGTCACGCACGCTGGTTACGCAACATTGCAGTTGCGATGGGAAATGCCGCTGCCGATGGGTCTATACTTTCAGCCCTTGAAAGCAGAAGTGGCCAGGTAAGCGAACTGGTTCAGGAACACATCGACTGGGCCATTGATCAGCAGAAAAACAAAAACGCTGCCTATGACGACAATCGTCAGAAGCAGCGTTTGATCAGAGTCATTCAGAAAGGCTTACCAAGAGACGCGTAATTAGCGCCTACCTTCCCGCAATTTTACGCTTAGTAACAATTACTTGTGATATTGGCGACTTAGCTTATGCACTGCGTCAACAAACACACCTGCGTGCTCGGGTGGTACATCAAGATGTATACCATGACCAAGATTAAATACATGGCCTGTCCCCTCGCCGAATCCAGCTAGGATGTCTGCAACTTCTTGCTCAATTCGTTCAGGTTGAGCATATAGCATGGAAGGATCCATGTTGCCCTGCAGAGCGACTTTGTCACCGACGCGGGCTTTGGCATCAGCAATATCGATAGTCCAATCCAAACCGACAGCATCGCAGCCAGTATCAGCAATGGCTTCAAGCCACATGCCGCCATTTTTGGTAAATAAGGTAACCGGCACTCGACGGCCTTCACTTTCGCGGTTAAGCCCTTCAACAATACGCGCCATATACTGCAGAGAAAATAATTTGTAATCCCGTGGCGACAATACACCACCCCAGGTGTCAAAAATCATCACCGACTGTGCGCCAGCAGCAATTTGCGCGTTCAGATAACTGGTGACAGAATCAGCGAGCTTTTCCAATAATGCATGTAGCAGTGCAGGTTCAGCAAACGCCATTTTCTTAATTTTGGTGAAGGCCTTACTTGAACCACCTTCAACCATGTAAGTTGCCAGTGTCCACGGACTTCCCGAGAAACCAATCAGTGGCACTTCGCCTTTCAGTTCGCGGCGAATAGTGCGCACGGCATTCATCACATATTGCAGCTCACCTTCCGGATCAGGAATACCAATTTTATCGATATCAGCTTTACTCTGTATTGGATTTTTAAAGCGAGGACCTTCGCCCGCTTCAAAATACAATCCCAATCCCATGGCATCAGGGATTGTGAGAATGTCAGAAAACAGAATAGCGGCATCAAGAGGAAAACGACGCAGAGGTTGTAGCGTTACTTCACAGGCTAATTCGGCGTTCTTACACAACGACATAAAATCACCGGCTTCCGCACGGGTGGCTTTATATTCTGGCAAGTACCGACCAGCCTGACGCATCATCCATACAGGAGTAACGTCTACAGGCTGCTTGAGCAGCGCGCGTAAATATCTGTCATTCTTCAGCGCCGGGCGCTCGATAGATGGGCTATTAGCCGACATGCAAATCCTCTACAACTTAATCATAATCTGGTGGGGAGTATAACAATATTTCGCCCGCTTGCGTCGGGGTCAAATCAACTGTTACCCAAAATTGTGCTAAAGACCCGCTTTGCATACGAATGCATAAGACTTTAGTCTTGCATCTCACGAAGACTTATATAATAGTAAGAAAAATAAAGAAGCCCTTAAGGGACCGATTAAAACCTTCCTGAAGCCTCGCCTAGCGAGGCTTTTTTATTATTCGTTTCCCATGTCTCGTTGGATCATCGCCTCAATAAGCTTGCCAGCTATAGAAAGCTTAGGTGGAATCTTTGGTAGATTATCGATATCAAACCATTGCGCATCATCAATTTCGCCGGGCTGCGGAACAATATCGCCAGAGTCATATTCCGCCAGAAACCCCATCATTAAGGAATGCGGAAATGGCCAGGGCTGACTATTGAAGTATGAAAGATTCTTAATTTTTACGCCCACTTCTTCCTCGACTTCCCGATGAACGGCTTGCTCGAGACTTTCGCCGCTCTCCACAAAGCCGGCGAGTGTAGAGTACATACCACTTTCTTTGTGACGAACGCCCTTAGCCAGCAAAATCTGATTATCGCGATAAATTCCCACAATGATACAAGGCGAGACACGAGGATAAGCCCGATGTTTGCACTGATGACATTGCATCGCCATTTCCCAATCCACCTGTTCCATCTGCGCGCCGCACTGGCCACAGTAGCGATGGGTGCGAAGAAAATGTACATATTGCCAGGCTCTCGACAGTACATTGAAGAGTGCCTCTGAGCCTTCAGCCATCACGCTACGCATTGTAGTAAACTCCCACAACTCATGTTCTACGTGCTCAGCTCCTAGATCGAGCAGAAAAACGGGATGCGCGAGGTCGTGATGTTCCGATAGTGCGGGTAATTCTACGATACTACTTTGATGGTGGGCGAGTAGACTAATCTCATTCCAGTACCCCTGAAATAAAGCATCTTCAGACTTTCTCACCAGCAACATGTCACGGCTGAATATAATCCATAACGCCTGTGTAGTAGCGAGGCGATTCTCTGGCACTGGCTTAATCATTCATTCACCTTAAAAAGTCCTAAACTTGTGTTGCTATAAATGCGGCATTTCAAAAACCCGGCGCTCATGATAGTGATTTTCCCGGTATTTTTATAGTTGTTACGATTGCGGAAACACCTCTGTCATTGTTAAGGTTCACCGCAATGTTATACTGAGAATAGAAATCAGCTGCATTGGCAGGAACCCGAACCAGTCACGGGTTGTCATGTCATAAATAATAAAGACATTTGTCGGTAAAAAGTCATGAATAGTACTACCCTGATTAATAAAGCCCGTGCTTATTGCGAACAGCGTGGCGCCAGATTCACCCCTTTACGCGAAAAAGTTTACGAGATTTTACTTGGTAAACATGGTCCGATGGGGGCGTATGAGTTGCTGGACACATTAAAAGAGACAGAATCCGGCGCGAAACCGGCAACTGTTTATCGTGCTCTGGATTTTTTACTAGAATTTGGATTTATACACCGACTGGAATCTACTAATGCATTCGTGGCCTGTCATCATTTTGGCTGCCACCATCCGGTACAGTTCCTTATTTGCGACAGTTGTGGCGATGTAGCAGAAATTCAGTCGGAAGGCTTACAGGAAACCCTTGAAAACCAGGCGAGTAAATATGGTTTCAAAGTTTCCAAACAAACAATAGAAGCTCACGGACTTTGTGCAGACTGTCAGGATGCAGAAAACTCTGAGCCAGAGGAAGAACACCATGAATGTTGAGTTTGTTAATCCTTTCATCAATGGTTTACTAAACGTAATGGAAACCATGGCACAAACCAAATTAAAGCCAGGAAAACCAAAGCGTAAACAAAGCGATATAGCGCAGGGCGATGTTTCCGGCTTAATTGGAATGGTAGGGCCTCAGATAAAAGGGTCAATGTCGATCACCTTTGATGAGGAACTGGCGCTGACCATTATGGAGCGTATGGTAGGCGAGCGTCCTGCGAAGCTCGACGCGGAAGTTGGCGATATGGTTGGTGAAGTCACCAACATGATTTGTGGCAACGCGAAGCGAGACCTGGCGGAGAAAGGCTTCGAGTTTGGCATGGCCACACCAATCGTAGTATCTGGAAAGCAACACACTATTAGTCACCAGGTCGATGGTTCCAAACTCATCATGCCATTTATGTGCGACGAAGGATTGGCTCATATGGAAATATGCTTTGACAAGTAACTGGCACCAGCAAGAAATTATCCTTCCCCCGTTTCGACGGGGTTTCCACCTCATCACAGACCATATCGAAAGTGCAATCAGTGAGTTAGCAAACGTAAAGATTGGGCAACTTCACTTGTGGCTTCAGCATACAAGTGCCAGTCTCACCATTAATGAAAATGCAGATCCATCGGTAAGAAGTGATCTGGAAAGCTGGTTTAACCATACTGTATTAGAAAATTCGGAATTTTTTACACACACCTATGAAGGTATGGACGACATGCCCGCTCACGTCAAGTCTAGCTTGTTGGGTTGCGAGGTAACAATTCCGGTAAAGGATGGAAAGCTACAGCTAGGCACTTGGCAAGGTGTTATTATGGGCGAACATCGCAATAATGGTGGCAGTCGGCGCATTCTGGCGACTTTACACGGCCTTTGGCGATAAACTCCAGAAAATTCTTATATACGAAAGGTCGCAGTTGGCACGCCGTATGCTAAGACTTTTTCATCCAATTGATTTATCTATCACTCAACGTTATACAGGATGTGAAAATGAACAAAACTTTTAAACTGTCTGCACTGGCATTTGCATTAGCAGCCTCTGCTCACGTATCTGCACAGGAAGCATCAACACAATCATACGATAAATGGTTTGGCATTTACGGTATGTATTATAATGCTGACGTAGACAAACCAGCACCTGATTACCTGGACGATGGCAAAGGCGTTGGTATGGAAATGGGCTGGCGTTTTGATGAAAGCTGGGCTGTTCGCGGTGAATTTACTGCATTAGAACTCGATTATATGGAAGTTCTGAGCAATAAAGACAGCGCTTCTGGCTTCATGTTTGGCGTAGACGCAATGTACTTCATGCCTAATGACTGGTGGTACATTTTCGGTGGTCTTAAGCGTCAGGAATTCGATGAAGATCACAACCTGGTTAACTTAGGTCTGGGTAAGCATTGGGCAATCGGTGAAAAGCTGAAGCTTTCTACTGAAGTTGCTGCTTATCGCGACATCGACGATTCTTACTACGACTACAGCGTTAAAGTTGGTCTGACATTCCCATTCGGAAACGCGACAACGTCTAACTACAAAGAGCCTACGCCTGTTGTAGACGGTGACAGCGACAGCGATGGCGTGCTTAATAGTGTTGACCAGTGTCCTAACACACCAGCAGGTACCGAAGTTGATTCAACAGGTTGTGCAGTAGTTACTGAAGCTGACAGCGACAGCGATGGCGTTGTAGACAGCAAAGACATGTGCCCTGACACACCAATGAACGACAAAGTAGACGCAGACGGTTGTACTGTGTTTGACGAAAAAGAAGTAACGCACAACCTGCGTGTTCTGTTCGCGAACGAAAGTGCTGAAGTGTCTGAGCCACACTCTGCTGACATCGAAGACTTTGTTGCATTCTTCAAGCGCTACGGCAAAACAGAAGCAGTGATCGAAGGTCACGCATCTGCTCCAGGTACTGATGCGTACAACATGGAACTGTCTGAGCGTCGTGCAGAAGCGTTTAAAGACGTTCTGGTAAATGAATACGATATCGACCCTGCACGTCTTAGCACAGAAGGTTTCGGTGAAAGTGAACTGCTGATGGAAGGTACTTCTCCAGAAGCAAACCGCGTAAACCGTCGTATCTCTATCCGCGTTACAGCGATTGTTGAAGTACCTGAAAAGCGTTAATTCGACAATAAGACATATTAAAAAGGCGCCATCTGGCGCCTTTTTTGTGTCTGTAGATTTATCGATTGTTTCGATAGTGTAAGTGTAAGCGTTAGTATTCGTCGTCGAAAGCGGGACCAGCATAATTGTCAAAACGCGAAAACTGGCCTTGGAAGGTAAGACGGCTTGTACCGATGGGACCATTACGCTGCTTACCAATAATGATTTCTGCAATACCCTTGTATTCACTGTTTTCGTGATAAACCTCGTCACGGTAAATGAACATGATCAAGTCGGCATCCTGCTCGATGGAGCCCGATTCACGAAGGTCCGAGTTTACTGGGCGCTTATCTGCCCGTTGTTCCAAACTACGGTTAAGCTGCGACAGCGCAACCACAGGTACTTCCAATTCTTTCGCCAAAGCCTTCAATGAACGCGAAATCTCGGCGATTTCCAACGTACGGTTATCACTTAAAGACGGCACCCGCATCAATTGAAGGTAATCCACCATGATCAAACTAATGCCGCCACGTTCCCGGGCCAGCTTTCGTGCCCGCGAGCGCACATCCATCGGTGTCAGGCCGGAAGAATCATCAATAAACAGGTTATCTTTGTCTTTGAGCATGGCCATGGTGTTAGAGACTCGAGCCCATTCCTGATCATCAAGTTGGGCAGTACGAATGCGGGTTTGGTCTACACGACTCAGTGATGCCAGCATACGCATCATGATTTGCTCAGACGGCATTTCCAGACTGAAAACCAGCACGGCTTTTGTCTCAGCCATCATGGCGTTTTCACACAGGTTCATAGCAAAAGTTGTTTTACCCATCGACGGACGGGCAGCCACGATGATTAGGTCGGAGGGCTGTAAACCACTGGTTTTCTTGTCGAGGTCGCTGAAACCCGTGGTAACACCGGTTACTTCCTTGCTGGTTTCTATCAACGATTCCAGTCGCTTAATAGTTTTATCAAGCACCGAGTCAACATCCCGGGGGCCTTCATTTTCCCCTGTTCGTTTCTCTGCGATTTCAAAAACCTTACTCTCTGCCATATCCAGAATGTCGGCACTGTCGCGACCTTCCGGGTTGTACCCCACTTCGGCAATTTCGTGAGCAACGCTAATTAACTCACGAGTGATTGCGCGTTCACTAACGATCTTCGCATAGGAGACCACGTTGGCAGAGCTTGGCGTATTCTTTGCCAATTCGGCAAGATAGGCGAAGCCACCTGCATCTTCGAGCTCGTTTCGGTGCTCAAGCGCTTCAGACACAGTAATCAAATCCACCGGCTGACTCTGACCTAACAGATGAAGAATGACTTTGAAGATGACCTGATGGGAGTGATTATAAAAATCTGTATCGGTGACCACTTCGGCCACTTTGTCCCAACTCTCACGATCGATAAGCATGCTTCCAAGCACGGCCTGCTCAGCTTCGATGCTGTGCGGCGGTACCTTCAGCTTTTCGATATTTTTATCTTTTGAGGTTGGAACGACTTTCACAATATTCACTTCCGAAATTTCGAAGAGGATATTGTCCGTGAATCAGCACGAATTGCAATGTGTTTAGGCTATCAAGCTAATAACTTGTCGTTCCAATAACTGACGATATTTGGCTTTCACATGTTTAACAGCGCCATTATTGCGCTATGGCTTCGGTTTTCTCCATTTGAAAGAAAACGCCATCCCATAGGGTAAAAGCACGCTCTTTACTGGCAACCAGTACTGATTGACCCGGCACATTTTCCCCGTGACATTCAATGTCGAAACGTGAAATTTTATTCGCTACGATGCCGAGTTGCGCAAAAGACACTTTATATTCAATTTGAAAGTCTTTCTCTGATAGCTTTTTTTCGTGCCATTTCGTTTGCCCGCATTGTGTTTGACCAAGTACCACATTGTCGGTTGAATATTGAAACGATTGGCCTAGCATAGTTTTAGTGTCTTCAGGCTCCATAGCACTAATCCCGGGAGCCACCGAGGAGGTAATAACCCAAGTTCCTTCTACGCTAGCAGGCTCTTTTACTGCACAACTGGTAATGGCCGCACAAGCGGTAAGAAAAAGTACGCCGAACCAGATAAGTGGGGAAGTTCCCTTTGCGCTTCGGTGTCGCGCTGACATCAGTTTCTCCTTATTTTTATAACCAAACATAAATAGGGTCAAAAAGGCTGAATTAAACAAGCCGCTGAGGGAGCTTGTCGTGCTTATTGGATAATTGGTCTAATTGCGCGAAGAGAGGTTCAGAAGTTTACAAAAAAGAGCAGAAAACCTGATGATTTTCTGCTCTTTTATCTATTTTGATATTGAATACTTTTCTAGCTTGCTACTTAGTTTTAACAATGAGCTCGCCGTGCACGGTGGACATTTCCACCCCTGCAGAACCTTTATTCACCGAAAACTCAAGCCATTTACTCGGGCCATATTTTGCCGACTTCTGTTTGTCGCTGGTAATTTTATTAACAATATCGCCTCCAGCATGGGCTTCCAACTCGAAGCGCGCTGACACGTCTTTCTGCATGGTAAGAGTGATGGTGCCCCCTACGGAGGAAGCTTCCACATCCGCTTTGCTGTCGAGGGTCATTGATGTTTCGATCTCACCATTTACGGTAGTCAATGACAGTGATTTTATCAGAGCCAATTCTAATTCCGCATCGCCATTCACCGATTCAAATTCAACGACGGGACTCGATGTTTTAAGCTTTACATTGCCATTTACCGTCATCACTTTTGTGAGTTCGTCACCTTGGTGTTCGCCTTTCACATCGCCGTTTACGGTTTCAATTTGAAGTAAGCCACGTACTGCATTAAGTGAAATGTCACCATTTACGGTTTCTAATTTCATTCGACCGGCTATGTCTTTGGCATCGATATCGCCGTTCACTACTTCCAACTGCACACTGTCGGTAAGAGATTCAACACTTACGCCTGCATTGACAGCCGTGTAAGACACACCAGATTTTGTAGGCACATAAATAGTCAGATCATCACCATCGTCATAATCTTTCTCTTTCCAGTTGATTTTACGATGGTTGGTTTCTACCTGAATAGTAATGTCATTACCGTCTTTCTCGAAAATGAATTCTTCGGTGCGATCGCCAAGCTCGCCGGAAACGTAGACTTCATTTTTATCCCAACCAATAATTTTTGCCTTACCGGAAACATGCTCTATCTCCACATGGGGGGAAGCCGAGGTTTCCAGTCGCTTATCGACCTTCTCTTTAGCCTGCGCCCCCAACGAGACAATAAGCAGACTACTAGCAATTAACGCGGTGATGAAAGAGTGGGACGTTTTGTTACGCATCATAAAATTATCCTTACGATCAAATTTGCTGCCACTTGGGCGCGTGCACTCGCTCAATCAGCAATAACTGTTGTTGGTATATATGCTGGAGCATGCCCAGCAAAGCGGTATTGTCTGGATCTTCGGCCAACGCGCGTTTTACCGCCGAAGCCGCCTCATCCAGTTCATTAAGTTGCTGCTGCCAATCATCCGTCACTGCTGCTTTCTCACTGAAACGGGTTAACAGCGACAATTTTTGCTCTTCATGCTGCTGACTGATGGCCTGCACCAGTGCATCACCGTGCATACCTTGTGATGACGGCTCTGAAAGTGGATCTATTTTGGTAACGAGCAACACTGCAGCGAACAATATAAAGGAGGCAGCAATAGGCATAGCCACGCCCCTTCCCTGCTTAACAGGAGTGGCAGGGATGTTGTCATTAATGCTATGCGCAATACCAACCCACAAATCCTTATCAGGCACTTTTTCTTTCTCTAGCTTCGCCAGCGCTACTGTTAGCTTGTGGTTATGCTCAACCATTAGTCTGCTCCCATCCAATCTTCGAGCAACTGACGCGCTCGGTGGTACTGTGCTTTACTCGTACCCGATGCAATTTTCAACATAGTGGCAATGTCTTCGTGTCGATATCCTTCGATGGCATGTAATACAAACACCACTCTAGCCCGCTCCGGCAATCGTAGAATATATTTTTCAAGATCGACCCCACTGCTACAACCAGACGTCTCGGGTTCTGCCAATGTGACGCTTTCGATGTCGAACATGCGCTGCAACCAGTTTTTCTGTCGGCGCATGTAGCTGATTGTCACATTCGCCGCCACACTGTGCAGCCAGGTAGAAAACTGACTGCGTCCATCGAAATTAGATAGTGTGCGCCAGACTTGGATAAACACTTCCTGAGCAGCATCTTCAGCCATTCCCCGTTCGCCGGTTAACCGAAAACACAATCCAAAAACACGTTTGATATGGATGTCGTAAATTTCTCGGTATGCATCACGGTCACCATTAACTGCCGCACGCAAAAGTACACTTTCCCGCACTCTTAAAGTGTCGGGTTTCATATCTGTGACCGTGGCGTGTGATAATTCCATGCTTTCCTTAAGCGTTTACGCTTTAACTCTTTTTATTTCATCGCTAAGCGCGGTGTTTTTTGATGCTGATATTTCATTAGTCGCATCGCCAGATGAAAAGGTTTAAATGCGTCTTGGTTTTTTTTACATTAGTCACCTACCAATTACCACAGGACATCGCCATGCATTCAGATATGCACCTTGAAGCGCTTTTTGCTGCCAAACCAGCTCCCTTCGGCCCCCGTGGTGCACCTAGCGCCATTCAGAAACAAGCAGTTCAACAGCTTCACGTTAACATCGATGGAACAGATGAAGATGAACAAGGAAACAAAAAGCTACACGGTGGCCCTGAAAAGGTACTGCATCAATATAGCCATAAAGGTTATCAGGCATTAACTGAGGCATTTCCTGAAAAAGCCTTTGCCGTTGGAACAATCGGCGAGAATATGATTGTGGCCGGTATGGACGACAACAACGTGCATGTTGGTGATGTATATAAAATGGGTAACGTGGTACTGCAGGTTAGCGCTCCTCGGGCACCGTGCAATAAAATATCCCATCGCTATGAAATTAAGAATCTGGATCGCTTCGTTGGGCTGAATGGCATTACAGGCTGGTACTATAGGGTGCTCGAAACCGGTGTTTTGCATGTGGGCGACGCCGTAGCATTAGTCTCACGCCCACAACACACGGTGAGTATTGCTGCACTCATGACGGCGGTATACGACAAAGGCCAACCTGAGAAAGCGAAAGATTATGTCGGTATCGAGGTACTCGATGATGAGTGGCGAGAGAAATGCGAACGCGTCATTAAACGGGCATCCTGAACTTTTTATTTGCCTATTAGCACAAAAGGCACATCAATGCTGATGTGCCTTTTTCATAAATACGAAATCACGCTTACTTTTGCGAGGCTATCCAGTCGTTAACCATAAGCTCCAGCGTGCTCAGCGGAACCGCACCGCCACCGAGTACCAGGTCGTGGAACGCCTTGATATCAAATTTCTCACCAAGCTCGGTTTTCGCCTTTTCTCTTAATTCCAGAATTTTCAGCATACCAATCTTATAAGCGGTAGCCTGTCCTGGCATTACAAAGTACCGACGCACTTCTGATTTGGCCTGGCCTTCAGAGATTGGCGTGTTATTGATGAAATATTCAATAGACTGCGCTTCGGTCCACTTCTTCGCGTGAATGCCGGTATCCAGAACCAGACGAATGGCACGCCACATTTCGGAATGCAGACGACCGAAATCGTTAATCGGTTCTTTATACATGCCCATCTCTTTAGCTAAACGCTCAGAGTAAAGTGCCCAGCCTTCTACGTAACTGGTAAAGAACTGTTGAGTACGGAATGTAGGTATATCTTCCAGTTCCTGCGCAATAGCGATTTGCATGTGGTGACCTGGTACACCTTCGTGATAAGCAATCGCTTCCATCTCGCTCTTTGGCATCATGGTCATATCAATCAGATGCACATAATACACACCCGGATTAGAACCATCCGGCGAGCTCGGATAGTAATGTTGCGCAGCACCCGGCTGTTCGCGGAACGCTTCAACACGTTTCACCACCAGATCAGCTTTTGGCAGACGTCCAAAGTAGTCTGGCAATATTTCCTTCATATCGTTGATGTATGTGCGGGCATCTGCCAGATAGGCTTCTCGTCCCTCATCAGTGTTTGGATAATACAGGCGCTCGTCAGATTTATCTTCACGTAGATAATCAAACATTTCACGTAAAGTTCCATCGAAACCCAGTTCGCCTTTTACCTTTTCCATTTCAGCACGGATACGCGCAACTTCTTTCAGGCCCAGCTCATGGATTTCATCTGCGGTCATGTCTGTGGTGGTAGACTGAGCAAGCATCACATTGTAATAAGCTTCGCCATCAGGCAACGCCCATACACCTTTTGCTTCTTTATCCAGATTTGGCAAGTCATCTTCAAACCAGTCAATCAGGGTCTGGTAAGCAGGTCCCACCTTGGTGGTGAGCATGGTAGCGGCTTCGTCTATATATTTATCCGCCTGTTCTTGTGTTAGCGTGCCCTGCTCTACCAGTGCCTCAGCTTTTGCCTTGAAGTCACCGTAAAGTGCATTGTCATTATCAGAATCATCAAACGGCTTGCCAGAGATAATGCCTTTGCTCTGCTGGATTACCCCTTCATAAGCAAAATACGGTGCTTTTACGCCTTCGTCGGCTGCCACGCTAGCACGATCAATAAGCTGATTCACTGCACGACCGGCTTCACCTAATCGGCTCACGTAATCTTTAAGATCCTGCTCGCTGCCCACTCTGTGATAGTTAATCAGCACAGTCGGCAACTGAGAGTGCATACCAAACATCTGATTGAAAATATATTCCCGACGCTCAAACGGCTTCATCGCTTTTTGCTGCTCGTACCCGAACAGGAATACATTCCAGGAAATCTTCGCATCGTCATCCAGCTTGTCGTAGTCGAAGGTTTCTTTCATTTCCTTTACCGCAGCTTCCATATCAGCAAAACGTTCGTTGGAGGCCTGCTCAGACATCTGATCCAGCTCGCCGTAACGTTCTTTTCTGCCCTGCATGGTTAACGCAAGTGGAGACTTTTTCAGCCCTTCTTCGTATTGCTCTTCGAACCACGCGTTTAAGCGTTCGGTTTCTGATTGCTCTGCCTGCGCCTCGGCGACAACTTCTGACGGCTCTTTCGAAGCTTCATTCGCAGGCGAACAGCCCATCATGGCGGCAGCCACTAAACTCAATGCAAAACCAAAACTGGCTTTTACAGAAGATTTCATGCTTGTTTCCCTTTGTTTATTAGAATTATCGTTGATGTGTGGGTTTATCTAATCGTTACGTGATTTTCTGATGTAATTAGACGGAGCAATAACCGTACACCGCCTTGTTAAAGACAGCATACCGCTATTTCGTATACGAAGTGAATTGTGTATGTAAGCAATTATTAACGGATGAGTAAGAAATGCTGAATTTTACATACAAAAAAGCCCGGATAAACCGGGCTTTTTCAAGATAAAAACAGCAATTACATGCTAGCTTTTTCTACAACGCTTACCAGAGTCCAAGTCTTAGTCTTGGAAACAGGGCGGCACTCGCGAATAGTCACGGTATCGCCTTCGTTAGCAGTGTTGCTTTCGTCGTGTGCGTGAAGCTTGGTAGAACGCTTGATGAACTTCCCGTAGATAGGGTGTTTAACGAAACGCTCAACAACAACAGTGATTGACTTATCACCTTTGTTGCTAACCACACGACCTTGTACTGTACGAACATTTTGCTCAGTCATTACGCATCAGCCTTTTGAGTCAGAATGGTTTTAACACGCGCGATGTTACGACGCACTTTCTTCAGCTGGTCTGTTTTTTCAAGCTGACCAGTTGAATGCTGCATGCGCAAGTTGAACTGTTCGCGTAGCAGGTTTAACAACTCTGCGTTCAGCTCTTCTACGCTTTTATCTTTCAGTTCAGTCGCTTTCATTACATCACCGTCCGAGTTACAAAGGTTGTTTTAAATGGCAGTTTTGCCGCTGCCAGTTCAAACGCTTCGCGTGCCAGAGACTCAGGAACACCTTCCATCTCATACAGAACACGGCCAGGTTGAATTTGGCATACCCAGTACTCAACGTTACCTTTACCTTTACCTTGACGCACTTCAAGAGGCTTCTCAGTAATTGGTTTGTCAGGGAAAACCCGAATCCAGATTTTACCTTGACGCTTAACGTGACGAGTCATAGCACGACGCGCTGCTTCGATTTGGCGTGCAGTCATACGACCACGGCCAACTGCTTTCAGGCCATAAGTGCCGAAGCTTACTTTGCCACCAGCAATAGCAAGACCACGGTTACGACCTTTATGCATTTTACGAAATTTCATGCGTTTTGGTTGTAACATGATTTAGCCCTCTCGCTTAGCGTTGCGGCCTTTCTTCTTAGGTTGAGCTGGCGCAGCCGGCTCTTGGTTTGTAGGCAGACCGCCCAGAACCTCACCTTTGAAGATCCAAACTTTAGTACCAATGATACCGTAGGTAGTTAAAGCTTCAGAAGTCGCATAATCGATGTCTGCACGGAAAGTGTGCAGAGGAACGCGACCTTCACGGTACCACTCAGAACGTGCAATCTCTGCACCGCCCAGACGGCCGCTAACTTCAACTTTGATACCTTTGGCACCAAGGCGCATTGCATTTTGTACCGCACGCTTCATAGCGCGGCGGAACATTACACGACGCTCCAGCTGACTAGAGATGCTGTCAGCTACTAACTGTGCATCCAGCTCTGGCTTGCGTACTTCAGCAATGTTGATCTGAGCAGGCACACCGGCCAGCTTAGATACGTAATTACGCAGTTTTTCTACGTCTTCACCTTTCTTACCGATAACAACGCCCGGACGAGCAGTGTGAATAGTCACACGGATGCTCTTAGCAGGACGCTCGATCACGATTTTAGAAAGTGAAGCGTTTTTCAGCTGCTTAGTCAGATACTGACGTACCTGATGATCGTTATACAGGTTGTCTGCATAGTCTGCAGTATTAGCGTACCAGGTCGAAGTCCATGGTTTGCTGATACCCAGGCGTATACCTGTAGGATGTACCTTCTGTCCCATTGTCTACTCCTAGTTATCCGCTACAACTACAGTGATGTGGCTGCTGCGCTTAAAGATACGATCAGCACGGCCTTTAGCACGTGGCTTGATACGTTTCATCGTTGGACCTTCGTCAACGAAGATTTTCGCAACTTTCAGCTCGTCGATGTCAGCACCTTCGTTATGCTCTGCGTTGGCAATAGCAGACTCCAGTACTTTCTTAACTAATGCTGCGCTTTTCTTCGGGCTGTACGCTAAAACTTCAAGAGCTTTTTCAACGTTCAGGCCGCGAATTTGATCCGCAACCAAGCGTGCTTTCTGAGCCGACGTGCGGGCAAAGCGATGTTTAGCTAATGCTTCCATTTCCTACCCCTTAACGTTTGCTTTTCTTGTCCGCGACATGGCCGCGGTAAGTACGCGTTGGCGCAAATTCGCCCAACTTGTGGCCGACCATTTCGTCACTTACGATGACAGGTACATGTTGGCGACCGTTATGGACCGCAATGGTCAACCCAATCATATCTGGGATGATCATCGAACGACGTGACCAAGTTTTAATTGGTTTACGGTCGTTCGCTTCCACTGCAGCCTCTACCTTCTTCAGCAAGTGAAGGTCGATAAATGGACCTTTCTTGAGAGAACGTGGCATGGTGAATCCTCGCTATTACTTGTTACGACGACGTACGATAAGCTTATCAGTACGCTTGTTGCTACGGGTTTTCTTACCTTTAGTAGGAACACCCCATGGAGTCACTGGGTGACGACCACCAGACGTACGTCCTTCACCACCACCGTGCGGGTGATCTACCGGGTTCATTACAACACCACGGACTGTAGGACGAATACCACGCCAGCGGCTCGCACCGGCTTTACCCAGTGAACGCAGCATGTGTTCTGCATTGCCAACTTCACCGATTGTTGCACGGCAGTCAGACAATACTTTACGCATTTCACCTGAACGCAGACGCAGAGTAACGTAGTTACCTTCACGTGCCAGGATCTGAGCGTATTGACCAGCAGAGCGAGCGATTTGCGCGCCTTTGCCAGGCTTCATTTCGATAGCGTGTACAGTTGTACCTACTGGGATGTTGCGCATAGGCAGGGCGTTACCTGCTTTGATCGCTGCATCTGAACCAGACTGAATCGCATCACCTGCTTTCAGACCCTTAGGTGCCAGGATGTACTTACGCTCACCGTCTGCATACAGTACCAGAGCAATGTTTGCAGAGCGGTTTGGATCGTATTCTAAACGTTCAATTTTGGCAGGTACGCCGTCTTTGTTACGTTTGAAGTCAACGATACGGTAGTGTTGCTTATGACCACCACCGTGGTGACGTACGGTAATACGACCATTGTTGTTGCGGCCACCAGATTTGCTGTTCTTGTCTAACAAAGGCGCGTGAGGCGCACCTTTGTGCAGATCAGGGTTAACAACCTGAACAACGTGACGACGACCGGCAGAAGTTGGCTTAGCTTTCATTAATGGCATTTCTAATCCCCTTCTTATTCAGCGCCACCGACAAAGTCGATGTCCTGACCTTCTTTAAGCGATACATACGCTTTTTTCCAGTCGCTACGCTTACCGAAAGACATGCCGTGACGCTTAGTTTTACCCTTAACGTTCACAGTGCGTACGTCAGCTACTTCAACTTCAAACAGTTTTTCAACTGCTGCTTTGATTTCAGCTTTGTTCGCGTCTTTAGCTACTTTGAATACAACCGTGTTGCTCGCTTCAGCAGCCATCGTAGACTTTTCTGAAACGTGTGGTGCCTTAAGCACGTTCAGTAGACGTTCTTCTTTCATGCTAACGCCTCCTCAAGTTGTTTCACTGCATCCGCAGTAATCAGCACTTTTTCAAATGCGATCAGGCTAACAGGGTCGATACCAGCAACATCACGTACATCAACTTTGTACAGGTTGCGAGCAGACAGGAACAGGTTCTCGTCTACTTCTGGAGTAACGATCAGAACATCAGACAGTTCCAGTTCAGCCAGTTTAGCTACCAGTGCCTTAGTTTTAGGCTCATCGATGCCGAACTTCTCAACAACAACCAGACGGTCTTGACGAATCAGTTCAGACAGGATGCTCTTGATAGCACCACGGTACATTTTCTTGTTAACTTTTTGTTCAAAGTTACGAGGCTTCGCAGCGAATGCGCGGCCACCGCCAACCCAGATTGGGCTACGGATAGTACCAGCACGTGCACGGCCAGTACCTTTTTGACGCCATGGCTTCTTACCACCACCGCGAACTTCAGAACGAGTCTTCTGAGCTTTAGAACCCTGACGGGCAGCATTGCCGTAAGCAACAACTACCTGGTGTACCAGAGCTTCGTTAAACTCACGTCCAAAGGTCGCTTCGGATACTTCAAGAGCGCTTTGCGCGTCTTTCAATGTTAATTCCATCACTTAACTCCCCAGACGTTACGCTTTAACAGCTGGCTTTACGATAACATCGCTGCCAGTTGCGCCAGGTACGGCACCTTTAACCAGGATCAGGCTGTTTTCTACGTCTACACGTACAACTTCCAGAGACTGAGTGGTGACTTGCTTGTTACCAAGTTGGCCAGCCATTTTCTTGCCTTTGAAAACTTTACCTGGTGATTGGTTTTGACCAATTGAACCAGGAGCACGGTGAGACAAAGAGTTACCGTGAGTCATACGTTGTGAACTGAAGTTCCAACGTTTGATTGCACCTTGGAAACCTTTACCTTTAGAAGTACCAGTTACATCAATTTTCTTGGTGTCGTTGAAGATTTCTACAGTGATTTCACTGCCAACTTCAATTTCAGCACCTTCGTTGTCTTCCAGGCGGAATTCTACCAGAGTGCGGCCTGCTTCAACGCCAGCTTTAGCAAAGTGACCTGCTTCAGCTTTGTTTACGCGGTTCGCTTTCTTAGTACCAGTAGTAACCTGAAGAGCGCGATAACCGTCAGTTTCCTCAGAACGAACCTGAGTAACGCGGTTTGGGGTCGCTTCGATAACAGTCACAGGGATAGACGTGCCATCTTCAGTGAAGATGCGAGTCATACCCACTTTACGACCGACTAGACCAATCGCCATTGTTAATACCCTCTCTTATTAGCCCAGGCTGATTTGAACATCAACGCCAGCAGCCAAGTCCAAACGCATCAGCGCGTCAACTGTTTTATCAGTTGGCTCGATGATGTCTACCAAACGCTTGTGAGTACGGATTTCGTATTGGTCACGCGCGTCTTTATTAACGTGCGGAGAAACCAGAACTGTATAGCGTTCTTTGCGAGTAGGCAGAGGAATAGGACCGCTTACCTGAGCACCAGTACGTTTCGCCGTTTCTACGATTTCAGCCGTAGACTGATCGATCAACTTGTGATCAAACGCTTTAAGACGAATACGAATTCTTTGATTTGGCATCGATTAAGCTCCAATCGAAAGAACAAAAAAATCATCTTCTCACTCCCTCTTATAAATGGGATGAAAAGATGTGCGTATAAACCAGTGATTCCCAATTGGAATCTTGTTCTTTGTTTCTGACACGCCCGCTACGTTACCGGTTTACTGGAGTTGTAGCTTCGGCATCTACCCTAAAAGCAGTGTAGTTGCGGCCGAAACCATGCCTTTTGTACAAGTTGTACATGGCAAGTGGGCGCGAATTATACAGAACTAACGAATCAAAGCAACCGCGAATTGTAAAAATTGATCTATTTTTATTCAGTGGGTAGGTTGTACTAGGTTATTTATACGTAAGTCATTGTCGGTATCAGGTAAATCGCGGCTTCTGCATTCTCGGTCAGTTGCTGGTTTAACCAGAAAGGGGTATTGTGAAACGCATTAGTTTCGGGCGCTACCACGTTTTTTTGCCCGGTATGTCTCGTATTGTCGGTTTGTCTTAATAATAGAACCTTTATTTATGCTCGGAAACAGTAGTCAGCAGTTGGCATTTGATAAAATCAACAGCATCCTTGAGAAGCATTCATCCTTACTTGATGCCTATAGCGAAATTGAATCCATCATTCTTGATTTGTTCGATACGCAGCGTATGAGTATTTTTATGCGTCGTCGGCAACACCAGGATTTGGTTGCCCGCTTTAAAACTGGAAAGGCCACACAGGAAATTAAGGTTCCCATTTCGCCAATGTCCATTGCAGGTTATGTCGCGCTTGCTCAACGACCAGTGATCGTCGCTAACCCTTACGACACTGAAGAATTAGCCAGTATTCATCCCCGTCTTCGTTTCGCCGACAAATTCGATAAGAGCACAAATTTCCGTACCAATAATATTCTGTGTGTGCCCATTTTGAATGCCGGTGTTCTGCTTGGCGTTATGCAGCTCATTAATAAGGAAACAGGACCGTTCAACGATACCGACCTCACCGTCGCTCAAAACCTCACGGAACTGTTGGGAAATAAGTTTCGATATGAGCTAGGTGGTACTAACAATCCCTTCGACCTGTTGCTGCATAAAAACCTGATTTCATCCACAGCGCTGGCAGAGTTAATAGAAAGCGCCAACGATCACCGAGCTTTAGTGCAGCGATTGATGTCTGAACACAGCATCCGCGAGAATGATCTAGGAAACACGCTTTCTGTGCATTATCAGGTACCTTATATCCCGTACCTGCCGGAAAAGTATCACCTGTATCAAAACAACAGTAAGTTAAACCTCTCTTATCTAAAGCGTAATCTTGTTGCCGTAATTGCCGATGCGCACGAACGCCCCACTGTATTAATGGCAGAGCCGAACAATGCTGCGCTGCTTATGGAAATAGAAAGTGCGCTGGGCATAGATACCTACGAAATAGCTGTCGCGTTGCCTAACCAGGTCATGCAATATCTAGGTGAAGGTAGCGGTGGTGGCGCCCCCGGCGAGATGAGCGAAATTCTCGACGAAATCAGCGCCGGCGATGAAGACAGCGACGACCAGGTTGATGAAATGTCTGACGACGCGCCAGCCGTGGTGCGTCTTGTGAGCCGGGTTCTGCACGATGCAAAGCGGCTAAACGCGTCGGATATCCACATTGACCCGGAAAAAGGCGGCCCTACCCGCGTGAGAATGCGTGTGGATGGCGTGTGTCGGGATATGAGTCAAATTCCGCAATCTCACCACAGTGCGGTCATCGCTCGTATTAAAATTTTGTCGAACCTGAATATTGCCGAAAAACGGGTGCCACAAGACGGCAAGCTCTCTTTCCGTATGAATGGACAGTTAGTAGAGGTGCGTGTTGCCACCATTCCCACCGTCGCTGGCGAAGGCGTGGTAATGCGTATATTGGCATCAGGCGGTGCCATGCCCATCGATAAAATGAACCTTGCGCCATCGAACATTCAGCGCCTCGAAAGTATGATTCGTAAGCCTCACGGCATTCTATTGGTTGTAGGACCTACCGGTTCAGGTAAAACCACCACGCTCCACGCAGTGTTGGGCTATCTGAACACGCCGGAGAAGAAAATCTGGACTGCCGAAGACCCGGTGGAAATTACTCAGGCCGGTTTACAGCAGGTGCAGGTAAGTCCGAAAATTGGTTTTACCTTCGCGGCGGCGCTTCGGGCGTTCCTTCGGGCCGACCCGGATATCATCCTCATCGGTGAGATGCGTGACAAAGAAACCGCCCATGCCGGTATCGAAGCGTCCCTTACCGGTCACCTTGTGTTATCTACCCTGCACACCAACTCTGCACCAGAAACCATCACCCGTTTGCTGGATTTAGGTCTGGACCCGGTAAACTTCTCAGATGCTTGTGTGGGTATTCTAGCACAGCGACTAATTCGCACATTGTGCAAGAGCTGTAAAAAAGAGTACCCGGCATCAGAGAGCGACGTGGCGTTTATCAAACGTCAATATGGTGAAGACTACCTTGCAGAACTGAACCTTCCAACGCCGCTTATGCTACACAAGGCGGAAGGCTGCGATGATTGTGGTGGTACAGGCTATCGCGGTCGGACCGGTGTACACGAACTGCTTGGAATGACACCAGAGCTACGCAGCTTGGTGTACAAAGAAGGCAGTGTATCTGACATGAAAGATCAGGCGATGAAAGACGGCATGCGTACACTGGTTCAGGATGCTATTTATAAAGTGATCAAGGGCGATACCGATCTCGCGCAAGTGCAAATTGTCAGTGGTGCGGAATAACGTTACCCAAGTTATGCAAAAGCGGCACGTTGTTGCCGCTTAATCTGCATCGAATTTCCGCCTCGCGAACTGGTATGCCGACTGCGCTACAGCCTCACCGTGTTCACCAACCACACCTTCTGTCACACTCTCATCTGTCCCTGTGTTTTCTTCACTGAACAACCAGTCATGGCCAGCCGACCATAAATGATTTGTGATGGAATCTCCGGTCATTTCCTTTACACCCAGATTTACCGCCGAATAAGCCAACCCTGCAGGGCCGCCATACAGAAAGCTTCCAGCTAAATCGGATGCGGCACTAATATGACTCGAAGATACATTCTGATAAAAGTCAGACACTAACGGAATGTGATGCAGCAGATTGACCGCATCGAAGCCATCATTCCAGTCGACGCCATCTTCACCAAAAGCGCTATCTAAAAAGGTGGCCCAGTCAGAAGACGCCATGTTTTCGCTGTCTACCGATTCCGTTTCAACCACTTCTTCAGTCACGCCTTGTGCATCACTCGAAGAAGCAGAAACAGCTGACTTTAGTAAATCGGTTTTCAACACTGACAAAAGAGAGCCCTGAAGTTTGGCTAAGCCTTCATCAGAAGTCAGTAAGTTCAGCGCTTCATCTACGCCCTCCCCCAGCCCCAAAGAGCGCATAAACGCCGATTGAATGCCAGAGACCAATTCATCTGACTTCGCACTGGTATTGGTATCTCCCAACGTAAGGGTAGATAACATTGCCGTAAAACCATCTGCCGTCTCCGTCGCAGTGGTCAGTGTTGAATCACTCGTCGATAGGGTACTGTCCATAGTGTCGCCCACATCAACGGTGTTCGTGATGTAACCGCTCATCGTCTCTAAAATTTGCATAAATCCCCCTACCCAGCGGGCATTGTAAACTCTGTAAAGGTACTGAAAATCAATAAGCTACAGCTGTGCTGTAAGCCAAAACCTCAGTTAGTATTCAATTCGGGTTCGCAAAGGACGGCGGCACTTTCTCCCTATGATTAACGATATTTATTGTCAGAAACCTGACACCGAGCGACGCAGCTATGAAATTACGATGCCAAATTTTGATTCTTTTCATTTCTTTACATATTGCGGCATGCAGCCAAACGCCTTCTGAAGAAGCGCAAGTTATTGCAAGTAGTCCAACGAATCCAAATGTATCGCAACGCTCTGTCGATACCCGCGAGCGAGAGGCTTCTCCAGGTGAGGCGGCCTTTCGTCCGCCCCGTAGCGAGAAAGTTTCAGTGGTAAGCGTACCTACCGGTTCGCTCTTCGACCCCGCCCATGCAGCGGGTTTGTATGAACTGCATCACAATTTCAGTGTAGGAGACATGATCCTGATCTCTCTCGATGAGCAGACTTCATCCCAAAAATCAGTCGATTACAACGAAGACAAAAACACCCGTTTTCAGATTCAACCGCTAACCGTGAATGCCGGCCCGATACACATCAGCGATGATGACCTGAACATGGACCACCAGCAAAGTGGCGAATTTAACAGCTCAGCCAATACGAGCCAGTCGAATTCGCTGGAAGGACAAATTACCGTTTATGTGGTTGAGATGTTGCCGAACGATAACCTGGTGGTGGCCGGTGAAAAGTGGATCACGATGAATCAGGGTAAGGAATTCATTCGCTTTTCCGGCGAAGTAAGGATTCGCGATATTGATGTAAACAATACCGTTAGTTCCGCTAAAGTCGGGAACGCATTAATTGAGTACAGCGGAAAAGGGGAGCTTCAAGATAATCAGAAGCGCAGCTTGCTTGGCAAACTCTTCTCCATTTTCGGGTAATCTTATGTTTCGTGGTTTTCCTTTAGCCATACTTTTCGTTCTCTCTGCTATGTCGTTTGTTTCCCGCGCCGAATGGGTACAGGGAGAAGCCTCTCTGATGGTAAAAGATGCGCCATTAGATGACGTTAGGTTAGTTGCAATAAAAAATGCCATTGCTGATGCGTCGTTTAAATCAGGCAGTGTGATCACCGCAGAAGATGTGGTATTGAACGGGCTACTGGTAAGCAGCAAAGCTGAAATTCACTCTACAGGTCGTATACAGCGGGTGGAAATTATTGATGAGACAATAACCGAAGGCACATTGCATGTGGTGGTTAGAGTAAACATCACGCCACTATTCTCTTGTGAAAGTGATAAATATCATCGCTCGGTGCTGGTTACCCAACTTCAGCTTTTACGCCCCCGGCAGGCAGCCTATGGCGATATTTATGACTTCGGCAACCAAATCAGCAAGCGCTTCGAGCAGCAATTACTGCGGCAGCAACAGGCCATGAACGTGCAGCTACTAGATAAAGCGTTTGCTTCAAGAGCGGCGTTTAATTCTCTGACTCCACAAATCATTTATGATAAAGCCTCCTACCTTGCACAAACCCAGGGGCGTCAGTTCGTTATCTTCGGATATATACGTGATATCAGCTTGTTCGAGCAGTTTGATATAACGGATGATGACGAAAGCGCGCTAAGAAGAAACTTCACTCTGGACGTGTATGTGGTGGATGCTTATCGAAGCTCACTGCTTTTCCAGGAGAGCTACCATTCAGAAGCCGACTGGAATTATCCGGAAGGCCAGCAAGTAGACACCAACAACAGCCTGTTCTGGCGCAAAGACTACGGCAGAATTGTGTTAAATACGGTGAATGCAGCGGTAACGGATATCGCCAATATCATTACGTGTGAACCTTCCGTTACGCAAGTCGCAGACAAACTCGAAGATAACCTGGTAATCGGTATGGGGGCTGCCGATGGCGTGGCAGTAGGCGACACCTTTGCATTACTGAAAACTCGCACGCTCAGTCGCACCAATACCACTGGCCTGACAATCCAGTATCCGCTGGAGAATGTGCTGTTTAGTGTAAGCGCAGTCAATGCGCACGGTGCTGTTCTTGAAACCAGTCAGAAGGTGAACAGCACGATTGCCGATTTGTATGATTTAGTCACCCCCCATCCATAGTTAAATGCAAAAGTATCAGCATCATTTTTTGTCTGAATACTCAGCAAAAAGGTGAGTCAGCAGTTTGTCATGCACTCGGCCGTTTATGATGGATCTCGTTAAACTAAATGATAGTATTAGATTCATATTTTCTTGTTGAACATGATATTTAGATGACTACAAGCTCTGATGAAAAAGCTTATTACTGGGTGGGGATCGGTGCATCCGCGGGCGGACTCGAACCTATCCAAACCCTCTGCGAGCAGCTGCCAAACGATGCAAATATGATTTACATTGTGGCACAGCACCTCTCGCCTAAACATGAAAGTAAGCTTACTGAGCTGGTTCAGCGGGAAACACGCCTGAAAGTGCAAACCATTACCAACGGTATTGAGGCACAACCGAACACGATTTACATCACGCCGCCAAAATATGATGTTCGGGTTAAAGGAAAAAAGATTTATCTCTCTGAGTTGGATTCCGCCAACTTTGCGAAGCCTTCCGTTAACACCTTATTTGTCTCACTTGCTGAAGAAAAGCGGGAGCATGCCATTGGTGTTGTATTATCTGGAACCGGTTCAGATGGCGCGCACGGAATTAAAGTGATCAGAGCGTCAGGTGGCGTAACCTACGCACAAGACCCAACCTCTGCCGGATACGATGGCATGCCACGCGCAGCGCTAGACACCGATTGCGTTGATTTTGTACTGAATCCGTCAGATATCGGCGTTCATCTACACGACCTCAGCACTAAACTGCCCCGAGATTTGCAAATCAAAATCGAAGGTGAAGAGGTTCAGGATAGATTCCTCGAACTCATTAGTATTGTCAGAAAGCAGTGCGGCGTGTCTTTCAAGCATTATAAAAAGGCTACCTTGCAACGACGCATCGAACGTAGAATGCTGGCGCGGAAGGTCGACAGCTTCTCGGAATACGTCGATTTGATTCGTGACGATAGCGAAGAGGTGCGCCTGCTTTACAAAGACATTCTGATTTCCGTTACTAACTTCTTCCGCGACCCCAATACTTTTAGCCAACTTGCGCCAATGCTTGAGTCGATTAAAGACAGTAAGAGTAATGGCGATCCTATTCGATTGTGGGTGGTAGGCTGCGCAACCGGTGAAGAAGCCTACAGTTTAGCGATTATGCTGTGTGAGGCACTCGGTGGCGTAGAGAAACTGAGTAGCGAAGAGCACCAAATTTTCGCATCGGATGTCGACACCGATGCGCTCACCGTTGCTCGCCGTGGTATTTATAGCGAAGCATCCATGGCAGATGTACCGCAGCAGTTCAAAGAGAAGTATTTCCGCAAGAAAGGCAATGCTTATGAAGTGATTGATGAGATCAAGCGTATTATCTTGTTCTCCGGTCACAATATCATCGATGATCCACCGTTCCTGCGTATCGATCTCATTACCTGCCGCAACCTGCTTATCTACTTCGATCAGGAATTGCAGAAAAAAGTGTATCGTATATTCCACTACTCCTTGCGAGACCGTGGACACTTATTCCTGGGCAAATCTGAAAGTACCTCTCAGGTTACGGATATTTTCCGTGCCGTTAATTCACAGGAAAAGATTTTTCAAAAACGAAGCGTGTCTTCCTATAACCCGCAGCGTTTTCATTTAAGTGGAAAGGCGTCGGTTAGACTAACTGAAATGCCGGCAAGAACTACGGATACCAGCCAGCCTCCGCAACTACCCGACGCCTTGGTAGAACAGCTTGGCGATGCCTGCATTCTGATAAACGATAACCTGGATGTAGAACATACTTATGGTAATAGCACCAACTACATCAAGTTTCCGAAAGGAAAGCCGTCGTTTAACCTGAGTGAAATCGTGCTGGAAATGTTCAGACACGAAATTCGCCCACTGGTTTATAAAGTCACCCGCACGAAAAAGCAGTCTGAAAGTCAAATACGCCGCATGACGATTGATGGCAAGAAGTATCAGGTTAAAATGAAGGTGCTGCCGGTTCAGATTGAGGAGCAGGACGAAAAGTTTCTGTTGGTCTGTTTCGAACGCTCAGCTGAAGCCATCAATGAATCGACTGCGGTTATTCTTGACGAGAGTGCTGCGCGCATAAAAGAGCTTGAAGACGAGCTATCTATGGCTCGCGAGCATATTCAAACCGTGGTGGAAGAACTCGAAACATCAAACGAAGAATTGCAGTCGATGAACGAAGAGCTGCAATCGTCGAACGAAGAGTTACAATCTTCCAACGAAGAACTGGAAACCACTAATGAAGAGCTTCAATCTACCAACGAAGAACTGGTAACAATGAACGATCAGCTCAATGACAAAACCACGTCGCTTGAGCAAGTGACCAATGAGTTGGTCAACATTAAAAACTCTCTGGCTTTCCCGTTGGTTTATCTTGATAGCAACTACACGGTTGTACGAGCCAACAAAGCTGCCAAAGCAACGTTTAAGCTAAATTCCGATTTGGACAACTTTAACGAGCGTATCCGCGAGCGGTTCGACGGCGTTAAAGTGCGTGATTTGGTCGATGGCGTGACTGATTCCGGTAAAGAGTTAACCGTCCCTCTGGAAGGCGAAAACGTATACTACAGCCTCCAGGTTACTCCTTACTTTTCAACTAACAACAAAGTTGAAGGCGCTATTTTCAGCTTTATCGATAACACCGTGCTGGTTAATCATCAACACGAGCTCGACGAAAAACGTGAGCAGGCGCAACGTGCTAACCTGGCAAAAACGGAGTTCCTGGCGAATGTCAGTCATGAAATCCGCACCCCGCTAAATGCAATTGTCGGTGTGAACGAGGTGTTCGGCCTTAGCGTTGACGACGATTCGAAGCGAGAGCGATTACTTAAGATCCTCGACAACGCTACCCGCAAACTAAAAGATTTGCTCAATGATCTGCTCGATTTTGCCAAGTTGGAATCAGGCCAACTATCGCTTGAACACACGGAGTTTTCACCGAAAGATTTAGTTGAAGATTTAATTGAGCTTTACGCAGTTGATAACGACAGAGAAGACCGCAAAATCTCAGCGAACTTCAGTGAAGATCTGCCCGATGCATTTATCGGCGACCCGTTGCGAATACAACAAATTGTCACCAATCTGCTGTCCAATGCGATTAAATTTACCGAGTCAGGAAGTGTCAAAGTGTCTCTTAGTGGACATTGGGATAGTGGTGTTTATCGCCTGCTGCTCAAAGTTACCGATACCGGCATCGGTATGTCGGAAGAAAACCTGCAGCAGATTTTCGAGAAATTTACCCAGGCGAATTCCAGTATTGCACGACGCTTTGGCGGGTCTGGATTAGGTCTGTCGATCGTTAAAGAGTTAGTGGCGCTGATGGCCGGCACGATTTCTGTTTCCAGTAAAGAGAATGCGGGCACCACCTTTACTATCACACTGCCACTGCAAACGCCCAAAGCCGTTATGGAAAAACGCCCCCAGTCTGACAAGCAAATTAGTAAGTTAGCCACCGCCGACGATACCCGCGTTTTAGTTGTGGAAGATAACGACGCTAACGTCTTTATTCTTACTACGTATCTGGAAGAACTCGGCCTGACCTACGATGTTGCAGAGAATGGCGAGCAAGCGCTAGAACAGGTAGACAAACAGCACTACGATGTCATTTTGCTAGACTTGCAAATGGACGTCATGGATGGCTTCGAATTCTTTGAAGTGCTGACCACAGAGAAGCCCGACATTGCGAGCAAAACAGACGTAATCGCAGTCTCGGCCCACGTTCACCAGGATATCATTGCACGTTGTTTAAAAACCGGTATGAGCGATTTTTTGCCTAAGCCCGTAGAAATAACCAACTTACATGAAATTCTTTTAAGATACCTGAATGGAAGAAACACCAAAAACGAAGATTAGGTACCCTGAGCCAGGCCCGGTTTATTTTATCGGTGCCTCTCTTGGCGGTGTAAAAGCGTTTATCTCTCTGGTAGAAAAACTACCCGATGATTTTCCTGCCCCTGTTTTTTTGTTGCTGCATCGAATTAAAGACAGCGACAAGAAAGGCGGCGATATGCAAATGGTATTTCAGGCGAAAACCCAGCTTACCGTGAAAAATGCGGAAGACGGAGAAGTCGTTCGCGGTGGTCACATTTATCTGCCCCCCGACAACCTGCACATTGGCGTAGAGGACAATCGCATTCGCTTTTATGAAGAGCCTGATTTTTCCTACTGGCGCCCTTCTATCGACTTTTTGTTTAAGTCGGCGGCAAAAGAATACACTGAACGGGCTATCTGTATTCTGCTTACCGGAAACCTTGATGATGGAGTTGCTGGCCTGCGTGAAACGTCTGCACAGGGTGGCATCACTGTGGCACAATCGCCAGAAGACGCTTACGCACCTTACCTGCCATTAAATGCCGTGCTCAACGACCACCCATCACACGTGTTGCCGCTGAATGATATTCCTGCACTGATGTGCGAACTGGCGCAGCACCCATTTTCGAATGATCAAAAAAAGGTAGCCGAAGAGTCTGCTGTTGTTGCCCAACAACTAAAAAGCCGCCTGAAGTAAACTTCTGGCGGCCTTGTTGTATTCGCAGAACGCGTATGCATATCCTGTCATTCAGGACTATTTTGTCAGGGTGATTTTTCCAAATACCGACGCATCGATATAACCCAAATTTTTACTGCCATCTACTGGCGTGATTTCGTGTGAGCCGACGAAATGTTCACGTTCCGGACTACCGTCGTTATCACAGTAAGCCAACATAAACCCCATTACTTTGCCTTCGCTAAGCGTAACAGGTTTACCCGGTTTCGCCGTGGTAAAGGAATCGTCGTAAATGTCGATAGCCACTTCCCAGGTAATGGTATATGGCGCTGCTTCAGCGCGATGCAACACACTCGTCACGTGGTCGTTTAACAACACCACGCCGTCATTATCGCCTTTGTCGCCAAAGTCTGCTGCATTGCCGTCTAATGCAATATGATAAGCAAACGCATTGTAGCTGTACTGATGGTTGCCGCCAGACGCATCTTCATCGATAAAGACTTCAAGAGCATCATCGTCCCAGTACTTATCTTTAGGATCAGGATGCGTATCTATCAGCACGTCATCGAGCATTTCCACCAACAAGTAGAGCTTACCTTCATCCCATGCCAGTTTAAAACGACCAGAAAAATCTTCTTTGGAGGGCATAGTGCCCACCATCAAATGCTCTAGCGGGTACCACTGTGCCGTTTCCCAAACAGCATCATCGGCAGCCCCGTTAACCACTACGCCGTCTTTTGCAAAGCTTGCATCCATGGCCAACGCCACGGGAGACAGTAAACTCAAGCCTAATGCAGACAGGGCAAACAAATTCGTTTTCATAAGTATTCCTTGAAGAAGAAAGCGTTAACGTTATCGGTAACATTTCACATGATTTTTACACACTGAGGTTGGAATGTGAACTGCTATCGTGCTGAGGAGTTTGGGTTGATGTGCTACAAGAACATGATTACCGCCCAGAGACCCCGGGCGGCAGATTGTGTATTACAGATTGTAACCACGCTCTTCGTGGCTGGAAATATCCAATCCTTTTTGCTCAACTTCTTCGCTCACGCGTAAACCATTTGTAAGCACCGAGACAACTTTCAATAGCAGCCAGGACACCACGGCCGTATAGGCGAATACCGCAACAATGCCGATCAATTGCACTGTTAGCTGTTCGCTGATTGACGTGTTATCACCACCAAAGCCGTAGCCGCTGAATATCCCCAAATCGGGTGAACAGAAAACACCGGCCAGAAAAGTGCCCAAAATACCGCCGACACCGTGTACGGGAAATACGTCTAACGAGTCGTCAATTTTCCACTTCTGTTTGATAAGGTTTGTGCAGTAGAAGCACACCACACCGGCAAGCAGACCAATCACCAGACCCGCCGCTGGGCCCACATAACCAGATGCTGGGGTAATTGTACCCAAGCCAGCTACCATGCCGGTAACAATGCCCAGTACCGATGGCTTGCCGTATTTTTTCCATTCAATGGTCATCCACGCCAGTGAACCGGCTGCCGCACTGATATGCGTGACCAGCATAGCCATGGCCGCATCGCCATTCGCCGCTACAGCACTACCACCATTAAAGCCAAACCAGCCAACCCACAGCATACCGGCGCCGGCTACCGTCATAGTGAGGTTGTGCGGAATTAGGTTGGCACTGCCGTAACCCAAACGATTACCTACAACCAGCGCAGCCACCAGTGCGCCCACACCTGCAGTAATATGTACTACCGTACCGCCAGCGAAGTCCAGCAGGCCCATCTGCGCCAGCCAACCGCCGCCCCACACCCAGTGGCATACCGGCAGATACACCAGCACCAGCCACACCAGCGCGAAAATCAGTACCGAGGAAAACTTCATACGTTCAGCGAAACCGCCCACCATCAGCGCAGGCGTAATAACCGCAAAGGTAAGCTGGAACATAAAGAACAAGACCTCAGGGATGGTACCGGAAAGGGTGTCTTTGCCCACACCATCTAAGAACATTTTTGAGAAATCGCCGATGAAGCTATTCCCTTCACCAAATGCCAGGCTGTAACCGGCAATCAGCCAGATAAGCGATGCGCCACAGGCAATAGCAAAGCACTGCATCAGCACCGAAAGCACGTTTTTGCTGCGCACCAGGCCGGCATAGAAAAATGACAGGCCCGGTAAGGTCATGAACAATACCAGTGCGGTGGAAGTGAGGATCCAGGCGGTGTCGCCAGTGTCGGCAGACGCCTGAGCAAACGCCGGGTACGGCAAGAGTAAAGCAACAGCTAAAAGCCAGTTACGCATATTGATGTCCTGATTGTACTAAATGAATTTGGATTTATTTGTGCCGTGGTGGCGTCTTTTTATGTCCGTATTGTAGGCCGCATGCTGCAATGGTCTCTGCCCTGCTATTCATGCCTTCCGGTCGCGCTTGTTGGTTTTATTGTTGCGAGACGCACTTTTTACCAAATATACCGGGGGGAAACGTATTAGTAAAAAGTATAAATTAGTGGAAATGCTTAAAGTTGGCTTGTCCTTCGCACAGGCTTTACGTTTTCCTGCTGATATTGTGTGGGGGTCATGTCGAGCACATCACGAAACACGCGACTGAATTGAGAAGGCGAAGAGAAGCCCACTTCTAGTCCTACCTGAGTAACCTGCATACCTTCTGCCAGCATCTGCTTTGCCTGATCCAAGCGGAATTCTTTCAGCAGCTCGTTAAACGTTTTATCAAATATTGCTCGAAGTTTACGGGAAAGCTGTCTTTCACTCACCGCCATTTCGCTGGCCATAGCTGCTCTATTAAAGCTTTCTTCTGTGTAGTTACTTTCTAAGGTGTTAACGAATTTAAAATAGAAGTTCTGATCTTTTTCATTCACAAAATCAGGTAGAGTTGGCGCTTCATCATCAGAGTTTTCTGTACTCACCTCGACGATTTGGATCTGCTGTCTTTCAAGCACGTTCCTGATTCGTAGCAGGAGCAGCTCAGATTCCACGGGTTTCGTTAAGTAGCTATCAGCGCCGGCTGAAAGCGCATCGCGAATACTCTTAGGGTCGCCAAATGCCGACATGACTATGACTGGTATGCGAAGCTCGTCAAACTGCTCTCTTACCTTCACAATTAATTCCAGTCCATCCATACCCGGCATTTTATAATCTGTGACGATGAGATCGGGTCGCATGCGAGATGCAATCTCTAACGCTTGTCTGCCTGACCCTGCGACTAAGCAATGATAATGGCTTCTGACTTGTTTATGTAGGTAGTGACGCAACTCATCGTTATCGTCGACAATCAAAATGAGCTTGTCTTCCAACGGCGGCGTTAACATGACATCGTAGTCCGGACGTTCTGGCTCATTCGCGGCGACAACCGAATTTTCCTCACTTTGCTGATATTCCGTATTAATCAAGGGCAACCAAATGCTTACGCTAGTGCCTTCATCCAACGATGACTTCAATTTGATATGGCCGTCGTTAACGTTGACCAATTCTTTAACCAGTGCAAGTCCGACACCCACCCCATCTTTACTTTTATCCAGTTGCGCATAACGCTCGAAAATTTTCCCTTTCATATCATCGGGAATACCTTGCCCATTGTCGCTAACTTCAATGAGTAATTGCATCGAACGCTCACTGATCTTAACCGTGATATTGCCCCCCACGTGGGTATATTTCACCGCATTAGAAACCAAGTTACTTAGTATTTTTTCGAGGGAATCCTCATACAGCAGAATTGATTTTCCGGTAGAACACTTGACTGACAATGTCTGCTCTTTGGCTGCTGCAAATGGCTTAAGATCGTAGGTAATTTTGGGGATATCGTGGTCAAGGTCGTAAAGCTGTTTAGGTCGACTGCGCATATAGTCGAGCTTTTCCAGCTCAAGCATCTGATCGACCAACACCTGAATGCGCTGCGCGTTGCGATTTGCCGTATCAAGTAGTTCAGGCACTTCAGCATCAGCGGGGGATTTCATAATTTGGCTTATCGGGCCAACCACTAGAGCAAGCGGTGTGCGGATTTCGTGAGACAAATTGGCCATAATTCTCTGCCTTTGCCCCAAAACATGATTTAGAAACTCGCCGCTGTTTTCTAATGCGGTATGTTTCTCATCCACCAGCTTGGATAGCATCTCCCCCTGCTCGCTGACACGATGAAGGTAATTGCGATACCCCAGATAGCTTAAAGCCATCAGCGCAATAATATAACCAATCATCGCCTGCCAAGTACGCCACCATGGTGGGAGAATATGAAGTGTCACTAGCGTTTCGAGTTGCTTAGCGTAGCTACGTGGATCGCTTACCCTTAGGGCTATTGTGTGAGTACCTGGCGATAACGTACTAAGATCGTGATTTATATAAGTACTCTCAGACGATACCCAATCACCTTCACCTGACAGTAAGTACTCAAGCTTCAGATCATGTCGTAATATGTAGTTATTTATAAAGGCATACAGCATGACCTCTCTATCACCCTGAACAAGGTCATAAACGTTGTTCTCCGCACTCTCTATGACTTTGCCTGATTTTTTATCTATAACTCTAATCACAGCAGAGCTAGCGCGTCTTTGCCTACTATCTATTCTATTTGCAAAAGCAGAGCTATTCACACGGTAGTTATAAATATCCCCGTCTGTGAAGATTGCATACTTAGCGGCGACTAACCCCTTATACTCAAAATCGATATCTTTAACACCGTCTGACTGATTTAGCACCATCCAGTCGCCTTTGATGTTTTTGAAAAAGAGCCCTGAGTTTGTTGCGATCCATAAAGTACCTGCGGCGTCAGAAGTACCACTTCGGATATATTTCACTCGGTGACTGGAACTTAATTCTTCTGTTGAAATGGTTCCCGAATCAAGGTCAAGTAGGAAAAGCCCCCGTGTTTTCGAGCAGAGATAGATTTCTTTTTTACCTGAAAAGAAGAAGCAATCGAATTTTAGTGTGTTTGCCAGATCTATGGGAAGTTTACGCCACGATGTTCTGGACATTTGAACATAGATTTCACTTGTCTCGGATAGGGCATAAATTGCACCTGATTCACTTATAGTTATATCCTGAATCTCAAAATCTACGTCTAGTTGGTCTGTTCTTTGCCACTCACTGTTGTAAATATGAATGTTGCTCTGACTATTATTTACAGCAACAGTGAGCCAATCATTTTCACCATAAGCGCTAACCAAGAGATGCTGCTTTTGACAAAACGGCTTTTCAACTCCTATATCGCAAACTTCATCTATCTGTTTACGGTAGAGTTTTGTAGATGAAATGCTATTACCATCGACTATTCTGCCCAAAGCTCGGGTGAGCAAGCCACTGTTCTGTTCACTTGTAGTAATTGCATCAAAGAAAGTCGGAATGTAGATCAGGCCTTTCTGAGACGATGCGATATAGATATCACCATCTTCCGACTCAGTCGCAGATGTAATTGTACCTATTTCCTGATCATCCCATAAATTTCTGACCCACCGAACAGCCTCAACCTTGGTTTTTGTTAACTTTGAAAGACTATTTCCAACAAGCGTAACCGTGTCATCAATAGATGTTACCAGTTTGATATTTTTTAAAGGCCTGTCCGCAGATCGATATATTTCGGGTTCAAATAGCTTTGAACCGGAATAGACCCCTTCCGGACCTACTACATGGTATACATTACGATGGTGGGCAATATGAGATACTGTACTGAGGCGAGGCCAGTATTTTTCAATTTCATACTCATCAAACTTAAATGATGAGTCTTGTGCGTGCAAAACATCGCTGCCTTCGATAATTAGCGTATGTTCCTTGTTAGAAAAGATATAAGGGAAGCCATCGAATTTTCGTTTAGTTAGCCCATCAATTTTACGAACAATTTCTGAGCTTCTTTTATCATAAATCAAAACACTTCCAACCGTCAGAACGAGTAGTGTGCTTCCGGTATCGTGAACTTGCCAAGCGGATTGAAAAGCCTCACCTTGTTCAAGTTTCTCTATCGCACCATCTCTTCTTTTGAGAAAGATACCAGTACCATAGACAGTCAGCCAAATATCCCCTTCGACTGTTAGCTCTAAGTCAGATATATAGCCGGATGTGAGATAAGGGAGTTCAAATCTTTCTGCTTCCTCTCCTGCTAAGCGAAAGAGGCCATTCTCAGCTCCTAGCCAGAGTCCGTCCTCAGCATATTCAATGTCACGAATTATGCCCGTTGAGAACCCGTCAAAATAGACATTTGCATCTTTCCAATAATGGTTCGCTTGAACCGGCCAAATAACTGTGCATAGAAGGACAAAAAGAATCAATGTCCCTTTTTGATAAAAGCGCGTCCGTTCCATGACTGCGTGTCCGCCATATTTTATGAATAATTTTTGAAGGTTTTAAGAGGATAAAAGAATGGATAAATTAGTTAAAGGCAATATTCACGAACTTAATACTAAAGAATGTAAAGTAGTCATGGGAGGCATAAGTCAAGAACACCTATTTGAGTATTTAGCTATAGATAAGCAGGGCATAGCATTCATGCCCGAGATACCTGATAAACCTGATTGGCCAAAAACCGGAAATCAAAACTAAACCAATACCCACCTCATCCCTGCATTTTCCGCAGCAAGCTGGTCGTAAATATAGTCCCCCACATACAAACACTGTGCGGGGGCTATTTGCCATTGCTCGGCTACCATTAGTAGTGCGGTGGGGTCGGGTTTAGCGGGGGCGCATTCGCGGGTAAGCACGTTAGTGATGGGAATGTTGTTGTTGGTAATTTTGATGTCTGAAGCTTGGCGGCAGTTGCGAGTGACTATGGCCATGGGCAGGTTGGCCTTTAGTACAGCTTCTACCATCGCTTTACCGTTGTCTAGCCAGCGGGCTTCTCTGGCGTCGGCGAGTTCGTGGTCTAAAATCACCTGATGCGCGGCTTTTTGCTGATCGTTATCGGGCAGGTTATCGATGAAGGTAAGAATGTCTTCATCTTGCGGGCAGCCAATGGTTTTGCGCATGGCGGTGAAATCCAGTGACGATTCCACCAGCGTGCCGTCTAAGTCAAAGATCACGCCTTTTATGCCTTCAAGGTTCAGCATTCCATTCACTCCTGCCTGTGGTTTATCAATTTAAACACTGAGTATACCTTTGAATTCAGTCATCTCTATTAAACTTGGGGAAACCTGCTCGCAACAGGGTTGTACTAGCACTTGCACTGAGGGATGTGCTGCCAGTTGGTGGTGTAGCGTGGTGACAGGTACGCCCGTTTCATGCGCCACTGCTGATTTTCCCCTTTTGCTGCTACGCCAATGGTACTGCTGCCATAACGCGCATTTATGGCATCCATGCAAGCCATAAGTTTATTGTTTGTGGGGTTCTCGTCGAACAGGTCGGGTTGCTTTACATCGTCGTCCTGTACTTCTATCGCGCCCACGCCACACTTATGAAACTGTACGCCGGCGCAATACAGCGTATCAGCGGCTTTACTGGCGGCGGCCACCAGTTGGCAAGAATCAGCAGTGGCGAAAGCAAACTGGTGTTGCACGGCCTTGTGATAATGACCACTGGCAGCAAACGGGTTGGCATGAGCAAACAGGGTCAGCGTTTTTACACTACTGTTTTGCCGCCTGAGCTTTTCAGCTACCCGCTCGGCATGCCAGCACAATGCCTGTCTAAGACTTTGAATGTCGGAAACGGGCTGTCCGAATGCGCGGGTGGCGTAAATCTGCTTTTTCTTCGGCCGGTATTCTTCCCACTCCATACAGCGGATGCCATTCAGTTCTCTTATCGTGCGCTCAATTTCCACGGAAAAGCGCTTACGAATGGATTTGGCATCGGCGCAGGCAAAATCCCACGCTGTCTGCATGCCAGACTGTTCCAGCTTTTCGCCAATACGCAGCCCTATTCCCCACACATCTTGCGGTGTCATTTGTTGCAGTGTGCTTTGAATGCCTGTGCGGTCGGCCAACACAGCAATGCCTGACTTGTCGCCCAAACGTTTTCCAGCATGACTGGCCGCTTTGGCTAAGGTTGGTGTAAGACCAAAGCCCACGCCGACAGGCAATCGCAATTGTTCCCATACGGCTTTGCGAATACGTTCGCCATAAGCATACCAGCCTTCTTGCGGCTGCCAGTTATCGAAATACAGGAAGCACTCATCGATAGAATACACATGCTGATGGGGCGCAAAGCCGGCAACCACCGCCATCATTCGATTAGACAAGTAGTCGTACAGTTCATAATTGGATGACCGCACAACTGCACCGTGTTTTTCAAGAAACTTCTGTACTTTGTAATAGGGCCCGAATTTTTTCACGCCAAGTTGTTTGGCAATATCGCACAGCGCGCAAATACAGCCGTCGTTATTGGTAAGCACCACAACAGGCTTATTACGTATGGACGGGTCGAACACCTTTTCGGCTGAGGCGTAAAATCCGTTGGCATCGACTAACGCAAACATTTGCGTAGCATCCTGGTATAGCGGTGCATGCGCACAGAGCGCACCACAATGCCCTCTTCCTCAAACACGTCCCCCTCGCTGAGTACGTAAGGATTATGACCCTTACCCGGTGAAATAAGCACCATAGATTTACGGTCGAACAGCTTGCACACGAAAACACCGTTGAGGTTTGCCACTACTACATCTAACGATGTGGGCGCAGCTGAGCGATCAACAATAAGCAGATCACCGTCAAAAATGCCCACCCCCGTCATCGAGTCGCCCTGGGCCTGACCAATAAAGGTGGCCGTGGGATGATCGATAAGCAGGGCGTCGAGATCCAGCCCGAGCTCTCTGTACTCCGCCGCGGGCGATTCGAATCCGGTAATACCGGCTTGTGCGACAACAGGAATAATTCTCAGCATAGGTCAAAAAATAGTTGCTCTTCATACTGTTTATTTATACAGTAATTACGAATCGAGTAACAATTAAATTTCACAACGCGCAGACTTTCGGAGAACCATCATGGCTATTACAGTGCAATATGTTGTTTCACATAAAGGGGTAGAGAAACTGGTGACTACAGATAAAAAGGAAGCCGATCAGTACGATAAGATGCTGGATGCCGCCGACAATATCGCCACCTACATAGGCGCGAAAGGTATTAAGCTAGATGAAGAATTGATTGAAGATTTGTCAGTTATGCTGGCAAAAAATAAAGATGCGCTAACAAAACTGCTTAAAGGCGCTTCTGCCGATGATGTACTGGAAAGCGAATCCGCTGAAGTGGTAAAGCTACAGGCCAATAGCAAAAGCTAACGGCCTGTTACTAACGCCCGGGCGCAGCGATAGGCGTGGGTACGTCGAGTCAGACAATATTACTTTTGCTCGCAAACCGGGTAATGACGGAATACACCTCGGTAACGGTATTACGAAGTTTTTGGCTAGCATCCAGCGAAGACTCTGAAGCCCGCTGGGTGTCTTTAGCACCATCAGCAATCTCAACAATTTGCTGATTAATATGCTCAGCCACCGAACTTTGTTCTTCCACCGCTGATGCCATTTCAAAGGTTTGATCGGCAATAACACTCACAGCAGAGTTAATTTCAGACAGGGTTTTGCGGGTATCTTCTACGATATTCGCACCTTGCTCCGCAGACTCCATACCATCGTTAGACACCCTGACTGCCCTTTCAGAGCGTTCGGCCAGTACATGTATAATGTTGTGAATTTTGTCGGTAGACTCCCGCGTCTTCGAAGCCAGAGAACGTACTTCGTCGGCTACCACGGCAAAGCCTCGTCCCTGCTCCCCTGCCCGTGCAGCTTCAATGGCAGCATTGAGCGCCAGCAAATTCGTTTGTTCTGCGATGGTAGATATCAAGCTGGCCGCTTCACCAATGTCGTTGGTTGACTGCGCAAGTTCCTGTACCGTTTTTGAGATTGAGCCCACAGCCTGTTTCAGCGACATAATCGCGCTTAAGGCGTCGTCTGCTTTGCGATTTCCTTCTTCCACATTTTTTGATGCCGAGCGCGCACTTTCAGCGTTCATATCAACTCTTTCTGACACGCTTTGAATGGCTTGTGACATCTGATTCACCGCAGAAGCAATATTCTGCGTAGCCTCGTTTTGCTGCACCACTGCTGTACTGGTAATTTCTGCCTGTTCATGAGTTGTGTTGGCTATCACGTCCAAACCACCTGCTGCATCCTCAATGCGTGCCAATGCCGTGCGGCTTCGCGCGAGTTCACAGCCCAAAACGAGTTTAGCTCTGGCTTTGTTTCCGTAATCAGCAAAATAGGTTTGCGCAACCAATGGGTTTGAATAACTCTCCGGCGAGAGTGAAATGATACTTAGCCAATCCTGCTTATTTTGGTGTGCCATCCAAAGTGCGCAGAGCACGAATCCAATTAGCCCCACTAACGCGGGTAGCAGTCCGGCTAACAGTAATAGCCCGCAAACTGTCGCCGCCCCTACAATAAAAAAAGGCAGATTCGACTTGATACAGTGAACAGTGAGTTCACCCATCGACGTACTTGACTGGTCTGCGCGCAAGCGGGCATAACGAAATTCCGCTCGGTCTATCTCGTGCTGCAAGGCGGGTACCCGTACCGACTCGTAGCCAACAATTGCTCCGCTTTCAAATACCGGTGTTACGAACGCAGATACCCAATAGTGATCGCCATTTTTGCGGCGGTTCTTCACTAATCCCATCCAGATCTTGCCGGCAGACAATGTCTCCCACATTTCCCTGAAAACATCAGGGGGCATATCGGGATGTCGAACAAGATTGTGGTTTTTCCCAATGAGTTCATCACGCTCAAAGCCACTCACCTCAACGAATTCATCATTGCAGTGAGTAATAATCCCGCGCTTGTCGGTAGACGAGATAAGGCGAAACTGTTTGGGAATCGAGTAAAGCTTTTGAGTAACCGGCTGATTATTTCGCATGTTTCTGAATCATATCCCTATTGTTTCAAGATAGATTAAATATCGTTAAGTAAACCTTAGTGCAAATTACAACTAATAGGTAATTGACCCGATAAAAAAAACTATTCCTGATTATAAAGGGCATACAAGCGATTGAAAATCGCAGAATTTATAATTATCTATGACCACAATGATGTAAACCCCAGATAAACGCTCAGCTAAGTGGGAAGTTAAGGGTCACCGTGGTACCAACACCTTCAGTGCTGTCTATGTTGATCCAACCGGTGTGAGACTCCATCAAAGCTTGCGCTACAGACAGGCCGAGTCCGGTTCCACCACCGGGGGGCTTGGTTGTAAAGAAGGGAGTAAAAATGAGTGGTTTATGTTCAGGCTTTATACCTTCGCCGTTATCCTTAATATAGATTTTCAGTGCTCCCGGCATAATGGAGGTGGCCACCGTAATTGCACCTTTCTTCCCACAAGCATCCACGGCATTTTCAATCAGCGATTCTACAACACGCTTAATTTGCTTGCGGTTAACTTCAATGCCTTCATGTGTGAGGGTGGGCATCATCTCAAGGCTAATCGACGATGGTAATTTGTGAATAATATCTTCAACGCAGTATTGCAATAAGTCGTCAATTTCTTCCCACCGTTTTTCAACGGTGACTGGTGAGGAAAATATTTGCAGTGACGATACTATCTCAGCAATACGACTCGCTCCCTCAAGAGAGGACTGTTGGATGTCGTCCAACATTTCACGCACGTCCGGTAGCATGTATTTAAGCTCAAGATCACGAGGTAAGTCTTTCAATTCAGAGTCCGACTGCACTATCTCGCTTTTGAGTTCATCCCAAGCCTCAAACAGATCTTTAAGCATATGGCCCTGAATCTCACAGTTACTCTTAATAAAGCCGATGGGATTATTGATTTCGTGAGCAATACCCGCTGCAAGCTGACTAAGAAGAGTCATGCGGTCTACCATACCTGCCTCATGAAAATTAGCTTGTGAAGCAGTATCTAACTTCGCCGCTTTTTCTTCGGGCAAGTGAGTGAGTAAGTGCTGATAAATTGCGCGTGTTTCACTGAGGGCTTTACGCAAATTCTGATTGGCCAGGTAAGCATCCCGAGAGTAGTTGTTCAGCATGTCTTCAGCTGCCACTCTGGCAAGTTGTTCTCGGCTCAGCTTGCGCTGCAATACGGCTATTTGCTGTTGAAGCTTACTGATTTCTGAACTCACATCACCCTCCGGCAGCCGCGCGACTTCGTGCGGCCGTTACAATTGGATAAGACAACGGACGTCCTGAACACAGCCAGGCGCGGCACAAGATTGTCAGACCATCTACTACTTCTAGCACAAATTACAACATACGCCCCACTTTTCCAATCGAGCCAGTCTAATTTCATCGTCTACAAACATGTGTGCTGGCCGCGAATTGATCACGCTTGTATTTCGATCCGGATCAGAGTAATTGATCGCCAACAACCTGTGGATAACTTTGTGTATTGTTTGTATACATAGCGTTGATGAGATTGAATCAACCGCTCTGCAAGCCGCATAGAGAAGCCATTCAACAGCCGTCAAGACCCTATATGACAAGGTGTCGATCAATTCAGCAGATATAAATAGTAGAAGAAGTAACTATAGCCTTTGGCAAATACAACAAAAGTTGTGCCTGTGGAAATTGTCAAACTGTTTGTGGATCGCTGTTTCGGAAAAGTCTGGAAAATGCAAGCTAAAATGCCGATCAGATCGGATCTTTTTCGTGTTTACAATACAACCCGATCAGGATAACCAGAGATAAAAAAGCCCGGCTTACCGGGCTTCCAAATACTTAAGCATAAACATGCGTTGAGGGCTTATTCGCCTTCTTGATAACGCTTAGCGCTAGATACGATTTCAGCTTTTGCTGCTTCAGCATCTGCCCAACCGTCGATCTTAACCCACTTGCCTGGTTCCAGATCTTTATAGTGAGAGAAGAAGTGCTCAATTTGCTGCTTAGTCAGTTCTGGCACATCGTTGATGTCTTTAACGTCACGATAAATGGTAGACAGCTTGTCTACTGGCACTGCCAGTACTTTTGCATCGGTACCAGACTCGTCGGTCATGTTCAGAACGCCAACAGGACGACACTTGATGACAGAACCGCTAATGATTGGGAACGGGGTCATAACCAGTACGTCAACCGGGTCACCGTCTAAAGACAGTGTGTTGTTCACGTAGCCGTAGTTTACCGGATAGTGCATGCAAGTAGCCATGAAACGGTCAACAAACATTGCACCGGTGTCTTTGTCTACTTCGTATTTTACCGGGTCAGCGTGAGCTGGGATTTCGATGATGACATTCACCACTTCTGGCATATCTTTACCAGCTGGAACGTTATTAAGGCTCATGAAATAGTCCTTTGGTTTGCTAAATTAAAATAGGATTTTTCCGGGAAAGGAAACTTATTTATTCCCTTTCCCGGCGAAATCGCCGCCTAAGTATACGGTGACTCCGGACAAATAAAAACTGCTTACGACCCATGTCTTAAGCAGCTTTCGTTATTTCTCGTTATTTCTTAGCTGAATAGAGCCTATTCAGCTTTGTTCTGATAACTCAGACAGGTTTCCACTTCTTCTTTGGAACCCAAAATCACCGGTACTCGTTGGTGAATTTCTGTTGGCATGACTTCCATAATACGACCTGTTCCGGTATCGGCCATACCGCCCGCCTGCTCCATCAGAAACGCCATCGGGTTGGCTTCATACAACAAACGAAGCTTACCGGCTTTCGACGGATTACGGTTGTCGTACGGATACATAAAAATACCACCGCGACACAGTAAGCGGTGAATATCACCCACCATGGCTGCTACCCAGCGCATGTTGAAATTCTTTTCGCGTGGACCATCAGTACCGGCCAGCAAATCTGCGATGTACGCTTTCATTGGCGCTTCCCAATGACGCTGATTCGATGCGTTGATGGAAAACTCTGACGTTTGCTCTGGCACCTGCACATTGGGGTGCGTCAGCAGGAAACCACCATGGGTTTTATCCAGCGTATAAATGTGGGTACCGCGACCTGTGGTTAACGCCATCATAGTAGACGGGCCATACAGCACATAACCGGCAGCGACCATTTGCGTGCCTGGCTGCAGGAACGCAGAAGGGTCATCCGCTTCCATCCACTGTGGCGCATGAGCGATTGAAAATATGGTACCAATCAGACTGTTAATCTCAGTATTCGATGAGCCGTCTAACGGATCAAAGCTCACCAGGTAATTCCCTTCAGGGTTACATGGCACAACCGTATCTTCTTCTTCAGACGAAATCGCTTTAACGTAACCCGAGTCGCGCAATGTATCTTTCAGAATTTGGTTGGAAATCACATCCAGCTTCTTCTGCGTTTCGCCCTGTACGTTTTCACTCAACGTGGAACCCAGTACACCTGCCAGTGCGCCCTGACTTACACGGAACGAAATTTCCTTACAGCCCGCAAGCAAAGTACGGATAAGCAGGATCAGTTCGAGGGGAGCGCCGTCTTGTTGAAGTTGAGAATTTAAACGTTTCATTGTGTGCAATAGCCTTTTTGATTTATGTAGGGTAACGACTGAACGCAGCCGGGCATTCCCGCCCGTCTTTGGCGAACAAATCAGAACTGCAGTGGTTAGTTATTATTATTGGAAATTAAACATGATTTCGATCATGTTTTTATTTGTACAGCAGCAGTTAAAAATGATTGTAACCGCGAATGCCGCTCAGGGAAACGGCTTATTCACAGATTGGCTTTTACTCCTGGTCTCAACGCTCATGTTGGCGCGCACGGTAGGAGTTCTGCTAAAGTAGCGCTCTTAATTGGATACAGGATTTTTATGCACGTTCATATTCTCGGGATCTGCGGCAGCTTCATGGGTGGTATTGCCGCTATCGCCAAATCACTGGGCCACAAAGTTACCGGCTCAGATCGCAACGTTTACCCCCCAATGAGTACGCAACTGGAAGCACTGGGCATAACGCTTACCGAAGGCTACGATACTGCGCAGTTTGAGCCAGCACCGGATATGGTGATTATTGGTAACGCCATGTCGCGGGGAAATCCTGCCGTTGAATATGTACTGAATCGCAATCTGCCTTACACCAGCGGCCCACAGTGGTTGCTCGATAACCTGCTCACCAGCCGCTGGGTTATCGGTGTTGCGGGCACCCACGGGAAAACCACCACTTCAAGCATGGTGGCATGGATTCTCGAATATGCCGGTCTCAAGCCTGGTTTTCTGATTGGCGGTATTCCGGAAAACTTCGGTGTATCGGCACGCATTGGCGAAAGCCCATTCTTTGTGATTGAAGCAGACGAGTACGACAGTGCCTTTTTCGACAAGCGTTCCAAATTTGTGCACTACCGCCCGCGCACGCTAATACTGAACAACTTAGAATTTGACCACGCTGACATTTTTCCCGATTTAGCGGCCATTCAAACTCAGTTTCACCACTTGGTGCGCATGGTACCGCAAAACGGCCTTATCCTGTCTCCGCAGCATGACGAAGCACTGAACGACACATTGCAGAAAGGCTGCTGGTCAGAGCAACAGTTTGTTGGTTCTGACTGGAAAGCCGAGCTGCACGCAGCCGACGGCAGCCGATTCGATGTGATGTATCAGGGCGAACTGGCTGGCACGGTAAATTGGTCGCTGTTAGGTCAGCACAATGTTGATAATGCGTTGATGGCTATCGCTGCGGCCCACCACGCAGGTGTAACGTTAAGCGATGCAATCGCAGCACTGGGCACGTTTAAAAACGTGAAGCGCCGCATGGAATGCAAAGGCTCGGTAAACAACATTACCGTTTATGACGATTTCGCTCACCACCCCACTGCCATTACCACCACGCTGGCCGGCCTGCGCAATAAAGTAGGTAACGCACGCATTATCGCTGTACTTGAGCCGCGATCGAACACCATGAAAATGGGCGTACATCAACATACTTTAGGGAATAGCTGGCAACAGGCAGATGAAGTCATTGTATTCGAGCCTGCAGGGATGAACTGGTCGCTTAACGAGATAGCCGAACACAGTGAAACGCCTGCTTACTGCTATCATGATGTAGAAAGTATTGTGCAAAAGGTGGCTGCTATCAGTCAGCCGGGCGATCACGTTTTGGTAATGAGTAATGGCGGCTTTGAAGGTATTCATCAGCGATTACTAGACGCCCTTGGTAGCAAATAGATTCACTGGCAAAGCACCAAGACACAGAGTTAATCAGAGGTTTTTACATGACGACGAATACCGTCACGCTAGCGATTACTGGCGCATCGGGCGCGCCCTACGCATTGCGGTTACTGCAGATCCTGGTCAAGGCAGACTACGACATATTCGTGCTGATATCATCAGCAGCGAAGGTGGTTTTCGCCACCGAAGAAGAGGTTAAAATTCCCTCTCGTCCTGAAGATGCTGCCGCGTTTTTTAGCGAGCGATTTGGTGCTCGCGAAGGCCAGATCACCGTTTGCGGTAAAGAAGAATGGTTCTCCCCAGTAGCATCCGGCTCCGCGGCACCAAAGAAGATGGTAGTTTGCCCCTGCTCTACCGGCACTTTGTCGGCCATTTCCGTGGGCGCAAGCGACAACCTTATCGAGCGCGCTGCAGATGTAGTGCTAAAGGAACGCGGACAGTTAATTCTGGTTACCCGGGAAATGCCCCTTTCAACGATTCATCTGGAAAACATGCTAAAACTGTCACAAATGGGTGCCACAATTATGCCTGCGTCTCCAGGCTTCTATCATAACCCACAGAAAATCAGCGACTTGGTTGATTTCGTCGTGGCCAGAGTACTCGACCACCTGGGCATCGACCAAACACTCATGATGCGCTGGGGCTACCACCACACTAACGACAAATAACAATTTTAAGAGGAACCGATATGCAGGTGTTTGCAAAACGGACTGTTGCACTTTCTTTTTGCCTGGCATCCACGCTGGCAACCAGTTTGCCGGCATTTGGCTGGGGACAAACCGGTCACCGGGTTACCGGCGCTATTGCTGAAAACCATCTTTCACCCGCAGCGAAAGCGGCTGTAGTAAAACTGCTACCCCATGAATCACTGGCAGAAGCCTCCACGTATCCTGATGAAATGCGTTCTAATCCGAGTGAATTCTGGCGCAAAATTTCGCCGCCCTGGCACTACGTTACCGTACCCGAAGGCCATGAGTATCATGAGGTGGGTGCACCAGAACAAGGCGATGCTTATAGCGCGCTACAGCACTACACAAAAGTGATTAAAGACCCGCAAGCCAGCCGAGAAGATCGTCGGGTTGCGTTGCGCTTTATCGTACATATTATCGGCGATTTACATCAGCCTCTACACGCAGGTAACGGCACAGATCGCGGTGGAAACTCAGTAAAAGTGCGTTTCTTCTGGGAAGACAGCAATCTTCATTCAGTTTGGGATTCGGGCATGATTGATTCAAAAAATCTGTCGTACACAGAGTGGACCGACTGGCTGGATAGAAAAATTACCGCTAAACAGGCCGAAGAGTGGCAAGAACTTGACCCCAATGTCTGGATCAAAGAAAGCACTGAAATTCGCGATACTCTGTACCCGGAAGATGCGAACAACATGTCTTACGACTATGTTTACGACTTTCTACCGGTAGCCAAAACCCGCTTACAACAAGCTGGTGTGCGTATTGCAGCGTACCTGAATAACGTATTTGCTAAGAAATAGCGTTAAAAAAACCTTCCGGGCACGTGCGCGGAAGGTTTTTCAATACTGAGGCGTTAACGCTCAGACTAATCCAAATCAAGCGGCTCCGGAGACAGAATAACGCCAGTGCTGTCTGCATACAGATGATCTTCAGGTAAGAATGTCACACCACCGAAATTAACCGGGATATCCACTTCTCCAACGCTTTCTGACTCGGCATTAACAGGAATAGAAGCTGCGGCAAGAATACCGATGTCCATATCTGCCAGTGTATCTACCTCACGAACACTCCCGTATACCACAATGCCTTCCCAGTCATTATCGATGGCAAGCTGGGCAGAAGCGGCATCGACCAGCGCACGACGGGTAGAACCGCCACCGTCAATCAACAATACCTTTCCTGCACCCGGCTGAGCCAATACACGATCGATAAGACCGCGATCTTCGAAGCACTTAATCGTTGTGACTTCGCCGCCAAACGAATAACGCCCGCCATAACTGACGAACATAGGGTCGACCACGTCTACGCTGTCTGCAAATAAATCGCATAATTCAGAGGTGTTATAGTCCATCGCTGTGCCTTATTGCTGATGAGAGAAAGGGAGGTGCTGGTTGTGAAACCGATTGTAAACTCGTTATACGCAGCAGGCCGGAAAACCGCCCTATTTATGTAAGCTTAAAAGCATACAGCGTATTAACAGAAACTATTGTTAGCATAGCATTATTTACTGTAATAAAAACACCTACCCCGCTTTTATCAGGCACAAATATTTCCCGCTCACCCCCCTGTCACAAAGGTTTCTTTTTTCTGTCACCTGCGGTTCACAGATCGCGATTAGCTTAGTTCTTAACCAATATTATGTAGGCCAAGGCTATGCTAAACCGGAAATCCTTGACCAAAGCCGATACTGATTTGTTCTACTGGCTTTATCGACGAACACAAAAACGAAACTGCACCGCAATTGTCTGGTTGTCAAAAACCGGCGACGGCTACCTGTATTTTGCCATTGGATTATTGCTCTGGGCGTTCGAGCCTGAATTCGGTGAACTGTTTTTGTATACGGCGCTTATGGCTTACGCATTGGAACTGCCCGTTTATGTGGTGCTTAAACGTATGTTCAAGCGCCCGCGTCCTTGCGACTTTCTGCATAATCTGAACGCGCACGTCACGCCATCAGATAAATTCAGCCTTCCCTCTGGGCACACTGCAGCAGCTTGGCTGATGGCCAGTATTGTCGCGCACTTTTATCCGCCATTCGCTGTCGTTGCTTATAGCTGGGCAGCATTAATTGGCTTATCCCGCATTCTTCTGGGCGTGCATTATCCAACGGATGTCATTGCCGGCGCGTTGCTGGGCCTTACCATTGCATCTGCGAGTCTGACTATTCTGGGGTAGTATGAGAATTCTCTATGGTGTACAGGGCACCGGTAACGGTCATATCGCGCGTGCGCGAATTATGGCGGCAGCGTTTGCCCATCGTGATGATTTTCAAGTTGATTTTGTTTTTTCAGGTCGCGACACCGACAAATACTTCGACATGGATGTGTTTGGAAACTACCGCACCTTCCAAGGGCTAACCTTTATCACCAGCCATGGCAGAGTAGACAACATTGCCACGGTTAAATCGAACAATTTTAGCCAGCTTATTAAAGACGTGCGTCATTTTGACGTGTCTGGTTACGACCTGCTGATTAACGATTTTGAGCCTATCACCGCTTGGGCAGCGAAACGTGCAGGGCTACCGTCTATTTCAATTAGCCACCAAGCCTGTTTCAGTTATCCGGTACCTAAAGCCGGTGATGGCGTGCTTAACAAGCTTATTTTGAAATATTTTGCCCCCACGCAAGTACAACTCGGCGTGCACTGGTTTCACTTCAACCAGCCCATTGTGCCTCCCTTTGTCGCCGATGAACGTATCGCCCGGCCAACTAAAAGCCATGTGTTAGTTTATTTGCCCTTCGAGCATATCGACGATATTCGCCTGATGCTGGAACCTCTCACCGAACAGCAATTTATTTGCTATCACCCAGCAATAAAAGGGCATTTCCAAAATCGCCATATTAGTTGGCATCCACCATCGAAAAAAGGGTTTCAGCACGACCTGCAACATTGTAATGGAGTGATTGCCAATGGCGGCTTTGAATTGTCTAGCGAAGCACTCCACCTAGGTAAGAAGCTGTTGATCAAACCACTACACGGGCAGTTCGAACAGTTATCCAACGTGCTGACACTGGATAAAATGGGTTTGTGCCATACCCTGTTCCAGCTCGATACCGACATTGTGGAAGAATGGCTCGACGCCCCAGAAAACGAAGCAATTCAATTCCCGCAAGACCCATCACTACTGATTAACTGGCTGAAAAATGGTGACCTGCATGATACCCAAACCTTGTGCGACGCACTGTGGGCAGAGGTACAATATGGCGATAAAACCAAAGAGCGATTATTGGCGCTTGCAATTTAGCACCGCGGTGCCATCATAGCAGCAATTTCAGTCTTTCTTTGCGGGTTCGTTGTGCGCAGAAAACCCTTCTTTTTAATCGTGCTGCTTTTGGCTGCCAGCAGCCTGTCGGCATGTGGATATCGCGGGGCACTCACTCTTCCAGATGAGTCTCAAAACAACAAACAGACTCCTGCCGAGTCACCCGCCGATCAATCCGGAGATACCCAGTAATGGATTTTTTCGCTTACCGTGACGGCCGCCTTTTCGCTGAAGACGTGGCGGTTTCTGATATTGCCAGTCAGTATGGCACCCCGGCTTACATTTACTCTCGCGCAACCCTTGAGCGTCATTGGCACGCCTTTGACCAAGCGCTAGGCGAACACCCGCACCTTATTTGTTACGCGGTAAAGGCCAACTCCAATATTGGTGTACTCAGTGTTCTGGCAAAGCTGGGCTCTGGATTCGACATTGTATCTGGTGGTGAATTGGCACGGGTACTGGAAGCCGGTGGCGATGCAGGTAAAGTGGTATTTTCCGGTGTTGGTAAAACCCGCGAAGAAATCCGCTATGCGCTGGAGCAAGGTATTCTGTGCTTTAACGTAGAGTCGGAACCAGAACTCGAGCGCATCAATGCGGTAGCTGCAGAAATGGGGGTCACAGCGCCCATTTCTCTACGTATTAATCCTGACGTGGACGCCAAAACTCACCCGTATATTTCTACCGGTCTGAAGGCGAACAAGTTCGGCATTCCTCGTGAGCGTGCTATTGCCACTTACGAGTTAGCAGACAGCCTGCCGAATCTTGAAGTAAAAGGCATGGATTGTCATATTGGCTCGCAGCTCACCACCATCGAACCCTTTGTCGATGCCCTTGAGCGCCTGCTTGAACTCATTGACGTGTTGGCATCGAAAGGCATCACCATCAGTCACCTGGATGTCGGTGGAGGCCTTGGCGTAACCTACAACAACGAAACGCCGCCTCACCCGAAAGAGTATGCCGCCGCACTGGCTGAAAAAATGTCTGGCCGTGAGCAATTGAAATTGATTATGGAACCGGGACGGGCCATTGCAGCGAATGCGGGCATCATGATCACCGAGGTTGAGTTTGTAAAAGAAGGTGACGAAAAACACTTCGCCATTGTTGATGCGGCGATGAACGACCTTATCCGCCCCTCATTATACTCAGCATGGCAACATATTGGCCGCGTTGAACAAGACACCGATGCAACGCCACGGGTGTATGACGTGGTTGGCCCAATTTGCGAAACCGGTGATTTCATTGGTAAAGACCGCGAACTGGCAATAAAACCCGGTGATCTACTGGCGGTTCGTAGCGCCGGCGCCTATGGTTTTGTTATGGCTTCAAACTACAATACACGCTGTCGTCCACCTGAAATTATGGTCGATGGAACTACCGTTACTGTAGTGCGTGAACGAGAAATGTTAAAAGATCTCTGGAAAGGTGAGCATAAACTTACGTAAACTAGAGACATACAAATAAGAAAGATGTGCGCTTAATGCAAGTTCAATTTTCCAAAATGCACGGCCTGGGTAATGACTTCGTGGTTATTGATAACGTTACCCAGAACGTTTTCTTTTCAAAGGAGAAGATCCAGCAACTCGCGGATCGGCACTTTGGTATTGGCTTCGACCAGCTTTTGTTGGTAGAACCTCCCTATGATCCTGAACAGGATTTCCATTACCGCATCTTCAATGCAGACGGCTCCGAAGTGTCACAGTGTGGCAACGGCGCCCGTTGTTTTGCCCGTTTCGTCAAAATGAAAGGGTTAATCAACCGCAACAAAATTAAGGTCAGCACCAAAGCAGGAAAAATGGTGTTGTATCTGGAAAAGGATGGTCAGGTCACCGTGAATATGGGTGTGCCTGACTTCGAGCCCACCCGGGTTCCTATGGTCGCCAATAAACCAGAAAAGACTTACATTTTCCGGGTTGACGACAGAACGGTTTTCTTAGGCGCGGCATCGATGGGCAACCCTCACTGTGTGATGGAAGTCGATGATGTCGACACCGCGGATGTGCATGTACTTGGCCCGCTTTTGGAGCGTCATGAGCGTTTTCCTGAAGGGGTTAATGTTGGCTTTATGCAGGTGGTGTCGAAGGAACATATTAAACTTCGGGTGTTTGAACGCGGCTCAGGGGAAACCCTGGCGTGCGGCAGTGGCGCTTGTGCGGCGGTAGCTGTCGGTCAGATTCAAGGCAAATTAGATAAGGAAGTCAGGGTAGATTTACCCGGCGGCAGTTTACGTATTCGCTGGCAGGGCGAGGACTCGGCACTTAAGATGACCGGGCCGGCTGAGCATATTTACGACGGACAGATTAACCTATGAGTGATGCTTCAGGTCAAACTAAGCAACCGGTAACGCTGGAACCAAATTACGACGAGGCATTCGGACTCACCGCTGAAGAAGTCAGGGCGTTTCTTCTAAAACACCCCGAATTTTTCAACCAGAATCCGGATATCTTAGAGCGCCTGGTTATTCCTCACGAGGAAAAAGGGGCAATTTCTCTGGTTGAAAGACAGAGCGAACAGCTGCGCAAGAAAGTACGCCAGCTAAATTTCAAACTCAATCAGCTTATTGGCGTTGCCAAGCAGAACGAAAAAATCTATCGGGTGTATACCGACCTGAACGTAGAATTACTGCGTTGCAAATCAGTGTCTGAGATTCAGTACAAACTGGAAACAGTACTGCAGGAACGTTTAGATCTCCACTCGGTGGTATTACAGCTTTTCAAAGGCCCTCACGCCATGCAGGAACTGCAGCGTCGCCTGGTTATCGAAAAACGTTTCAAAGACAGCACATTCTTCTTCGGCCGTTTGAGCCAGCACGAGCGACAAGTGATTTTTGGTGAAGAAACCGCCGAGTCTGTCGCGCTGATCCTGCTTGGTGACAATCGTGATATGGGCATACTGGCCATAGGCTCTAACGATGCCAGTCACTTCACTCCAGACATGGATACCCTTCTGCTTAAGCAGCTACAGGAAGTCCTGAATATTACTATGCCGGATTTGTTGGGGTATTGATGCCAGCGGCGGAGCAACAGCCCCCTCTGTCTGACACCTGCCAGCAATGGCTTGATAAATTTCTTCTGCACCTTGAAGTGGAGCGGGGTCTGTCATCTCACACCATTTCCAACTATCAACGACAACTTACTTCCGTCGCCCGCGAACTCGCACTGGAGGATTGGTCTGGCCTAACGCCTTCTGATGTAAAAAGGGTAATGGCTATTGCCAAACGCCAAGGCAAGCATGCCCGCTCTATTGCACTCATGCTCTCTTCTCTGCGTACACTATGTCATTACTTGATAGAAAAGAACGAACTGTTCAGCAATCCTGTTGAAGGCATTCAAGCCCCAAAGCTTGGTCGACCACTGCCTAAGCAAATCAGTGTAGATGACATGCAGCAACTCCTTTCTACGCCGCAGGATTCCGGCATTGAATGTAGGGATATGGCTATGGCGGAACTTCTGTATGGCTGTGGACTACGTTTAAATGAACTCACGGGTCTGCGGCTGGCTGACTGGAATAAGTCAGACGGCACGTTACGAGTGACGGGTAAGGGAAATAAGCAACGCTTAGTGCCGTTGGGAAGAACCGCACAAAAAGCCCTTAGCGCCTGGTTGAAAGTACGCGGTGATTTCGCCTCCCCCTACGAACCTGCTGTATTCGTCAGTAAAAGAGGCAATCGAATTTCTAACCGTCAGGTAGAAAACCGCCTTAACGCGCTGGCACAATCACAGGGCATGAACCAGACCGTTCACCCTCACAAACTGCGCCATTCCTTCGCCACACACGTATTAGAATCTAGTGGTGATTTGCGTGCCGTACAGGAACTGTTAGGACATGCTAATCTTTCCACTACCCAGGTCTATACGCATCTGGATTTTCAGCATTTAGCAAAGGTGTACGATTCGGCACACCCCCGCGCACGTAAAAAGTAACAAGCAAGACTCACAGAGGTACCATGCGATTTTATAGACCGCTTTCTCCGATAAAGGCGATGACCTTCGACCTTGATGACACCTTGTATAATAACGAACCGATCATTAGTCTGGCTGATGCTTCGCTAACTGCATTTATCGCTGCAAATTTCCCCCGTGCGGCAGCGCTTCCTCGCTCTCGCTGGAACGAAATAAAACGCGAACTTATCAAAAACAATCCCCCGCTGGGTTCTGATATGGGGTTACTGCGATTAGAAACGCTGCGAGTCGCGTTGGCTGACGATGTCGCGCCATGCTCTGCGCTCGAGCAGGCAGCACAGGATTGCTTTAATTGCTTTTACCATGCCCGTAGTGATTTCCGGCTAGATGATAAGGTTCATGAAGTCATGTCGGCGTTGGCGAAAAAAGTACCTCTTATCGCGATTACTAACGGAAACGTAGATACGCAGAAAACGGGATTAACAGAGTATTTCGAAGCGGTGTTGCACGCCAGCGTCGTTCGCCCGTCGAAACCTGCGCCAGACATGTTCCACGAAGCCGCAGACATGCTGAGCCTGCCACCGGAAGCGATACTGCATGTGGGTGACAACTTAGAAAAGGACGTGATGGGTGCGATCAAGGCAGGCATGCAAAGCGCGTGGATAGCCGCTAATCGGGAGATGAACTTAAGTCGTGAAGCTGTAACTTTGCTGCCTCACGTTGAGTTATCGGCGCTGGATGACTTACTCAGGCTGGCATAAACCAGCCTCAATATCGTTTTAAAGCAGACTCACTAGCTTGCTGTTTGCTCGCTGTCCTCAAGCACGTTTTGACGCATGGAGTCGCAAGGACGTTTGCAACAGGGCTTGCCCACCACTTTGGCAGGAACTCCAACTACCGTTACGTGCGCTGGTACATTATCAAGCACTACACTACCCGCGCCAACTTTAGAGCCTTCACCGATTTCGATGTTACCAAGAATTTTTGCGCCAGCGCCCACAAGTACACCCTGACGAATCTTGGGATGACGATCGCCAGATTCATTACCTGTACCGCCTAACGTTACACTTTGCAGAATACTCACGTTATCTTCAACAACTGCCGTTTCACCTACCACGATGCCCGTCGCATGGTCGAACATGACACCTTTGCCAATTTTAGCGGCTGGATGAATATCTACGCCGAAGGTTTCCGAGTTACGGCTTTGAAGAAACAGGGCTAACTGATGGCGCCCCCGCTGCCAAAGGTAATGCGCCAGACGGTGCGCCTGTACAGCGTGGAAGCCTTTAAAATACAGTAATGGAGTCAGAAAGTTCGTTACCGCCGCATCGCGATTGTACACGGCTTTGATATCTTCAACCGCCGATTCAATAATCATCGGGTCGAGTAAATACGCCTCTTCAAACACCTCACGAATTGCCATGGCAGGCATCACTTCATCCGCCATTTTATTGGCCAGAATAAAGCTTAGCGACGATTCAAAATTATGGTGAGTAAGAATGCATGCATGAATATAGCTCGCAAGAAGCGGTTCATTATCAGCAATTGTCTGAGCTTCAGATTTCAGCGTTAGCCAGAAATCAGCATTTTGAGTAGATACGAGCATGGACTTTCCTATTGATGCATTCGTGCATAGCGGGAAAAGATAGTGGTTCGACGCCATTTATCAAGTGGCTTGTTACCAAATACCGACGCAAGTCGGTTAACAACATCTTTAATACTACAGACCGGCATTTACCGATCCAAATTACAAACTTTTAAGCACTTTGGGTAAACCGAAACGCTTTTACCGGGCGGTGTGAAAGTTCTACATCGTACCGCTATCAACCACTCGGTGCCATCGCAATCGAGAATATAAAATAATTAATTGAATTCATGTATTTAACTTGATGTGCGACTTTTTGGAACAGGCCTTGTATAACTCATTCTGAAACATTCAGTCGCACAACGCGGCGAAACAAGTTAACAACACGAGGAGACTGCTATGAACAGCGATCGTATTGAAGGTAACTGGAAAGAAATGAAAGGTAAAATCCAACAGCAGTGGGGTAAACTCACTAATGATGATCTTGATAAGATTGATGGTCGTCGCGAAGAGTTGGTAGGTAAGATTCAGAAAAATTACGGCAAAAGCCGTGATGAAGCAGAAAAAGAAGTAGATCGCTACTTCAATTAATCTGTAGGATTTTCGAGTCAGCACATATCAATTTCTGACTCTTTCAAATGGCCGGCTCATCCGGCCATTTTAATTTACGGCTTTTATACAGTTTCAGTTGCTACCGTCCCCCGGAGAATGGTCGGCAACATAAGCGCCACGCTTCCCCTTCGGTTTGTCTTCCCCTGCTGTACTGTCCTGGTCAGTTTGATATTCCGTAGCTGAATTCAGCTCTGCCCCCAATAAAATGATATAGGCGCTTAGATAAAACCACATCAGCAGAATAACAATGCCACCCAGCGACCCGTAGGTTTTACTGTACGAGGCAAAGGCGTTCAGATACATAGAAAACGCATAAGACGCTACGACCCAGAAGATGGACGCAAACAGTGACCCTGCTGTCACCCAACGCCATTTAGCTGGACGACGATGTGGGCCATAACGATATAGCGCCGCCAACGCGACATTAAATAGCAAAATCATAACTGGCCAGGTGAGCCACATCGCCGCTTTTTCACTTAATGCAGCACCTGCAATATAACTCAGCACTTCTGGCAAAACTGAGATACACAGCAACGCCACAATAACAAAAGCAATGATGCCAACGGTTAACACCATGCGCGCAACCAATCCCCATAAAAATGGACGCCCTTCTTTCTCGTTGTACGTGATGTTACAAGCCGTGATTAGCGCATTCGCTCCCTTTGAGCTACTCCAGGTGGTAATGAGCAGGCTCAGCATTACTCCCCAACTGAGGGTCGTATCTGAGTTTCCGGTCAGTTTGGTAAGTTGTTCTTCAATGATATAGCGACTATCCGTTGGCACAACGTCAATAAGATGGGCCATGTGACTGTGCAATTGTTCAGGCGTAACCAAAAGTCCGTACAGTGAAATGACCGCCGTAAGTAGAGGAAATACGGCGAGTAGAAAATAAAATGCTACGCCTGCGGAAACCAGCGAAAGATCATGGGAGTTCTGGCGAACATAAGTACGCTTTGCAATTTGCCACCAGGCACCTAAAGAAAAATCTGAGAGCTTTTCCGCTTCTGGCGAATAGTGCTTACGGTGAGTCAAAGTACACTCCGGAAATTAAAACAATGCGAAACCATTAGGCTTGTTACGCAAATATTCACCGGTTAGTGCAGTTTTTCAGCCACTTATTCTACGCCAGAAAGAGAAGAAGTTGCGAACATCGACAACTTGCCAATAAGCGCTTCCTCATTGCGAACGTTTACTGCTTTTAGAATACGGTGTACATGCTCTTTCACTTCACTTTCAGGCAGATTGACGGCCACCGAGATATCGCTGTATGGGGTGTCTTTATAGAGCATGCGTGCTATCAATACTTCTTTCTTATTTAGTGCATAGCAAGATTGCACGTTTTTCCAGTCGGGTTTAATTCGAGATTGAATATTCACCACCACCATCGCCTCTCTACGCTCGCCTTCAGCCTGAGAGCCCAGCTTGTGAATGTGGAAAATTTCGATTTTGTCCACATGGTCATCGATCACAAATACTTTTTCCGACCCCACTCCCAGCCCAGCTTCACGAAGGCACTCGCTGACTTTATCGCTAAAACGACTCTGCTGCGACGACGCGCTGAATGCGAGTTTACGATTTTTCACTGCAAGCACGCCGCTTTCCGTGAAATAGGATTCGGCCTGAACATTGTAAGCCTGTACTTCTAGCTTGCTATTACAGACTACAAACGCCGTTTTGATATGATCGTACAAACCTTGCGCTAAGTGGCGCTGTTGCCTAAAGACTTCTTCGTCACGGAAGAAACGGGCAGCACGAATAAAATGAGGCACTAATCGCTTAAACGCTACGTGCTCGAAAGTAGAAAAGTCGTCGTTTTGCTCTGCTCTGCACACGCCCAGATAAGCTTCATAGCGGGCATCCCGCATTAATAGCGCCCCAAGCATTTTTTCAGCGTTCAACGGAGACAAGATTTGCTCGATGAAAGTAGGCGCATCTTTCTGATCACGAAACACCTTCTCGCTGGTATCGAAAATATCGCCTTCGTGAAGTTTTAGAAACAAAGGCTTAAAAACAGAAAGAGAGGAGAGCGAAGCAAGTGCTTCAGGGTCATGGGCTGCTTCTTCCTGCACTTTAATGCGAAGGGCGACTTCCCGTTCGTTGACGAGGTCTCTGAGCAACAGGAAGGTTTTATCTGCCTGAAAAACCTGGTTGCATGTGGCAAGCACTCTTCCCCACTTCCGGGTAAGTGCTGCATCGTAGATCTCAATGATGAGGTTATCGAAATCTACGGTTTCATTCCTAACGTTGTAATCCATAACAGTTCGGCCATCCGAGGTCAGCATTTCAATTCAGCAAATTCAACGTTTATCGCTAAAGCCCTAAAAATACTGCTAACCATAATTGCACACCGCATTGATGAATTAACAAACAGTATTTGTAAGACTGTACCAGACTGGTTATTTTCCGTTCACTTATACTTTAGTCAAAGTTACTGATATTTAATCTTGCTGTCGAGGTGTTTCGAGAATAACTATTCCTTTTAGTTACTGTATAAATTCACAGCGGGGTCTGGCATAATCAGGCAGTTTTACTAATCAACTCAGCGGTGATTTGCCTGATGGATGTATCTTTACTTCTCGACGACCTCAACGATAAACAACGTGAAGCCGTAGCTGCCCCTCAAACCAACATGTTAGTGTTAGCCGGCGCGGGAAGTGGTAAAACCAGAGTATTGGTTCATCGAATCGCCTGGCTGATGGAAGTAGAAAACATTGCGCCCTTCTCAATATTGGCGGTAACGTTCACTAACAAAGCGGCCAAAGAAATGCGTGGCCGCATTGAAAGTTTGATGAAACGTAGCATGCATACCATGTGGATGGGCACGTTTCACGGTTTAGCTCACCGATTGCTGCGCGCGCATCACGCCGAAGCCGGATTACCGGAGAACTTTCAGATCCTCGACTCAGACGATCAGTACCGCCTAATCCGACGTATCCTCAAAGCCATGAACCTGGACGAAAAGCATTGGCCGCCAAGACAAGTGCAGTGGTATATCAACGGCAATAAAGATGAAGGCTTACGCCCGCAGCATATCGATACGCACAACGACCATACCCAACAAAAAATGCGCGACATCTACGCAGCCTATCAGGAGTCGTGTGATCGTTCAGGATTAGTGGACTTTGCAGAGTTACTACTGCGTGCCCACGAATTATGGGCTCGCAATCCAGAGATCCTCGCTCACTATCAGAAGCGGTTCCGCGCTGTACTGGTCGACGAATTCCAAGACACCAACAATATCCAGTACGCCTGGCTGCGCATGCTGTGTAGCACTGGCGATAACACTATCATGATCGTGGGTGATGACGACCAGTCAATTTACGGTTGGCGTGGTGCTAACGTCGATAACATTCATAAATTTCTAAAAGACTTCCCCAAGCCAGAAACTATCCGGTTAGAGCAGAACTATCGGTCTACCAGTACCATACTCAAAGCCGCTAACGCCGTTATCGACAATAATACCGGCCGCCTGGGTAAAGAGCTCTGGACTGACGGCGCTGAAGGAGAGCTGGTGTCGGTGTATGCCGGTTTTAATGAGCTTGATGAAGCCCGTTTCATCGTCTCGCAAATTAAATCCTGGTTGCAGCAAGGTCATCCGCTGACTGAATCGGCCATTTTGTATCGTAACAATGCCCAGTCGCGGGTTCTGGAAGAAGCCCTACTTCATGAGGGTTTGGCGTACCGTATTTATGGTGGCTTACGATTCTTCGAACGTCAGGAAATTAAAGACGCTCTTGGTTACCTGCGCATGATTAACCATCCACACGACGATGCCGCTTACGAGCGCGTGGTGAATACACCAAGTCGAGGTATGGGAGAAAAAACCCTGTCCAACATTCGGGAAACAGCGCGGGCGCACAACTGTTCACTGTGGCAGGCGAGTAATTTATTAATCGCTGAGGGCGCATTAAAAGGCCGCGCAGCCAATGCACTGCAGAGTTTTATTTTACTGATCACAGAGCTTGAACAGGCTACCGAAGGCCAGCCACTGGAAGAACAGGCAGATAAAGCCATCCGTCAGTCTGGGCTTTATGCCATGTACCAGGCTGAAAAAGGGGAAAAAGCCCAGGCAAGATTAGAAAACCTTGAGGAACTGGTTACTGCCTGTAAGCAGTTTGTCGTGCCAGAAGAGGCCGATGAAATGACGCCGCTCAGTGCCTTTCTTGCCCACGCTTCTCTTGAAGCAGGAGAAACCCAGGCCGATTCCGATCAAGACGCGGTGCAAATGATGACCATCCATACAGCGAAAGGGTTGGAGTTCCCCCTGGTATTTATGGCCGGGGTGGAAGAAGGCATGTTCCCAAGCCAAATGACCAACGACGAACCCGGCCGTATGGAAGAAGAGCGTCGACTTGCGTACGTAGGTATGACACGAGCCATGAAGAAGCTGTTTATCACTTATGCAGAAAGTCGTCGCCTTTATGGTCAGGATAAATACCATACGGCTTCCCGTTTTATTCGTGAAATTCCCGCTGAATGCGTAGAAGAAGTGCGGCTTAAATCGACGGTATCACGTCCGGTGCATAATCGCTTTTCTCGTGCCACATCACACGAAAGCTTCGAACAAACCGGCTTCCAGTTAGGACAGCGGGTGACTCACCGCAAGTTCGGTGAAGGCATTGTGCTAAATTACGAGGGTTCTGGCGACCACGCCCGGGTACAGGTAAACTTTGATGAATTCGGCAGTAAATGGCTAGTGCTGGCCTACGCTAAACTTCAGCCAACTTAAGCCGATAATCTTCAGATACGTCTATAGTTTACAGAGTTACAGGTTTAGCCTCGTTGGGGTCGGAAATGCAAACAAAAGTGCTGGTGATTGAAAGTAGCCAGAAGGGCCTTCAATTGGTGTCAAAGCTAGTGCGAAAGGCTGGCTTAATCCCTGTTGGAGTGAGTTCCCTCACTGAAGCCCAGGTACGCTTTTCTCTGTCTACCCCAGAAGAATACCTCTGTGCTGTAGTCGCTTACAGCCTGCCCGATGCACCACATGGCGAGGCAATCGACTTTACGATTTCTGCGTTCATGCCCACCATTGTGGTGACAGATCGAGCCGATGCTGAAACCCGCAAAGCCATTCTCGGCCGTGAAATTGTTGATTATCTGGTAAAAGATAATCATCAAATTTATGACTATTTAAGCCGCCTGCTTGCCCGGTTGGATAAAAACAAATCGATTGGTGTGTTGGTTGTCGATGATAAGCGTAAAAGTCGCACCGCCATGGTATCGCTGCTGCGACGTCACAACTTTCTCGTTTATTCAGCCAATGGGCAAGACGAGGCTATGGCGTATTTATCGGACAATCCGCATATTCAGCTGATGCTTGTCGATTACTCCATAGATGGAAACGAAGGCATTCATTTTATCGCAGAACTTCGCCGGGCGTATTCCAAGGAAGAAATGGCGATTATTGGTATCGCGGAAGACCGAACAGGCCTTCTGCCAGCTACGTTTTTGAAAAGCGGCGCCAATGACTTTTTACGTAGTCCCTTTTGCCATGAAGAATTCTTGTGCCGGGTCATGCAGAACCTGGAATTGCTGGAGAATGTAGAAACCCTGCGTAGGGTAGCCAATTCTGATTATCTCACTGGCTTACCAAACCGGCGTCATTTCTTTTTCACTATTGCCACCCAGTATCGACAGCAAGCTGACAATCAGGCATTAGCACTTATCGACCTTGACCACTTTAAATCGGTGAACGATACCTACGGCCACGATGCCGGCGATGCGGTCTTGAAAACCGTTGCCGAACTTATCGCATCACTCTTTAGTGATGTGCCAGTGGCACGTTTCGGCGGCGAAGAATTTTGTGTATATCTGCCTTTCCAGTCGGCACAAGAAGCGCAAAAGCGTGTTGAAGATTTTCGTCTTCTGGTGTCAGAAACCCCTGTTCTTTACAAAGATAAGTTGCTTAGCATTACCAGCAGTATCGGATTGGTATTTACTCATGGGGAGAATATTGAAACCTTGCTTACCGAAGCCGACAAACTCCTTTATAAGGCGAAGTCGAGCGGGCGAAATCAGGTTTGCGCACGCTCTATCTGAAGTTTGCGCTGTTGCTGACGATACGCGCGCAATGAATCAGTACTGAACACCACCAGCGCTAACCAGACAAAGCCGAAGGTAATCAATCTGGACATCTCAAACGGCTCGTTGTACACGAACAAGGCCAGCACAAACATGATCGACGGTCCAATGTACTGAAAAAAGCCGAGTGTGGAATACATGATGCGACGGGCCGCCGCTGTAAAACACAGTAAGGGGGCCGTAGTCACTAAACCTGCAGCCACAATTAAGGCATTCAAAGACCATTCATTGGCAAATAAATCACTTTGTTCACTGGCGAAACCCACCCAGTAAATCAGTGCAAATGGCAACAGTAGCGTGGTTTCAATAAACAACCCCGGCAAAGAATCCACCGCCACTTTCTTACGCAGTAAACCGTAAATACTGAAAGTAATAGCCAGCACCAACGCTATCCAGGGTAAATGACCAAAAGTGAAAATCAGGATCCCTACCCCAGTGAGTGCCAATCCTACCGCTACTTTTTGCATTGGCCGCAATACTTCTCCCAGGAACAAGCGGCCAAAGAACACGTTAATCAAGGGGTTGATGTAATAGCCTAAACTGGCTTCCAACAAGTGATCATTATTAATTGCCCAGATGAAAAGCAGCCAGTTCGCACCTAATAGCAGACCAGCGCAGAACAGGACTTTCATGACGGTGGGGCTGCGTAGTGCAGCAGAGACTTTCGGCCATTGTTTCAGCGCAAAAATGAGCCCAAACAACAGTACTGCAGACCAGACTATCCGGTGCATCAGTATATCCATAGCCGGTAAGACCTGCAGCTGCTTAAAATACACAGGTGCAACGCCCCACATCGTGTAAGCGGCAATGGCGCATATAACGCCGACTTTGGTGGCCTGGGAGACGGAAGACTGACTCAATGGAATTCCAAGGAAACGAAAAAAGGACCTGCATTGTTGATGATATGTTTAATCTAACGCAAGTCCTTTGAGATAGCAGGCAGATTACAGCAGAAAAAGCGTTCCCAAACCGAGAAATGCGACAAAGCCAACGATGTCTGTCACGGTTGTGAGGATTACAGAGCCGCTCAGTGCGGGGTCGATTTTAAGTTTGTCCAGCAACACCGGCAGAAACACCCCGGCAAGGGCCGCTGATACAATGTTCACCAGAATAGCCAGGCAAATCACGATACCCAGGGCAGCGCTGGAGAACCATACTGACGCAACAATACCAATAATAATCGCCCAAATAACACCGTTGAGGCCGCCCACCTTAAGCTCTTTCATCATGAGCGCCCGGAAGTTAGCTTTGGTTACCTGGCCCAGTGCCAGCCCCCGCACAATCAGTGTGAGCGTTTGGCTACCGGCGATACCGCCCATGCTAGCCACCACCGGCATCAGTACCGCCAGCGCAACGACCTGCTGCAACGTTCCCTCAAACATGCCAATAAACCAGGAAGCCAAAAATGCGGTTAGCAAGTTAATGCCTAGCCACAGGGCACGGTTTCGGGCACTTTTAGCAACGGGCGAGAATAAATCCTCGTCTTCATCCATACCCGCAGACGCCATGACTTGCCGTTCGTAGTTCTCATTAACCAACTCACTGGCAGAGGTCACATCTAAGCGCCCCATGAGCTTATTGTTGTCGTCTACCACAGGCAGCGACGCGAAGCCCGAGCGTTGTAACTGCAATGAAGCAACGGTAGTGTCATCGGTCACCTTCAGTACCGGCATGTTCTCGATGGTGAGTTCCACCAGCGGAACGTGCTCAGGCGCACCGAACACTTTAGTCAGCTTCACCGCAGCAGAGAACTGACCAGAGCGGTTTGTCAGAAAAATCGTGTCAGAGTGACTAGGCACATTACGGCGAATCAGGCGCAGGGCATCACGTACTTTTGCGTTAATGGGCAGTGCCAGTTGCTCGTGAGAAATCCAGTGACCAATCTCGCTATCAGTAAACTGCGTCGCTTCGCGAAAGAACGCTTGTTGCTGTTCATCCAGGGCTTTGAAAGCCAGGTCCATGAGTCGCGACGGTAGCGAATCCATTAGCTCCAGAAGCGACTCCGCCTCGATGTCCGCAAACATCAGCGCCCATTCTGTATCCGGCGTCGCATCTATCAAAATTTCCCGGGGATCACTACGCATCTCCACCAGCACGTCGATTTTGCGATCGCGCGGTAACCCTTCCCAGGTTGAAATACGCAGCTCTACCGGTAATGATTCCAGCACCGTAGCAATAGATACATCATCTTCGCTGGCAAGCGTTGTTAATACGGCAGCGGGATCTTCGTTCTGAGCGTCAGAAACCAACTCCTCAATGAGATCCGGTAACGGTTCGGCCATATTTCATTCCTCCAACATTCTGTGCTGCTGATGTTAGCTTTTTTTCGCGGCAACACAACAACATAAAGTAAACTGTACCGCAAATGCCGTGAACACTTGCGAGAAAACACGTAAAATCCCCGCCGATGACAATTTCCGACTCCCCAACCGCCGAAAATATAACGCCTGAACTGCCGTCGACGCCTTTAGAGGTACTGTCGAAAGTTTTCGGCTACGATAAATTCAGAGATGGCCAACAAGCTGTTATCGATGCCGTGGTAAATGGGCAGGATGCGTTGGTGCTGTTGCCCACGGGTGGCGGTAAATCTCTGTGTTATCAAATTCCGGCGCTTGTCAGGCAAGGGGTGGCAGTGGTGGTATCACCGCTAATTTCACTCATGCAAGACCAGGTTGAACAGCTACGGGAAGTGGGTGTGAGCGCCGCTTACATCAACTCCACCCAGGATCAGGAACAACAGCAGTCCGTTCTTGCGCGTATCACCAGTGGCAACTTGCAGCTCTTATACGTATCGCCTGAAAAATTGCTCACTCCTTGGCTCATGTCTTTTCTGCAAGCCCAAACTGTCGCGTTGTTTGCCGTGGATGAAGCCCACTGTGTTTCGCACTGGGGTCATGATTTCCGCCAGGATTATCGCGCACTGGGCTTACTAAAACAGCGTTTTCCGAATATTCCTGTTATCGGCCTCACCGCCACCGCAGATGCCGCCACCCAGGCAGATATTCTGGTGCAATTGAATCTCAACGACCCCTTTGTTTATAAGGGTAGTTTCGATCGACCAAATATTCGCTACCGGGTAATGGCGAAGTACAAAGCCTTTGACCAAGTACGTGACTACGTTAAACAGCAAGATGGCAGCGGCATTATTTATTGTAACAGCCGTGCCAAGGTAGACGATTTACACGCCCGCTTACACAGAGAAGGTATCAGCTGTGCTGCCTATCACGCTGGAATGGACGCCGATGAGCGAGAATACGTACAGCGTCGCTTTCTCAACGATCAGGTCGATGTGGTTATTGCCACGGTCGCTTTCGGCATGGGTATCAATAAATCAAACGTACGCTTTGTTGTGCATCACGATGTACCCCGCAGTATTGAAAACTACTACCAGGAAACGGGGCGCGCCGGTCGTGATGGTCTCGAATCTGAAGCGATGCTGCTTTACGATGAGAAAGATGCCGCGCGAGTACGGCAGTGGATTGAACAAGGCGAAGCCACCGACAGGTTAAACGTAGAGTTGCAGAAATTTGCCTCTATGGAAGCGTTTGCTGAAGCGCAAACCTGCCGCCGTCAGGTATTACTTAACTATTTCTCTCAATACAGTGATACCGCCTGCGGTAACTGCGATATCTGCATCGACCCGCCCAAACTTATAGATGGCCTGGTGATTGGGCAGAAAATTCTGTCGTGTATTTTACGTCTCGAACAACAAGCCGGCTCGCAATACCTTATTGATGTGCTTCGTGGCAAAGCATTGAAGCGCATCATGGAAGCCGGTCATCAAAATTTAAGTACCTATGGCATTGGAAAGGAAAAGCCCGACGGATACTGGCATAGCATGATTAATCAGCTCATCCACAAAGGGCTGGTGAGAGTCGACCTTACCGCCGGAGCCATGTTAAGACTGAATGAAAATGCCCGTCAGGTATTGAAAGGCGAAGTGGCACTGGAGCTTGCTGTGCCGCGTTTGAGCTTTAAACCTGATACACGGGTTAGCAAAACACCTGCAATTTACGATAAGGCCCTCTTCAAACGTTTAAAACACCTTCGAAAAGCGCTGGCAGAAGAACACAGCGTGCCGCCTTACGTTATCTTTAGTGATGCGACACTGGCCGATATGGCTGCAAAAACGCCCACTACGGTTAACAATTTCCTGGATGTTAGCGGAGTGGGTAAAACGAAGCTTGAGCGCTATGGCGAGGCTTTCCTGCAGTTAATTAAAGATTACCTCGACAGCACGCTAAATGATTAATGCGCCGCCAAGCGGCAACAAAGATCAGGCGTAGTCGTACTTACCGCCATTTTCTAATGCGCGTTGGTAAGCCGGGCGTTGATGTACCTTCTCCACATAAGCTTTGATAGCCGGGTAATCAGTCGCCTTCCCAGTAGCCACCATCGCTTCCAGAGGGAAAATCATTTGCACATCGGCCCCGGTGGGCTCGCTTCCGGCAAACCAGGCATGGTTCTGCAAATGGCTTTCGGTGTACTTCAAACTCTGCTTCAGATTAGGCCGATAATAGGCATTGGCAATTTCACCTAAAAGTTTGCGAACCATAGGGCGAATAAGCCCCGGCACTTTCTCTTCTGCTTTTGAAAACACCATTAATGCTACCTTCGCTGGCATTAATGAGCCTTCTGAGAAGTGCATCCAAAAATCATACTGTTGCAGACTTTGCTCATTCGACGGCTTTGCAAAGCTGTCTTTACCGTGATGTCGGACAATGTATTCGATAATTGCGCCAGATTCAGCCAGCGTCGTGATATCTGTGGTTAACACAGGTGAACGACCAAGCGGATGTACGGCTTTCATTTCAGCAGGGGCAAGGCCAGTTTTCGCATCACGCTGATATTTTTCCAGGTGATACTCCACACCCAGTTCTTCCAACAGCCACAAAATGCGCTGCGAACGTGAGTTATTTAAATGATGAATCGTTAACACGTGCAAACTTCCTGCAAAATAAGAATCAGTAATTATCGTTACGCAATGTCTACTCCGACAGTTTAGCGTTGTGAATATTAAATTTCATTAACAACACGGATGTGAATACGGAAGGGCCATGTGAATGTCATCAATCACCTGAGAACACTGGCACACTGACGCCGGATTTCTTACACTGCCCACCTGTTTGTCAATCTGGTGGTCATTATGCCGCTTACTCATCGCTATGCAGAAAATCTGTCGGCCCTGGCATCCCCCGTTGCACCGCAGGTGTTGTCTGGTCAGCGTCTTCAGTTAGTAAACCATGCACTTGCGACTTCCCTTAGACTGCCAGAATCCTGGTGGCAGCAAAATCACATAACCGAGCAATTGTCCTGCCCGGCTTCAGTATTGAGCGCTGGCGCCGTAGCACAGAAATACGGTGGTCATCAGTTTGGACAATGGAACCCGTATCTCGGTGATGGACGAGGGTTACTGTTAGGTGAAGCCACTGACAAGAACGGGCATTCTTTTGACCTTCACCTCAAGGGCGCAGGCCAAACGCCTTATTCACGGGGTGCTGATGGACGCGCCGTATTACGTTCCACAATTCGTGAATACCTTGGCAGTGAAGCCTTGCATGCGCTTGGCATTGCCTCATCCCGAAGTTTGTGTCTGTTCAGTAGCGATGAAACTGTCTTTCGTGAACAGCCCGAACCCGGCGCAATGATGATTCGAACCAGCCCCAGTCATATTCGCTTTGGACACTTCGAGTTTTATTATCATAACGGTGAAAAAGATAAGCTGGACGCGCTGTTTCAGTACACATTGGCCAACCATTTCCCTGAATGCTTAGACGCAGAAAATCCGCACCTGGCGCTGCTTAATACTATTGTGCTTCGCACCGCTCGTCTCATCGCCCTTTGGCAAAATCACGGCTTTGTCCATGGCGTCATGAACACCGACAACATGTCAATTCACGGCATTACCTTCGATTATGGTCCTTATGCGTTTATGGAATCATTCAAGAGCAATGCGGTGTTTAATCATTCTGACCATCAGGGCCGCTATGCCTTCAACCAACAGCCAAGCATTGGCTTATGGAACCTGAATGTATTGGCGCACTGTTTCAGTGATTATTGTTCCGTTGATGACATTCGCGCTGCACTAATGAAATACGAGACTACGTTTATTGGTCAATTCCAACATGTAATGGCGGCACGTATGGGCCTTCCTGCAGATGCACCGGGAACGCAAGATGTCGTGAACCAGTGGCTTGAACTAATTGAAAAAGAGCATGCTGATTACACGTCTTCATTTCGAAAGTTAGCACTTACAAACTATGCAGAGAACAAATCTTCCTTGCGTGACAATTTTATTGACCGGCAGCAGTTTGATAGTTGGTGGCAACAGTACCAACAACATCGAGATAATTCAGTATCCCAGGACACGCTGCTCAATTTGAATCCTGTGGTTGTTCCACGCACCCATTTGTTACAACACGCCATTGAGCAAGCGCAGGCTGGTGATTTTAGCGAGTGCGAAGCATTACTTCAGGCAGTAACGTCGCCCTTTGACACATGCTGGGATAACCATAAATACGCTAAACCCGGAGAAGCCAATCAAGGAGGCATGTTGTCGTGCAGCAGTTAGACGTAAACCAAATCAGGCAGTCCGCACGTCGAGTAGATGAAACCATTGTGCTGGACTTTCCTCTACCCCAAACGCCCGGACGAACCAGCCAGTTCATTACACTGCTGGTTAGTGCGTTAGGTGCTGAAGCTCAGGAGCCCGAATGGGGCGCCGACCGCGTACAGGTTGTTATCATCGCAGAGGAAGTAAGAATGCTGCTGTGCATAGAATGGTTGTGCGATTCTATTTGGCTGGAATCGGCTGGGGGCATTAACAATACAGCAGATTTTCTCTGGCAGTGGCTGCAAGCTAAATAGCTAATTTGGTATTAATCGTCTTTATCGAACGAACAAGACGACATAATTCATGATGAATTGCTATAATATCACACTCAAAATCTTGTAAAATGCCCGCCCGACCCCACATTAGCGTGGATTATCAAGCAGGCATAGAAGTGCAATGACCAGTAAGCAACCAAAATACGAATATATCAGCTCCGCCAAACTTCCTACCAGAATGGGCGATTTCCGCATCCATGGCTTTGTGGAACTCAGTGGCCAGGAACACGTGGCGCTTTCCTATGGTACCTGGAACGAGGGCGATGTGGTGCCGATCCGTATTCATTCTGAGTGCCTTACCGGCGACGCGCTTTTCAGCACCCGTTGCGATTGCGGTTATCAGCTTGAGAAAGCCATGCAGAACGTGGTCGACCATGGATTTGGCGTTATTTTGTATTTGCGTCAGGAAGGCCGAGGCATTGGGTTACTCAACAAAATCCGCGCTTATAATTTGCAAGACAGTGGCATGGACACCGTAGAAGCTAACGAACACCTTGGTTTTGATGCAGATCTACGCAGCTATGATATTTGTAAGCTGATGCTGGAAACGCTGAAAGTAACCAAGGTTGAGTTAATGACCAACAACCCCCGTAAGCTGAAAGCGCTGGATGACCTTGGAATCGAAATTGTATCCAGAACGCCCATCGACCACGGCATGACCAAAGACAATAAAAACTATTTGAAAACCAAAACCGAAAAACTTGGTCACGTTTTCGACCCTCACCTGTTCGACTAGTATCACAGAAGCTGAACGCAGCATTTGATGTTGGTTCAGCTTAGGTTAATTTCCCGCCGGTTATAACGTTTCCTATCTTCACACTATTCTGCACCCTACGCAGAATTCAGGAGTTTTTATGAAACGGTTAACCCTTGCAGTGATTTTATCGCTCTCCACGGGGGCGATGGTGTCTTTGCCAGCCATGGCCAAACAAGACAGTTATGCCTCGCAATCCCAGGCTGACAGCTACACTGACGCTGAATTAGACAGTCTGTTGGCGCCTATCGCCTTGTATCCCGACACCATACTGACGCATATTCTGATTGCATCGACCTACCCCCTTGAAGTGATTGCCGCTGATCGTTGGCGTCAGCAGCATAGCCACCTGGATGCGGAAGACGTGGAGCGGGAAATCGAAGACGTCGACTGGGACCCAAGCGTAAAAGCCATTGTGCCATTTACCGATATTCTGCAGACCCTCAGCGGAGATTTAGATTGGTTACAGGCATTGGGCGACAACGTACTGGTTAGCCAGGGCCGGGTGCTGGCGCGGGTTCAGGTTTTACGCCAGCATGCGCTGAATGCAGGCACCCTGGATGACAACGAATATCAGCGTATCGAGCGAGATAGAGAGACTATTGTTATCGCACCTGTGCGCAAAGAAGTTGTGTATGTGCCTTACTATGATACGCGAGTGGTCTATGGCAAATGGTGGCATCCGGTTGCGCCTGTTTACTGGCATCAACCTAGCCATTACCGCTTCACTGCCGGTTTTTACTGGAGCCCAAGTATTCGTCTTTCCACCCATTTTTATTTCGGTGGTATCAGTTGGCATGACCGACACGTCGTTGTAACCCATCGCCCGGTGAAACGATTCTATTACGGCAACGACATCAAGCGCAGTTACAGCCGAGATTATCAGCCGTGGCAACACAATACCAACCACCGTCGGGTTCGCTATTCAGACAATGTGGTACGCACGCCAGGCAAACGTTATGTGAACCAAACTCACAATGTGAAACGCCGGGTGGATTATTCTCCGGTGTCGAATCACCATGCCGCAGCATCCCGGGGAGGCCTGTCGTCTAAGCCGCAACGTGAAACCCATATTGAGAAAAAATCTTACGTTCGTCCGTCGATTGATAAGAGTGACAACCGTAATATTCATCAGGAACGCCGCGTAACCACGCCAACACAAAGCCAGCGTGAATATGCCCGGAGCGCCGAACAAAAGCGAGAAGCCTATAAGCCCCGGCAGGATGTGGTGAAAAATAACTATCAGGCTAAACCAGCCGTACAGCGAGAGCGGCCGGCAGCGCAGAATCAAAATGTACGCAGCTATCCGCAACGTTCACAAGTGCAACAGCGTGATACGGTGAAGCGGGAAAAAGAAAGCCGTATCCGTGACTAATACTGAATTTAAAGCAACGCAGGACGCGTTGCTTTATATTTTCATACTTCTACTAGTGCCCTTTGCCAAAGCGAGACACAAATACATCGACAAAACGTTTGGGTGATGTCGGGTCAATATTGAAGTAAAGCGAAGGCTCTATCAGCTCTAACTCCATGATTGCCCAATACCCATTAACCCGAATCAAATCGACCCTGGCATAAAGATAATCCGTGGGCATTGCACCTAACGCCGCCTCACAAGCGGTAAGCATATCTGCAGTGGGTGTGTACGCAGAAAGTCGCCCACCATGCTCTTCCTGTACTCGGAAATCACCGGCTTTAGGTTGTTTGAGTAACGTGTGGCTATACTCGCCGCCAAAATAGAAAAGTGAATACTCACCTTCAGTGATCACGCTGCTCAAAAAGGGCTGTACCATCAATAACCGATCTTTAAACAACTCACTCAGCTTCGCGTGAAACTCGCCGGCCTGCGATTGATGAATTCTGAATGTGTCATCGGAATTGGCACTGAGCGCTGGCTTAATCACTACTTCATCACACCTTAAAGCCGCGAATTGTGCTTCAAACCAAGTTGCTGAATACGTATCAGCCCACACTGTTGGCACAATGGGTACATCATTCTCCGCAAGCTCTCTCAGGTACGTTTTCTCAATATTCCATTTCATCAATGAAAGCGGATTATGCAGCGTTGCTGACGATGCATCGATGGCTTCGAGGCAAGCAATGAAAGCCTCGGGCGCCTGCTGATAGTCCCATGGACTGCGCACAATCACATGGTCAAAATCATTCCAGTTCACCGTGGTACTGCGCCAGGAGACCGTTTCTACTTCATAGCCTGAGGCATTGAAATCCGGGATCAGCATGTCGTCATACACAAAGAATCCTTCCGCGTCTTCAACATCCATAGACAAAAAACAAATTCTCGACATGCTACACCTAAAATACGATAACCAGTTGACCCGCTTCTACGCGCATATCACTGGGTAATTGATTTCCTAAAATCGAAAGATTCAGATCTTTAAAGTTCACTAACAGAATAATGGGTGCCGACTGCCCTTTCAGCTGTTCAGCCCAACGTACAATGTCCTTGTCATTTTGCAGCGTACTGTTCAGCACCTTAAAATCATTCAGCATTGGCCGTTCTATCTGCAATTCGCCGTTAGAACCATCATAACGAAGCAGGCCACTCAGCGTCGCCTTGGCCTCCATTTGCTGACCGTCCCGTGAACCGAGAATATTCACGTCTACGGCCACCTTGTTGTTTGCCGAAAGTGTCAAATATGGATTACTGAAAACAACCTTCATCCCTTCATAATACTGGGTCTGCGGGAACGTCATGCCCACAACCTGGTTTAGATCTTTCTGAGATAACCTGAACGTAAAAGCGTGTGCTTGCGTAGTCAGCAACAACATAAACAGCGGTAACAGAATAAAAAATCGAGTGAATTTTCGCATAGTAGCCCTATAGGTGTGGCCTGAATGGGCGTACTGTATCATAGTCTCAGTAACAGGCACGGAATTCCCGAAGCCAATCAACTTGTCCAGTCATGCCAAGGAGCCTGCACACGATGTCCGATAACGCCTTTCTCTCTGCCTATGTCATTAATCAGTCCGGTGAGGCCCGTTCGCTCACGCAACAGGAACTGAATTACCCATGCAAAGCGGGGGAATATATCTGGATTCATATGCAAAGTGACGCCGAAGACTCAGAGCAACTGCTGCAATCACTCTCAATTGCAGGCAGCGTGTCTGACGCATTGTGCGCGCAGGTCACGCGCCCACGAGCGATGCAGATGGACGATGGCGTATTGGTGTTTCTTCGCGGAATAAACAAAAACCCGGAAGCCGATCCGGAAGACATGGTTTCTCTGAGGATTTGGTGCACCGATAAGCTGATCATCACAGCCAGACGAAAAGGCCGTCAATTAATGTCGGTATTGGCGTTACAGGACGACGTTACCTCTGGCGCCCCGCCAGAATCACCTAAAGCACTTTTACTCGATTTGGTATTGCGTCTTGCCGATGTCATTCACGAAACACTGGAAGAAATTAACGATGCGCTACTCGATTTCGAGGAGGATTATCAATTAGATAAGGCCGACCGAAAGGTGCTCTCTAATCTTCGCAGGCAGTCTGCCGCAATTCGTCGATTTCTTGCCCCCCAACGGGATGCCCTAGACGCCTTGCTACGTTTTAGCAGTTTTTTGAATGAAGACCAGGTGTTCTTTTTAGGGGAACAGTCTGACCGCATTACCCGCTATGTCGAAGATTTAGATCTCGCGCGGGAGCGGGCGGTTCTGTTGCAAGACGAGCTCCGTAACCGCATTGCCGATCAGCAAGGTATGCGCATGTATGTGCTCTCTATGGTAACGGCGATTTTCCTGCCGCTATCGTTTCTAACCGGTTTATTTGGCATGAATGTGGGAGGATTACCAGGTACCAACTCTCCCCAAGCCTTTACCATTCTAATAGCTGGCATGCTTTTTCTGACTATTATCATGCTTATCGCTATGCTGTGGAAAAAGTGGCTATGATGATTTCGTGACATTTGCGACATAGAGCACTTTTTAGACAAAAGTGTCATACCGTTAAATTAATTTCATATCTATACTTCTCTAAATTAAGGGCTGAGTTTAGAAATACGAAAGTTGACCTATACTCAATGTAGCCTTGTCACCTAGAGGGTTCAGTATGCAATTTCCTTGGATTCAGGATGGTCAAAAATTATTCCGTCTTGTTCTACCTGTACAGCTTGTACTGGCAATCGCAATTGGTTTTTATACTGGTGAGCTACTTCCGGCTTTTATTATTGGCGTTCCCACCGTTGCATTGCCGATGTTTCTTAGTTTTACTCAACCCGATTCCGCGTTGAGTCGTATTTGTATCGGTATTGCGGTGCAGCTAATGACTGCGCTGCATATTAATCAGGCCTACGGGCTGATTGAATGGCACTTCGAAATATTCGCATTACTGGCCATGTTGGTGGTATTTCGCGATTGGATTGTTATTGGCGTTTCTACTGCCGTGGTGGCCATCCATCACGTTGGGTTCTTTATTCTTCAATCCCAGGGGTTTGGAGTGACTATCTTCGAAGACGGTCATCTGAGCTTTCCTATTCTTATCATGCATGCCTTGTTCGCTGTGTCAGAGTGCGCAGCGTTAATGTTTGTGGCCAAGCGCTCTTGTGATGAGGGTATGAACGCATTTGCTTTAAGCAATACCGTTGATAGAGTGTTGGCACAAAAGGGGCGCATCGACCTCACCGTTGACGTAGCCCACAGCGAAGGCACCAAACAATTTGCAAACTTATTATCGCAAATGAAAACCCTTGCCGTGGATGCTAATAGACTGACTAACGAAGTTGCTTCCGCCAGCCAGCAAATTCAGGGGGCCACTTCTGAGTTGAGTAATACCAGCGCACAGGCAGCGAACGAAGTAAGCAGCGTATCTTCTGCATCAGAAGAAATCGCCGCGTCGATGCAGCTTACTTCGGAAAGAACCCAGCTTGCCAACGATAAAACGAGCCAAGCATCCTCACTCACCAGCGAGTCCAAAGCGGCTATCGATGCAACGGCGGGTTCAATTGCCTCTTTGAAAAGCATGTTAACCAAAGCGGCGCAAACCAACGCTGAACTTAATGAACGTTGTGCGAATATTTCTGACGCAATGCGTTCCATCACTGCCGTGGCAGAACAAACTAATCTACTGGCACTAAATGCGGCTATTGAATCTGCCCGTGCAGGTGAGCACGGTAGAGGTTTTGCCGTGGTGGCAGATGAGGTACGTACGTTGGCAATTCGCTCAAAAGAAAGCGCTGACGAGATTACCGCGATTACCGAGAAACTGGTAGTAAGTACCGCAAGTTCTGTTGAGCAAATGCAAAGCTGTATTACGCTGGTGGATAATGCCGTAGAGAACTCATCTTCCGCCAGCGCAGCGATGACCGAGATTGAATCTCAGATAACCGCAGCGTCTGACAATATGGCTGAAATTGCTAGCTCCGCAGTCGAGCAGGAAGCTGCATCACAGTCTATTGCGGCGAGCACGGCAAAAATGCACGAACTCTCCCAAGAAGAAGCATCAACCGCCGCCCGTCTTGAGCAGCAAGTGGTGCAGTTAACCAATCTTTGCAAAGACATGCAGCAAGCCGTGATGAAATTCACCGTATGATGAAAAAGAAAGCCGGATGGCTAGTGGTTGCCGTCTGGCTTTGCTCTGTAATGACAGGGCTCTGGATTTACGGCGGCAATCAAACATCCGAGTTCGATCCGCAGCTATCATTGACTGCGGCATCTTCTGAGCGCGACTTTGACACCCGTTTTGTAGCCTACTTAAACGAAGCCGGTATTCGTCCGGGCTCCTTAGTCCATTTACAAACCGATAGCCCTTGTTTCTGCAATTCGTTGAGTCGCCAACATCAGTATGATTTATCGGAATTGCTAAAGGAACAAGGCTACTCACTGAGCGTAGTGAATTTGTCCGAACATCCATCGCTCGCCGACATCGTGCCATCCTTCCCAGCCCTTGCGGTACTCGATGCAGAAAATCAGCTTCGCTATCTTGGCGCATACGCCACAGGACTGGGGTGTTATACCGGTGATGACTTGGTGGCCACCATTGCCAATTGGGTAAAACAAGATAACTATCAGGGCGCAATGATTAACGCCGATGGTGAAGGCTGTTACTGCCCCACGTCGGGTGCGTGAGGCGGCGTTCTGGCTGAGCGGGGAGACCCATATTCGATCGTAAACACGGCATCAACCCACTCAGTTTTTTCCGGTGCAAGAGGGTAAGCGGGTTCGGTAGCAAACCCGCGCCCCTCACAAAGCCGGAAAATCACGCCCCGCCGCGTTTGCGAATAGCTATGCGTCTCCCGAATCAGCCAGAGATATACGGCTCATGCCCCGCCGCGTTCCAGGGTGTCGCCTTGCAGGCCTTTAATGTGAGCAACGACAGAACGGGCTAGTGCGCTTTGGTTGTAGCCGCCTTCCAACGTACTGACTATGCGACCATGACACACCTCATCTGCCACTTTGCGTAGTTCTGCGGAAATCCACTTGTAGTCATCTTCCCGTAATCGCAGGTGGGCCATGGGATCTTCAGCGTGGGCATCGAAGCCTGCAGAAATCAGGATCAGTTCTGGCTTGTAATTTCGTAGTGCATCAAACCAGTAATTCACTTTTTCGCGAAATACCTCACCGGTACAACCCGCGTCCAGTGGCACACCCTGAATATTACTGGCTGACACGGGCGAACCGCTGTGGGGATAAAACGGATGTTGAAACGACGAGAACATCATAATGCGTTCATCACCTGCAATGATGTTTTCCGTACCATTGCCGTGGTGCACATCAAAATCCACAATCGCCACCCGGTTTAACCCGTGATGGTGCAAGGCATAGCGTGCTGCTACAACAACGTTGTTAAAGAAACAAAACCCTTGTGCTGACGCATATTCGGCATGGTGACCCGGCGGACGCACTGCACAAAATGCCTGTCGGTCTTCCCCTGCCATTACCCAGTCCACCGCATCGACTCCTGCCCCTGCCGAGTACAACGCCGCACTTAAGGTAATTGGGGTCATACCGGTGTCGTCTTCTACCCACACCAGGCCGGTTTTCGGGGCGCGTTCAAATACACTGTCTACATAGTACGGATCGTGAGCCAAGGCCAGGTATTCCCGTTTGCAGGGTTTCACATCGGCATGTTCACAAGTCATTTCTAATCCCGATGACAATAGCTGATCATCGATGGCGTACAGGCGGTCTGGCGATTCCGGATGGTCATGCCCTACATCATGATGAATGCAGTCTTTGCCGCGAAATATCCTTACTGTCACGCTTCCTCCTCTAGCTTCAATTCAAGCTCCACATCACTTGGGTCGCTGGAAAACAAGCGCTTGAATCCGGCGTTTTCAAATATCGCAATCATGGCTTTGTTTTCGGCTCGCACATAGGCCAGCATCCTGCGCATTTTGCGGGCGCGGGCTATATCAATAAGACGTGACAGCAGTAGCTTCGCCATGCCTTTACCCTGCTGATTTTCCCGTGTGACAAAAGCCGCCTCACAGGAGTTATCTGCTGGATTAAAATAAAAACGCCCTACCGCATGAATCATGATCCGCGAACCTTCCTGACGAACGATGCACAGCGCCGCATCGGTACGCTGATCAACACTCACCAAATTACACGACTTCTCCCGGGACATTTGCTTCGGATCGTAGTTGTAACGCAAGCGCAGGGTTTCTTTCGTATGAGAATAGAAAAATTCTTGTAACCGACGTTCATCGGCCGGGTTGAGCGGTCGCAAATAATAGGTATCCCCCTGAATCACCAGCTTTTGCAGCTGAATCGCGCCAAGCTCTGCGATATCTGTGGGGTACTTTTCCTGATAATGAGGCACCCAATAGTTCTTGCGAACTTCTTCGAGCAACTGGCCGCGAAATTTTGGATGGGCAACACGAATAAGTTCCAGTGCTCGCTCGCGAATACTCTTACCTCGTAGCGCCGCTACACCGTATTCGGTTACCACGTATTGCACGTTTCCGCGGCTGGTCACTACGCCCGCCCCTTCGGAGATACAAGGCTTGATACGAGATACCGTTTCGCCCTTGGCAGTAGAGGGTAAAGCAATAATCGCTTTCCCACCTTTGCTCATCGACGCGCCACTGACAAAATCCACCTGACCGCCAATACCACTGTAAAAGTCATGCCCCAATGAATCCGCCACCACCTGGCCGGTTAAATCGACTTCCAACGCACTATTAATCGCTACCATGGTATCGTTCTTGGCAATGTTCGTTGGCTTGTTCACGTAACTGCTGGGATAAAACTCAATGTGGGGGTTTTTATCAATGTAGTCATACAGACGACGGGTACCAATCGCAAAACTGGTGACAAGCTTACCCGGGTGGAAGGTTTTCTTACGGTTGGTAATCGCGCCAGACTCGATAACTTCAATAATGCTGTCGGTTAGCATTTCACTGTGAATACCCAAATCTTTATGATGCAGCAAATACTTGAGCGTCGCACTGGGGATTTTACCAATACCGAACTGCAAGGTTGAGCCATCTTCTACTAGCATGGCCACATACTGGCCAATCCGCTCTGTAATGCTGTCGATGGGCGGCGGCGCCACTTCTACCAATTCCTGATCACTTTGGATACAAGCGGTAATTTCACTGATATGAATATAGGAATGCCCAGAGGTACGGGGCACCATGTCATTAATCTGCGCGATGACCACATCGGCGTTACGCACTGCCGACATACAGATATCTACCGACGCGCCCAGCGAACAGTAACCATATTCATCTGGCGGACTGACATTCACCAGCGCTGCATCCAACGGCAAGGTGCCGTCACTGAACAGGCCCGACATTTCAGACAGGAAACAAGGGGTATAGTCTGCCCGGCCTTCATCTACCGCCCGGCGAACTTCTTCGCCGCCGATGAAAAAGGTGTTCACTTTAAACAGCTGGCGGTGTTTTTCACTGGCCCAGCGGGTATCGCCCAGCGCCAGCATATGGACCATTTCGATATCGCTAAAACCTGTACTGTGATCGATCAGGTCCTGGATGAGTGCATAAGGCACCGACGCGTTGCCACCGACGAATACACGGCAACCTGATTTGATTAACTGATTCCAGACTGGTTTAGGAGGTAAAGCCACAGCCATTTTGCGTTCCTCGCATCATAACGTTGTACAGCCAATAGCGGCATCTTGCCACATTCTGCCCTAAAGGTGTTGATCGCGATTAACATTTAACAGAAATAGCCAAACAGAAAAAATCACCCCGCGAAATGCGGGGTGATACGATGAATTATGATTTTGCGTTTCTAGCCAGAGCTAGCTTTCCTCGTGAGGTTGACGCTTGGCACCGAAGTACTTCACCACCATCACATAGAACATAGGCACAAAGAAGATTGCCAGGAAGGTAGCGGCAAACATCCCCCCCATTACTGCAATACCAATGGCGTTCTGACTTTCTGCACCCGCACCGCTGGAAATTGCCAGTGGCGTCACACCCAGAATGAAGGCCATTGAGGTCATCAAAATCGGGCGGAAACGCTGTGATGCGGCTAACGAAACAGCTTTAATCAAGTCCATGCCTTCGTCGTACTGCTCTTTCGCGAACTCAACAATAAGAATGGCGTTCTTTGCAGCCAGACCCACCGTGGTCAGGAAAGCAACCTGCAGGTATACGTCGTTGGGTAAGCCGAAGATGAAAGCGGCGACCACAGAACCGAGAATACCCAGAGGTACCACCATCAGTACCGCAAACGGTACCGACCAGCTCTCATACAATGCTGCAAGACACAGGAATACGACCAGGATTGACATGGCGTATAGCATAGGTGCCTGTGAACCAGCTTCCTGCTCTTCATATGACAAACCAGACCATTCCAGCGCGAAGCCTGGCGGCAACTGCTTCACCAGTTTCTGCGCTTCAGCCATAGCTTCACCAGAAGAGATACCGGGAGACGGGCTACCCTGAATATTTACCGATGAAACACCGTTGAAACGTTCCAGTTTAGGCGAACCATAGTTCCACTCGACTGACGAGAACGCATTGAACGCTACCATGTCACCGTCGCCGTTGCGCACGAACCATTTTTCCAGATCTTCTGGGTCCATTCGGTATGGCGCATCCGCTTGCATATAAACACGCTTGATTCGGCCGTTATCGATAAAGTCATTTACGTAAGCTGAACCCCAGGCAATGCTGAGTGTATTGTTGATATCACTTAACGAGACACCTAACGCCGACGCTTTTTCACTATCGATATTAATCTTAAACTCAGGTACATCGCTCAAACCGTTCGGGCGAACACCAGTCAGTTTGGGATTCTGTGCGGCCATGCCCAGGAACTGGTTACGAGCATTCATTAATGCTTCGTGACCATTCGCACCACGGTCGACTAACTGGAAGTCGAAACCGGTCGCGTTACCCAGTTCACGAATGGGCGGTGGCAGAATTGGGAATGCACTGGCATCCTGAATTTGCGATAGAGCGCCAAATGCCTGATTGATAATAGCGAAAGCACTTTGTGATTCATCGCGCTTCTCCCAATCGACTAAGTGCGCAAACGCCATACCGGAGTTCTGAGCGGCACCCGTGAAACTAAAGCCTACGATGGTAAACATGTCTTTAACCATGTCACCTTTCTGGTCGAGGAAGAAATCTTCAACGGTTTTCATCGATTCCAGTGTACGGCCAGCGGTTGAACCCGGAGGCGCATTCACCAACACCATTACCCGGCCCTGATCTTCATCTGGCAGGAATGAACCTGGTAGTTGGGTGAAAATGAATCCCATACCACCCACTAGCACAACGTAAATCAGCAGGAAGCGTTTGATTTTTCCAGCCATGCCAGTAGCAGCACGTTCGTAGCCGTCGCGGCCTTTGTTGAAATTGCGGTTAAACCAACCGAAGAAACCGGTCTCTTTCTTGTTCAGTACATCCTTTTTGCGCAGCAGCGACATACACAGTACTGGCGATAAGATAATCGCAACCAATACAGAGAAGCCCATTGCCGCAACGATAGTGATAGAGAACTGGCGGTAAATAGAACCTGCAGAGCCGCTCATAAATGCCATTGGTATAAATACCGTGGAAAGCACAACAGCAATACCCACCAGCGCACTGGTGATTTGGCCCATGGATTTCTTGGTTGCTTCTTTGGCGTCCAAGCCTTCTTCTTCCATGATCCGCTCGACGTTCTCTACCACCACGATAGCATCATCAACCAACAGACCAATGGCCAGAACCATGGCAAACATAGTGAGCACGTTGATGGTAAAACCAAACGCGTACAGCACCGCGAAGGTACCCATCAGTACGACAGGTACGGCAATGGTAGGAACCAGGGTCGCGCGCCAGTTTTGCAGGAACAGCAGCATCACGAAGAATACCAGCACGATGGCTTCAATCAGTGTTTTTACCACTGACTCAATGGACAGTTTAATGAATGGCGAGCTGTCTACCGGGTAAACCACTTCCACACCTTCAGGCAGGTCTGGCGCCATCTCAGCTACTTTCGCTTTCACGGCTTCAATGGTATCCAGTGCGTTTGCGCCGGTCGCCAACGATACCGCCATACCCGAGGCAGGCTGACGGTTATATCGGGCAATATAGCTGTAGTTCTCAGAACCCAGTTCAACCCGGGCAACGTCTTTAACACGCACTTGGGAACCGTCGGTGTTCACACGCAATACGATGTTTTCGAAATCTTCAACGGTGCGCAAGATAGACTGCGCAGTAATGGTGGCGTTAATTTGCTGACCTTCTACTGCTGGCATACCGCCTAACTGGCCCGCAGAGATATCGGTATTCTGGGTCTGAACCGCGCTTTGTACGTCTACAGGGGTCATGTTGTAGCTGTACAGTTTTTCAGGGTCCAGCCAGATCCGCATAGAGCGCTGCGCACCGAATACACGAACATTACCCACACCATTGACCCGCGAAATCGGGTCCTGGAAGTCAGACACTAACAAGTCGCTGAGATCAAACTGGGAGAGATTCCCGTCTTTAGAATAGAAGCCAACTACCACAGCAAACGCGTCGTTAGATTTATTCACGACAACACCTTGCTGCTGCACCGGATTCGGTAACAGCGACATGGCGCTTTGCACTTTGTTTTGCGTTTGAACCTGCGCCGTGTCTGGGTCTGTACCAGGCTCAAAGGTTAGCGTAATAGTCATCCGCGTGTTTTCACTGCTGGCAGTGAAGTAACGGAGGTTATCGATACCCGTCAGATTTTGTTCAATGATCTGGGTTACCGTGTTCTCAATGGTTTCAGCGGATGCCCCCGGATATTGCGCCGTAATGCTTACCGTAGGCGGCGCTACCTTGGGATACTGTTCAATGGGGAGCCCTTGTATAGACAGGAGACCAGCCATCATTGTGATGATGGCTAATACCCAGGCAAATACAGGACGATCAATAAAAAAACGTGCCATAAAAAATGTGTTCCTGCCTTAATTAATCGCGATTACTGATTGTTCTGTGACTGCCAAGGTTTTGCATTTACCTGCATGTCGGGCTGCACTTTCTGGTATCCGGTGACGATGACTTTCTCACCGCTATTGATACCAGACTTCACGATGTATTGATCTTTGTAGGTATCACCCACAACAATCGTTTTGGGCACAACTTTGCTTTCGCCATTTACCGTCATAATACCAATCGAACCATCTGGCTGACGGGTAGTAGCGCGCTGAGGAACCAGCAATTCATTGGAATTACCCAGCATTACCGTTGCCTTAACAAACAAGCCAGGCATTAACAGAGAATCGGGGTTAGGGAATTCAGCACGAAGAGCTACCGCACCGGTAGTTTCATCAACCGTCACCTCCGAGAACTTGAGTTTGCCGTCGTGTTCGTAAGATTCGCCAGTGATTTCATCAAGGATAAGTTTTACCGGAAGCGAGCCGTTTTGCTGCATGGCTCTGCGTAACGTAAGTACGCTCTTACCGCTTTGTTGCATATCGACAAACACCGGATCTAACTGGGTAATCGTTGCCAGTTGTTGGGTTTGACTAGCGGTAACCAGTGAACCAACGGTGATATAACTGCGGCTTATCTGACCACTAATTGGCGCATAAACCTTCGTAAAATCAAGATCAACCTGAGCCAGATCTACCGCTGCCTGGGCTACGCTAATCTGCGCTTCGGCTTGTTGTGCTTGTGCCAGCGCATCATCATATTCCTGCTGACTTACCGCGTTTCGGGTAAGTAGATCTTTATAACGATTAGAGCGTGCTTCTAAGGTTTTCAGGTTGGCTTCTGCACTTTTGAGATCAGCTTTGGCGCTGGCCAATTGGGCGGCATAGCGGGCGTCATCAATTTGATAAAGCTGCTGACCTTTTTCTACCTGCGCCCCTTCTTCAAACAGACGCTCGGTCAGTACACCCTCAACCTGCGGACGTACTTGCGATTGTTGCATTGGGCTAACACGACCAGGAAGTGTGACCAGATGTTCAACAGGCTGATTTTGCACAGTGACTACTGAAACCGTGGGTGCCGGTTGCTGACCTGCACCTGCCTGTGCAGCCTGTTGTTCACTCTGATCCGAACAGCCACCGACAATAGCCAGAGCGATAGCCGTGACGGTAGTTAACAAAAGTTTTTTCATAACAGTGAGTCTTCCTGATTCAGCCTGAAAGGCTGGACAATTGTGCAATAAAAGTTTACTTTCTTAAAGATACGTTCTTGTATGTATGTTGTCAATCTCGTGGAGAATCCTATGCGCAGAACAAAAGAAGATGCCGAACTCACTAAACAGGCCATTTTAAAAGCGGCCGTGGACGTCTTTTCAGAGCGTGGCGTTGCCAAAGCATCCCTTGAAGAAATTGCGCGCAGAGCAGAAGTGACAAGGGGTGCCGTTTATTGGCACTTCAAAAACAAAATGGAGATCTTCGACGCGCTTCACGACAGTCTACATACTCCATTTATTGAGCGAATCATGGAAGGTTTGGAAGCTGAACACCCGAATCCTGTCGGCCAATTACAGGAGCTTTGTACCAATATTTTTTTAGACCTCGACAGAGATATTCAGCAACGTAAAGCACTTACGCTTTTCTTGTTAAAATGTGATTACAGTGGCGAGCTGGAATGCCGCCAGGAAGAACAAGTCAAAGCGAAAGCAATAAAAATGCAAGCCTTCGCAGGTTATTACAAACGCGCTATCAAATTGGGTCACATTGCCGATGATATTAGCGCAGAAGATTACACGATTGCTATGAGCTGTTTCATGCGCGGCGTATTACACGAATACTTGGAAGCGCCTGAAGAATTCGACATGCAAAAGCGCGCCCCCATAATTATGAAGATTTACTTTGGCGGGTTGCGTACGCCTTCGCATTCATAGGTCAGAGCAACCTACTCAATACGACGCTCAGCAATGGCTGATGAGCACTTCATAGGCCCATACCAATTGGCGGGAATGGGTGTTATCTCCGCCTTTGTCAGGGTGATGAAGGTGCTGCAGTCGACGATAGTGCTTTTTCACTAATGTTCTGTCGAGAACAGTCTCCTCGCTGATTTCCAGTAATGCTCTGGCTTGTGCCATTTCGCCCGAAGTGACAACCGGTGTAGCTGCCCTCCCCATTTTCACCCAGAAACCCGCAATCAATTCGTCGACATCCTCACGCTGGGTGGCGTCCAGATTATTCCAGTCTAGATAGTACACTCTGAGTGGATCAGGGAGCGTGAGTCGGTTTGAAAGATCTTGTGCGGGCAGCAACACAATATTGGTAGCCAGAATGTCCAGCCAGCCTTTCCCTTCCTTGGCCCATTGCACCTGCAGGGTATACAGTAAATTGAACAGCACGAAATGACATTGAAACAACAACAGGTTGTCTCGCAGTGCTTGCTCGTCTAACAGTTCAAACGGGGGCTTCTGTAACCTTGATATCAATGTGAACTCACTGATGCCATTGCGGAAATCCGCCTCCAAAGACTCAAGCGCCTGGTAAAGCGCCCGCAAAGCCGGGTCGTTATGAGAGCGGTTGGTACTCATTGTTAGCTGCCGGTTGCCGGTGGTGGCTCCGGTAATCGCCACAACCAGATAAGGACTGTCAGCATTACAATATCAGTTCCAACCATCACCCAGGTTGGCGTACTGCTGAACGCCATAATGACTGCGGATATCGACATGCCGATAGCTGCGGCGTATTTCGCCCGTCGCGGCATACAACGCCCATTACGCCAGTGATGAATAATCGGCCCGGTGACTTTATGGTTATCCAGCCAATGTGCCAAAGATGGCGAACTTCTGGCAGCCAACCAGGCTGCAATGAGCACAAAAACCGTGGTTGGCATGCCCGGCACCACCACGCCAATAAAGCCCAGAGTAAGGCTGATCCCTGCTCCCAGCATTAACAACCAGCGATAAGGTGCTGTAATCATACTGCTTTTAGGTTTTTGGGATGGGGTCATAGAAGCCGGTAGCCGATAATACGATAACAATGAGTCTGCTACTCACTTTACTCCATAATTCGCCTTAATTCATTTCCTGTTCGCCATAACTGTTCGCTGGCATCGCCAGAATCCTTTGCTGAAATGGCATGACATCAGCCAAGGAATCACACACATGATTAAAAAACGGATCCCCAGAGACCTTATCTTCGACCCCTACCCTAAACGCAAACCTGCCGTATTTAGGCGCTTCCTGGTTCTGCTAATAGTGGGGCTGAGCACAGCAATCGCCGCCTTATACGTGAAGGCAGAGGGCGATCCAGAGAACGCCCCTGTTGTTGATGCAGGTGCGCTCACAGCGTATGCCAATAACGGCCTGAGAGCAGATGTACTGCACCTGAATACCCATGCCGACATAAAAATAAATGGGCTATTGGTAGATGTTATTTATCACCAGCGGTTTAAAAATCGCTCCGATGAATGGGTGAATGGCGTGTACACCTTTCCCTTGCCAGAAAATGCAGCGGTGAACGACATGACGATTCGAATTGGCGAGCGCATAATCAAAGGCGAAATAAAAGAACGTGCCGATGCCCGAAAAATTTTCGAAAAAGCCGTGAAAGAAGGTCGCCGGGCGGCACTGACCGAACAACAACGGCCAAATTTGTTTACCCAACGTATTGGCAATATTCCTCCTGGTGAAGAAATTGAAGTCACACTCCGCTTTTTGGATATAGCCCGTTTTCAGCGAGATCATTTCAGCTGGCGTCTGCCCACCACACTAACGCCCCGTTTTGTTCCTGGCACGCCACTGCAACTGGCAGACACCCCCGTTGAGGTAGTGAATTCACAGCTATCCGGATTTGCAGGTTGGGCACTGGCTACCGATGAAGTGGATGACGCGCCACTTATTACACCACCCATCGCCACCGCATCATCAGGCCACAGCAACCCTCTGTCGCTAACCGTATCTCTTCAGGCAGGACTCGAACTTGCTCGTATTGACGCCCTGTATCATCAACTAGATATCCGCAAAGAAGCCCAAGGACATCATATTTATTTAAAAGAGGGGCAAAGTGAAATGGACCGGGACTTCGTGTTGCAATGGTCACCGGTTGCTTCTGCTTCCCCCACTGCCGCCTTATTCCAACAGCAATTGGGTAACGAAAAATACGCCATGTTAATGGTAATGCCTCCGCAACATCCCCAGCCGCAAGCATTACCCAGAGACATCATTTTCATTATCGACACGTCTGGCTCAATGCAGGGACAATCCATCGTTCAGGCCAAGGCCAGTCTTCAATTAGCGGTTAGCAAGTTAACGCTAAACGACCGCTTTAACGTGATCGCATTTAACGACCGTCCTCTGTCGATGTTTGCTTCGCCGCAGATAGCCGACGAAGCCACCACTCGCATGGCCAAAGGCTGGATTGCCGCACTGCAAGCCGAAGGCGGTACGCAAATGGCACCGGCACTCTCTGCCGCCTTTATGCAATCGGACGAGCCGGAGCGTTTGCAGCAGGTGGTATTTATCACCGACGGTGCTGTGGGTAATGAAAGCGCCCTGTTCTCACAAATAAAAGCGCAAGCTAAACAAAAGCGCTTGTTTACCGTGGGTATCGGTTCAGCACCGAACAGCTACTTCATGACAAAAGCTGCAGAATATGGACGGGGCACATTTGAATATATTGGCGACGTGTCTGAAGTGAACCAACGTATGAACCGTTTGTTCGACCGATTGAACGGCAGTGTGGCCAAGAACATCAGCATTGGCTGGCCACAGGACGCTGAATTGTTCCCGGCCAATGTACCGGATTTATATCGTGATGAGCCGGTGTTATCTTTTGCACGACTAAGCGATATGCCATACACGGTAAGCGTATCCGGCGAGACCGCTTCCAAGAAGTGGCGGCGTTCAGTAAGCAGCGAGCAGGTCACCAACACTAACGGGATTGGTGCCCGCTGGGGAAGAAAGAAAATCGCGCATATTGAAGATCTTGGACGCAACGGAGAACTCAGCGAAGATACCGTCAAATCGCAGATCATTGATGTTGCGTTGACCCATCGACTGCTTTCCCGCTTCACCGCTTTTGTTGCAGTAGATACGCAAATAGCCAGAAACGACAGCGCATTACGCCCTCCTTTGCGCGCTGTTGTTCCCAACATGCTCGCCCAAGGGCAGCAGTTGGCCTACCCGCGCACGGCAACCCGGGCACAACTGATGCTGTGGATAGGCGCGCTTTGTTTGCTGGCGGGTCTGGGAATTCTGCTGGTTCAGTGGAGACATCGCCATGATTAAGTTGCCTTTTGCTGGCAAGGCCACGCCTGCGGGCCTGCTGTCAGCCATCTTCCTAGCAGCGGCACTGCTGTGTTTTGGCGACAGTTTATGGATATCAGGCAAAGCTGTTGTTGCTCAGGTGCTAATTAAAGGAGCCTGGGAAGATACGCTTGAAACCGGCGCCGAACAGAAGCCCTGGGCATGGGCAGATACCTGGCCCGTTGCGGCGATTCACTTTCCATCGCAGAATGAAAAATTGTATGCGCTAGCGGGCAGCCACGGCAGCAGCCTGGCGTTTGGCCCGGGACACCTCGATGGTACCGCCTTACCCGGCGAGCAGGGAACCAAAGTTTTCAGCGCGCACCGTGACACCCATTTTCGCTTTCTGGAGCACGTTGCCATTGGCGAAGTGTTTAACATTCAACAGAAAGACGGGCGCTGGCAGCACTATCGTGTTGCTGACACCCGCATTGTGGACATCGACAGCGCTCCCTGGGTGATTGACCCCGCATCAAATGAAGTGCAGCTTATCACCTGTTACCCCTTCAACAGCGTGGCACCGAATCCCACAAAACGTTACATCGTCGTCGGTCTACCGATACCTCCGGCGTCGGAACGGGGCAGACAATTAGCCAGATTACGCATGTAGTTCTGACGGTGAAGAAATGTGATTGCACTCTTTGCGATGCATTAATCCTACGTATTCCACCCCATAGCACAACACATTGAACGGCTGCATACTGGGTTTAACTCCGCGGATTTGTCATACTCCGCGGTGATTTTTCCTCGCTTCACTTTTTGGAATGCCCAGTTTGCCAGCCGTATTTTCTTTTCGCCTTATCGTTATCGTGTTTACCACTTTACTTTCGCTTACTGCCTGTACGCCACCGCGCTCACCGGACAAAATAGTGATTAGCGGCCCTTTCGAGCCGGTTAGTTATGACCCGGCCAGTTCGGGTTACATCTTCTCTCGCATGCAGGTTATTGAAACACTCGTTGATGTAAATGATGACGGTACGCTACGACCAGGTTTGGCGACGGGCTGGCAGAGCAATGATGACTTTAGCGAATGGACGTTTCATTTGCGCGAAGGCGTAAAGTTCCACGACGGCAGTACAATGAATGCAGAGGTCGTACGCAAAAGTCTCGCGGTCGCATTTGGGAAACCGGTGCCTTTCGACGCCAGTTTAGTAAAAGACATCACCATTCCAGACGCCCATACCGTTGTATTTACACTCAGTCAGCACTATCGCCCGTTTCCGTCTTTGATGTCTAATTACACCATGGCTATTTTGTCACCGGCCTCCTTCGGGAAATTTAACCGCATGACGGCGCTCATTGGCACAGGGCCCTATAAAATTACTGACTTCCAACCTCCCCACAACATTTCAACGATTAGGTTCGACGACTACTGGGGACGCCCCGGCACAATTAAAGAAGTGGAATACATTACTGGCCACCGCTCTGAAACGCGGGCTCTGATGGTAAAAACGGGTCAGGCGGATATTGTTTATAATCTCGATCCTGCCGCGGTGGAAATGCTGAAATCAGACGATTCTGTATCTGTGTTCAGCGAACTCATTCCCCGCACCACACTGATTAAATTGAATCTGGATGATCCAATACTGGCGGATAGGTCAGTACGTCAGGCGTTGAGTTTGGCCCTCGACCGTACCGGTATCGCCAGCGGTATCCTGCGCGTTCCCGGCATTGAGGCCAATCAGCTATTTGGTCCAGGCATGGGCGTTTGGCATATGGATGATTTGCCACCCCCTTCGCAATCTTTAAAGCAGGCGAAAGCGCTGCTCGAACAGGCTGGTTGGCAACTCGCCAACGACGGCGTACGTTATCGTAACGGCAAGTCGCTTGAGATGAACATGATCACTTACGCTAACCGGCCTGAGCTCATCATCATCGCCACCGCGATTCAGGACCAGTGGTCGCAGGCTGGTGTGAAACTTAATGTGCATATGGAAAATTCCAGCGCTATTCCTTCAGGTCACACCGACGGCACCTTACAAACTGCATTAATGGCCCGTAATTTCGCCAATATCCCCGACCCTCTCGGCATCCTGCTGGCCGACTTTACCAGCGAACAGGGTGGTGAATGGGGGCCGATGAATTGGCAAAACCCATCACTCTTTTCACGCATTGAGCAAATTGGCCGGGAAACCAGCGAGGCTTCACTTCCCGCGCAGGCCCGTGACGTTATTCGCACTATTAATGACGATCTCCCGCTCATTCCAGTGGTGTATTACATGCAACATTCAGCGGTATCCGACCGCTTGCAACACTTTAGCTTTGACCCCTACGAGCGTTCATTTCGCATTGCTGACCTGCAAATCAGGAGCGAGCCGTGAAGCGCATTCTGTTGAATCGCCTGCTCCAGGCCATTTTAATGATGTGGAGTGTGGGTACCCTTACTTTTATTCTGGTGCGTTTGTTACCAGGAGATATGGCTTACAAAATTGCCGCTGGGCGCTATGGCGATGACGCCGTAAGCACGGCCGCGGCGAATGCCGTGTCGGCAGAATTAGGGCTAGATAAGCCCGCGTTTCAGCAATATCTGCACTGGCTCTGGGATTTACTTTCGTTGGATTTAGGCAACAGCCTGGTATCCGGCGCCCCCATTATTGTAGAGTTACAAAATCAGCTTAGCTTCACCCTGGTACTGGCCGGATGCGCTATTGTGGTGGCTGCGTTGATTGCGTTTCCACTGGGCATGTTTTGTGGCGTTAAGGCCGACAGCGGATGGGACAGAGCCTCGCTGACCATGTCGACCTTTGTGCGTTCGCAACCTGTATTTTGCCTGGGACTCTTGCTGATTTTTCTGTTTGCTATGGAGTTGAACTGGTTTCCCGTGGCCGGGTACGGTGGTGCGCCTTACGCAATTTTACCCGTTCTTACGCTGGCGATCAGTTTAGCGGCGGTGTCCAGCAGAGTTGTCCGCAACAGTACCCGAACCGCCGTGAATTCAGCGTGGTTTGAGTTCTCCCGAATCAAAGGTCTTTCATCCCGTCGCGCATTCGTTCGCCATGCACTGCCGAACATCTTACTGCCAGCCCTGGCCTTCATGGGCATTCAATTAATTGGCCTTATTGAAGGCGTGATCATGATAGAAAGCCTGTTTGCCTGGCCGGGTATTGGCCATGGCCTTTCCCACGCGGTTTTCGCCAGAGACATTCCCATGTTGCAAGGCACAGCACTGGTAATGGGGTTCTTGTTTGTACTGATTAATGCGCTGGTAGACGTGAGCTATTACTTGCTCGACCCAAGACAACAGGAGGTCCAGTCATGACCTTCATCGGCAAACTGTCTACGCAGCAACGCACAGGTGCAGTCATTTTAGGTTGTCTTGCCCTGTTTGCAGTGGCTGAAATGTTTCTGTTCTCAATAGATGGTAACCAACAATTTCTTGCGCAGGCATTTGCATCACCAGACTGGCAGGCACCGCTGGGGCGAGACCAGTTCGGCCGCAACATGTTTGCCCGACTGGCAGGCGGATTACGTATTTCCTTCACACTGTCCCTTGTTTGCGTTGTCACCTCTGCGGTGCTTGGCGTACTTGCCGGTGTCGCAGCCGCCTGGCGTGGTGGCTGGTTCGACAACGTGCTGAATTTTTTCGCTAATACCATTTTGGCGTTACCAGGACTGGTGCTGATTTTAGTGTTTGCCGCCGTCGTCCCTGGCTCCTTTGTGATGATTTACCTGGCGATTTCATTGGTGCTCTGGGTGGAATACTTCCGTTTGGTGCGGGCAATTGCGTTGAATCAGGTAGCCAGTCCGGCATTGCAGTCTTCGATGCTGATGGGGTTTGGCAAATTCTACTTGTTCCGCCGCCATATCTGGCCTGCATTGAAAGCCGATGTGTTCTCCCTGGCAGCGTTTGGTGCAGCAACCTCGGTGGTAGCCATGTCGTCTGTGGGTTTTGTTTACGTAGGTTTAAAACCACCCACACCGGAACTTGGCCTGATGATTGTTGAATTATTCCCGTATTACCACGAAGCGCCCTGGTTGCTGTTAGAACCAATAAGCCTGTTGTTTCTGATTGTGCTTGGCTTTCATTTGCTGGCGGGGAAAGCACGCTAATGAAGCGCATTGAAGTTACGAACCTCGCTATTCACTCTTCAGAAGGCGTGATCATAAACAACTTGTCACTTTCCGTATCGGAGAATGAATCGCTAACCATTCTGGGTGAAACCGGCTCAGGGAAAAGTCTTCTGGCATTGGCTATTCTGGGGAATTTACCGCCGATGCTAACCGTATCAGGTTCGGTTAAAGTCGATGGTAAAGAAATGCTGGAAATGCCAGCGTCAGAGGCGGCTTCTTTATGGGGAACAACCCTGGTTATGCTGCCCCAGGAACCTTGGCGGGCACTCAGTCCACTGATGAAAATAAAGCATCAGATTGCCGAAGTATTTCGCTATGTGAAGCGCGCCACACCCGCTACAGCTAGCGAAGATACCCATCAATTATTGGCAAAAGTCGGGCTGGAGCAACATGCGCCAAAAGTCCCCGCTCAACTTTCAGGTGGCATGGCGCAGCGCACGGCAATAGCCTGTTCCGCAGCCACAGGGGCCGACATTGTTCTTGCCGATGAGCCCACTAAAGGGCTCGATACCGCCCGAAAAGATGACATTATTGCGTTACTGAAAGCCCGTAAAGCAAAGGGGTGTTTGCTTACCATCACTCACGATGTACAGGTTGCCAAAGCTTTGGGCGGTAAAACCCTGGTTATGCAAAGAGGTGTGGTAGTTGAAAGCGGAGATGCAGAGAAAATTTGCTCGCAGCCAGATTCCGCCTATGCCAGAGCACTTATCAACGCGGCGCCGGAAAACTGGCCGCACCAGGAAAAACAAACAAACACGTTTTCACCGCTGATATCAGTGAAAAACCTCTCGTTAGCGCGAGGTAACCAAACGCTTCTAGAGCAGGTGAATTTTGAAATCGGGGCTGGCGAGGTTGTTGGTCTGTATGGCGACAGCGGAAGCGGAAAGTCCTCCCTTGCCGATGCCCTGCTAGGTTTACTCCCCGTGAGCGGCGAGATTCGTTTTCATCAACCGCTGGCGCGTCATGAAAAACTGAAACTCTATCAAGATCCTCCTGCAGCATTTAGCGAGGAAGCGACCTTACGAACACTACTTCACGATATTATTAAGCTACATAAACTAAACCCGCCGCCGCTGGATAAACTGGCGCTTGAACTCGGACTCACGCCAAATTTGCTCGATCGCACAGCCACAGAAGTGAGCGGCGGCGAGCTACAGCGCATTGCGCTACTGAGGGCGATGTTATTAAAACCGAAGTTTCTGGTAGCAGACGAGCCGACTTCCCGACTCGACCCTATCACTGCAGAAAAGGTCACCCGGTTGCTCATCGCTAAAGCCAGAGAAATGCATTGCGCCTTGCTGTTTATCAGTCATGATGTTCATCAGTTGAATAACGTCTGCGATAGGGTGATTGCGATCTCGGATTTATCGCACAAAGCCTGAATCCGGTTAAGTAGCGGTTCTCTACGGTTAACGACACTTTTCTGAACCAGGCCTGTGTTGCGCCAAAACAATATATAGTATACGGTATTATTTATCCCATAATAATTAACCAAGGATATACCGTGGTAAAGTTGAAGCGAACTCTTATAGCAGCCTGTACTGCTGCCCTTTTCTCTAGCCTGGCTCAAGCCAGCGAAATGGGAGATACCGTAAGTGCCTTTCAGGCAGACCAACGCGCTATAAGCAATTTTTACCGCGTACATGAAAAAGCCAGTTATTATCAGCGGGAGTTGGCTTTGCTTCAGGACTGGCAGGCAAAACTGGAAGGCCTTTCATTTGATGAAATGGACCAGGAAGCTAAAGTCGACTACTTGTTGCTTAACGCAAAAGTCAAAGATCTACTTATAAGCACGAAAAATGCGTACAAGGGATATCAGGACGTTGCCGCCGTCGCAAACTTTGCCTCACCATTGTATGCATTTATCGATGCCCGACGACGAGGCGCAAGACCGGATGCCAAGCAACTGGCCGCCGACTTTGCCCATGCAGTAAAGGCGATAAATACTCAAAAGGCAAAGCAGGAAAAGTCACCTTACAACGATTGGCAGAAAGCTGATAAAGCCGCAAAGGTTATTCTCGACCTTAAGAGCGGGCTCGAAGAAGCGATTCACTTTTATAACGATTACGACCCGCAATTTACCTGGTGGATGGAAACCCCCATCAACGATCTCATCAACAACCTCGACAGATACGCCACCTTCCTTGCCGAAAACTACACCAGCGATACCACAAAGGATGATGGCAGCGGCATTATTGGCAACCCCATTGGCAAGCAAGCCCTAATCGATCAGCTTCGCGCCTCTTTTATCGCTTACGACCCTGAAGACCTGATAGACATTGCTAAAGAGCAATTTGACTGGTGCAAAGAGCAAATGATTCTGGCATCCCGGGAAATGGGCTACGGTGATGACTGGAAGGCCGCACTCGAAGCAGTGAAAGACACCTATGTGCCGCCTGGTGAACAACCGCAAACCATTAATGACTTGCTTGAGCATTCAGTAAAATTCGTTGAAGACCGCGACCTGATCACCCTACCACCACTGGCAAAAGAAACGTGGCGAATGATTATGATGACGCCGGAACGCCAGAAGGTTAATCCGTTCTTCACCGGTGGACGCAATATCAGTATCTCGTACCCAACCGAAGGAATGACCCATGCCGACAAACTCATGAGCATGCGCGGAAATAATCCAAACTTTTCGTACCCTACCGTTCAGCATGAGTTACTGCCGGGCCACAACCTGCAATTCTTTATGAATCAACGCCACAAGCCGTATCGCGAGGCATTCCGCAACCCTTTCTGGACCGAAGGATGGGCACTGTACTGGGAAATTATCTTGTGGGATAAAGATTTTGCTACCACACCAGAACAAAAAATGGGCATGCTATTCTGGCGAATTCACCGCTGTGCCAGAATCATGTTCTCACTGCAATATCATCTTGGTGAGATAACACCTCAGCAAGCCATTGATATGCTGGTAAATGAAGTGGGTCATGAGTACGCTAATGCAGAGGCAGAAGTTCGCCGTTCATTTGCCACTAACTATGTCCCTCTTTATCAATTGGCATATATGATTGGTGGCTTGCAGTTCAATGCTTTGCGTAACGAAATGCTTGCCAAAGGCTGGACAGAAAAGCAGTTCCACGACCGGGTGATGCAAGAAAACACAATGCCCATTGAGGTATTGCGTTTGCTGATTCAAGAAAAGGATTTTGATCGTGATTACGAAACGCAGTGGCGCTTTTCGACCAGTTTCACCAGTGACGACAAGTAAAATCCCCTATTAATAATAACAATAAGAGGTGTCTATGCAGCAGTCTCACCGACTCCCGACCATTATGGAAATTGTGGTCATTGCAGCAGGTATAATTGGCGCGATTTTTCTGTTTGTTCAGGTTCTCGCCCTGCCCATTCAATTAGCGTTGATTACCGCGTGGTTCATAATTATTGCCATGGGAAAACGGCTGGGACTCAGCTACGAACAAATGCAGGCCGGGCTCTGCAAAGGGATCGGCCACGGCATGGAGGCCATTCTGGTACTGGTGGCGGTAGGCGCGCTCATTGGTAGCTGGATGGCAGGCGGCATTGTGCCGAACATCATTTATTCGGGTTTATCGATAATGAACCCGCACATTTTCCTTTTAGCCGCTTTCATTATTTGTGCGGTGACGTCTCTGGCGACAGGCACGTCGTTCGGTACCATTGGTACCGCAGGGATTGCCATGATTGGCATTGGCGCAGGATTTGGTTTGCCATTACCTTTAGTCGCTGGCGCCGCAATTTGTGGTGCTTATGTGGGCGATAAGCTTTCCCCACTGTCAGATACTACCGTAATGACAGCATCCTTATGCAGAGTGCCGCTCACTTCTCACATTCGCTCGATGCTGTATGTCAGTGTGCCTGCGTTTATCATTGCCGGTGTGCTGTTCCTCATAGCAGGATACGTTCTTGCCCATAATGGCAGCACGGCACAGGCGCAGCAAGTCATGAACGCCATCGCCGCCGAGTACACCATTGCATGGTATATGTTGCTACCCGCCGCTGCAGTCGTTGCTTTATTAATCATGAAGCTTCCATCGGTTCCCGTCATTTTTTTCGGTGCCGTTCTCGGCGTGGTTTGGGCCATTATGTTCGAAGGCATGGATGCAATCAGCGCCATTTCTACTCTCTACGGTGGCAACCACATTAACTCTGATGTGGACTTCATTAATATTTTGCTTAACCGCGGCGGCATTACGTCTATGCTGGAAGTGATTTTACTGGTTATGCTGGCGCTGGGATTAGGTGGCTTAATGGAGGTAACCGGTGTGCTGTCGAGCATTTCAGCGGGCCTTGAACGTTGGGCTACTAACACCGGACGACTCGGCGTTTCTACGTTGTTTGCAGGTTTTCTGGGCAACGTATTGGGTGGCGCAGCCTATGTGTCACTGATCACCGCAACCGCACTGACAGGTAAGAACTACGACAAAATGGGCGTTGATCGCCGCGTATTGTCGCGCAATACCGAAGCGGGCGGCACACTCACTACGCCTATGGTGCCGTGGACAGATGGCGGCGTGTTTATGGCAACCACACTGGGCGTCGCTACCACCACCTATTTACCTTTCTTGTGGTATCACTTTGCTGTTTTGATTATTTCCGTGTTTTACGGTTATGCTAACTGGTTTAGTTTTGCTAAAGACCAACAACAAAAACAACAACCTGAAGCACCAGCAACAGTGAATGAACTACAAAGCTCGTCAAAATAATTAAGACAAGGACGAACCCATGAAAAAGCTATTCGGGGCAACGATTGCCATTTCTCTAACACTCAGTGTTACTGCGGCCCCGCTAACAAAAAGTGATTTTGATGCATCGGTAAAACTACGGGAAAACTGGATCACCAAAACCCGGGATCTGATGTTTCCTGTTTCGTGGCTGAACGAAAAACATGAATTTGCCTACCGTCAGTCCGTTGAGGGCGGCTTTGGTTACTTTGTTCAACATGCTGAAACGGGAAAAATCCGCCCCGCATTCGATCAGGAAGCATTGGCGCAAGCACTCAGTAAGGCCGCCGGTGAAGAGATGTCAGCCTTAATGTTGCCGTTTGAAACCTTCCGATTTAACCACGACGAAACCGCCATTCAGTTTTCCTTACACTACGAGCCCTGGGAATGCGAACTGGCCACAATGCATTGCGCGGAGCGCTCCTTTGGCGATGCCCGCCCCCGGGGTTTTGGGGTAGTTCGCGATTTACGGGTCAGTCGGGCCGACGCCGTGATCACCTCTGGGAATGGAGAACTGAACGTCACCGAGGACGGATACAACCTGCTGATTTCAGACGCCAACGGTAATCAGTTATACCGCACCACCGATGGCGTAAAAGATAATTTTTACGACATCGACTCTATTAGCTTTTCCCCCGATGGCCAGGCACTGAGCACCATGAAAGTGGTTCCTGGAGAGCCTCGCTATGTCACCCGGGTGGTGTCTTCTCCCGAAGATCAGGTGCAACCCAAAGTTGTTACCCAGCTCTACCCAAAACCTGGCGATAAGGTAGATTTCGATCAACCCGTCATTATTGACTTAAAGACGAAAAAGCAATTTGTCATCGCCCCCGATCGTATTCCTGGTGCATACGAAATGAGGATCTATGGTTGGCATAAAAACAGTGACAGCATCATTGTTCGTTACCTTCAGCGCGGCCACCAGCGGGAAGAAATGTTGCAAATGGATCGTAGCAACGGCGCCGTGCATGCCATGGTCAGCGAAACAGCCGAGACTTTCATATACGGCTGGACCGGCTTTTTCCACGATGTAGACAACGCCGGTAAGGAAATCATCTGGCGCTCGGAACGTGATGGCTGGGCCCATTTGTACCTGATTAATGGTGAAACCGGCGAAGTGAAACAGCAAATCACTGAAGGGGAATTTGTCGTACGTGATGTGCAGAAAGTAGATGAAGAAAATCGTCAGATTTATTTCTCTGCCAACGGTATGAATAAAGATGAAGATCCGTACTTCATACACGACTACCGGATTAACTTTGATGGCACCGATCTGGTTGCGCTTACGCCAGAAAAGGCGAATCACGAGGTTTATTTTTCCGACGACATGCAATATTACATCGACATTTACTCACGAGTCGATTTGCCCAATATCACCAAGCTATATGAAACGGGCGAGGCCACACCAATCCGTACGGTAGCTGAAGCAGATATCAGCGAGCTGCTGGATGCAGGTTTTCAGTTTCCACAAACTTTTGTGGCCAAAGCCCGTGATGGAAAATCCGATATCTGGGGCTTAATTATCAAACCTCAGAACTTCGACCCAAATAAAACGTATCCGGTTATCGAGAATATCTACGCCGGCCCTCACGACAGCTTTGTACCCAAGTCGTTCTGGCCATTCGGTTATCACTCCGGCGGCGATAAGGTGATTGGCATGCAGGCGCTGGCCAACCTTGGGTTCATAGTGGTGCAGATGGACGGCATGGGCACTGCGAACCGCTCAAAAGCCTTTCACGATGTAGCCTGGAAAAATCTGGGTGATTCGGGTTTCCCTGATCGCATTCTTTGGCACAAAGCGGCCGCGGAAAAATACCCCTGGTATGACATTTCAGGCGGTGTGGGTATTTACGGCGGTTCAGCGGGAGGCCAAAGCACCCTGGGAGCACTAGTGTTCCATCCTGAATTTTATAGCACAGGCGTCGCTTTCGCCGGATGCTTTGATAACCGCATGGACAAAATTGTCTGGAATGAACAATGGCTTGGCTACCCGGTTGATGAAAGCTATGTGGCCTCATCTGGCACCGAGCATGCGGCCAATATGACTGGCGATCTCTTTATCATCGTCGGTGAGCAAGACAGTAACGTTGATCCGGCTTCTTCCATGCAGGTGGTCAATGCGCTGATAAAAGCAGGTAAAGACTTCGACTTGCTGGTCATTCCTAACGGTGAGCACTCGGCTGGGCGTTCAACCGGGCCGGTGGATTATGCGCAGCGTCGTCAATTTGCGTTTTTTGTCGAAAAGATGAAGCAGCAGCGTACACCTAACTGGAATAAACAATAATCCGCTTCAGTCTGAGCTATGGCTGGGGGATTTTTATTTCGCTGCAGGATGCGCCCTTAGACAGGTAAATGTTATACTGTATGCGTTAATGCTAAATTCCCTGGCCAACTGACCTGCCTAATCCGGTCAGAAAAGGAGTGATAAAAATAAATGGCTATCGTTGTTAAAACGCTTTCCGAGCAAGCCTATGAGATCATACGAGAACGTATTCTCTCAAATGATATGCAGCCGGATAAACCAATCAGGCAGGACGCACTTTCTCAGACATTAGGCGTAAGTAAAATCCCACTTCGGGAAGCACTTACCCGTCTGGAACATGATGGATTATTAATTTCTCATCCCAATCGTGGTTTTCTGGTTCGCCCATTAACGGTAAACGAAGCCGAAGATGTGTTTGATTTGCGACTGAGTCTCGAGCCAGACGCCGCTGCTGAAGCATGCAAAAAGGCCTCTGATGAGCAACGCGAAAAGGTAAAAGAGATCTTTATCGACTTGCAAAACCATGCCGATGAATGCTCTCCAGAGGCGGTTACTGTTAACAGCGCCTTTCACCTTGCACTCACTGAAATGCCGGACAAACCGGTCACACAGGTGCTGTTAGAACGGCTACACTTGCTCAGCGAGCGTTATGTTCGCATGCATTTAGAGCCGCCCAACCGCGAGGCAAATGCGTTTCGTGAGCACCAGGAAATTTTTGATGCCTGGATGGCAAGAGATGGCAAAGCAGTTAAAAAGCTGCTTAAAGCACACACCAAAGGCACGCTCGAAGACTTACGCGAGCAAATTCCCTCCTGAAGAAACCGGCATCTGCCGGTTTTTTTGTGTCTTCTGATTCAATTACCTCGAATGTCATTCAACTTGTTACACGCTATTGCCCGCTTCGCACTGATTTTATATAGTATACAATCTACAATATTCAATCAGAGGTCTTATGAAGTCTGTCGCAATTATTGGCGGTGGTATTATTGGTCGAATCAGCGCCTTTGTGCTGTCAGAGCAGGGTTATCAGGTAACGGTTTTTGACAGTAGTCAGGAACTGACCGCCCCCTCGTGGAATAATGCCGGGCATATAGCCGTTGAACAGGTCACCCCGCTTTCTTCATACGCCTCTATTCGTACCGCTCCCAAACGTCTTTTCAGAGTAGGTGGTGCACTGGATTTCAACTTGTTTTCGCCGGGCGTAGCAAGCTGGGTTTGGCGCTATCTTCGTGCATCATCGCCTTCACGCTTCAAGGCCGGTACCGAAGCACTGGCTTCACTGGTTAATCAGGCTGAGACTAGCTGGCAAGCGCTGACAACCCGTGCGCATGTGCCCGATTTATATCAAGGCACCGGACACTGGGTTGTGTGGGAATCTGCAGGCTCTGCAACCGCGGCTAGCCGTCACTGGTCCGGCTCTAACATCGGTAATGCGCAGTTTACCGCCCTCGCCCCCAGCCAGATGGAATTAGTCCGGCAGCGAACCCATGCGCACGTTGAAAACGGAATTGCTTTCAGCGGAACCGGCCGAATTACAAACTTGCCGCTGCTAGCAGATACCTTAAAAAAGGCGATTATCGATAATGGCGGCAACTGGGAAAATCGTGCTATTTCTCCGTTAACGCAAGCCAACGGGAAAGCAGTGATACCCGCTTTCGAGCGCGACTTTGATGCGGTAGTGATATGTGCTGGCGCAGCTTCAGGACGTTTGCTTCGACATATTTACCCTAACGTGCCGTTAATTGCCGAACGTGGTTATCACCTGGAAGTATCTTGCACCGAAGAAATGTGGCCATCAAACACCCCGCCACTGGTCTTTGAAGACCGCTCAATGATTGTTACGCGCTTCGCCAATACCTTGCGAGCCTGCAGTTTTGTTGAGTTCAGCGACTTGGATGCACCAGCAGACGAACGCAAATGGCAACGACTGCTCGAACATTGCAAAGCACTTGGTCTGCCCATTGGTGACGACGCTAAAAAGTGGATGGGTGCTCGCCCCACGTTACCCGATTATCTTCCTGCAATAGGTAAAAGCCAACGTGCCAGTAACCTCTATTATGCGTTTGGCCACCAGCACCTCGGACTCACCTTAGGCGCCATTACCGGCGAAAAACTGGCAGCAATGATCACTGGCAACCCTAGCCAAAGCGAGCTGAAACCCTTTGATATTGAGCGATTTAAGATCCGCCGAATGAATTAATCAGATCAATGGGTTGTTTTTATATCGTATACTATATAATATCTACGATAAATCAGTAGACAGGATATAAACTAATGGCAATGCAAGATTCACAATGGACCGGCGTATTCCCGGCAGCCACAACCCAATTTGATAAAGAGTTAAATATCGATTTCGATGCCACCCAAAAAGGCTTTGAAAACCTGCTTAATGACGGCGTAAATGGCTTGGTTATTATCGGTACTTGCGGTGAGAACAACTCACTGAGTGCAGAAGAAAAACGAAAGGTGATTGCGTCAGCGGCAGAAGTAAAAGGTTCGGCACCAATCATTGCGGGTGTGTCTGAATTCACCACCGCCAATGCCATAAAATTCGCGCAGGATGCAGAGAAAGCCGGTGTTGATGCACTGATGCTGCTGCCAGGCATGGTTTACGTACCGACCGAAGATGAGTTGGTTGCCCACTTCCGTGCGGTAGCTGCAGAGACCTCTCTGCCTATCATGTTGTATAACAATCCTACGTCTTATCGCGTAAACATGAGTCTGGACTCATTAGAAAAGTTACGCGATGTAGACAACATCGTAGCCATCAAAGAAAGTGCCTCGGATACCCGTCGCTTTACTGATTTGATCAACGCCTACGGCGATCGCTTTAAAGTGCTGGCTGGTCTGGACGATGTGGCACTGGAAGGACTTATGCTGGGTGCATGCGCCTGGATTTCAGGTTTAACGTCAGCATTCCCCCAGGAATCGGTTGAACTGGTAAAAGCGTTTGAAAACGGCGACATGAAACGCGCGCTGGAAATTTACCGCTGGTTTATGCCGCTGCTTCACCTGGATGCCGGCCATGATTTGGTTCAGGCCATCAAACTGGCAGAAGAGATCATGGGCCGTGGTAGTGAGCGTGTACGTATGCCTCGGATGCCACTGGCCGGTGCACGCCGCCAGGCTGTGATTGATATGGTCGAGAAAGCAGCTGCTACTCGTCCTACGCAACAAGGATAAGTGTTAAATGCGTCACACCTTCTTTTGTATCGACGGTCATACTGCCGGTAATCCGGTAAGGTTGATCACCGGCGGTCACCCGCAGCTTAGGGGCGAAAGCCTGAGCGAAATGCGACAGCATTTTATGCAGGATTTCGATTGGATCCGTCTGGGCATGATGTTCGAGCCCCGTGGTCACGACATGATGTCAGGAGGATTCATCTATCCGCCGGCCCATCCTGATGCAGATTTTGGTGTGATTTTCATAGAAACCAGTGGCTGCCTGCCTATGTGCGGCCACGGGTCTATTGGCATTATTACCTTCGGCTTAGAACACGGACTTATCACGCCAAAAACACCGGGCAAACTAGTGATGGAAGCGCCAGCCGGTTTGATTCATGTTGAATACGAGATGAAAGGCCAGAAAGTACTTTGGGTAAAGCTTCGTAACGTTACTAGCTATCTGGCCAAAGAAAATATCATTGTTGATGTTGCGGGTCTCGGCACCTTAAAAGTCGATGTGGCATACGGTGGTAACTATTACGCCATTGTAGAGCCGCAGGGTAATTACGAAGGGCTGGACCAGCTCAGTGCCGCGCAGATCCTCGACCTCAGCCCTAAAATCCGGGCGGCGGTACGGGAACAATATCAGCCGGTGCATCCGCTGAACCCGTCGATAAATGGCGTCAGTCATGTGTTGTGGGCAGACAAACCATCTTCCACAGACGCCCACGGCCGTAATGCCGTGTTCTATGGCGACAAAGCCATCGATCGCAGCCCCTGCGGCACCGGCACTTCGGCTCGGATGGCACATCTTGCCGCAAAAGGTCGGCTGAACGCTGGCGACACCTTTGTACATGAAAGTTATATCAAAAGCCGTTTCATCGGCAAGGTCGAGGAAGTCACCACGTTAGGCGACCTTCCCGCAATTACCCCGTCTATCCAGGGCACAGCTTACACCACTGGATTTAACCAGATTTGGATAGACGATGACGAGCCGTTTCCACAAGGCTTTCAGGTTATCTAAGCGATAACACACTCATTTATTCATAACGAAGAGAGAAGATTTAATGCAAGTCATCAATCTGAGTCATCATATTGGCGGACAAGTAGTAGAAGGTGCAGCGGCACTGGAGCAACACAACCCGTCGAAAGATAACGACCTAAAAGTCACCCTGCCTTCTGCTTATGCCGCAGTAGTAGACAGCGCAGTAGCAAGCGCAACAGCCGCTTTCGGCAAATTCCGCGACCAGGGTATTGAGTCCCGTTCTGACGCACTGGCCAAAATTCAGCAACTCATCATGGCCAACAGTGAAGAACTGTCGGTATTGATTGCCCGTGAAACCGGTAAAACCCTTGGCGACGCCCGAGGCGAAGTGGGCCGTGCAGCCCGCATCTTTGGTTTCTTCTCCGGTGAGTGTTTACGCATTGTTGGTGAGCGTCTGGAATCCACTCGAAACGGCGCCATGGTAGAAATCGAATACGCGCCGGTGGGTGTTGTCGGCCAGATCACGCCGTGGAACTTTCCTATTGCTATTCCGGCCTGGAAAATTGCACCGGCTCTGGCCTTTGGCAACACGGTTGTTTGGAAGCCATCTGAAATCTCGTCTGCAACAGCAGCACGTCTAATGGAACTCATCCACGAAGGTGGCATTATACCTGGTGCAGTAAACATGGTGCTAGGCGGTGGTGAGACCGGCGCGGCTATGTGTGAACATAGCGGCATTGATGCATTGAGCTTCACAGGTTCTGTGGCAACCGGTAAAAAAGTGCGCATGGCAGCCGCTGAGCGTGGCATTCCAGTACAAACCGAGATGGGTGGCGTTAACGCCATGATCGTATTGGAAGATGCAGACCTTGAAGGGGCGGTAGATTTGGCGCTGAACGGCGCGTTTCTGGCAGCCGGCCAGCGTTGTACTGCGTGCTCACGCATCATCGTACAAGACAGCATCGCGGATAAATTTGCCGCCAGACTGGCCGAAAAAGTCGCTGCGCTGAAGGTTGGCGACGCGACAGACCCGTCAACCCATATTGGTCCATTGGCTTCGCCTAAACAAAAAGCGCTGATCACCGAACAAACCGCGGTAATGGAAAACACTCCAGGGGCCAAACTGGTTTTCGGTGGTACTAAAGATCCGCTGCCAGCCTGTTTCTTCCCGCCAACCCTGTTCGACCATGCGAAAGCAGACGATCCTATCGCGCAGGAAGAAATCTTTGGTCCGGTCGCCGCCATGTTCCGTGTGCCCGACTACGAAACCGGTCTGGCAATGCTGAACGACTCCAAATACGGATTATCATCAGGACTTTGCACCACGTCACTCAAATATGCCGAGCATTTCAAGCGCTATGCGAAAGCCGGCATGATGATGATTAATCTGCCAACCGCTGGTATTGATTACCACGTGCCGTTTGGCGGTGTCGGCGCCTCAAGCTACGGTGCCCGAGAACAAGGTCGGGCTGCGAAACAGTTTTATACGGTGATGAAAACCACCTACCTCAAAGGCTAAGTTCCGTTGGAAAGCCGCACCGCTCGTGTTCCGTGGTGCGGCTTTTTTTTAAGGAGAAATTAAATGGATTTTCCCAGACGTTTTGCATCTTCCCTATTGTTCGTACTGCCACTGCTTATTGCAGGTTGTGCAGACTCACTCACTCAGGAAAAGGAAGCCAGTTCGCAAAATGACTGGGAAAATCCCGCCATATTCAGTATCAACAGCTTGCCGGATAGAAGCTATTTTCTGTCTTACGATTCGGCTGATGCGGCAATGCGTGACGCCTCAGCAGAAAATAAACGCCTGCTTTCCCTTAACGGCCTCTGGCAGTTTCACTTTTCCGAAGATCCAGAAAGCCGCCCGGTTAATTTCTATCAGCCAAATTTCGACGCCAGTGTTTGGCCAACCATACCCGTGCCGTCTAACTGGCAGATGCATGGTTACGATTATCCCGTTTACACCACTTCTGGTTACCCTTTTCCCCGTAATAAGCCCTTTATTTCGCAGGAATATCGCCCCGTAGGCTCTTATCTTCGTGAATTCACTTTACCTGAGAGTATGAGCGGTCAGCGTTTGATCCTGCATTTCGGTGCCGTGAAATCGGCCTATTATGTGTGGGTTAATGGTGTCAAAGTTGGATACAGCCAAGACAGCAAACTGCCCGCTGAGTTTGATATCACAGCGCTGGTACACGACGGCGATAACACACTGGCTGTGGAAGTTTACCGCTGGAGCGACGGCAGTTATCTGGAAGATCAGGATTTCTGGCGGTTAAGTGGCATTCAGCGGGATGTATTTATTCAAGCGGTACCACAAACGCATCTATGGGATTTGGCTATTACCGCAAGCTTAAGTGACAACTATCGTCGCGGACAATTCAACGTTACCACCACGTTGGCTCAGATTCCTAAAGGGGCCGATTCTGCTGATATAAGACTGACACTGAACAACCCAGCCGGTGACACAATCTGGCAGCAGGAAAAATCAGTGGTGGTTAAGAGTGAAGAAACCATAACCACCTTTTCTGCTGAATTTGACGACATTAAACCCTGGTCGGCGGAATCCCCCACCCTTTACGACCTGACAATAGCGGTAACCACAAACGGCCACACCGAGTATGTGCATCAGCCAGTAGGTTTTCGTAATGTAGAAATAAGCAACGGCCAGCTTAAAGTTAACGGCCAGCCTATTATCATTAAAGGTGTGAACCGTCATGAGCACGACCCAGTATCGGGCCAGGTAGTCAGCCGCGAAGCCATGCTGAACGATATTCGCATGATGAAGGCGAACAATATCAATACCGTGCGCACCTCGCATTATCCTAACGATCCTTATTGGTACACGCTTGCAGATAAATACGGGCTGTACGTGATTGACGAAGCCAATGTGGAAGCCCACGGTTATGGCTACGACGAAGATATGTCCATGGGCAATGATCCTGCCTTCAAAGCAGCCATTGTCGACAGGATGCATGGCATGATTGAACGGGATAAAAACCATCCTTCTATCATTTCCTGGTCGGTGGGCAATGAGATTGGTCCCGGCCCGAATATTCAAGCGTCATATGAACTCGCAAAATCCATGGACCCGACTCGAATCGCCCAATATGAAAACCGTCGCACCTGGCACCCCGGTAAAATGACCGACGTGATTGGCTGGATGTATGCCACCGAAAAAGAAATCAACGAAAAATATGTGGGTAATTTCAGCGAACAGCCGTTTATTTGGGTGGAATATTCCCACGCCATGGGTAACTCAAACGGTAACCTCAAAGAACTCTGGGAATTTGTATACGCACATCCGCAGGTTCAGGGCGGCGCTATTTGGGATTGGATGGATCAGGGTTTATTAAAACATGAAGCCGATGGCACAAGCTATTACGGCTACGGCGGCGACTTTGAACCAGCAGGCATCGAGCATGCCGGGAACTTCTGTGCCAATGGCTTGCTAGCTTCCGATGGCACACCACACCCAGCATTGCATGAGGTGAAGAAGGTTTATCAGAACATACACACCGAACTCACCAAAGACAATCAGCTCAGTATTTTCAATCGCTTTTTCTTTACTTCCCTCTTCGGTTTTACTGCGCACTGGGAATTACTCGAAGATGGCCGAAAAACAGAACATGGGACTTTCCAGACTCCTGGTATTGCGCCGCAGTCTTCTCAGACCATCAGCCTCGATGGCGTATTTGGTAAAAACTTCAGCCAGCAACACGAATACGTCTTGAACGTGCGCTTTACCCGCAATAACGCCGATGCGCTGTTGCCAGCCGGTCATGAAGTGGCCAGTGACCAGTTTATTCTAACGTCTTCTGCGCCAACGTTGCCTCCCATTGTCACCAACAACAAGCCTACGATTAAAGACGCTGAACACACAATCACGATACATGCAGGGGAAACGCGCTATACCTTCACCAAACAAAACGCGCAGCTTCAGCAACTTGAACTAGAAGGCAAACCGCTCCTTAAGGCTCCACTGCGACCAAATTTCTGGCGTGCTCTTACTGATAACGACTACGGCAACAAGTTCGGTGAAATTGCGGCAGACACATACAAATTTGCAGGCGACAAGGTGTCGGTTACCGGTATCGAAACGGTGCGAGATGATGATGCGGTACAACTGAATTTCGCGATTTCACTGGATGCCCTGCATAGTTCGGGCTCCCTACATTATCGCATTTATCCTGACGGCCAAGCCGATGTGACCTTTATCGCTGACCTTGCCAGCGATCTGCCTGAGATGCCTCGTTTTGGTATGACAATGCAACTCAAAGAGGGGTTTGATGAGGCGCAATGGTATGGACGAGGCCCGTTTGAGAACTATCAGGACCGTAAATTCAGCGCCGATTTAGGTATTTACCAGCAATCGGTAAGCGAACTCTATACCCCGTATATTCGTCCACAAGAAAACGGCAACCGTGCTGATACCCGTTGGCTTTCACTGCAACACAACAAGGGCCCATCGCTACAGGTCACCGGTATGCCATCCTTTGACTTTTCTGCCTTACACAACACCATCGCCGACTTCGATCATCCGAAAGAAGGACCAAATAGGCATACCAGCGATATCAAACCTAGAAATATGACCGAGGTTAACATTGACTGGCGTCAACGGGGTTTAGGCGGTGATACCAGTTGGGGAGCATTACCCTACGATAAATACCGATTGCTCCCTGCTAGTCAAAGTGACGCTTACCAACTGTCTTTCCGATTAACGCCACAACAATAATGAAAAGGGAACCTATGCGACACGTAATCAAACGAAAACTGCCCCTCGCTATTTCACTGGCACTCGCCGTAGCGACAGCAAGCGCATCTGCTATCGCTGCTGAAAAAAACGTGAATGCTGCCGGTCTGAAACTGATTTTTGATGAAAGCGCTCAAACCTTGCTGTCATTGCAACCTGATGCAGCAAAAGGCGTAGATTTCCTTTCTTATGAACATAACAGTACGCGCGAAGGACCTGGCTACTATCAACTGGGCGACATTGATTTGCGCGTCCGAAAGGCGGGCGGTGCATGGCAAGATTTCTCTAGCGCACTGCAATTACAGCCGGTAAAAACACTGACGTCATCAACCGCATTGATGCACGCAGACATTACCAGCGACTTACCCGGTATTCCGCTGAGTGTTAGCCGCTCCTGGTCGGTAGACAACAATCAACTAGTACTGCGCTTTACGCTGAAAAATACCACCAGCCACGCGGTAGAAATAGGCGGTCTTGGTATCGCCATGGTGTTCGATAACATTCTTTCCGGTCGAGAACTGGATGAAGCCCATGAAAAAGCCAATTACGCCGAACCCTACATGGGCATGGATGCAGGCTATGTGCAGGTGGTACGCCTAAACGGTAAAGGACCAGCGCTGCTGGTACTGCCGGAAGAAAATGCGCCCCTTACCGGATGGATGCCCATTCTTGGCGACACCAACGAAGACGGCTCTCCGGTTATTTACAACGATCCCACCGTGCGTACCCACACCTTCGAAGGTTTTTACGACTGGATGGTGTTCAATAAGGGTTTTGCCGACAACGAATGGAAAGGCAAGAAGCAGTGGAACAAACCGCGCAGCCTCACGCTGAAGCCTGGTGAAAGTTATGACACCGCAGTACGATTCGCACTAGCACCTGAAGTACGGCAAATTGAAGACACTTTATCAGCGCAGCAACGTCCGGTCGCCGTTGGCCTGCCAGGGTATGTGGTGCCCAAAGATCTGCCTGCAAAGCTGTATCTCAATTCACCCAGCCCGGTTAAATCACTGGTTGTAGAGCCTGCAAATGCGCTTACCGTAAAGGCGACATCACCGCAAAATGGCTGGGCAGCTTATAACGTAACCGGTAATCAATGGGGACAATCCCGCGTAACCATTACCTATGAAGACAACACCGTACAGACCGTGCACTATTTTGTATCGAAGGGAATGGCGCAGGCTGTCTCCGATTTAGGCGAATTCCTGTTTGATGAGCAATGGTTTGAAGGTGACGATGACCCCTTCAAACGTGGCCCGTCAATCATGAGCTACGACAACGACACTAAAGACATCGTGCTACAAGACCAACGGGTGTGGATTGCCGGGCTCAGCGACGAAGGCGGTGCGGGCTCCTGGCTGGCGGGCATTATGAAGCAGCTTGGGCAACCCGACGCGGAAGAGATCGCGCAGTTTGAACGCTTCTACAACGAGGTTATTGACGGCCGACTCCAGGTAAACGAAGGCGAAGGCAAGCATGGCGTGAAAAAGAGCCTGTTCTTCTACGACCCCGAAGCATTGCCTGACTACGAGTATAATCCCGATTTTGACTGGACCACTTGGGCATCGTGGAGCAAAGAACAGTCTGATAACTTGGGCCGTTCGTTCAACTATCCTCACGTTGCCGCGGCGCAGTGGGTACTTTATCGCCTCGCCCGCTTTAATGAAGGGCTGGTAAAAACACATCCGTGGCAAACTTACCTGCAACGTGCTGCAGAAACCAGCATTGCCATGACTGAATTGGCTCCGCACTACGCCCAGTTTGGTCAGATGGAAGGTGATGTGTTCGTAGCCATACTTGACGACCTGTATGCAGAAGGCATGAATGCGTTGGCTGACAAACTGAAAGCGACTATGAAAGCCCGGGCCGATCACTGGTCAGAACTGGCTTATCCGTTTGGCAGTGAAATGCCCTGGGATTCCACCGGTCAGGAAGAGGTGTATGCGTGGATGCGCTACTTTAATAATACGCCTGCCGCCGAACTCACCCGGGAAGTGATTCTGGGATACGACTTTACGCAACCACACTGGGGATACAACGGCAGCGCCCGTCGTTTCTGGGATTTCCTATACGCGGGTAAAGACAGCCGCATTGAGCGTCAGTTACATCACTATGGCTCCACCATCAATGCCATTCCTCTGCTGGATAGCTTTCGCAGAAACCCTGACGATACCTACCTGCTGCGGGTTGGCTACGGCGGCATGATGGGTGGACTCACCAATATCCATGAGGATGGTTTTGCTTCTGCGGCCTTCCACAGCTTCCCGGATTACATGGAGTTCGACCCATACACCGGAGACTATGGCTCAAGTTTCTTTGGTCATACTTTCGCCATTGGCAGCTACCTCATTAACGATGCTACGTTCGGCTGGCAAGGCTTCGGTGGATTAACCAAGGTTACCAACAACAATACGGTAACCATTACGCCAAAAGATGCTTTCCGCAACAGAGTCTACATTGCGCCGGCAAAGGTTTGGCTCACATTAGATGCAGGAAAATTCAGTGCGGTAACCTGGCATAGTGATACCGGTGAGATCACCGTTACCCTCGACGAAGCCACACCGTACACACCGGTTGCCATGCTAAACATTGCTTCATTTGGGCAACCCTATCAGCCGCAAGAAAAGCAATCGAAAACCGCGGGCAGAATTTCACTACCTTTGAATAAAAACACCAAAACGGTGTTGTCTTTAACAAGTGCTGCTGCCAATTAATTGGTAGAAAAGTGAACGCATTATTCATGCATTTGTTGTCGAAATTCGACCAATGAAGGGTACAAAGCTTTCACTTATTTGTATATTATTAGCGGACTATAAAAATCCAGTTTTGCTCGTTGGGTAACATCATCGTTCCAGCGAGCAACACGCTCAGGGAAGATGTTACCGCGCTTATGTTGTTATCTGCGATTTTACCCCTCTCAATCAGAGGCAGTTACGATGTTGATGACCTCGGTCGCACCAATATACTTTTCACCACGCTTCGCGCTTTTGGCGCAGACCAGGTTCTGAAAGAGATCCTGATTGTTTGTCCACCTGACGAAGTCAGCGTTATCCGGGAGCAAGTGAAGAAATGGCCTGAATTTATTATTCGGGTTGTTTCTGAAGAAGACATGGTGCCTGAGCTCGCTAACCATCGTCAGGTGAGAGGCTGGCGCAAGCAACAGATGATCAAACTCGCGGCACCCAGGGAATTGTCTACTCCCTATTATCTGACATTAGATGCTGACGCCATATGCTTACGCCCGCTTACCGAATCGCTACTGATCCCCGACGGTAAGGCGCTTCTACAATATGAGAAACGTGCGCTTCATCCTCGCTGGTGGAAGTCGTCTTCGCGAATTCTGAAAATGTCAGACCACGTTGGCGACCCTGAAGTCGGTATGACAGTTACACCTGCCATAATGGCCAGCGATATTAGCGAAGCAACGGGTGAGGAAATAGCCGCAAACTTGCGCGGCAAGGGCTCCTGGGTAGATAAACTCTGCCGCCTTCATAATCCTAGGTCACCGTCTAACTGGACTTTCTACCGGCACTTACGCGGTCGCTGGACTGAATACTCGCTTTACTACTTTTGCGCACTTAAACGTAACATGCTTGATAAATATCATGTGACTGCCGGTACGGAAACCCACCCTCAACTGTTGCTTATCCATGACTCACACCCGTTTGAACAATGGGTGCCAGAGCAGAGTTTTGCGCCTAACGGGCAAGGACTGTTCTGTGTTGTGAACAGCAGCATGCGTTTTGATATAGAAAATACGTGGCAAAAAATAGCGCCGTTTGTACCCGGCGCGTCAGATTTGAAAATGCCCTAAGCATCTTATTCTCATCAAGCATTACACACACAAAAACGCCCTGCCTATTAAAAGCAGGGCGTTTTTATTTCAGGTTTTACATCAGAACGATGCAGTCAGGCCAATGTAAATAGAGCGGCCTAGCGGATCGTACATACCCGGGAACGTATTGCCGTTACCGAACGAGCTCAGCACGTTGGATACGATAATAGGAGGATCACGGTCTAACAGGTTGTTGATACCACCACGGAAAACCAGGTGGTCGCCAACCGGAATGCTACCTGCCAGATCGAAATAGCTATACGAGCCGATTTCAGCATTGATTTCATAATTCGTGCCTGTAAGGAACTCATTACTTTCATTCAAGCTCAGCTTCACGCTATCCATGTAACGCCATAACAACGATACCTGTGCGTCCATCCAAGGCATCATCCAGGTTGCACGGGCATTGTGACGCCACTCAGGCACCGGCTGACCACATGAAGGACCATACAGACCTTTACAGTCGTAAGTACCCAGTCCAGGTTGAGGCTCGGTGACCATTTCGTTCAGATAGGTACCTACTAATTGCATACCCAATGAACCATACTCGCCCATTTCGTAGGTATAGTTTGCATTGATATCGACACCAGATGTTTGCAGATAACCGGTATTCAGTGTGGTTGACGTCACATAGCCATCTGTACCAAACAGCGTACCGGCGCGGCTACGGTTGAACAGGTCACAGTAATAGCTGTTACCGGTTGCAATACATTGGTTGATGATGAGGTTAGGATCGATAGAACCGATGTAATCTTCAACTTTGATATTGTAGTAGTCCAGTGAAACAGACAGGTTTTCAACCGCTTCCGGCGTAATAACAATACCGACGGTGTAGGTGTCAGCTTCTTCAGGTCGCAGATTCGGATTACCACCATATTGCTGCACACAAGTTTCAGCCGGACATTCAATGATGTTGCCATACTGGGCTTCAGTTACGCCGGTACGAGCACACTGCTCAAATGTGGCTGTCGGGTTGGCACCAGAACAAGGATCGGTACCCGAGTAGTTACCCAGACCTTGTGAGGAGAACAGTTCTGACACATTAGGCGCACGAATCGCATGGTTGAAACTGGCGCGGAAACGCAGATCATCATTGGGTGAATAGCTCAGCTCGAACTTGTAAGTTGTCGCGTCGTATTCAGATTCATTGCCTTCGTCATCGCTATTGGTGTATTCAGAATAACGCAGGCCAGCGTTGATACCGAGATACTTCGCCCACGACGCATCTTCCACCAGCGGAATATCAATTTCGGTATAAACCTCGTCGACTTCAATCACGCCATATGCGTCTTCAGTACCGTAAGACTCCGCAATTGCATCTGCTTCGAAATCCAGCACTTCTTTACGGTGCTCATAACCCACCACCATCGCAGGGCCAGTCATCGCCCACGGCAGAGAAATGTCATAGTAATCCAGGTCGATTTGCGAGAAGGCACTCAGCACATCAAGGGTCTGCGTGCTTTCCGTAGAGTTCGATGTCAGGATGTAATCAAATGCTTCATCTGAAATACCGCTGTAGGCGAACACATCAATAGGCACGCAAGCTGAATCGCTGCCATCAATGACTGAATTACAGGTTGCAACGCCATTCACATCAGTAGCCAGTAATGCACGTGCTGCACGTTCAGGGTTCACGTCGTTCATAAACGTTTCCTGATACAGTGCCGTTGTGCGCAGGTAGCTGACATCGTAGGTAATGCCGTCGTTGATGTCACCACGCATACCCAGACTAAAGCGGTAGTCGGTGTGACGGAGATTGTCGCGACGTGGGCGGGCATTTTCACCATCAAGACGATAACCCACATAGGCATCGATAATCTCACTGGTACCTGCCGACGTGCCACACAACGCCGCAGCCTGCTGGCTACTCATCAATGGGTTATCACAGTTAATGGCATAGTCGTCCCCAAACCACAATGCAGACGGTGCGATTTGTGAGAAGCTCTGATCGTCCATAAACATGAAGCTACCATACACTTCGTCAGTATCTGTTACCGCATAGTGGGTCATCATGCCGGCGGTGTAACGTCGATCGACCCGTTGAATATAATTCAGCGGATTGTAGTTGTAGAGGTATTCATCGCCGTAGGTATCCCACTCTTTAGAGCCATCTTTGACGTTGTTATACGACCCGCCAGTCATTGGCCCGCTCAACACAGAAAACCGGCCCCAGGGATTGTTTCCTGAACCACCACAGGCATAACCATCTAAGGTACTGTTTGCGGAAATAGCGCACGCAGAATAGTCTCGCTCACTTTGCAATACAGGCTCTGTACGACGATAACCAGCATAGAATGTGATATTCCCTTTGCCATCGACGAAGTCGGTGCCAGCAGCAAAGTTAAAATCGTACTTCTCGCCGTCCCACACACTGCTGTCCGGCACTTCGTAACCATAGCTGGTAACCAGGTCGCGCGTGGCACTGTCGTCGTTGTTATGCTGATAGCCACTCCCCTGAATATCAAAGATGATACCGTTAAGGTCGTCTTTCAGAATAAAGTTAACTACCCCGGAAATGGCATCAGAACCATATACCGCAGACGCACCACCGGTAACCACATCAACCCGCTCTACCAGCGCTGACGGGATGAAGTTAACGTCCATCCCCATGGTAGGCAGCATGCGCTGGCCATTAACCAAAGTCAGTACGCGGTTTGAGCCAAGGTTTCGCAGGTTGATCTGTGATGTACCGTCAGAGCCGTTAGACACGTTTTCGTTCGCGTCAGCAGTAAACTGGGGCATTTTATTCAGTACAGATTCAATGCTTGTTGCACCCTGGAATTTAATTTCCGAGTCATCCACAACAGAAATAGGGCTGTTGGTTGTGTATTCAGCGCGTTGTATGCGCGAACCGGTAACCGTTATTGCCTCTACTTCTGCACCCTCTGATGCGGCTTCCTGAGCCTGCACCATCAAGGGCGTAGCATTCATCATAGCGATGGCTGCTATCACTCCTTTTTTGATTGCAGAATGTTTAGTCATTGCTTCCTCACACGTGTTGAGCTTTATATTTTTATTGTGGGAAGACCGTCGGTGTGTCTTCCTTCGTGTACACTAAACACTCAATTACGAAGCAAAGTCAAATATATTATACGATATTCTATATAACATATCTTTTTCATGACCAAACGGACTACACTTTTATGATTTAAATTCAATAAGTTATTCTGCTTTGTAAAAATTAGCCAACGAAGGAACTATTTGTACGTTATCTTTATTGACTATTGCTCGACAAAATTTTGCGTGTAGAAAGACTAAGAGGTGGGTGAAGAGAAACAGTAATATACTCAGATGCGGTTCAGCGCTCGCTCCTTTACCGGTAACGCGCCTTTCTCCTAAAAACCTTCTTGAGTTACCTAACAAATTCACATATCGTATACTGTATAACAATATAATAATCAACGTAGCACCCAACACGCCAGCTTGTCTGTATGCTCATGGATGCAGTGCAGGTAGAGTGCAACTACCCTAAAGGAAACGTTATGTGTCACCTGTGTCTTAAAACGGATCGCCGACAGGTCCTCAAAGGAATGACTGCGCTTGCTGCGCTTGCTGCGCTTTCTTCAGTGACTCTCACCGCCTGCTCTCGTCAGGAAACAGCGGCGGTAGCGGTCAACCCACTGCCCAAAACAGCCAGCGCCCTACCCCTGAATGATGTACGCCTGCTCGATTCAGACTTTCTGAATGCAGTTACCGCAAACAGCAATTATTTGATGGAGCTGGAACCTGACCGCTTCTTACATAACTTCCATAAGTTTGCAGGGCTGGAACCTAAAGGGGAGATCTACGGCGGTTGGGAAGGCGACACCATTGCCGGGCACAGCCTTGGCCATTACATGTCAGCTTTAGCATTACTTCATGCGCAAACCGGCAACGTCGAAGCGAAAACCAGACTGGCTTACATTATTGATGAACTAGCCCGATGCCAGCAGGCACAGGGCGATGGTTATGTGGCGGGCTTCACCCGTAAACGTAAAGATAAAACCATTGTGGATGGCAAAGAGATATTCGCAGAAATTAAAGCAGGCGATATTCGCTCTGCAGGCTTTGATTTGAATGGTTGCTGGGTACCCTTTTATAACTGGCATAAATTGTATGCAGGTTTCTTTGATGCGCAGACTTACTGCGGCCTTGAAAGTGGCATCCCGGTAGCGGTGGGATTAGGTAAATACATCGAAGACGTTTTTGCGAACCTCACCGATGAGCAGGTACAAACCGTTCTGGACTGCGAACATGGCGGCATTAATGAGAGCTTTGCAGAACTGTATGCGCGCACTCAAGATAACCGCTGGCTGGTATTGGCTGAAAAGCTCTATCACAAAAAAGTCCTCTCCCCGCTGGCGAACGGTAAAGATGAACTGGCTAACATTCACGCCAATACCCAGGTACCCAAGCTTATTGGTCTTGCCCGCTTATATGAATTAACCGGCAAGTCCAGCGATCAGAAAGCAGCCCACTTTTTCTGGGAGACAGTGACTAACCATCATTCTTATGTGATTGGTGGTAACGCCGATCGTGAATATTTCTTTGATGCAGACAGTATTGCCAATCACATAACCGAGCAAACTTGTGAGGCGTGCAACACCTACAATATGCTTAAACTCACCCGCCATCTTTACAGTTGGCAGCCGGATGCAGCCTATTTCGACTATTATGAGCGCGCCCACTTAAACCACATGTTGGCACAAATCGATCCCGCTACCGGTATGGTGACCTATATGACACCGCTTATGTCAGGTGCTGCCCGCCACCATTCCAGTAAATTCGATAGCTTCTGGTGCTGCACGGGTTCGGGCATGGAAACCCACGCCAAGCATGGAGATTCTATTTGGTGGCAAGGAGACGATACCTTATTTGTGAATCTGTACATTCCTTCAAAGGTTGACTGGAAGGCCGGTCAGGCTGCCATCACCATGGATACCGCTTACCCCTACGCAGGTGCAGTGAATCTGACTATTGATAAAGCGGAAAAAGCATTCCGCTTAGCCATGCGTATTCCCGCATGGGCAGGTGAAGACTGGACAGTAACCGTGAATGGCGAACCCACTCAAAGCGAAAAAGAAAAAGGCTACGCCTATATTCAGCGCCGCTGGAAAACCGGTGACAAAGTGGCACTGGAACTACCGCTGCTATTGCGTCTTGAGGCCACACCGGGCAACGATAACGTTGTTGCTATTCTGCAAGGACCAATGGTGATGGCTGCGGATTTAGGAAGCAGCGACGAGCCCTGGAATGGCACCGCGCCGGCCTTAGTAGGCAGCGATTTAATTGCCGGCCTGGTCAGTAAGAATGCTGATGAGGCAGTGTATCAGTCTGAGGGCATTGGTCGCCCGGCAGACATGAAGTTCTCGCCGTTTTATGCCAACCATCATCGTCGTAGCGCGGTGTATTTCGAGAAATTTACCGACGCCGAATGGGCGGATGCTGAAATTGCTTACGCTGCCGAGCAAGCGCGCCTTAAAGATCTTGCCGAGCGCTCTGTGGATGTCATGCACTTAGGCGAAATGCAGGCTGAGCGCGATCATAACCTGGAATCAGAAATCAGTTACCCTGTGGTGTACCGTGGCCGCAATGGCCGTGATGCCCGAACCGGCGGCTTCTTTAGCTTCGACTTTGAGGTCGCACCGGGGCCACTGAAACTTCAGGCGTCGTACTGGGGTGAAGAACGCGCCCGGGAGTTTTATATTCTGATCGACGGGGAAAAGGTCGCTACACAAACACTCGATTTTGATAAACCCGGTAAATTCTTTGACGTGGTGTACGACATTCCAGAGTCTGTTACCAAGGGCAAGAAAAAGGTGAATGTGCGTTTTGAACCCAAAAAAGGTAATACTGCCGGCCCAGTGTTTGGCGTACTGCTGTTCAAACCTAAACTACAAAGCGCATAGGCGTGGCGCAATGAGCGATTGCGCTAAGCCTACTCATAAAAAATCGCCCTGCATTTGCAGGGCGACGTTGTTCATTGCACTACGGCAACGATTGTTCCGGGTGTGACTTGCGCGCCAATTTCAACCTTAGGCGTAAAGAAGCCATCGAAGTCGCTTTAACGTCAACAAGGGTAAAAGCCTCTTTAGCGAAGACAGAAAACGAGCTAAATAAGAGAGAGATTAGAGTAAAATTAATGACTATTCGGGGGGTAAAAAAGGAATACACTTAAAGACTCAGCAAAGAAAAGATATGTTATAGTATAACAAAATCGTCAATTGTTTATTATTTCCTGTCTGATATGTCAGCTATTTACATTATACATACTGCCCTGCCGCCCAGGCGCTGCTCCAGGCCCACTGGAAATTGAATCCCCCTAACCAACCGGTTACGTCTACCACTTCACCAATAAAGAACAAGCCGTCGACTTTCTTACTCATCATGGTTTTTGATGATAGCTCGTCGGTATCTACGCCGCCCAAGGTAACCTCTGCAGTGCGGTACCCTTCTGTTCCATTAGGGGCCACCTGCCAGTCAGAAAGTGTGGAATCAATTTGCTCAATCTGGCTATGAGTAAGGCGTTTTACCGGTTCATTTGGCCAGTCATTCATCTCGATGAAGGTCTGCACCATGCGCTTAGGATAGTAACGGCCAAGCACCGTTGAAAGCTGGGCATCGGGATTATCTTTTTGTGCCTGCGTAAGATATTCCGCCGCACTTTCGGTAGGTTGTAAATCGATGTGTAGTGTATCTCCCGGATGCCAGTAAGACGACACCTGCAGCATGGATGGGCCGCTGAGACCACGGTGAGTAAACAGCATCGCCTCACGGAAGGATTTATCATTACAGGTTGCTGAAGTATCAACAGCAATACCGCTCAATGCCTCCAGTGCCTCCTTATCACTATCGTGAAGCGTGAACGGCACAAGTCCGGCACGGGTTGGTAGCACTTTAAGGCCGAACTGTTCAGCAATTTTGTAACCGAAGGGCGTCGCGCCAATTTTAGGCATACTCAGGCCGCCAGTGGCAATGACCAGCGACTCGCATGCATAATCGCCCTGCGATGTTTTTACTGCAAATCCGGAATCGCTTTTTTCAACACCCAGGATTTCGCAGCGGGTGGTAATCTTTGCACCGGCTTTCTCACATTCACTTATCAGCATATCTACGATGTCGGAGGCGCTATTGTCGCAGAACAGTTGCCCCAGTGTTTTCTCGTGATAAGGAATGCCATGTTCTGCAACTAGTGCGATAAAATCCCATTGGGTATAACGGCTAAGTGCAGATTTACAAAAATGCGGGTTCTCAGACAAAAAGTTAGCCGGTTCAGCGTACATGTTGGTGAAATTACAGCGGCCACCACCTGACATAAGAATTTTACGTCCCACTTTCTTCCCGTGATCCAATACTTCTACGGAACGGCCGCGCTTGCCCGCTTCAGCGGCACAGAATAAGCCCGCCGCTCCTGCGCCGATGATAATTACGTCTTTTTGGATCACTGAGAAATTCCGCTCTATTGAAAGGGCGAATTATAGAGGGCTGGTGACAGATATTGAAGTTAAACGACTAAAACGATGAAGGCCTCCGCAAGGGAGGCCTTAATTTACGTCAATGGGATCAACGTTTGTGCTTACTCGTATGGAACATAGAACTCTGCAGAACAGCCAGAAGAGTCACAAACCTTATAGGTTGCGCCTTCAGCACCGTCTACACGACCACGGTCTTCATAACTACCACGACCACGGTACGCTGGTTTAGTACCAATCATTACGCCGTCTTTATAGATAGACACTTCGCTGTCTACCGCACCTTTGTAGCCGAAAGCTACAACATAGCGGTTTCCGCGAATAACAGTACGACGCAGCATCGTTTCGATATCGCTTTCACCTGGTGCAGCTTCAACAGTTACTACCTGCATCATTGAGTCAGACTGACCTTCAGAGTCAGTAACCATCAGTGTGACTTCATATGAACCTGGCTCTGCATAAGTGTAAACAGGGCTTGTCTCAGAAGAAGTGCTACCGTCGCCGAAGCTCCATTCCCAAGTGGTAATGTCATCATCAGGGTCAGTAGAGGTATCGGTAAAGGATACTGTCAGATCACTAACAGCGTATTCAAAGCCTGCAGAAGGTGGTGTTTCAGTGTCACCTTCACCAAGCATAGTCAGCGTAACTGCCCACTGGTTTAGTGTACCTGTGTCGTAACCCACATTATCGCTTACGAACAGAGTCCAGTCACCCATGGCCATTTCGCCGTTAAAACCTTCTACTTCATAAGTTTCGTAGATGTCGTCGGCACTGCCGCCTTCGCGGTTATGCAGAACGTACTCCGTACCAGCAGGCGATGTTAGTGTAACGATAAGATCGCCAATCCAGGTATGGGTGATATCGACAAACACTTCAGCACCGAAGACAACTGCTGCGTCATCTACAGTGATCACTGATGTGATACCGGCTGGGTCTGAGTCTGGGATATCTACTGGCGTTGTATTACTGAAGGTTTCTTCGTAAAGGCCAACAGGCAGTACAGACAGGCTGAAACTCTCAGAGTCAGTCAGTTCACCCGAAGTACCTGTTACGCTAAAGGCATATGTGCCCCAAGGCGTTTCTTCTGTAGTTGGTACATACAAGGTTACCATGTCACCAGGCATTGCCGTCGTGGTAGACAGGTAAGCTGTACCTAAAGAGTCTGCAACTGACAGATCAACAGTGCCTTCCCAGTCTGAAATAGCCGTTACCATGAAAGTAAACTCCGCCATTTCACCTGCTGTCAGTTCGATGTCTGAAACAACAGGTTCGAAGCCGAAGCGAGGAGTAGGATCGGCGTCAGCCAGAGCCTGAGCAACGTTCAAGCGCTTACCGCTGAGTATCTTCTCAGCCATCGCTTCATTGTCGTCGCCAGACTCCATCAGGATTTCTTTCACTTCCAGAACAGAAAGTGCAGGATTAGCCGCTAATACCAGTGCCAAGGCACCTGATACGTGAGGCGTAGCCATAGAAGTACCGGATAAGAATTCGTACTCTCCATAACCCGCTGCCGGTGGAATAGTTGAATAGATAGCCACACCTGGGGCCGCCAAATCTACCGTAGTAGGACCATATGAATAGAACGAGTCGCCATCGGTACGCGTGGTTGCTGCAATGGCAAATACACCGTCAGACGCGTAGCTTGAAGGATAGTGTGGACTTACGTCGTTGTTTGCACCCGAGTTACCTGCTGCAGCAACGAACAGAATGTCTGCTGCAACACCGGCCTCAATAGACATTTCTAGTGCTTCACTATACGCGCCACCACCCCAACTGTTGTTGGTCGCTTTGATGTTAACGCCCGCTTCTTTCAGCGCAGTGAAGTAATCGATACATTCAATGGCATCATCGGTAGAACCGTAACCTTCTGCATCGAGGAATTTACAAGCAGCAATTGAGACGTCGTGGTTCACGCCCACTACACCAATACCATTGTCACCCACCGCACCAATCGTACCGGCAACGTGTGTACCATGATAGTGGTCGTCCATAGGATCGGAATCATCGTTAACCGCATCGATACCGTAGACATCATCTACGTAACCGTTCATGTCATCATCGATACCGTTCCCAGGAATTTCGCCAGGGTTAGTCCATGCATTGGCCGCAAGATCTTCGTGCATGTAGTCAACACCGGTATCAATAACACCGATAACAACATCTGAAGAACCTGTAGTGATATCCCATGCCTCTTCAGCACTGATATCTGCACCCGCTACGCCGCCATCACTGCCGCTGTTGCTTAAGCCCCACAACTCTGAGAAGAATTCGTCATTAGGTGTAAAGTCCGCCTTTACACGATAGTTAGGTTCAGCAACTAAAACTGCAGGGTGTTTCTTAAGGGTTTCAATAGCTTTCTTAACGCCCATGTTGCCAATATTTAAGCTGGCGGCACGGCCTTTCATAAGCGATTTGATCTGCGCAGCACCGGCCTGAATCTTTCCTTTACCTGGATTGATCAGGGCCATTGCTGAATTGCGGTCGGCTTCTGTCGCTGAAGCTTTATACACAACAATAATAGAATCGTCTTCATAGCTTACTGTTTCAGTAGGAGCCGCCATTCCAAGCGCTGGCAGCATCGCTAACGTCAATGCAGAAAGTTTCTTTTTCATAGTGTTGATCCATATGTATTTTATAGTTAGGTGTGTGTAAGCACACTTTAGGATCGCCACATATCAAGTATTAGCAGGGGTAACAGCATGTTATTGTTGCCACAAAGTTTTTTACAGATCCATAGCAACATTTCCAAATTACGACTTTTTTATGAAACATATTTTTCGCATATACGCGCAAGCCGCATTCGCTCGTTTTTTAAACGCGGTTAAAATTACAACAAAATGATTATGGAAGCATAATACGATGAGCGATACATTTAATGGGTTAGTTTTGACCTGACAGGGAATAGTTGGGATTAGGAAAACGCCTACATGGACTCTTATTTTCCTTTATCTTTCATTATTTCCGCAGTTGTCCACTTCAATAGCTAATAAGTCTCCACAGTCAACCTTTTAGCAGGGGTAACGACTCCACTGGATTCTTCTCTTTAAAGCTTTTCCGAAAATTATTGTTTCAATCTATAAGAGCGGATTATGTTTGCTCGGTCTGACTACACTTATTCGTATGGTAATCACATGAGTTGCATATATTAGTGCGCATATCGCAAAAATACCCTCGAATAAGTACAACATTGTGACTTCTGGATTTATTCCGGGGGTTACTTCGTAATCTATTTGCTAATGCAGGGATTTGAATTGAAGTTGTGCCTGTTTAGAAAAAATGCGGGCTAATGTTGCGATACGAGTACCACAACTTATACACTGACAAACAAAATCCGGTGATTTCTCTACCGGATTTTGCGTTTGTTCAAGTTACGCTCTGCTGTAATCACTCACGAATTGTTGCGACCACGACAAGAGTTCGATTCGGTTTCTTGAATGCGTTTTCCGGAAGATACTGTAAATGTGCGTTTTTACCGTATTGACGCTGATATGCAGTTGGTCGGCGATTTCCTGATTTTGCGAACCCTGCGCGACCAGTTCAATAATGGTCACCTCGCGCTTAGTCAGCTTCGGATGCACCATCGATTTAGACAATTCCTGAGGGCGGTTTATCGCAGCGCTTGCTTTACGGGTTTGCTGCCGCAAACGACGTAAGGCTTCGTTAATTGAATTACGCTTAAACCACACATCCATTTTCGCCAGGCGACGAACCCCTTTAAGCAATAATTCGGGGGTATCAGAGGTGTAGAACGTGCCTTCGACACCCGCGATAATTGCTTCGCATTCGTCGATGTCACCAGGTTGAAGATTAAAAAGAATCCAACGGGCATAACCTTGATAGCGATAAAACGCCCCTAATTTTTCATCCGCTAAGGCAGCGTCATAAAAAATCAGATCTTGATTAGATGTCTGTTCGAGCTGTTCGATTGCTGTGAGTTCGGTAACTTCGTAGCCGCAGGTTTGTAGTAATTGTTTAAACAGCATTACCTGTTCGTCGCTGGCTTCATCAGAAGATAACGATTTTGATATCAGGTAAACGCCGTATTTTTGGCCTTTATTCATCATGTATTCCCTCCTTGGGACCGTTCGAGCGTTTCTGATCATCCTGCGAGATCATACGCTGCAGAATAACGGTTGAAAAACCGTGGAGTACTTCCTTACCCCCACCATATATAGGCAAACTACGCTTAATACGAGCATAGCAGAACGAATGGATTAGTGCACAATAAGTAAGAAAAAATAATGACGATGATAGTGCTTACAAACATTGTTCAAAAAGCATTATTAATGTTTGATTTTCAGTATATTACGAAGAAGAAAGCGAACAGCTGCCGACTAAAGTATTAGTCGACAACCGATTTATATAAGAAAGGCATTAATTAATTACAGGACTTTAAGCATAGATTCCGCATCAGATACTTCAAAACGGCCCGGATCTTCTACAAATAGCTGTGTCACTTCACCGTCTTCAACCAACATAGAATAACGAACGCTGCGTGCGCCGCCGAAATCCCCGGTGTTCATGTCCATACCGATGGTTTTGGTGAAGTACGCGTTACCGTCTGCCAACATCGTAATTTCATCGGCATTGCTGGCCTGCTTCCACGCGTCCATAACAAACGCGTCGTTAACCGAAATACAGACAATATCGTCAACGCCCTTTGCCTTAATTTTGTCCGCCAATGCCACATAGCCTGGCAGATGGGCCGCAGAACAGGTTGGCGTAAACGCACCCGGTACCGCAAACACGACTACTTTCTTACCACCAAAGATGTCATTGGTGTGAGGATTGGTGGTTTTTCCGTCCTTTAACAAGCCAAAGGTGACTTCCGGCAAGGTACTACCAACGCTAATCATACTTCTCTCCTACTTGGGTGATAGATAAACATCAAATCGGTGTTTTTTACTTTTGATCGCCATGGTGGGCGTCACGCCTGCCAGCGGCTCGGCATAGTCAGGACGTTTCACCACAACCCGTTGTTTTGCCAGTGTTCTGGCTGGTAACAGTAATCCGTCCGCATCGTCATCGCTGCCGAGTAACTGCTGAAAAACACGCATTTCTTTCTTTACTAAAGCAGATTTTTTCCGATGTGGAAACATTGGATCCAGATAAACTGCGTCAATCTCGTCATTTAACGCTTCCATTTGTTCAATACTGTTACCGTGAATTAACCGGAATCGCTGAGCAAATTCAGGATCTTGCTCTGCCAAGCGCAGCAAACCATCGTCGAGCAGTGCGGCGACCACTGGTGAACGCTCCATCATCACCACCCGGCAACCCAACGACGCCAGAACAAACGCATCGCGGCCTAGTCCTGGTGTGGCGTCCAAGACCGTCGGTGTCTCAGAGCCTTTTACGCCAATCGCTTTGGCAATGGGTTCTTTCTTACCACCGCCATGCTGTTGGCGATACAAACTACTGCCAGAAAGAAAATCTACAAAAACCCCAAGTTGTTTAGGTTCAGCAAAATCTTTCACCGACAGCTTTCCATTTTCGACGGTTACTGCAAGACCTTCAGGCAGCTCGCTTATCACCGGAAAAGACCATTTCTCTGCTACCTGTTGTAGCTTGTTTTTTTCATCTTCACTTTGCGCTGGGGCAATAAAGACAGAAATGTTATGCATTCCCGTATTGTTCCTTAAATCCAATCCATCGATTAATGATAGCTTGCGCATGACTTGGGTAGTCCTGCCATAACCGTTCGGCGATACTCTGTACTTGCGGGACTAATTGCCCGTCACGCACCAAATCAGCAATCCGCATTTCAGCAATCCCGGTTTGCTTTGTACCCATGAGCTCTCCGGGGCCACGGATTTCCAGATCTTTCTGGGCAATATAAAATCCATCACTAGACTCACGCAGTACGCCAAGTCGCTGAGTGGCGGTTTTCGACAAGGGGGCCGAATACATTAACACACACTGACTTTCCACTGCGCCTCGCCCCACCCGTCCACGTAACTGGTGAAGCTGTGCGAGCCCAAGTCTTTCTGGGTTTTCAATAATCATAATACTGGCATTTGGCACGTCTACGCCCACTTCAATAACCGTAGTGGCCACCAGCAAATCGAGTTCACCGCGCTTAAATTCGTCCATCACAGACTGCTTTTCAGCCGGTTTTAAACGACCATGCACCAGTCCAACCCGTAAGTCCGGCAACGCGGTGCGAAGCGTTACGGCTGCATCTTCTGCGGCCTGACACTGCAACACTTCCGATTCATCAATTAATGTACATACCCAATAAGCCTGGCGCCCCTGGTTATGACACGCGTCGTATACCCGGGCAATCACATCGCCACGACGGGTATCGGGCAATACCACGGTGGTAACCGGTGAACGGCCGGGAGGCAGCTCATCGATTACCGAGGTATCTAAATCAGCGTAAGCCGTCATCGCCAGCGTTCGCGGGATCGGCGTTGCAGTCATAATCAACTGATGAGGAAAACGGCCCTGCTTCTCGCCTTTCTCACGCAGCGCTAATCGCTGATGCACACCAAACCGATGTTGTTCATCCACAATGACGAGTGCGAGCTGCTGATATTCCACTTGCTCCTGAAAAATAGCATGGGTGCCCACCAGCATTTGAATATCACCACTTTCGAGGCGAGTGAGTACTTCCTGACGCGGTTTGCCCTTAAGTTTACCTGCGAGCCAACCAACTTTGATACCTAATGGTTCAAGCCAGCCACGAAAATTACTGGCGTGCTGCTCTGCAAGGAGCTCAGTAGGGGCCATTAGCGCAACCTGGTATCCCGCACCGATGGCTGACAACGCAGCCAACGCCGCCACCAGTGTTTTGCCTGAACCCACATCGCCCTGCACCAAACGCATCATTGGGTAGGGTTGGCTCATGTCTTTTTGAATGTCGGCCACTACCCGTTGCTGCGCGCCTGTGGGCGAAAATGGCAAACTATCCAGCAGCTTCCCAATTAAGTCATGATTCATATTGATAGGTATACCGGGTTGCGCCTGGGCTTGCTGGCGAACCTTCAGCACGCTGAGGTGATGTGCCAACAACTCCTCTAGAATCAATCGCTTTTGTGCCGGGTGCAGACCCTCTTCCATCATCTCCAACGACACATCCGGTGGCGGACGATGCACAAGACGAAGGGCATCGGCCAGCGTCACCTGCCCTTCATACATGCCGTCTGGCAACAAATCCGTTAAGCCGCCTTTTTCCAGCAATGCCAGCGATTGTTCGGTAAGATTTCTCAAGGTGAGCTGTTTAACGCCTTCGGTGGTGGGATACACCGGCGTCAGGGTTTCTTCTACGTCATCGTCATCTTCGCCAATTAACGAGAATTCGGGGTGCATCATTTCCAGCCCCCACTTACCCGTGCGGATTTCACCGAAGCAACGAACTTCATTCCCCGGAGTCATCATGGTGCGCTGAACAGCGCCAAAATGGAAAAAACGTAAAGTGATCGTGCCCGTTCCGTCTGACACTTTCACCACAAACATACGTTTCTTGCCGTACTGGATGTCGGCCGATTTCACTTCGCCCTGAATACTGACATGCGTGAACGGTTTACAATCTTCGATTTCGTAAACCTGGGTGCGATCTTCGTAGCGGGACGGCAAATGAAACAGCACGTCCTGTACCGTATTGAGACCAATTTTTGACAATTTCTCAGCCACCTTGGCGCCAACCTTTTTCAGATCAGTGACCGGTGTATGAGCGAGTGACTGCATGATGTTTAAAGAAATTAACTGTATATAGGCCCAGTGTAAGGCATTCACAGTCGGTTTGCGAGAGGCTGGCCCTGCAACAGGGTCAAACCTGTATTCAGGGCCAGTAAATTCTACGAGATGAGTTACTCTACCAGCGCTTCAGCGGCAGCTAGAATAAGCTTTGGTGAAGGGCGCACCTTGTAGTCAGGATTTACATAACTGAACTGCACGACTCCCTGCTTATCGACGATAAAGACTGCGGGCGCAGGTAGTACGGGTTTACCTGAATTGTCGTTGGTAAGCGCGATGTTATAGCTATCGTACTTCTTGGCAGTGTCGGCATCGACGTAATAGCTTATCCCAAATCCATTCAGTGCCGACAGCGAAGCGTCAGACAGTAACCGCGCTGCAAACTTTTCCTCGAGCTTTTGCTCGTTCAGTTGCGCTAGCGACTGAGGCGATACCGCCAGGATTTGATAACCTGCTTTGGTTAAAGGCTTTTCAATGTCTTTCAGACCTGCCAATTGCGCGCTGCAGTAAGGACACCAACCGCCACGATAAAACACCACCACAGAAGGCTTTTGCATCAATAGTGCTTTTAAACTGAACGGCGAACCGTCGGTATCGGTCACCTTTACATCGGGTACAGACATCCCTTCAAGCAACGGTCGTACCTCCGACGCGCTTGGCGCGGGCGCCGCAAAAACGTGAAAAACACTGCTACATAGCAGTAGTACAATAAAAGAAACCGAGCGCATAATAATCTCCTAAGTAGTTGAAACTAAAAAGACCCTCTCGGGCCTTTTTTACTTTCAATTATTTTGAAGAATTTTCCTGCCCGGACATTACAGGCAAAAGCCACCGTCAATGACCAATTCAGCGCCTGTCATAAAGCGCGAGTCGTTACTGGCAAGAAAGACTACGCCACTAGCAATGTCTTCCGGTTCGCCAAGGAAGCCGATAGGATGTTGTGAGACGAGCCCTTCCAATGCTGCTTCCGAGTCTTCCTGAGAATCTATCCAGGCCAGCATTTGTGGTGTTTTTACATAACCAGGGTGAAGGGAGTTACACCGTACTTTCAGCCTGTTATCAGCGCAGTGACGGGCAATGGCTTTAGTTAGCATGGTTACTGCGCCTTTAGCGGTGGTGTATGTGACCGCGTAAGATGCAGCCCGTAAGCCGTGAATCGAAGACATGTTAATGATCGACGCATCGTTACCTTGCATAAGCGGTAGGCCCAGTTTTATGCCCATGTAAACGCTATCGACATTGAGTGTCATGCCCTTACGATAGCTTTCAATGCTGGTACCTTCGATATCACCGGCACCGCCACCACCTGCGTTATTCACCAGAATATGCAGTGAACCGTTTTGTTTCTCGATCTGTTGATAAACGTTGTTCCAATCGGCCTCTTCACAGACGTTCAGCGTTAACGCTATTGCACTGTCTCCAATTTCTTCTGCCACTTCCTGCGCTTTTTCTATATTGATGTCGGTAACGTAAACAAAGGCGCCTTCTGCTGCCAATGCCTTTGCGCTTGCTGCACCGATCCCATCAGCCGCACCTGTTACCAGGGCAATTTTTCCGGATAATTTACTCATAATGCACTCCGTTAATTGTTGTTTCATTCAACTGTTTAATACGATAAGAATGCGGTCGCCTTTCACTTACAGAAGTAAAAACGCGATGGATGACAGGGTTTAACTAACCAGTAACGGATTCATGCGAATTGCTGGTCGATTTTGTTTAACGTACTAAAAAGCCGCGTTAAACGCGGCTTAAAAATGCGTGATGCGCAGGCTCAACGCAATTTAAATCACTCCGGCAATTCCATGATGCCGTCGATTTCGATTTGAGAACCTTTAGGCAGTTCTTTAACGCCAATGGCTGCGCGAGCAGGATAAGGCTTGTTGAAGTACTTCGCCATGATCTCATTAACAGTAGCAAAATGAGACAGGTCAGGCAGGAAGATGTTTACCTTAACCATATCGTTAATTGTTCCGCCAGCCGCTTCACAAACCGCTTTTACGTTTTCAAAAACCTGTGTGGCCTGCTCAGCGAAATCATCAGAAATGATTTCCATGGTTTCAGGTACCAGAGGGATCTGACCAGAAAGGTACACAGTGGTACCCGCTTTAACTGCCTGACTGTAAGTACCGATTGCCTGAGGCGCATTGTCGGTATGAATAATTGATTTAGCCATGATGAATCCTGTTCAAAAAATTAGTGTCGGGACTGACTGTGACGCGAGACCTTTTGTACTTCTGACATCGTTCTGATCTTCTTCATCACACGCGCAAGATGTACGCGGTTGTATGTCGTCAATTCAATATCAATAAAGTAGATATTACTTTCTTTTTCTTCTGTCTGGAGCCCAATAATATTGGAGTCGCAACCCGATATCATATTCGTCAGATTAGCCAGTGTACCTTGGTGGTTGTACAGTTCAATACGCAAAGAAGCTTTAAATTCACCTTGCGGCGTATCGTCCCACTGCATAGGTAGTACGCGCTGCGGTTCTTCTTTTGCTAGCTTGCGAATGTTCTTACACCCTGTTTGGTGAATGGTCATACCGCGACCCGGGCTAAGTACAGCCACAATCTCATCATCAGGAATAGGATGACAACAACGAGCATAATGCACTAACAAGCCTTCGGTACCACGAATAGCGACATTCCCTTTTTTATCCGGAATTTCTGCCGATTCACCAAGTAGGCGGCGAGCAACGATGGCACTAAGCTCGTTGCCTAACCCAATATCGGTAAGCAGGTCGTCGAAGGTTTGATGCTTAGTTTCTGCCACCACGCGATCAATGTCTTCCTGGGCGATGTCATCTAACTTCACCATACCCAATGCATGACGCAACAAACGGTTACCCATGTTCACCGCTTCCTGGGAATGTTGCTTACGCAGATATTGACGAATTCTGGTACGTGCGCGAGCGCTTACTACAAAGTTCAGCCAATTAGCATTTGGCTTCGCTTTTGGCGAGGTAATGATTTCTACAGTCTGACCATTTTCCAGTGGCTTGCTCAAGCTGTAATTTCTGCGTTCTACGCGCACACCCACACAGGTGTTACCGATATCCGAGTGCACCGCATAAGCGAAATCCACAGCCGTCGCGCCCATAGGTAGCTCAATGATGCGACCATCCGGTGCAAATACGTAGATTTCTTCGGGGAAAAGATCCGTTTTAACGGATTCGATGAACTCGAAGCTCGAGCTTGCGCTCTGTTGCAGTTCCAGCAGCGATTGCATCCACTTGCGAGCGCGTAACTGGGCTGTGGTGTCGCTGTCGCCGGGCTCTTTATAGAGCCAGTGCGCAGCCACCCCTTTATCTGCCATTTGGTCCATTGCCTGAGTACGAATCTGCACTTCCACTGGAATACCATGGGGGCCGATTAGGGAGGTGTGCAATGACTGATAACCGTTAGTGCGCGGAATGGCGATGTAATCTTTAAAGCGGGTTTCAATGGGCTTGTACAAACTGTGCATCGCGCCAAGTGAGCGATAACAGTTGTCCACGCTTTCTACCACAATACGGAAAGCATAGATGTCCATCACTTCATTGAACATCAGCTCTTTATTTTTCATTTTGCGGTAGATGGAATAAAGATGCTTTTCGCGGCCGACAACCTTACCGTCAATCTTGTGTTCACTAAGACGGGTTGTCAGTTCCTGACGAATATTATCAATGATTTCCTTTCGATTACCACGGGCCTGCTTTACTGCGGATTTCAATGCACGATGACGCATGGGATACATGGCCTGAAAGCCCAGATCCTCAAGCTCGTTCTTCACATCGTGAATACCCAAACGGTGGGCAATGGGCGCATAGATTTCCAGGGTTTCCCGGGCAATACGACGGCGCTTATCTGGACGTAACGAGCCCAGCGTACGCATATTGTGAGTACGGTCAGCCAGTTTGATGAGAATAACCCGGATGTCCTGCACCATGGCCATCATCATTTTACGGAAGTTCTCTGCCTGTGCTTCCTGCTTACTGCTAAAGGCGATTTTGTCAAGCTTACTTACGCCTTCCACCAGCTCGGCGACAGTGTCGCCAAATGCTTCAGCGAGGTCTTCCTGACTGTAATGCGTATCTTCGATAACATCGTGCAGCAACGCTGCCATTAATGTTTCGTGATCCAGGTGCATATCGGCAAGAATGCCTGCCACTGCAACAGGATGGGTGATGTAGGGATCACCGCTAGATCGCATCTGCCCGTCATGGGCTTCATGAGCTAAAACAAAGCTATCCTGCACCAGCTGAACGCGATCAGCAGGCAGATACTCAGAAATTTTTTGTTTTAAACCCTCGAATAAATACACGTGTAGATAACTTTCCTGCGAATAAAGCTAATAGAAACAGAATAATGGAGTATGGTGGGGAATGCCACTAACAAAAACGCCAGCGAACTTTTATTTTAGTCCACTGGCGTTAGTAGTCTGTAATGCAGCCGGTATTGCCGATTACTGTTCAGACAGGATATTCGCTACAGAAGCGAAATCCGCACTTTCTTGTCTTTCCTGATCGCGCAGATCATCTTGATCCAGCGTATCAACATTTACCAAACCTTCTTCGATTTCACGCAATGCGGTAACCGTAGGTTTATCGTTATGCACATCTACCAGTGCATCTTTACCTTCGGTAGCCAACTGGCGCGCACGACGTGCTGCAACCAGTACGAGGTCAAAGCGGTTACCAACTTTATCTACGGCGTCTTCTACTGTTACGCGGGCCATGTAATTCTCCGAAAATGAAATTAGGCGTAAAACTTAAAAATGGCCGCGTAGTATACAACACACAACCACGATGTAATAGTACTTTTAAGATTTCTCACCAATCAGATCAGCGATCAGATCCACGTGGCGGATCTGCTGCTTTACGGTACGCATGCGCTGTGAGCACACAATGGCTTCTAGTTCAGACAGCGCGGTGGAGAAATCGTCGTTCACCAGTACATAGTCAAATTCATTATAGTGCGACATTTCAGACACCGCTTCTTCCATACGGCCATCAATCACGCTTTCTGAATCCTGACCCCGATTATTCAATCGCTGGCGCAACACTTCAGTGGACGGCGGCAGAATGAAGATGCCGCAGGTATCTGGCATCAGCGCTTTTACCTGTCGGGCACCCTGCCAGTCGATATCGAGAAAGACGTCGATGCCGCGATGCAAGGTTTGCTCAATGGTTACCCGAGACGTGCCATAGTAATTACCGAACACTTCGGCGTATTCGAAAAATACACCCTGCTCGATGAGTTGTTCGAACTGTTCATGAGACACAAAGTGGTAATGCACGCCATCAACCTCACCCGGACGCGGTGCCCGTGTGGTGTGAGAAACCGAAACCTGCATGGGAAAACGTTGATTTCCGTCATGCTTTTCAAGCAATGCTTTTATTAAACTGGATTTTCCTGCACCAGAGGGAGCAGCCAGAATAAATAAATTACCGAGTAAAGAAGCCATAGTCCTGCTTTTTGTCATCATGATGTGGTGATTTCAGACGGCAATGGTAGCATAGCCCTATCATTTGAGTAATCGTGAAATCATTCACGCTATCAAGAGCGACACTGAAGCACATCTATGACTGCAGAATTATTACCGTACGTTGAAGTAAATACTGGCGAAAATCCACAGGCCTGCGTGATCTGGTTACACGGTCTGGGCGACTCGGGCAATGGCTTTGCGCCTATTGTGCCAGAACTACATCTCCCAGAGTCGATGGCGGTGCGGTTTCTGTTTCCCCATGCGCCAGAGCGGGCGGTTACCATTAACAATGGCATGGTAATGCGTGCCTGGTACGACATTAAAAGCTTCGATTTGGATAACCGCGCAGATTTAACCGGCGTGCTGGAATCTATGGAGCAGGTTAATGCACTGGTGGAAGCACAACACGAGGCAGGATTTGCCTACGACAAAATCGTGCTGGCCGGTTTCTCACAAGGCGGCGTAATTGCGTTGCATCTGGGTTCCCGGATTAAACATAAAATTGCCGGTATCATGGCGCTGTCGACCTATATGTGTAAGCCGGAGTTACTGGCCGAGGAAGCCGCGCAGGAAAATAAAGTCACGCCAGTTATGATGGCGCACGGCGTGCAGGACCCTGTAGTCCCTGTGGCATTAGGAAAAATGGCGTTTGATGCACTGGAGCAGAATGGTTTCTCGGCTACGTGGCAAACCTACACCATGCAGCACAGTGTGTGTTTGCAGGAAGTCGAAGATATTAGTACCTGGTTACAAAAGGTACTTGCCTGATTTTCTTGCCAAGCAGACTACACAGAATAAATAGTCCTGATAACGGTTATGGGAGACAACCGGTGCAGGATTTTCGCTTTCAGTTACAATCTCCCTGTGCTTTTAAAGTAATTAGTGAACAGTTTCAGGACGTCGTATGAGTCAACAACCTATTGCCCGTAACACCATCCGTATCGCCACCCGCAAAAGCGCACTGGCGTTGTGGCAGGCAGACTATGTGAAAGAACAATTGCTGATGGCCCATCCGCATCTGCACGTAGAGCTGGTGCCAATGAGCACGCAGGGTGACCGAATTCTGGATACGCCACTGGCAAAAATCGGGGGCAAAGGCCTGTTCATTAAAGAACTTGAAGTCGCCATGCTGGAAGGGCGTGCAGACATTGCCGTTCACAGTATGAAAGATGTGCCCGTTGAATTCCCGGAAGGCTTCGGACTACATACGATTTGCCCTCGCGAAAATCCATTTGATGCATTTGTATCGAACACTGTCGCGACCATTGATGATTTACCGCACGGTGCAGTAGTGGGTACATCAAGCCTGCGTCGTCAGTGTCAGATCCGCAAACATCGCCCAGACTTAGTTATCAAAGATCTACGGGGTAATGTGAACACGCGTTTGGCCAAGCTAGATAACGGCGAATACGATGCGATTATTCTGGCTGCCGCCGGGTTAATTCGCCTTGGCATGCAAGACCGAATCGCCCATGAACTGTCGCCTGAATTATCACTCCCTGCTGTGGGTCAGGGCGCAGTAGGCATTGAATGTCGTAATGACGACATCGAACTCATCGCCCTGCTTGGCGCGCTGAATCATGCGGATACTGAAGACCGCGTAACTGCCGAGCGTGCCATGAATGCGCGTTTGGAAGGGGGTTGTCAGGTGCCTATCGGCAGTTTTGCCACGCTTGCCAGCGACACCCTCACGCTAACAGGTATGGTGGGCAGCGTAGACGGTAAAACATTACTTTATGCATCAGCCACCGGCTCACGTGAAAAAGCCGCAGTACTCGGTGTAGAAGTTGCCGAATCTTTGCTGGCTCAAGGTGCCGGTGAAATTTTAAAAGCGCTTCACGACTAAGGCTGAATCGTTACGCAATGATACTGATCACCCGCCCCGCGCAGAAACTGACGAAAAGTGTCGCGTGTTTTCGTCGGGCGGGTATTGCCACAACCGGCTGTGCACCGGTTACCATTGGGCCATGCGATCAAGCAGTAACGGCCTGCCAGCACACCTTGATAAACACCCCGCCAGACTATGTCATCGTTACCAGTGCATTTGCGGTAGCCGCCCTTCCCCCTGCGTCACAAATCCGTTCCAACATTTTATGGTTTGCCGTAGGCAATGCCACGGCGGAAGCTTTGCGGGAAGCGGGCTTTAATGCCGGGGTGCCGGAACAGCAAAATTCAGAAGGATTACTGGCACTTTCGCAACTTCGGGATGCAAAGTCGCGGCAAATCGTTATTATTAAAGGACAAGGTGGTCGAACCACTTTAAGTAATACGCTCCTTGCACAGGGCAATCACGTAGAAGTATTCGACGTGTATCATCGGGAAAAGTTAGATAACCCCGTACTAACAGATAATTGGCAGTGGCAGCAAATCACAGGCATAGTGGCTACCAGTGCAGAAATGGCGGAACAGTTGTTTCGCTTTTATGATGGAAAGACTTTACAAGCACAACGCTGGCTCACCGTCAGCGAGCGGATTGCAGCACACTTAAAAAGCCTGGGCGTGAGTAACGTTGGAGTGTGCAATGATGCCAGTGACAACGCGCTGATTGCTTGGATAAAGGATAATTGGGAGTAAACCATGGCTGATAACGATAAACAGAAAACTGACTCAGTACTTGTAGTGCCGCCGGAGAAATCTGAGGAAAAGTCGCCGCGCAAAGCGTCTGCTCATGCATCAGATAAAAAGGCTGAGACGACAGCAGACAACAAGCCACCTAAGCATCCCTCCCATGCTGGTTTGTGGATTGCCATTTTGTTTACCCTTTGCGTAGCGATAGGTGTGGGCGCAGCGGGTTATTGGTTTATCTGGCAGAAAGATACCGGTAATGCCGAACTTATCAGCGAGCAAAATTCGCAGAAACAGGCTCTAGGCGCCCTGAACAATGAAAACGAACAGCTTCAGCGCCAACTTATTGAACTGGAGAAGAGCAAGCAGGCACTGGCTGGCACGGTAAGTAAACTGTCTGAGCAAACCGATGCAATGCAGTTGCAAACCGAACAGTTACTCTCTCAGTTAAACGATATGGAAGGTCGTCGCCCGGCTGACTGGCTACTCGCCGAAGCAGATTATCTGGTACGTATGGCGGGCCGTAAAGTGTGGCTTGAGAAAGATACCGATACGGCCATTATGTTATTGGAGAATGCCGATCAACGCTTGAAAGAGTTATCGGACCCTTCTGTGATTCCGGTTCGTGGGCTCATTTCCCAGGATATTCAAACCCTGCGCCAGGTGAATGGTGTAGATCGGGTTAAACTGGCATTGTCACTTTCAGGCTTCCTGGCCCAAGCCGACAACCTGCCAGTGAAAACCTTTACCCGACCGCAAGATAACGCCAACGATGAAGCGCTGTCAGAATCAGTAAGCGACTGGAAAGATAATTTAGCCAAAGTCTGGCACGCCATTGTCGATGACTTTATTTCGGTACGCCGCACCGAGGCCCCCGTCACGCCTCTGATGACCACTGAAGAAATCTGGTTGTATAAAGAGCAACTGAAACTGCAGGTGATGCAAGCGCAGTCTGCCGCTATGTCGGGTGACAGTGATCTTTATACTCAATCACTGGTAAATGCACAGACATTACTCAACGAAAAATTCGATACCGCCACTGCAGAAGTCGTCGGTGCACAACAAACACTTTCAGAACTCGCATCAATGGATGTGAGAGAAAACATGCCGGAAGACCTGGCGTCAATGGCACCACTGCAACGCTTGCTTGAGTCTCGTGTAAACAGTGCCTATGGCAACAGCGAGGCGTCGCTATGAAACGATTAATTTACGGCATTTTACTCGTGGTGGCCGTACTCGCCGCCATGCTGATTGCGCCGCAGGTTATCGGCGACAAAGGGTATGTTTTAATCTCCATGGGTCAATGGCATATCGAAATGTCGGTAGTTAGCCTGTGCATTACCGTGTTTGTTGCTTTAATTATCTTATGGGTACTGTGGCGCTTCATTGGCGCGACATTGGGATTATTTAAAGGGTCAAAGCAATGGTTTGGTGGTTTATCACGTCGTAAACGCCAACGTCGTTTGTATCAAGGTATTCAAGCCATGGTGGAAGGTGACTTCGCGGCTGCGAAAAAGTATCTGCAAGACACCACCGATGGCGACTTCGATGGCGTGAACTATCTGGCTGCGGCGCAGGTTGCTCAGGCGCTGAACGAGCCTGAGCGGGTTCGCTATCTGCTAGAGCAAGCTGCCGAATACGATAATGCGAAAACCGCAGCCCACCTTGCCTCTGCCCGTTTGGAAATAGAACAGGGCAAGCCGCAAGCAGCGCTGGATAAACTCACTGAATTAGACGAGAAGAAGCGCCAGCATCCGCAAGTTATTCGTCTTCGCGCCCGGGCCATGGCAGAGTTAGGCCACTGGCAAGAACTCGAGAATGCACTACCAGAATGGCGTAAGCAATTAAAAGACGATTATGTCGTATGGGCGCAAAAGGTCGCCAAAGGCAAGTTTGCCGAAATTGCCAGTAAGCAAGGCGCGAACGCGCTGCGTCAGCACTGGGACAACATGCCACGTAAACTCCGCCACGACGATGCGTACCGGGCTGCTTATGTGCAGCAATTGCTTGAGCAAGGCATGCACCACGATGCCGAAGCCTGTCTTGTGGAATGGCAGAAGAAAGGACCAAACCCTATTCTGTTGCCTTATATGGCAGAGTTGAGTATTCCTAATCCGGCTGCAGCGATCCGCCTCCTGGAAGACTGGATTAAGAGAGACGGCACCAATCCTCAATTATTCTCTGTGCTGGGCCATCTAGCGATGAATGCCGGTGACGATATCCTGGCCGAGAAGGTGTTACTGAAAGCCGTGAAATTGCGTGAGAATCCGCGAGATTTTGAAGCACTCGCTACCATCAGTGAACACCGCCATGACGATTCTGGCGCACTCGCCATGTACAAGCGCAGTATGGAAGTTGAGTAACTAAACTACTCACGCTTTCAAATACAAAGAAGCCCGCAAATGCGGGCTTCTTTTTGCAAATTCAGTATATTGCCGAAAATGCGATTACTTTTTGTTACGACGTGAACGCGCGCCGAAAGCAGCCATGCTAAGCGCCAGCAAACCGAACGTAGCAGGCGCATTTACATTAGAGATTGGTGGTGGTGGCGTTACCGCGTTAATACCTACACCTGTGGTGAAATCATCCCACGAAGTAATACCACCTGGATCAGTTCCGCCTACACGTAGAGCAGAAATATAGGTATTAGGGTCGAATACAACACCAAAGAATTCGGTACGACCACTACCTGGCGTGGAGTCGAAATCAAATACTGTTTCAATACCGGTGTTTGCGTCGGTGAGTGTTAATGTCATACCGCCGCCGTCGTTGTCATATACATCGAAACCGACCGCATTTACCCAGGTAGGGAACTCAACATTAAATTCGATCAAAGTTGCATTGTTACGATTACCACTCACATTGTAACCTGTCGACGAGATCATACTCCCATTACCCGTTTCTGAGTAAGTGTTACCCAATGCAGAGGTAAAGGTTCCCGAGCCACTTGCTCCGGCAAGAGTATCAATATCGAAGCTTGCCAGTTCAGCTTCCCATGCTGCACGTGCTTCAGACGGTGTCATTGGTACGTCGGCAGTTGGCGTGGTAGAACCTTGAAACAACAGAACGGCGTGTGCGTTACTCGCCAGTAAAGCAGCAGCGGTCGCGCCTGCTAATAATAATTTATTAAATTTCACAACTAATTCCTTTTTTTCCATGTTGAATAATGAATTCAGATTTATAGTCCGAATAAATCCGCAATTTTTTAGCAAAAATTGATCCATTAGAAAAAAGGCATTTAATTTCAACAATTAACTATTTATTTAAACCCTCTACAATAAAAATATGTAAATAAATCTGACACTTCCCAATATTTATTTACGAATATAAAAAAATCCGACCCCATCACTGAAATCGGATAATTCATAAAAAAGTACTAGCCTAATAAATAAATCAGAAGAAAAAGTTAACACCTACGGCAATTAAATAAGCCAGTACGCCGTAAGCCACATATAACCCCCACGCAAGTTTATTGCTGCCAGTTTCACCTTTCAGCATAGCGACGGTTGCTACACATTGAAGTGCGACTACATAAAACAATACCAGGCCCAGTCCAGCGCCGGTTGTCAGGCCGTCAGCCTGGATACGCTCAGCCAAACCACCAACGTCGTCTTCGGCGCCATCCATGCCGAATAGCGTACCGAGTGCACCTACGAAGACCTCACGGGCAAGAAACGACATCAGAATGGCCACACCGTAGCGCCAGTCGAGCCCCATGGGCGCGAACACCGGCTCGATAAAGTGGCCAATCTGCCCCAGCCAACTGTCTTGTAGTTTTGACTCCATTGGAAAATAACCAAGGATCCAGATCCCCACGGATACCATGAAAATAATCGGTGCAGCACGGCGGACAAATTGCAAACCACTGTCGATGACACGAAATGTCAGCGGCTTCCAGTGTGGTAAGCGATAGGTTGGCAGTTCGAGAATAAACGGCATATCCGATTCTTCAAGATCCCGGGGCAAGAAGCGATTAAGAAACTGGCTCACGATCAACGCGACCACGATACCGAAGAAATAAAGACCAAAAAACGCTGCGCCCTGCATTCCGAAAATACCCAGGAAAGTGCCGTCTTCAGGCACCAGTACCGCCACTAGTAGCGCATATACCGGCAAACGGGCCGAACATGACATCAGCGGGATGGTAAGCATGGTAATCATGCGTTTATGAGGCGATTCAATGGTACGGGCTGCCATAATGGCGGGAATGGCACAGGCGTGTCCGGAAAGATAAGGAATAAAGCTACGGCCAGACAAGCCAACCGCGCTGAGTGGACGGTGACACATTAACGCCGCACGGGCCAGATAACCACTGTCTTCCAGCAGGCCGATAATCAAAGTAAGTACCATAATTTGTGGCACGAATACCAAAAACGAACCTAACCCGCCAAAAATCGCATCGTTAAAGAAATCAGCGACAATGCCCTCGGGGGTGACTGCGCTTACGCCCTCAGCGACACTACCAATGAGCGATTCCATCCCGTCCATTAAAGGCGCAGCCAGCGTGAAGATACTTTGGAACAATACAAACATCACAGCCAGGAACACCACGGAACCTGTCCAGCTATTCAGCAAAAAGCGGTCGACACTGTTTTGGTTGCGTAGTACAACGTCTAGTTTTAGGCCGTATTTACCGGCTAGCTCCTGACTTCTGTGAACCGCAGATTCACCTTTGCCAATAGAATTCGACGGCTTGTACTCTTCCGGCGCGGCAGCAATTTCCAGCATGCTGGTTTTAAATTCGTGCAGCCCATCAAGGGTACGGGCAGACAGCGCCATCACCGGACTACCGAGCTCTTTGCTTAACGCTTCTGTGTCGACATCTTCGCCGATACGTCGTACTTCGTCGATAAAATTGAGGGCAAATATCACAGACTTGTTGTTTTCACGCGCCAACTGCTGAACCTGCAGACCAAGCACCAAACTGCGCTCAAGACGAGTAGCATCAAGCACGCACACCACCAGCGAGGTGTCATCCCGCTCAATGGACTGAGTGATTTCCCTGATAGCGATTTCTTCATCGCGGCTGAGGCCGCGCATGGTGTAGGTACCGGGAAGGTCAACCACTTCAAAGCCTGCACACTGACCCCGTTTTACTTCTACAGTAACACCAGGATAATTAGCAACTTTCTGTCGCAGGCCGGTTAATTGATTGAATAAAAGACTCTTGCCGGAATTTGGCTTTCCGACCATAAGAATGCGTTGCATGGAATACGTACCCTGTTACTTGTGACAGCGGAAAAGCGAGCGTTAGTTTCGTGCTTCGACTTCAATTTGAGCGGCGAGATTTTCCTCGATAGCAAACACGCTGCCACCCAATTGCATAACGATAGGGCCGCCTAATGGGCCTTTTCTGACGCACTGTATGTCTCTGCCAACTTGAATGCCCATCTCAGAAAGTCGCTCTTTTACGTTCTCAGCCAGCTCAGATTTCACTGAGATAATGAGCGCCTGCTGTTTGGTATTAAGTTCCCACAATGTCATAGGATGTCTCTGTAGTTAGTAGTGATTACCTGTTTCAAAACAAGTTCACAAATCCAGCAAACCGGATTTAAAAAATTTCAGGAAGGGTACAAGAAAGTGGATAAATGAACCAGAGACATTACACATCGCATCGTTGAAGTTCACATCTCTAACGTTGAGACAAAGCTTGTGTTCTATTTCAATCCGTGATTATAGTAAAAATAGAACTTGTCGGAGTGCTTCGTTTTCTAACGAAAACAAGCTGAGACCGCATTGCGGGATCCGTTGAACCTGATCAGGCTAATACCTGCGAAGGGAACAAGCATGCAAAATCACGTAGTTTGTCTACAGATTCGTCTGTTGGCAAAACCAAGCCCGGCGTTCGTCTGGTCTAGTGATTTTGTGCTTTGTGACTTCACTCCTGACAAGCATTTAATACCGACCAAGGAACAAATGCTATGTCAACACGACGCTTAAACCGCCAACAGGCACATTCGTTTATCCACTCACTTCAGGGTGAGAATTTTCCTAACTCTTATCGTCACTATCTCACCGATGAAGCGCACACCATGCGTGTTCCGGTACGAATGATTGCGCAATCGCCAACACGCATCGACGCCGAGTCAGAAGAGCTTAATCCCCCCATACCCGTTTATGACGCGTCAGGCCCCTTCGGCGACCCGGAATGCGACGTGGATGTAACAGCAGGTATTGCGGATATTCGCGGCCCCTGGATTATCGGGCGCAATGACACTGACGTTGTCGACAAGTCTGAATCAGATTATACCCAGGCCAGAGACAAAGACATCACGACAGAGTCTATTCGCTTTAAAGCGCGCCCGGTTATTCGCAAAGCATTGCCTGAGAAAATCGTGACGCAATTACACTATGCCCGCCGCGGCATTGTTACGCCGGAGATGGAATTTATTGCCATCCGGGAAAACATGGCTCGGTCTACCATTCATGATGAACAGCTCTTGCGTCAGCATAAAGGCGAGCCGTTTGGCGCTACAATTCCGGCTCAAATCACCGGCGAATTTGTGCGCCAGGAAGTGGCGGCAGGTCGCGCCATCATTCCGGCCAATATTAATCACCCTGAAGCGGAGCCGATGATCATTGGGCGAAATTTTCTGGTGAAGGTGAACGCCAATATCGGTAATTCTGCGGTGACATCGTCTATTGAAGAAGAAGTCGAAAAGCTGGTGTGGGCCACCCGTTGGGGCGCCGATACGGTAATGGACTTATCAACGGGACGAAATATTCATGAAACCCGTGAATGGCTATTGCGCAACAGCCCAGTACCCATAGGCACAGTGCCCATTTATCAGGCACTGGAGAAGGTCAATGGCGTGGCGGAGCAGCTTAACTGGGACGTCTTTCGCGATACGTTGATTGAACAGGCTGAGCAAGGTGTCGATTACTTCACCATCCATGCCGGCGTTTTGTTGGCGTTTGTGCCCATGACCGCAGAACGGGTGACCGGCATTGTCTCCCGTGGCGGTGCCATCATGGCCAAATGGTGTCTTTATCATCACCAGGAAAGTTTCCTGTATGAACATTTCCGCGAGATTTGTGAGATCTGCGCGGCCTATGACGTGAGCTTGTCGCTAGGTGATGGCCTGCGCCCCGGTTCGGTTGCCGATGCCAATGACGAAGCCCAGTTTGCTGAGCTACGTACCTTAGGAGAACTAACTAAGATTGCGTGGGAATATGATGTACAGGTGATGATTGAAGGCCCTGGCCACGTGCCCATGCACATGATCAAAGAAAATATGGATGAGCAACTCAATCACTGCCACGGCGCGCCATTCTACACACTTGGGCCACTCACTACCGATATTGCACCGGGTTACGACCACTTTACCTCAGGCATTGGTGCTGCGCTAATCGGCTGGTTTGGTTGTGCCATGCTGTGCTATGTCACCCCGAAAGAACATCTTGGGTTACCTGACAAAGAAGATGTAAAGCAGGGCTTAATCACCTACAAGATTGCGGCCCATGCAGCCGATTTGGCAAAAGGTCATCCCGGCGCGCAAATCCGCGACAATGCAATGTCGAAAGCCCGCTTCGAGTTCCGCTGGGAAGATCAGTTTAATCTGGCGTTAGACCCGTTCACCGCAAGAAGCTATCACGATGAAACGCTGCCACAGGCATCGGGCAAGGTCGCCCATTTTTGCTCTATGTGCGGCCCCAAATTCTGCTCGATGAAAATTTCACAGGAAGTGCGCGATCACGCCCAGTCCCAGCAAGAGAAAACGCATGGCATGGCCGCCATGGCAAAACAGTTTTCTTCCACCGGCGGCGAACTTTATGTAGATGCAAGTATTCTGGAGCGCTAACTATGAACCCTGTAGTGCTTACTATTGGCGGCACCGATAGCAGTGGTGGCGCCGGACTGCATCAGGATATGCGAAGCATGCAATGTTTCAACGTGGTTCAGCGCAGTGTGGTTTCTCTAATTTCTGCGCAAACCCAAACCAAACTACTGCATTGCGAAGCAGTGTCTGATGACATGTTTATCGCGCAACTTGATGCGGCATTCTGCCCCGAACCACCCGATGCCATTAAATTGGGGGCACTGGCGAACGATACGCAGGTTTATCAGCTAGTCGCTTTACTAAACCAACACCCCGATATTCCTGTGGTGTGGGACCCTGTGCTATCAACCTCTGCAGGCGGGAGTCTGAGCCAACTCTCATTCGACGGGATTGCCACTTTGATAAGTCGCGTGACAGTACTAACACCTAATCTGCCTGAACTGGAATACCTCACCGGATTTGCACTGCGAAGCGACAGTGATGAACTTGAAGCCGCTCACCAATTACTGACGCTGGACTGCAAGCATGTTCTGGTAACCGGAGGCCATCGCAACCAGGCTTCGCCCTTATGCGATAAACTCTACAATCAGGAAAACACCTGGCAATTTCTTCCTCACAGCAAAGCCGCTCGCACTTTACGCGGCTCAGGCTGCTTACTTGCGTCCGCTATCGCCAGTGCGCTGGCGTTACACTATGATGCAGAAGATGCAATTTGCTACGCCGAAGCGGTGGTAGCCAGCGGTTTCAGCGTCGCGACGCCGGTGAACGATGACATTTGTCACTTAATTCAAAGTCCCCCGACGCCGCGGTCAGTGCATTTTCCTCAAGTGATTAAAGGCCTGGGGCGTAAACCCTCTGCACTGAAATTTCCGCCTCTGCGCATGACAAACCCCGGGCTCTATCCTGTGGTAGACAGCGTGGAATGGCTGAGGCAACTATTGCCTCTGGGCTTTGACATTATTCAACTACGCATTAAAAGCGTGTCTGATGGCCTGAGTGAACAAATTCGCGACGCTATTCAACTGGCGGAAACCTTTAGTACTCAGCTTTTCATTAACGATCATTGGCAACTTGCCATCGAGTACAATGCCTATGGCGTACATTTAGGGCAGGACGATCTCGAAACGGCAGACTTAGCCGCCATCGCCAAGGCAGGGTTGCGACTTGGTATCTCTACGCATGGCTATGCCGAGTTATGCCGGGTGTTGCCGTTAAAGCCCTCTTACATTGCACTCGGCCACATTTTTCCAACCCGAACCAAGGCTATGCCTTCACAACCCCAAGGTACACAACGCCTGGCTGACTATCAGAGACTCTGTGGAGAAATTCCAACCGTGGCCATTGGTGGCATTGCTCTTCACAACATCGACAGTGTTGTTGCTACCGGCGTTTCTTCCGTTGCCGTGGTTACCGCCATCACCGAGAGTGCTGACGTACCCCAGGCGGTAGAAGCACTGAAAGGGAGAATTGCACATGCTTAATGCATCAGAATATTCCCGATACAGTCGTCATTTGTTGCTTGATGACTTTGACGAACACGCTCAGCGTCGTTTGAACAACGCCAAAGTTACCCTGTTTGGTGTGGGCGGACTGGGATGCCAGGTAGCATCGGCACTGGCGGCTGCCGGTGTGGGGGAGATGGTACTGATAGATGACGATACCATCGAGATAAGCAACCTGCCCCGACAGTGGTTATTTACGGAAAAAGATATCGGGCAGAAAAAGGCAGAAGTTGCCCGCACCCGCCTGTTGGCAATGCAATCAGCCTGCACTTTTCATTGCATCACCAACTTTAACGATATCGCCGCCCGCGATGCGCACCTGACAACATCACCACTGATCATCGACTGCACCGACTCGTTCACCAGCCGATTGGCAATCAATGCGCTCGCCGTCACCCACAGCGTACCGTTGATCAGCGCAGCAGCGAGTGGCTTTATCGCCACTGCAACCGCTTTTAATCCAGAGATTTCCGGCCCCTGCTATGCATGCCCAGAATACAACAGTGAGCAGTCACTTACATGCTTCGAGCAAGGCATATTCAGTCCGGTAGTTGCCATTGCCGGTCAACTTCAGGCCATGATGGCATTGTCGTACCTAAGCGGCATTCGCAATCCCGAATGGGGTTCGCTTCATCACTTTAATGGTCAGAACTTGCTAATGCGGCAGTTCAACATTCAGAAGAATCCGGATTGCCCAACGTGTTCCAAAATCCACAGGAGTGAAGACCATGCGCATTCACTGTAACGATGAACAGCTTGAGGTACCAGAGGATTGCTCACTGGTCAGTATCATCCAACGATTCAACGAGCAGGAAGGCGCGTTGGCTGTGGCCGTGAATCAAACAATTATTCCCACATCCCGCTGGCAGCTTCAAACATTAGAGGAAGGTGATGTGGTCGATATATTTACTTTAGTTGCGGGGGGTTAGAGCATGCTCAGCATTGCAGAACAGTCATTCTCATCACGATTACTTACTGGTACCGGTAAATTTGGTCACCCGGACATTCTCAAAGCGGCGCTGGTTGCAAGCCGTACCAGTATGGTTACTCTGGCCTTGAAGCGATTAAACCGTCAGCACCAGCAAGACAGCACATTGCAGGTGTTAAGAACGCTTCCCGTTACCCTGCTGCCAAATACTTCAGGCGCCGCTACAGCAGACGAAGCCGTTTATGCCGCGAAACTCGCCAGAGAGCTGCTTGGCACACCTTGGGTAAAACTGGAAATTCATCCCGACCAGCGCTTTTTGCTTCCCGACCCGGTAGAAACGCTACGTGCCGCAGAACAGCTGTGTGAAGCCGGCTTTCACGTACTGCCGTATTGTCATGCCGATCCGGTTTTATGCAAACGCCTTGAAGAAGTGGGCTGCGCCGCGATAATGCCGCTGGGAGCACCTATTGGCACCAATCAGGGTTTGCAAACCCGGGATTTCCTGCAAATCATCATTGAACAATCGAACGTGCCGGTTATCGTGGATGCCGGTATTGGCCGCCCCAGTCAGGCTTGCGAGGCGATGGAAATGGGCGCAGATGCGGTGTTGGTGAACACGGCAATCGCAACATCCAACGATCCTGTCGCTACTGCATCGGCTTTTGCTAAAGCCGTAGAGGCAGGCAGAGAGAGTTTTCTGGCCGGCGCCCCTTTAGCGCAACGAAACGCGTCGGCAACGAGCCCGTTCACCCAGTTTCTGGAGACCTTGTCGTGAAGTCGGCAGATGCACTAAGGCAATACGACTGGGATGATGTTTCGCTAACACTCTATGCTAAGACGCAACGCGATGTGCAGTCTGCTCTGCGCCACCCGGCTCCTGGATGGCAAGAGTTTCTAGCACTCATTTCACCTGCAGCCGAAGCCAGCTTGCCAAGCATGGCAGAAAAAGCCAATGCACTCACTCGCCAACGGTTTGGTCATACCGTGTCGATGTTTGTGCCCCTTTACCTTTCTAATTTGTGCGCGAATGAGTGTACTTACTGTGGTTTCACCATGAGTAATAAAATTCGCCGGGTGAAGCTAAGTCCACAGCAGATTAAAGACGAGATCCGGGCCATAAAAACCATGGGTTTCGACTCGTTGCTACTAGTTACCGGCGAACATGAAACCAAAGCCGGTATGGCCTATTTCAATGAAGTGCTACCGCTAATCAGGCCACATTTTTCTCACCTTGCGATGGAAGTACAACCCCTCAGTACCGATGATTATCGCAAGCTGGTGAAGCTCGGCGTAGACAGCGTGCTGGTATATCAGGAAACCTATCATCGAGCCCATTACGGGCAGTACCATTTACGTGGTCAGAAGCAGGATTTTGATTGGCGGCTAGAAACGCCCGACCGCCTCGGCGAAGCAGGAATGAATAAAATAGGACTGGGCGCATTGCTCGGCTTATCCGACTGGCGAACGGACAGTGCATTGACGGCAATGCACCTTTATCTGCTGCAAAAAGCGTACTGGAAAACCCGGTTTTCAATCGCTTTCCCTCGCATTAAACCCTGCGCCGGTGATCAGTTTTCGCCCGTAAGCGACATCACCGATAAGCAACTTGTTCAACTTATCTGCGCTTACCGGATTTGCTTTCCTGAAGTGGAATTAAGTTTATCAACAAGAGAGAGTGCGACGTTTCGCAATAGTGTGGTGCCGCTGGCAATTAACCAGCTATCTGCCGCATCGCAAACCCAACCTGGAGGCTACAGTGAGAAAAGTGATGCGCTGGAGCAATTTTCTACCGAGGATACACGCTCGGCTAACGATGTAGCCGCCAGCCTTTTAGCTCAGGGCATTGAGCCAGTCTGGACCGACTGGCTGCAACAATTCGGAAGATAAAATAAAGCGGGTGCAAAGTATCGCACCCGTTTTATTTTAAAGCATGTACGATAACGAAATTAGCCGGCTGTCACTGGACTTGCCAACGCTTTCAGCTTCGTTTTCAGTAACGCAACGAACCCAGCTTCATCTTTCGGGCTGTCAGGGTGCGAAGGCCATACCGCCATGAATTGGTAAGACATTTCGGTAGCAGGTTTAAACTCGATAAGATAATCGTGCTCAGCTTCAAACTTGCGGCTAATGTCATCAACTTTATAAAACAGCGCCATGCCCAATTCGTCGTCCTCGCCTAGCAGGCTTTGTTTACCGTATGTAGCAATCACGCCGTAGCCGTTCATTTCAAGTTCAACGTAGTTCACGCCAGCATGCTTCACGACTCCCGTCACCAGGTTATCTACTGGCTCAGATAAGTTCACCGTCAATAACGTTGAGGGATCGCCCGCGTTAATCGCGTAATGTGCCGTGGCATCAACAGTTTTACCCGCGACTTCCCAACCATCGTAATTTACGGTGAAACCGGCAGACAGCTTGTTATCGTTATCCAGTTTCCACGACATTTCAGCCACGTTTTGCATATGCATGACATTGTCGCCGTCCATACGACCGAACGAACCTAACCCCAGCGCTTTACCCACTTTCAAAACGTCAACGCCCCACTCGCTCAGCTCATGGTAGTTGTCGTAACCGTCCTGACCCACCTGATGCAATACGGGCTCATTACCGGTTTTCACAAAGATATCTGTACCGTTGCGCCAATCCAGATACAAGCGATAGCCAACTAAGTCATTCTCCCAACCTGGACCTTCGTAACGTAAGTAGTACGAATGATCAGTGAGTTGCTGCGGCGCGGTAAAAGACTCCACATTCTCGAAACTAAATCCTTCCGCTTCATATTTACTGCCGTTCCATTCACCGCCGTTTCGTACAGATAGTTCTGCATAAGCAACATCCGGTGCCTCAGGTGCATTGTCCACCAGTGCAATAGGGGCTATCTCACCGGGTTCCAGTGTGACTAAAACGTTAAGAACATCCTCACCCTGCGCGTTTTTTACCCACTCAGAAGGAAAGTCAGCGACTTTTTTTGTCACCGCGTCGGCATCAGAAAAATCGCTAGCAGGAAAAGAAAGCAACTGTGGCAATGCAGCACCACCTTGTGGATTCGAGACCGATAAAGATGCAACCTCAGATTGCTCAGAAGTCTTTACTTGCGGGCTCTGTGAAGCAGTTTCCGCACTTTTATCCGGGCTGCAGGCGGCAGCAGAAAGGGCCAGTAAAATACTCAGCGATAGTGTCTTTTTGTTCATCTTGCGCTCCGTGTAGGGGTCAGTAAGTCAGCAAATACTTTGCACTAATATATTGACAATTGCCACCGGTGGCAATTATTTTAAATATTGTTAACATTGTAAACCCGGTGTGCTAATAATGGTTTGAGCGGACATAAGTGCTCGTCAGCTGTTTACAACACCGGCCAAATTCGACGCTTAATTAGAAAGGAAAAGTCATGCCCAACTTCAGTCTGAAGGGAAAACGCGCACTGGTTACCGGCGCAAGCCGAGGAATTGGTCAAGCGATGGCGGTCGCTCTGGCAGAAGCCGGTGCAGATGTAATCTGCGCCAGTTCCCGTGAAGGTGGTTGTGAAGAAACCATCAACATCATCAAAACGAAAACTGACGTTATGGTAGCCGAACTTCACGCGGATTTATCCGATCTCGGTGCGGTAGAGAAACTGGCAGACGATGCACTGAGCGTGTGGCGGGGTATCGACATTCTGGTGAACAACGGTGGCACGATTTTCCGCAGCCCAGCGGTAGACTTTCCATTGGAGCAATGGCAGCACGTTTTGCGGGTAAACACCGATTCAGCATTCCTGCTCAGTCAGAAAATCGGTAAGCAAATGATTGAGCAAGGTAGCGGTAAAATTATCAACACCGCATCGATGCTCAGCTATAGCGGCGGCATCACCGTTCCCGCCTACACCGCCAGCAAACACGCTATCGCCGGACTCACCAAAGCACTGGCGAACGAATGGGGTAAATCCAACATTCAGGTGAATGCCATTGCACCTGGCTACATTCGTACCGACAACACCCAAGCCCTGCAAGACGACGAAGGTCGCAGCAAAGAAATTATTGCCCGTATCCCGGCAGGTCGCTGGGGAGAAACCGAAGACCTCAAAGGCGCACTGGTATTTCTTGCCAGCGAAGCCAGCAACTATGTGAACGGCCATGTACTGGCTGTTGATGGCGGCTTTTTAGCCCGATAACTGAAAAGAGACAGGCACCATGAGCACCGAACACGAAATTCGTTACGCTGTAGGACAGCGAGAAGTTAAAGGCTACGACACGCAAGAATTGCGTGATGCATTCCTGGCAGACAAACTGATGCAGGAAGGCAAGATCTATTGGATATACAGCCACTATGAGCGTTTCATGGTGGGTAGCGCCGTACCCACCAATACACCACTGAAGCTGGAAACCCTCGACGACCAGTTGAAAATGGACTTCTTCACCGCCCGCCGCGAAGTGGGTGTCATTAACGTAGGCGGCACCGGCACTATCACTGTGGGTGATACCGTCTACGAATTAGCGCGCGAAGAAGCCCTGTACATCGGTATGGGTAATGAGCACGTTGAATTTGCATCAAACGATGCCAGCCAACCTGCCAAGTTTTATCTGAATTCCGCACCTGCACACCACGCTTACCCATGTAAGAAAGTAGGTAAAGACGACGCTAACGTGCTTGAACTGGGCAGCCCGGAAACCTGCAACGAACGCAAAATCAATCAGCTTTTGATCAATACCGTGGTTGATACCTGTCAATTGCAAATGGGCCTCACCCGTTTGGCGCCAGGTAGCGTGTGGAACACCATGCCCGCCCACCAGCACGACCGTCGTAACGAAGTCTATTTCTACTTCGACATTGCTGAAGGTCAGGCGGTGAGTCACTTCATGGGCGAGCCTAAAGAAACCCGTCATATCTTCGTTGCCAACGAACAAGCGGTGCTGTCTCCCCCCTGGTCGATTCATTGTGGCTGTGGCACAGCAAACTACGCGTTCATTTGGGGCATGGCCGGTGAAAACCTGGACTATGACGATATGGACAAATTTCCGCCTAATGAGCTCAGATAAGAAGTCGAGGTGAGTATGTTGCGCCTTAAGGTTACACCGCTGTTCCTTGTTGCCACTCTGGTAACCCTGCTTTTTGGATGCGGTAGTAAACAAACCAGCGATGTGACCATTTTACGTTTAGGTCATACGCTGGACACCCAGCACTCGGTACACAAAGCCATGGTGTATTTTGGTGAACGCCTGAGTGAATATTCTGGCGGCACTATGCAGGTTGCGATTTATCCTGGCAGCCAACTTGGTACCGAACGTGAAATGATCGAGCTGCTGCAAATCGGTTCATTAGACATGACGAAAGTGTCTGCCAGCCCACTGGAAGGTTTTGCGCCTGAAATGCAGATTTTCAGTTTGCCCTACGTGTTCCGCGACAGCGACCACTTCTGGAAAGTACTGAACAGCGACGTAGGAAAAGGCCTGCTGTCAGGTATTGAAGCGTTCAAGCTGAAAGGCCTGGGTTATTACGATGCCGGTAGCCGCAGCTTCTACACTACCGATCGCCCTATTCACTCACCTGCCGATCTTCAAGGCATGAAAATTCGCGTGCTTAACAGCCCTACCGCCGTAAAAACAGTGCGCGCGCTAGGCGGAGCTGCCACGCCAGTTTCCTGGGGCGAGCTATACACCGCACTGCAACAAGGTGTGGTAGATGGCGCTGAAAATAATCCCCCAAGCTATTACCTGTCACGTCATTACGAAATTGCGCGCTACTACTCGCTGGACGAACATACTTCGGTACCTGACGTTATGCTGATGTCGCTTCGTACATTTAACAATTTTACCGCCCAGCAACAGCAATGGGTGCAACAAGCCATGGCCGATTCGGTGGTATACCAACGCAAGCTGTGGCAGGAATCTACGTTGGAATCACTGGAGAAAGTGAAGGCCGATGGCGTTGAAGTGATTTATCCAGACAAACAACCTTTCGTCGACGCCGTAAAGCCGTTCCATGACAGCTTTAAAGGTACCGATGTGGGTAACTTGCTCGAACAAATTAAGGCGATGTAAGTCATGCGACAGTTAGTGAAGTTAATCGACAAAACGCTGGCCGCAGCGCTTATTCTGGCCATGGCCGCCATTCTGCTGGTTGTGGTATGGCAGGTAATTTCCCGCTACCTGCTGCAAGATCCGGCCTCTGTTACCGAAGAATTATCCCGGTTTCTGCTTATCTGGATCGGTATTCTGGGTTCCGCTTATGCCTATCGCCAAAAAGTACATTTAGGCTTCAACCTCATCGTCAACAAACAATCTGAGACCGTGCGCCGCTTAATCATGACATTTGTTGAACTGCTCGTGGTCGCATTCTGCGTAATGGTTTTGATCATTGGCGGCAATGCACTAGTGAGCCTGACCCTGGAGCTGGACCAAATATCTGCGGCTCTTGGCGTACGTATGGGCTGGATATACACCGTGCTGCCTATTTCAGGCGCCATTATGGTGTTCTACGCCCTCATCAATATTTATAACCTCTGGATAGACGCATCGCAGGAGCCGCTGTAATGGAATTAACTGCAATCATTCTTATCGTCGGTTTCTTCTTTTTCCTGCTCATCAATGTGCCCGTGTCGATGAGTATTGGCCTGGCAACATTGGTTGCTATGCTGTTCAGCATTGAATTTGAACCGGCGGTTACCACCATGGCTCAACGTATGGCCGGTGGTCTCGACAGCTTCGCCCTGCTCGCCATTCCCTTCTTTGTATTATCCGGTCTGATCATGGGTCAGGGTGGTATTGCTAAGCGACTCATCGAATGCGCCATGGCGCTTATCGGTGCCCTGCCCGGTGGTCTGGCATTGGTTAACGTGGTGTCATGTATGCTGTTCGGCGCTATTTCCGGTTCAGCCGTGGCGGCATGCTCTGCTATTGGTAGTTTTATGCTGCCAGAAATGAAAAAGAAGGGTTATGACCCTAATTTCTCTGCCGCTGTTACTGCCGCGGCTGCTACCACAGGCATGCTCATTCCGCCCAGTAACATTCTGATTGTCTATGCCATTGCCAGCGGTGGCGTTTCTATCGCCGCCCTGTTCATGGCGGGTTACGTGCCCGGTATTATGGTAGGACTCGCATTGATGTTGGTGTGCTACATCTGGGCCAAAATAAAAGGCTACCCACTGTCAGATCGACTGCCGCTCAAAATTGTCGTCGAGAAACTCTTCGCCGCCGTGCCAAGCTTGTTCCTGATTGTATTGGTTATCGGTGGTATTGTAGGTGGAGTTTTCACTGCAACAGAAGCCGGTGCTATTGCAGTGGTCTATTCATTGTTGCTTTCCGTAGGGATCTACAAAGAAGTAAAAGTAAAAGAACTGCCAAATATTCTGCTTAAATCTGCAGAAACCACCGCCATTGTCATGCTGCTAATTGCCGCTTCTACCGCTATGTCGTGGTTACTGTCTTTCGAGAATATTCCGCAAACGCTAAGTCAGGCGTTATTGGAACTTAGCGACAATCCAATTGTTATTCTGCTACTGATTAACTTATTGTTGATTGTTGTGGGCGCGTTCCTCGACATGACACCAGCAGTACTTATTTTTACGCCGATATTCCTGCCAGTGGCCATGCAATTGGGTATGTCGCCGCTGCAGTTTGGCATTATGATAGTACTTAACTTATCTATCGGTTTATGTTCACCACCGGTAGGGGCGGTACTGTTCATTACCTGTGCAATCGCAAAAACCAAGTTGGAAAATATTATCAAGCCACTGTTACCACTTTACGCTGCCATGTTTGTGGTGTTAATGCTGGTAACCTACGTTGCCTGGTTCTCCGAGGCTCTGCCTGCAGCCCTTGGTTTTTAAGGAAAATCGAAGCCCTGCCACTGGTAGGGCTTGCTGTTTTAAGACTATAAACAACAACTAATAAAGGCTAGAATGCAGTCGAACAAAAAACGAGTTAGCCTGAACTAAAAATAATAAGTGAAAAGCATGGATAAACGTCCGACTATCAATGATGTCGCCCGCCTTTCAGGGGTATCAAAACGAACCGTTTCGCGGGTAATAAATGGCGCCACGAATGTGGGTGCAAATACGCGTGAAAAAATTCAGAAAGTCATTGATGAGTTAGGCTTTTCTCCAGACAAACAGGCTCGCGGGCTCGCCGCAAGTCGCTCTTATCTTCTGGGTTTGATTTACGACAACCCCGATGCCCTGTTCATCGACCAGGTTCAGCGCGGTGTGCTGAGTGTCTGTTCTGAAAAGGGTTATGAACTGGTTGTTCACCCCTGCAATTACAACTCTTCTACGTTTGTCGAGAACTGCGTAAAGTTTGTAAAGCGCTCTAATATCGACGGCGTCGCCATTTTACCTCCTGTTTCAGAATCGAAAGAATTGGCAGCCGCATTACGTGAAAACAATATCAATTATGTGCGTATGGCTTCGGTTGATTTAGACGACCACGCCAACATCGTGGTTTCTGATGACCGTGCTGCTATCAGCGATCTCGCCCGTTATCTGGTGTCTCTCGGCCATCGCGATATTGCCATCATTAGTGGTCCGCAGGCCTATTACTCTTCATTAGAACGTTTAGAAGGTTTCCGCGATACGCTAAAAGAGTTAGGCATCGAACTGCCGCCCAACCGGATTATCGAAGGTAAAAATACGTACGAGAGTGGCATCGAATGTGCCCGCAACTTGTTGATCCAGTCGTCTCGCCCTGCAGTCATATTTGCGAATAACGATGAAATGGCAGCGGGCGTACTGAAAGTCGCCCATGAGATGGGCATTCGCATTCCCGAAGAGCTGTCTATCGCCGGATTCGATGACAACTTACTGGCCTCAAGAGTCATTCCTTCGCTTACAACGGTAAAGCGCCCGGTGACTGCCATGGCATCGCTGGCAGCGAAGAAAATTATCGCCATGATTGAGCATGTGCCCACCAATGAGATGGAAGACTATTTGGTGAAACCACACCTCATCATTCGCGAATCAACCCGAAAAGCAGAAAAGTAGCGGAATTTATCTGATGAAGATTGATTCCGCTACTTTTCTGACCTACAATGCCACCGGTGGCAGCAATGTTAAGAAAACGTTCCCAACCCGTTTCTCATTGCCGATGCCGTTCACATTGAGGAGTTTATAGTATGCAAGACCAAACCCAGCTGATTCAGGTTCACCCGCAAGACAACGTTGCTGTTGCGACAATGGATTTAGACGCGGGCACCCATAACGAAAATCTGGGACTGACTCTGGCGGATGCGGTTCCGGCGGGTCATAAGGTTGCGCTAAAGGCTATGCATGCCGGTGACAATATCATGAAGTATGGCTTCCCCATTGGCCACCTTCTGCAAGATGTCGCTGCCGGCGCCCACATTCATAGCCACAATCTAAAAACAAACCTCAGTGGACAGGAAGCTTACACCTGGAAAACACCGGCGAAAAATGCCACCGGGAGCAAGCCATCAAATGCCACCTTTATGGGCTACCGCCGCGAGAATGGCAAAGTAGGTATTCGTAATGAGATTTGGATCATCAATACTGTCGGCTGTGTCAATCGCACCGCTGAACGTATTGCCTCTGAATGTGAGCGCCGATTTACCAATGAATGCGATGGTTTCCGCGCATTCACGCATCCCTTCGGCTGCTCGCAGTTAGGCGATGATCTTACCGATACCCGTGCGATTCTTGCGGCGCTGGCTTCCCATCCTAATGCAGGCGCAGTATTGATTGTGGGCTTAGGCTGCGAAAACAACCAGCTCTCTGCCATGCTCGAATTGGTTGATAAACCACAAGACCGTCTTCGCTACTTTAACTCCCAACAAGTGGGAGATGAAATTGAGGAAGGGATTAAATTGGTTTACGAAATGCTTAATACCGTGGGCAGAGATAAACGCGAACCTGTGCCAGTGTCAGAATTAGTGCTAGGCGTGAAATGTGGTGGCAGCGATGCGTTCAGCGGAATCACCGCAAACCCGCTGGTTGGCCGCATGACCGATATCCTCACCAATGTAGGCGGTACCGTACTGCAAACGGAAACACCGGAGATGTTCGGTGCCGAACAACTGCTCATGGATCGCGCCATCAGCGAACCGGTGTTCGAAGACATCGTGTCACTGGTAAACGAATTCAAGCAATACTTCCTCGACCACAACCAGCCGGTTTATGAGAATCCGTCTCCGGGCAACAAAGCGGGCGGCTTAACCACCCTGGAAGAAAAATCCTTAGGTGCGGTGCAAAAAGGTGGTCAGGCAACGGTTTGTGGCGTACTCAAGTACGGCGAGCCGGTAAATCAAAAAGGTTTGTCATTGTTACAGGCGCCGGGTAACGACGCCGTTAGTAGCACCGCCCTGGCCGCCAGCGGCGCACACATTGTTTTATTCACCACCGGGCGCGGTACACCGCTCGGGTTCCCTGTACCCACACTAAAAATATCGTCAAATTCCAGAATAGCAGAACAAAAACCACACTGGATTGACTTCAACGCGGGACAAGTGCTGCAAGGCGTCAGTATCGACGACTGCGCAGCACAGCTGTACCAACTTTGTCTCAGTACAGCGTCAGGTCATCTGACTTGTAATGAGAAAAATGGCAGTCACGAGATTGCCATTTGGAAACGAGGCGTAACCCTTTAATAAAAGAGAATGTTATGAAACCGATTTTACTACATGAAGACAGGCTGTTCCCCGTAGATGAAAAGACTCGGGGAATTGCCCGCGAGCTTTATCAGTCGGTCCGCGATTTGCCTATTATCAGCCCACATGGACACACTGACCCGCGGTGGTTTGCCTACGATGAAAACTTCGGGAATGCTACCGAATTGTTTATTCTTCCCGACCACTACGTATTTCGTATGCTGTATTCTCAGGGTATTACCCTTGAGCAGTTAGGCATTCGTCGCTGGGACGGCGGTGAATCAGAAGCTGACCCGCGCAAGATCTGGCAGTTGTTTGCTGATCACTACTATCTGTTCCCTGGCACACCGTCTCGTATGTGGCTCGACACCGTATTTAAGAATGTGTTTGGCCTAAGCGACATGCTGTGTTCCGATAACGCCATGGATTACTACGAGTTCATCACTGCCGAACTGGCGAAGCCGGAGTACAAACCTCGCGCGTTGATGGACCGTTTCAACATCGAACTCATCGCCACCACCGAAGGCGCACTGGATTCTCTGACTCACCACGGCCACATTAAAGATACCGGTTGGGATAAACGCGTTATTACCACTTTCCGTCCTGACGACGTGGTGGATGCATCCCGTGAGGACTTCGTAACTAACGTGGCGAAACTGGGTGAAATCACCGGTGAAGACACCACCAGCTGGAATGGCTATCTGGCAGCGTTACGTCAGCGTCGTCAGTTCTTCCGCGAACATGGTGCAACGGCTACTGATCACGGTCACCCGACTGCCGCCACCGCAGATTTATCTGTCGCGGAATGTGAAAGCCTGTTCAGCAAAGTGCTGTCAGGCGACTCCTCTGCCGCCGAACAGGAACTGTTCCGCGCACAAATGCTCACCGAACTGGCGGGCATGAGTGTGGAAGACGGTATGGTAATGCAAATTCATCCGGGATCTTTCCGCAACCACAACGAAAGCTTGTTCAAGAAATTCGGCCGCGATAAAGGTCACGATATTCCCATGCAGACCGACTACGTGAATGCGCTGAAGCCACTACTGAACAAATACGGTAACGAGAAAAACCTCAATATCATTCTGTTTACGTTGGATGAAACCGTGTACGCCCGCGAACTGGCGCCTCTTGCAGGTCACTATCCGTGTCTGAAGCTGGGTCCGGCATGGTGGTTCCACGACAGCCCGGAAGGCATGCTGCGTTTCCGCCATAACGTGACAGAAACCGCTGGTTTCTACAATACCGTTGGTTTTAACGACGATACCCGTGCATTCCTGTCTATTCCGGCCCGTCACGATGTGGCACGCCGTATTGACTGTCGTTTCCTCGCGCAACTGGTGGTTGAACACCGTGTAGCCGACTGGGAAGCGGCTGAGCTGGCACAGCAACTGTCTTACAATTTGGCGAAAAACGCCTACAACCTGGGGTAACGGAATGGCTCGTCTTAATTTTGCCACGCTGGCCGATTTACCGGCTGACGTTAAGCAACCACAGTACGATGTGAACGCCACCACCAGCGGCATTGTACATATTGGCCCGGGCGCGTTTCACCGCGCCCACCAAGCGGTGTACACCGATTTAGCCATGGCCCACGGCGGCAACTGGCGCATCGACGGTGTGTCTATGCGCAGCAAAACGCTGAAAGAAAAGCTGGCTGAACAGGATAACCTGTACGCGCTGGTCGTACTGGACAACGAGCCTTACACCCAAATCATCGGCTCCGTGAATCATGTGTTTGTGCTTGCCGACGACCGCGATGCGATTATGGCATCGCTGACTGCCCCGACCACGCATATTATTTCCACTACGATTACCGAGAAAGGCTACTGCCTGGATAATCAGGGCAATCTGGATGCGTCTCACCCCGACATCGTTCACGACAAAGATTTCCCTGAAGAGCCTGTTTCCGCCATCGGGCTGATTGTAGCAGCACTGGCGAAACGCAAAGCGACCGGTACCGATGAAGTTACCGTGATCAGCTGCGACAATTTGTCGGACAATGGCAGCAAGCTTGGCGCCGCGGTAGTCGCGTTTGCCGAACTACAAGACAGCGAATTGGCTGCGTGGATTAAAGCGAATATCTGTTTCCCGAATACCATGGTAGACAGTATCACCCCGGCGACTGACGAAGCGTTGGTTAGCCAGACGTCTGCGGCTTTAGGCGTTACCGATGAATGGCCAATCCAACGCGAAGCGTTTACTCAATGGGTTGTGGAAGACAAATTCAGCGGCCCTCGTCCAGCATGGGAAAAGGTGGGCGTAACGTTCACTGACGACGTTCACATGTTCGAAAAAGCCAAGTTACGTGTGCTAAACGGTACTCACTCTACGTTAGCTTACGTGGGTTCACTGCTCAACATCGACACCGTATTCGAAGCCATCAGCAAACCGGAAATCGAAGCGTTTATCCGCCGTTTACTGACAGAAGAAATTCTGCCGACCATTGAGGTGGGCGACAAAATGGATTTACCGGCCTACGCCGATGATATTCTGAATCGCTACCACAACCGCCATATTCGCCACATGCTGTCGCAGATTGCGTGGGATGGTTCACAGAAACTGCCTTTCCGTATTCTGAACACCGTACGCGACCAGATAAAGACCGGCGGCAGCATCAAACAGCTAAGCGTGCCAATTGCAGCCTGGATTTTGTTTATTGCCAAGCGTCAGCAGGCCGGTGAAACCATTACCGATCCCAAAGCGGAGCAACTGTTCTCATTGGCGAAAGCCCATGCCGGTGATGTTACGGCCCTCACCAATGCTGTGCTTGACCTTCACGACGTATTCGCCGAACTGACAGACAATCAGGATTTCCGCCAGGCAGTGCATGTTCAAGTGAGCAAATTAGAAACCATCAGCGTTGAAAACATGGCGCAACAATTAGGAGAATTGTAATGAAAGGAATTCAGTCAGTTGTTAAAGGCACACCCATTCTTCCTATCTTACAAGCCGACACCGTAGATGAAGCATTGGATATCGCCCGTGCCGTTCAAGCCAGTGGCTTGAAAAACCTGGAAGTTGTACGTCGCACTGATGCCGCTGCCGACTGCGTTGCGGCTATTCGTGAGTCTTTACCCGATATGGTAGTAGGTATGGGTACAGTACTTACGCCGGAGCACGCGAAAGAAGCAGTCGATGCGGGCAGTCAGTTTTTAGTTACGCCAACATTAAGCCCCCGCTTACTCGACGGACTAATGAGTTCTGGCGTTCCGTTTATTCCCGGCACCAGCAATCCGGCCGATATCCTTATGGCCAGCGAATACGGTTTGAAAGAGCTCAAGTTCTTTCCGGCTCACCTGAGCGGCGGCGCTCCCATGCTGAAAGCACTCAGCAGTATTTTTAAGGATATAAAATTCTGTCCTACCGGTGGGGTGTCTGGCGACAACGTAGGTGATTACCTGAAACTGAACAATGTGTTTGCTGTTGGCGGTTCGTGGATGATCCCTTCCAGCGATGTGAAAAGCGGAAACTGGCACAGTATTACGCAGAAATGTGAACAGGCTATTGCCGCATTTAAAGAGTATCGCCCATGAGCAAAATCGTCATTTTTGGCGAGTGCATGGTAGAACTGGTTAACCGGGACGCGGATACGCTATCTAAAGGTTATGCCGGTGACACTTACAACACCGCCGTTTATCTGAAACGCTGCGCTCACGATATTTCCGTGAGCTATCTCACTGCCATCGGCGCAGACTTTCTCAGTGACGAGTTGCTGTTCAAGATGGGTGAAGAAGAAATCAATACAGACCAGGTTTACCGAAGTAACGACCGCAACCTGGGTCTGTATATGGTGCGCACCGACAAGCATGGCGAACGTACTTTTGCCTATTGGCGCGCAAACTCTGCCGCAACCCAAACCATGAATCTGTTCAATGGCAGCCTGAATAATGCCGACGTATTCTACTTCAGCGGTATTTCACTGGCGATTCTGGATGACGCCCAGCGCTTAAAACTGTTCGACCTGGTTGATAGCGTACGCGCGGCCGGCGGCAAAGTGGTCTTTGACCCCAATTACCGCCCTCGCTTATGGAAAGACCAACAAGAAGCACAGACCTGGATCGACAAAGCCTACGGTCATGCAGACATTGCCTTTCCTGGCGGCGATGATCATCTCGCGCTTTATGGTCACACCGATGTAGACGCCATTCATGCCCACGTAGCCGCATTAGGTGTGGCAGAGATCATCGTGAAAAACGGTGCAGTAGGCGTGCACATTTATCAGGGTAAAACCCATTGTATCGTTCCCGTAGAAAGGGTTGAACAGGTTGTAGATACCACCGCAGCCGGTGATGCCTTTAATGGCGGGTATTTGTCAGCGCGCTTATCTGGTAAAGATGTGACTGACTCTGCCAGCTTCGGTGCCAAAGTGGCCGCAACAGTAATCAGCTATCCCGGCGCCATCGTCGAAAAAGAAGCTTTCTTTAAGCATATTGCAGCGCTCTCCTGATTGGGGGGCGTTGATTTTATTTCTACCCGCCTTCCTTGACTTCCCCACACTGTCTACTACTTTTTCCTATATACACATCACCACCCGAGCGGGACATGGATAAATCAGCGTTATATAAAGTGGGCGACAATCAATTTGTGCGCTTACCAAAAGGATTCAGATTCGAGGCTGTTCTTGATTTAGATATCAAGGTTGAGGGTAGCGAGGTCACCATTAATCCGGTGACACAGTCGTGGATGAGCCTGAGTGATGTAGAGAAAGGTGAAGCCGACTTCATCGTGAACCAGGATATGATTGCACAATAAAGTCGCCCTCGTTGCTATTCAAAGCACTGCAGTCGGGGAACGCGTTCGGGTCTGCCGGATTACAGCGTTTCCCGGTATACATATTTAGCCAGCGGATGCGCTTTCGCTTTTAAATCCTTAATGAAAAATTGCGCCACCCATGCAGCCCCCAGGGTATTCAAATGGGTGTCGTCACTTTTACCATCCGGATAGCGGGTGTAAATGCCCGGCGGAATACGTAAGAAAAATTTCACCGTCTCTTCATCGCCCGCTTCCTGCAAATAATTACAGGTAAATTTGTTCATATCAAAGAAGGTAACATTTTCTTCTTTGGCCACTTCCCGCGCTGCATTCACATAATCGGTCATGGTGTAGCGCACATCGCCATTTTCTTCAAAATAGCGACGGCAGATAGAGCTGGCAATCATGGGTGTAGCGCCTTTGTCACGCACATCCTTGATGTAGCGATGCAAATACGCAGGGTAGTCTTTTTCTGCAGATGCATAGCGAGCCGGATCTTCTTTTTTCTGATCGTTGTGACCAAACTGAATAAGCACATAGTCGCCCTCTTTCATCTCGGACAATGCCTTGCCCCAGCGGCCTTCATCGATAAAACGTTTGGTGCTACGGCCGTTGGCTGCATGGTTCAGAATTTCCAGCTCCTGTGACATATAGCCTGGTAAGGCCATTCCCCAGCCACGTTCAGGGTAATACAGGTTTGGCTTGATCGACATGGTGGAATCGCCGATTAGGTGCAAGGTGGTACGGGTAGGATCTTGTGCACTGGCCGCAAACGACGTAGCGGCGATTAGCAGGGAAAGCATTAGTTTTTTCATTGCGAATCCTTTGTTATAAAAAAAGGCCATCATCGCTGATGGCCTAAGACACACTACACTCTGTTACATTCTGTAGCTCACACCCAGGAAGAACTGGCGACCTGTGGCCTGACTGTTGATGATGCGCATTGCATTAGCATCGATGTACTCATCAATGGTTTCATCCGTTAAGTTAATTCCTTCCAGCGTAAATTTCAGGTTCTCTGAGTATTTATAGCTGGTAGAGAAATCGACAAACGTGCTGGCATCCATGATGCGCCATTTGCGTTCATCACTGCTGCTCAGGTTGGTATAGAACTCACCACGGTACGCGGCAGAAATACGTGCACTGAATACATCGTCTTCCCAATACAGCGTGAAGTTCGCAGACTCATCAGACTGACCAGTCAACGGACCTACACGGGTAGGATAAACATTGCCATTTTCGTCTTCTTCAGTCTGGTATACCACTTCTGAATCGACGAGGGTAAGGTTAGCCAAAATACCGAATTTTCTTACCCAGTCAGGACCAGGCAGGAAAGTTAATGGCTGCTGGTATTGAATTTCGAAGCCATCCAGGTCGCCGCCTAATCCGTTTGTAGTACTACGAATCTCAAATTCCTGATCGATAAGATCATCTACCTGAGCACCGAGTAAAGAATTTGGCAGACCGATATCAGTCCAAACCATTTGTTCAGTGCTGCTTGTTGGGAATGACTCAATGTCTTTCTTAAAGTATGCCAGAGACAACAGAGCACCTTCGTCGAAATAATATTCGATAGCTAAATCCGAAGCGTCAGCGCGGAACGGTTTAATGTAAGGATTACCGTAGGATACGCGGTAGTCGCCGAAAATAGAGACATCGCCGCCCGGGTTGAGCGTACCAAGATTAGGACGAGACATAACTTTCGCCCAGCTAGCACGAAGTATTAACTCGTCAGTCATTTCCAACGCAAGGTTTACAGAAGGAAGGGTGTCGGAGTAATCATGTTCAATGGTTCGCTCTTCGGTTCCACCTACAATACCTGTACTGGAAAGATCGGTCTTCACATGGCGCACACCGGCGTTACCGCGCAGAATTTTCTCTCCAACTTCGGTGTTGAAATCTGCCTGAACGTAATAGCCCAGACTTTCTTCAGTTACAGAACGGGTATCGCCCGGACGGACATTGTAAGGCCAGCAACCACTATCAAGAAACTCGCTAACCCGGTCGGCATTGGCCATGAAGAAGCTTTGTCCGCCGAATGACACAACGTCACCACCATTCTCAGTAACGACATTAGAAACACCACAGGCATTGCCATCTACAATACCATCGGCTTCATCACGGCTTTCGAATGGTGCGTCAGCTCTAAGACCTTCAATTTCATAACCATATTCGCGCCAGGTAACACCACCGCTCACAGTAATTTCGTCTGTCAGAATATAATCCACATCGCCACGTGCTGTATCCGTGGTAGATTCCGCATCATAAATACGATCACGAAATTCAGATACTTCCCAGTTCGCCGGATTTGCGGTGTCGAAGCTGTAACCAATTGTCGGGTTCAGCATGTCGGAAAAATCGTAAGAAACGGCAGAACTCGACTCTGCGTAATCAAGCATCTTTCGATTATCGTTGTCGCTAAAGTGTTCATAGATGATCGTCGTTTCACGGTTGTCCAGAACCGATTTCGAAGAACCTGCAAGGAAAGATACTTTCAAATCATCATTGAAATGATGATCTACGTTGACACTAAACTGGGTAAATTCAGATTCCCAGTCTGCCTGGTAAAATTCTGAACGCACATCCACATCGGCAATGGTGGCAGCATACATCGTGTTGTTGCCGTCAATCTGGTAAGCCGTAACGTCAGACTGTTGTACACCGGTAGAACCAGTACGAGCCAGTGAAATAGCTTCCATAAATGGTTCATCACGATGCGCCTCGATATTGGCATACAACGCGTCGAAAGAAATCACGGTGTTGTCAGACGGGGCAAACTGAATAGCCGCAGTTAGACCCAAACGATCCTGATCGTGGGTTTTGTCTGCATAACGTGGAAAACGAGGGTGCCATGCGCTGCTCACCGCAGCCACATCCGCATCACTGGTACAAGCTGAACATGCACCGAAGGTATCGTCTTCCCAGCGGCCTGTATCTGAACCTACGTTATTCACGTTGCGGTTAGAAAAAGATGCGGAGAACAATACGCCGAAGTTATCATCTTCATTGGTCCAGGAACCGAGTGCAGACATACGCGGCGTGGTTTCTTCGGATTGATCGTTATATGACGCCTGACCGTTCACGGCAAAGACATTATCTTGGAAATCAAAAGGGCGTCCGGTGCGCAGAGATACAGTAGCGCCTAAAGAACCCTCATCGAGTTCAGCTGATGTCGTTTTATAAACGCTTAACTGGTTAAACAACTCAGAGGCAAATACGTTAAAGTCGAAACCACGGCTGGTACGTACACCGCCGGTTCCGGCAGAGAGTGACTGGGCCTGCATACCGTTCAGCTGAACACGGGTAAAAGTAGAGTTCAGACCACGCACGGTAATTTCACGACCTTCACCGGCTTCACGGGTAACCGCAACACCGGGTATGCGCTGCAGGGCTTCTGCAAGGTTTTGGTCAGGAAAGTCGGCGATGTCTTCAGCAAGAATAGTATCAACCGAGCCGGCAGAAGACTGTTTCAACGACAGGGCTTTCGATAAGCTATCTGCATAGCTGCTGGCACGAACTGAAATGACTTCGATATCGTCGGTAGCAGTGTTAGATGTAGTTTCCTGTGCTTGTACGGCCATAGATGTAATACAAGCTGCTGTAACTGCTAAGCTGAGTGGCGCTTTTTTGAAACCTTTGGCAAAGTTCATGAGTGTTCCTCACGGATAATTCTTCGTTACTATCTCACTACACCTTAGTGTGTAGCCCTAATCCTCTCAGCCACTTTGGTTGGCATTTATATCGCCACCGGTGGCTTTTATTGTTCCTGCAAAGCCGTGTTAGATACAGAGGTCTGCTTTACAATTGTTTTACATGCTAGATCCAATTGCTACCGGTGGCAATAGTTTTTATTGAAAAAATGTAAACACCGTCACAATTTATACTAAAGTTTGATAAATGAGTTGATTTTAATCAATTTTATTCAACCGCGGTAGTATTTCCCATTATTAACTAATCCGCTGCAGCGTGCGTTCCTAAAGGCTTTAAGGCTTTTTTGTTATTTTATTCTGCGTAAATATAACAACTTGACAACATCTAACCCCTGACGCATTATGCTACCGGTAGCACATGAAGTATTTAATTTGTTAATTTTGGAGAGTTCCAATGCGTAAGTTCTTTAGTTCCGTATTGCTCGCGGCGGCCACCCTAAGCGCGCCAGTTTCAGCCCTCGCTGCCGATAGCGCAGCCTACCTGGACAATACTCAACCCTGGTCTGTGCGCATGGCCGAATCGGAAATGGTACGATTCCCCGAAGCATGGATGATTGATTGGGATGAAAAACCTCAATGGGACTACGTGCACGGTCTAAACCTGCTGGCATTTTCCAAACTCTACGAACAATCTGGCGAGCAAAAATACCTCGACTACATCAAGGCTTACTACGACCGCTTTGTAAACGAAGACGGCACCATCAACACCTACGTACGCAGCAAGTTCAACATTGATATGGTGAACCCGGGTAAAGTGCTGTTTTTCCTGTACGACCAGACCGGTGATGAAAAATACAAGCTGGCTGCCGACACCCTGCGCGACCAGCTCAATGACCACCCGCGCACCAGCGAAGGCGGTTTCTGGCATAAAGAACGCTACCCGTCACAAATGTGGCTGGACGGCCTGTACATGGGCGCGCCGTTCTATGCTGAATACATCATGCGCTATGGCGACCCGAAAGAGCTCGACGATGTGTACAAGCAGTTCGAACTGATTGAAAAGCACCTGTACGCAGAGAAAACCGGCCTGCCCCGTCACGGCTGGGACGAATCCCGGGATCAGAAATGGGCAGACAATGACACCGGCCTGTCACCAAACCACTGGTCACGTGCGCTGGGCTGGTACGCCATGGCCATTGTAGACGTGCTGGAAGTAGTGCCTACGCAAAGCGAAAAACGCGAGTGGCTGGTATCACGCTTTAAGAACTTCGTTGATCACGCGGTGAAATATCAGGATGAAACCGGTGCCTGGTATCAGGTTACTGATTTGGGCGACAAAGAAGGTAACTACCTGGAAGGTTCCGGTACCGCCATGCTCACCTACGCTATCGCCAAAGGTGTTAACATGAATGTGTTGCCGAAGGACTATATCACCTACGCGAATAAGGGTTTTGCGGGCATGGAAGATCAGATGATTTCTGTAGACCCGGCGAACAACGTGATCAGCCTGGAACAAATCTGTGCGGTGGCCGGTCTTGGCGGCAAACCTTATCGTGATGGCTCATACGAGTACTACCTGAGCGAGCCAATCCGCGCTAACGATGCAAAAGGCGTGGGTCCGTTTATTCTTGCCGCCCTTGAACTGAACAAGTAAGGGCTGACCATGCGCCAGTCATTCGTTTCCCGCGCCCTGCTGCTTACCAGCTTATTTGGTGTAGCAGCAGCTCAACACGTGCTGGCTGCTCAGGCGCAGTCAACCGCGTCAGCCAATAAAACCGCTGACGCTACAACAACAGGACAGGCAGAAGATCATCGCCTCTGGATCAGCGATTTGCAAAACGGGCAATATCAGAATCCCATTCTGCACATCGATTACTCCGATCCGGATGTGGTCGCGGTAGACGGCAACTACTACATGACCGCATCCAGCTTTAATGCCGCACCGGGCTTACCGGTGCTGCACTCTACCGATTTAGTCAACTGGACACTCATCAACTACGCCCTGCCTAAACAGGTGCCGCTGGATGTATTCGCCAAACCACAACACGGTAACGGCGTGTGGGCACCCAATATTCGCTTTCACGACGACAAATTCTGGATCTTTTACCCTGACCCCGATTTTGGTATTTACGTGGTTACCGCCGACGATCCGGCCGGTGAATGGAGCGAACCCAAACGCATTCTGGCAGGTAAAGGCCTTATCGACCCTACTCCACTTTGGGATGACGACGGCAAAGCGTATTTGCTCCACGGTTGGGCTAAGAGTCGTGCCGGGTTTAATAACGTACTCAGTCTGCGTGAAATGGCGCCAGACACTTCTTGGGTAAGCGAAGACTATACCCACGTGGTAGACGGTAACGCCATTGAAGGCTACCGCACCCTGGAAGGCCCTAAATTCTATAAGCGTAACGGCTACTATTACATTTTCGCCCCGGCTGGCGGTGTGGAAACCGGCTGGCAGTCGGTTTTCCGTTCTGACAACATCGCCGGCCCTTATTCTGTGCGCACAGTGATGGATCAGGGCAACACGCTGATCAACGGCCCTCACCAGGGAAGCTGGGTGCACACCAATAAAAATGAAGACTGGTTTATTCATTTTCAGTCTCGCAAAGCGTATGGACGCATTGTGCATCTACAACCTATGCAGTGGCAGAATGGTTGGCCAGTTATCGGTACCGATTCAGACGGCGATGGCGTTGGGGAACCGGCGTATCGCTACACAAAACCCGCCACGGATAAGCCCGGCGACGTAAAGCCCCAACCCACCAGTGATGACTTCTCTGGTGAACTGGGCATTCAGTGGCAGTGGAATGCGAATCCTGAAAGTGACTGGTATCACATCGATACCTACACCAGCCGCCTTACCCTGCCCGCACAGCCAAAAATCAGAGACACCGGCGATAATCTGTGGATGACGCCCTCCCTGCTGCTTCAGAAACTGCCAGCGCAAACCTATGAGGTGCGAAGCAGCGTTATTCTACAGGAACCAGAACTGCAGGCCGAAGGTGGCCTATTACTGTTCGGTGAAGATTACGCCTGGATTGGCGTGAAGCCGATGACGAATGATAAACAGAAAACGGAAACGCATCTGGTATACGTGCAGTGTAAAAACGCCCGCACCGGCTGTGATGAATCGGTTCACGACTATGGCCCTGTTAATGCATCGTCACTGGAATTACGTTACATAATGACCGACGATGCCACTGCCATTTTTAGCTACCGAACCAATGAAAAACAACGATTTACCGTGGTTGGCGAGCAGTTTAAAGCGCGTCGAGGCCGGTGGGTCGGTGCAAAAACCGGTTTGTTCAGTGTGTCTGCAGATGCCGACAATAACGCGTCTGCTGGTGCGCAAATGAAGGCCCAAAGCAAGCAGGCATCGCTAGTGGTAGATGACTTTCAGTTTATACCAAGACGGAGATAACAGGTTCATGCTCCCCGTTAGATTTAACCGTAAATCAATAATGCGAAAAGCTAAGCTTGTGGCCTTACTCAGCACCATTGGGCTGTTTACAACAGCCGTGCAGGCAAAAGACTACCCGGTAGACGACAGCTACAGCGTATCCCAGCGTTTCTATGCCTACCGCGATAAGCACCCAGAGCTCGTTGAGCCTGTACTTACCTTCACTGAAGGCCAGAAAGTGCTGTTCGACCGCCGCTATAAAGTGGCCGATGATCGGGAGCTGCATCTCGATGTATTCCAGCCCGCTGCAGACAAAGCCAATCAACAGGCCATTATGTTGATTCATGGCGGTGGTTGGCGTTCAGGTAATAAGAGTCACTTTTACGCCATGGCCAATTTGCTGGCTCAGCGTGGTTATGTGGTATTTACCCCGGAGTATCGGCTATCAATGGAAGCCCAATATCCCGCGGGCCTCAACGATATTAACGATGCGATTACTTATGTAAAAGCGCATGCTGCTGCCTTTGGCTTCGACCCAACCAAACTGGCTATTGGTGGCGGCTCTTCTGGTGGCCAAATGGCCGGACTGATTGGCAACACCGCCAATACGTTACTATTTAAGGGTGAAACTCCAGACGCGGATACCCGCGTACACGCTGTCGTCGACCTTGACGGCGTACTGGATTTCACCCACCCCTTAGCCCTTGCCAACGAAAATAAGCGCAAGGACAAATCCGCGGCCGGTATGTGGTTTGGCGGCGCGTATGAAGATACTCAAGCAAAATGGGAAGAGGCTTCTACGGCAAAACATATCGATGCAGAGTCGCCGCCTATGCTGATCATCAGTAGCGGCCAGATGCGCTTTACGGCCGGTAAAGACGAGGTACTGCAAAAGCTCAAAGCGGCAGGTATCGCCAGCGAATATTTTCAGTACGACAATAACATTCATACATTTTGGCTGTTCGAGCCCTACCTTAGCGAAACGGTAACCCGTATGGACCATTTTTTGCGTAACACAGCGAACAGCAATGCAACACATTCCCCGGGAGTAAACTAATGGGATTTCAACCATCACGACGCGCTTTACTTAAACTTGCAGGCAGCAGCGCAGCAGGCGCAGGCATACTCGGACTCGGCGGTTGTGCCACTAGCGTCAGCCAGCCCATAGTGGGCGGAGATTTCGACTGGAATGAAGACGCGCGCGCTATCCGCAAACGTATTGTTGCACCTACGTTCCCATCCCTTCATGTGCGCATTACCGATTATGGCGCGCAAGCAGGTAGCGACAACGATTCAACTCAAGCCATTGCCAGCGCAATCAAAGACGTGGCGTCTAAAGGCGGCGGTACGGTAGAAGTACCCGCAGGTGAATTTTATACCGGCCCGGTACACCTTAAATCCAACATCAATTTTCATATTGCCAAAGACGCTGTGCTGCATTTCATTCCTGAGCCGCAGCGCTACAAGCCTTACGTGTTTACCCGTTGGGAAGGCACGGAGCTAATGGGCTACTCTCCACTTATTTACGCCTTTGAAGAAACCAACGTGGCAATTACCGGTGAAGGCACCCTGGAAGGCGGCGGCAGTGTAGACAACTGGTGGCCGTGGAAAGGCAAATGGAAAGATGCGACCTGGGGCGACCATCCGGTGGCAAACCAGAAATACACCCGGGATGTGCTGCGTCAAATGGCAGAAGATGAAGTGCCTGTTAGCGAGCGCACCTTCGAAGAAAACTACCTTCGTCCGCCGTTTATTCAGCCTTATCGCTGTGAAAACGTATTAATTTCTGGTGTGACCATTCGCAACTCTCCGTTCTGGTTGGTGAACCCGGTGCTATGTACCAATGTGACCGTGCGTGACATCTACTGCCACAGCTACGGCCCCAACTCAGACGGTTGCGACCCTGAAGCTTGTACCGATGTATTGATCGAGAACTGTACCTTCGACACTGGTGATGACTGCATTGCGATTAAATCCGGCCGTAACGCCGATGGTCGCCGCGTGGGCAAAGCCTGTGAGAACATTCTAATCAACAACTGCACCATGGAGGCCGGTCACGGCGGCGTGGTGATTGGCAGTGAGATTTCCGGTGGCGTGCGCAACCTTTATGCGCAAAATTGTGAAATGAGCAGCCCGGATCTCGACCGTGCTATCCGCATCAAAACCAACTCCATACGTGGCGGGCACCTGAAGAACCTGAACTATCGTCAGTTCCGGGTTGGGCAGGTTAAAGATGCCGTGGTGATTAACTTCTACTATGAAGAAGGCGACGTGGGCAACTTCACGCCGAAACTGGAAGATATCACCATCGAGAACTTGTATGTACAACATGCTCAACGGGCTTTTGTGCTGCGCGGTTATGATCATACGCCTATCACGGGCGTATCTCTTAAAAATCTTATCTTCCAGAAGGTTGATAAAAAATCTGTAATTGAGAATATAGACAATATCTCTCAACAGAATATTAGAGTTAACGGCAAAACCGTGGAGTTACCCGATGTCTAAAATGTGTAGTTTGTTAATGGTGCTGTTGCTGGCTGTAGCCGGATGCAGTGAGCAGAAGTCCACCCATTTTCTCCCAGAAAATGTGGAGGCTAACGCCATCGTCGCTAACACTGCCATTGACGACACACATTTTTCTTCTATTCAGGCGGCGGTAGACGCCGCCCCGGAAACAGGTGGCTGGACCATTGCCATTACACCGGGTGAATATTACGAACGGGTGGTAATTGACAAACCTGACATCACCCTCATTGGTGCGGGTAAAGCCAACACGAAAATTGTATTTGACCGCTACGCCGGTAAAGCCGTATCTCGCGACAGCGAAGAGACCTGGGGCACCTTCCGTAGCGCAACGGTGGAAATAAACCGCCCACGGGTACACATCGCCCATCTTACCATTGAAAACAGTTTTGATTTTCTCGATCAAGACGCGAAAGCCAAAGACGATCCGGCCAGAGTAAGCGGCATGCAGGCCGTGGCACTGCGAATTGGCGAATATACTGACCAAACCGTGGTAGAAGATGTCGCGTTGCTCGGTTATCAGGATACGCTTTACGTACAGGGTGGACGCAGCTATTTCAAAGGTGGCGAGATTCGCGGCAATGTAGACTTCATCTTTGGGAACGGTAATGCGTATTTCGATAGTGTTGATATTTATTCCCGTCCTCGCGGCAAAGACATGGACATCACAGGCTTCGTTACCGCCCCCAGCACGTTAATTTCAGACACCTTCGGGCTAACCTTTGTAAACTGCAAACTGCTGCGTGAAGAAGGCGTACCAGACAATTCTGTGCCTTTAGGTCGTCCCTGGCATCCAACCACCACGTTTGCCGATGGCCGCTATGCAAACCCGTTTGCTAAAGGTAAAGCCGTGTTTATCGACACCTGGATGGACGCACACATCACTCAGGACGGCTGGGCCACCATGGGCGGCTCGACTAAAGAGGGCGGTAGAAAAGAATTCAGCCCGTACACTGAAGCGCGCTTTGCCGAGTTCAACAGCAGCGGCGAAGGTGCATTCACCAATGACAAACGTCCGCAACTCACGTCAGACAAGGCAGAACTGCACTCCCTGTTCAACATACTGAATGGATGGACGCCACAACTTACCGGTGCGAATGATTAATCGGCATTATCAATCGCCTTATATCGTTTAAATCTGATTAAGCAGAATTCGATAGCGACTTAAGTCGCTATCGGGTAGATGTAGAGGATGCACTCAGGCACACTGTGACCCTTAACGATTTATAGAACTACAAGGAACTCACATGTCATTAAGTGTAAACAGCTACTTCGACGATAACGTTAAATCCATCGCCTTCGAATCAGCAAACGGCCCGTGTACCTCTGGCGTAATGCTGCCAGGTGAGTACGTATTTAGTACGTCAAAAGACGAGCTGATGAAAGTGGTTGAAGGTGAGCTGGTAGTTAAACTTCCTGGTTCAGACGAATTTCAGTCTTTCAAAACCGGTACCGAATTCAATGTGGCAGCGAACCAGTCTTTTGATGTGAAGGTGAGTGTGACTACTGCTTATCTCTGTTTTTATAGCTGATTTTTTATCAGGGCGTATCAATCTCGTTGATACGCAGTTATGATTTCTATGCTGTAGCCTACAATTTAGTAGGCTTTATCTTTAACGCATGGAATATTCTTTTGCACACTGCCGAGTTCATCCAGAAACGTCGTTTCATCGTCCGTCTTGGAAAAATGTTGCACAAGTACGGAACTCCTTCATTTCGTCTTGAAGCTTATCTTCTGGAAGTCGCTTCCTACCTCGGTGTACGCGCATCCATTATCGCCACCCCTACGTCACTCACATTTGTTATCTGGTCTGATGGCCACGAAGATGAATATACTCACGCGGCACGCCTACAGCCTGGCGAGCTTGATCTCAATTCACTCTCTCATGTGGATGGGCTTGCCAGTGAACTGTTGGCAGGTGATGTTTCTTTAACAGAAGCTGATCGTCTGTTATCTGAAATAGATGCCATGCCCTCGCCCTACGGGAAGTGGATAACAGGCTGTTCTTTTGCACTGTCTACCGGCGCTTTTGCCATGCTAATGGGTGCAAGCTGGCCGGAAATTGGCTGGTCCGGTCTTTTAGGATTGCTGTCTTATGTCTGGTATTTGTGGGCATTGCGTTCAAAACGGGTGAACATGATGCTGGAGCCCATGACCAGCTTTATGGCGGGTATCGCGGCCAGTGCGATTGGGCGCTATATCGACCCTGGCATTAATATTCCACTCATTGTGCTCTCATCGGTAATCGTACTGGTGCCCGGTCTTGCACTGACTATGGGCTTGTCCGAACTGGCCTCCAGGAATATGGTGTCAGGCACCGCACGGGTGATGGATGCATTAATGCAATTGTTTAAACTGTATTTTGGCGCCTTTCTTGGGGTTACCGTTGGCTTTTCTCTGTTTGGCGAAAACATCTATGTACCAGCAGAGTCATTACCAGAATGGGGAACCTGGCTTGCCGTATTCCTGCTAAGCCTTTCGCTTGTTGCTATTTTCCGTACCCGACCAAAACATATTCCTTGGGGTGTCGCCGCCGCTTTCATTGCTTACGGCGCGTCGGTATGGAGTGCAGATTTTATGGGTGCAGGCATGAATACCTTCGTGGGTGCATTCGCGCTGGGTGTGTTTGCTAACCTTTTTACCCGCATCGCGCGTCAGCCTCATACGATCGTTGGTATGCACGGCTTAATCGTGCTAGTACCGGGCTCTAAAACCTATATCGGCTTAAATTCGTTTATCTCGGGGCAGGATTTCGTTGCCGCAGAGCATGTGGGTCAGGAAGTGTTTTTGATTTTTATGTCGCTGATTGCAGGGTTGATATTTGCGAATGTTGTCGCGCCGACGAAAAAGGCGCTTTGATTATGTTTTAGATGATTCAGCGCAAATTACATTACCAAACCCTTTGCTGAACTAAGGCGTATCCAGATTAGATTAATTTACGGATACGCCCATGCCCGAAACCACCAACGCTGTCGATACCTGGAACGGTCTGCTTAGCGATTTAAGCACCCATCTGCCTGATGTGCTCATCGGGTTTGGAATATTCATTGTCCTTGTGCTTATTGCGGGTCGCCTGTCTAATTTGCTGATCAAGCCGTTTGGCTATGTGTCGCAAAGTCCGCTTATCCGCTCTGTTTTCCGTCGTGCCATCAGCGTGCTAATAATGCTGTTTGGTTTGTACATATTCCTTAAGATGGCAGGGCTAACAGAATTTGCGGTGGCCATTGTCAGCGGTACGGGTTTGATTGGTCTTATTCTGGGCTTTGCGTTTAAGGATATAGCCGAAAACTTCATTTCCAGTTTGCTGCTTACGGTGCAGCGTCCTTTTCGTATTGGCGATGTGATACATCTTGAATCGTACACCGGCGTGGTACAGAAGGTGACGTCCCGCGCGACTACTCTTGTTGATTTCGACGGCAATCACATTCAGCTGCCGAATGCGATTGTATACAAGGGCATTATCAAGAACCTCACCGCTAATCCGAATATGCGTGGAACGTTTGTTCTGGGTATCGGTTATGACAACAACATTACGTCGGCCCGTGATCTGGCGCTATCTGTTCTGCACAAGCATCCGTATGTGCTGGATGAACCTGAACCCATGGTGCTTATAGATAACCTGGGTTCGTCGACTGTAAATCTTAAAGTGTATTTCTGGATAAATGTGGAAGCCACCAGCGTGGTGAAGATGTCGTCTTCGCTAATGCGTATTCTGGTTGAATCGTTTACTCAGGCAGGCATTTCTATGCCTGACGATGCCCGTGAAGTGGTATTCCCTGAAGGCGTGCCGGTACGTCAGTTACCCCGAGAAGATTCGGGAAGCAGTCCGCTCATGGCTGGGCGTTCTCTGAATAGCAGCGGCGCTGATAGCGGCGATGCCTCTAAGGGAGTTGTTAAACAAGGCAAAGACGTGTCCCCCTCCCCGGCTAAAACTACCGAACAGCGTTCGTCTGTATCGGAGAGTGCTAAACCCGCTGATGTGAAGCCAGCGATTATCGATCACAGCGAAGATTTGAGCAGTGAGAATGATAATATTCGTCGCCAGGCGGAACAGGCCCGTGATCCTGAGGCGGGTAGCAATATTCTGTAGATGTGCCGAGCAGGCATAAAAAACCCGTGTACAAACTCAATTGAGCTGACACGGGTAAAGGTCTGAAAGATGAGCCAATCAGACCTGAGGGACTGGCAGTGAACTAACGTTTCACTGTATGAGGTTAGCGTAGTAACTTGATGAGCGTGCGACCCAAACGCACATTCAGCGCACCAGCGGCCACGGCTTCTGCAGAATTCTCCGCGACTCTTGCCGCCAGAGAGCCACCAATTTGGTTAGCCAGTTCGTCGGTGGCAATATCAAACAGACTTTGTGCTGCCAGGTTTTGTGCAAGTACTTTGAATAAGCGCCAACTGCCTGCCGTGCCGGGGCGTAACCCGAACACTCGGGCAATGCGGCGGATGGTACGAAAGCTTATCCACGAAATGGCCAGCGTCTGAATAAGATGGTTTGGGCTGATAAATACCAGACTGCCACTGGTAACGGACTCTTTTCGTAAGATCTCTTCTGCCTTTTTGGTTACCGGCTCCGCCACCATGCTTTCATACAACCCCACCACATCGGCGGCATTCATGTCGGCATGCAGTGCTTGCTGGAACTGCTTGTAGTTGCGGGCGGCGAAGCTGTCTTTACCGAATCGGCCCGCATGAGAATGGATAGTCTTTAATACCGCAGGTTTGTCATCGACCTGTTTTAGCGTAGGCAAATCCAGTGGCACGTCAATGTAGGCTTCCACGGCGCGGAAACCCCGCCATTCACCAGCGATAAGCGCAAGCAGAGCCAGCACAAACGCACCGAGTAGCGATCCTAAAGCAACAGAGCTAATAGGATGATCAGCAAAATTTGTCGCAATGGATTGAATGGCATCGAACACCATAAAACCCACGAACGTGAGACCACCTAAAATGGCAGTGATCACTTTTAACGAAAGGCCGCGCTGCCCGTCCACATCCCACTCTGCGGTATCCAGCTTTGCTGGCATATTCTGACTAGGAGCAGAGTGCTCCAGCGGCGTTTCTATAATTCGCGAGCGGTATTGCGGCGCTTCATAATCGGTATCACTCATGGTGCTTTACCCATTTCGATGTAAAAGAAATTGCAGTAACTTATCCAGTCCACGGCCATTCAGCATGCGCGGCAAATAGTCAGCTGGGACGGGGGGCTTGAGTGCAGGATAATGTTCATCTGCCGACATGGCTTTAATGGCATCAGGTACCGGCTCAAACTGCACTTCTACATACTGCTTATGTTTGTTGGTATAACGCAGCGACGCAGGCTTACTCCCTTCGTCGGTAACCTGCATGGCTGACACTAAAAAGTGTTCAAAATCCACACCATCCCGAGCGAGTTTTGCCGTAGCGCCGCCAGAGACATCTTTCAACAAACTCAGTAAATGCTGTTTTTCAGATTCCGGCACTAAATCGGTTTTGGTCGCCACAAAGGCCACCCGACCAATTTCATTCTTGCGCAGTACGTGTTTACTGAACCAGTCAGGCTCGCCATACACAAACACATCTGCTAAATGGCTCAAGGTTTCTTTCAGTTGCGCCAAATGTTGCTTGCTATGATTTAAGCCTTCGAACAAATCGATAAGAATGATTTGCCGGTCGGCCTCGCGAAAGGTGCTTTTACGCAAGGGCTGTAACCATTCTTTCTGGAATAGAGTGAAGTTTCGGGTAAAGGCTTTCGTCCAGGGATGGGTAATATCGCTTGTAATTTTGGCTGGTAATGGCGTAAAGCCACTTTCCCGCCAATTAAACCCACTACCGTCGAGCAAAAAGCTACCGGGCTGCAACATCGCAATACCCGCTTTTTTCGCGTTAAGTAGATATTCTCTGTAACCCTCAGTAAGGGTCTGCATGGCTTCGGGCGTGGGCTCTGCATCAAAATCCACACGCTCCAGCAATGCATGCCACGCTTGGGCGTAGAAGCGCTGTGGGTCGGTCATCTGCTGAGCCAGCGCCGAATCAGACCACTGGGCATATTCGCGCCCTAGCATGGGCAAATCGGTGATCCACTCGCCAGGATAATCAATAAACTCGAACACCACATGGGTGTGTGGGAACAAATAGCGCTTAAGTTGATGTGTTTGCTTTAAACGCACCACCATTTTGAACCCGTACACATTTTCTGTGGGTCTCGGCCAATTACCTGCTTCAAGGGAGGCGGTATGCTCGTCGATGGGAAACAAAGGGAAATCGTCGATAGGTTCCAGCCACATGCTGTCGACCAATTCCATGGGCAGGTACTTGAGTAGCGGCAGACACTGGTACTGCTGTTCACTACGGTACTTAAGAATAGTCATAAGGCTGGTAAACAGCATGGATTTACCACTGCGGCTCAGGCCGGTGATGGTGAAGCGATGATGCTCGCGGGTAAACCAATCCCCTGCCGAGTTCATGCTCTCGAGCAACGGCTCTAAGGGTGACAACACATTCTTAAGAAAGCTCTTCATTCATACCTGTATCGGTTGTGTACTCACGGTGTCTTACCATGATATGGGGATAGCAGGTGAATTTAAAAGCGATTGTCACATTTGGATACAAATACCTTAGTACCATTTCCCTGGCCCGATGTTACATGTAACATTACCCTCATAACATAAGCCTGATTGAGAATTTTATGCCTGCCAAACGCCCCACATTGCAGGATATTGCCGACATTGTTGGCGTTACCAAAATGACGGTAAGCCGATATCTGCGCGCGCCTGATTCGGTGGCGGCGGCAACGGGCGAGAAAATCGCGGCAGCGCTGGAATCGTCAGGCTACATTCGTAACCGTGTTCCGGCCATTCTGTCAAAATCCTCCAGTAAAACTTTAGGGATTATTATTCCCTCGCTGTCGAACCAGGTATTTGCCGATTTAGTGCAAGGTGTAGAAACCATCACTGCCCAGCACGGCTACGACACGCTGATTGCTCACACTGGTTACAGCGCTGAAGTAGAGCAAGATAAGATAGACATGATGCTGTCGTATCAGGTAGACGGGCTAATTCTTACCGAAAGCGGTCACACTGCCCGTACGCTACAAATGCTGAAGCAGGCTGCGATTCCTGTGGTAGAAACCATGGAGGTACCATCATCTCCGGTGGATATGGCGGTAGGCCTCGACCACGAACAGGCCGGTTATGATGTGGTGAACAGAATACTCGCCAGCGGTAAACAGCACCCGGTATACCTGGCTGCACGGATGGATACCCGCACCGTGCTGCGTCAGCAGGGATATGAAAAGGCCATGGCGGAAGCGGGAAAAACGCCGGTGACTGTATCTACCTCTGAACATTCGAGCTTTACCTTGGGCTCAGAATTACTCGCCCGTGCGCTGGCTAACTATCCGAAAACGGATGCCGTATTCTGTACCAACGACGACGTAGCTATAGGCGTGATGCTGTATTGCCAGCAGAACAAACTCCGTATTCCAGACGACTTGGCGGTAGTCGGATACAACGCACTGAATATTGGTGCCGCAATGACACCGCCACTGACCAGTGTGGTCACGCCCCGTGACAAGATGGGCGAGCAGGCAGCATCGCTCATCATGACGGTTTTACAAGGGGAAACGCCAAAGGAAACGGTGATTACGCTACCTCACAGCCTTACTTCTGGAAGAACACTTTAGTGAAAGTAAGTACTCACTTCGACACTTTCACAAATTCAAATGCTAACTTAGGAGTTAGCTACACTCACGCCTCGTTCACTCAGCAAACCGATCACCCGCTCTACAATTGCATCGGGCGCGGTATCGATGGTTACAGTGAGAACGTCGTGCTCGTTGATACCAGGTCTTTCAAGCGCAGCAAATTGGCTGTCAAGCATGTCAGGTTTCATGAAATGCCCCGCTCTGGTAGCCATGCGGTCGAGGATCACGTGTTTAGGACCGTCTAAAAATACAAACAGTAAGTTTTGATTATCTTCGCGAATCTTGTCTCGATAGCGCTTTTTCAGCGCCGAACATACAATGACACCTTTGCGGCTACGTTGCTCTAAGTTGTACACCGCATCGTTGATACGCGTTAACCAAGGAGCACGGTCGTCATCGTCGAGAGGATCGCCTTTCGCCATTTTCTGCACATTGGCTCTGGGGTGCAAATCGTCACCATCAATGAAAGTCGCAGATAACGCTGATGCCAACATTTCGCCCACTGTACTTTTACCTGAGCCGCTCACGCCCATCACAACGATGGAAAACCCGGACGATTTCAGTGATTTACTCGATTCGCTCATGCCGACTTTTGCTCCGCAATTGATATTTCGGTGTTAAAAATTTGTTTACCTTTGGCGGTGAACAGGTAACATGTTACCGGTAACTTAAAGAGTTGTGAATAACGAATTACATAAAAGAGAGTTCACGATGGATGCAACAATGGTTTCAAATCCCACTCACCTGCTGCTCACTGGTTTAGGTGCGGTGATATTGCTCGTTATTTTAATTATCCGCCTGCGGGTACATGCGTTCGTGGCACTTATCCTGGTAAGTGTACTAACTGCAGCTATAGCGGGTATTGCGAGTGAGGACATTGTGCCGGTAATGATAGGTGGCTTTGGCGGCACACTGGCGTCAGTAGCATTGCTGGTTGGCTTGGGCTGCATGATTGGCAAGTTGCTGGAAGTCACAGGTGGTGCCCAGGTGTTAGCCGACGGCTTGATAAACCGTTTTGGTGAGAATCGCGCGCCTTTTGCCATTGGTGTTGCATCCTTATTGTTTGGCTTTCCTATTTTCTTTGACGCCGGCCTCATTGTGATGTTTCCCATTCTGTTGAGTGTTGCCGCACGATTCGGCGGGTCTACCATTAAATATGCCTTTCCGGCAGCCGGTGCGTTCGCCGTGATGCACGCCTTTGTGCCACCCCATCCTGGCCCGGTAGCTGCGGCTGATTTACTGGGCGCGAACATTGGTTTACTGCTGTTTACTGGCTTGGTGATTGCCATTCCTACTTGGTATCTCGGCGCGTATCTATTTGCGTTGTATGCGGGTGAAAAAACCGTGCTGCCGCTGCCAGAGATGTTTAAGAATATAAATTCTCAAGCAGATGGTTCTTTTCATAGTGCTCCACCCTCTTTCGCCACGGTACTGCTGGTGCTGCTGACCCCGGTTCTGCTGATATTCATGGATACCGGTTTAAACACTCTGCAGGTATCCGGTGTGATTAATGGTGATCAGACCTGGGTTCATATTCTGCGCACGCTGGGTAAAACGCCTATCGCCCTGCTTATTACCCTTTTATTGTGTTTGGCGCTATTCACAAAAAGTTTGGGTAAGGAAAACGTGGAGAAGCTGTGCGGTGATTCGCTGGCACCCATTTGCGGCGTGATCCTGGTTACTGGCGCAGGCGGTATGTTCGGTGGTGTGCTACGCAGCAGCGGCATTGGTGAGGCGCTGGCGGGCCTGCTTCAGGATACCGGCTTACCGGTAATCGTCGCGGCGTTTGTGATTTCCACCTGCTTACGAGTAGCTCAAGGTTCTGCCACGGTGGCTCTCACCACCACTGCCGCGCTAATGGCACCCATAGTAGCAGCAACGCCTGGCCTTTCAGACGCCGATTACTGCTTTATCGTCATCGCCATCGCTGGTGGTGCAACGGTGCTCTCACACTTTAACGATTCCGGCTTCTGGCTGGTGTCCCGCCTGCTGGATATGGACGAGAAAACTACTCTCAAAACCTGGACGGTAATGGAAACCCTGCTCGGCTCCATCGCGTTTATTATCGCCGGGTTGCTGAGTATTGTGTTCTGATTAGCTTAGCGAGACTTCTTTCCCGGTGCGGGCCGCTTCAAAAATCGCATTCACAATGCGGATATCTTTTAAGCCTTCTTCGCCGGATACCAGCGCGGGCCCTTCGCCAAGAATAGCCAGCGCATCGTTATCCATTTGCAGTGCTTGTTGCTTGCCATCGAGTGGCGGGAAGGTTTTGCCATCACTGGTGGTTCCGGTTACGCCGCTATAGCTCTGCATGGGTTTAAGCTGATACCAGCCTTTCTTGCAGTTGGCTTTAAAGTGATTAAAACCTTTCACCACGCTGGTGCCGCAATCGGCTTTCAGGCCGTTGCCGAAATCCATGGTGAACATGGTAGTTTCATCCACTTCAGTGAATCGGTCCGGGTACATTTTTTCAGGATGATAAGCGGTCACCGATAGCGGTTCTTTACCGGTAAGAAAGCGCGCGCCGTTAATGGCATATACGCCCATGTCGTAAAGCGCACCGCCGCCCATGGCTTTTTTCATTCGCCAGTTATCTGCCTCTCGCCCCTGCCCGGCGTAACCGGAAAAGCTTTCGATGCCGGTAAACGGGCCATAAGGCATGGCATCAAGATAGCTGCGGAATCCCCGGGTATTCGGCTCGTGCTGCATGCGATAACCCACCGATAACTTCACCTTGTTTTTACGACAGGCATCAATAATGGCCTGACACTCGGCTTCGTCCATAGCCATGGGCTTTTCGCACCACACGTGTTTACCGGTATTCGCCGCTTTTACAGCAAAATCTTTGTGTGTGCCGGGGGGCGTGACCACGTAAATCACGTCGATGTCATCGTTGTTGGCAATGGCATCCATGGTGTCGTAGGTATATACGTTGCTGTCTTTGATGCCGTATTTCTGCTGCCACTGCGGGATTTTGCTTTCGGTACCGGTGATGATACCGCGCAGTTCGCAGTGTTCGGTCATCTGCAGCGAAGGGGCAAGCTGAGTACCGCTGTAATTGCCTAGCCCAAGTAACGCAACGCCAATTTTCTTGCCGGGCGAGCGGGCAAACACAGTGGATGAGGTGGCGAGAAGTAAACCGGAACCGGTCAACTGGATAAAGCGACGACGGGTAAACGCGGACATAGCAAACTCCCTTTATTGTTCACAAAGTGTACATCACATGAAGGTTGTACGTTTTGTTAACAATTGGAGTTCATGACGCAGCAGAGATAATTTCAGGATACGCCAGTGATGAGCGAACGCTACGGCTTCAACCGGTAGCAGCGCTCTGGTCGGCCAACTGAACCGTAAATTTGTTCAGCAATAAGATCTTCCGTTTCCAACAAGTACTCTAAATAACGACGGGCGGTGGAACGGCTTACACCAATTTTATCCCCCACCTGCTGAGCACTGAGAGCCGCTTTGGGATCTGACTTAAACACCTCCTGAATTTTTTGCAGCGTGAGGCCGTCTACCCCTTTGGGTAAACGCTGTACGCTGTGGCTGTGCTGTCGACTGAAGAACTGATCAACCACCGATTGGGTGAGTTCTGGTGCGTGGGAAAGCTGCTGCTGACGGTTTTCGAAGTTTTTCAGTGCCTGTTCAAGGCGAGGCAGCAAAATAGGTTTTACCAGAAAGTCGGTGACGCCAAGCTTCATGGCCTGTTCCAGTACCTGCACTTCTTTGGCTGCAGTAAGTAAGAAGACTTCGCATTTTTGCATTTGATCGCGGAAATCACGGAGAATATCCAAACCGTTACCGTCGGGCAGATACACATCCATGAGCAACAAATCTGGCTGCATGGCGCTAAGCAACGCTTTGGCTGTGCGTGTATCGTTGGCCATTCCCATAATGGTATAGCGACCACTGGCAATTAACTGCTGTGCCAGAAACTGGGCAACTTCGGGCTGATCTTCAACGATAACGCAGGAATACGGCATAACTAACTCTGACCTTCGGGTTTGGGTATGTACACCGAAAAGCGTGCACCTCCCAGTTCGGATTCACCTATTTCAATGGTACCGTTACAGGCTTCAAGATAGGTTTTCACCAGATACATGCCCACGCCATGCCGGGCATCACTTTTACTGCTGTAAGACGGCGCAAAAATGCGCTCTGCATTGGCGGGATCAATACCGTCGCCGCTGTCTTCCACATCAAATACAATGTTGCTCCCCATTTCCTCTAAAGTAACCGTGACTTGCTTTTCGGGTTTGTCAGAGCGCTGAGCAGCTTCGATGGCATTATCGATCAAGTTACCGAAAATAGAAACCAGACACTCCAGCAGCTGTTCGTTCTCGTAATTGTCGAGGTGAACGTCTTCATTGATTTCAAACGGTACGTTGCATTCCCTTGCCTTGTGGTACTTGCCAAACAACAACGCAGCAATCAGCGGTGTGTGCACCTGTTGCAGCAATTGCTGAACCTGAGCCTGCACGCCCTGACTTTCCGCATTAATCAACTCCATAGCTTTGTCGGTATTCCCCATCTGCAGTAATGCCGCCAGAGTATTCAGCTTGTTTGAATAATCATGGGTTTGTACCCGCAGCAGTTCAGCGAAAGCTTCAACACGGGCCAATTGTCGAGAAAGGTGCTCTACTTCATCGGCCGGACGCAGTGTGATGAGTATGCCGGTGGTCTGATTATCCACTCTCATGGGCAATCGCGATAACACCAGCGATTGCTGATTGGCGAACAGTTCAAAGCCCGTAATATTCGGCTCGGGATCCCGAAGTAAAAACTCGGCGTGCTGAGAAAAGATTTCCTGCAGCATCTCGGGTTCAGCGCTGTCGGCCGGATAAAGCAAGTCTTTCGCCCGTTGGTTAATGCGCTGGATTTTTCCGTCGTTACTCACCGCAATAATTCCGGTTCGCACCGTGTTGAAAATGGCGTTCTGTTCGGCGTACAACCTGCCGATTTCTTCTGGTTGCAGACCAAACAACTTGCTGCGCACCTGTCTGCCAATCCACATGGCTGCCACGATAGAAAGAATGAGTATAGCAACGGCAATCACAAAGATGAGTATGGTGCGCTTGCCCACTGCCATATCGACTGAGGCATCGAGATAACCCACAGACACCAGCCCGATGATCTCACCACTGGCATTGCGTACGGGTGCTTTACCGCGAATAGATGGCCCTAACGAACCTGTAGCCTGTGAAATATAGTAATTGCCGAGCAATGCTTCGTCACTGTCGCCACCAATCATTGGGTCGCCAATTTTTTGCTCGATAGGATGGAACAAACGAATTTTATCTTCGTTTCCTACCACCACAAAGCTGGCACCGTAACCGTGTTGTAGTAACGCGAGTTCCTTGCGAAGCGCCGGGGGAAAGTATTCGTTTTCTACTGCGGCGGTAAGGTCGGGTCGACTGGCCAGAGAGCGGGCAATGGCCAATGCCTGCTGACCCGTTTTTTCACGAATAACCGAAGCCACCTGATATTTGCTGACCAGTGTGAGCACCAGTAACGCTGACATACTCAGTAATGCGATACAGGCCACCAGCCAGGTTTCCAGTTTCCCGTTAAGGGAGAGTTTCAGTTTCAACAGGTGGCCTCGATTGTGATGTGCTTACTTAGTCCGGCGTGGCTGTAGTCTTGTTCAGACGGCCTTTCATAAAGCCAAACAGTGGAACAAACAGCACCACAATAGCAATGATGAAAATGGTCAGCGTGAGCGGACGTTCCCACAGCCAGTTCATGGAACCGTCTGAAATCAGCATTGCACGGCGGAAATTGCGCTCAATCATATCGCCTAAGATGAAACCTAACAACAGCGGTGCCATGGGGAAAGTCAACAGACGCAGCAATAAGGCAATACAGGCGAAACCAATCATCATGAACAGATCGAAGGTGTTGAACGAAACCAGATATACACCAATCAGACTGAAGAACAGAATGAAAATGGTGAGCAGCGGCTTAGGCAGCACCAACACCTTTGCCAGGTATGGAATAAGCGGCAAGTTCAGAATAAGCAGTACAATGTTACCGAAGTACATGGAAACGATAACCGACCAGAATACATCCGGGTTGTCCTGCATCAACAGCGGACCAGGTTGCAGGCCGTAAGCGATAAGCGCACCCAGCATGATTGCCGTAGTACCAGAACCGGGAATACCTAAGGTCAGCAACGGTACGAATGAGCCCGTACAGGCAGCGTTGTTCGCCGCTTCCGGCGCGGCCAGACCACGCTTGGCACCTTCACCGAAGTCTTTCTTGTACTTTGCGGGGGCCAGGTTACGCTCTGCCGCGTAAGCCATGAAGCTGGCAATCGTGGCACCGGCACCCGGCAGTACGCCAATCAGGAAGCCGAGCACGGAGGAACGGCCCACCGACGGTGCGATTTCTTTTACGTCGCCTTTGGTGAGCTTAAAGCTACCAAGGTTGCCTTTGCCCATGTCTTCGTCTTTCTGCTTGTCGGGCTTGATCACATTCATCAGCGCTTCAGACAGTGCAAACGTGGCCATCGCAATCAGCAAGAAGCTTAAACCATCGAGTAAGTCAGGCTGACCGAAGGTGAACCGCTCGGTGCCGGAAGACGGGTCGATACCAATGGTCGACAGCGCCAGACCAAAAATAGTCATCATCATGGCTTTGAGGAATTCACCGTTACTGGAGAACGCGGCGATAGCGGTTAAGCCCACAAACATCAGCATTACGTAGTCGCCAGAATAAAAGCTGAGTGAAACTTCAGCCAGCGTCGGTGCAGCCACCATCAGCATTACTGCACCGATAGTACCACCGGTGAACGACGACCAGGCGGCAATGGCAAGTGCCTTACCGGCCATGCCTTTGCGGGCCATGGGATAACCATCGAATGACGAGGCCACGGTACCGGCAACACCCGGCGCGTTAATCAGAATAGAACTGGTGGAGCCACCGAAAATGGCGCCATAGTAAACCCCGGCCATCAGGATCATACCCGAGCTGGGGCCGATGCTGTAAGTGATGGGAATCATCAGGGCAATTGCAGTGATAGGCCCTAAACCCGGTAGCATACCAATGAAGGTACCCACCAGACAGCCCACCACCACGTACATCAGGTTATTCCATTGAAAGGCCGCGTCTACGCCGACCATGAGTGCATCAAACATCATTAACTCCAGAAAGTGCCGGCGGCGAGATAGATATCAAGAAGTTGGGTCATGACGAGCCAGAATATGACAACCATAGGCACTGAGGAGAGCAATAGAATGCGACCCCGGCGTTCGCCCATGACCCAGAAACCTGCAATCAGGAACAGCAAAGTGGAAACGATGAAGCCCAGCGGCTCCAGCAGTGCGCTGTAAATCACCATCAACAAGATGACCAACGCAATGGTTTTAATATTTTCTTTTTTCAGGCCCAGCGGCGCATGGTCGTCGCCTTCATCGCGGTACTTAATGTACTGCGCGATAACCCCCAGAAAACTGAAAATAACGCCGAGTCCGGCGTAAATTTTTGGCAGCGTGGACGAATCCACCGCTTCGTACTGCTCAAACGGCAGCAATGGAATTTGCCACGCATAAATGCCGTAAACAGTGAAGAACATCAGGAACAGCAAAGGCCCTAATACGAATCTTAATAACATGGTGTTCTCCTATTGAATGAAGCCGAGCTCGGTCATCAGCTCCCTGAGCTGTTCTTCCTGGGCTTGAAGATCGGCTTCGAAATCGTCGGTGGTACGGAATAAGTCCATCCAGCCGTTACGATCGCGCACTGCCGCCCATTCCGGGGTTTTCAGCAGCTTGCTGTATAACTCAATGTATTCCTGCACTTTTTCGTCAGGCACATCCGGGTAGGCAAATAATCCACGCCAGTTTACGAAACTGGTGTCATAGCCAAGAGACTTCAGCGTAGGCAGTTCAGGATAAGCAGGAATGGTCTCCGGCGCGGTGATGGCCAGAATCCGGGCCTGGCCGCTTTCAGCAATTTCCAGCGCTTCACTTAAGCCGGTAGACAGCATTTGCACTTCACCGGAAAGCAGCCCGGCTTTCGCCTGACCACCCGCATCGTAAGGAATGTAGCGAATGCGTGAACCTTCAAGACCCGCCGCGTTTACCGCCAATGCAGCAACCAGATGGTCCATACTGCCTCGGGCAGAACCACCAGCGATGGTGAGTGAACGCACGTTTTTACGCAGTTCTGTTACTGCATCGTCCCAGGTTTTCAGTGGTGAATCAGCACGCACAATAAACGCGCCGTAGTCTGCAATGATGCTGGCGATGGGCTTTACATCGCGGTAGCTGTACGGCACCTGACCGGTAAGCGCACGAATAACGATGGGCGTTGAATTCACCATTAACATATCGCCCTGACGGTCACCGATTTCAATCAGGTAAGCGATGGCACGACCGCCACCGCCCCCAGACATATTCTGGAATGAGGCGTTATCTGATAAGCCTGATTTCATTAACGCTTCACCAATACCACGGGCTGTGGTGTCCCAGCCGCCGCCAGGCCCACCCGGGATCAGAAAGTGATCTTTGGCCATCGCAGTGTTGCTGAGGCAAAGCAGTGTAAATAAGCTAATCAGAAATAATCGCACACAATCCTCCTTAGAAATCGTAATGGAAGCGCGCTGTTAACGCGTTGCCGCTGGTTTCATTGCCAACCAGTGCGGCTGTACCCGGACCGGATACCTTGCTATGAACACCATTCAGCATGATCTTGGTGTCTGTATCGATGTAGTAGGACACCCCCAGCGTATAACTTTCAGCTTTAGTTCCCTGAAACTCGCTGGTGGCGTCCATCGACGATGCACGGGCGGCGATTTCCCATGCATCAGCGACCCCTTTCGGCTGGTTAAAGCGACCTGCGCCAGCTTTATATTCTTTGGTTTCGCCGGTGAGCATGTAACTGGCTTCTACGTAGTAGCCCTGGTAGCTTTCGCCGTCGAGAATTGAAGCTGGGTTCTGCGTTGCAATGTCACGCACCGCGTATTCACTTTGCACAAGCAGACTGTCGTGCTGGTATGCGGCCTCAAGGCCGTACTGACTTAAGTGATCCAGCGCAACCTGTTCTCCGCCAGCGGCATAGTCCACCAAACGGGTATTAGGTTCGCGAATGCCAGCGCGGGCAAAGCGCGCACCCAGTTCGTCACCACCGAATTCACGGTATGAACCCCAGCCGCCCAGGTGGACAAGCTGACCATCCGCCAGAGGCGTGTTCCAGGTTAAACGGCCGGTGTAAGCCAGTGTCATAGCACCATCTTCATCGCTGCCACTGGCACTGAACGCATCGTTCTTATGCACACCGAAGGCGTAGCGCAAACCGGTACTTTCAAAGTACTGACTTGCCGCCACACCCCAGCGGAAGTACGGTGACATAGTATTCGCCACACTTGAACGCTCAATCAGCGCCAGGTGCTTTGAACTCGATAACGCCGCTAAAGAGATATCTTCACGAATTTTACCGAACTTGATGGTCGGGCCGTTCTCGAATCCGTGGTACTCAAAACGCAACAACAGGATTTCTGCGGTTTCATCAGCAAACTCCAGAATCATTTTATATTCGAAGTCGCCACGTTCGCCGTCGACAGAAATACGCGCACGACGGGGGAATAATTTGGTCGCCGTCGCGCCATCGTTTTCGGCATTGTAGGCACCATCAAAGGCGTTAAAGTCGATCTGAAGACGACCACCCACATTCAGCCATTTGTTGTCTGCTTCGGTGTCGGCTTTTAAAGATGCCAGTTCGCTTTCCAGCGAAGTAATTCTCTCTTCCAGTGAAATGGAGTTCTGGTTTGCCGACGACGCTTCATCAGATTGCGCGTTAGCTTGTGATACTGCTGCCAGGCATAACAGCCCAAGTGATAATTTTTTCATTTGTTCGCTTCACACTCAGATATTAACGCGGCAAGAATATTGTTAACCGACAGTTAACACCATGTAATGGATGTAATTAACGATTAAATCGAAAGGGTGATTTTGGGCATATTGTTCATGGATTTTATGAACTAAAATGCCTTGTGCGAATTGCAGCAATGTGCGCATGAAAGGGAAAATTCTTACAAAATGATGATATTAGTACCTGCTTTAAGGCTGAAGTAAACACAGAAAGCAGGTCAGAATTTACTGTGAAATCAGCAGCGCCCCGCCCTGCGGCGCAAGGTTTAATGGGAACGAGTGATTTAGCTTCACCTGTTGTAGCTCAGCCTTGCCGGTAAAATTACCCTCAGAACCTGTTGCATCGCCAATCAGGCGAAAACTTCCCTGCATAGCAGCGGGAATAGTGAGAGGCAAGGTTTTGGCCTGATCTTCCCCGTTTACCACCGCAATGTACCAGGTATCACCTTTTCTGCGTGCTATAGCGACATGTTTACCAATATCGCCGCTGATGAGACGGGTTTCATCCCAGGTGGCGGGCATGGCTTTTAGCGCATCAATAACGAAATCCGGCTGTTCGCTAAGATTGTTCGGCGTTACCCCGTAATGCTGAACAGGTGAGAAGTAAAGTACGCCGGTAGCCAGCTCAAACGCATCGGTGGTGCTGCGGGTAGTACCCTTGTTTTGTTCGCGGGACAGGCGCTGGTTAAAGAAAACGGGGGCAAAGTCCATAGAGGCCAGAGGATTTCGGGTGAAAGGTAATATTGTGGCGTTACGGGCATGTGCATCCAGCGAGGGCTGAAAGAACACCAGGTTTTCTGATGCCAGCACCGCTTCGGAGGTCACAAAGTTCGGATACATGCGCTCCCAGCCACGGGGCAGCGTGCTGCCATGCACGGTAACCATAATACCGTAGTCGTTGGCGTCGGTGAAAATGTCTTCGTACAGGCGCATGGTGTCCTGCTTGTCGCCACCGAAGAAGTCCACCTTAATGCCTTCTACACCAATGGACTGCATCCACGCCATTTCGTTACGTCGTGCCGGGGCGGTATTCATTCTGTCCTGCGGAGTTTGCGGCGCATCGTTCCACCAGCCGTTGGAGTTGTACCACAGCACCACGCCCACGTTCTTAGTCGCGGCGTATTTCACCAGTTCCGCCATGCGCTCCCGGCCGATGTTGGCATCCCACCAGTTATCAATCAGCACGTATTCGAAATTCAGACTGGCTGCCAGATCAATAAACGTCATCTGATCATCGTAATTAATGCTGTCGTCCTGCCAGACAATCCAGCTCCATGTCGCCCGCCCGGGCTGGTAATGCTGAGAGGGCTGATATTTTGGCTGCACCACATCGTAACTGATGGTGCTTTCCACAATTGGCGCTAAATCGCTGCCCACCGTGATAGTGCGCCAGGGCGTGATGGCCGGTGTAGCCATAGTTGGAAAGGTTTCACCAATGCCGCCGTTTTCGCCTTGTTGCGGGAACGCCAGTGGATACACGCCACCGGTTTGACTTTCGCCGAGGCGGGAACCCACGTACTGACTGTCCACGCCGGTTTCACTGACAAGCAGGTAACCGCCGTCTTTTATACGGAATAAGCCAGGAAACGTATAGCCTGCACCATTGGCCGACGCAGTACTTACCGGCTCTTCAAAGGTGTAAGGCTCTTCGTAGCTGGGTTTTGTCTGCATCCACCCGGTTTCCGGCAGCGCCTGGGGCGACAGGAAAGTAGTAGCATCGTCTGGCAGATTAAAGGTGGTGGCTTCGCTGAACACCTTTACCCGGGTGACTTTCTCGCCGGGATTAAGCTGGTAGCGGAAGGCGATATTGTTATCAGACACCTGAAACTCGATCTGCAGTTCCTTCGCATCACCGAACGATGCCACGAGCGTGTTTGCCTGGTAATGCACCTGACTCACTTTCGCCCGATCCATCTGATAAGTAGTATTCACCTTCCCTTGCGAACTACCAGAAAAGCTAATATTGCCGGAGAAATCGCCAGCAGAAGTATTGAGCCCCAGAGACGACCATTCGAGAAACGACTTATTGTGATACTTCACCCGGTATTCTGGCTTGTTGTTATTGAGTTGCAGTTCTACCACAAGATGTTTGTCAGGGCTGCTGACAGTGGCGACGATTTGTGCCGGAACTTCTGCATGAGCGACTAAAGATGCACTCAGTGTGGCGATAATCGCCGTGATCGGAAATGTTCGGACAGCCGTTCGCATTATTGCTTCGCCCTCAGAAACTGCTTAGCCCGATCCTCAGACAGCATTTCCCAGATTGAAGCGACTACCCAGCCTGGTGCAAAATCATCATTGTAGAACCCTTTGCCGTTATGGTGATACTGCCAGTTAGTGTGCTGCACCACTTCCGGGTGATAGCCCACTTTCGCCATGCCGGCCATGTGACCAGGGCGCGGAAGCAGCTGGCTGGTGAGGGAGGTCTGGATCACATCAGCCATATTGGCCGCTCGCTTGTCCTGCTTCTCTGCTGCCACCCAGCGCATTACGTTGAGATAACCGAAGATATACGCATCAATGTGATTGTTTTCAGCAGACACATTGCCCCAGCCACGGGTTTTCAGGCCGATATCGCCCAGCATCTGGCCCGGCGCGAACGGCACATCCCATAGATAGAACCAGGACATCACAAAGTAATTGGCTTTCGTTGCGGCATCCACGTAGCGCTGATATTGCTGCTCGTCGTCGGTGAGCATAGACAGGTAGTACAGCGCCATACCGGTGAACAGTGCGGCTTCCTTGTCGATGCAGTTGGCGTCCAGCGTGGAAGAGTAGTATTCAGCGTTTTTTACCGTCACATTTACCAGATAGTTGCCGGTAAGGCGTGCTGCTTTCAGGTAAATATCATCACCGAAATAACGATGAGCAAAGGTCAGCGCCAGAACCGCAGAGGCACTGCTGCCTTCGGCCTCATCCACCACTTTCATATTGATGTCGAACTTGCGGGGAAAACTGCCGTTGCCTTTCTGCAATGTCAGCATATTGCTGAGTAGACGACGGATTTTGGTTTCCAGCTGAGGATGTGATTTTCCCCGCTGATTTTCGTATTGCAGATACAGAAACAATGCGTACAGCCCCTCAGACTGACGACGAATCGAATAGTCCGGTGTTTCCCTGCCCTTTTCAAAGTTCACCACTTCACGGAGAAAGCCGCCGCTGTTGAAACCCTTGTCGGTGTAGGTACGGATTACCGCTTCGCCTTTTGCCACCAGCGCTGGCTCGTTGTGCGCGCGGCCGTATTCAATGGCGTTGAAGGCGTTCAGCAATACCCGGCCAATAAAACCTACCTCAAAGTTAGGGCGGATTTCCGCCTTCTCGACAGTGATGTTCTGACCCGAGAAGCCCGCCAGCTCATAGTCGTCGGTAAAGCTCTGCTGATAAAACTGCGACAGAATGCTTTTCACCTGTTCGGTTGGCAGGGTGTTTTTTACCGGCTGCGGCTGGAATTCATCGTAAGCCTGTTCCCACACGGCGGCCACAAAGGATGAGAAATCCCCTGCGTCAACGGTACTGATTTTATAATTCAGCGTGACCGTCTGGCCTTTTTTCATCGGCAGAAAAGCCTGGGACAACGGCGCAAGATGCAGCTTTTTGGTATAGGTGTAAGGCGCTTCTAAAAACGGAAAGCCCACCTGCAGGGCGACCTTACCCCCGATATCGGCAAAGCCAGCACTGCCAATATCGCTCTGACCGGACAGAATCATTTCGCCCTTGCCCGGCAGAGAAACCGCGTCCTGCTGATGTTTGTCGGTACGCATCACCATCAAGCCCTGCTCGCTAGCCAGGCTGAACACACTTGTAAGCGGAATACTTAACCGGTCTTCGCGAAACGACCAGTGGTGACTGACATCGGCCGACGGTGCACCATCTGATACCCTGAGGTTCTTCTTGTACCAGAACCCCGGCAGAAACAAATCGCTGTCGCTGAAGTCGTAAGCGGTTGGAATGTACAGTTGCAGATTGATGTTCACATCGGCGAAGGCTTCAATAGTCACCGCTAACGTTTCACCCTCTTTATGTACAAGAATACTTGCGCCATCGAACTCCTGAGACTCCAAACGCCAGTCGGTTCCACTTTCAGCCTGCCACTGGTGCCGGATGTTCTGCGCCGGATTACCAGCTGTTTTCACCGCTAAATTTGCTGAAAAAGGCACCTCAGCGGCGGCGAGGTTTGCGGCTACAAAAAGCAGCCCTGCACAGATAACTTTCATGAAACGTTCCTTGTCAGAATTTTAGCTTCGCAACCGCTACGGCTTTGGGCGGCAGTTTTACCGTGGTACCGGAAAATGAAACACGTACCGGCTTTACAAGCTCAGGTTTGCTGAAGGTATTGTGCGCATCCATAGTGTTTGCGGTAAGCAATTCAAGATCGCCACCTTTTACGCCATCGATATTAAGCGTAACACTGGACGCTTCTTCAGGATCCATATTCACCATGGCCACGTACACCCCGCCATCTTCTCCTTTCGCCACAGACACCGTGGTGGCAGGCAGTGATACGTCACCCTGTCGATATTCTCCTTCTGATACTTCGGCCGGCACGGAGACAGCATCCTGAAACACCCGGTACATCCTGAATACATGATAGGTTGGCGTAAGTAACATTTTGTCTTCGTCGGTGAGGATCATGGCCTGAAGCACGTTCACCATTTGCGCTATATTCGTCATTTTCACGCGATCGGCGTGGTCGTGAAACAGATTCAGATTAACGGCAGTAATTACTGCATCACGAAGTGAGTTTTGCTGAATGAGAAAGCCCGGATTTGTGCCTTCAAGTGCGTTGTACCAGGTACCCCACTCATCAACGTAGAATGCGATCTTATTGTCTGGATCATTCTTTTCCAGGAAGGCCAGATTCTCTTCCAGATATCCTTTCATCTTGTATGTGCGGTCCATGGTTTTAAACCACATATCGCTGTCGAAACCAGTTGCCTCACCTTTATCGTTCCAGTCGCCGGTTGGGAGTGTGTAGTAGTGGAAGCTGATGGCATCAGTGCGCTCACCCAACTTTTTGCTCAGGATGTCGGTCCACTCAGATTTACCATCGGTGCCGCCGCTGGCCACTAGGGTGGGATAAGGTTTTTGTGACGTTTTTACGAAAGTTCCAAACTGTCGATAGAGGTCAACATAGTACTCCGGGCTCATGTGCCCACCGCAACCCCACGCTTCATTCCCGATACCGATGAACGGCAGACTCCAGGGTTTGTCCCTGCCATTTTTACGTCTTTCCTGAGCCAGTGTTGAATTGTTATCGGCAGTAATGTACTCCACCCAGTCGGCCATTTCTTTCACTGTGCCGCTACCAAGATTAATGTTGAGATACATATCTGCGCCCAGCATTTCAGTTAGTGTGAATATTTCGTGAGTGCCAACCTGGTTATCTTCTTCCACGCCGCCCCAATTAGTGTTCACCTTAACCGGCCTGTCTTTTTGAGGTCCGATGCCGTCGCGCCAGTGATATTCATCGGCAAAACATCCACCAGGCCATCGAATAACCGGGACATGCAACTCTTTTAGCGCACCGACAACGTCACTCCGGAAACCTTCTGTGTTTGGGATTGTGGAATCTTTACCAACCCAGAGACCCTCATAAATCCCGTAGCCGAGATGCTCAGCAAACTGGCCATATATGTTTTTGCTGATTACAGGGCCAGTCACTGAAGGATCTGCGTCGACAGTTATTTCATGAGTAGCCTGAGCGGAACTCGCCGTCAGTCCTGCCAGCAACATTGCTAAGCGAAATTCTCTGATACCTTTCATTTTATAAATTCTCCATACAGGGTGACTGCGGCAAATTGATTATATTTTATACCAATAAACTAAAAACCAGCACGAGTCAACGTTGTCAACAGGATAATTTGAACATTATTTTCACAATGATTTTATTGGAAGTTACGGGGTGAAAGTCTGACTCAAGCTTTTAACGCAAGACGACAACATATAAGGTTAATTAGGATATTCATCACAATAAAACCCTGCGAGCACCAAAAAAGCGCTTTCCTGCACAGTGAAAGAGCAATTTTGTCACTATCAAAAAATTTCAACATTTTAGTTTGACAACGTTGACAACTGTTGTTAGCGTAAAATTCATACGATGTTCGCCAATGCCAGTAAAGCCATTAGCCGGAAAAGTTAAAACACTGAGATGTACACTTAAAACCAGGGAATTCATCATGACTAAAAAAAGCCACATTAAGTTGTTGGCCAGATCTGTTCTGGCAACCTCTGTGCTTTGCGCACTTAACACAGCTGCATTCGCTCAAGAGCAGGCAAGTGCCGCACCAGAAGATATTGAACGGATAGGGGTAACTTACCGCTCCAGTCTTGCGGAAGCCGCAGCACTGAAAAAAGAAGAAACCAAGGTTACCGATATCATCACTTCAGAAGATATTGGTAAATTCCCGACGGAAAACATCGCTGAAGCAATTCAGCGTATCCCGGGTGTACAGATTTCTAACATTAATGGCCGTGGTTCCACGATCAGTGTTCGTGGTCTGGGTGCGCAGTATGCCCGCACTACTGTGAACAACCAGTCAATGGCCAGCGCCGACTTCACCAGCGGTTTCCGCTTCGACATTATTCAGTCGGAACTTGCTTCTGCCATTGAAGTGGTGAAATCGCCTACGGCGGATATGGATTCCGGCGGCTTGTCCGGTACTATAAATATTAATACTACCCGCCCTCTGTCTTACGATGAGCGTAAGGTGCTGGTATCGGCGAAAGGTCAGTATTCGGAGCTGTCGCCATCTGGTGATGTCACACCTAAAGCCAACGTGACTTATGTTGATCAGTTTGCTGACGAAACCTTTGGTGTGTTCCTGAACGCCGGTTATCAGGAACTGGACGACCGCGTTGACGTAATGTTTATGGATCGCTGGTTGCGTGATGATAACGATAACATCTACGCTGAACAGCCACGTTATCGCCGTATCGACCGTGAAACCAAGCGTTATATGGCTAATGGAACATTCCAGTATCGCCCTTCTGACGAACTGGAAATGGTACTGACCGGTATTTATGTAGAAGATCAGACATATAACGACCTTCTGCAACAAGTGTTTTCAATGAGCTGGATGAGTGAAGACTTAACGCCAGTGGGTGAACCCGTAAACGGTGCTTACTACAACACCACGGTTAGCGATTTCGTTATTGGTAACAACCGGCAACTGGAAGATCAGACCGCGAAAACAGAAGCTCTGACATTTGAAACCACTTACGATACAGACAACTGGAAACTTTCCGGTGTGCTTCACCATACCAAAGGTACGCTGGATAGCAGCGAGGAAGCAGCCATCGTAGAAGCCATGATTGGCGGTGCGACGCTGGACTTGTCTGACTCTGACAATGTGGTATTCACCACGGTCGAGAATCTTACCGACCCGTCTGTCTATACACCGGAGCGTACACTGCGAAACACCTATCCGAATGGTGCAATTCGTAACATGGCATCGGAAGAGAACTCCATTCAGTTTGATGCCGTTCGTTTTATTGAAAACAGCATTATCACCAAGTTCTCCATGGGTGCGAAATACCGTGAAGAAACCTTCGAGCGCGAAGTCTATCGTGTAGACCGTCGTACAGTGGGTGAAGCGGATCCAGATACCCAGCCGCAACTGGCTGATTACTCATACCTGGTCACCGACTTCATGGACAATGATATGTCGGTACCACACGAATGGATTGCACCGGACATCCAGGCTTATATTGACGATCTGGCAGCGGAAGGTATTACCATCCCAGCCCTGTTCAGTCCGCAGTCAAGCTACAGTTTAGATCGGGAGATTCTGTCGGTATATGCGCAAGCGGATTTTGAAACTGACATTGGCGATATGGTGCTGCGCGGCAATATCGGTGGTCGTTATGAAACCACTGACCGCGATGTAAGCACGTATCTGACAGGTGAAGAGCACCCTGATAATGGCGATGTACGTCTGGCGATTGGCGAATACACCACCAGCTACGACTACAACAACTTCCTGCCGAACCTGAACATGGTACTGGAAATTAATGACAGCCTGCAGGCCCGTTTTGCTGCGGCAAAAGTGCTGGTTCGTCCGATCCTGACCTCAAACTCACAAATCGCGCCGTCGCAGGCTTCATCGGAAAACTCCTTCGGCACCCGTTCATACAGCATCAACTTAGGTCAGCCTGAGATGAAAGCGATGACCGCTGATCAGCTGGATTTAGGTCTCGAGTACTACTACGGTGAAGGCGACAGTGTAACGCTGGCCCTGTTCTGGAAAGATATCAAGAACGGCACAGTGTCTGAGTATATCTGTCCTGATGAATACGACGGTGCTGCACTGACTATGAGCGGAACGGATTGTATGGATGCAGCAGGTAATTTCTATGAAATCATGAGCACCTACAACGATGACAGTAAACTGGGCCTGCGCGGCTATGAGCTGGGCTGGAACCAGGGCCTGGATGCATGGTTACCAGTTGAAGGCTTCGGCTTCAGCGCTAACTATACCTTCATTGATGCGGATGATTCAGATGGTTACGTCCTGTCTAACTCGTCAGAGAAAACCTGGAACCTTATCGGTTACTGGGAAAATGAAACCTTCACTGCGCGTGTAATGCTTAACCACCGCAGCCCTTATGTTCAAACGCAGTCAGACTCCTTCTTTGCCCGTCAGGGACGCGTGGTAGACGGCAGAAACCAGATCGACATTCTGCTGGGCTACAACGTAACCGATAACCTGAACCTGCGTTTCGGTGCACTGAACATCAACGGCAACGATGAAGATGCGTACTACTCTGAAAGTACACCAATCTGGCAGACCTCTACGGCTATTGGCAGTAGCTACTACCTGAGCGCGCTGTACACGTTTTGATGTAGCCATCCTAAGGCAGAAATCGTAGTGTTATGATTTCTGCCTTTTTATTTCTTCTTTATTCCGGGCTTTTTATGACTCATACCCGCTTTCCGTTTAAACGTTCCCTGACCATGTTGTCATACTGCGTTGGTCTTTCCCTGGCTGTTCCGGCTGTCGCAGCAGACAGACCCGAATGGCAGGATCTCAGCGTTTTCAAAGTAAATACCCTGCCGCCGCACAGCACACTTTATCCTTACAGCACGATGACTGAAGCAAAAACTGATGAGCAGACGGCTTCACCTTTTTATCAGAGTCTGAACGGCACCTGGCGCTTCAAATACTATGAGAACCCGTTGAATGTAGTCGCCACCGATTTTTCTGAAACCGGCAGCGAAAAAGGCTGGAACGACATGCCGGTACCTTCGAACTGGCAGATGGAAGGGTATGATTACCCTATTTACACGAACATTGATTATCCGTATCCGCGCAAGCCACCGTTTACGCCAGACTACAACCCTACAGGCTTGTACCTGAAAACCTTCAGCGTGCCTGATGACTGGAAAGATAAGCAAATCACCGTTCATTTTGGTGCAGTTAAATCGGCTTTTTATCTGTATGTTAACGGTAAGAAAGTAGGTTACAGCGAAGACAGTAAAACCCCGGCCGAGTTTGACCTGACCCCCTACCTGAAAGACGGTGAGAATACGCTGGTTGCCGAAGTCATTCGTTTCTCCGACGGCAGCTACCTGGAAGACCAGGATTTCTGGCGTCTTGCCGGCATCGAGCGTGATGTATACCTGGTCGCGTCACCAAAAACGTCCCTGTACGACGTATTTGCCAAAACCGGCCTTATAGATAACTTCACCACTGGCACCCTGTCGCTGACCACTATTTTCCGCAATGTAAGCAATAAAGCGGCCGAAACTGAATTCAGTTACTCACTGTATTCACCGGACAATACACTGATAAAGCAGGGTAAAACCTCCTATTCCGTCTCCGGCGATTATTCGTCGCAGAAGGCTATTTCGCTGACCGTACCAGACGTTCAGCCATGGACAGCGGAAACCCCGAATCTGTATACCCTGGTGTTTGCTGCGAAAGACGGCGACGCACCGGTATTCTATTCAACCCGCGTTGGCTTCCGCGATATACGCATTGAAAACGGCCAGCTGCAGGTTAACGGCAAGCCAATTCTGATCAAAGGCGTGAACCGCATTGAGCACGACGAGCGCACCGGTCACGTAGTATCACGGGAAAGCATGCTGCAGGATGTGCTGCTGATGAAGCAGAACAACATCAATGCGGTGCGTACCTCTCACTATCCCAACGACCCGTACTTCTACAAGCTTACCGATGAATACGGTCTGTATGTGGTGGATGAGGCCAACATTGAATCTCACGGCTTCGGATTTGAACCGGATGCCACGCCAGCAAACAATCCTGAATTTGCCGCCATGCACCATGACCGCATTAAGCGCGTGGTCGAGCGGGACAAAAACCACGCTTCTGTGGTGTTCTGGTCATTAGGTAATGAAGCTGGTGACGGCCCCACGTTTATCGATGCTTACAAGTGGGTGAAAGAGTTTGATGACTCCCGCGTCACCCTTTACGACAAAGCGGAACGTCGTGACGATGTATTCACCGAGCGTCACACTGATGTAGTGACCTGGATGTACGCGTCGATTGATGAAATTCATCGTCGTCATTTATCCAAAGACAAAACCCGCCCGTTTATCTGGGTGGAATACGCCCACGCCATGGGAAACAGTACCGGTAACCTGACTGAACTGTGGGACATGGTGCGCAGCGAGCCACGGGTTCAGGGTGGTTTCATCTGGGACTGGGTGGATCAGGGCTTACTGATCGAAAACGAGGACGGCGAAAGCTACTGGGGCTACGGCGGTGACTTCGAGCCGGAAGGCGTTCGCAACGACGGCAACTTCCTGCTGAACGGTCTGGTCAATGCCGATCGCACACCTCATCCCGGTCTGCATGAAGTGAAGCATATTTATCAGAACTTCCATTTCAGCGGCAACGTGGAAGACAGCTTCTCGGTGTATAACGAGAACTTCTTCACCGACAGTGACGGATACGATTTCAGCTGGTCGCTGCTGAAAGACGGCGCCGTAATAAAAACCGGCGAACTGGACATCGACGTTGATGCCCAGCAAACCAAAGCGTTTACCCTGCCGCAGCTTGCGTCTTCACTGAAAGGTGACGGCGAGTATCTGGTGAATTTCACAGTAACACCGGCTAAGGATTTTGCTTTCACCGATACCAGTAACGTGATGGCTGCCGATCAGATAGCGCTAAAAGGCAGTTTTGCCAGCTATACTCCGGCAATCTCCGGTTCGCTGAAAGTAAGCAAATCGGCTGGCACCACCACGGTTTCCGGTAAACAGTGCGAAGTCAGCTTTGACGAACAGGGTTATGTTTCAGCACTCAGCCGCGATGGCAAAGCCATTCTGTCGTCACCACTGAAACTGAACTTCTGGCGTGCACCTACCGATAACGATTTTGGTAACAAGATGCCAGTTCGCAGCGAAAGCTGGAGGCAGGCCACACACAATCAGAAAGGTGAACTGACCGGTGTATCTGACAGCGCGAAATCGGTAGTAATTAAGCAGCACGTGACGCTGGCTGAAACCAGTGCCCAAGCTGATATCAGCTATTCGGTGGCACCAGACTGTACACTGACAGTAGATACACAGCTTAACGTTGCGCCTGCTGACGAAGCACTGGAAATTCCGCGTATCGGCTTTAACACCCGTTTACCGCTGGCGTATTCCGGCGTGCATTACTATGGCCGTGGTCCTCACGAGAACTATGCAGACCGCAAAGCGTCAGCGTTCCTCGGGTTGTTTGCCGGTGACGTGGACGACTTAGGTTACGACTACACCCGTCCGCAGGAAAACGGTAACCGCACCGACACCCGCTGGCTCACGCTGACCAATGATGCGCAGGGCTTGCTTGTTCACGGCGCGCCGGTGTTCGAGTTCTCCGCTCACCACTACGGTATCGACCAGCTCGATCCCGGAGAAACCAAACAACAGCGACACACCGTTGATGTGAAAAAGCAGGACTTTGTGGATCTGAACATCGACTACAAACAAATGGGTGTGGGCGGCGATACCAGTTGGGGTCAGAAACCTTATGACGCCTACCTGCTGAATGACACCGCTTACTCGTTCAGCTTTGTGATTGGCCCGGTAACCACCCGCTCATCACTGCTTAAACCAGCGTTTACTGCTATTTCGAACTAACCGGATGGCGCGGTGCAATACCGCTCTTTTCCAACCAGTCTCCGTTGGTACCCGAGGGTTTTTACGTTTTTTGGCGCTCGGGTACCCTTTTATGGCATGCTATCGGCCAATATTTTCCGATTTCCCTGTTTGATGAATCCAAAGCCTTTTAAGTTCTGCCCCTCCTGTTCCAGCGACAGCTTCCGGTTAACCGAAAACCGCTATAGCTGCGACCAGTGTGATTTCACCTTCTTCATCAATGCAGCCACCGCCGTTGCCGGTATTCTGGTTCATGATGGCAAGCTGCTGTTTACTGTGCGCGGCAAAGCGCCGGGAAAAGGTAAACTGGGTCTGCCCGGCGGGTTTGTGGATTTTCACGAATCGCTGGAAGAAGCGCTCATCCGTGAAACCCGTGAAGAGCTGGGTATTCACGTGACTGACTGGAAATATCTGATGTCGGCACCGAATATTTACGATTATGCGGACGTGCGTTATCACACCTGTGATGGCTTGTTTGTGGCGTACCTTAACGAAAAGCCCGCGTTCACTCTGCAGGCATCAGAAATTGAGGCTGTAAAGTGGTTGCAACCTGACAAGGTTAAGCTGCAGGATATTGCCTTTCCTTCACTGCGTAAGGCGGTGAAAATGGTTATTGATTCACTCTAGCGGGTAGTGCTCTAACAACTATTATCGAATGACGTAATTTACAGGACGCCATTTAAAGGATTGATTTATGCTGCGTTTTTTCAAAATTGTCGGAATTTTGCTGGTTGGCCTGCTCGGCATTCTCATTTTCAATGCCGTTCGCTACACGCCGGTTGAGAACGCGCCGTTAAAACCGATGACGCTGATTCAGCCCGATGCAAACGCGCTGGCGGCTCAGCTTTCAGAAGCGATCACCTTTCAGACCATTTCCTGGGAAAGCGGTAATCCCGATGACTACGCCAGTTTCATCGCCTTGCAGCAGTGGCTTGAGACTACTTACCCGAATGTATTTGCCCAGCTGGAACTCACACGAATAAATACCCACACCCTGCTGCTTCGCTGGCAAGGTAGTGAAGCAACCGGACAGCCGGTGCTGTTCTCCGCCCACTATGACGTGGTACCGGTCAATCCGGGCACTGAGAATGAATGGACTCATTCGCCTTTCGCCGGTGATATTGCCGATAATTACGTGTGGGGCCGTGGCGCACTGGATGACAAAAGCGCGGTGGTGGGCCTGATGGCGTCGGTGTCGGGCTTACTGAAAACCGGCTTTACGCCGAAACAGGATATTTATGTTGCCCTCACCCACGACGAAGAACTGGGTAGTGAAGACGGCGCGGTGGCGCTGACACAGTGGTTCCGTGATCAGAGTATCACCCCTGCCTGGTCGCTGGATGAAGGCTCATTTGTACTCGATGGCATTGTGCCCGGTGTGGATAAGGGCATTGCGAGCATTAATGTTTCCGAAAAAGGCTATCTGACGCTGAAGCTTATCGCCCACGGTGAAGGCGGACACAGTTCCATGCCACCGGAAAACACCGCAGTAACGGTATTGGCTGAAGCACTGGTGAAGCTGAAAGACGCACCGTTACCCGGCGGTCTTGAAGGAATAAGTGAGAAAATGTACGGCGATATCGCCCGCAATATGGATTTCAGTAAGCGCTTACTGTTCGCCAACCTTTGGCTGTTTAAGCCTTTGCTGAGCAGCGTGCTCGACGACACCAAAAGCGGCAACGCGATGATGCGTACCACCACCGCACCGACTATGTTGTCTGGCAGCGTAAAATCTAACGTGCTGCCAGCCACGGCCACGGCTACCATTAACTTCCGTCTGCATCCCCGTGACACGGTTGAGGATGTGGTGAACTGGGTCACTGCCGCCATCGATGATGAACGCATTGACGTTAAAATGGGCGAATTTACTGAAGCCTCACCGGTGGCCGCCACCGACAACGATGGATTCACCCAGCTGGTACAAACCACCCGTGCGGTTTATCCCAACACAATCATTACGCCGGGACTGACCATTGCCGCCACCGACAGCCGGTTTTACGGCGATATCACCAATGCCTACCGATTCAACCCGATGGTGATCAATAACGATGATTTGGAAGGCTTCCACGGCACCAACGAGCGCATCAGCATTGAGAATCTGGTTCGCGCCACGCAGTTTTACACCGCGTTGATGCAGCAGCAGTAGGCTTTAAGTCGCCTGCGACCGACTAAGTTAACCGTAGATACCGGCTTTAACAGGTAACCTTGCTTCTATACGCTACAGGGTATATTTTTAAAATACCTGCTAAAGCGTGTATGAAAATGAAGGCATGGCGTGAAAATTACATCTGCTAAACAACTGAGTGTAGCGTTACGGAATGAGAGGAAATCTACTCAGTGCTCTCAAACTGTAATTGCAAATAAAACAGGCCTTCGACAGGACACAGTGTCCAGTTTCGAGAACAATCCTGAATCGACCAAACTGGAAACCTTATTCAGGATACTAGCTGCGTTAGATCTTGAACTTGAAGTTCATCCGCGCAAAAGACCTTTATCTGACGACTCTTCCCAAACCTGGCAGGAGGAATGGTAATTGGAGTGTTCGCCTGCCCAACCACAGGCGAACACGGGTCTGTTAACGGTTAACGGTTTCCATCTGCCTTGATGGTTGCCATTAGCTCGCTAACGAGAGACACAGGGTTTTCGGGTTTATCCAGTGCCGGGATATCACTCTGTTCAATCCATTCACGCTCCCACTTGATCAGCGCCTGCTGCTGGGCTTCGTCGTCAAACGTTTTACCCTGCTGCATGGCATCGCGGTACGCAGTCAAATACTGTGTCCAGCGCGGGAGATAAAAATCGGCATACATGCCCTGCCAGGCCTTGGAAGCATAGTCCTTCAGCGAGGAACCGCCCCACTGAGTGATTTGCTGACGGGCATTGGTGATAAAGAACGCCGATTCTTCAGCACTTTCACCGTAAGCAGACGCATCACTCAGCCACGAATGCAGGGTTTCCTGATGCCAGCCCATAAGCGCATCCAGTCGGGTAACTAAATCGGTAATTTCAGTTACCAGCGCATCGCCTTTTTCAAACTCTTTGTTCTGATAGGCCTGAATCGCGGCCTGCAGTTTCAGATCTGCGTGCAGTGATACCGATTGCTTGGTCATATCCACTAAGTCATAAACAAACAGTGGCGCATCTTTGTATTCGTCAGCCACTGCCAGCAGCTGTTCGATACCAGCATCCAGACTTGCCAGATCGCCAGGATTGCCAGAGAACGCAGTGAGTTTATAATCAGGACGCTTGAACAGCACGTAGGCACCTGCAGAACCTTCCCACCAGCGGGTAGTCCAGTAACGTACCGAATACACGCCGTCGATCAGTTTATCCCAGGCAGCCAGTAATTCCGGTGATGTCTTACCGTAACGGGCATTAGTGTATTCAGCCACCCAGCTTTGCATATCCGGCTGGGCTTCCCATGGCAGATCAAACAGGAACTCGTAAGCTACCGAGTTATTGTTAATCCCTTCCGGGAATACACCGAAGCCAGACAGTGCACCTTTGTTTTCTGAGTGGGTTACCACGTCGAGCTGTTCTACGTAATCGCCAAAGTCAGCATATACAGGGTCAGAGCCACCGTAGTTATGAATAAAACCGAAAATCCACGGCTTACCTTTGAAGCCTTCGGTGCGTTGCCAAACGTGATAGCGGTCGTTACCAATATCGTGGATCATGGATTTGGCGTCAGGTACGTCCCGCAGGAAGGCTTCAATAGACGGTAGATCCCAGAATTCTTCATCAGCACCGAACATCCAGCCCTGCATTACCCAGGTCGCTTCGGGGGATGCCTGTTCAATTGACTGGTAAATACGTTTTCCGTAAGACGCTAAGTCTTCATAACGGGTTTCTTCTGATACCGGCGGCAGCATTTCGTTGAAGGCATCAGACAGATAGTATTCCTGTTCGCCGTAGGTCTCGCTGTAGATTTCAATAAAGCGTTTGGCCACTTTATTAAACAGCGGATCAGCCGGGTCCAGCCAGTATGTTTCGCGCTCGAAGCCAGACCAGGGCGGCATTTCATAGATTTTTGCATCCGGGAACAATTCCACAAATGCTTTGGGTACGTAGCCGCTGAATGCAGGAACCACCGGCTTCATACCGAGCTCATCCATACGGGCAAGAATTTTCTTCTGCAGGTCGTGCTTTTTATCAATCCAGCTTTGCGGCAGCGGACCAGCATGACCTTCAATATTACCCATGCGCTGCCATGGCGTGAATGCCGGGCCGGAGAAATACGAGGAAAGCTCGTCATCACTGACGTTAAACTCGCGCCACAACGCCTGCCATACGTACTCCTGACCTTCCATGGCAACCGGGTTATTTACCCCGTGCAGTGCCATCCAGTCAATTTCCTGTTCCCAACGATCCCAGTTCCACCATGGGGTAGTGTAACCATAGGCACAGACGTTTAAGTAAGCACGCTGATTAAACGGTGTAGCCACTGGCTCACCATCAAAATCCGCAAATGAAGCAGGCAAATCCACACGGTTGCCTTCCCAGCTAACCGACAGCGCACCCTGTTCACGAAGGAACTGGTAAGCACCGTACGCCATGGCAGCATCGCTGTTACCGCTGATTTCAGCTTTACCGTCGCGAACGTCCACTTCGTACCACTCTGGCTTTTCGTCAGACACCTTACGAGTACTTAGGTTAGTCAGTTTACTGTTGGTCACGCGGGCCAGGACGGCCTCTACGGCAGAGTGTTCAGCTATCGCAGTGGCAGTCGCTGCGTTCTGGTTTTCTGAGCTGGCTTTGGGCGCTTCTGCTGTTTTATCACAGCCGCTCAGCGCCATCATTACAGCAAAATACAATGCACTGACAGATCCGATCTTCGCTTTGCTCATACGATTAATATTTCCTACCTGAGAAGTAAAACGCCGCATTGGTTTTGCAGCGCGTATAATTGGCAATAGAAGTTTTAAACAGACGCGTTTACTTGTTATTTCGCACCTATCAGTTCAACTTTTTCATGTCCTTCAGCTCTTAGTGAAAACATTAAAGAGAATATCCAATCGTTTTCACGGTGAATTTTTCATCACTCTGTTTTCGACGCTAACACCACTTGTCAACGTTGTCAAACTTGAAGATTAAAAAAATATGACAATAAATCTATTTGGGAACAGAGGGTCAGGCTGGTTTGATTGCCGAGTCGCGCACTACTAAATTCAGTGAAAACCCCTTAGATTCTACGGAATGCACATCCTTTTCCTGCATCATTTTTATCACCATAGCGGCGGCGCAGGCAGCAATATCAAAATTAGGTTGATTCACCGTTGTCAGGTGCGGCCAGGTCTGAACTGAGAAAGGGCTGTTCTCGAAACCTACGATGGAAACATCCTCTGGTACATTGAATCCACTTAATCGAGATTGGAATACCGCACCAGCGGCAATTTCATCGTTACAGGCAAAAATAGCGGTGGGCTTGCCTTTCAAGGCTTCGCGCGTCATAGCCATACCTGAATCGAACGTAAACTCACCATCGATGATGAGATTTTTATCTACCGGTAATCCCCGGCTTTCCAACGCAGTTCGAAAACCTTCTAACCGGCCGAGACTCGATTCGTGAGACGCATGATAACCAAGGAACGCAATTTTTTTGTGGCCGAGATCAAGAAGGTAATCTGTCATTTTGCGGGCTGCCCCCACATCATCCACGTGTATTACGGGCGCGAGTGTGTCCGGTGCTTCTGCGCCAGAAAGAATACGAACTACCTTGGCGTCGCGGTTCAGAAGAAAGGTAACCAGTTCGCGGTTTTCAGATAATGGCGGAGTGAGAATAACACCTCCAATCTGATTTGAACCAATCATGGCCGCCAACTCCTTTCCCACGTCCTCAGAACGTGAGTCTGTAGGATGGATAACCAATTCAAATCCCCGCTCTCGGCACTCAGAAATAATGCCGTTCTGCATTTCAATTACATAGTGACTGTTTGGATTATCATAAACAAACGCGAGAGAAAACGGGGCCTTACGCATAACCCGGGCAGTATGATTGGGCTGATAATTGAGCTTTTCGATACATTCGAGCACTTTTGTACGTACTTCATCGCTTACGCTGGCTTCTTTGTTCACAACACGTGAAACAGTCTTGAATGACACCCCTGCCAGCTTGGCGACGTCCTTTATGGTTGGTTTCTTCATATTTTCCTATGGCGATGAAAAAATGTATGACATTCAGCAGCATAATAACATTAACACTGCCCCGCAACTTTCCTGTGTGTCCTTTAGAAAAGCCGTTAGTCTTTTTCAACGATGAAAATAGATTTGACAACGTTGACAACGGAAGGTTAACGTAAAAACTATGATTACAAAAGAAGCAGTTCACAGATGACAGCTGAAAACAACAAAAAGCGATTACTGTCCCTCGACGTTTTCCGTGGCCTGACCATGATGGCAATGATCGTGGTGAACAGTCCTAACACATACGGCGAACTTTCCCATGCACACTGGGAAGGCATTTACTTTGCCGATCTCATTTTTCCGTTTTTCATCATTATCGTTGGTGTGGCCATTGCACTAGGTTTTAAGAACGTCATTCCAGACTCACCAAATCTCTCGGCGGTTTTGAAAAAAGTGTGGAAGCGAACATTCATCATGTTCGCGTTGGGTATGGCAGTAAACCTGTTTTATACCCACTTCGAGCAAGTGCGTGTTCTTGGTGTTCTGCAACGTATTGCGCTTGTTTATCTAGCCTGTTGCTACTTTGCTATTTACTGCACGCCTCGCACCATTGTTAAGACGGGAATCGCAATTCTCTTACTTTACTGGCTATTTATTCTGTTTATCCCGGCACCGGGTTTACCAGCGGGTCACCTTGAGCGCGGCGAAAACATCATTAACTGGTTCGACCGATTCATGCCCGGCATGTTGTGGCGTGGCGAGTGGGATCCAGAAGGCCTGCTCAGCACCTTCCCGTCAGTTGTCACCGGCATTATTGGTCTGCTGATGGGTCAGATTATTATTAGTGCGAAAGAAGATTTAAAAGAAGCGGTGATGCACCTTTCTGTGTTTGGCTTCTTGTGCTTCGCTATTGGCTGTATCTGGAGCCTGGGTTTTCCTTTCATCAAACAAATCTGGTCAAGTTCATTTGTCCTCGCCACCGGCGGTGTTGGCGCAATGATTCTGGCCTGTATGGTGTGGTACACCGATATACGCGGCTACCGGGCGGGCACCACGCTACCGGTTATTTTTGGCGCCAACGCAATTACCGCCTATGTGCTGCATGTCATTATCGAAAAATGCCTCGACTGGGAAATAAACGGAACATCTGTTCATCAGATCTGGGTTGATTGGTCGTTGCAAGCAGGTATGAGTGAATTTATCAGCGCGACCATTTGGGTACTTATGTTTGTGGGCGTGTGTTTCATTCCGGTTTACTGGCTCTGGCGTAAGCAGATTTTCATCAAAATTTAACGCTGTAATTTAACTTTTTCACGTGTTTCTAAGAGATTCAGTAAGGAATAGTTTTTGATTCATCAACAGTATTTTCTCGGCATCGACGGTGGCGGAACAAAGTGTAAGGCACGACTTGAGTCACAAAATGGTGAGCTGTTGGGCGAGGGCTTGTCTGGCCCGGCGAATCCGGCGCAGTCTGCCGACATCGCTTTCAACAGCATTATTGATGCCGCTGCACAGGCTGTAGCCTCAGCAAATCTGCCAACCGAAACGATTAAGACACTACATGTGTGTCTTGGTCTGGCCGGGGTAAATATTCCCGCTTACCGGGGTTTAGCTGAAGCCTGGAAACTGCCTTTCGCCAATACACTTCTGACCACCGACTTACATATCGCCTGTACAGGCGCTCACGGTGGCCAGGAAGGCGCAATTATGATCACCGGCACAGGGAGTTCAGCCTTTGCCAGCGTTGATAACGTGCATACTATAATGGGCGGTCACGGTTTTCCGCTGGGAGACAAAGCCAGCGGTGCCTGGCTGGGATGGCGCGCGCTCTCAGCCACGCTGGAATCCATGGATAACCTCATGCCATCAACACCACTGACAGACGCAGTTTGCGAACAACTACAAGCCTGTAAATCTGTAGACATTGTTGCAAAGGCCCTTCATTTTCGTTCATCTGATTACGCCGTTCTAGCCCCTTTAGTGGTAGCTCAGGCAAAACAAAACGAATCACTGGCAACATCGATTATTGAAGACGGCGCTACCTATCTGACTGCAGTTTTACTGCGTCTTTCTGAATTAAATCCACAGCGACTGACTATGATCGGCGGCCTGGCTTCATACTGGAGTGACCATCTGCCCGACAATATCCAGCGCCTTCTGAGTCCAGCGCTCTGTTCACCGGAGTACGGTGCAGTCGCGTTAGCCAGACAAGCATTTAAGGAGGCCTGACAATGGCTCTTGTAACAAAAATGGCGACCGAGGCCACAGAAACCCCTCAGGTATTCCGTAACCAACTGAAAGAAAACAGCACGCGTGTCACTGAGCTTGCTGAAGCAATTAAACAGCGTGATCCCGCATTTGTGTACATGATTGGTCGTGGCACCTCTGATCACGCCGGTGTATTTGGTAAATACCTGATTGAAACCGAACTGGGATTATCTGTTGCTGCCGCTGCGCCTTCGGTAAACAGCGTTTATGGTAAATCACTGCGTTTGAAAGATGCACTGGTGTTTGTGATTTCACAGTCTGGCCGCAGTCCTGACATTATCGCCCAGGCGAAAATGGCCAAAGCCCAGGGGGCGCTGTGTGTGGCGCTGGTGAATGATGAGAGTTCACCGCTGGCTGATGTAGTTGATTTTTTCATTCCGCTCAAAGCCGGCCCTGAACTGGCAATAGCCGCCACCAAGAGTTATCTGGCCAGCCTTTTTGCGCTGCTGCACATTGTTTCCAACTATGCTGACAACAAAGTGCTTGCTGAAGCGCTGGAGGCTTTACCTGCTCAAATGGAACAGACTATTGCGGCAGAACCGGTACTTAACGCAGAAGCACTCGGCCCGATGGAGAGATGCGTAGTGCTGGGTCGTGCTTTCGGTTATGCTGTTTCACGAGAAATCGCGTTAAAAATGAAAGAAGTATGCGGCATCCAGGCAGAAGCATTCAGTAGTGCTGAATTCCTGCACGGCCCTATTTCACTGCTTAACCGTGGTGTGGCCATTCTGGATGTGAATATTCCTGACGCCAGTAGCCCGTTCCACGAGGCCCAGATAGCCGAAGTGAAAAAGCGCGGTGCAACTGTGTTTCCGCTGTTTACTCCCCCGGATGATATTCACCCGCTGGTATCGCCACTGCTTATCATGCAGCGCTTTTATCTCGATATAGAAATCGCGGCCAGAAAACTGGATATGGACCCCGATAATCCAGTTGGCCTGAAAAAAGTGACTGAAACGGTTTAATTATCATGCGTTATTTTGCTCCACAGTTGTTCGACGGCACCACACTGCTTTCCGATGTCAGCTTTGACATTGAAGGTGGTAAGGTAGCTTCTCTGACCCCGGGTTCTGAAGCCGGTGATGCCACCGTTCTCGACGGGTTAGTAATGCCAGCAATGGTGGATATTCAGGTGAACGGTGGGGGTGGCGTTCAGTTTAACGAAGCACCAACACCAGAAACCCTGGAGCAAATGGCCGCGGCTTACCTTACTGTTGGTACCGGCAGCATTATGCCTACGCTCATCACCGATGATCTGGAAGTGATGAAACGCGGCGCTGATGCCATCGCCATTGCCCATGCCGACAATCCTGCAGCGATTCCCGGCGTGCACTTTGAAGGCCCGCACCTGTCGCAGGTTAAAAAAGGCATGCACAGCAGCAGCTTTATTCGTCCGCTAAGCGACGAAGAGTTTGCTGTTTTTACCCGTAAGGATTTAGGCGTAGTGCTGGTAACGGTAGCGCCTGAAATGGTTTCCCCGAAAGACATATCACGCCTGGTTGCAGCCGGAGTGATCGTATCTGTGGGTCATACCAATGCGGATTCAGAAACCTGTTTGCAGGCATTTGACGCTGGCGCGACCTCGGCCACTCACCTGTACAACGCCATGTCAGCGCTGAACAGCCGTGAACCGGGCGTTGTCGGCAGTGCTCTTTACCGCGACGATATATACTGTGGTCTGATTGTAGATCATCAGCATGTTCATCCTATCAGCGCTTCGCTTGCAATTCGCCTGAAGGGCGATGACAGGCTGATGCTGATCACTGATGCTATGGCACCGGCTGCCAGCGATGCAGACCATTTCATGTATCAAGGCATTAAAGTACTGCGTCAGGGCCCTACCCTGAAGCTTGCTGACGGCACGCTGGCCGGTTCGGTTCTGACCATGGAAGAAGCCATTCAGCATACTCATTTTGATTTAGGCTTCCCGCTGGAAAGCGTGCTGAAAATGGCTACCGCCACACCTGCTGCATTCCTCGGTTTAAGCGACACTCTGGGAGCACTGAAGCCTGGCGCTGCCGCAAACTTTATTACTCTTAACGACAAGCTTGGCGTCACCGCATACTGGCGGGACGGACATCGCATGTCGTAACACTTCCCGGGCGTCGCCCTGGTAATACGTTCAAAGGAAAAATAATGACAATAACTGAGCAAGCGACTCCAAAGAGTTCCACACTATTACCCATGTTCATCATCGGTACATTGTTTTTTGTATTCGGCTTTATCACCTGGCTGAACGGTGCACTTATTCCATTTCTGCAGATCGTCTGTCAGTTAAGCGGTACAGAAGCCCTGTTGATTTCGTTCAGTTTTTACATTGCCTACGTGGTGATGGCGTTGCCAATGTCCTTCGTACTCAATAAAACTGGCTATAAGAATGCCATGTCACTGGGTTTGGTAATGATCGCCGTTGGCTGCTTCCTGTTTGTACCTGCCGCCGAAGCGCAGACTTTCTTACTGTTCATTACCGCCCAGTTCATTGTAGGTTCGGGACTGACCATTCTTCAAACAGCGTCAAACCCTTATCTGGTAAAAATCGGACCGGCGGAAACCGCAGCGGCCCGTATTTCTATCATGGGTCTGCTGAACAAAGGCGCAGGCTGGCTGGCGCCTATCGTGTTTACCGCGCTGGTACTGGGTAACTTCGCCGATGTGTCTGCGCAGAGCATTGCGGCGTTACCGGCTGCTGAGCAACAGGTGCAGATCCAGCAGTTGGCTGACAGCCTGGTGTCGCCTTATATCGGTATGGGCGTTGCGCTGCTGCTCCTGGCTGTAACACTGCGTTTCTCTGGCCTGCCGGAACTGGATTTACATCAGGAAGACGACAAGCTTGATGCAGCTGGCGCGGCGCAGGGTTCTATCCTGCAGTTCCCGCAGCTGGTTCTGGGTGTAGTTGCGCTGTTCTGTTACGTGGGCGTTGAGGTAATTGCCGGAGATACTATTGGTCTTGCTGGTGCAGCGCTGAATGTAGATGGTCATATCGGCCTGACGTCCTACACGATGTTTTTCATGGTGATTGGTTATACCTTGGGTCTGCTGCTTATCCCCCGCGTGCTCACGCAACACCAATTACTGACACTGTCTGCGGCGCTGGGCATTATTCTGGCCGCGTTGATCCCGTTCACCAGCCCTGAAAGCGACACCCTCGCAGCGATTTTATGGGGCTGGACGGGCATAAGCACATTACCTGACCCAATTACGCTGATTGCCCTGATGGGTTTGGCGAATGCTATTGTATGGCCTGCGGTATGGCCGCTGGCTCTGGAAGGTCTGGGACATTTTACCGCGCGCGGTTCAGCCCTGCTGATCATGGGTATTGCCGGTGGTGCCGTTCTGCCAATGATATTCGGTGCCATCGCCGACAGCGCTGGCGTGCTTAACGCCTACTGGATGACCATTCCGTGTTACGGCTTCATTCTATTCTATGCTGTTAAAGGATGCCGACTGACGAAGTGGTAGTGCCGGGTTAGTTATTCAGGACGGGTCAGACCAAATAAAAAAGCACTGGCATTGCGGCCAGTGCTTTTTTGATTCTGCCAGAGCTGTCTTACTTCGCTTTTATGCTGAATTTGCGAGAAGCAAATCCCATCAGGCTCAAAGCTAATACTGCTAGTGTGGATGGCTCAGGCACAGTCGTTGGTGGCTGAATCGCATCAAACGTATTTACTTGAAAATTACCGACAGAGTAGCTATCGAACTCGGATACATCACCAGCGGTCGCTCCTCTATAATATCGACCTACAGCATTCGGGTTATTATTCCCGTAAACAAGGTTCTGGTCATACGTAAAGTCATTTACAGGACCATTGGTATTCAGAAAGTCGACAATAAGACCGCCACCATTAAAGGTAAAAGTATTTGTTGCCGTAAAAATCAGATCGTAATTTCCCACGACGGTATCACCATAAAAGCCCGCTCCCAGACTCGATACGAAGGAAAATCCAGCAGCAGTGGTGCCGCCGTTAACGGTGGTAGCAGATAACGACAGGTCAAATGAAAGCTCGCTATCGTTTACCGCGCCAATATCGAAAGCAATAGTGTCACCAACATTCAGCGTGAACGCGTCAATATCCTGATAAACAAACCCCATATGAGGACCGTAAGAATCAGGGCAGCCGAAAGGTATGCAGTTACCTACGTTCTGAGTAGCGCCTTCATAAGTTAAAAGACCAGCATTCGCCATGCCACTGGTAGCTAAAGCAAAACAAGCCACTAAGCTTTTAAAAAATTTGTTGTTCATTTGCGTTTCCTTCTTAAGCACAACCTACCAAACAGAATTATTCAGCAGAGCTAAAGTGATACTTTATTAGTATTATACAATTGACGTACCAATATTGTATTAGCTATTAAAAACAGGAAGTTAAGATAACTTGCAAATTTTCAGATTTGTGACCTTGGAAAATTTCCTGACATATTGTGGATATGTGAGGCGACCAGCCGGAAGAGAAGGCGATGGTTAAGCTGATGGCGCAACCCTGTGGCCGCACGATCTTTTAGTTTAGCGCCGCAATCCCGAGCGCATTAATTCGTGATGAGCGTCGCGAGCGAAGAGAGAACAAGGCAAAAGTTCTCGAAAAACCGCAGTTTACTGGCTGTTAAATGAGGATTTTGAGAGAACTTTTAACGCCGTAATCTTGAGTGCAGCAGCTCATCAGCCATCAGCCCTTAGCGGGCCGACATATAAGAAACCGCCCTAATCAACCCCCGCAACTCTGCTAAACCTTTAAGACGGCCAAGATATGAATATCCCGGCTTCAAGCCTTCTTTACCCTGTTCATCAGATAACGTGTGACCGTGGTCAGGGCGCATTGGGATTTGGCAACCAATGGAAGATTCACAATTAAGTAGTGCCTGCACCAGCCCTACCATGTCGTTGTCGCCGTCGAGGTGGGCGGCTTCGTAGAAAGAACCGTCTTCCTCGCGGGTCACGTTGCGCAGATGGACAAAGTAAATGCGGTCTTTGAATGCGTTTACCATGGCAATCAGGTCGTTGTCGCCACGGGCACCGTAAGAGCCGGCGCACATGGTCAGGCCATTTGCCGGGCTGTCTACGGCTTTAAGTAAACGTTCTGCATCGCTTTGAGTGGACACTACGCGGGGCAGGCCAAACAGCGAGAACGGCGGATCATCAGGGTGAATACACATCTTCACGCCGGCTTCTTCCGCGACTGGGATGATGGCTTCGAGGAATTCGTACAGGCTGGTGCGCAGGCCATCTTCCCCCATGTCGATGAACTGTTGAATGGTATCGCGAATACCTTCGCGGTCGTAAGAACCCTCACCACCTGGTAAACCGGCAATGATGTTCTTCTCAAGGCCAACACGCTCTTCTTCGCTCATGGCGTCGAAGCGGGCTTTGGCTTTTTCCAGCATGGCGGGTGTGTAGTCTTTTTCTGCGCCCTGACGCTGCATCACAAATACATCATAAGCGGCGAAATCAGAATACTCGAAACGCAGCGCGTAGCTTTTATCGGGTAACTGGTAAGTCAGGTTTGTGCGGGTCCAGTCTACTACCGGCATGAAGTTGTAACATACAGTAGTCACACCGGCCGCGCCTACATTGCGAATAGACTGCTTGTAGTTTTCGATTAGCTGTTTGTAATCGCCAGTACGGCTCTTGATATCGTTGTGAACAGGAATGCTTTCAATAACATCCCAGTTCATGCCTGACGCTGCGATTTCAGCCTTACGACGCTTAACCAGTTCCAGCGGCCACACGTCGCCGGTGGGAATTTCATGCAACGCAGTAACAATGCCGGTGGCACCCGCCTGACGAATTTTTTCCAGAGTAATGCTGTCGGATGGTCCAAACCAGCGCCATGTTTCAATCATATCTCAACCCATTTTGGTCATGCCAATTTCAGTTAAGATACAATAAAAATCCCGTATCAACAAACCTAAAACTCATTTTGGCCTTACCAAATTGCATTTTAGGATCTGAATGAATTTACGTTTTGGCGTCGTTGATCATGTCAGCAGTGCGCTGGAACGTGTAATGCAGGCGGGTAAATATACCGTGTAATAAAGCCAGATTGTCTTGAGGCGCGCCTTCAGAGCGTAGTTTTTCCAATATGCGCTGATTAATACCAGCAAGGTGGTCGCGCTTATCCCCTTTCGATGCAGCCAGAAATGATTCCGCTAACGCTTGCTGCCACAGTTGCTTCATCTGCGTAAGCGAATGCTCACTTACGCCAGTTAACTGTCGCTGCATACGCATGGAAACATGCCCCAGATTCAGACCGGTAAGGCCAAGATCGGTTAAGGTTCGATATCCGGAAGTCATATTCTGCTCATAGCTGGTTAACCGTAATAAGCGATCTGACATTCGCGAGTTAAACCACTCCTCATCATGTCCAGGGCTACCTAATTTGAGCAAATCCTGGTAGGTGACAGACAGTAAACGCCGCTGCATCCACTCTGCACCAGGGCCAGCAAACAGTTTGAAAACCCAGTACAGCAGCATAATGCCAGATAAAATGGCCAGCGCGCTGCTGGCAGTGAAATCGATGGACAGTGAGTTACTCATGTCATTGGCGGGCTGGACAAGAATGACAAAGGGAATGCAAAAACCAATGCCTAGCGTGAGAGTAGTCCGGTTTGCAAGCAGCATTAAACCCAGGAAAAAAGGCGGCGCAAGAATGAGAATGAGCATGGGAAAGTCGCCACTGCTCTGCGCTATCAGGTTGAGGGCATAGAAAATAGCCACCGGCACGGCCACGCAGGCACCAATTAAAATACCTCTTATTGCTTTGGTGACAATTACCGGCGCAAGGCGGGCAAACATAATGGAGAAGATAACCGGTAGAATCATTAGCATGACAGAAGCGGGCGAGCCGGTTCCTACCCACAGTACCGCGCCCAGACTAAATACCAAAAAGGACCGAAAACCTGTGGTCAACGCCACCAGCCAATCGCGGTGAGGTTTTAAACTTTCCGCTCGCAGGCTAGTGGGCTTACCTTGCTCTAGCGCCCGGTAGGCACGGAGAATAAGCACCAAATCTGAAACCAGTTCCTGGGCGGTTTTGCATAGTCTGAATTCCAGCGTTGTCAGCGGCTGAGACTGAAACAGTTTGCTCCAATTCCGACGCTGCTTCTGCGCAATTTCATAGCATTCATCAAAGCTCTTCAGGCTGCCGATAAGGGCAAGGTCACCACGCAATTGTCCTAGCAACGACTGCATGCTGTCAGAAAGCAGCTCAGGGTTATTACGCTGAAGTCGTCCGAAAATCTGCACGACCGCAATCAACGACAAAACCTTATTACAAATTACCGTGGCCGCCCGGGACTTACCCGGCCCTGTCGGCCCTTCAAATTTTACCGCGCTTGAGTCGTCGTTAAGCGCTGTCAGTGATTGCAACACACTATCGATGTTCTTGTGGCGCTCTTCGTGGGAACCATTTGGATCTAACTCCAGCGTAAGGTAATCCATCGTTTGATTAATCGCATTTTTCGCATGCACTACCAGTACGTTTTCTACCCGCTGAGGCCACAGGAATACTGCCACCACCATGGCGCACAGTGAACCGATGATCAGCTCGGCAACTCGTGACTGGGCGATATCAAAAATACTCTGACTACTTACTGTGGCCGGCTGTGACATGGTGAGCAGAATGATGATGCAGGGCGTCACGCACATCATGGCAAAGAAGTAGATAAAGTTTATCCGTCGCATGAATGCTGAAAGACTGGAGTTCAGTAACAACCAGAAGGCTAAGCAGGTGAGCGCTACTTCAGGGAATCCGCTGAAGTAATGCAGCACCAATAGGGCATACGCGCCGCCGATGAGGGTTCCGAGGATTTGGCAAACCGTTTTCTCCAGCACCATGCCTGCTTCTGGGCGCACCTGCAGAAACACTGCGGAGACCAGTGCCCAGTACGGGCGATCGAGATCCATCCACATGGCTACGTAGAGTGAAATACTCATGGAGATCACGCCTTTCAGCGCAAAAATCAACGACGCACGGCTTGGCTTGAGATAAGTCGCCAGAATGGGAGACAAGTTTTACTCTCCGTCTGATGCTAACCGGATGGACGCCGTCATCCCCGCCACCAGCCGGGTATCCTTTGGAATTTCCTTAAGTTCGATATCCACGGGAACACGCTGGGCAAGACGAACCCAGTTAAAGGTTTGCTGCACCTGAGGCAATAACTGCCCGTTGGCAGAAGTGTTTGTATCAGCAATGGCATTACCAATGCTTTTCACCGTACCGGTAATGGGTTTACCGCCACTCATCAGCGTAATGGTCGCTTTCTGGCCTTCATGAATAAGAGGCAGCTTGGTTTCTTCAAAATAGCCGGTGACATAGATAGAGTTGGCTGCGACCACGGAGAGTACCGGCGAGCCCTGGGACACGTAGTTCCCTTCCCGTAGGGTCAGATTCACTATCGTGCCATCTACCGGTGAAGTAATGGATGCCCGTTCCAGGTCGATTTGCGCGCTGGCCAGATTGGCTTTGGCTAAATCCAGCGAAGCTTCTGCCATGTCAGCACTAATGCGGCTACTTTCTAATTCTTCTGCGCTGATACTATTGCTTTGACGCAATTTCTCCCGCCGACTAAATTCGTGCCGAGCCAGCTCCAGCGCGAGGGTTTCGTTTCGCACCTGGGCCTGTAATTCGTCCACCACAGCCTGATAGCGTTTAACATCGACCTGAAAAATCACATCGCCTTTCTTCACCTGCTGATTGTCCTGAACGGCGAGCTTTGTCACCCAGCCAGACACATCCGGCGCAATGGTAATAATATCAGCCTGCACTTTGCCATCTCGGGTCCAGGGCGAATACAGGTAATGATCCCACACCCAGCGACCCGACATAACTGCCGCAACGATAACCGCTAACGTAATAATAATTCTGATGATTTTTTGCATTTTAACCTGCCAGCAATTTCACCGTGAGGGCCAGATAGCACACAAACAGTGCCACTTCGAACCAGGGTGGTTTCCACAATTTCTGATAAAGTCCGGTAGCATACAAGGCGTAGCGGGTGAGCAAAGACAGGACAAACGCCAGCGGGATCATTACGACCATTGGGCTGAAAAGCATACCACCGAAAGATAGTTCGCTAAGCACGGGAACTCCGGATAAATGGCTTTGCTGCTAACCCGGTGCCTTTTCGGGTAAACAAAGCTGAATCAACTTAAATAATATTGTTATTCTAGGGCAGAAAGGATCAATAACCTATAAGGCTAACGCCATGATTTCGCCAAAATTTATGATACGGGCCTATCTGATTTTATCGCTATGTTTATTTTCCGCATTGATTAGTGCCAAACCCGTGCCTGTTATTTTCGACACTGACATTGGCAGCGACATCGACGACGTATTTGCACTCTCTCTTATACTCAAAAGCCCGGAACTGGATCTTAAACTCATTACAACGGTGTCTGGCGATACACACTACCGTGCGAAGGTGGCGGCAAAATTTCTGCAAGTTTCCAAAAGAACAGACATTCCTGTTGCTCCCGGCCGCCCCGCGCAGGCTACGGCGGAGTTTCTTCACCCGTGGATAAACGATTTTTCAACGACTACCTACCCAGGCGATATAAAAAAAGACGGCATCGCAGAAATCATCAGTTTGCTAAAAGCCGCTGAAAACCCCGTTACCATTATTGTGGCCGGGCCAATGACGAATATTGCCGAGGTCTTACAGCGCGTCCCAGAACTGGCAGCAAAAATGCGACTTGTTGGCATGCACGGCAGCATTTACAAAGGTTACGACGACAACCCGGTGGCAGAATACAATGTACAGAGCGATGTAGCCGCTTTTCAGTACGTACTTCACGCCAATGTTGCTGATATTAGTATCGCGCCGCTAGACGCATGCCGGGACATGCTTATCGATGGCGCTCAGTATCAAGCGCTTAAGAACAGTCACGACCCACAGCTTTCTGCATTATTCGACATTTACCCCATTTGGGCCGAGCGGGTTACCTGGGATAAAGCCGATTACCTTAATGCGCGCTCGTCTGTGCTTTTCGACACCGTGGCTGTGTATCTCGCCCTACCCGACCATGCATGGCTGCCCACAGAAAGCGTAAGCCTCATGGTTACTAACGACGGCTTCACTCAGCCTGCTGAAAACGGTGTAGAGGTAAACGCCGCACTACGCTGGGGAAACCTGCCGGCTTTTAAAACCTGGTTCACCCAACGCATGCTAAAGCACTAGTCTCAGGAAATTAAATCATGCATCCAGTTCAGTGATGGCAACTGCCGGTCTGGCTGATAGAAGAGGCGGTTCAGACGACCAAGAAGATTTACCGTACGACTGGGATCATGGCCTTTCAGACGGTCACTTTCGGTCGCGAGGAATTCCCAGGGCTGTAAATCCAGCTCATCGATTTCCTCACGCGTCACGCCCAATGCCTTGATGGTAGACAATATGCGCTCTGTTTTACTTTCTGTAAGTGGAATAATGTCGTTGCCATACATATCGCGAAGCGGCGCATTCACAGCTTCCAGCGTATGATTAATGGCGGCCCACACGGCATCATGGTCGAAGGCGGCATTACGCGGTGCGTAGTACCCTTCCACTTCCCATTCCAGTTCGGCGTTGCTTACCGCAATAGAGCTCTCCGCCTCGGGAGAAAACGATAAATCCGGGCGCGCACCAATGTTGTACGTATCAACACTCAGCGCTACACAAATAACTAGGTCGCCGCAAACGTCAGGGTTCTGGTAAAGGGCTTCAAATGCCGCCCGTTTTACGCCCATCCAGCCGTGCACTCGCGAAGGCTGCTCAACGAACTCCCTCACGTCATGGGGTAAATCTTCACCGTAACGGTCGATGAGCAATGGCAGTGGAGACTGATCAGGTGCCTCTTCGGGCATCCACACTTCATACTCCTGACGGTTGTCGCCCTTGCCCCGACTTTTAATGCCGTAAGACAGGTTTACCGGACGACAAATACTGCGGTCTTCATCTACTTTATGGAAATACTCAGAGCGCATGCGTTTAATAAATGGCGCATCAAGACCAGCCAAAGCAGCGGTGGGATAGCGATAACCAATTTCACTGTGCTCTACCATAGAGAGGCCCGGAATGGCATTGGCGAGCTTGCTTCTGACACCTTTGAAGTGATGCACATTGGGCATCACAATACTGCGCTCGGGCTCGATAGTCAGACGACTCCCATCGGTAGCAATAAACTTCGGGGTTTTATTGAATACATAGTTTTTCAGACCCTGCGCCTCTACCGCCAGATCACGGTACCGGTGCAATTCACTGAAAAGTGCAGTGTGATTACGAATATGCTTGAACAACGGGCGATATAACGTCATATACTTCTTCCATGCTGCGACAACAATTTCAGTTTGCCACAAAAATTCACTGTGGCTACGCCTATTTTTACGTTCGCGCCTTGCTATGCGGTTTACCCGCCAGATATTTTTCTCTGAAGTGGCTAAAGTAGTCTTGCAGAATGGCCGCTGCGCCAGGCTCGCCAGCCAGCTTTAGCACCTCAATGCCGACTTCAGCAGTACACAGTTGAAAATCCCTTGTAGCTTCCCGCAATGCGTAATCTGACAATGCCTGAGGCTGTATACCCAAAACAGGCAAATGCTGAAGGTACGCGCTCTTACGGAACATGCGTCCGGCCTCACGCCAGGTACCATCGAGCATAATAAAAAGCGGCGTTTTTCCTGTCGCAACAGGGGCACTATGAATACACCGTTCAGGTGCAGCGTTTTCATGAGGAAAAATAATTACGGGCATGTATCGGTTGTCGTTTAGCAGTGCCAATAACTCAGGTTGCGGTTCGGTTCGCGACCAATTGAAGGCAAAGTTGTTTTTTGCCACGTCCGCAATTAATCGGCCTGTATTGGAAGGTTTGTACGACTCGCCTTTGGCCATCAGAAAAAGAAAGGCGCTTTCAGCAACCGGCGCGGGGCGCACCGAACAAATACACTGTTTCTGTGGCAATAAACACCCATCACAACGAACAACCCGACTCCCACGTGTAACAAACGGTCGGGTAGAACGTGACAGTTCATCCAAACGCAAGGCCATTACAGAATTATGCAAAGTCGGATTAGCCAAAGGGTACGTGCTCGAAGTGAAAACTGAATCAATGAAAGAAGCGCGCAGTTTACCAGTTGCATGACAACCAGCAAACGCTGCGCGCGTAACAAAATTTAGAACGAGTAGAGAAAAGCGGTGTAGGCAAATTGACTGTCGTCGGCATAATCACCTGCTTCCAGGGCATCGCCTTTGTGCAAGTAAGCGCCACCAAATTCCAACCTCAAATCTGGTAACGCTTTATAACGCCAGCGAACTTCAAGTTGCTGACCCATAAAGTCATCAGCCCCGGCTTCCACCTTGTCATACCAAACGGCTTTGTAGCCCACCATAACTTCGTGTTTATCGACTTTAGTGACGCTTCGCAAACCAGGAGCAATAATATTGCTACGACGGAACCCTTGATAAACGTCGGTGGGACCAAAATCGAACCGGCGAACACCGTACAAACTATCAGGCGAATGAACTGTATCGTCATCACTGTTGTTGTCACCGCTGGCATAGTCTATTTCTGCCCGTAAAAAGGTCGAGTCGTTCACTTTTCTACCAATATGACCATGGGCCATCCAAGCTCTCACATCCAGATCTGTCATATCGTCTGCAGCCGTAGTTTGCCGGGTCGTGCCCGTCTGACCAATCAGTTCAGCATTGGCCTTCCAACCATTACCGATGGTCGTAGAATACTCCGCCGCTAAGGTATACAAATCGCGATTGCGAGTGGCTAAATCCGCGCCGTCGCTCTCTTTGAACCAGTAACTATGCAGGTTCCAGGCTTTCTCTGGTGAAGTGGCGTAGAAGCCGAAAATTTTGCGCTCACTGTAGCTCTTATCGAATGCCCGTTCGTTGTCCTCGATGAGTGCAGACGCTGATGGCAAACGACTTACCGGCAGCAAGTAGAAACCGCGAATTGCCCACTTTTGGTATTCAGTATCAACCGTGATGCCGTCGAAGGCATTTTGTGTATTGCGATAAACGCCGCGGGCCAGTAAACGGCGGCTGCCGTGATCCAGCGTCATACGCCCTACGGTTACCGACTTCACGTATTCATTTACGTCGCTGTAGCGCAAGAAAAATTGCAGTGGTTCAAGGGTATTTACCTGCGACGACGTTAAACTGGGGTCATTGTCATCGAGAAATGCACGGGAATCCTGGATCTCCACCGTTGCATTCCAGTGCTCCCACTTCGCCTGCCCTTTCAGTAACACCCGGGACGATATTCGATCATTTGACCGGCTACGCGTGCTGGCATCAGTGGGAAAAATCGGATTCTGTAGCGTTTCATAGCGTAACCGGTAGGAACCACTGAAATCGAAGTTAATATCAGAAGCATAAGACGGTGCAGCCAACCACGCAGACGCGCAAAGGAGTGCGCCTTTAATAAGAACTAAACGGGACAACATGGAAAAACCTTTAAGAAGTAATACTAACCGGGATTGCTAACAGACTTTTATCTTAGTACAGATTTCAGGCAGTTGCTGCCAGTAGGACGGCACAGAGCTGATAGCTGGCTAAATTATGCGCCTTAGTGAAGAAATAATAAATGGGTTCAGGATCAAAAAAAGGTCAGACACCATGAGTGACCTGACCTTTCTTTCGTCGTTACGTATTACTTAACAGACAGTAAGTATTACTTAACAGACAGTGTGCCTTTCATTACGCCGATGTGGCCAGGGAAAGAGCAGAAGAACGTGTACGCTTCACTTGCAGACAGTTTGCTTACGTCAAACGTTACTGACGTTTCTTCACCGCCGCCGATGACTTTAGTTTTAGCTAAAACGCGCTCGTCACCCGCTTTCAGGTAATCTGCTGCCAGGCCAGCACCTACGCCGTCACCAGCAATGGCTTGGGCATCAGCTGTCTTAGACAGAACCCAGTTGTGACCCATCACTTCTTTTGGCAGAGTACCGGTGTGCTTCAGGGTAACTGTGTACTCTGAGCAGCTAGCAGGCACTGACATTTCAGCCATGTTGAATTGCATCATGTCGTTACTTTCGATAGTCGCGGCGCACTCTTCACCGAATGCAAAACCACTAAACAGTACTGTTGCGGCAACAATTAGTTTTTTCATCGTTTACTTCCCATTTATAAGATTGTGGTTGTTTTACCAAACATTAACTTTCGTGTATAGGTTTTACCCGCTTTACTTAAGCCGAAGTAATGATTGCCTGCGTCAGAGACACGGGTGCTGATTGCAGTAGATACGTCGGCGCGGGTTAGAACGGTTTACTTGTGGTGAAAAAGCCGATGCCCGGTCGACTTTTCGCTGGTTTACACCAGCAAGAATAAACATGCTACCGAGTTTCTCACTAGGATGACAACTAAACTATGTGATGAATTTCATCATCCTATCGGGCATATATCCTCAAAACGCATCGAAAGCACCTGAGAATTTTTATTTTCAGCAAAACTCGCTGATTTCCTGACACTTACTATACTCAGTTAAAAACACCTTTCAGCAAATTAAGTGATATTGCATATCGATACAGGCCGGAGGCCAGATAAGGAAAGTTTCGTGAATTTGCTAAAACGATTTTCGCTTGTGCAGTTAACACTGCTTAGTGCTGCATTACTGTTTTTATTCGCTTTGTTTTTGGTAGGAAAAAACATTCTTACCACAACTATTAAACTTAACGGTGCCCATGACGATATTCAGCTAATTCGTCTTTTAGATGCGCTTGAAAAAACAGCACATCACCATGCGGTTGAACGTGGCTTGACGGCGGGCTTTCTTGGCTCTGGCAGCGATGAGGCGCGGGCAAAGATGCTTGCACAAAGAGACAAGGCCGATGCTGCGGAATCACAACTTCAAGGTCTATTAAAAGAAGACTGGCCGGCTGAATTTGCGGTGTCCAGTAAAACCGCGGTGCTGTCGAAAATTCTGCAATCGAAAGGAAAGATTCGTGGCGAAGTTAATAATCGCAATGGCAGTAATGCATTTGCCTATTACAGCCTGCTGAATAAATCCGCTTTGGATGCGGTAACATCCCTTACCTTCAATATTTCCAGCGCACAAGCTGCGTCTGAACTGGCCAACGCGGTGCAGTTTGCCTGGCTGAAAGAGCGACTTGGCCAAGTACGTGGCAAAGTAAACGGAGTATTAGCAAAGCAATCGCTAAGTCAGGCTGCGCTATCTGACATCAGCAGTTATAGCAATGACATTGGCTATATTCACCGACAGCTTAAGAACATTTTATCCGGCCAGGAGCTTACCGCGTTTTCAAATGTCTCCGACTCGTCTAACAGCGGGCTTATAGAAAGTGTTGTAACGGCACTTCAGAAAGGCAATGTGGATTACGCCGTGCTGCCATCATCAGCCGATTGGTTTAAAGCATCCACACAACAAATCGGCGCAGTAAAAGGCCTCCTTGACGAACAGTGGCGCGCCATTGGAAACACTGCAGAAAAGAATGCCAGCGATGCGGATTTCCAGCTTATCACTATCATCGTGCTTTCTATTATTGTTACGGTTTTAATCGGCAGTATTTATTTCTATATGATTTCAATGCTGTCGAAACAACTTCAGACCTTATCTGACAATCTGAATAGAGCCAGTGACGGCGATCTCACCGTCCGCCCGCGACTGAACAGTGATAACGAGCTGGGTGCTATTTCTGTTTACATTGAGAAGACCATTGCCAATATTAAAGATCTCATTGTGCATCTGAAAGAATCGTTGATTGTCTCGAACCGGATTGGCGATGATCTATATAAGTCGACGGAAGTGATTTTGCATGATGCCGACGATACTTCGAGCCGTGCAATGACAATCTCGTCAGCCATAGAAGAAATGGCGGCCACCAGCGAAGAAATCGCCCGCGCGACCTCTAACACCTTAGATGCCAGCCAACAATTGAAGGACATTGCGCAAAGTTCATTGCAAGCCAACCGCAACATCAAATCTGCAATGCAAGGGCTGACCAAAGAGATGGGCGACGTATCTGCGCAAGCGCAAACGATGGGACAACAAATGTCCGAAATTGGCAGTATTATCAATACCATTAACAAACTCTCAGAGCAGACCAACTTACTCGCGCTGAATGCGGCCATTGAAGCGGCGAGAGCCGGTGAACACGGGCGTGGCTTTGCTGTGGTTGCCGACGAAGTGCGCCAACTCGCCACGGCCAGTCGTGAGTCCACCGACAAAATATCCGATCTGCTTGATAACCTGACCAATGTAAGTAACGCGGTAATTAGCGGCATTAACAGTAATAACGAGCGTGCGACCGCTTCACTGGCAACCACAGAAGAAGGTGAAAAGGCTGCTGAACAGGTTCAACGCCGCGCAGAAGAACTGGAGCAACAGGCAAACTCAATGTCTGCAGCAACAGAGGAACAATCCACCACTGCCCGCGACATCGCTAAAAACGTAGCAAGTGTGCAGGAAGCCGCCACCCACGAAGCAAAAATGGCAGAAGCATTGAACCGGTTAGCTGAAGAGCTTAGACAAAATAATCAGGAACTCGACAAAACCATGGGGCATTTCCGCCTACGTTGATTCCGACAATGGTGATGGACTGCTTGCTACCAACATGTGTCACCAATAGGGAAATTGGCTTGACACTCTGGCCTATCTCGTTGAATGTGGTTAGTTAATCTAGCCAGCTAAAAAATTTAATAATGAAAGTAGAAGCCGTAAAAGTCCGTCGTTTATACATGGAAGTCGCCACGCAAATCGAAGCGCAGCTTCGCACGGGAAGTATAAAGCCCGGTGACCGCCTGCCATCTGAGCGCGATCTTGCGGTACGCTTCGAAGTAAGCCGGCCTACCATTCGCGAAGCCATGATCGCCCTTGAAATTGCTGGTTTGGTAGAAATACGTACAGGTTCAGGTATTTATGCCCTTGAACAACACGAACTCAGTGGCGCGCAACTAGACGATGCTCCAGGCCCCTTCGAAGTACTCGAAGCACGATTATTGGTTGAACCGGAAGTGGTGAGTTTGGCCGCAGCCCGGATTAGCGATGAACAGCTTGCTGATTTAGAAGAGGCGATTCGCACAATGGACAACAGTGCAGCCAGCGAAAAACAAAAAGAGCAGGCTGACGAGCGCTTTCACAGCACCATCGCTAGCGCGACGGGCAACAGTGCACTGGAATCTTACGTAAAGTGGTTGTGGGGATTACGCAATCAATCAGCGCTCAGCTCCACCTTTCACCAACGGCTTCGTGATTTAGGCGTTCACCCATACGTTGACGAACATCGCAAAATTTATCACGCACTTAAAGCCCGAGATCCTTCCCGCGCAAGAATGGCGATGCATGTACATATCTCCAATGCAATTGAGCAAGACATGAATGCTTTGGAAACCGATAATAAATAAAGAAGATGGCTAAATGGCGTCACAGGTATCGGTAAGAAAATCGATGAATGCCCGGGATTTGTTAGATAACAGTCTGCGTGTAGGGTAAATCACCGAGAGTGTCGCGGCGGTCACATCAAAGCTCACTTTGGGGAACACTTCTTTCAGCGTGCCATCGGCAAGTTGCTTTTTACAATACTGATAAGGTACCAGCCCGGCGCCAAAGCCGCTTTTCACTGCATCTCTTACTGAAAGTGGATCATTCACCCGGAACACCTTTGAATATAAATCGATTTGGCTTTTGGTTTGATCGATTCTTATCGGGAAACGACGCATAGCGTATCGGGACTCTGCAATTCGGACGTGAGACTGCAGGTTAACCATCTCGTCATGCAGTCTCTCTGCCTGTATGTATGCCGGAGAAGCAACACAACACAGTCGGCTGTGGTACAGCGTTTTCACAATCAAATCCGAATCGTTCAGCGCACCGACCACCACCGCCAGATCTATTTGCTCTTTGATGATATCCAGCGCTTGATTCGTGACCACAATTTCAAGAGCGATATCAGGATACAGCGCGGCAAACTCACTCAATCGCGGTGCCATAATTTCTCTGGAAAAGGCGATGGGCATTGCCACTGTGAGGCGTCCGGACGGGTGGCTCACAAGCCCCTGCATGGTGTGTGAGGTTTCATCAACCTGCTCCAGAATACGGATGCTTTCGCGATAAAATACCTCGCCTTCGGTGGTCAGACGTACATTTCGCGAATTGCGCTCCAGCAGCCTGACACCAAGGGCCTTTTCCAGCTGACTGATGATTTTGCTGACTGAAGATTTAGGCAAATCTAATTGATTGGCAGCGGCAGAGATCCCCAGTGTTTCAGCCACCTGAACAAACACGGGTAAATGTTCAATATTCCACTTTCTTTCCACTGCCAGCACCTGCTTATCATTGTTTCCCAAATACGAACAATGCGTTTCTTTTGAACCGATTGTTACAACATCTTAACACTAATAACATCCACTCTACTTCGAAAGCAAGTGATTAGTTGTAGCCATGAATCTGAATAAAATTATAAATACACCACGGCTTACAGGACTCCATCTGCGAGTGCTGGGAATTTGCTTCCTGTTAAACATGTTAGACGGCATGGATGTGCTGGTTATTTCATTCGCCGCGCCGTTTATTTCTGATGCCTGGGACGTGTCACCGGGTGCGCTGGGCATTGTGTTCAGTGCCGCTCTGGTGGGCATGGCACTGGGCGCCGTGTTCGTTTCCCCCTACTCGGACAAGCTGGGCCGCAAGAAAATTATCGTTGGTAGCATTTGCACCATCACTGCAGGCATGTGGCTTACTGCCCTTTCAGGTTCAGTAACCGAACTGGCCTTCTTCCGCTTTGTGGCGGGTCTCGGCATTGGCTCAATGTTGGCCAGCCTCACCTCGATGGTGTCGGAATATGCACCGGATAAATACCGGAATCAGGCGATTCTTATCCTGCACGCCGGCTATCCCATAGGCGCAATTATCGCTGGCTTTATGGCAGCACATATTCTGCCGCAATGGGGCTGGCAGCCGCTGTTTGAAGTGACCGCTTTGATATCGCTGTGTGCGTTACCTCTGGCCTTATTTTTATTACCTGAATCGCTGGATTTCTTAATTTCACGGCAACCAGCCAAGGCACTGGAAAAAGTAAACCGTATTTTACTCAGCTTAAGGCATACTGTGGTGTCCAGCCTGCCCCGTGTCGAAGCCGACGCCACAACCTCTGCCGGACTACCCGGTCTGCTCACCAGCAATTTGCGTAGTGCTACGCTGCTGCTTTGGCTGGCCTTCATGATGGCATTCGCCAGTCTTTACTTTCTGCTGAGCTGGGTTGTGAAACTTGCCGTTGATGCCGGACTCCCCGTAGAAGATGCCATGCTGGCAGGGATCTCATTAAATCTGGGCGCATTCTTTGGCTCTGTACTGCTGGGATGGCTGTCTTCAAAAATGGGGCTTATTCGGGTTATCTCAGTGTTTTTCATTTTAGGTGCCATCGCGTCTATAGTGTATGGCACTGTCGACATGAATGTGGCCGGCGCCATGGTTGCCATTTTTATTCTGATGTTCTTTGTGCAAGGCGGTTTCACCGGTTTATATGCTGTGGCGGCCCGCCTCTATCCCACGTCGATCAGAACCACCGGTGTTGGTTGGGCAATCGGGGCTGGACGCGTTGGTGCCGTCAGTGGCCCTGCATTGGCCGGTGTTCTGATTGGTGCAGGCATTCCCGTGGGATGGATGTTCATTATCTTCAGTATTCCCCTGCTGGTCGCCACAGCAACCATTCTCAAAATTAATCATCAACCCGTTAAAAAGGACTGAATCATGGCCAGAATTATTGGCGGCATCGGTGCCTCTCACACGCCAACCATTGGCTTTGCTAAAGACAGACATACCAAAGCAGACGCACAATGGACCGGCACATTTGACATTTTTGAGCCCGTCACCGCCTGGCTGGAAAAAAGGAAACCGGATGTGCTGTTTGTCATTTATAACGACCACATCACCTCTTTCTTTTTCGATCACTACTCGCCTTTCGTTCTGGGTGTCGATTCAAAATACGAAACGGCTGATGAGGGAGGCGGTCCCCGCGAGTATCCGCCTGTAGCCGGACACGCTGAATTGGCCAGGCATATAGGCCACTCATTGTTTGCCGATGAATTTGACTTGTCTTTTTTTCAAAACAAACCCGTTGATCACGGCATGTTCTCGCCACTTTCCATGATGACTGATCGCGGTAACGCCTGGTCTGGTGCAGTTGTGCCGCTTCAGGTGGGTGTTTTGCAATTTCCGGTACCCACTGCAAAGCGCTGTTTTAAGCTGGGTAAAGCTTTGCGTAAAGCCATTGAAAGCTACCCTGAAGATCTCGATGTGGCCATTGTTGCTACCGGCGGCCTGTCTCATCAGGTGCACGGCGAGCGTTGCGGATTTAACAACGAGAAGTGGGACGACACATTCCTCACTTTGCTTGAGCACGACCCGGAAACATTAACCCACCTCACTCATGCCCAATATGCAGAACTTGGTGGGATGGAAGGCGCAGAAGTCATTATGTGGTTAATTATGCGCGGCGCGTTATCTTCTAATGTTACGTGCGTGCATAAAACCACCCACTGCCCGTCGATGACCAATATGGCCACCATCATTTTTGAAAATCAAAGCCACACCAGTGAAGCCACCAGAGAAGCACATCGTATTCACGTTGGCCACCAGCTAAAAAACGTTGAGCAGATTGAGGGCACGCACCCGTTTACACTGGAAGTATCTCATCGTGCGTATCGTCTGAATGACTTCCTGCATCGTCTCATCGAACCTGCACATCGCCAGCGCTTTGTTACTGAGCCACAGGCATTATTTGAAGAATTCAGCTTATCAGAGCAGGAATGTGACCTGCTTAGTCAACGGGACTGGATTGGCCTTATTCATTATGGCGTTATCTTCTTTAGCCTGGAAAAGATGGCTGCGGTACTGGGTATGACCAATCTGGATGTGTACGCGCAGATGAGCGGCAAAACACTGGAAGCGTTTTTGGAGACCCGCAAAGTGGCAATGACCTATTCGGTATCGGGTAAAAACAAATAAGGAGCGCTTATGTTTCATCGTTATAAAACCCCACTGGTCGCTGCTTGTATTGCTATTTTCAGTGTCTTTCTCAGCGCCTGTGGTCAGCAGGCAACTGATAAGAAACCAGAAGCTAAAAGCGAACTACCCGCTGCGGATTCCACATCATCACTGAACTCTCCACTATCATTGAACATCGTTACACCAGTAGCGAGCTGTGAAAATCTGCTGACATTCGATTTAACCAAAGTCGGGGGTGAAGGTAGCAAGATCACATCAGCGTCAGAGCAAACCGTCAACGGCAAAACAACCTGCGTGGTTGAAGGCACCATGGCTCCCACTGTGGGTTTCAAAGTGACGCTGCCAAAAGCGTCGTGGACACAGCGCTTCATGCAACTGGGCTGTGGTGGCCTTTGCGGTATGATAAACATGAATATTGGTGCTGCCGACGGCTGCAAGGCAGTGGAGTCTGATGGGTTTGCTTTAGCCAGTACAGACATGGGGCACAAGGGCATGGGCGGTAGTTTCGGCCAGAACCCGCAAAAGCGCATCGATTTTGCCTATCGCGGTGTGCATATTACCGCGTTAGCGTCGAAAGCGCTGATAAAAGAATACTACGGTCAGCCCGCAAAATACGCTTACTTCAACGGTTGTTCAGATGGGGGTCGCGAAGCCCTGGTTGAAGCGCAGCGGTATCCCGACGATTTCGACGGCATCATTGCCGGTGCGCCAGCAATGAACTTTTCTGTGCAGAACAGTTTTTTCCACGGATGGCAGGCGCGCTCGAACACCGGAGCCGACGGTAACGCCATCTTGCACGCAGCAGATATGCCGATACTTTACAACGCAGCAGTCGCTGCCTGTGACGAACAGGACGGACTTAAAGACGGCATTATTTCACAGCCTTTCCAGTGTGACTTTGATCCGCAGGTTACCCTGTGCAAGGAAGGTGACAGCGAAAACTGCCTGACACAGGGAAAAATAGATGCAGCGAAAAAGCTGTACGACGGCCCTAAAGATCCCTCCACCGGTAAAGCGCTGACGCTGGGTGGCCCGCAACCCGGTTCTGAACTGTCCTGGGTTGGCGTGTATGTGCCACGGGCAGGCAGCGAGCAGATATTCAGTACCATGATTGCTGACGGTGCGACTAAGAACCTGATTTATCAGCAGAATCCTCCCGCAAATTATACCCTTGACGACTTTCAGTTCACCGAAAACAACTTCAATAACATAAGGCCACTGAACGGTTTGTACAGCGGCACAAACCCTGATATCAATGCCTTCCGTGAGCGCGGCGGCAAGCTGATCATCTGGCACGGACTACAGGATCCGCACATCTCACCGGTAAATACGGTTACTTATTACGAAGCGGCAAAAAAGGCATCGTCCGGAGGCAAGGACGTCAGCGATTTCATGCAGCTCTACCTGTTCCCGGGCATGTATCACTGCGATGGCGGCACCGGCCCACACGATTTCGACTTACTCACCCCGATGATGGCGTGGGTAGAACAGGGCATAAAGCCTGAAGCGATAATTGCCAGTCATGACGGCACCGCAGGTAATCAACATGCCGGTCCGCCCCGAAAAGACGACGAGCAAAAAGCGCCGGCGATAATGGGTTCACCTGACGGAAAAGCCGCGACGGTGGTAGACGTTGACTATGTGAAGCGAAGCTGGCCGGTTTACCCTTACCCTACAGTTGCAGCGTACACTGGCGAAGGCGACTGGCGTGTAGCGGCGAATTACAAACCGGTTTCGGGGCCGTCTATGCCCTCTTATGACTGGGCAGGCAACCGCTTTTTCAAACCCGATAGCCAACTAAACTGCAGCGTGATTGAAGGTTCATTTCGCTGCGAAAAAGCCGCACACTAGATTTGCTTCTCTGCTGTGCTGTTGTTTACACCAGCAACAATTTGAAAATGAATTAAGCCTCGTCATCTCCCAGAGATTCGAGGCTTTTTTATCACCGCATTTTATTCCCTCCATTGTTTCCCATCGGCGAACAAACTGTTTCAATACGGCCAATTGTTACACCAAGTTAACGGTTTTAACATTTCGGACAAGTCTGGAGATCGCAGTTTGTGCTGCATAACCAGACAAAAACAAAAAATACATAAAACCATGAGCAGGTGTAACCATGAATCCTACCCAAACGAAGAAAGCGCGCTCTCCCAGTGCGGTATTATTTTCCCGCAAAGGTCTGGCTGTGGCCGTGACCATTGCTTTGCAAGGCGGACTGACAAGTCCCGGTGCGTCGGCACAAACTGATGACACACAAAGTCAGGGCAAATATAAACTGGAAACCATAGAGGTAACTGCCCGTAAAGTGACTGAGAACTTGCAGGAAGTGCCTATTTCAGTGACATCATTCAACGGCGATGCCCTGGAACGCCGCCAAATCTCCGGTACTGACGACATCGGCAAAATTACCCCTAACCTGCAATTTACTAATAATGCGCCTTTAGCAGGTAACAACAATTCTTCGGTTGTGTTTATTCGGGGCGTAGGACAAATCAGCTCAAGGGCCAACACTGACCCGGGCGTCGGGTTGTACATTGACGATGTGTACATGGGGCAATCTGTCGGCGGCACCATGGAAATGCGGGATATCGAAAGTGTTCAGGTACTACGCGGCCCGCAAGGTACACTGTTTGGTCGCAACACCATTGGTGGTGCGGTTATTATCAATACGCAGCAACCCGGCGATGAATTTGGGGGCAAAGTCAAAGCCGGCATTGGCAGTGACAGCCTGTTGGAACTCTCTGGTGCAGTGGATATACCCTTAGCGGATGACTTGTTCAGCCGCTTCACCCTTGGTACAAAAAAGCAGGATGGTTATGTTACCCGCGCCTACGATGGTCTGGATTTAGGTGACACCAATAACACGACTGCAACGGCTAAATTCTTATACGAACCCGCCGGTAACTTTACCGCCAAGCTAAATTTTGACTACACCGAAGCAGATGAAAACGGCTCTCCGCTGGTATTTGCCGGTTACAATAACAATAACGACGTGAATGAAACCGGCGCGGCGGCCAATCCCGGCTGGTTTGCAGCAAACCAAAGTGTAGCGGCAGGTTGCAGTGACGCCTGGGTTGCACTGCCTGGTCCTCCTGGCCGCCCGGTCACGACCGCTGAAGGCTCGGCGCTGGACGTTTCAGGTCTTGTGACGGTTGGCGGCGGCCCCCGTGGTTACGTGGGTGAGAATACCGATTCGGCCTGTGCGAACAATCAGTGGAACAGCGGCCCGTTTACCAGCAATGGCACTGCAGAAGTTGGCAGTGAGCTGAAAAACTGGGGCACATCTCTGCACCTTGAATATGCCATAAACAGTGATTTGCAGCTTAAATCTGTTACGGCATACCGCGACCTAGCCTGGACCGGTAAACGGGATGCTGACAACACGCCATTTACTATCTTGCACACCGATTTTGATTCCTCAGGCGACCAGTTCAGCCAGGAACTGCAACTGACTTACACCGGTGATGATCTGTCGGCCATTGCCGGGGCATTTTACTACACTGAAAAAGTGACGGACATTCTGACAGTGCAGGTAGGCGACCGGGGTGACGGCTTTACCTGCGGAGAGGGCACAAACCGTTGCCACCTCGACAGCGACAACAATATCACCGATAACGAAGCCATGGCTTATTTCGCTCAGGCCACTTACGACTTCACCGACAAGCTGGCCGGTACGTTCGGTATTCGTTATACCTCAGAAACCAAAGGCTCAATTCCTGATCAGTTCAATTACGCCGACCCGGACACCAAATACCTGGAAAAGAAGTTGTATGAACATGACTTCTCGGCCACCACAGTGGCGGCGAACTTAAGCTATACGGTATCCAAAGACACCATGGTGTACACCAGCTATTCCGAAGGCTTTAAAGGCGGCGGTTGGAATTCAACCTTTAACTTCGCTCTTGAGCAGTCTGACCTGGACGCCGGTCACCTGTTCGATCAGGAAGAAGTGAAAACCTATGAACTGGGCTTTAAATCTGACATTACCAGCGAATTCCGCTTAAACGGTGCGGTTTTCAGCTCTGACTATTCCAACCTGCAATTCAGTTACCGGGTATTCATTGCGCCATGGCTGTTCAATGCAGGTAAGGCTTCCATTGATGGTGCCGAACTGGAATTCACCTGGATCCCTCACGATAACTGGATCATCGAAGGCGGTTTGGGTTACCTCGATACGTCTATTGATGAAGCGGTTCAAATAGAAGTGCCCGGCCGTCCGGTAAGTGCAGGGCCCGCAGAAGGCAATCAGTTACCTTTCGCGCCTGAATTACAAGGGAATATCGGTATTGGTTACTACGGCGAAATTGACGGCTACGGTATTCAGCCCCGCATTGATATTTCCTACAGCGACCCGGTATATTTTGATGCGGCAAACACCGAAGCCATTGCGCAAAACGATGCCTATACGCTGGTTGATATTTCGGTCGTCATCGAATCGCCGGATATGGACTGGAAAGTAGCATTGGGCATTAACAACGCCACCGATGAGATTTACCGCGTATCTGGTAACTCGTCTTTAGGTTCAGGCAGTGGCTATGCAGAAGCCGCCTATGCCAGACCAAGAATGGTATTCGCGAATTTAAGTTACGAGTTCTGATAAGCGATGACTTATCCGCAATGATGAAGGTGCGCTGATACAAAGCGCACCTTTTTTTATCGCTGAATAGTGCTTAAAGCGGCTGTGCCATCGCAATGGCAGAATCGCGCATGATGCCGGCGTGTTCCATTTTGTCTCCGCCTTCAATTTCGATTTCAGCAAGGCGACCGGAGTTTTCAACCACCAGGCGACAACGCTCCCACCGGCGGGCCTGGAATGCGCTTAAAGCCTGAGACAACGTGGCTTTGTCATCCAGTTCTTCTGCCAGCACAATGGCATCTTCAAGTCCGATGCAGGCACCGGATGCCAGATGTGGCGTAGTCGCATGCACGGTATCACCGATAAGCACTACGCGGTTTGAATACCAGGGCGCACGCATCAACATGCTTTCCAGCGGACGATAGTGAATCATCGACTTTTCATGCAGCATGCCTTTCATTTGCTGTACAACCGGGGCCGGGAAAGACTCCAGCAGCGCAATAAAGCGCTCTTTGAACGTTGCCGGTTCAATAAACTCGTTGTCCGCCCGGTTTTCGGTAATGAACATGTACATCTCATCTTTCGACATAGGGTTTACACCCACTTTCACGTTCTTACCCATCCACATGTGGATGTTTTCAATTTCAGGAATACGGGGCAAAATTGCACGCCATACGCCCTGGCCGATGTAAGATGGCTTGGGTGCATCAGGGAACAATGTAGTTCTTGCCGATGACATCAGGCCGTCTGAACCGACCACCAGGTCGTATTCGCCACGGGTTCCGTCGGTAAAGGTCACTTCTACGCTGTCGCCTTTATCGTTGATGTTCTCAAAGGTAATACCTAAGCGCACATTCACGTCGTATTCGCGGGTTTTGGCTGCCAGAATTTTGGCCAGTACCGGGCGCATAATGGCACCTTCACAGGGTGCTTCGTTGCCCACCACTGGCGGAGCTGGAATATGCGCCAGATGCGTACCGTCGGGCGCATGCACATCCAAACCAGCGTGGGTAGCGCCCTGCGCCTTAAATTCATCCAGTACACCGATTTGACGCAGTGCTCTTATGGTGGCGCCGCCAATGCTGATCCCGGCACCGTCGGTACGCCAGTTCTTATCAATCTCAATGAGATCAACCTTTATACCGCGCTTACTCATTTCGATAGCGGCAGACATACCTGAGAAGCCACCTCCAATAATCAATACTTTATTTACGCATGCGCTCATTGTTCTTTTCCTCGTGATTCACAGAGTAAAACGACATCCTGTTCAGCGGTTACCGTGATTTTCAGTGGCGTTAAGAAATCGCCCCTGCACGGCCCTTTCACACACTCTCCGGTGTCGGGTGTAAATAACGCGCCATGCGCCGCACAAACGATGTAGTCACCACCGGCATCCAGATAAACATCTTTCTTCCAGGGTAAGGCGGTATCGCCATAGTGCGGACAAACATCGCTGTAGCCATACAGCTTGCTGCCACGGCGCACAATAAAAACGGTGTCCTGACCCTGGGCATCAGGCAAAAAACCCCGGGAACTATTGTCGGGTAAATCATCCAACTTACAGAGCAGGACACCTTGGTTCATGACAATCAGCCTTTCGGTGGCGGCGGGCCCATTGGTGCCCACTTTTCGCGGTACTGCAGCAGGAACACCTGCGAGTTATCCGCACCCGGCAAGGCTTCGCGGGCATCCCAGTTGTCATCATGAAGATCCATGTCGGCATCGAATTCCATGTTGCAGCCAAACGGGCTCTTGAAGTACCAGAACCAGTTAGAACCGAAGATGTGACGACCCGGCCCCCAGAAGCTCTGGTAACCTTTTTCCACCATGCGGTTACCGGCCTGCACCACCGTAGTCGGGCCAGACATGTGGAAGGTAAAGTGCTCAATACCTTTCATGTGCGGCGGCGTGTTCAGGAAGAACAGCGTGTGGTGATCGGTAGTGCCTGCAGGACGCATGAAAGGACCCACATGACTGAAGCGGTCGGTGGTGATAAAGCCCAGACGTTCTGCGTAGAATGCTTCGGCTTTTTTGTAATCCGGCACGAAGTACACCACGTGAGACAAAGTGCGCGGTTCCGGCGTAAAGTCTTTCGATACACCAGTTTCATTGGCCGGACGCTGTGCAGGTGCGCCCGGTGCATTAATTTTCTCTGCCGGCATATCCAGCGGTTTGCGCATAGTGACCTGAAAGCCCAGCACAAAACCCATGTCATCCACAGCTTCAATACTGCCGTCATCCAGACGTTTTACTTCACGGTCTTTCGACAGTTCGTCGTAAATGGCATCCACGGTTGCGGTATCTGCCACGCCGTAAATGGTTTTGCGGATACTTGAGCCGGTTTCCAGCGGTGCCGGCAAACAGCTGTCGTCTTTGCTGTAAATATCAATACCCGTGCCATCAAGGGCAACAAAGCGGTGTTCAGATGCCTGCGTTAAACCGTAATCCAGCGCAAACTGTTTACAGGCTTCCACATCATCAACACCAAAAATCAATAAATCCGGTCCGATAATATTCATGATTTTATCCTTCAATCGATGTGCGGGCGTTGAACGTTTCCGCTACCCAGTCAGCAATGTAGTGACCGGCGTTGATGCTGTTGTCGAAGCTGGAGTGCTGTACACCGCCTTCACGTTCAGTGAACACTTTCAATTCACGCTTAGGACTGTTGACCAGTTGCTCGTAGGTGCGCTCTGCCCACTTAAGCGGGATTTGTGAGTCTTTCGAACCGTGGGTGACCAGGAAAGGCACGTTGATTTTTTCTACTTCCCCGTCCAGACACACGTTTTCAGCAATGGTCATGAACTCGTCGATGTCTTTTGCGCCCCATACCCAGCACACGTGATTCCAGTAGTGCGGCACAGGGAAGTCACCTTCTTTTTCCAGGCGGCGCTTCTGCACATCACGCCAGTCGTGATTTGCCCCCCAGCACACACCCAGTGCCAGGCGCGGCTCGTTCGCCACCGCGCGCGGGCAGTAATAGCCCCCTAACGACACCCCTTCCATACCGATGCGGCTGCTATCCACTTCAGGATGCTGCTCCAGCCAGTCAACCACCGGTGATGCCCAGTGTTCGCTATCGAAACGGGCATGAATACCCTGCAGGCGTAAGGCTTCGCCGGTACCCGGCTGATCCAGTACCAGAGACGATACGCCGCGGTCGGCCAGCCATTGTGGTAAGCCAACGAGATATTTCATTTCTTTGGTGGAATCCAGACCGTTTACCTGAATTAACAGCGGTGCCGGGCCGTCTACGTTTTTCGCTTTCACGTAAAGACCGGACAGATGTTTGCCTTCATAAGGAATTTCAACGCGCTTACAGTTCGCACCTTTCAGTGCCATGCCACGTTCGAACAATTCCAGTTCGCGCTTGTACAGCTCAAGACGACCAGGGGCATTGTGAGCCTGCAAACGCTCACAGGTGATGAGGTACGAGGAAGCGCGCATGTACTTTTCACCGGCAGAAATCATACGGCCAGCCTGCTCGTCTTCTTCAGCCAGCACACACAGCTTGTCTGCCATGTTTGCCCAGGTATTGCGGAACGCTTCGGTACCCTCTTTGTCTTTTTTCTTTGCGGCTTCCTGCAGCGGTGCACACATCTCTTCGATTTCACCGATACGGGCACCCATTTCAATGGCGAGGTCGACTGACAGGTTCCACACATAGTTGGTGGGGAAATACTTAAACATGATAACTCCTCTTAAGAATTCGTCTTTTTAGGCACGAACGCGACGGCACGAACAAAGCCCGCCGATGCCTTTTTAATTTTGTAAGGGAAACAGGAAATCCAGAATCCGGACGCGGGAAGTGACTCAAGGTTGGAAAGCTTTTCCATTTGTCCGTAACCGATATCACGGCCGGCTTTATGGCCTTCCCAGATAATTGACGCATCGCCGGATTCAGCGAAGCGTTCGCGGGTATATTTGAAGGGTGCATCCCAGCTCCAGGCATCGGTGCCCACTACCCGCACGCCTTTTTCAAGGAGGTACATGGTGGCTTCGCGGCCTAGGCCCACACCGGCTTCCAGATAACCCGGCTCGCCGAAAATGGCACCGGCGCGGGTATTCACCACCACGATATCCAGCGGTTGAAGTTCATAGTTAATGCGCTTCAGCTCAGCTTCGATGTCTTCTGCGGTCACCACATAGCCGTCTTCCATGTTGCGGAAATCCAGCTTCACACCCGGGCGCATACACCAGTCGAGAGGCAATTCATCAATACCAAAAGCGGGCTTGCCGCCGTCGGTGGTCGATGCGTAATGCCATGGCGCGTCCATGTGCGTACCACTGTGGGTGGTGATTTGAAGGCGTTCTGCTGCCCAGGATTCGTTGCCAGGTAACTGGTCGAGAGTAAGGCCAGGAAACATAGCCTCCATTTCCGGCCAGCCTTCCTGATGATCCATATAATCAATCTTCGGCAACAGCGGCGGCGGATCGGTGTGAGGGTTGTTGTCCAGCGTGACGGACAAATCTACGATGTCAAAATCATTGGGGCTGAACATATTAGCCTCCTTTTACTGTTTGATTGATTTCGCCGAACAGTGGCTGGTCCTGCTTGTCGCGGCACACCATGTGTACCGTTTCGCCGTCGCTTAAAAACGGGGTTTGCGGCTTGCCCTGAATGATCAGTTCTTTTGCGCGCAGCTCGGCGATACAAGCCTGACCGGCTTCCGGCTTTGCGTTTGAAACCGTACCGGAGCCAAACACCGTGCCGGCTTTAATAGGACGGGTTGTGGCGGCGTGGGCAATGAGCTCGTGAAAGCCAAAATGCATTTCACTGCCCGACGGACTGCCAAACCATTCGCCGTTGCGGGTGATATTGAGGGTTAAATGGATTCTGCCGTCTGCCCAGCTGTCACCAAACTCATCCGGCGTTACCGCGAACGGCGCAAAAGCGGTTTCACCTTTTGCCTGCACAAAACCGAATCCTGTTTTCATTTCACGAGGCGCGAGGCCGCGATAGCTGATGTCATTCAGTTGCACCACCAGTTTGATGGCCTGCATGGCCTCGTCGGGCGTAGCACCCACAGGCACATCCGTGGTCAGAACACCGAACTCGCCTTCGAAATCTACGCCATGAGCCGGGTTATATAGTGCGATGGTGTCGTTGCATCCGGTGAAGGCATCGCCGGCCCCCTGATAAATCAGCGGATATTTGTCGGCGTCTTCGATGGGGTCGAGATTAAACGCCTTTTGCATCAGATGGCCGTGATTCATAAACAATGAACCATCCAGCCACTGATACGTGCGGGGTAAAGGCGCCAAGAAACGGGCACCGGCAACCGGCTCGGCCTGTTCACAGGTGCCATTGTTCAGTGCGCTGCTGATATCCTGAAGTACCGGAAGCACACTTTGCCAGTCAGCCAGACACGCGGCCATGGTGCCAGCAGAACCGTGTACACGACACATTTGCGAAGTATCTTTTGAGATAACAACCAGTTGGCCGTCCGGACTACCGTTATCGATTGAGGCTAGTTTCATCGCCGCTCCACAAACCGAACAGAAATTCGATTTTTATTGTTAAAAATATTTAAATTAATGGAGAAACAATGTTAAATGGGCGCTGACCAAACAAAAAATTGAATGTATAGATGGTTTGCATCAATTTCATAGATACCTAAACAGGTAACGAGGGCGTTATGCGGTTTGAACAGCTGGATCTGAATTTATTGGTAGCATTAGACATACTGCTGGAAGAACAAAATATCACCAGAACAGCCGACAAGCTGCACCTGTCACAGTCGGCCACCAGCAGTATTTTATCGCGGTTGCGGCATTATTTTGATGATGATTTGCTGGTGCAGATAGGCCGTAAAATGCAGCCCACGCCTTACGCCCTGGAACTGCAGGAACCGGTAAGAGAAATGCTGAATATTGTGCGCGGCTCGATTACTAATAAACGTAAACTGGAGCCCGCCACCAGCCAGCGGCATTTCCGCATTGTTGCGTCAGATTATATTATTCAGGTGTTCCTTGCCGGTGTACTAGCGAAAGTTCAGAAACAGGCGCCAGGCATGACTTTCGAATTTCTTTCCCCCTTTACCGTTGAAGTAGAAACCATGGTGAAAAGCGGCATTGATATTGTGATTGCGCCGGAAAGTGAAACCGTAGACGGATATCCTCACGCTTTTTTCTCCACCGATGAACTGGCCTGCATTGCCTGTAAAGACAACCCGGACACACAGGGTGGCCTGACGCCTGAAATTTTCTCATCGCTGGGGCACGCCTCAGTGGGTTTTGGCCGCGTAAGTTTATTAAGCATTGAGCAATGGCTGATTAACGAGCGCAACATCGAACGCAAAGTCGAAGTGATCACCAACGACTTTACCTCACTGTGCACTACTGTGGTCAGCACCGGCAGACTGGCCATTATTCCCCGCCGTTTTGCTGAACTCATGGCCACCTTCATGCCCATCGACATTTTATCCATGCCCTTTGATTTTCCCGACCTGCGGGAAGCCATGATGTGGCACCCTACCGTAGACAGCGACCCTATTCACCGCTGGCTGCGCACACTGATTTTAGAAGAAGCGGCCATGGTGAGTAGTTGATGTTGTGAGGTGATATATCACCTCACATTTCTCATCCTACTTTCAGCAGCACCACACCGGATATAATCAAAAATACGCCGATGTAGCGCAGCAGTGATGTAGGGTCGCCAAAAGCAAAAACGCCCACCAGAAATGTACCGGCAGCGCCTATGCCGGTCCATACGGCATACGCGGTGCCCAGAGGAATATCCCTTTGTGCCAGATACAGTAAAAAGCCGCTGACACCCATAAATGCAATCGCCATGGCGATGCCACCCCATTTGTACTGGCCGCTTTGAGATAACTTCAGGCCCAGAGGCCAGCCAATTTCGGTTAACCCTGCCAGTACCAGATAAACCCAACTCATCGTTTTCCTCATTACATGATGAACTATTGGGCGGCATACTATCTTTATTTATAATGCAGACCAGTTAGCAACTATCACTTTTACTGATATGTTAAATCTTGAGTATATTCGCATGTTCGTTATCGCCGCAGAACAAGGTTCGTTTTCTGCCTGCGCCCGCAAGACAGGGAAAGTGCAGTCGGCAGTGAGTCAGGCAATCAACAATCTTGAAATTGACTTAGGCGTAACATTGTTCGACCGCACATCCAGACAACCTGTCCTCACAGAAGCAGGAACACGCTTACTGAAAATGGCCCAGGGTCTGTTAGTGCAAGCCGATGAGTTGTCGAAAACAGCCGCGGCAATTAGTCAGTCTCAGGAAACGCGGCTGAGTATCGCTATAGACGACGGCATGCTGACACCTGCCATTTATGCGCTCATTGCCAGACTCGAAAGCCGGTTCTCTACACTGGAATTGGACTTCGCCACTCTTCCTTCTCACGATATCGCTCTCGCGGTTGAAAGCGGTAACATTGACTTGGGTCTCATGTTTTCGGAAATTGAATCCATGAAAACCACAGACTTCTTCTTCGTTGCCAACGTACCTTTTGTCGCGGTGTGCCATCCGTCACACCCCCTCGCAGATGCCAGCAAGATATCTTCAACGGCGCTGCTACAGCACAAACAGATAGCCGTTCGCGGCAGCGCAAAACGTGAATCTCAATTCTTAATCAGCATGGCATCTAACGTGTGGTGGTGTTCAGGCTACCAGCACGCACTGTCATTACTTCTGCAAGGAATTGGCTGGGCATACCTGCCAGCATTTATGGCAGAGGATGCGCTAAAAACCGGCAAACTTACGCAAATGGACATGGTTTTTGATCATAAAACCTGGAGCGTACCGGTAGACATCATCACGCCACGAGGCCGCCAGCACGGCCCCGTAGTGCAATGGTTTAGCAATGAGTTGAAGAAGACGCTGGCAACGGAGTTTTAATGTGCCTGGTGGCGGAAGAAAAACCGCGGGTTCCTTATTTTCCTAACGCCCCCAGATGCGTTCCCCAATTCACCTTATCGTTGTGTGAATGTGTAAAGCCAATTTGGCGTTCGTACTCCACGCATGCCTTACTTCTGAAGGCGGTGATATACGTTCTGCGCCAGCTCGATTCCGAGCGATTTCCACCAGAGCCATGTAAGATAAGTTCATTGTGTACCGTGATATCGCCTCTGTTTAACGGCAACTCAATAAGTGCTTCGCCATCTAAGAGTTCCACACCGAGAATATGTGAGCTGTCTCGGTCTGCGGATGACTTACCATGCACGGGTTTGTGTACCCTTAGTCCTTTTTTGTGCGAACCGGGGATCACATACAAGCAGCCATTTTCAGAGTTAGCATCATCTACGGCCAACGAACAGGTCGCTGTGATGGTGTCTGGCGTGCCAGTGGGCCAATAGCCGAGATCCTGATGCAGTGTGAACTTTGCATCGGGTCGGTTTGGTCTTTTAGCAAGAAATTGATCATAATCGAGTGTGGCATCGTCACCAATTAGCTGGCGAGAAATAGAAGCGCTGAGTTTCTCGTAGATGTTGTTTGCTACATCCGGTTTGTATTTACGTGGAAGCATGGCGTTAACCAGCGCAAAATCTTCAAATTTACGATCGTAAGGGCCGCTCATGTCACAAAAATCGCGCCCCATTCCGGGCACCTTTCCAGTTATGAAATACTCAAAATCCCGTTCGATTCCCTCTATTTCCGCATCAGTGAGCACGTTTCTAAGCGTGATATAGCCATTTTTTTCATAGGCGAGTTTCTCTTCGGAAGAAACAATATAGTCGTCGCCGCAACGGCCAAGCTGTTCGTCGTTCATGTTACCCATCCTCTTTGTTTGATGGGAGCGAATATACAAGCCACTGAACAAAGGAAATATAAGAATATTATCTATTTGTTAACAGTTTTTTGCAGCACTATTGGCCAAGGTCCAGCGAACGATATTCTGTTGGTTTCATGCCCTTCATTTCCTTGAAGTGATTCACAAAGTGAGAGGAGTGCTGGTACCCGCATTCATTGGCAATCAATGTTACCGGAAAGCTTGTGCCCGACAGCATCTTACCGGCTTCATTAATTCGAATAAGCTTTACCATGGAAGAAAACGTGCGCCCCGTCGCTGATTTGTAAAAACGACTGAATGCGGAGGGTGTCATTCCCACCAATTCGGCAACGTCGCTCTGCTGTATTTCCTGCCCGTAATGCTTGTGAAGATAAAGGTGCACTTTATTCAGTGTATTGATGGATGTTTGGCTTACATCGTTGTCGTGGAAAAAGTCGGGAGTAGCTAACGTGCGAGCGCTAAGGCGGCTAAGGGTATTTAACAGGTTTATTAATAAGCTGTATTTTTCAAACCCGGTTGCTTGCTCTATCGCAAGCAGATGCGTGTAAATATGTTCCGGAACCGGTGCAAACTGTAGCCCACAGGTAGCGTTTCTGAGCATTTTTGCAATGGCTTTGAATTCGGCCATTTTCTCCATAATAGCCGGCAACAATTGCCCGTCGAACTGAATGGTGAACCACTCTGCTACATCTTCAGAATGTAACAGGTTATTTTGCCAGCAATGCGGCAAGTCGGGGCCGCAAAGCACTAAATCATTCGCCTGGTAATCCTCAATACTGTCACCAACAAATCGCAGCCCCGAACTACGCACTATCCATGTCAGTTCAAATTGCGGATGGAAATGAAGCGAATGATCCTCCTTAAAGTCGTTGGCACGACGCCGCATACAACGGAAAGAAGAATGCGCTTCAAAATCAACTAACTCGAATTGAGGCATATCTGATATCTCAGAGATCAATGTGTAACTTTACGTTAACAAAATACGTAACGTTCAGCGACTGCTCTTGTTATACGCTCACGTTGTTTATATCTCTAGCTCACCACCAACCCAAGAGGACTGAGCAATGATTCCTGTTGCCAGTCGCAAATTTTTACGCCGGTTAAATCCATTCTGCGGATGTCGAGACCATGTAAATCCACATGGCGGAGATCACAGTTTTTCAGACTGAATGTGCCCCAGCTGTCTGAAGAAAAATCTCCACGACTGAGGTCTGCACCATCCATACTCACGCCGCTGAGATTCGCGCCGCGCCAGATGTTTTCTGATAATTCGCACTTCTCGAAAAGCTGCCCTTCGAAGTCAACATAACTTAAGTTACAGCCGGTGATAAATACTGAACAAAAGTAAGATTTTGTGGTGATGAAGTTAGCGAAAGACGCTTGCCTGAAATCAGCGCCTTTTAAATCACAGTCTCTGAATTCAGCGCCGAATCCGTCGGCGCCACGGAAGCTGGCCAGTGCCAGACGACAATTACGAAAGCTGGTATCGCGAATATCAGCAAATGAAAAGCTGCAACCTTTGTCGCCGTCGGAGGTAGTAAAGGCACAACCGGAGAATTCTGCGCCTGATAGTTTTGCCCGGGTAAAGTCACAATCGATAAACCGGCAATTCTCAAATTTTACGGCTTCGAGGTCTTCATCAAAATGTTTTCCCTCAAACTGCTCGCCCTGGTAATGCATAGTGGAATTCCATGGATAATGCTTTGCTATTTAACGAATGCCCATCTGGGACGCGGAAGCTGCAAAGATTCAGATAACATTGGGCTAATAACATAGATGAACTAAAAGAATGTCAATAATAGGTTGTTAGTTAGCGAATTAAAAAGCGCATAAAAAAACCGCACCTGCTCAACTATCAGGTGCGGCTTCACTTTTGTTACTGCTTCAATTAGAAGCTATAACGGGCACTCAGTACAAAACGTCTATCCAGTTCCTGAACAAAGAACGTGTTGTTTTGTGTACGGCCATACTGACGCTGACCTTCTTCCAGTAAGTTGATGACATCAAGGCTCATGGTGAAATCTTCAGTGAAGTCATAGCTTACGTTTAAGTCTAACTGCTTGTATTCATCAATGAACAGCGGGTTACGCTGAGATGATACCGAGCGGTTAACTTCAGCCAGGAACGCATCACGCCAGTTGTAAGCAACACGCGTAGACAGACCATTCTTCTCGTAAATTAAAACGAGGTTAGCACTGTCACTCAAGCCTTCCAGAGCGAACTGCTCGATAGCCGGGCTAGCGCCCACATCGTAACCGATATCACCGTCTACGATTGTGAAGTTAGCCTGGTAACCGAAACCACTGTCACCAAAGAAGTGCTGCCATGCGAACTCGTAACCAGAAATACGGGCACTCTGGTTGTTCACAGGTTGAGTAACCTCAAACTGCATTTCTGGGTCGCCGGCTTGTGGCTCAACGTTGTTTGACGCAAATACCGCATCAGCAAACGCCTGACCTTCTTCAAACTCACTCGCACCGCCAGGGAAGTTTTCTGGGTTAGTCAGCAGTGCTGTCATTGTGAAGAAGTTACGCTCTGTTACTTCCACACCACGGGCTTCGAGTTCAGCAATCGCTTCAGCAGATACGGTACCTGGTGCACCTGAAGTTGCATCAAGTAACCCGAACAGACCTTGAGAAACCTGTTGCGTACCCACGAAGTTGTCTACGTCTTTACGGTAGTAACCGATAGATACCATAGACGCATCACCGTAGTAATACTCTAACGACAGGTCGAAGTTGTTTGACTCCAACGGGTCAAGACCAGCGTTACCGCGGCTACCAGAACCTTGTCCGCCCAGGTAGGTAGGACGACCCGGTGCACCCACTGTAGTAGCGGTGTACATCTGATTATAGGCTGGACGCGCCAGTGTCATGCTGTAAGAAGCACGGGCTTTCAGATCGTCAGTCAGGTTAATTGAGAAATCGATATTCGGCAGGAACGCTTCATAAGAGTGTTTCTGTGACAGCGCTTCTGTGTCGTCACCCAGTACCATACGGAAATCGTTATCTGATACCCAGTTGATTTGCAGCGGTACAGTTTGTAAAGAAATAGACTCTACATCTGTTTTTTCATAACGCGCACCTACAACTAAGTTGGTTTCAAAACCACCCAGTTCACCGTCCATTGACGCCATCGCGTAAAGAGACAAAATATCTTCTTTTACGGTGTTATCAGCAGAAGAAATCGCGTTGAAGGTATCCAGTGTGTAACCGTACATTGGTGCAATAACATCAACCAATTCAATGGCATTACCTTTGAACGAGACACTACCTAACGGAATGGTTGTTGAACCCGCAGGAACAGCAATCGCATCTGCGCCCGGTACACCGGTAATGGCAGTGTCTTCAAACGCACAAGCGGTACAAGTCACTTCCAACAGACCTTCAGGAATGTTGCCAACATCAGCTACACCCCAGCCACCCAGTTGCGCTTCAGATTCGTAACGGTTTTGGTTCATTTCAGTAGAGATGTATCCCATACCGAAATCAATTTTCACGTCTGCGCCCTGGTCCCAAGTACCATCAAAGCGGAACTGATCAACAGTTTGCTTCTGGTTAGATTCAATAGCACGAGCAACCTGAGGACCTACGTCCGGCATATCAAAGATACCGTTGTTGTTACCTTTGATAGAATCGTCAACCACAATGCTTACTTGCGGGAAGCCAGAGGACAGGTCAACCGTCTGCCAACCTGCTGTCGCACCGGCCACGTTCATACGAATAACGTTTTTGCCAGATGGACCATCGCCACCACTTTTCGCTTCTGATGAAGCAACGTCGAAACGCAGGTTCAGTTCATCAGATACCCACCAATTAGCATTGAAGCCAAAAGAGTGCATCTCATCTTTCGCTGCCAGCGCCAGGTTTTGGAAGAAGAAGTCTTTACCGCCGTCGATGTCTTCGCTGAAACGAATAGGTGTGGCAACAATGGGGTTACCGTCAAATTCCATGTCAGTGAACTGACGAGCAAACCAAACACCGTCGGTAATCGACGTGGATTCCATGGTGTTGCTGGCGTAAGTTGCATCTGCGGTGAGTGTTAACGTTTCAGAAGGCGCGTATTGTAACGTAATCATACCGTTCAAACGCTCACGGCTGTCTTCGTTTATGCCATAACCCACGTTAGGCGGCATCGCAACCAGTTGGCCTTCTTCAGGAGCGTTGGTTACAGTTGCACCGTCTACCAGACCAAATGTACCTGGCGAAGTGGAATCCCAGTTAAACAGCTGGAACTGTGATTGGTTCATTACGCGGCTACCAGAGTTACGCTCTTGGTAAGAACCGAATACTGCAACACCAAAAGTATTGTCGTCGTTAGACCAGTTACCCATACCGCTCAGTTCCGGCGTTACGCCTTCACCACTTTCGTCTTTCATCGCTTTCGCGCCAAAGGACATGCGGTTTTCGCCCTGAGACAATGGTTTGATGGTGTTAATGTTGATAGTTGCACCGATACCACCTGACGGTACGGCTGCACGACCAGTTTTGTATACTTCAATACCACTTACGCCTTCAGAGGCAAGGTTAGAGAAGTCGAATGAACGGGTAGAACCGGAAGCACCCTGGTCGTCGGAGTTACCGGTGATAGATGCAACGTTTGCCGCAGGCATCTGACGGCCATTCAACGTGATCAGGTTAAAGTTACCACCAAAACCACGTACGGTGACTTCAGAACCCTCACCGTTAACACGGTTAATAGATACACCAGTAATACGTTGCAGTGATTCTGCCAGGTTTGTATCTGGGAACTTACCCATGTCTTCTGCCGAGATGGCATCGACAACACCTGATGACTGACGCTTAACATTCATTGACTGTGATAAGGAACCGCGCACGCCCCTTACTTCGATTTGTTCCATTTCTTCTGGTGCTTGCTGTGCATACGCTTGAGAAGCAACGGCAACGCCCAGTGTGCCCGCTACTGCATATGCAAGTTTTGTTTTTTTAAACATATCTTGGTTTCCAAAAAGAATTAACTAACACAGTTGAAATGTGTGTCCCTTATTAAGCGCCCTTTGACACCGATGTCATCAATATTTGATTATTGGCCGCTATACCCATCACACATTTCGCTTCACGCTGAAATTTCCCTTAATCGCAGCGATTGTTACATTTAACCCCCATTGAGTTAATCAATTGTAACAACTAGGTTATATATTAAACACTGGTTGCTAAGCAAGCATTTTGTTAAGAATCTTAACAAATGACATCGGTGGTCATTCCAGTAACGCGACACGCTGTTACCATAAACGGCTGTTTTTCATTCAATGCATTTGAACTTTAGGATACTGAAGCAATTTCTGGTTGTTATCCCGGCAATCCAGGACTGGAAAAGAAAGGTGCGTGAGCGCAAAGTTAATTTATTGTAAATTAATTGAGGAGGCGTTATATTCGATAGAACTTACAGACGGGAGACGATCCAAATGATGTATTTTCTTTGTGATTTTTTAACGATGTGCAATCCAGAAGTTATTGAAAAAGATGAACAAGAGGAAGCGCCTGAAGTTTCTGAGTCATCCTCCTCCTAACGACCCATTGTTCCTAAAGCAGCTTTGTATGTTAACAACATCAAAGCTGTTTTTTGTTTAACTGAATTTGCTTCTGAAGATGAAGTAAACCACACCCACCAGGCACAACCCGCGCAACAGATAATCTCGATAAAGAAAAAGCCAACTCCCGGCGAGTTGGCTTTGGATGAGATTAAAATGCCCAGGAGGCTGCCAGACCAAGAGAGCGCACAGAGTTGAGCCCCCAGGTTTGGTGAATTGAGGCGAAGCCGCGGTTATTTTCACCGGGATCAAAGCCCATAGAGACGGGGTATTTCTCGTCGGTACAGTTATTACAAAATACCCACACCCGTAAGCCTTCATCGGTTTCAAAACCGGCACTGATGTTAAAGGTAGTGATGGCATCGAGCTCTGTTGAAGGCGATGCAATACCGTAATTAATATCAGACCGGTAATAGACGCTGGCGTTAAGGAATCCGTACACCGTTGCCGTAATTTCCTGCTCGTACTGTGCCTTCAACGTGGACGTGAAATTTGCTGCCAGTGGTGTGGAGTACCCGGATGCATCAAAGAAAGCATCATCGGGGCCACACTCTGTTGAGTCTGGCGTACAGGATGCCTGTGTAAATTCATCGAAAGTTGAATCCAGCAGGGCTGCGTCCCAGTAAAAGGTCAGGTTATCACTGGCCAGGGCTCTTACTGAAATTTCAGCGCCCCGCGAGGTTACAGTGGCAGCATTCTGGATGATGAACGCCTGGGCATCGAGATTAAACGACTGCGCCTGGTAATTATCAAAATCGGTATTAAACACTGACAGGTTGAAAATAACTTTATCATCCAGCACTTTGCTCTTAAGGCCTGCTTCAATGGTGGTGGAAATCTCATCTTCAACGGCAAACGGAATCGCTTCGTTATCCTGATTGTCGGTATTAAAGCCCGGCCCTTTATAGCCCTGCCCCACCGACACATACATCATCAGATCGGCGTCGTACTGATACTGCGCCCCCAGCTTCCAGCTCAGATTGGTGTTATCCACCGATTCGTTAAATTGTCCACGGGGGCCACCGATACCGATGAAATAATCTTTCTGCATTTGCAGTACATCGGAAGTAACTTCATCCTGCGTAACCCGGGCGCCGGCGGTGGCAGTGAGTTTATCTGTAAGATAAAAATCGAACTGCCCGAACGCGGCGTAGCTGGTTTGCGTTAGCGTAGTCACCGAGTCGTTACCTAAAAACACGTCGTTGCTGTAAGGGCAACCCGGTGGCGGACCGGAAATTTCAGCCTCTACACAGAACGGAAACCCAACGGCCACAAACGGCGGCGGCCCCTGCACTTCCAGACTGTTTGTCATATTTGATTCTGAATCGAAATAGAATAACCCGACCTGGCCGGAATAGTTTTCTGTGGCTGGTAACACCAGACGTAATTCATTGGAGAACTGTTCATACTCATTGGTGCTCGGGTTATTAACAATATCGGGCAGCGATGAAAAGTCATTATGCAGGTTCGCGTCGCTGTCGAAGTAGCGCCAGGCAGCAATATTGATAAGCTCCATACCGTTGTTGAATGCGTAAACCACCTCTCCCTGCAGACCACCGGTTTCTACGTCCTGAAACATCTCACCATCGGAATTATTGGTCATGTTTTCTGGCCCGGGCGTAATGTTGTCTGCTGCCAGTAACGCAACGATCTCACTGTCAGGGTCGACCTCACGGAACGTTCTGGCATAGCGCTCCCCGGTGCCTTCGTTCTTATTGTAATCACCAATAAAATAAAGGCTCAGCGGACCATCTTCATACAGATACTTCACTTTAATTCCGGACTTTTCCTGATCTAAGTCCGTACGTTCAGTATTGGGATAGACGTTTTCGATAATACTATCCTGCATGGAATACAACGCATTGATTCGCAAAGCAGAATTTTCCGATACCGGCAAATTAATAGTGCCTTTTGCAATCTTGCCGGTAGCATCTGTTGGCGTGGTATCTCTTAAATTGTATTCAAATGAGATATTGCCTGAGGTTTCATCAATGACCGGGCGTTTCGTCGCGATGTTGATCAGACCTGCAGACGCATTTTTACCGAACAACAAGCCTTGCGGACCGTTCAGCACTTCCACTGAAGCGATGTCGTTGAAGGGCTGACCGGCCAGTGCATTCCTGCCCAGACTTACGCCGTCAATGGCCAGCGCAACGCTGGGGTCGATAGTCTCGGCAAAAATCTGAGAACCGATACCACGAATGGCGTAGGTATTGTCCTGTCCCACCTGCAGTGTGGGCGCCATGACAGAGAGTTGTGTCAGTTCGTTGATATTCTGTTCTGCCAGATCAGAACCATAGAGCACCTGTACACTCACCGGTACTTCCTGGAGGTTTTGGGTGGTTCTCTGCGCTTCCACAAGGATAACTTCAAACCCTTGAGACTCTCCGTTTTCCTCTGTTTCTTGTGCGTAGAGTACCGGACTGGCAATGGCTGCCGCCAGCGCCGTGACTTTGAAAATTTGCGTGTTTTTCATTTTGGCTTCCTGTATGTCTTCTTCTGCGAATGCCAGTGGCCGGGTTACCGCAATCTTTGCTGCGTTTCACCATGCCACCGGACATCACTCACATCGCCTTTGTTAACCCCATGTGCCGGATGACACATTTAGTTAACAAAAAATAAAATACAGGAATTCCCGTTATCTAAAACGCGAACTTAATGATGAGAGGCATCAAAGAAATTGATACCTAACTGAAAGGACTTATTTTTGAATGTTCGTGCTCTTTGCCGACTTGCAGGTCTTACTGCCGAAGATGAATAGACTGCCGTTAATAAGAAGAGTTTTCCTAGACAGCCGTCTTCGCACATTTTTTATAGTGAAACGGCTTTCACCGCCAGTAAAATCAACACGCCGCCTGTTACCTTATCAATGATCCCCGCTTTGGCCTGAATTCGTTGTACTACCGCCTGACTCGACATCACCACGGCAATCAGCGTGTACCACAGCCCATCAATTAATGCCGGGGTTGCAACGATAACCGCCGTTTCCGCCATGTTGTCGGCCACACCGATAAACTGACTGAACAGGGCTATAAAAAAGAGTGCGATCTTAGGATTGAACAATGATATTGCCAGGCCATCCCCTGCTGCTGCCAGCGCAGAGACTTTTTTGCCAGACTGCAATTGCGCCTGAATACCGCCCTTCGACATCAGCGATTTTACGCCAAGATAGGCCAGATACCCGGCTCCCAGCCAGGTGAGTGCTTTAAACAACACCGGTGAATGTTGCAGTAACACGGCCAATCCAGAACTGGTTAATAATGCATAGAAGAAAACACCCGACGCATGGGCCCATGCAGTACAAAGCCCGTTAAAGCGCCCGCCAGACAGCGCATGTTTGGTCACAACCGCCAGACTCGGACCAGGAGACATGGCTCCCAACAAACAAACAGAAAATAAGGTGAAAAATACAACGATCGTCATGATGCCCCTCCAATTTCCTGCATTGTAGAAGCATCACAAGCATAACTGGAAATCATAAGATATCATTACAGCTATGATTTAGAGTAATACCGAAAATCAATTAAAGTTGGATTGAGCTTTCGCAATGGGCAATAGCGTCTTTTACCTGCTCCCGCGCCCATTTATGTCTGATGTCATTATCATATTTTGGATGCCAGATAAGCCAGTACTGATTTTCTTCAACGTTGAAAGGCAGTGGTTTATACACAATATTCCAGCTGTCCCCCAAACTCTCAGCAATGTGCTCTGGCATCACCATTAGCCCGTCGAATACTTGCAAATGGCTCAGTGCCGCATTGAAGAAGGGCACCCGTAAATGAACCCGGCGCTGTAAGTCTTGCTGCCGCAGAATGTCATCAACAAAGGTATCTTTGTCAGCCCCACCGGTAATTTTAATATGCGGATAAGCAATCAGTTCATTCACGGTGACATGCTTTTTTGAAGCCAGTGGATGTGACTGGTGCATCACCAGCACCGAATGGTCCGCGCCAATGCGGATACCAGAAATGCCGTCCGGTTTATGCGGCAACATGGTGGAAGCGATATCGATATTGAGTTCGTGGAGCCGGTGAATATATTCGGGCTCCCACAATCGCAAGCTCACCGCCAGATTTGGCGCCTGCTTACTGAGCCGCTTGCATACGTCCGGCATGACATACTGGGCAACATAATCACTCGACGACAGCACCAGCTCGCCAAACCAGTTTTCAGGGTCGAATACGGTTTCAGCCAACAGCAAATCGAAATCGTCCATTAGCGTGTCGAGCTTCGCTTTCAGCATTTCAGCTTTTGGCGTCATGATAAGCACATTGCCATTGCGTACCAGCAACTCGTCCTGCCAGATATCCCGAAGCTGAGCCAGTTGCCTGCTCACCGCTGACTGGGTGATATGAAGACGTTGCGCTGCTTTGCTCACATGGGCTTCCTGCAACAATACGTGTAACGTGCGAAGCAAGTTGAGGTTAGTATTTCTGAGCATGATAACGGGCTCGGGTGCGACATTATGTCGCATTGTAGCAGACCCTGTGAGAAGGAATAATCTGCGCTGAATTTTTAACGTTTCAGTCAGAGATTTTATGCCTTTCAAAAACGCCCGGTTTCTTCCTGTTTCTCCCGTTCTGCTTTTTCCGCTTTCCACTTTGTTTATCGCGTTATCGCTGAACGCACAGGAAACGGATGCGACAAATGCAGACAATAGCCGCAAAGGCGACATAAGCTTTTCTGTTGGTGAACGAATTGAGGTGACAGCGAAAGCATCCGCAGACGCCAGCCGGATGCTTACCTCTGTAGACCGTTTATCCGGTGATGCGGTTCGTCAGCCAGATATTGATTATGCCTGGCAGTTGGCGGGCAGAATGCCCGGCGTGGTACTGACCGAATTTAACCAGGGCACCACCAGCGGAAAGCTTTCATTTCGTGGATTTAACGGCGAGGGCGAAGTGAATGCGGCCAAACTGTTAATCGATGATATTCCGTCAAACGCAAACAGTGGCAACATGCCCTATCTCGATATGATCCTGCCCATCGAGATTTCCACCCTGGAGCTGGTGCGGGGCACGACTGACCCACGCTACGGTCTGCACAACATTGCAGGCAATGTGAACTTCATTACCCGTACCGGGGGCGATTACACCGACGCAAGACTGTCTGCAGGTAGCTTTGGCAAGTATGATGTACAGGCAGCACTTGGAAACGAATCGGGTGATTTCAGCCAGAATTATGCCATTGGCTACCGGGAAGGTGACGGATACCGGGATCATGGCGAGTTTGACCGCACCAGTCTTGCGGGCAAATGGGGTTATGCCATTTCCTCTACGTTGTCTGCAAATGCCAGCGCGCGTTATTACGACAGCGATGCGCAGGAAGCCGGCTACCTCACCCGCGAAATAGCCTATTCAAATCCCCGTGCCACTAATGACTATAACGCGTCAGATATGGGTACCCGGGAAATGCAGCAATACAGCCTGGGTCTGCACAGCGAACCATCGAAAAATATTACCTACAAAGTGACCAGTTGGTTGAACAAGCTTGAAGACGACCGCTACGTGACTTATTCAGCAGGAGTCAGCCAACAGAACCGTTACACCGAAGAAGAGCATTACGGTGTGCAGGCTTCGGCAACTTATACTGTTCACAATTCAGGTCTGAATGGCCTATTTTTTGAAGCCGGTGCCAGCATAGAGGGACAAGATAATATTTCCGCCCGTTACCTGAGTACCAACCGTATCGCCAACACCCAAACCAGAGATCAGCATTTCAGACTTCGTGTTAAAGGCGCGTACATTCAAAGTGAAATAGCGCCGGCAGACTGGTTGCGTATAACCCCTGCGTGGCGGGTAGATAAAGTAACCGGTGATTTTGAGGACCGGTTAAATAATGTGACGGCACCAGTAAATGACTACGGTACGATTAGTCAGCCCAAACTGTCTGTGGCGGTGTTACCCACAGATGCCATTACCCTGTTTGCTAACTGGGGTGAAACGTTTCAAATTGGTGTGGGCTCAGGCGCTTATCTTATCCCGCCCCGCCAGACCAATCTGGAACCGTCGGTAAACCGCGGCTGGGAAGCGGGTATCGCCTACAAACCCGATGCCAATATGAATGCCCGCCTGACGCTTTGGAATCAAACGGCCAGCGGCGAACTGAAACGTCGATTGAACGACCCAAATGGTGATTTTGAAAACCTGGGGGCCACTGAACGGCAAGGTATTGATTTGCAGGGTGCATGGTCGCCATCGAAAGATTTTTCTCTGTGGGCAACACTCGCCTGGCAGCAAGCCGAAATTGAGACGCCCTCTGCGGATCAACCCGAACTGGCGGGCAACGATATTGATCATGTTCCCGGGTGGGTTTACTCTGCCGGTGCCGATTGTTATCTGAATGAAAAAATCATGCTGTCAGCGGTACTGCGTGGTCAGACAGGTTACGAACTAAACTCTGCTAATAACGCCGGAACGTTTGGTGATTTCACTCTGCTGAATCTGCTTGCCCGATACCGCGTGTCAGAGAACACCGATGTGATGCTGGAGTTGAAGAACGTAACTGATGAATATTATGAGTATGTTTGGTGGGATGGTAGCCAAAGTCTGCATAGTCCGGGTGAAGGGCGCGCCGTCGCAGCGTCAGTCATGCTGAAGTTCTGACGATATGGGCATCAACTGGCGAAAGGTTCACAGACGAATCCACCTGTGGTTGGGTTTGTCTGTAGGAATACTATTTACCGTCATCGCGCTTTCCGGCGCGATTCTTGTTTTTTATAACGAACTCGATAGCGCCCTAAATTTACCCGCTACGCAGCCACAACAAGCTGCAGTCTCGCCAGACTATGACACCGCACTTAAAACACTGCGTACGGCCTACCCTGATAAAACCCGTTCGTGGCGCTTTGAAGTCACGAACGACGCTGGTGTTATTCCGGCCCGCTATTACAATCCCAAAGAGACGGCAGGAGAAGACTTTGCACCTATGATGGTGTGGCTAACCGCCGATGGCACCACCGTTTTACGGCGTGACTTCTGGGGGCAGTATTTTGTTACCTGGATTTACAATCTGCACTTTCGTTTATTGCTGGGTAAAACCGGCGGCATCATAGTGGGATACCTGGGGCTTGCGTGCACGTACTTGCTGATAAGTGGCTTGATTGCCTGGTGGCCCAAACGGGGACAATGGGCGAGGCAACTGCGTTTTAAGCGCAAGGCGAATAAAATCGGGCTGCTATACGACTGGCACAAAACCCTTGGTTTAATCAGTGCTGTTCCGCTTCTACTACTCTGTGTGACTGGCGTAATGCTGGCACTACCTGAAGAATCCCGCTTTGTACTAGAACCTGTTTTTGGTCAATCGCAGTTCGCAAAATTTGCCCCTGAAAATGCCACGTCTGCACCACACGTTATTTCTCCGGCACAGGCACTGGCTATCGCAAAGCAGGCATTGCCTGACAGTAAAGGCGCCTGGATTGAAACACCGGACGACGAAGGCTCTCGTGCCCACTATCGCATTCGTTTGCAAGTATCAGGCGACCCTTCCCGACGCTTTCCTCACAGTTATGTTTATATCGACGGTGTGTCCGGAAAGTTACTGGAGGTGTTTGACTATCAGCAACAAGGCGCGACGAATACCATCATGAACTGGCTGCATCCGTTACATGACGGCACCTACTTCACCCTGGCTGGCCGGATTTTGTGGTTACTCACCGGCGTGCTGACACTGGCGCTTTTTGTACTGGGTATCTGGCGCTGGATGCTGCGCGCCCGCTATATCTAAAACCAACGAGACTCTAACCAAAGCTTTTCAAACCAAAGCTACCCCAACCACTGATTCAGCACCACGTGGGTTTTTATTTTGATGATGTCGTCGATGGTATCGATATGCTCACGGATTTCATGAAGCCGGCGCATGGTGTCTGCTTTTATCAGCACGATAAGGTCGCACTCGCCGGTAACACCGTAGCACGACACCACCTCGGGAATAGCGCGAAAGTATGGCACCACATCTGCACACCGTGCCCGCTTATGCTGAATTTCCAGATAGGCGGCAACGCCCTCTTTTTGCGATTCTGACAACATTACCTGATAGCCGCGGATCACATTGGTGGATTCCAGCTTTTTTATCCGTTCTGTTACCGCCGAACGAGACAGGCCCACTTCATCGGCAATCGCTGAAATACTGGCCCGGGCATTTTGTCGGAGTTGAGCAAGAATAGCCTGATCGAATTTGTCCATCATGATTCCGTCATTTTGCAGGTAAAAAGTCTTTCTGCCGTCAAAATGACGGCAACAACGCGCTGAATGCACGCAAAGTAACACGTTATGAAGCGCAAAATCGCAGTATATTACGCAATTGAAATTAACGCAGTACGATTGGGTTTGTTTATCACCATGCACGATGCAAATAACAAAATTGGACGCTGGCAGGGCGCTGGGCTGCTAACCACCACTTTGCTGGGTACCAGCGTATTTATTCTACCGCAGATGACCATCAACACCGCTGGCCACTGGGCGATGATTAGCTGGCTTGTGTTAACGGTAGCGATTCTGCCCGTTGCCATGGTGTTTGCTAAACTCTCCTCCCGCTACCCTCATGCGGGCGGCCCGGCCTATTTTGTTGAAAAGGCGTTTGGCAAATCTGCAGGCAGAACCATCGGATTGCTGTTCTTGTTTGTGGTACCTATTGGCGCGCCTGCTGCCATCATTATGACGTACTGGTTTATCGAAACGCTGTTTGGTCTCTCACCAGACTGGGCGCTGCCTGTTCAACTTGGCATTATCGCGCTGCTATTTGCGCTGAATTATCGGGGTATTCAGTTTTCTTCCACCTTGCAGCTTATCCTTACCCTGGTGATAACCTTAGTGGTCATCGCTATGTTGGCAGGTCAGCCTGTGGCGTCGGGCGAACTGATCCCTGAGGCAACGACGACGTCTTTTGACATGAATCCCATGTTGGCCGCCATGGGCATCGCATTCTGGAGTTTTCTGGGCATAGAAGCCATTTCCCATCTGGCCGATGATTTTAAAGATCCGGGGCGGGACTTAGTCCCTGCCATTATGACCGGCACATTACTGGTGGGTTTAATTTATCTGGGCTGTACCTGGTTGCTCATCGACACGCCAGTGTCGGATTCTTTGAGCATGGTCATCGTATTTGACCAGATATTCTCCGGTGGTGGCGCGGCGGTTATCGGTGCACTCGGTGTAGCTGGCGGCCTAGCAACTGTGAATGTGTACACAGCCAGTCTGGCCCGATTAACCTGGAGTTTAAGCAACGATAAAGTCTTACCGGGTTACTTCCAAAACCTAAATCAGCACAACGTGCCTCAACGGGCACTGCAATGCGTACTTGTCGTCATGACACTCACCCTGGTTATCACCCATTACGGTGCATACAACCTGGAAGACCTGATTGGTTGGGTTAACGGGGTATTTGTACTGATTTATCTGGCGAGCATGCTGGCTGCCGTCCGCCTTTTATCAGCAAAGCACCGTCCACTGGTAATGCTAAGCTGTCTGTTCTGCGCCACCATCGCTGTGGGACTGGGCACAAAGATGCTTTATGCGCTGGGATTATTTTGCGTGTGCGCGCCACTGCTCTGGTATCAGCAGCGGCTTGCAGAAAGCAAAGCTGAGCGCCAGTTGCAGCGCTAAGCTTTGCCCCGCCTGCATTTATTCCGCCTGCAATTAAAGGCGGGAATGTATGGCTTTACGATAAGCGTCGATAGCGGGTAGCAGGGTTGTCACAATGGTTGCTGCCAGTACCGCACCAATCACTATAGCATTGTGTACGCTGAAAAAATTGGCAGACATAAACAAGCCGTACTCACTGGCCAACCAGCCTTTTGATACCGAAAAGAGCACTGTGAGCAGACTGGTAGACACCACGCTTGCGGCAATGGCAATGAGCAGCGCTTCGGTGAGCAACAACATGAAAATGGTGCCACCACCTGCGCCGAGAATACGCAGCACAGCAATTTCTTTTTCTCGCTGCTGCATGGAAGCCAACAGCATGGTGGACAAGCCAAATAGCGATGATACCAACACAAGCACACTGATTATCCGCAGCAAATTCTCCACGGTGCCCATCATCTTCCACAACTCAGCCATGGCCACACCCGGCAAAATAGCCATCAGCCTGTCGTCCTGATAATTGTTCAGTTCTCGTTGCAAAGTAAAGGTCGCGAATTTTGATTTCAGACCTAACATCACCGCCGTTACATCATCGGGTTGAATAAGCGGGTTACTGGTGTCATCAGGATTTGCAACAATCGGTTTGAGCTTAGACGGCGATAAATGCATGGCCTCAATGCCTTCAAGACTGACATGCACAGTTTTGTCTACCGGTGTTCCAGTGGCAGCCAGAATGCCGGTGATGGTGAAAGGCGACTGATCATGATTAGTAAAGCTCACCATGCCGGTACCGTGGGCGATAACAATTTTGTCGCCCACGTGATAACCGAGCTTTTTCGCCACATCTGCTCCAATAACCGCGCCAAAAACACCAGCAAATGGCTGCCCGGAAGCAAATGTCAGCCGTTGTTTGTCGCCATATTTATAGTGTTCAAAATAGTCCTGGCTTGTACCTAGCACCCGAAATCCATGATGAGAATCGCCCAGCGAAATCGGAATAACCCACTCTACCTGACTATGCCCTTTGAGCATCTCCACGCTTTCATAACTGATGTTATTGGTGGGGCTCCCCATCCGGAAAATGCTATAAAGCATTAAATTCAACTGGCCACTGGGCGCGCCAACAATAAGGTCAACATCAGACACCGTACGGCTGAAGCTGCTTTCAGCTTGCATTCGCACATGCTCAACACTAAGCAGCACACTGATACTGATCAGTAACGATAAGAACGTGAGTACCACCGATTTTGCGCGGCTTTTCAGGCTGCTTACAGCAAAAGATAGCAACATTATTCTGCCTCCTTCAGTGTACAAAGTGCACTTAGCGATACCGATGAAGACAGGTATTTCTCCAGACTTTTATCATGACTCACAAAAATTAACGTGGTGTTTTGCGTTTCGCACAGTGCGGTTAGCATATTCATGAAAGCATCGCGGGCGTCTGTGTCCAACGCCGATGTCGGTTCATCCACCAGCAGAATTTCAGGCTCATTAATCAGTGCCCTGGCTATTGCCACCCGTTGTTGCTGACCCACACTCAGACTACCAGCTGACTGGTGTAGTACTTCCGACGGCAGGCGTAACGCGTCAATCATCGCAGCAGCTTTACTATCAACACTGGCTTTATTGTCAGCAAAGTAAGCGGCCAGACGAATGTTTTTCAGCACGCTGAGATGCGGCACCAAATTAAACTGCTGAAACACCACACCAATATGTTTAGCACGAAATTTATCGCGCTTGCGGGTGGGCAGTGATGAAAAGGGCTGGTCGAGCAAAGCAATCTCACCGCTCTCTGGCTGCAACACACCGGCAAGCAGGTTAAGGAGCGTGGTTTTTCCTGTGCCCGAGGGACCATGCAAGAATACTTTATCGCCGGTCTGTACCTCCCAGTTCGGGATAGACAGGGTTACCTGACTCTTCGGATACCGGTGCTGCACATCTTTGAGACGTATCGCCACTGGAACGGATGAATTTCTGTTTTGCTGACTATTCAAAGAGGACTCTTATCGTTACTATCATAATTACGTGATGTTATAACATTTACGAATTTCACTAACCAATAGCGACACTTTTAATGAAACAAATCCTGAGACAATTTGCATCTGTCATCGGCGTGGCAACGCTGCTTTATAGCGCGTCGCTTTCTGCCACCGAATATCAGCAAACCGAATGGATTGATCTGATGCCAGAATCGGATCTGGCTGCACTGATGGACCCACCAGACTATCTGAACAACGTGGCTGATGGCTCGCAGCAAGACTCGGTGGATGCGTTTTCGCAACAGCAATTCAGTGATGAGAAAGCGCAGCGCTTTCAACAAGCACTGAATTCTACACAGGTCATTCCTGAATATGACGGTCGCGCTATTCGTATTCCAGGCTTTATCGTGCCATTACAACAGAATGACGAGAAGCAAGTCACCGAATTTTTTCTGGTTCCCTACTTCGGCGCTTGTCTGCATATGCCGCCGCCACCACCGAATCAGATTATTTATATCAGTTTGAAGGAAGGTCTGGAACTTGAAGATTTGCAGCAACCTTTCTGGTTTGAAGGTGAAGTCGATATTCAGACTCGCCATCACGAACTGGGTACCGCCGCTTACACACTGAATGTGGACAATTATGAACTCTATGAAGAATAACACGCGCGCCGGTAGTGACAGCGCGTTCACCATGAAGATACAAGCAAAGCAATACTTGTCGGTGAGGCATGGTCGTGATGCCTGTTTTTTGTTAAGTCAGGGTTTTACGGTTTAGCGACGGTGGTGACGTTGCCGATAATTCTGGATATGCGCATAAACAATAAATAAAGAAGCGACGATAGTGAGTACGGTTTCTCCTATCTCGCCAACTAGATCGTGAGCGATGGTACCCGCCAGGGTAAGCAGCAGTAGCCCGAGCAGACCACTGCCCAGAATGGCCGCGCTTTTGTGATGTCGATAGCCCGCGGTAATCGCAATGACGCCAACAGGAAGCACAAAGAAAAGCAGAATTTGATGAAAGACCTCGTGATCGAGAAATGCGACGCCGCCAAGCGCAGGTAACGCGATAAGAAGAATTGGCGTGATAATGCAGTGCACCACACAAAGAGAAGAAAGCGCTATGGCAATTTTGTCACCGATAGCCTGAATTCGTGGCATGAGATCTCCGGGAGAAACAGATGATGGTTGCATAGTGATTTACCAGTTAATGGTTGCTGCCTGTGGCGTTACATCCGTCATGCCCTGACCTTTATCCGTCACCCACTGCACTTCGAGTGAACTTAAAGAGGGGGCTAGCCCAAACATATTTATGGTGAGCGCCGAGATATCATCATTACAGGAAAGCTGATAGGTCAGACTGACATCTTCATGCTGGTGCTGGCGATGTGCTTCGTGGGCATCATCGCCAGCATGCCCGGCGTGACTCTCATGATCTTCGTGATGTTCAGCATGAGGTATATGGATGTCCTGCTGAGCGACTTTGCAACTTCCGCTAATGCTGGCGACATTCCTGAACTCACTCAACGCCGTTTCCATAGCGTGCACTTTATCTCTTTGCTTCTGATCCTCTGGTTCGTGCTCGAAACCCAATAAATTAGCTGCCGGTATGGAAAATTGCAGCTGCCACTGACTGTCGTCCTGAGCAACTAAAAGCTGGCCGTGGCCGTGCACATGTTTGTCTCTTACCCCCTGAGCAACAGAAGTAATGGGCAATATAGCGATTGCCATGATCGTCAAATGAACCCGTTTGAACATTACCACCTCAACGAAACATTATAATATAACAATTTATGAGATGTTATAATGTACCAAATACAAACACAACTATAGAATCAACCAGACTGAAAAATGTCTACCGGAAGTAAAGGTAACGATGATTAAGACAAATAGCATGTCGGTACGGAAGCGCAGGTAACAAAGGGCTGAATAACAGTGAGAAAGACAGGTGAGCTATCGCTGCTCCCAGGTATCACCTACCTGGGAGCAACAATTAAAAGAGTGTATTAAAGTTTAGCGATTCCTTGAGCTTTGATACCGCAAGCGCCGTGGCTACGTTTTTCAAGGTAAGCCACTTCCAGCGACTCCATCATAGGTGTGTGATGGTCGATAGATAAGATATGTTTTTCAATACGTCCAACATCAAAGGTGGTGAAGAAATTTTTCAGAAAAACTTCTTCGCTTTCGTCTTGAACAAGCACCCGTGCGCCGGTTTGAACAGTCACAATCTCATCGTCGGAGATATGATATTTATTCTTAAACGCTTCAACTTTTGCAAGATAAGCCTGGGCGCGTTCTGGCGAACTGGCAAGGATGGTTGGCAACTTTGCTGCTTCAGAAAACGGGATCTTCTCTTTGCCCAGGATATACATGTTGTCCTGACTAAAAGGCGTCCAATTTTTCGATGCTTTTTCAACGATAGCGATTTGGTCGACATTCTGTGCACGCTCAAGGTAGGCAACACCTGTCGCCGGATAATCAGTTAACAAAGCCAGATTAATTTGTACCTGCGACTGGAAGTCGTTACCAATAACAGTAAGAAGCTTATTTTCGCTTGCTACTGGCTCGGCGGCTTCACACAAATTACTGGGCAAATAATAATAATCACCTTCTGTGATTGCTTGTACCGGAGAAGATGCGGCGGCTGCCACCAACATTGCTGCACTAACTAACTTTTTCATAATCCGTCCTGAATGTTCGCTACGTTGACTGATTAAAAACGTAGCACATTCGCTTGGGTTTGCAGGTTCTAAAAAAAATACCTTTTTATAAAATTAAGAACCTTTAGGTATGAGATCTTATATGTTTTTCTTTATGACTCAGGCGTTTGTAGATTTTGTGCACACTAACAGATAAGCGTAAAGAAATGCAAAAAAGAAGGAGGGGGAGCGCGCCAACCCACTGGAAACCAAACCGAGGAAGGCGCTAGGGACCGTAAAATTATTGGAGCGAATTGCCCACACCGATAACCAGCGTGGCGAGAACCAGTAGCGAAATACCTGCTAGCAATAACATTCTGCTTTTCTTGTTACTGCCTTTCCATTCCATCAACGCTAAACCCCAAAGGGTTGAGAAGATGATGATACTGGCCATGTGAATGGTCCAGCTGGAAAACTCGTATTTGCCCATGTTGCTCTCACCCATGGTGTAGAAGAAAAACTGGAAATACCAGAATGCTCCACCCAGGGCGGCCAGCAGATAGTTTTTCAACATCGTGCTGCCAGGCAACTTCTCAATGCTCGTATTGGTATGACCGAGGAATTCACGGGCAGTTCCATTTTTTATGATCAAATAAATACACCACACGGCATTAGTAGTTAAACCACCAAGCAAAACCACGCAAAGTACAGGTAATCCCTGCCACAGATGGTCTGTACCGGCTTCAATGGTGAGTTCGCGAATCGGCTTACCGGCTGCGATGCCGAAGGCAAAACAAGCCGACATCACACCAGAGAATGCGGCAATGGCCAGCCCCTTTTTCATATCGATAGTCTCACCATCAGACGCTGTGCCCAAACTTCGATTTTTCTCTGCGGTCGCTCGTGCCACCACAATCACGCCCGCAAGGGTCATTAAGGTTCCGCCAACGGCAAACTGTCCTGCTGTAGTGGCTAAAACTGCGCCAATTGTGCCGTCGAAGATTGGCGGGCCGAGGGTACCTAACACCGTGGTAAGGCCGAGTACGATAGCCATACCTGAAGAAATGCCCATGTAGCGCACAGCCAAGCCAAAGGTAAGACCACCGAAGCCCCAGCCCAAGCCCCATAAGAAGCACTGCTGCAAGGTAGACATGTCTGTTGCGCCTAATACGCCGAGCAGATCTTCTGTTTGGATCCAGGCAAAGAACCACGGACAAAGAAACCAGCTGAATATACCACCCGCTAGCCAGAAAATTTCCCAGGACCATCGCTGAATGCGTTTATATGGAACGTAAAAACTGGCGGAGAACAGCCCTCCTAACCAGTGAAACAAAACACCTAACATTGGATTCGGCGTCATACCTAACTCCCTCAACCATCCGCATGTAATTTTTTAGTAACGGATTTACATCATTGAAACACTCGAAGGGCCAGCATACACAAATTTTTAACGCCGATCACATACTTTTAGTCAGTTCCAATCATATTTTTGCAATTACGAAAGTTAAGCGTGACTGTAATTGAGTATTAAGATGCACAGCATGATTGCTAAGTTGAGGAAAATCGTGATGTTAACGGTAAATTAAAAGCACAAAAAAGGGCCTTATCGGCCCTTTGAAAAGAAAGGTAAATGTTAGCGAAAACGCACGTGGTCGCGGTTGAGTTCGCTTATCTTGCTGCACCCCATCAAACGCATGTCACGCTCGATTTCAGCCACCATTTGCTTCATCGCGCGTTCTACGCCCTTTTGGCCCGCTGCAGCCAGTGCAAACAGATAATAACGACCCAATCCAACGGCTTTTGCGCCCAACGCCAGCGCTTTGAGCACATGGGTACCGCGCTGAATGCCACTGTCGAAGATCACATCAATTTCATCGCCAACTGCATCAACAATTTCTGCAAGGTGATCGAATGAGCTGCGAGAACCGTCTAGCTGACGTCCACCGTGATTGGAAATCACAATGCCGGTACAGCCAATATCTACCGCCCGACGGGCATCTTCTGCACTCATAATGCCCTTAAGACAGAATTGTCCGTCCCAGAACTTCACCATCTCTTCCACATCTTTCCAGTTCATGGAAGGATCGAGCATATTAGTAAAATAGTCACCAATAGAACTGCTAGAGCCACCCATGTTAATGTGCGCATCGAGTTGCGGCAAAGAAAACTTCTCGTGAGTGACATAGTTGATGCCCCACATGGGTTTGGTGGCAAACTGCCACAACCCTGCCAGGTTCAGACGAAACGGAATGGAAAAGCCAGTTCGCAAGTCGCGCTCGCGGTTACCACCGGTGATGGAGTCTACCGTCAACATCATTACCTCAATGCCTGACTCTTTTGCCCGCTCCATCATGGCACGGTTAAGCCCGCGATCTTTATGGAAGTAGAATTGATACACTTGAGGCGTGTCATACTGTTTGGCGATTTCTTCCATGCTCACAGTACCTAAAGACGATACACCAAACATGGTACCGAACTGTTCAGCCACTGCCGCAACAGCACGCTCGCCCTGATGATGGAACAACCGTTGTAACGCCGTTGGCGACATATACACCGGAAGCGCAAGCTTCTGCCCCATCACTTCAACACTTAAATCGATGTCTTTCACACCGGTAAGTACACGGGGAATGAGATCACATTCGCGAAACGCTGAAGTGTTGCGTTTTAGCGTGGTTTCGTCGTCGGCTCCACCGTCGATGTAGTTAAAAATCGGCCCCGGAAGACGCTTTTTCGCCAACTTCCGAAAGTCATGAAAGTTATGACACTGGCTTAATCGCATTGCTCTTTTTCCATTTCCCTGAACAGGTAACACTGCACAACATACAAAACAGCCCGCCGTAGCGAGCTGTAAATTTACACACTGATTACGGCGTGATCAGACAATACCAGAACCGGTAGCGTTTGGATCCTGCGGACGTTGTTTCGCCATACCTTCGCGGTAACCTGCAGCGCGGTATACACCCAGAGGATTAATTGGCGCCCCTTTACGGTAACGGGCCATTGCCAGAATAGGTGAAATATCCAGATTAAAGACGTTTTTCAGTTCCAGCGATGCCATTAACGCGTCGTTGTCTTCCTGATAACCATACAGTGCTTCACGATTCACCAGCAGTGCTTTTACATAAGAACGCTGCACTTCAATGGCTGAATTGATCAAGCTTTCTGCCGGGTCGGTTACGTTGTGTGACTGATCAAGCATGTAAGCTGGACCAAAACCTTCCTGACCACGGTACTCGGCATCGACCAGTTCGTTGAAAATCAGGAACTGCTGATACGGATGCAGTGAACCACTGTCGAGGTCGTCGTCACCATATTTACTGTCATTGAAGTGGAAGCCACCCAGTTTCTTGAACTGAATTAAGCGCGACACAATCATTTCAATGTTAGTGTTCGGTGCATGGTGACCCAGATCTACCAGCGACTTACATTTAGGCCCCAAATGCATAGCAGCCAGCAGGTTTGAACCCCAGTCCTGGATAATGGTGGAGTAGAATGCAGGCTCAAACATTTTGTGTTCGATGTGCATTTCCCAATCGTCAGGCAGACCTTTGTACACCTCTTCCATGCTCGCAAGATAGCGCTCGAAAGCACGCTGGAAATGAGACTGACCAGGATGGTTAGAACCGTCACCCACCCACACTGTCAGGCTTTTCGCACCCAGTTGCTTACCGTATTCGATTACGTCCAGGTTGTGTTGAATGGCCAGGTCACGGGATTCTTTTTTGGTGTTGCTCAGGCTGCCGTACTTGTATGAGTATTCCTGGCCTTTTTGATCCTGGAAGGTATTAGAGTTAACCGATACCCATTTTAGTCCGTATGCGTCAGCTTTCTCTTTCAGTTCAGAGAAATCGCTCACCACATCCCATGGGAAGTGCGGTGAAACGCTGTCGGTACAGCCAGACATTTCGTTGATAACGGCGCAGTCTTCCAGTTTTTCCCAGATATTACGTGGCTCACCGGTGCCCGGGAAGCGGGCAAAACGGGTACCGCCGGTGCCGGTGCCCCAAGATGGCACGGCTACCTGAAACTCACCGGCTTTGGCCGTAATGGTTTCAATATCAATATTGTCACGGGCAAGTTTGTCAGCCAGCGCAGCATAATCGGCGTCCAGGTGGCTCTTTAACTTTTCGTTTTCGTCGTTAATAACGGATGCATCAATTCTTCGTAACATAACTCACCTCTTATCGCAGGAAGGCTTCATGCAGACCGCCGTCTACACTGATCACCTGCCCGGTTGTTTTGCTTAGTTGTCCGGATACAAGAAGATAAGCCGCTTCGGCCTGGTCATCCGGTGTAATAGGTTGTTTGGTCAGGGTGCGCTGGGCGTAGAATTCCGCCAGCTTGTTGCGCAGTGACTCAGTGGTTTCGCTTTCATCATGGGCAATGTCGTACTTGGTTAACGAGGAAATCACGCGGTCACGGGGGAACATGTTACTGCCCTGCACTACCGTAGCCGGTGCCAATGCGTTCACGTTTACCAATGGAGACAAGGTAACGGCCAGCTCACGCACTAAGTGGTTTGCCGCTGCTTTACTGGTGTCGTAAGCCAGTGAACCCTTCTTCGATACCGCAGCATTAACGCTGGTAGTCAGTACCATGGCGCCTTTCAGACCTTGCGCTTCCCAGATTTTCTGGGCCGTGGAACCTACCACGTAACCGCCTTTCACGTTCACGCCAAAGCTGATGTCGAAGATAGAATCATTCTTCGCCAGGTCGCTGCCTTCAGCAATGAACACACCCGCAGTCACGATGACTTTATCTAAACCGCCGTAGGCCAACAGTACCTGGGTAAACAATGCTTCAACGGTTTCACGCTTGGTGATATCAACCTGTAGGGCAACCGCAGGACCACATGACGAAATACCGGTACCGGCAACGCCGATTCCCTGACCATATTTATCTGTGAGTTCGCCAGCGGTACGCTGCGCGTTTTCCAGGTTCAGGTCGGCACAAACAACGTGTGCGCCTTCTTTAGCAACGCGGTGGGCTGTCGCCTTACCAATACCGTCACCGGCACCAATCACCACAACCACGTCACGGGCCAGAGGGGCTTCAGCCGGCATACGCTGCAGTTTTGCTTCTTCCAGCGCCCAGTATTCAATATCAAACGCTTCCTGAGCTGGCAGTGCGGTATATTCAGAAATCGCTTCTGCGCCACGCATTACTTCAATCGCACAGTTATAAAATTCTGCAGTTACGCGAGATTCACTCTTGTTCTTACCCCAGGAAATCATGCCTACGCCCGGAATCAATACCACTGTTGGGCTTGGGTCACGCATTGCTGGAGAGTCTTCGCGTTTACACGCTTCGTAGTACGCCGTGTAATCTTCGCGGTATTTTTCCAGACCCGCTTTAAACTTGGTGATCAGGGTATCGAAGTCGTCATTCTGTGGGTCGAAGTCGACGAACAGTGGCTTAATTTTGGTACGCAGGAAGTGGTCAGGACAAGATGTACCTAACTCAGCAAGACGGGGCGCATCAACACTGTTCACGAATCGCAGAGTAGCGTCGTCGGTTTGAACCGTACCGATAAACTTCACTTTGTTTGAAAGCAAGCCGCGCGCTACAGGTAAGAAGTCTTTCAGCAAATCGGTGCGTGCTGCATCGTCCAGCGACTGGTATTTCTGACCACCAAAGGTCATTTCGCCTTTGTCATGCTCTTCGATGTAGCGCGCTGCGGTTTCAATTACCCACAGAGAGGTTTCGTAGCAGCTTTTACTTTCAGAAGACCAGTTGGTGTGGCCGTGCTGACCCAGCAAAATACCCCAGATATCAGGGTTCGCTGCATAGGTATCTTCGCACAGCTCAGCCGCTTCCCAGCCAGGACGCATCCACGGTACGTAAGCCAGCTTGCCGCCCCAAATCACTTCGGTCAGTTCTTTCTGCGCTTTACAAGAAGCCACTGAAATCACCGCATTCGGGTGCAGGTGATCAACGTGCTTTTCGTCAATCATCGAGTGCAGAGGCGTATCAATAGACGATGCACGGGGGTTCAGGCAGAAGTTACAGTGTTTGAACATGCCTACCATGCGATCTTCGCCGGCAGACTTATAACCCTTATCGCTGTAATCCTGATACACACTGTCCAGTGCATTCAGTTTGTCCTGATACAGTGATGAGAAGTTTTCTTTCTTTGACGTACGCAGGTCGCCGCCAGAACCTTTTACCCAAAGAACTTCCACATCTTTACCGGTAAGCGGATCTTTCTCCATCAGTTTGGCTGACGTGTTACCACCACCCGTGTTGGTGATGCGCTGGTCTTCGCCCAACTTGTTGGAGCGGTATACCAGGTTATCTACGGGATCGAGTTTGTCGGCAACCTCGTCTTCCCACAGATATTTGACGTGTTTGTATTCATCTGGCTGATAAGGCATTTCTGAGCATCCTGTGAAGTTATTAAGTGAATCGGGTCTTCATGACAAAACCGCTGATTGAATACAAATCAATATACATCCATTGCAATCTTTGTCAATCATTTCCAATCACAATATAACAGAATTGTTACATTAATTTTAAAGGGAATATACCTTAGACCAGATAGTATTGATGTAAAAAACCGCAGTTGTTAACGGTTTGGTACCAAATATGAAACTTCGAAGAGGGATTAGGGCAAGCGTAAAGGAAGCGATAGCACAGGATGCACTATCGCTTTGTGATTAATCAGAGCCGGGCAGCTTTAGTCGCAGTTTTCAACCACAATCACATTCACACCGTGTTCGCGAATACGGTCGAGCGCGTCAGGGTCTGCTTTGCTGTCAGTAATCACCGTATCGACGTCGTCCAGGCCACAGAAAATAAGATTGCCACGAATGCCTATCTTACTGCTGTCTGCCAGTACAATGAGCTTGTCAGCGCGCTTACGTAACTTCTGTTCAGCCAATATGAGTAACGGATCGGTTTCCATTACGCCAAATTCACTCACGCCAGGCGAACCCATAAACATTTTACTGCCGCGATAATTCTGTGTGGTGTCGTTCTCGAAAGAACTCAGAATAATGCTTTGCTTACGGTAAACCTCGCCGCCAGGTAGCGTTACCTGATTCTGGCTATTTTCAAGCAGTTCGTGGGCAAGCACGAACGAGTTAGTCAGAATATTCATTTTCCGCTCTACCAGATATTCAGACATCATGAAGGTAGAGGTACCGCCGTTGATAATAATCGACTCGCCATCTTCGCACATGTCGGTGGCGGCTTTAGCAATCAATTGTTTAGTACTGGCATTGCGCTCCCGGTCCACCAGAAAAGCATTTCCTGAAAGACGGATATTCGAGACGGTTTTGTTATCGAGTACCTGCGCACCACCACGAATTTTTCGAATCTTTTTTGCACTTGCCAGTTTGTTAAGGTCGCGGCGAATAGTCGCTTCGGACGAATTCAGCTGAGCGCAAAGATCGCGCACACTGATGAAAGTACTCTCATCAAGGATGTCCAGAATGAGCTGGTGACGTTGCTTCTCCAGCATGGTATTACCTGTATAATTGTTATATGTGTGGGAGATAATATAGTCACCTGTCCAAATGCGATCAATCAAATACGCGCATTTTGATTGAAAGTGATACTTTTAGTTAATATATGAAAACCATTTCGCCCGGTACGCTTCTAAACCATCAAATGCGGCAGGCTCGCAGGTAATCACATCCAACGCTGACTGTTCGCTACTGTTGTAGTGCACCAGGCTTGCTGCGCCCATTACCGTGCCGGTGTTGTCGCGAGACAGCATCACTTTTTGCTGTGGGCGCAACTGCGACACTAGCTGACATAGCATAGGGTTTTTCAAAAACGCCCCTTCTATATATATCGTGCCAGTTGAATTCAGGTCGTTCAATCGCTGATCAATCAAAAGTGCGCAGTAGAGTGTGGCAATGGCCTGTGGCGCTTCTGGTGATGGCGGACACAATAGTTGTGGTGTCAGGCCGCCAAACGGGCCGTTACCCTGACTGAAATCTGGCGTAACCATCCAGCCCTCATCTAACGCCTTTTGGATATCTGCCGCTTCGGCGCTCATACGAATATTGCCGCCCAGGGTAGTACAGATTTTTTCATATTCCCGGCCGCCCATGAAACGGGCACAGCTTACCGGGTTACGATGAATATCCACATTAGCCAGCGTATCGCGGTGCTTTGCCAGCGTTTCGGTGCTGCCGTTCACCTGCATCAGAATGGTCCAGGTACCTGTAGAAATGACGTTGAAGCTTTCGCCATCCTGGGCCATCGACAAATAACGCAGCAAACTGGCGTTACTGTCGTGAATTCCTGCAAAGATTTCGCAATCCTGTGAGAGTCCGGTTTGCTTCGCAACATCCTCAGACACTTTTTCTAAGCAGTCCCAGGCATTACGCAATTCTGGTAGCTTTTCTTGCCAGCCACAGGCGCTTATAAGTGTTGAATAATCTTGTTTTTGCGGGTTCCACATGTCGGTATGGCAACCCAGCGACGTGACTTCGGTGGCCATGTCCGCGCCTAAGCGCCATGCCCAGTATTGGGGATACATCAAAATTGTCGTTGCAGAGGAAAACTGATCAGCAAATTTTGATTGCAACCAAAACAACTGACGCCCCAGGTTCAGCCCCGCAGGCAATGCCGGAGACAAGGTGTCTTCGAAATCGGGTCGTACTTTCTGATAGTTGTCTGAACATGCTTCAATGCCCGCGAATTCGTAGTCGAGTACGGGTAGTACAAGCGCGTCTTCTCGTGGCAGCGCGTCGTTGATTAGCGCGGCAGTAGCGCCATGGGTGGTGACAACAAATCCCTGGATCTGCGGCGTTAGTGAACACGAACGTAAGGTTTCAGTTAACCAGTTCCAAATGCCATCAACGTCGGCTTGCGGATACATGCCTTCGATAGGTGCGTTTTTGCAGCTGAAGCTGGCACATTCTTTACCATTTTTCACCAAAAGCAATTTGATGTGGGTTTTTCCAATATCCAATACGGCTTTAAGCATGCTCTTCTCCTGCATTTGATTTTCCTTTAACGACGACTTACCAATAGTGATACCTGTTTTTGCATTCAGGCCTTGAACGACAAAAAGCGGAGTCTGCCGACTCCGCTCTTAGACTTACACTGATTACATCTTCAGATTCAGTCCCAGATAAATCACACGACCCAGTGTTGAGCCGCTGATAAAGCCGTTTGCGTCATCATAGTAGACAGCGTCTTCATCGAACAAGTTATCGACATTCACTGTCACTGAAGCTTCTTCAACAAACTCATATTCACCCAGATCGTACTTGCCGAACAAGTTTACGGTAGTGAGCGAATCTGCAGAGGCAACCGCATTTTCCCAACCGTCAGTGTGAAGAATGCGAACGGTACCCAGCATATTTTCGTAAGTCGCACCCACCTGCGCTAACAAGTTATAGTCGCCACGCTCGTCTGTGCTCTTTTCGTCCTGATAGGCCGCACCCTGTACTGGCTGGAAGGTTCTGTCTAAGGTGTAAGAACCTGCCACACTGGCGTTCACGCTACCAAAATTGGTTTGCCATACTTTGCTGATGTCAAAGTCGATACCCGATAACTTGGTGGCCGTCATGTTATTACGACGGGCGTCAAACAGTGCGTAGGCTGAGTTTCCGTCAGCATACAGGCTTTCAATTGATTGCCCGTCGATACGCATACCATCTGCTGCTGCCAGCGCTTCATCCAGTGTAGGATTCAATGTGTAATAATCGGCATAGCCCGCTGTGCTAAACAATACACTTGGGGTGTAGAACGGCGCCAGGCTGATTGCACTGGAGTAGTCCACGTCAAAGTAGGTCATGCTTACTTTCAGATCGTCAGAGAACTCTGGCGTCCAGTCGAAACCCACACTGTAAGATTCAGACTCTTCTGGCTGCAAGCCATCGCTACCGCCGGCCAGAATAATGGTGCCGCGGAAGAAGTCAGAATCAGCTGCATCTGGCGCCATGAAAGGACTCACGCCTAATGTTATAGCACGGGTATCAACAGCCGCACCGGAATCCGCCAGACTGGGCGCCTGGAATGAAGTACCCCATTGTGCACGTAAACGTAAATTTTCAGTGGGAGAATAGTCTACGCCGATCTTCGGGTTTGTAGTGCTGCCCACATCGTTATAACTGTCATAACGGATAGATGCGGTAAAATCGATAGTTCCGGCATCAAGATCGTCCATCACCGGCACAACCACTTCACTGAATACGGACTTCACGTTACGAGACGCAGACGTTTCTGTCATTTGCAGTGCGTTTGCTGCGCCACCACCAAATGAAACGTCGTAGTTTTGCTTGAAGTATTCTGTGCCCACCGCCAGCATGACATCACCGGCTGGTAAAGAATAAATGGCACCATCTAATGTTAAACGTACCTGATGATGAGTTTGCTTGGCGTCGCCCAGCGTGCCGTAATACCCAAGAATATTGCTCAGAACCGCTGAATCTGTAGCTGCTACATTGTAAGGATTCAGCGCAGTGGACTCGTCGGTTCCTGCCAGCGCAGCGGCAACGGCGGTAGCATTTACCCCGGTTTCTTCACCATGGGTTTCAGCCCAGCCGTAGCTGTATGCCGCTTTCAAACGCCAGTAGTTTGGTAACTCAACCGTAAGTTCCGGCATGAAAGAGAATGCTTTAAAGTCGCTGCTGTTCTTCGCGCCAGGCCCTACAACATCAGAAAAGTTAAAGTCTACGGTCTGCGACGTTTCGTCGCCAATTGCCGTAAAATAAGGGTTATCGGAAGTGATAGTACCCGAAGCACCTATATCCGTTAATGCGTTGGTCGCGTCGCCGGTAATGTCTACGCCCCAGTCGCTGTAGTAAGTGTTCAGGTTAAGGAAAACGTTGTCAGAAAATTCCTGCTCAAGGGCTAGGAAGATGGTGTCCTGCTTTTGTTCAGGTACATACGAAATACCGTCGTTAGGATCACATAAGTTACTGCCTTCGGTGAGCGTATCCATGCGGTAGCTGGTGCCGTTTGCCGTGATATTTCCAGGGCTACACTGGCGAGTGCGGTAGTCACCGCCGCCGTTTGCAGTATTGTCAGCGGTAATGAAATCACGATCTGAACCCATCACATCGCCGTTTTCCGCATGATAAAACGACAGCATCGCCGCACCAGAATCCCAAGATGTGCCAGCGGTTAAGTTCAGCGTTCCTGCGGTGTAGCTGTCACCAAATCCACCTTCCAGGTTCAGCGTCACGCCATCTTTTGGGCGTTGGGTAATAAAGTTAACTACCCCAGCAATGGCGTCGGAACCGTAAATTGAAGAGCCACCATCCATAACGACTTCTACTGTACTTAATACAGAAGGAGGAATGGCTGCCGCATTCGGTACCGTTTGAATAATGCCTGAGCCTGGTAAGCGTAAACCGTTTAACAGTACGAGTGTTGTGCTACCGCCGCCGGTACCGATATCGCGAAGTTTAGGCATTGGCATACCCTGACCAATATCCGTCGCCATTGTTGGACGGCTATTAAAGGTGCTGGTCATTTGCGGAATTTGCGCAAGAAGTTCGTTGCTGTCAGGTACACCAATTTCAGCCACATCTTCTTCAGAAATACCCACCACATTCGTACCGACTGGCGTTGCACCGCGAATAAGTGTACCGGTTGCAGATCCACGTACTTCAATGGTTTCTACTGTAGGATCGGGTTCGGATTGGGCAGACTCAACGTCCTGAGCAAATGCACAATGGGTAAAAGAGGCCGTGATCATTACCGCGAGTGCGGAACGACGGAATGCTGGTGTAGCGGTTAGTCCTGAAAATGAGGCCATTTTCATCTCCTTGCGTGGTTGTGTGTCAGTGATTAACTTACTTTTTGGCAGCATGTTATTTTTATTAAAACTGCTCGATTTTAATTAACATTGGAGCAACAAAGTACAGCGACAATCATAAACAGTCAATAACAATCACAAACAAATATAATTAATACCTGCTATCCATAAATTTAATGAATAAAAAATACACAAACACAGTTAACCAACGGAAATGAATAGGATTGAATGTAAAGTAGATTAAATAAGCTTTTCAGCGCGCTTCGCATGCCCTATGTCGTGGTTCGACGCGGTATATTTCACCAACCGGTAATCAATTCAGCCTGAGTGTGTTCTGCCAACTTCGCCGCTAAGCCGTTAACACATTGACAACATCTATTCAGATAGGGCAACATGCCAATCACTTTCAATCATAACGTTTCAGATAACCTGCACGACTCGCGGGTTTCACTGAACAGATTGCCACCAGATACGTACTGGAGATTTGCATGCGCAAACTAATACTCACTCTTGCTGTTGCAGCACCTGTAACAATACTTTCAGCCTGTAGCGGTACAGGCAGTGCCGGCACATCATCTGCACCATTTGATTTAGCGGCGCTTAAAACTGAGTACCGCAACCAGCCCATTGGCATTGATGTCACCGCACCTCGCTTTAGCTGGCAGTTAGCTGCAAAGGGAGATGAGAAAGGCTTAAACCAGTCTGCTTATCAAATCCGTGTGACTGACGAGAACGGCGCGCAGGTATGGGATTCCGGCAAGCAAAACTCCGCACAAGCGCTTCACATTACCTATCAAGGCACGCCCTTGCGCCCGCGTACCCAATACACCTGGCACCTCACGGTGTGGGACAACGATGGCGATGAAAGTCAGGCCATATCCACCTTTGAAACCGGCTTACTGGATACCTCTTTGAACGCCTGGAACGGTGCAACCTGGATAGGCGGCAATGACGATGCCCTTCCCCTTTATGGTGATTACCTGCCACTGTTCCGCATTAGCGCAGACGTAACCATTGAAGAAGGAAGCACGGCTGGCGGCATTGTATTTGCTGCCAACGATCCGCGAATGATGGACAAGTTCAAAAATATCTATCAGGTAGAAAGTGGTGAAGACGAGAGCTATTTTAAAATCGAACTGGATGTAGCGGGTGTTGAAGACGGCAAACCGGCAACGCTGAATTTTTACCGTGCAGGCTATACGCAAGACGACACCCCGGATACGCCGGTTAAATCCTTTGCCATTAAGCCGTCTCTGATAAACGCTTATAATCGCCACAAACCTCACAACCTGCTTATCAACAATGAATTCGGTAATGTTACCGTCCAGTTAGATGGCAACCCGGCGTTCTGGGTAGGTGCTGAGTCGGAAGAAAAATCGGGTTTTCAGTTGATGTTCCCGCCACTGGTTGAAGGGGCCACGGTTCAGCTTAACCCTCTGGGCCACAATCACGACTATGTCACCTATGGCATGCTCAATGATGTCGGTGTGGCCGCGGATGCAGGTTCAACCGTCACAGTCAGCAACCTGACGGTGAGCAACATGCATACGCCGCACAGTGTGCTATTTAATGGCGCAGAGCATGGCGCTGCATTTGCAGACAAATCCAGCCAGGTAAGCGATACCAAGGCCGGTATTAGATTCACCGGCTCTAAAGACAGTCAGCTCGTGGTTGTTGATACCCAAAGTAACGGTATGCCCCAGCTGCGCACAGAATTCGATGTAGCGGACAAAGTGGTTAGCAAAGCGCGCTTGTACGTTACCGCCCGGGGCATTTACGAATACTACGTGAACGGCGAAAAGGTGAGTAATGATTACTACAACCCAGGCCTTACGCAATACAACTTAACTCACTTGTACCAGTCTTACGATGTTACTGATGCCGTTCAGAACGGTGAAAACGCCATGGGCGCCCGACTGGGCGAAGGTTGGTGGAGCGGCATGCTCGGTTTCGGTAACACCTGGAATGGATTTGGTGACCGCCAGTCGTTGCTCGCGCAGTTAATCATTACTTACGAGGATGGCTCTGAAAGTGTCGTGATCACTGAACCAGGTAACTGGCAATTCAGCGACAGCTCGCCAGTGGTGTACGGCAGCTTATCGATGGGCGAAGTGTACGATGCCCGCATTGCTGAAGAACAGGCAGGCTGGGCCACCACATCGTTCGAGCGCGAATGGGAACCTGCTGCCGAAATTTCACTGGAGACAACCAAAGCGCAGAATGTACAACCAAACATGATGCGCCCGGCGCAAACGCTGTCTTACAACAACATGAAGCTTATCGGGCAAATTGGTGAACCTGCCCGCGAATTTACCACTGTTCAGGCAAAAAGTGTGGAAGAGGTACGTCCTGGTGTATTTGTCTACGACCTTGGACAAAACATCGTTGGCGTACCTCGACTACATTTTGCGAATGGTAAAGCCGGTGATGCCGTTACCGTACGGTTTGCCGAAATGCTCTATCCGGACTTACCAGAATCAGGCCCGAACGTGGGCATGATCATGACCGAAAATTATCGTGCCGCACTCAGCCAGGATATCTACATCATGACTGACGGCGAGCAAACCTTTGAGCCTCATTTCACCTCGCACGGATTCCAATACATTGAGATAACGGGTGTAGACAAGCCATTACCGTTAGAAGCCGTTAACGGTGTGGTAGTCAGTTCAGTACAGGCGCTTACTGCGCGCTACGAAAGTTCTGACCAGAAAGTAAACCAGCTGTGGTCTAACCTTACCTGGTCGAATGTAGACAACTTCTTATCTGTACCCACAGATTGCCCGCAGCGTAACGAGCGTATGGGCTGGTCTGGCGACATCAACGTATTTGCGCCTACCGCTACCTATGTAAGCGATGCCTCCCAGTTTATGCGCAGGCATTTACAGGCCATGCGTGATACCCAGGCCGAGAGTGGTCGCTATGCTGATGTCGCCCCGGTTGGCGGCGGCTTTGGTGGCGTGCTGTGGGGCGTTGCCGGTATTACCGTAGCTTGGGAAACGTACTGGCAATATGGTGATAAAGGCTTGCTGGCAGAACATTATTCGTCAATGAACGAATACATGACATTCCTGCATGACTCCATCGACAGCGAAACCGGATTGAGCACAGACTCAGGTTTGGGCGACTGGTTAGGGCCGCAGAACAATCAACTCGGCGCAGACTACCTGGCTACGGCGTATCACATTTATGCGCTGGATATTATGAAGCAGGTTGCCGTTATTCTTGATGATGACGCCATGGCCCGTGAATACCGCGAGCAATATGACGAGCGCAAAGCCTTCTTCAACGACAAGTTTGTGAATGATGAAATGCAAACCGTTGGTCTGGTGGGCGGCCCAAGTATGTTTAATCCGGTAGCTCCACCGGCAGAATGGGCAGTAGCAGACACCCAAACCTCGTTTGCAGTTGGTCTGGCGATGAACGCATTCAACGACGATAACGCAGCGGCGATGGCAGAGAAGCTTACCCACTCGATATCGTCACAAAACGTTGACGATACCGGGAAAACCCGCCCCGCTTACTCCCTGATGACCGGCTTTATCGGCACAGCCTGGATCAGCAAAGCGCTGTCTGAAAATGGCTATACCGATGATGCATACCGCTTATTGCTTAACGATCAGTATCCTTCGTGGTTGTATCCTATCGATCAGGGTGCGACAACAATTTGGGAACGCCTGAACGGTTACACTGTTGAAGACGGATTCGGTGGCAATAACAGCATGAACTCCTTCAACCACTATTCATTCGGTGCTATTGGTGAATGGTTAATCAGTCACTCAGGCGGTATTCAACGACTGAGCCCCGGTTTTAAAACCTTTGCGTTGAAGCCAGAGTTTGATCCGCAGAACGAAATTGACTGGGTAAAAGCAGAATATGATTCACCTTACGGAAAAATTTCGAGCCACTGGCAAGTAAAAAATGGTAAGTTTGACTACCGGGTAACCATTCCTGCTAACACTACAGCAACAATTTCGTTACCCGGCGCACAGCAAGCATTGAAGATTGATGGCGATAATGTGAAAGCCAGTAAGTTCGTAACTAACGTTTCCCGTGCTGATGAAATGAACACCTTTTCATTAGGCTCTGGTACTTACCAAATCACAGGTGCCGTTAACGAATAATTATCCGGTCAAGGACACGATTAATGAAAAAGCATACAGCAACATTGGGTAGTGCCTGCCTTATCACTACCGCTATGCTTACTGGTTGTGGCGAGAAACCCTCGCCCGCCCAGGTTGAGCAACCGAAGAATGAAACCGCTCCTGTAAGCCAGGTGACGGTTAAAACCACCAGCAAAGCGGTTATCGAACAAGACGGCCAAACGTTCCGCGATTTGAATGCCGATGGCAAACTTACGCCGTATGAAGACTGGCGTTTGCCGGTTGAAGAACGTGTGGCCGACTTGGTTGCCCGCATGACGCTGGAAGAAAAAGCCGGTGAAATGGTGCATGGCACCTTGCCGGGTAAAAATGGCTTTGCTGGTTTTTCTCAGGACGGCTATGACATCGATGTCGCCACTTCCCTGTTCAAAGACAAACATATCGGCAGTTACATCAGCCGCCTGAACATGTCACCATCAGATCTGGCCGTCGAGAACAACAAAGTCCAGGCGCTGGCAGAAACCACCCGGTTGGGTATTCCCGCTATTATCAGTACCGACCCGCGCAACCACTTCCAGTACGTGTTAGGTGCTGCTGAGTCTACCGATGGTTTCACGCAGTGGCCCGAGCCTCTTGGTTTTGGTGCGCTGAACGATCCTGAAGTGACCGAACAGTTTGGTGACATTACCCGTCAGGAATACCGTGCAACCGGTTTTACTATGGCGTTATCACCGCAGGCTGACTTAGCCACCGAACCCCGTTGGCCTCGTATCATTGCCACCTTTGGTAGCGATGCTGGTGAAGTGAGTAAACAGGTGGGCGCGTACATTCGTGGTTTCCAGGGCAGCTCTGATGGCATCACGCCGGAAGGCGTATCAACCGTTACCAAACACTGGGTGGGTTACGGTGCAGCGGTAGAAGGTTTTGATGGCCATAACTACTACGGCCGCAATGCACAGCTGGACGATACCAGTTTTGAAGATCATATCCGCGCATTTGACGGTGCTTTCGAAGCAAAAACCACCGGCATAATGCCTGCTTATCCTATCTTACACGGCATCACTGTAGACGGTGAACCGGTAGAAGCAGTAAGCCCGGGCTTCAACAAACAAATACTGCAAAACCTGCTGCGCGGCGATGCCGGCTTTAAAGGCGTTGTGGTTTCAGACTGGGCGGTAACCCGGGACTGTAGTGAAGAATGTAAGGCACCGACTAAACCACAAGGCGTGCGGGAAATTGCGACGCCGTGGGGTGTGGAAGACCTGACTATTCCTGAGCGTTTCGTGAAAGGTATTACCGCAGGTATCGACCAGTTCGGCGGTGAAGACCAGCCTGAGATCATCGTTAATGCAGTTCACGAAGGCAAACTGACAGAAGCGCGTATCGATGAGTCGGCCACCCGTATTCTCACACTGAAGTTTGAGCTTGGTTTATTCGACAACCCCTACGTGGATGAAGCGACTGCAGCATCGAATGTGGGTAAACCGGAATGGCGGGCACTGGCTCGTGAGGTTCAGGCAAAATCCCAAGTGCTACTGAAAAATGCGGATAAGCTGCTACCACTGGCAGACTCGATGAAGAAAGTGTTCGTTGATGGCTTAAATCCAGAGGCACTCACCGCTCGCGGCTTTGAAGTTGTGACCGACCCGGCCCAAGCCGACTTTGCGATTTTCCGCTTCTCAACGCCAAGTGAAAATCTGCATCCGAACCACTTCTTCGGCAGCCGCCAGAATGAAGGCCGCGTCTCATTCCGCGAAGACGATGAGAAGTATCAGCAGATGTTGGCCGTTAGCCAGCAAGTGCCAACTATCTTATCCGTCTTTTTAGAACGTCCCATGATCATGGGTGAACTGAACAATACCGCAGGTGCCATTCTGGCTAACTTCGGTAGTGCAGACGATGCCGTGATTGATGTGCTTACCGGCAAGGTATCACCCACCGGCACCCTGCCACTGGAGCTGCCGTCTTCTGATGAAGCTGTAGAAGCACAGAAACCCGGTTACGCAGACGACAGCGAAAACCCGCTGTACAAGCGTCGTGAAGGACTGACATTCTGATTTTTGGTGTGTAGATATTAAAAAGGCAGCGAGCGCTGCCTTTTTTGTTTTTAGTGTTCTTCATCCCGCAATGTAAGCACTTCGAACCCGGATTCAGTCACCAGAATGGTGTGCTCCCATTGTGCTGAGAGTTTTTTGTCGCGGGTCACCACTGTCCAGCCGTCTTTCTTTAGCTTGGTTTTGTAGGTGCCCTGGTTAATCATCGGCTCTATGGTAAATGTCATGCCCGGCACTAAATGCATACCTGTGCCCTTGCGGCCATAATGCACAACTTGCGGTTCTTCATGCATTTCGCGGCCAATACCGTGTCCGCAGTAATCCCGCACGACACTGAAGCCTTCTTTTTCTACATGCGACTGAATGGCATAACCAATATCCCCCAGCGTCGCGCCTGGCTTTACGGTTTCGATACCTTTCCACATGGCTTCGTAAGTCGTGTCCACCAGCTTTTTCGCAATAGGTGTTACTTTGCCAATGCAATACATTTTGCTGCTGTCGGCAATAAAGCCATTTTTCTCCAGCGTGATGTCCACATTCACGATATCCCCTTCCCGCAACTTCTTTGCTACCGACGGCACACCGTGACATACCACTTCGTTTACCGATGAATTAAGTACATATTCATAGCCGTACTGCCCCTTGCTGGCCGGTCTTGCCTGCAAAGTATCAGTGATATATGCATCAACGAAATCATTCACTTCCATGGTGGTCATGCCGGCCTGAATTTCTTTATCCAGCGCATGAAATACGCTGGCCAGTAACCGGCCTGATTCGCGCATCAATGCGATTTCCTGTGCACTTTTTATCGATACATTACTCATGAACCAGTCTCACTGTTGATACGTTTTGCTGACGTTTTTCCTGTTCCAGAATTTGCTCATAGGTGAGCGTGGGGTTTTGCTCTGCAAGTCTCCCGATTTTCATCCAGAACTCAGCTTGCGAATTGATAGAACGTTCCATCACCACGCTGTTCTTGCGCACCTCTTCGTGCAATTGTTCGGAGATTTTGACAATGCCCATGAATACACCAATAGAATATGATTTGCTACATATTGCTACACTATATGAAAGGAGTCAAAAAAAAGCCCGGACACGCTGTTCACGGCCGGGCTGAAATAACACGCAAAACTTTTACTTAACGGGTATCACACTTATTGCTGACACATAAGCTTCACCTACCGACGGCTTAAAACTGAGTTCAAGACTGCCATCTGACACATTCACATTTTCTGCCACCGTAAACGCGGTAAAACTTCCATCTGCATTTTGTTTTCCAGAGATATTTTCAAACAGAGCACTTCCCTCCGCGAATACATTGAAGCGGCTTTTACTGTCTGGGGCGACTAGAGAAAGTGTGACCTTATACTGCCCGTTATCCAACGGTAAATGATATGAGAACTCACCGGCACGGTAGGTTGTATGCAAAGCCTGCTCTTGCGTATTCCCGATAACTGCTTTGACTGGTGGCCTACCCCAGCCTCCCGGCTTATCAAGTGACATTGCTTTTCCTCCGGTAAAGAAGTCATCCGAACCGAAATGGGCTTTTGGCGAATCAGCTGACATAATGGCGCCCGCATCAATGTAATATGCGTTGATCTGCGATTCATTCAGATGCCACATCACACTGTCTTCAACGCGATCTGAAGGTGCGGAGGCGAAACCACTTGCCCGCGCTACTAACTCATTATTTCCTGCAACCAGTCTTACACCCTGCCAGACACAGGTGTTCTGATCGCAATCAGGGGCTTCATTCACTTTCCGATCATTTACCAATAACTCGACTTGTTTGCCGTTACTGTACACCTTAATATCCGTGGTTTGGTAAGCCCGCTCTTTATAGCGCCTTGATGCAATATGAACCATAGGGTTAGCTGACCAGTTCGCCTGGTAGAAATAATATGCATCCTTCTTTATGGCGCGATCGTAAGTGATGAGCCCTTTGGTATTAATATCCTGTGAGTCACCTTCTCTGCGGGTGGTTGTCGCAAAGTCAAAACCATTCCAAATCCAGTTTGCCCACAGGTAATCCCGCGCACTGAGTACGCGCCAATTCTCCTCATGCACGTAACTCATATACTCTTCCGGCTGATTTCTGCCAGTTGCCGCTACCGGCCCTCCCAGAGCATTGTCAGAGTGGAAGCTGGGCGCTCCGCCTGCGCCGTATTCAGTGACAGCCAACGGCTGCTCAGGATATTGCTTATGCAAGGCGTCGAGGTTCTTCGCCAGTCCTGAAGGCTCGCCGTAGTACCAGCCAAAATAGCGGTTTGCGCCCGTGGTATTGGTAATAGCGGAGGTGTTGGGCACTTTTGACTGATCCCATGTTGGCACACCCGCACAACAGTTGGCTAACGTCGAGTTACGCGTCGGATCCAACTGCGCTACTTCCGCTTTCAAGCGATTTAAGATAGGTAGTGGGTCAGGATTAGAGCCGGGACTGCTCTGCACGAACATGGGGGCGACGGCACCAAAGTCGACTTCGTTGGCTATACCCCATACCGCTACAGAGGGGTGATTAAAGTTCTGCTTCACCATTTCTGTGAGTTGCAGACTGGCGTTATCAGCTAACGCGGTATTTACAGCCTCATGTTCCTCGCCGTAACGCCATGCGGAAACCAACGGGATTTCGTCCCACAACAATAGGCCAAGTTTGTCAGCCAAATCGTGCACTGGCTGACCATGGGGGTAATGTGCCAGACGGATAGTATTTACCCCCATATTCATCAGTAATTGCACATCTTCTTCTATTTCTTCAGCAGAGACTGCCCAACCTTTTCCTTCTCTGTCCTGATGATAGCCCACACCGCGAAGCTCAAGGGGTTGACCATTCAACGTCAATCCTTTATCTGCCGAGATTTCAATGGTGCGTAAACCGATATTTTGCTTCACCGTATCGAGCAGATTGTCATTGCTGTCTAATATCGACACTGCGAGCGTGTACAAATAAGGGTTATCTATACCTTGCCATAATTGTGATGAAGATACGGAAAGAGACACATCGGTTATTTCTGTTTCATCCGGCTGAAGCAAAATATCCCGGACATCTTTTGCTACTACCTTTCCAGTATCGTCAGCCAATTGAGTAAGTAGCGTTACGTTTTCTGCTTCGCCTTCATTGCTAGTGATCCTGCTTTTGATACTAACCACCGCCTTGTCACCCTCAACCGCGGTAGTTGCGTAAACGCCGGGACCACCAAAATCTTTCATATCAACATGAATATTACTCGTTGTGATAAGTCTTACCGGCCGGTAAATTCCCCCATGCACAAAGAAATCTCCGGCAATAGGTAACGTATCTGCAGTGGTTGAATCTGCTGTTGGCTTGCTGTTGTCTGCCTGAACCACCAGAACGTTAGGTCGACCCACGTTTATGAGGTCAGTAATATCAAAGCGAAAGCGATTGAAGCTTCCGCGATGTTCACCGGCAAATTTTCCGTTCACCCACACATTTGCCACACGACTTACTGCATCAAATTCCAGCCAAAGTCTTTTATTTTCAGTCTGTGCAGGTACATTAAACACTTTCCGGTAGAGACCTTTACCCTGTGCATTATTAATATTGTCTGCGTTATGAATGTGAGCTGACTGATTCTCAAGATAATAGCCTACCCGGTTCCATGAATGGGGCACCGCAACATTTTCTGCGCCAATCCAATTAAATGATGGGGCATGGATACCCGCTGGAATTTCATCGGTAAAGATAAACTGCCAGTCGTTATTCAGTATTTGCTGATCTCGTACTTCCACATTTTTTGGTAAGTCAGCATTAACATCAGCAACCTGAGTACAAGCGATAAGAATACAAACCGCGGGTAAGATGAAAAAGAGTGCGCTACAACGCTTCATGGTCTCTCCTTAAATATGTTTTAAATGACAAAAGCAGCATGGTTTGTTGCCATACTGCTTATGTTGCTCATGTTAATGTCAGAATCCATATGACACGTTTACACCGAAATAGCGCATAGCTCCCCGCGACCAACGTTTCGAGAGTGCTGTCAGGCCCTGAAAGCGCTCATCATAATTTGTGTAACCCATAGAATAATTTTCATCAAAAAGGTTGTTGAAGTATACGGTCACTTTATAACGATCCTGGTTGTCCACGATGCCAACGCCGGCGTTAGCAATCCCGTATGCATCCTGACGGTTTAACGGGTCGCCGTAGAGGTCGTAGCTTACATCGTCTTGCCACTGGTAACTTGCCTGCGCAAACCAGCTGAATTCGTATCCCTGAGCAGGCTGTTCCCAATAGGCGGCAAGGTTGTATTTGAAATCGGGAGAGTTATTGAGGTCATGTCCGCTTAAGTCCTGTACATTCAGGCCTTCTATATCTGCGGACAATGTGCAGCCTTCGGCTTCAGTTTGTCCACCGTAACAGGGCGCATTGACGAACGATTCAATAACAGCGTCGGTATAAGCAATGGAAGCATCCAATCGCAAAGCATCAGTAGCCTGATAAGAGAACTCGGTTTCTATGCCTTTAGTGCGAAGCTCACCCACATTATTCAACGTGAACACTGGCGCGCCATTTTCGTCATTACGACCGCCCTGTGCCTGGTAATCCTCGAAATCTGTCATAAACGCGATGATTTCGTAGCTAAAATTCCGGCTATCAGAAAACCCTTTTATGCCTAGTTCGTAAGATACCGACGTTTCTTCCCCAACCGGGTTGTCCGCGTCATTTTGCGTAAACCCGGATGCAACATCATAAGCCTGACCTTTGTAGCCTGTACTTACAGAGCCAAATATCATAGTGCCATTTTCGAGGAAATGACGGATTGCGACCTTACCGGTAACCGCGTCCTGGTCGTCATTACCACTGAAAGTAGCAGCACTGGTTGGATTCAACGCATACCCGTTCGCATAATAGTCATTGAAGTCGACAGATATTTTTTCGTGGTTGAAGCGAAGCCCAACATCAACAAAAGTACTTTCTGAAATCTCATAAGCCCCCTGCCCGAACAAAGCGATGGATTCTGAGTCCGCTTGCGCATCCCATTTATCAAGCACGAACACCAATGGTTTACGATCGAAATCCCGGTATACCGATTGATCGCTATAAAAAAGCCCGGTTATGAATTCGAATTTTTCAGACAATGTGCCGGTGAGACGCAGTTCCTGGGTAAAAGCATCAGCGTCAATGTAGCCTTTTTGCTCAACCTGAGGACCGGTCAGCCCCAGTGGATTGAATCTCTCTTGCAGAAATGGAGGAAAAGCATCTTCGATCGTAACGTCTGTCAAATCTGCATCTGCAATAGCTGCTTGTTCAAATGACTGAAAGCTTGATACGGAAGTAAATACCAGATCGTCATTGATATTATAATTTAGCTTAAAAACAGCCAGCGACTGGTCTGTTTCGAACTCATTGGGTGTATCACGTCTGACGTTGCGGTTATCTTCTCCCGGCACCTCGCCTTCACCAACAACCCCTTCCTCAGCATCGACCCAGGTGGGGGTACTTCCACCTTCGATGTGTGAGATGTCATAGATAAATGTGGCATCAAGATCGTCTGTTGCATACCAGAGTAATTTACCGCGCAAGCCATGGCTCTTCTCACGGTTTTCTTTTTCGCCGGTAGTTAAGTTATTCAGATAGCCGTCACGATCTTTGTAATAGCCATTAATTCGATAACTCAACGTATCTGAAGCAGGGCCGGATAAAGTTATCAGGCCTTTAACCTCATCATCACTTGTCAGGCCTGCTTCCACCCTGCCTTCGAAATCCGGCGATGGCGCTTTAGTGGTTACGTTTACAACACCCGCAGACGCATTCTTACCAAACAGGGTTCCCTGAGGACCTCTTAACACTTCGACTTGCTGTATATCTGCAAGATTACTAAAAGCCTGTGCGGCCATCATCAGCGGCACTTCATCGACAACCACCGCCACACTGGATTCCACACCGATGCTATAGGCTGATGTGCCGACGCCCCGCATGCGAATGCTACTTGATTGAGGATCGTCACCATGCTCTACCGTCAATGATGGGGAGACCCGAGTCACATCATCAAAGTTCTTAACATCGAGTCTTTCAAGGGCGCTTTCTCCTAGTACTGACACGGCTACAGGTATAGTTTGCTGCGCCTGGGCTCGTTTTTGCGCTTTCACTTCAATAATTTCAAGCTCAGCGGCGACGGCATCAACCGAAACGCCCGATACGAGTGCAGAAACACAAATGGCTAATGATGATAGATTTTTTTCGCTCGCAGATTTCATAGGATCTCTCAAATAACTCTTTTCATTTGAAATTGGTAAAATAGAAATATTTGGTAAGGCCAATATACGTTAAATTTAAACATTGACAACCATCTGTTAACAACTTTGAAAATCTTACGACTAACAGCCACCCTGAAAGGCAAATAAACACTTCAAATTCAGCAATATAGACTCACCACCATTATTTAAATACCTATCATCAAGAACATTGATACCTGCCTTGAAACTAAGATTTTGCCTCATACTAGATTAAAAACCTTAATTGGCCTTACCAGAAAAAGAGGCAAGTAAAGGGCGTAGTCTGCTGATTCGGTGCCAATCTCAATTGGTTGAAAAAAGAAGCTATTGCTTTGAGGGCTGTCAGAGCGGCATAGTTGCAGCTCGAATGCATAAAGGGCCATAGTTGCCGCAGATTCCTGCTCACGCTTTTCCTATAATGCGCAGTGAATAATTGAGATGTTGGAGTATTGAATTGGGCGTATTCAAAAAGTTACTGTTCTGGTCGTTAACCATAATCATTCTGCTCATTATCAGCGGCTTCGTATTTGTGAAGTTTTCACCTGTGTTTGGCGGTGCACCCGACAAACAAACGAAATCGCGGATGCTGGCCTCTGACAACTTTAAGAACGACAGCTTCGTTAATCGTCATCCTGTTTCCGATGATCCTGACAGTCCTAAGCCGCCAATGATCGACTGGTTGAAATCGGTACTTTTTCCGCCTCAGGGCAAGCATCCTGCCAGCCCACTGCCGACTAAAACGCCTAACTACGTTCATCAAAGTGAGCCCACCTTTACCTGGTATGGTCATTCCACTGTTTTAATTGATACCGGCAAACTGCGACTTCTCACTGACCCCGTTTTCTATCGCGCATCTCCCGTATGGCCGGTGGGCAGCCCTTATGCCTTTGATCATTCTTTTACCATTAAATCGATGCCTAATATCGACGCAGTGTTAATCTCCCACGACCATTACGACCATCTCGATGCGAAAGCCATCGCTGAATTAGATGAAAAAGTGGGTCATTTCTATGTGCCGCTGGGCGTTCGCGCTCACCTTTTGCGCTGGGGCATTTCTGACGAGAAGATCACTGAGCTGGACTGGTTTGAAGAAGCTGGATTCGGCGGCAACACGCTCGTGTTTACGCCGTCGAAGCATTTTAGTGGCCGTAAACCGGGTGTGCGCAATGACACTTTATGGGGCTCGTGGGTAATTAACACGCCAGAACTAAAGGCATTTTTTAGCGGTGACGGTGGTTACAACCCTGACTTTAAAATGATTGGCGAGGAATACGGACCTTTCGATATCGCCTTCATGGAAGATGGCGCTTACAGCCCATACTGGCCTGAAATCCATATGTTGCCAGAAGAATCGGTACAGGCTGCACTCGACGTAAAAGCAAGAAATGTCATGCCGATTCACTGGGGAAAATTCGACTTGGCCTTCCACAACTGGAACGAACCTGTGATTCGTTTCAGACAAGCAGCAACAAGTACCGATCTTAACGTCGCTACGCCCTACATTGGGCAAACCTTTAAATTGGATGCCCCACCAAGCGAGAGGTGGTGGTAGTGTTCACTAAGTGGTGTTGAATAGAATGAGCGAACTATTCATGGCAGAATGGGCTTTTTTATAAAACAGAAAAAAATATGAAAATCCACAGAATTAATCCCACCCGTCGTTGGTCTGAAGTGACAGTATTCAACGGTATTGCGAATTTTGTTGAAGTACCGGAAGACGAAAAAGCAGAAACCATAGAAGATCAGGTAAAGGCTGTATTTGAACAAGCCGAAGCCATGCTGGCGCTGGTAGGTAGCGATAAGTCACGCATTCTCACCGTTACAATTTACATTACTGATTTTGCTAATGTAGACCGACTTAACGCAGTGTGGGATGCCTGGTTTGACGAGGGCACAGCACCGAGCCGAGCCTGCGTAAAAGTAGAGCTAGCCGACCCAACATGGCTCGTTGAAATGGCATTTACTGCTGCGGCTGGCGAAGACTACCTTTAAGTTATTTGCACACTAATTTGGCGAGGAATAATCGCTTTATACTTCGCCAAAAGTCTATCATCAATATTTTGCCAAAATTGTTACTTACCGCTACGCTGTTATCTGAATAGTAATACAGTCCCGATAGCCTGTTTGCTGCTGCTCGGGGTTGTTTAAAGAGCAGACGTTGCATGAAAAAACAAATCCCTACCACGCCTGAGATTTCCGATCAGGAAAAGCAATTTGAAGCAGAAAAAATGGATGCTGTGGGCGGCCTGGTGGCCGGTGTATCCCACGAAATCAATACGCCATTGGGTGTTAACATTGCCAACTGTACGTTGTTGATGGAGTTGCTTGCAGAACTGAAAGAGGATTTCGATGGCGGCGAACTCGACGCCGAGAAGTTTGCAGACTTTCTGACAACCTCTCAGGACATCACCAGCAGTATGCTAAAAAACATGCAGCGCGCCTCTAAGCTCCTCACAAGCTTTAAGAAAGTTGCTGTTAAAAAGTCTGAAGAAGCCAGTCTGCTTGAAAAAACCAATGTTTCAGAACTGGTTACGGAATTCATTGCGTCTTACGAGCACCATTCTCAAGACAAGTCACTAACCTTCATTCCCAGATTTCCGCCGAACATTATTGTTTCGACTTACCCAGCGGTAATTACTCAAATTCTCACGGCATTAACGTCTAACGTGATGATCCATGCCGCTGGCCCGAATCACGAGCATTGCACGATCACCATCACTATTGCCCCTGCGGGTGACGGTTACCAATTTACGTTTTCAGATGACGGAGTCGGTATTTCCGAGGAAGAACTGAAAAAGGTATTCGAGCCTTTCTACACCACGAAGCGAGGCAGTGGCAATGCGGGCTTGGGGTTAAGCGTGGTGTACAACCTGATCAAGGTGACACTGGCCAGTAACGTTTATAACGAAAGCAAGCCCGAAGAAGGTTTTACCATTTCCTTCAAACTGCACAATCTGATGGAAGAATAAATTAACTGGCCTTTACCTGGCCCTCAATGAGTCGCCATTGTTCCTCAACGTCTCGCTTTGGTGAATTCCCAAAGAAGCGTGAATACTCTCTGGAGAATTGCGACGGACTTTCGTAGCCCACCCGATAAGCCGCATTTGATGCGTCGATTTGCTCACCGACCATCAAACGCCGCGCCTCCATTAACTTCAGGCTTTTCTGGTATTGCAACGGGCTCATTGATGTCATTTCACGAAAATGATGATGGAAAGTCGATTTGCTCATTTGTGCCCGTTCAGCCAACTCTTCAACAGCGTAAGACTCGCTGAAGTTCGCCTTCAACCACTCAATCACTTTTGCGATGCGCAATCCGTGACTGCCTGCAGATACAATGCTTTTTAACCTAACGCCCTGGTCGCTATTCAGTACGCGCCAGAAGATTTCCTTTTTAATGAGCGGTGTCAGTATAGGCGCAGATGCTTCGTCATCGAGCAGTTTGATAAGCCTAAAACAGGCATCTAAAAGGTCTGGCGTGGTAGCGCCCATTCCCATACCACTTGAAGGCGCTTTCGGCTTCTTAGTATCGATGGGCATTCGCATAAGTAATTCGCTGAGTACGGCAAAATCTAATTTAAGAACGAAGCCAAGATAAGGCACGGCATTTTCTGCCTGCTTAATCTGCACTCTTGCAGGTAAATCTAGGGAGGTAACCAGAAAGTTATAGCGGTCGAAATGAAAAGATTTGTCTGACAGTGCCATCATTTTCTGGCCCTGCACCACCACAGCGATGCTTGGCTCAGCAACACAAGTGGTGCATTGTGTAGGAGAATTTTGGCGATAAAACATCAATCCGGGAATTGAGGTCTCCAGATTAAAAGTACTGCCAACGTGGTGCTTAATTCGCTCGGCAATATTTTCTGAGATTACGTCAATCGCATCTTTATGGTTTGTCATTGGCGTCATTCCCCACTTGCTCATCATCACTCAACCCAGGATAAACCTGTGGTCACGCTATAATGATAGCCTGAAGTCTAGAACGACAAATTACCAAATAATCGCTAATTATTGCCTAAAAGTCCGAACGACAAGACTTTCTGACTTACAACATGAGTTATTTGCGCCCTGCATTATTTTTCGTGGCATAGAGTTCGAACAACTTCGCCTCTTTAAGGAAGGCATACATGGCGCTGATAGCAGCATGCGTGACGCCCCGCTTACCTGACATGAATTGCTTCCGAAACACATACTCTTTAATAAAGGTAAGAGGAAAAATAAGCATAAGCTTTAGGATTGACGGCTTTTTACCACGACTGAATTTCTGCTCAGCTTTCAACGATGAATAGCTGTTCTGTTTGTTCATCAGCGTGGCGGTATCGGCATAGCCATAGTGCAATACCAAACCGTTTACTCTGCCCACTGAGGTGCCTTTCTCCAGTACCAGATTTTCATGTACCTTTCGGTCTTCTGGGTAGCGAGCAACGCCTTTTCGGAATAGACGCACGATATGTCGCTTGGCGGCAAAAGATGACAACGGTTGCCCCCAGAACACATCCTCGAATCGCAATTCCCAAGCATCGTGAGCAGGCTGCTCTGCGACAACAATTTCTTGGATACTTTTACGATTCTCAGCAGTGAGTACCTCGTCACCATCCAGGTTCAGTACCCAGGGTTGCGTGCATTTCGACAGCGCAAAGGCTTTCTGTGCAGCGAACCCCAACCAGTTTTGATGATAGATGGTGGCCCCGTGACGCTCAGCTATCATTAGCGTGTCATCCGTACTGCCCGAATCCACCACAATAATTTCTTCAGCAAAATCGACTGATGCCAGCACCTCATCGAGCTTCGCGGCTTCGTTGAGGGTAATGATGTAAACACTCAGCGGCGATTTATCAGCCATTCTCGGTCTCCGTTACCGTTTGACGATTCATGGCCCAAAGCGCAGCATATTTATGGAATCCATACTGCGCCAGAATTAGCGCCATCATAAAACCCGCCTTACCATCTAGAAAACCACCACGAATCACATATTGCTGAATGAAATCGGCATAAAAACGCAGACAGGCGTAGCCCAACGAGCTTTTCTTACCTTTGGCAAATTTGTCTCTTGCTGACAACGCGGCATATTTCACGTGCTTATCGATGGCATGTTGGTAATCACGCCAACTGTAGTGGAGAAGCGGCGATTTCAAAACCAGAATGCGTTGCTCTTCCATGATGAGTGATTCATGGACACTGGCTTCTTTAAACTTCGCCCCTTTTTTAAAGAAGAGCTTTCCCTGTGGCGTACTGTATCGGCCGTGCTTGAGAGTTGAACCTAAAAAGATCGTATGCCACGGGAATTTAATCATGGTGGCATCAAGGTGTTCTTGTTCCAGTGTTGAAATAATCTCTTCCCGCAATGCAGGAGTAACCACCTCGTCGGCATCGATATTCAGCACCCAATCATGCTGACAATAACTCAGTGCACGGTTGCGCTGCTTTCCATAGCCAGGCCAATCGGTTTCATACACTTCATCGGCATATTCTTTGGCAATGTCCACGGAGTTATCCGTACTGCCAGAGTCGAGCACTATCAGCTGATCAACCCATCCGTGTAAAGACGCCAGACACCGGTTTAGCCGGTCGCCCTCATCTTTAACAATCACAAAACACGAAAGTGGCCGCTTGGCAGGCATGTGCTCTCCTCTGGCAATAAAATTGATTCGAAATTCGAACGCAGACTTTATCGCAATTGGCTCGCTTCCGCTATTTATCTTACTAAATCGCTAACTTGCCCTGCTAACGGAAACGATTAGCAGCTAACCACCAGCTGACATCATATAATCAATCGCTGCCTGCAAATCCTCATCGCTGCAGGTCATGCAAAGCCCCCGCGGTGGCATTTGGTTGATGCCTGAAATCGCATTTTTGAGTAACACGTCCATGCCTTTCTCTTTTCTCTCATTCCATTGTTCCTGATTGTGCACCAACGGGGCGTTGGAAATACCCGCAGCGTGACACATAACACAAGCCTGATTATAAACCTCGGCCCCCTTGTCATCGCTCTCGGCCTTAGCGAACCAACCAAACATCAATAAAACCAATATTGTTAAGCTGCGTATCATCGTCGATTTGATCCTCTATTGTGCAATGCGGCGTATTGATTTGTGGTGATAATTCCGCTTGAATATTGGAAAATTACACATATTTATTCAGTAGCAATATACGTCAATCGACGAACACATCTTTCGAAAACACAGTTGATAAATAAAAATCAACGACTTAGTTAAATTTAAAATTTTCATCCCTCTTGCATTCATGATCATAAGCATTCGACTTTAGTCTAATTCTCACTCATTAAGTTTTCGCATAAATACTTCGCCAATTATTCATAAAGTAAATATTAACTTCCCCTTTCATATTCATATTTTTTGCTAGTCGCCCTCAATTTCACTCCATTCATCGCGATATTTACACAATAAAAACACTGGAATAACACATCATTTCAGTTTTCTACATTCATAAATAGCCGCGCAGGTCATTCTTTCATTTTCAAAAAATGGGGGGTATTTGACGTACATAGTTTTTTACTTGTCCGGCCATAGGGGAATGATTCTTCACAGTTTCCTTTCGGATTGTCATGGTAATCATGTCTGTCTCACGAGGAGTGTGTGGTTTGTGATACGGCAAGTTCGGTCTGCAGGGAAATAAGAAGAACACGAATTGTCCTGGCAATGCGAATCAATAGACTCAAGAGGTTATCTAGTACGGTAAACGACTACTGCAGGCATACCTTTACACAAAAAATTGAAACAGGTATTGCCATGAAAGAAAGCACATCAGCATTTTTGAAACAAAGACAAAAGCTCAAACTGGTTACTGCGATAGGCCTCGCACTCACCGCCATGCAGTCAAACGCCGAAGAAGCCGACGCTGCTGGCGTACCCGACGATAGCGACATCGAGCAAATCAGTGTTATCGGCGCCAAAACAACTCGTACAACGGCAGCGATTACCAACGAGTATATCGAAGCACAAGCACCAGGGATTGCGCCACAAAACTTATTGAAAGACTTACCCGGCGTTACCGTTCAAACGTCTGATCCATACGGCATGTACGAGCTCATTAACACCATTTCTATTCGCGGATTTAACGCCGGCCAGTTAGGTGTCACGGTAGATGGTGTGCCGCTGGAATCCGTCAACAACAGCGAAGGCGGCACCATTATGCGTTATGTGCTGAGTGAAAACTTAGCGGGCGTAGAAGTGTCTCCAGGTTCGGGGGATGTAAGTCAGCCAACGCAACACGCGCTGGGTGGTGCTATTCGTTATTTCAGTAGCGACCCTGAAGATGAAGTCGGCGGAAAAGCCTCATTTACCGTGGGCTCTTACAATTTCCAACGCAGCTTTATCCGTGTGGATACCGGCGAACTATGGGATGGCGGTCCAACGGCCTATATCTCTGGCGCACGTTTGCGTTCCAACACCTTCGAAATTGATAACGCCACGCTGTCTAACGATCACGTTGAAGCGAAGATTAAACAAAGCTGGGACGACAATAGCCTGACTTTCCGCATGACCTGGGACAATCGCGACGATCACGATTACATGGAATACGACCTCGACGGCAATCCTGCAGCCTGGTGGACCATTCTCGATGGCCTTACCGGCGACCCGGAAATCGACTGGATGTATTACGAGTATTGGCGTAACGGCCGCCGTACCTGGCTTTACAACCTGGAAGGGAATTTCTGGCTCACCGAAAACTTCAATCTAAAAGTTACACCTTATTACGAGAAGAAGCACGGCTACGCCTGGTTCTCGGTAACCCCGGCTAACGCCCAGTCATTGTACGACAGCGCCATTGCCGGCGGTCGCACTGATATCGAATATGAGCCAAACGGCATCATGGCTCAGCGAAATGGCCAGCGCCCCGGCGAACGCTATGGTACGACGGTCAATGCGGTGTGGGATATCTCTGCCACCAATACACTTGCCTTCGGTGGCTGGTATGAAGACTACGATTACGACCCGAATTTGCCGCTGCAAAACTCCAGTTTGGTCGACGGCACCATCACTAATGAAATCATTGGCTGGAGCTACGACCGTCATTTCTCCACACAAACGGCGAACTTTTACATCAAAGACACCATGCGTTTCTTAAACGACGACCTCACCGTGGAAGTGGGCGCTAAAGCACTCACCGTAGACCGCCACTTTGAGGGCATCGCGAACCTGACTGACTACAACTCCAACACCTACCGCGATTTTGACGTGAAGAACGAGGACTTGTTTCAGCCTCAGGCCGGTGTGAGCTACTTTGTTACACCGGATACGCAGGTATTCGCTAACTATGCCGAAAACTACGCCGGCGCGCCAAGCGCCGCACTGGTTTCCACCGTGTTTAACCCGGATATCTCACCTGAACAATCTACCAATATTGATATTGGTGTGCGCACCAGTGGCGAGAAATGGAGTGGATACCTCGCGCTGTACAGCATTGATTATCAGGATCGCATTGTGTCTATCGCGTCGCGAAATATTCAAACCATTTCAGGCTCGGCGTACACCAACGTGGGTGACATGGAGACCTACGGGGCGGAGTTGTCAGGTGAATATCGCCCTGATAACCAATGGAAGTTTACCGCGTCGCTTTCCTACAACAGCTCCAAGTATAAAAACGACTATTTCACCTACGACGCCGATACCGACACCGATGTGCTGATCCCAGTTGAAGGCAAATACATTTTCGACCAACCGAAAGTGAGCGGCAGTCTGGTAGCCGCATGGAAGGGGGATAACTACTTCTTCAACATGGATGTGAAATACACCGGCAGCCGTTGGGCCAACGCCATTAATACAGAAGAAACCGATGCCTACACGCTAGTGAACGGCTCTGTGGGATGGGTAGGCGACGATACCGGTAGGTTCGCCAACATGCGCTTCCAGTTAGCTTTTTACAACCTATTGGATGAGGACTACCTGTCGGCCATCAGTACCAGCGAAACCGACAGTGGCTCATACAAAATGGGAACGCCACGAACACTATACGCCAGCGTTGAATACACATTTTGATAACCCGTTATTTCAGGCAGTTAAAACAGGGACATAGCGCAGATTTGCTGCGCGCCCTTCATAAAAAGAGGAACACTATGAAACTACGCAAGCTCATCACGGTTTGTTCGGCACTTTCTGCCGCGGCTATCGTGCATTCAGCCAGTGCCGAACTGGCTATTGAGAAAGTCGGCAAAGTCGAAAAGCTCCCCGATACCCCGCACATCATTGTGTCGGAGTGGGAACGCTCTCATGTGATCAACCCGGAAGATTTCACCCATCAGGGCACCATTTCAGAAGCGACACAGAAAGTGATGTCGCTGGATAAAAAAACGCTCTACACCACCCGCACTTACTACGATAAAGGTCGTGAAGGTGCTAAGCACGACAACGTCCGCTTTTGGGACTTAGAAACCCTAGAGCCTACTCTGGAAGTGCCTATCACCGACAAACTTGCCATGACCGGCATGCAAATTCCCTTCATGCAAGGTTCGGCAAAGCAGAAGTGGCTGTTCATGCAAAATGCGACACCGGCCACCTCGGTCACCGTGTTTGATGTAAAAGCCAAGGAACAGGCTGCAGAAGTACCTCTACCGGGTTGCTGGGGCGTGTATCCAGTGATGAAAGACGAAGACCGCTTTGCTGCACTGTGTGGTGACGGCCGTATTTCCACGGTTACCGTGAAAGATTCTGGCGAATACGACTCCACCAAGCGTAGCGACGTGATTTTCGATGTGGATCAAGACCCACTGTTTGTCTTTGCTGAGCGTGATGGCGACACCCTGTTCTTCGTTTCCTTCAACGGCAACTTCTACACCATTGATATCAGCGGCGACCGCGCGGTGCTGAAAAGCAAAAAGCAAATCGTTCCTGAAGGTGAACCAGGCAACTATAAGCCCAGCGGTTACCAGCTAATGAGCAAAATACCTGGCACCAGCTACTTGTATATTCTAATGCAGGAAGAAGCTTGGGACGGCTCGCATATCGAACCGGCTACAGAAGCTTGGGTATACGACTACAAAGCCAACAAGATTGTGTCGCGCAGCACCATTTCCGATGGCATTTCTGTGCAGTACTACTCGGGTGACGGCAAGTATCTGTTCCTGGGTACCAAGTCTCACGGTCTGGTGCGCTATTTCGTTGATCCTAACGCTGCCTATACCCTGCGTCGCGACAAGTTCATGAAGATGGACCGTCCGTCAGCGTTTGTGCTGTAGGGAGTAATTATGGATTCCGGAATTGCCATGTTATCCGCTATCAGTGCCGGACTTATCGCACTGATCTTTGCCAAAGCAGCGGTAGGCAAGCTGCTCAACTTTTTCGAAACCCAGGGCATCATTCGGGATTACCGTTTGTTACCTGAAGCCACTGTGCCTGCGGTTACCGTGCTGGTGATCATTGCTGAACTGGCTATCACGGTGTCGCTACTCGTTCCGTCGCTGCGAAGCGCCGGCGCAATAGGCGCTATGGCAATGTTGCTGGCCTATGCCGCATCAATCGGTATCAACCTCAAACGCGGTCGGGTTTCTATCGACTGTGGCTGTGGTGGTACCGGTCAGGGCATTACGCCGTGGCACTTGCTGCGCAACGGCGTGTATGCCGCTATTGCCGCAACGGCGGCATTGTTGCCGGTTGAACAAATCAGCGGTTTTGCCCCTGCGGCCACCTGCGTGCTGAGCATCGTCATGTTGTGGTGCGGCATCATGCTATTCGAACAACTTCTCAAAATTAAAGCCCACATCGTGGTATCAAAGTTACGTTAATAAGGAAAATATTATGGAAGCAATTGACATTATTGTTGGTGTTCTCTTCGTTGTGGTGCTGGCACTGGTTGTTGCCGTGTGGGCGCTGGCCCGTCAAACCGGCATTCTGTTTGAACGTGTAGCGCCATTAGGAGCACTGGTTACCGATAGCGGTCCTGCTGTTGGCCAGCCTGCTCCGCAATTCGATATTCAGTCATTAAGTGGTACAGGCGCGGTAAGCGTAGGTGGTCAGCAGTCGCACAGTACATTGCTGTTCTTCCTGTCACCTACCTGCCCGGTATGTAAGAAGCTTATTCCGCTGCTGAACAAAATTCAGAACGACGAGCGCACGTGGTTGAACGTGGTATTGGCCAGCGACGGCAAGGCAGAAGAGCACGCGAAGTTTATTGAATCGCACAAGCTGTCTGCGTTCCCTTACCTGCTATCTACCGAGTTGGGCTTGGCATTCCGCGTTAGCCGTTTACCGTTCGCGGTACTGATTGGCGAAAACGGCAACGTACTGGCGAAAGGTCTGGTAAACAACCGCGAACAAATCGAAAGCCTGTTCAACGCCAAGGAAATGGGTGTTGCATCGGTACAAACTTATATTGAGCAGGCGGAAACTTCTGCCCACGCATAACCCCGAAGGAGACAATAATGATAGAAATTTTATCTAAACTTAAAGACAAGTTAGATAGCGTGGCTGAACGTTCCGTCCGTCGCCAGGCTACTAATTCTGGTCGCCGAAGCTTTTTGGCGAAAGCCGGCCAGGCCATGGTGGGCATGGCAGTAGTGCCCATGCTGCCCTACGACCGTTTTGGCGAAGCGGCTGCTGCCGAATTCGAACAAAAAGGTGACAGCGCGTTCAGCGCCGACGATCAGCAGTGCGACTATTGGCGCTACTGTGCATTGTCGGGCACCTTATGTACTTGCTGCGGCGGTTCAGTAACCGACTGCCCTCCTGGCAGCGACATCTCAAAAGTGTCGTGGATTGGTACCTGTGAAAACCCTGACGACGAAAAGTCTTACCTCATCAGCTACAACGACTGTTGCGGCAAGATGTCTTGTAACGGCTGTCGTTGTAGTAATCACGAGCGTGAGCGTCCGGGATACCGTCTTGGTCTGCACAATGGCATTAACTGGTGTATGGCAAACAACAAAAATGCCTATCACTGTACCGTTGCTGCCATTGTCGGTACTGCGTAATTTCTGATTCGTAATTTCTGAAACTGAGCCGGCTTCGGCCGGCTTTACCGGAGGGTAATAATGAAACCAATAACGCTGAAGTTTTTCAGTCGCGCCCTGCTCCCGGCAGCCTTGCTGCTTAGTGCTCCAACTTTTGCTAACAGCAACCTTTCTTCTATTCACGGCATTGCCGATGACGCACCAGTAGCCAACAAATACGCGCTATTCTGTGGCGGTTGCCATGGCCTTGATGGCAAGGGAGAAATTGAAGCCGATGTACCAATGATGCCACCTAGAATTGGGGCGTTTTTGTATGACGAAGAAGGTGCCTGGTACATGGTGAATGTAGGCGGTGTTATGAGCGCGGGAATTAGCGATCAAGACGCAGCAGATATTATGAACTATGTAATTACGTCATTTGGCGCGGAAAGTGTCCCTAATTCAACTTATAGGTTCACCGCCGAACAGGTTGCTAAACTACGGGAAAATCCCCCTGAAGATCTCGTAAAACTACGCCGTGATATCAGCAAGAGACTGGAAAAAAGAGGGATAGCACTGCCCGACCATTACCCGTGGAATTAGTGGTTTTTTTACGGAGGCTAAACACTGTCAGGACGCACAACGGTGTACCGGTAAAATGGAGAATCACTGATGAACTTCAAGCAACTTCAATATTTTGTTGCCACCGCTAAACACGGAAGCATTACCGCAGCAGCCAGAGAGCTCGATGTTGCTCAGCCCAGCATAAGCCAGCAACTCGCGAACTTAGAGTACGAATTAAAAAACGCGCTATTTGAGCGCAATTACAAAGGCGTGCAGCTAACCGAAAGCGGTCAGCTTTTTTATACCCATGCCACCGAGCTCCTTAACCGGATGATTCACGCTAAAGCGGTTATCACCGATTTAGCCAAATACCCCAGCGGCACGGTTTCCCTTGGACTTACCCAAGCCATTGGTAACGTGCTTGCCATTCCGCTTATCGAAAGTATTTGCGAGTCTTTCCCCGACATTAAAGTACAGATCACCACCCTGCCCTCTAAAATTCTCAATAAAGCCCTGGCCGAGAAAGAAATCGATATCGCGCTGAGCTATAAAGAAGAAATGCCAGCAGCGAATATTTTGAGTAAGCCGCTACTGCGGGAAGATTTATATCTTGCGGTGGGCACGAAAGGGAAATGTAACACCTACCGGCAGCTCCTATCCCTCGACGCTCTCACCTTTGATGCACTGTGTAATCTGGAAATCATGACACCGGGCCACAAAGAGTCGCTGTATGATGTGCTAAAAAGCATGGAAGACAAGCACAGCAAAAAGTTAAAACTGCAGCCCGGATTTGGTCAACTTTCTACCGCCCTACGTGTGATTACCGATGGCAAGGGACTTATGATTGCTCCTTCTTCTGCCGCCTACCACCTAGCCGAGCATGGGCTGGTTAAGTTAGTGCCACTACGAGACGAAGAGCTCAAGCGCGAAGTGACCATCAACACCCACGTAGATAAAACCATTACCAAGGCGATGAGCCTGGTGATTGATAAGGTGGTTACGCTTTCCCGTGAAGCCAACGTTAGCGGCGCATGGACCGGTGACTTTATCTATCGCAATCCGGAAGCTGAGCTTTGCCAGTCGAAAAGCAATGTAAATTATCTCGCGGCCTGTAAATAAACAAAGCCCATCATTTCTGACGGGCTTTAACAGGGAGACACAATAGAGAAGAGGCGTCAGCCTCTTCTTTTTTGCTTCAGATTGCAGGCGTGCAGTTAGCCACCATGGGACAGGGCCATCGGGTCGACATAGTTTGTTTTGTTTATGCCTTCCTTACGCATGGCCACGCCGGTGAGGCACGCGTGCATGATTTGGTTCGCACTCAGTGCGGAGTTGTAGGTGAGGTCGAGATACGGTGCCATACCCAGTAGTTCGAAACCCGCCACATCGGTTTCCGCACAGGCTCTGCGCACAGTGGTCATGGCCTGGCGAACGGAAATACCTCCCGCCACCGGCTGTCCCGCGCCGCTTACTTGTGATGGATCGACAACGCTCATATCAAAGGAAATAAAGGTTTTCCCTTTACCCGCTTTCAGCTCGCTTAATGCCGCTTCCATCACCGGCTCCCAGCCTTTGTTGTCGACTTCGGCCATGGTGTGATATTTCACTTTCTGCTCACGTAACCACACCAACGCTTCTTTATCCTGCGACGCTCCGCGTAATCCAAGCTGTACCAACTGACTGCCAGGCAAAATATCCTGTTCGATCAAATTAGACACACTCTGCATATCAGAATAATAGTGGTCGAGGCCACGCTCGCCACGGTAATGAGCATCGAGATGCAGCACGGTTACGGTGTCTTCAGGGTAACTTGCCGTTACCGCTTTTACGCTGGGATACATCAGCGAATGGTCACCACCAACAATAAACGGAATTGTGCCCGCCGCAATCATGTCGGAAAGCTGTTCTTCAACGTGTTCAACGTTCAGTTCCGGGCTCATGTTGTCTACTGAAATATTGCCGTAGTCGGCAATGTTCAGTACCAGCGACGGATCAACACCGCCGGTCACGTTATAACCAGAAAGTCCGTACATGCCGCGCATGATGGTGGGCGCATTTTTCGAGTCACGCCAGCCAGAGCTTAACGCCAGCGGTACGCCGACAAAAGCGACTTCCACATTCCCGGCTTCTAAATCAGCCCGGCGAATCGCCACCGGCGCATCAGCGAAAGTTGGGATCCCGCCTTTTTCGTCAAGATAACGGTTAAGACTGAATGGGCCTGGTTCGCGCTTGTATTTATCGAAAAGTGCAGGCTGCAACACGGTGCGACCATTGTAGCCACCCGCATCGGGGTTTAGCGGCACAATACCGGTGTCTGCCATGATCGACATGGGCTCGTGAATACCGTTTTCATCGGTATCGCTGGTTGGCTGCGTAATAGAAGAATAACTACGCTGAGCCAGGGTGGCCATCATCGCCGCAACCAGCTTTTTGGCCTCTTCCGGCGACTTCTCAGCCAGCTTCACCTGCATTTTGTCAGGCGTGAGACCAAATACCGCCAAACTTCGCGCGTCAGCAATGAACGCTTTTTCTGTTTGATTAAAAAGTTCGGTGTGAGCGTTTATGGTCACTTCCGGCATTTCTGCTGTGGGTTTCGCCGTAGACTCACAGCCACTTAAGGTTAGGGCAACGACAACTGCGCTGCTGATCAGGCTCAAACGGCCAGAAACGGTGATCTTATTTTTCATCTTTGCTGTCTCCGTAGTAGTCGGTCTGACCGTGTTCAGAAGACAGGTCACTGATAAAGCCCTTCTGCTTAATACCCTTCTTGTGCATGGCTACACCGGTGAGGCAGGCAAACATGATGCTGTTAGCGTTTAATGTACTTACGTAGCTGGCATCCAACGCAGGGGCCAGCTCAACAATGTCGAAACCCACCAGATTACTTTCAGCACACAATCGGCGCACAATAGGAATGGCTTCACGCATGGTGAGGCCGCCAGAAACCGGTGTGCCGGTGCCCGACTGGAAACCGGGGTCGAGCACATCTACGTCGAACGACACATACAAATACTCGGTATTGGTAGACGCTTCTTCAACTACACGCTCCATTACTGCATCCCAGCCTCGGCGCTCAACTTCCGCCATAGAGTGATAATGCATACCGATTTCTTTTTCCCACTCGTAGTAGCTCTTGCTGTAGTGCGCACGTAAGCCCACCTGAATGTAATCTTCAGGGCGAACATGGGCTTCTTTCATTAATCGATAGATAGGCTGACCGTGGTCTAGCAGGTGAACCCGGCCGCGACCCGTGTCTAAGTGCGCATCGAAGTGCACCACGCCTACTTTGCCTTTGCCGTAAACGTCGGCCATGGCGGCAACGTTCGGGTATTCAAGGGAGTGATCGCCCCCGACAATGAACGGAATGGTGCCGGTTTCTGCCACTTCGCGAACCATGCTGCGTACTTCCTGCATGCTGCGCTCCGTGCTCAATTGGTCAATGGCGACGTCACCGTAATCCACAATATTCAATACCGCACCGGGGTTTACCATGGTAGATACGTCTGTACCGCCAAGTCCTCGGCCATTCATACGCATGGCCAATGGGCCATGAATGGCATCACGCCAGCCCGACCCCATGTCTAACGGCGCACCAAGAATGGCCACATCCACCTCGCCTGCTTTTAAATCTTCCGGCGTTTTTGCTACCGGCGCGCCAGCAAACGTAGGAATACCAGAACGACCGCCGCCGAGATACCGCCCTAGTGAGATAGGTCCCGGTTCACGTTCAGGATCGAGCTCTGCCGGCCGCTTTACGCGCCAGGTATTGTAATTTTTTGCTGAACGATTCATTTCAATCTGGTCAGTGTCGCGACCTTTTTTGTACTGCACACGGTCGTACACTTCCATCATGGTATCGACGTACTGAGTCACTTCAGCCGCAGACGCTTTACGCAGTAATTCGTACATTATGTCGGGATTAAGCACGCCAGCGCCTTTACCGCTAAGCACAAACTCCCGTTTTTCCTCGGGCAGTTTGTTTAGCATGGCCATGATGTCGTCTGGCACCTCTTCGAGAGGTTTCACCGGCATGAGCCCCGGTGTGGCAGAATCAATTTTTGCGTGAACTTGCCCGGGCAGTGAAGGAGGCAGCTTTTCAATAGCCTCCTCGGTATCTGTAGCGGCAAGCGATGTAGAGCAATACAGGGCTGCCAGGGTGGCAGCAACCAGAGGAAGAAGTTTCGCTTTCATAATCATTTACGTTATAGGAGCTTACGTTATAAGAAGACGTAGAATGACTATAAAATCCGGGGTGTTGCAGAACAATAAGTCATCTCCCCCGTAAAATGACGTAGTAGAAAAACTGAACAGTGTTTTAACAGAAAAAAGCCGCCTGAGCGTAGTGCTAACAGACGGCTTTTATCGGGGTAGCTAGCGGTTCAGCTAGCTAAGGTTAATTAGCGCTGCGGATAAGCGAAATCCGGGTCGACTTCTTCACGCTTACCGGCTTTCTTGCCTTCAATCCCCGCTTGCGGTTGATGGTGCTCGGTAGACAGCTCAGACAGATATTTACCGTCGGTAATGCCTTCCTTACGCATGGCCACACCGGTTAAACACGCCTGCATAATATAGCCGGCGTTCAGCGCAGAACGGTATGTTGGGTCGAGTAGCGGGTCTAGCTCTACCAGTTCAAAGCCAACGATATCGTGTTCGGCGCACAATGCACGCACCAGCGGAATGGCTTCACGCATGGTTAAACCACCAGGAACCGGGGTGCCGGTGCCGGGAATAAATGCCGGGTCGATAACATCCACATCAAACGAGATATACAGTTTTTCCGGGCCGTTTCGCGCTTCGGTTAAGGCTTCTTCGACCACCGCATCCCAGCCTTTTTTCTCGACTTCGGCCTTAGTGTGATAACGCATGCCGTTGTTACGCATCCATTCAAACCCTTCCGGGCTTGGCCACGGGCCGCGCAGTCCCACCTGAATATAGTTTTCCGGATTCACGTGCCCTTCTTTCACAATACGATAAACCGGTTGTCCGTGAGTCATCCAGTGCACGCTGCCTTTACCCGCATCATAATGGGAGTCAAAGTGAATCACACCAAAGCTCTCTTTGCCGTGTACATCAGCTAACGCGGCAACATCAGGGTATTCCAGCGAGTGGTCACCGCCGACGATAAACGGAATGGTGCCGGTTTCAGCAATTTCACGTACCCGCTCGCGTACGTGCTGAATAGAAATTTCGGTACTCATATTGTCGATAGCAATGTCGCCGTAATCGACAATGCTCAGCACTTTACTAGGGTCGACCAGCGTAGCCATATCAATACCGCCACGGTAGCGACCGGAACGGATAGCCTGTGGCCCGAAGCGCTGACCACGATAGTAAGAGCCCATATCCAGCGGTGCGCCAACAATGGCCACATCCACTTTACCGGCGATTAAGTCGTCAGGATAAATCGCCACCGGTGCGCCCACAAAGGTTTGCACGCCAGGTTGCTGGCGACCGGCTGTGGCGTAGCGAGAAAGATAGAACGGGCCCGGCTCGCGCTCAGGGTTTAAGCTTTTTGGCCGCTCCACTTTCCAAGAATTAAACATTTCAGATTCCGTATTCAGTGGAATCGAGGCCATATCTTTCTCTGGATTAAACAAGCTGTCGCTGCGTACCCGGTTCATGCCGGCGATGTAGGCTGCAATTTCTTCTTTCGACTTTTCCTTCATAGAATCGAAGAAACGCTCACGGGTGCCTAATAGCATTTCCACCATGGGCGTGTGTAGTACGGCAAGCTCGTCTTCCGGCATGCCTTTTACTTTTTCCTGGAACCAGGCCGGTAAAGGCTGGGTTTCCGCGACTTTGTTTTCTTCTGCGGCGTGCAATGGAAGGTTGTTTAACAGGCAGGCTAATAACAGCAGTCCCAATCTTTTCTTCGCCATGGTCTTTATTCCTCTAAATTTTTATTATTGCGGCGGCTGATTTAAAGCAGCCCGCCACCAAATCCATTAATCCGTTCAATCACCCAGAACATGCCCAGGGTGCCGACAAATGCCAGCGCGCTGTAGCGCACCGGTCTGTCCGCTTTGGTGTCTTTCAATAACTGGCCGACGAGATACACCAAGCCAATAAACACCACCTGCCCGACTTCCACGCCCACGTTGAAAAACAGCAGGGCTAAGCCCACTTCATTCTGCGGTACACCCAGTTCAGACAATGCGCTGGCAAAGCCTAAGCCATGAATAAGCCCGAACAGAACGACCACACCAATGCTGGCTGTCATCGCCACCTTTTGTTGGTCACCCATACGCATAATGGCTTCCCGGGCCATGAGCGAAATTGAAAGGGCTATCAATACTTCAATGGGCGCGATTGGTACCTGCACCACCTGAAAATAAGACAGCGCCAGCGTAAGCGAATGCCCAACCGTAAAGGTGCTGATAAGCCCCAATAATCGATAACCACTGGCCAGCAGACACAAGCACAGCACAAACGCCAGATGGTCCCAGCCAAACCAGATATGCAGCATGCCTTGCCACAGGTAACGTTTAACCGTTTCCTCTGCGCTTAACGTAAGCGGCCCTGCCTTCCTCATGGGAATTTCCATGGTGTTCAGTGAACGTTTCAGCGTGGTAGCAAACTGATCATCACGGGTATTTACCTGCAATTTGCCGCCGTCGAGATACCAGGGCGTTATGATCACCGCATCGTCGGCCAGTGGCCCTGAACAGGCAATGTCGTAGGTAAATAAGGTATTCGCACCAAAGCGTTGCTGGTTGATACCTTCAACCTGACAGTTCTCGGGTACTTCAAGAATATCGGTTACCGCCACAGAAGTAGGTAGCTGAGCAGTGAAGCGATAGCCATCACCGTGTTCATCATCGGTAAGACGAAACTCTGCAGCGTTGAACACATCTGCCGTGGCGGAACCCGCCAATAGCATCAGTAATGAAAAGATAAGCGCAGAGCAAAGTGAGAATATACTGCTCACGACTTATTCTCCGCTGTGACGAATGATTTTGTATTCATCACCCAAGCCGTCGATGTAGTCTTCTACCGACTGCTGCAGTTTATCAACCGTGTAGTCGTTAGTGACCTGCATACGCGCTTCGTCGAAAGTCAGCGGCGAGCGTTCAGTGGCGCCAGTCACCAGCACATAGTGCCAGCCGAGTAAGGATTCTTCCGGGCCATACCATTGCCCATCCATGTGCGTGCCCAGTTCATCCAGAAAGGCTTTACCGAACATACCGCGAATCATACTGATGCCGTAATTGGGCAATACACGACCTCGCCAGAATTCATCACCGGCAACCTCTTCTCCCACCTGCAGCTGCGCAAGAATGGCATCGGCGTTTTCTGGTAATTGTTCAAAGTAAACGTGACGAAAACTGTACGTGGCTTCAACGAAATAGCGGTCGATGTGTTCCAAGTAATACGCCACCAGCTCAGTTTCTTCAGGCTCTGGAATAGCCCCCGTTACCTGATAGCGCATTTCCTCAATGAGCTTCGAGCGCACTTCCGGATCGGTAAGGTACATGCCCGCTTTTATTGCTTCCCGGAACAGCACCTCTTCCTGAATATAATCACTTTCTATTTTTTCCCGGTCTTCTGCGGTCGCTACCCGGCCGGTGAGCATTTCAAACTGTTCAGCAAAGACTTTGCGGTTAATTTCACTTAATTCCACCACTTCCTGGCTGGCATCTTCCACGCTGTAATACAACGCAAATACCACTGCGCCCAACACCACAAACATGAGAAGCGGGTCCCGCAAAAATTTCTTAAGCATCAATACTGCACCTGTAAATATAAAACTATGAGGCCGGCGGCAGGGTGTGCCACCGGCCAGACTTGCTGTTTAATTACTGCTGAGGTTTCGCGTAGTTAACATCCACTTCTTCCCTCAACCCTTCCTCGCGACCTTTAATGCCCGCTTCCGGCTGCATGTGTTCGGTGGTAAGTTCAGAGAAATAATGCGGATCGGCAATGCCTTCCTTGCGCATGGCAATACCGGTTAAACAGGCATGCATGACAAAGTTGGAGTTCAGTGCTGAACGATAAGTCGGGTCGAGCAACGGGTCGAGTTCCACAATTTCAAAACCCACCATGTCGTTCTGTGCACACAGGCCACGAACGATAGGAATGGCTTCACGCATGGTTAGACCGCCGGGAACCGGTGTACCCGTGCCAGGCACAAATGCCGGGTCGATAACATCGACATCGAAAGATATGTACAGCTTCTTGCCGCCTTCACGGGCTTCTGCCAGCGCCGCTTCCATCACTTCCTTCCAGCCTTTCTTCTCGACTTCCGCCATGGTGTGATAGCGCATGCCGTTGTTACGCATCCATTCGAACCCTTCCGGACCCGGCCATGGACCACGCAAACCAATCTGGATGTAGTTTTCTGGATTCACGTGCCCTTCTTTCACCGCACGGTAAACCGGTTGTCCGTGTGTCAGCCAGTGTGGACGACCTTTACCGGCATCGTAATGGGAGTCAAAGTGAACCACACCAAAACTGCCTTTGCCGTGAACATCCGCCAGCGCCGCCACGTCAGGATATTCCAGTGAGTGATCACCACCCACAATAAATGGAATGGTGCCGGTTTCAGCGATTTCGCGAACTCTTTCGCGCACGTGCTGTACTGATAGCTCAGTGCTCATGTTGTCGATGGCAATATCGCCATAATCAACAATGCTCAGCACACGGCTTGGATCGACCATGGTGTTCATGTCTACGCCACCAGCGCCGTATTCGTTACGCATGGCCTGAGGCCCGAATTTCTGACCGCGATAATACGAACCCATGTCCAGCGGTGCGCCGACAATGGCCACGTCTACATCTCCGGCAATCAGGTCGTCGGGGTAAATAGCCAGGGGTGCATTGGCAAAGGTTTTAATACCGGTGTTCCAGCCGCCCATATAGCGACTCAAATGAATGGGGCCCGGCTCACGTTTTGGATTCAACACTTGTGGTCGCTCGGTTTTCCACGAGTTAAAGCCTTTAGATTCAGTATTAAGCGGAATGGACGCCATATCCGTTTCGGGATTGAACTTGCTGGCTTCTGCCACTTCAATCATACCGTCGAGATAAGCTTCCACCTGCTCAGGGGTTTTCTTTTCCATGGCTTTGTAAAAACGTTCCATGGTGCCCAGCAGCATCTCTGGCATGGGCGATTCGAGAATTTCGAGTTTTTCTTCCGGAATGTTTTTAATTTTGGCCTTGAAGCTGTCTGGCATTGGCGTTTCAGCTTCCTCAGCAAACGCAGAAAAGCCCAAAGAACAGGCCAGCAATCCGCTCATTAGAGCGCTCATAAAGCGTGTGCGTTGTTTCAATTTTCTTCTTCCTTAAACAAAACAGGGTCCGGCTTGTGCCGAACCCTTTTAGCTTACATACCGAAACGGTATTCGAACTTCAGCCCGATGGTGCGCGGGGTTAGCACATAGTGCGAGTATCCACGTTGCAGGTCGGTGCGATTCATTTCTGGGTCGAGGATATCACCCCAGTTCCGTGACGGGTTGGTGAACGCATACTTGTCGAACAGGTTGTTGATGTAGAAAGTCACATCCCAGTCGTCATCAGACAGCTTCGCACTTAAGTTGCTGAGTGCATAGCCCGGTACCACTTCACCAAAGTTTTTAAGACCTAAGGTAGAGTATGAATCGCTCTGGGCAGTCAGACCATAGCTTAAGTCCAGGGCACGGCTCCACAGCTCAGTGGCGTAGTTCAGACCAACAGAAATCTGATGCTCTGGCGCACCCGGCAGACGATCACCGTCGTAAACCACATCGCCAGTGCTACCGAAGATACCGTAGGCGTCTGAGGTCATTTCTGTCGTCGCGTAGGAATAGGCGCTATACATGGTGAGTTCGTCAGTGAGTGAGGCACGAACGCTTAACTCGACACCTTTAGCATTGGCACCGCCAGCGTTAGTGGTAATCCCTACCGCGCCGTTTTCAGTGATACCGGCAACTTGTGGATCATCCCAGTCTACGTTGAACACCGCTAGGTTAGTAGTGAGCTTGTTTTTCAGCCAGCTTGCTTTAACACCCACTTCATAGTTTGTGGTGGTATCGGCTTCGTACATGATTTCGTCTGCACGGGCACAAATCAGCTGGTTCTCAATTTCGTCTACGTTGTCAGGACATGCCGCCACCGTGTTTACGCCACCAATACGGAAGCCTTCACTTACCGTTACGTAACCCATCAGGTCATCAGTAAACTGGTAGCTGGCGTTGAATTTCAGCAGGTTACCGTTGTCATCGCCCTCAGCCGTATTGGGTTCGAATACGATGGAGTCTGGATCGCGACCATTAAATACAGTCTGGTATAACGGCAAGTCGGTATCGGATTCCGTTTCAACTTCGTACTTGTACTGACGCATACCCACCGTGATATCCAGCTTGTCTGTCACTTCGTAACTCAGCTCACCGAAAATCGCCATTTCTTTCACGGCATCAATACCGTAAGAAATGTATTCAATGCTATCAGGACGCAGCGGGCCAGTAGCACCCCAGGTGTTAATGGCAAATTCATCGAAGCCTTCAGTTAACTCACGATAATCGCGGCGGTAGTCGTTTTTGTTGTAGTAACCACCCACAATCCAGCTTAGCGGGCCATCGTCGGTGGAAACCAGGCGCAGTTCCTGCGTTAAGTTTTCTTCTTCGCTGTAGCTTTGTGTCACACCAGAGAATGCCGGGAATTCTTCGTAGCCGTAGCTCAGACGAATTAGCAAGTCGGTAACGTCACCGCTAAGATCGCGGGTTGTTTTAGATTTACCGGTAGAAGAAACCAGCTCGGCGAAACCCAAATCTACGCTCATTTCCAGGCTTAACAGCTCAGTTTCACGCTCCATGGGGTCAAGGAAACGAGATGCATTGTCGTATTCACCGACCAGCGAGCTCAGCGGGTTTTCGCTTGAAAGCGACTGATAGTGAGTATCGGCACTGGCACCAATATCGTCCTTCTGATAGGTGTATCCCAGTGTGGAATCAAACCAGTCAGTCGGCGCCCAACGCAGTTGCAGCTTGGCAGCCGTCTGTTCGAAGGTGTTGCCGTCTTCTTGTGAGTACAGGTTCGCTGCTACCGCTTCAGGATCTGAAAAATCAGGATCAGGCAGTGACGTACCAGACTCACGAACGAGGTAATTGTAATCAATGAAACCAGGATCATCAGAGTAGTTAAAGGCGGCGCGGAAACCCAGTTCGCCTTCAATGATTGGCGCATTGAACACGAAGCCGGCTTCACCACCCATGCTGCCGCTTTCAGCAGTTTTATACAGGTCGCCGTTAATCGAACCGGATACAAAGTCCAGGTCGACTTTCTTAGGAATGTAACGAATAGCACCGCCCAGTGTACCGGCACCATAAAGCGTACCTTGAGGCCCAATGAGTACCTCTACACGGTCGATATCGAAAAGACGCAGGTTAACAAATAGCGGTACTTCACCTACATAAGTAGCAACGGTACCGTTTGAACCACCGCCTGAAGAGTTGGTGTTAAGACCACGAACAATGATTGGCGATGAATCACGACCGCCTTGATCTGAAATAGTCAGACCCGGTACCCAGCGCGCGATATCTTCAATTTCTTCGATATCCTGCTGTTCCATCAGGTCATTCGTCACGGCAGAAATGTTAATTGGTACTTCTTGCAGTGAGCCAGCACGGCGAGTAGCGGTAACTTCAATTTTCTCAACACCACTATCGGCAGCTTCCTGCGCAAAAGCCGTTTGTGAATAAATAACGCCGCTCATGGGAATAAGCGCTGCAGCTACAGCTGTTGCAAGCTTGCTGACTTTCCTTTGTTCATTGCTTTTCATCATTGGTGTACTCGTTTTATGTTGTTTGATTACCCAAAAGAAATGTACAAACCGCTTCTTGTTCTTTTTGGTCTTAGTAAATCTCCTCAGCGAATTAAGTATGTGCTGAAGGATTTGCAACGAATACTGGCATTATTGCTATTTGAACTACGTTATTTGACGCAGAAAATGCTTTTACATCAATATGTTAAATAATTGTTTCAATATTGAAATATAGATTTATGTCTTTATCGAAAACGACTTTCAATGACATCTGTAAATGGCTGGTAGCGTTTCCAACGCCCTACAGATCGCTGATTTATCGGCTCTTTTACCTGCATTTTGCTGGCCGTCGATACCGGTGCGGTGTTGTGTTCCATTGCCATACAGCGGTCGTCCCAGGGCAACCCGCAGAACTCGATTAGCGCCGGAATGTGCTTTTCAGGTTCTGCGGTAAGCGCTTCGTAGCTCAGCAGCAGAAAGTTGTCGCTATCCACGGTTTGCCATTGATGTACCCAGGCGCTGAACTGCTGGTAAAAATCGGCGCAGTCTTCCAGTGTCTGGGTGTAGTGATAGTGAGGATTTTGAATGCTGAACAGTTGCCGGTAATTGCCTACACAGGTGTCCAGCGGGTCCCGTAGCAGGCAGAGTATTTTCGCATTCGGAAAGGCACGGCGAATGTACGGCAAATAAAAGAAATTGAATGGTAGCTTGTCGACAAAATGCTTGGTTTTGCCGATGTGTGCGGTGCGCTGCAAGTAGGCACTGGCGATAAGGTTGTAATCAACGGTTTCCGCTTGTTGCAAGGTAGGGACATCCAGCACCTGGTGTCCACCCGCGCCAGATATCTGCTTAAGCAGCATACTGAAATCTTGCAGTTCGCCCCCTGACGATACATCGGCATGACTACTCAGAATACGCTCTACCAGTGTTGTGCCAGAGCGGGGCATACCAACAATGAAAATGGGCCGCTCTGAAGTCGATTGAGACGGCGTACTCGCGGTTATCGCGTCTGCTTGGCTAAATTGTTCACTAAGATAACCAAATAGCGCCTTGTCAGCTTCGGGGTTGTACGGCAGGTCGCGCTGTTTTTTTGCTTTTGCATCACGCAGCACAGTAAATGCGCGGTGATAGTCTTTTTGCTTCTCAAGCTCACGAGCCAGGGCATGGCTAAGATGCAGGGAAGGCTCCAGGGCCAGTTCGCTGTTGCTTAGCTTGTTTTGCAGCACCTGAATATGGGTGTGTGCCTGGTCGCCTGTGGTGAGCTCAGATAACGCAAAGTGCGCTTGATAGTAATCAGGGTCAGTATCGAGAAGCTGATGCAATGCGTGTTGCGCTTTCTCTAATTCGCCGCAGAACTTGCAGCTTACTGCGTAGTTATACAGATACGCGGTGGTGGGGCTACGTTCCACAGCTTGAGTAAAATATTCCAGCGCCTTTTCGTGCTCATTACAGCCTGAAAGGGCCACGCCAAGCGTATCTGCCTGGTAGGCTGTTGTGGTTGCTGACGGCGGCACAGTACCGGCGATAGCAAGCACCGCATCGGTTTGTCCCAGCAACGCATAAGCCCGGCACAGGGTTACCCGGAAGTCTGTCTTATCTTGATTTTTGATAGCGTGCTTGCACAACTCAGCCGCTTTTTGAAACTGTTGCAGGGAAAGATGAATTTGTGCAAGTAAGTGGTAGGCATCGCCGATAAGCAAGCGCTGCTGGATCAGGTCGACACAGATTTGGTGAGCTTGCTTGATGTCTCCGGCGCTGAACAAGGCATTAGCCTGCTTCAATCGGCCAGAGGCATCTAAATTTACTACCATTGCACACTACCCTTCCGCTAACGTCCTGATGGCAATACCGGCAGCCGTGGTGCGGTTTTCAACTTTCAATTTGGAGAATACCTGCTCCAGATGTTTGTTCACCGTGCGGGCACCAATATCTAAAATCAGTGCGATTTCTTTATTGGTTTTACCGTTGGATAACCAGTACAGCACTTCGGATTCCCGGGCAGTAAGTTGCAATTTAGTCCGCAGCTTTTCTTCGCCGGAAATATTTTCCACCGCATGACTAATGCGGAATGTGCACTCACCATTTGGACGGTGGAACAGCAAGGCCAACTCACAGTCGCCGCCATCGTAGGGCACTTTTTGATTCGCCGATTTGTCGCTACCGTTGGTGAGAATTTGCTTCACTGCAGGTAACAGTGTGTCGTTAAACCAGTTGTCGGCATTGGGTATGCGAGACAAAAAATCGTGGGTTTGCGGCGTGGCCCACAAGAGCTCACCTGACTGATCCACGGCAAACAGGTTTTGCCCCATGGAGTCCAGAGCCTGCTGCGCGCTGGAGGCGATCTGCGCATTGTTCGCGTGAATTTTAATGCGCGCAATCAACTCTTCGGGATTAACGGGTTTGACGATGTAATCCACACCACCAGCGTTCAGCCCTTTTAAGGTGCTTTCAGTGTCGGTGAGGCCAGTCATAAAGACCACGGGGATATGCTGCAGCTCGCGGTTTTGCTTCAACCGCTTACAGGTTTCAAAACCATCCAGTTTCGGCATGATGGCATCGAGAAGGATAATATCGGGTTTGATTTGCTCAGCAATGGTAATAGCCTGGCTGCCTTCCAAAGCTACAAGTGTGCTGATCCCTTCTTTTTCGAGAATATCGTTTATCAGACTCAGTGAGTCCGGAGAGTCATCAACTACTAATACCGTATACATAGTTACTCACAGAGTTAGTGTTGTCATCAATACTGGAGGATAGGCATATACTATACCTATAGCGGCCATAGGTCGATATGGGGAGTATTGCGTAGATTAAGCTAACTCATTGTAAATAATAGACTAATAACAAAGCACCAGGCTTTTTCGCATAAATTTACAATTACTTTAATCATCGACAGTCGTTTACTGTAGTAAATATTCCAATAACGGGTGAGCCAGTCTGACGGTAATAGCAAACAGCAGAAATAACCATAACGTCATTGCAAGATATACCATGGCGGCACCGTAAATAGACGCATCAGGCCTGGAAAGTAAAGCGCCGAGAATGGCACGGCGGCCTTCAGAATGAATACTGGTTGTGGCATCACGGGCACAGAGATCCACCGGCAACTTTTCAACGTCTTTTTCGTCAGCGGTTTTCATTGCGTACACATCACTGCGAATTTCCAGCGCATTTGCCAGCTGACTGGAAAAAGCGCGCCGTAGCGGCGGCAGCCAGCAACACATCAGCACACTGGCCAAGGCGCGCTTCAAATTATCCAGCCTACGGACGTGATTAAGCTCATGCAGAACAATAAGATGCAGTTCGTCTTTCGATGCAGACGCCACCAGCCCACTGGTTACGTACACCTGCGGACTAAAGAAACCCGCACACCAGGCACTGACTTGTTCGCTGTCGACCACCCGATACAAGCTTTCCGGGGCACGCTTTGAAAATGATTTAAGCGCACGGGTATAGCGCGCATTAAGCCGCACCGTCCGAATAACAATAAGAATGGCGGTGGCAATAGCCACAACACCTAGCAGCAGCAAAATATGGCTGAATGATAACGATGCGGGTAAGTAAAGATAATGAGGACTGCAGTTACCATCGTGGCAATGGTCGCGCACCAGCCAATCTGAAAAAGCAGGAAATTGATAAAACCAAAGGGTGAAGGTAGCGACAACAACAGGGGTTGCCACCAACAACATCATGGTGTGAATTTGCAGCGACGGCACCAGCTTTTCCACCGGCCGCTTTATGCCCGCCCACAGACCAGATACGCACCAGGAAAGGAGTACAAGAAGAATTAACCAGCTGAACAGCTCTGTCAGTATTGCCATTATTTTTGGGTACCAGAATCCTTTTTAAACCGAGTTTTCATTGATTGGTGAGTGGCGTCGTCGCCCTGGTTCTCAATGTAAGACATAAAACCGCTAATCATTACTTCGGAATTGCCATTGCCAAGATGCTGCGCAATGTCATCCATCAAGCGGCTAACAATGTCACTTTGCGACACTGCTGCGGTGTATACGTATGCGCGACCAACTTTGTGCCTTTTGAGTAACTTTTTTCTGTGCAGGCGCTCGAGCGTGCTTTGCATAGTACTCAGAGAAAGTTGCTCCTCTGAAAAATAAAGCACCATTTCCTGCGCACTAAGCTCCCCCTGCTGCCATACTAATTTGAGTACATCGATTTCTCGACTACCCAAAGCAGGAAGTGAGTCAGAGGCTTTTTTTCCGCCCAACCAGGCTGACAAATTCTGACAGAAGTTTTTCATGAACACCGACCTCTTATCGGTTTTAAGGAATACCTCAATACTACGGGAATTGAATTTATCAGATAGTGCGCAATTGACGTAGTTTTAGCATTAAAAAAATCGAAGGAAAAAAATGAAAATCAGTTATCTTGCCCTGCTTACCTCATTGTCGTTACAGGCACCTACCTTCGTTTTGGCTGCCGACGAGCAACTAGAAAGCGGCAATGACAGTGACATAGAACATATTGAAATTTCTGGTCGCGACACTAGCTTGTTAGGCCGCGCTTCTACGGCTTCTGAAGGCATTGTCGGCAAAGAAGACATTAAACTTCGCCCTATTTTGCGCACCGGTGAAATTCTTGAGTTTGTGCCTGGCATGGTGGTGACCCAACACTCGGGCACAGGCAAAGCCAACCAATATTTCCTTCGCGGTTTCAACCTCGACCACGGCACTGACTTTGCCACTTTCGTCGACGGCATGCCGGTAAACATGCGTACCCACGGTCATGGCCAGGGCTACACCGATCTTAACTTCATCATTCCTGAAGTGGTGCAATCGTTGAGTTACCAAAAAGGCGTAAGCTATGCCGATGTGGGTGATTTCAGCGGCGCAGGCAGCGCCAGCTTTCATACCCTGAGCAACACCGACAAAGGCTTGGTAAGTGCAATCTTAGGCGAGAACAACTATGTGCGCTTTATGGCCATGGACAGCCTTGCCTTAAGCGATAAAGACAACTTATTTGTTGCCGCCGAGCGCAACACCTACGACGGCCCCTGGACAGATATCGAAGAAGATCTGGATAAAACCAACGTATTGGCAAAGTGGAGCCATGAACTGGAAGATGGCCACTTTGAGCTGACATTCATGGGTTACGACAACAGCTGGAACAGCGCCGACCAAATCCCCGGCCGCGCTGTGGATGAAGGCATTATTGATGCGCTGGGCTCGCTCGACACCACCGTGGGCGGCGAGTCTGATCGCTATAGTTTGAGCACGGAATATAGCAGCGGTAATTTTACTGCCAACGCTTATGTGATGTCCTACTCCATAAACCTGTGGTCGAACTTCACCTACTTCCTTGACGATCCAGTAAACGGCGACCAGTTCGAACAGGTGGACGACCGCACAATTTATGGCGGTAATGCGGCCTACACGTTTGAGCACAAAATTTTCGGGCACGACGCCTCCACCCGTGTGGGCGGCGAACTGCGCATCGACGATATCGACGAAGTGGGTTTGTATCACACTGCCGCCCGCGAACGCCTCGGTGCGATTCGTAGCGACAGCGTTACAGAAACCAGCATTGGCGCTTTTGTGGAAAGTACCATTCACTGGTCGTCAGACTTGCGCACGGTAATTGGTCTGCGCAATGATTACTTTGACTTTGATGTGAAAGATCGCCTCGGCGTGAATACGAATGGCGTAGATTTATCCACCAACAGTGGCAGTAACGACGACAACATGACGTCATTGAAAGGCAGCGTGGTTTACACCGTGAACGATAACTGGGAAACCTATCTGTCGGCCGGTCAGGGGCTTCACTCTAACGACGCCCGTGGCACCACCATTAATGTTGACCCGGGAACCGGAGAAACCGTTGAACAGGTAGATCCACTAGTACGCTCTACCGGGGTTGAAGCAGGTTTACGCGGTTTCGTTAACGAAAAACTCAACCTGTCGTTCTCGTTGTGGCAGTTAAAACTCGACAGTGAGCTGCTATTTGTTGGAGATGCCGGTAACACCGAAGCCAGCCGGGCATCAAAACGCAAAGGCGCAGAACTGGCGTTGTACTATCGCTTCGCGCCAGATTGGATGTTCGACTTCGAATACGCCTACACCGATGCGGAGTTCACCGACGATGCGCCGGAGGGGAATGACATTCCCGGCGCAATTAAAAACGTATTGCAAACTGGTGTATCAGTGGATTTAGACAGCGGCCTGTTCGGCAGCTTGCGAGCACGCTATTTTGGCAGTCGCCCGCTCATTGAAGATGGCTCGGTAAGTTCTGATAACAGCACCATCGTGAATCTACGTGCGGGCTACCGCGTTAACGACTGGACCTTCCAGCTTGACGTACTCAACCTCACCGACTCCGATGCCCACGATATCGACTATTACTACGCATCGCGTTTGCAGTCTGACCCTGCAGACGCTGAAATCGAAGGCCTGCATTATCACCTGATTGAGCCTCGCACCCTGCGCGCCTCGGTGATGTATCAGTTCTGACTGGGCTTATTTATACAGCGCGATACGAAGCGTCTAGCCATGTACGGTGCTTAGCTATTTAGCTAGCGCCGGCAACACAAACAAAAACGCCCGACTATGCAGGCCGGGCGTTTGGTTTTTTGCGTTCTTTGCCGGGCATGTAGCCGAGATCAGTCTTTTTTCTTGCTCAGACGTTTCAGGCCGTAAACACCGGCGCAAACCACCAGCGCAGCCAGCAAGCCGTAAAACAGGGCGTGATAGAATTCGTGGAACGTCGGGTTCAGCAGTTTGTCATCGTGGGCAAACGCCGACGCGGTGAACAGAGATGCAAATAGCGCAGAAATTTTCTTCATGGTGTGTGTCCTTATTTATTTAACCAGCATACCTTCAACCTCAATAAACCGGATGATGTCGTCAAGACCTTCACCGGCTTTCAGGTTGGTAAATACAAATGGTTTGTCGCCGCGCATCTTGCGAGAGTCGCGATCCATTACTTCCAGTGACGCGCCAACCATGTCGGCGATGTCGGTTTTGTTTATGATCAGCAGGTCGGATTTAGTGATACCCGGGCCGCCTTTACGGGGGATCTTATCACCAGCCGACACATCAATCACATACAAGGTGAGATCAGACAGTTCCGGACTGAAAGTAGCGCTCAGGTTATCGCCGCCACTTTCCACCAGCACAAAGTCGAGATCCGCATGGCGCGACTGCAGCTCGTCAATGGCCGCCAGGTTCATTGAGGCATCTTCACGGATTGCTGTATGCGGACAACCGCCGGTTTCCACACCGATGATGCGATCTTCTTCCAGCGCGCCGTGACGGGTAAGAAACTGGGCATCTTCGTGGGTGTAGATATCGTTGGTGACTACTGCCATGTTGTATTTTTCACGCATGGCCGAGCACAATGCCCGCAGCAGTGCAGTTTTACCTGAACCAACCGGGCCGCCAACACCTACGCGTAATGTCTGTTTTTGCATTGTTTCTGAGTCCTTATGATCGACGTCTATGATCGAAATAGTCTTGAATATTGCTGTTCGTGCCAGGCGCTCGCCATGGCCATTGACGGCATGGACTGACCGATATTCTCCGGCGCAACCTGGGCTGCAATATCCAACGTATCGGCGATATTGCGAGTAAGACGAAACAACAAGTTCTGGCCATCGGTCTGGCCAAGTGGAATAAGTTTGGTGCCCGCTGCCACCTGATTGTCCAGCAGCGTCCACACGTAACCGCTGAGACAGGCTGGTAAATCCAGACCGAACAAATGGGCGGCCAGCGCGAACTGACTGATAAAGCAGTCTGCATTGCGGGTTAGCACCCAGTCAGCAGCAGAGCCTTCTGGCTTGTCGGCGAGATTTTTCAGCAGGCGTTTTAACGCTTTGCCCATGGCCTGTTCAGCCAGCAGGATTTCTTCGCTTTCGCGAGTCGCTGCAATCCAGGCATCGCGATGTTCAAAGTCATCGGCAGCGTTATTACTGATGGCTTCATACTGCAATTTCAGCATGGGCACGTCGGCATGGGCCACACTGCTTTTCAACAGTACAGTGAGCCATTCTTCCAGCGCAGCCGCTGAATTCACCCAGCCCCGCTCAACCGCCTGTTCCAGCCCCTGCGAAAACGAGAAACCACCCACCGGCAGGTTCGCGCTGCAAAGCTGAAGCAGTCGTGCTGATTGCAGGGCACTGAGATCAGTCATGGTCATGCCCATGGGAGTGACTGTGAGCGTGGTCGTGAGAGTGCGAGTGACCGCGCCCGTGTGAATGATCGTGGTCGTGCGAGTGGCCATGAGAATGTCCCCCCACCTGATACGCACCGCTCTCCGGATCGAATACCGCCGGGGTATGATCCAGCGCGAGTCCGTACAGGGTCGCCAGCTCACTCAGCACGTGGTCGGGCTGGAAACGCAGCCAGCGCTCCCCCACCTGCAAGCGGGTGTGACGATTGCCCAGGTGATAACACACTTTGGAAAACGTTAGCCAGTCGTCGGTACTGGCGGTAGTAACAGGCTCTTTCGCGCCTTTTACCTGAATCACTTTGCCACAGGTACTTTTCAGGCATTCGTCTACCAGCAGCGGCTTGCCGCGCTCAATAAAGATGCCGATGTCACTGCCGCCATCGGTAACAGTTTTGATCCGCGCTTTCTGGCGGGTGTCGAAATCCAGCGTTACCGTATCGTCGATATCGCCGTGATAATGGTTCAGGCGTTCCTGAAATGTCAGCATAAAACTCTCTTAAAACAGGCTGTAACGCTGGGCCAGCGGTAATACTTCCATGGGTTCACAGGTAAGCAACTCGCCATTGGCGCGCACTTCATAAGTCTGTGGGTCCACGGTAATATCCGGCTGCCAGTCGTTCAGCTTCATATCATTCTTGGTAATGTTGCGGGTGTTCTTACAGGCAATCAGCTGGCGGCGAATGCCGTACTGTTCACCAATGTTATTGTCCAGCGATGCCTGCGACACAAACGTCACCGAAATCTGCGACGCTGCACTGCCAAAACTGCCGAACATAGGGCGGTAATACACCGGCTGTGGCGTGGGAATAGAGGCATTGGCATCGCCCATGGGCGCAGCAGCAATAAAGCCGGACTTCAGAATAAGGCTGGGTTTAATGCCGAAAAACGCTGGTTTCCACAGCACCAAATCGGCCATTTTCCCCACTTCCACCGAACCCACTTCCTCAGACACGCCGTGGCTGATAGCCGGGTTAATGGTGTACTTGGCCACGTAGCGACGGGCGCGATAGTTATCGTTGCGCTCGGAATCTTCCGGCAATGGCCCGCGCTGCACTTTCATTTTGTGGGCAGTCTGCCACGTACGACAAATCATCTCGCCTACCCGGCCCATGGCCTGACTGTCTGACGCAATCATGCTGATAGCGCCTAAGTCCTGCAGAATGTCCTCAGCAGCAATACTTTCCTTGCGGATACGGGAATCGGCAAAGGCTACGTCTTCTGGAATAGACGGGTCGAGATGGTGACACACCATCAACATGTCTAAGTGTTCATCGATGGTATTAACCGTGTAAGGCCGTGTGGGGTTAGTGGACGACGGCAGCACATTGGCCTCGCCACAGGCACGGATAATGTCCGGCGAGTGACCACCACCGGCACCTTCGGTGTGATAGGTGTGGATAGTACGGCCTTTGAACGCGCCCAGGGTATCTTCGAGGAAACCGGCTTCGTTCAGGGTATCGGTATGAATGGCAATCTGCACGTCATAACGGTCGGCTACCGCCAGACAGTTATCAATAGACGCAGGCGTGGTGCCCCAATCTTCGTGCAGTTTCAGGCCGCACACACCGGCTTCAATCTGTTCTTCCAGGGCTTTTGGCAGGCTGGCGTTACCTTTACCAAGGAAACCGAAATTCATCGGCATGTCCTGGGTGGCCTGCATCATTTTGGCGATGTTCCACGGCCCTGGTGTACACGTAGTCGCGTTGGTGCCTGTTGCCGGCCCCGTGCCGCCGCCAATCATGGTGGTCACGCCGGACATCAATGCTTCTTCCACCTGCTGCGGACAAATGTAGTGAATGTGGGCGTCGATGCCGCCAGCGGTAAGGATTTTACCCTCACCGGCAATAATTTCCGTACCCGGACCAATCAGAATATCCACGCCGTCCTGCACGTCAGGGTTACCGGCTTTACCGATGGCAGCAATACGGCCGTTGTTCACCGCCACGTCAGCTTTCACGATGCCCCAGTAATCGAGAATTAAGGCGTTGGTGATCACTAAGTCTGGGGTTTCTTCACAGCTGAACTGGCCCTGCCCCATGCCGTCACGAATTACTTTGCCACCGCCGAATTTCACTTCGTCGCCGTAGCGGGTGTAATCTTTTTCTACTTCAATGATCAGGTCAGTATCGGCCAAACGTACGCGGTCGCCGGTGGTAGGCCCGAACATGTGGGCGTAGGCGTGTCGATCAATCTTTGCCATCGGTTGCGTCCTCTTCGTCTGACAGGGTGCCCATTACGTCACCGCGGAATCCGTATATAGTTTTTGTGCCACCAAACGGCACCAGTTCTACATTGCGTTTCTGGCCGGGCTCAAAGCGCACCGCTGTACCGGCTGTAATATCGAGACGCTGGCCTTTAGTGGCTGCGCGGTCGAACTGCAGCGCCGGATTCACTTCATAAAAATGGTAATGAGAGCCCACCTGAATGGGACGGTCGCCGCTGTTCACCACGGTGATCTTCGTCACCGGTAAACCCGCGTTTAATTCAATGTCGCCTTCGTCGGTAATAAATTCGCCGGGGATCATGATGCCTCCTTGCTTACACGATGGGGTCATGAACGGTAACCAGCTTGGTACCGTCGGGGAACGTGGCTTCCACCTGAACGTCGTGGATCATTTCCGGTACGCCTTCCATGACCTGCTCGGCGGTGAGCACGGTGCGTCCGTAATCCATCAGCTCTGCCACGGTTTTACCGTCCCGGGCGCCTTCAAGAATTTCTAAGGAAATGTACGCTACGGCTTCCGGATAATTCAGTTTCAGGCCGCGGTTCAAACGCCGCTCGGCCAGCAGACCTGCCGTGAATAACAGCAGCTTATCCTTTTCTCTGGGTAATAGTTCCAACGTTCTCTCCTGAAAATGCGGTTAGGTGTACCAGATCCGCGGTGGCACCGCGTCTCTGCCAGACATCAGCGGCCGGGTTGCCGCCCATATGCGGGCGAAACATTCCCGGCAGGCTTCACTGTCGTCACCGAGGTAGCGGGTAATCACCACGCCCTGTAATTGTGTAATGGCCAGCTCACCGTTTTCATGCTCCGCTTCTGAGGCGTTGCGGGCAAGCTCCACCAGTTGTTTTGCCATGGCCGTTGAAGCAGCATGTTCGCCATTGAACAGCACCATGTTGCCCACCACGTGATGACCGGCAAGACCGATACGCGAGCGACACATGTCGTCCTGCGCTTCTACCGCAAGGCGGTCATGGAAGCGGATGCGTCCGTTGTGGTACAGGCTTAAGGTTTGCGTAAAACGGCCTTTGTCGAAAGGCTGCTGAATGTGCGGCAGACCAAGGCAGGCAATGTCCCAGCCCACAAAGCTGGCGTTGCCTTCCACGAAAATGTCCGTGGTGCTGAACGCGTTGGCGTTGGCGTACACCAGGGTTTCGTGAGGCAGATATTCCAGCCGGGCGTTATCCTGCACATAAAAGCGATTGTGCTGGCTTTGTTTGCTGGCAATACCCACGGCGTCACGGGCGCGGTAAAAACGGTTGGCACCCGGCGTGGTAAGCAGCACTTCACAGTCGGTATCAAGGTTCGCAGCAATGTTGAGTTCATCACCAGACACAATGCCAGCGGGCGGATGCAGAAGATAAAGATGGGCTGCGCCACTGCGCTCAGGATAAAAGGCGCGCTGAACGCTCAGCGGGCCTTCCCGTTTGGTGTCCACCAGACGGGTTTTGCCCTGCCTGGCTTTAAAGGTCATGTCGAGGCGGGCCAACCAGTGTTCATAAGCGGCCGCAACCTGAGGTATTGCTGTAGTCATTAATTCCTAAACAGACAGATACTGTTTCACCAGTTCATCAGTAAGCGCTGGCATTTCGCCATAAGAAACAACCTTGCCCCGTTCCATCAGATAGAATTCCTCACCGACGGCACGGGCAAATGGCAACTTCTGCTCCACCAGCACAATGGTCATGTTTTTTTCTTTATTCAGTCGCAGCAGCACATCACGAATGAGCTGTACGATATTGGGCTGAATGCCCTCGTTGGGTTCATCCAGGATCAGCATGTTCGGATTAAGCACCAATGCCCGGGCAATAGCAAGCTGTTGCTGCTGACCACCAGACAAATCACCACCGCGTCGCTGCAGCATTTCTTTTAGCACCGGAAAGTACTCAAACACTTCTTCCGGGATAGTGCGGGATTTCTGACGTTTGCAGTTCAGCGACACCTTAAGATTTTCCTCAACGGTAAGCTGACCGAAAATATGCCGTCCCTGCGGTACATAGCCCACGCCAATGTTGGCCCGGGTCTCGATGCTGCTTTTGGTCACGTCCTGATCGTTAATGGTAATGGAGCCGCTGGCCGATGGCAGCAGACCCATCAGGCATTTCAGCAAGGTAGTTTTACCTACGCCGTTACGGCCCATGATACAGGTACGGGAGCCTTGAGCGATGTTCATATCTACATCCCAAAGAATGTGACTGCCGCCGTAACGCTGGTTCAGCTGAGAAATATTAAGCATTGCCTTCTTCCCCCAGATACACCTTTTTCACTTCCGGATCGCTCTGGATGGCATCCATGGTGCCTTCTGCCAACACGCTACCTTGATGGAGCACAGTTACCGTGCGGGCGATAGAACGTACAAAGCCCATGTCGTGTTCCACTACCACTACTGAGTGTTCACCGGCCAGCGAGGTAAGCAGTTCTGCAGTACGTTCGGCTTCCGACACCGTCATACCGGCTACCGGTTCGTCCACCAGCAACAGCTTGGGTTTCGCTGCCAGTAACATGCCGATTTCCAGCCACTGCTTCTGACCATGAGAAAGCACCGATGCCGGACGATCACGATGTTCTGTTAAACCAATGGTGTGCAGAATGCGGTCGATATCATCTTTCTGCTCGCCGCTCAGGTTGTGCCACAGGGAAGTCCAAATACCTTTGTCCATTTTAAGACTCAGGTACAGGTTATCTTTTACGCTTAGCGCTTCAAATACGGTGGGTTTCTGGAATTTACGGCCAATACCTAAGCGTGAAATCTGTTCTTCGTTGTGCTGCAGCAGGTTGAACTGCTGACCATAACTTACCGTGCCGGTGTCCGGGCGGGTTTTGCCGGTGATCACATCCATCAGCGTGGTTTTACCCGCACCGTTGGCACCAATCAGGCAGCGCAGTTCGCCTTCTTTGATATACAGGTTCAGGTCGTTCAGCGCTTTGAAACCGTCGAAGCTCACACTCACGTTTTCCATGTACAGGATCATGCCATGACGGGTATCCGGGCCGGTCTGTTCCGGTGTCATCATAGCGGGTCTCATGCGGCGTTCTCCTGTGCTGTGGTGTTTTTCTTCGCAGGGAAACGTTTATCGAATAATCCCACTAGCCCTTTAGGTAACAGCAGGGTGACCAGCACGAACAAACCGCCCAATGCGAACAACCAGGCTTCTGGCATGATGCCGGTCAGACGGGTTTTGGCAAAGCTCACTACCACCGCGCCAATAATGGCGCCGTAAAGCGTGCCGCGACCACCAATAGCTACCCAAATGACGATTTCGATAGAGTTTATTGGTGAGAACTCGCCAGGATTGATAATGCCTACCTGCGGCACATACAGCGCACCGGCAATACCGGCCAGCACGGCAGAGAAGGTAAACAGAAAGACCTTGTACGACGCGGAGTTGTAACCCACGAAACGCACACGGCTTTCGGAATCGCGGATAGCGGTAATGATTTTACCGGCCTTGCAGGTCACAATGCGGTCGCACAGGTAATAGGCCGCAGCCAGGATCACCACCGTCAAACCGAACAGCACTAAACGGGTGGTATCCGATTGCAGCGAGAAACCAAGAATGTCTTTAAAATCGGTCATGCCGTTGTTACCGCCGAAGCCCATTTCGTTGCGGAAGAACGCCAGCATCAGCGCGTAGGTCATGGCTTGAGTCATGATAGACAGATACACGCCGCTCACCCGGGAACGGAACGCCATAGCGCCGAACACATAAGCCAGCAGACCCGGCGCCAGCACCACCATGGCAATCATCCACACAAAGCTGTCGGAACCCTGCCAGAACCACGGCAGACTGTCCCAGTTCAGAAACACCATAAAGTCTGGTAGTTCAGGGTTACCGTACACACCGCGATCACCAATCTGACGCATGAGGTACATGCCCATGGCATAACCGCCCAGCGCAAAGAAAGCACCGTGACCAAGACTTAAAATACCGCAGTAGCCCCACACCAAATCCAGCGCCAGTGCGAGCAATGCGTAACACAGGTATTTACCCAACAGGTTCACCGAGTAACTGCTCACATGGAAGAACGAACCTTCCGGGAACAGGGTATTCGCCAGGATCACGTAGATACCTACAATAGCGAGGATGGAAACCACCCGCTGCACGCTGCTCAGCCGCATTAATTTCGCTAACATTATTCAGCTCTCCCTTTCTGCGGGAACAGGCCCATAGGACGTTTCTGGATAAAGAACACTAATCCCACCAACACAATAATAGTGGCCAGTACCGGACCGGTGACCGGCTCCAGGAATTTGTTCACAATGCCCAATGTCATTGCTGATACCAGCGTGCCCCACAAACTCGCTACGCCACCAAACACCACCACCAGGAAGGAATCGATGATGTACGACTGTCCCAGATTCGGACCCACGTTGGTCAGCTGACTCAGCACCACGCCAGCCACACCGGCAATACCAGAACCCAAACCGAAGGTTGCGGCATCCACCCAATTGCTTTTCACACTAAGTGCACGGGCCATATCGCGGTTTTGTGCAACGGCGCGAACATGCAGACCCAGTGACGATTTCTTCAGGAAAATCATCAGCGCGAAAAACACGGTGAGAGAAAATAGAATGATGTACAGACGGTTATAGGTAACCGAGAACACCGGGTTGATTTGCAATGAGCCGCTCATCCATTCCGGTGCTGCCACCTGGCGGTTCAGTGGTGAAAACACGGTTCTCACCAATTGCTGCAGAATAAGGCTGATGCCGAAAGTGGCCAGCAGGGTTTCCAGCGGACGCCCTTTCAAAAACTGAATAACGCTCCGCTCGATGACAATGCCCACGAACCCGGAAACCAGAAAGGCCGCAGGCACCGCCATCAGCAGAGAGTATTCAATTAAACCCGGAAAGGCTTGTTGAATAACGTAAGTGGTGTACGCACCCAGCATGATCATTTCGCCGTGGGCCATGTTGATCACGCCCATTACCCCAAAGGTGATGGCAAGACCAATGGCCGCCAGTAACAGCACCGAGCCCATGCTCACGCCAAAGAAAATATTCTCTGCCCAGCCATACCATTTGCGCTGTGTTTCAATACCCGCCAGGGTAGAGTTTAGTGCATCGCGCACGGTTTCTGGCAACGCATCCCGTTGCTGCAGTTGCATTAACGCAATGCGCACGTCTGGCTGCAAATTACCACGAAGGGTATTAATCGCATCGAGTTGCTTAGATTCATCACCGCTATCGAGTTCATGCAGCGCGGCGATTGCCGACAGCAACGCATGTATGTCGCTGTCCTGCTCTTTCTGCAAACGATTCGCTAGTAGCTGAGGGGAAATCTGATCGACATCAGAAAGCAGATTCTTCACGGCTTTCAAGCGCACATCAGGGTTGCTGTCGCTGATATTTTGCTGTGCTTGCAACTGACGAATATGACTACGCACGCTGTTGTTCACGCGCACTTTACGCAGGCGAACACCCGACGGTTCTGCAATGACTTCACTGGTTAATACATCGATAAATTGGCGTTCACCCTGCACTTTCGTCATGGTGATCACTTGTTGAGAGCGTGGATGATAATACACGTCTCCACCCAGCAGATTAGTCAGCAAGATTGCCGTGCGCGGGTCGTCTTGCTCAGCAAATTTATCGAGCAAGGCAGGCAGGGTTTTGAAATTGGTATCGGGGAGTTCGGCGACCAGCTCTTCAAAGCTCTGCTCTTCGGCACCGACGTTAAACGCCATTCCCAGAAAAGACAGAACAAAGAACAAGGCCAGGAAAGGCTTAACCATGAAGATTCCTTCGCTAATACGAAATGGATGGGGTTACCACTGCGAGTTTGATTTGCTAACTGATAACCGATTCGTTCAGCGCAACCGGGAGCCAGCCCCGGTTGCCAGAGCAGGGATTATTTGGCGCCGGTACAGGCACCTTTAACCACGTCGTAGCTGCCGCAGTTCATGGGTGCACTCCAGTCAGACATCAGGTTTTTAGAGGTTTCGAGATAGTCGGACCAGGCGTCACCGCGCACGGTTCCCGGCGTTTCCCAGACCACTTCAACCTGGCCATCATCCTGAATTTCACCGATAAATACGGGCTTAGACAGGTGATGATTCGGGTTCATCACAGCAATACCGCCAGTTAGGTTAGGCGTTGCCATACCAATCAATGCGTCAGAAACGGTGTCTACGTCGGTGGTGCCAGTTTGCTCTACCGCTTTTGCCCACATGTTGAAGCCGATATAGGTGGCTTCCATTGGGTCGTTCGTTACTCGGTCTTCGTCGCCGATGAATGCTTTCCACTTGGCAATAAAGGCATCGTTCTCATCGGTATAAATGCTCTGGAAGTAATTCCATGCCGCCAGATGACCCACCAGTGGTGACGTATCGAAACCAGACAGCTCTTCTTCACCTACCGAGAACGCCACTACCGGAATGTCTTCAGCCGAAATGCCCTGATTACCCAGCTCTTTGTAGAACGGCACGTTGGCGTCGCCGTTAATGGTAGATACCACTGCCGTTTTCTTGCCGGTGGAACCGAACTTCTTCACGTCAGATACAATGTTCTGCCAATCTGAATGACCAAACGGCGTGTACTGAATCATGATGTCTTTGTCTTCAACGCCGTTGGCTTTGAGGTACGCTTCAAGAATTTTGTTGGTGGTACGAGGGTAAACATAATCGGTACCCAGCAGTACCCAACGCTCTGCGCCGATGTCATTCATCAGGTAATCAACCGCAGGAATGGCCTGCTGGTTTGGCGCCGCGCCGGTGTAAAACACGTTTTTCGAGGATTCTTCACCTTCATACTGTACCGGGTAGAACATCATGCCGTTCAGCTCTTCCACAACCGGCAGAACCGATTTACGGGAAACCGACGTCCAGCCGCCAAAGATCACGTCCACATCTTCCTGCACCAACAACTCTCGGGCTTTTTCTGCAAACAGAGGCCAGTTTGACGCCGGGTCAACCACTACCGCTTCAATCTTCTTGCCCAGCAGACCGCCTTTCTTGTTCTGCTCATCCACCATCATCAGAACTGTGTCTTTCAGTGTGGTTTCACTAATGGCCATAGTGCCGGTAAGAGAATGCAGCACACCCACTTTGATGGTATCGTCGTCTTTTGCGAACGTGACTGAGGATGCGAGTGAACTGGCAATAAGGGCCGCAGCCAGTGTCAGTTTTTTTAGTTTCATGTGATGTCCTTCAAGTTGTTCCGGCGTTTTATTATTGGCGTTTTGTGTCATCTCGACGCGAGATTGTGGAAGGTGAGCAAATCGTAAGAAGCTGCTGATTGGCGTCATACCTTATACCTATGGCTAAATGGTATGGTGAGACTTCAAAGAAAAAAATGAGTTAAATTACGTAGTTGATACTCGCGTTATTCCCATACTGTAAATGCCAAACTACGAGTATGATTTTGTACAACGCTTCGCTGACGATTTCTGCGCGGCACCTGAATGCTTATTTATCGCCATAAACCGGGCCAGAAACCTTTATGCAGCCTACTCCGAAAATAACTACCGGCCGCCGGATCTACAATAAACTCGTTGCCAACGAGATGATGGAAGACTTCGCCCTGCGATTCACTGCCATCCGTGCCCGAAAATGGTCTTACTCGCGAATTGCCAATACCGCATTGGGCATTGTGTCGTTCATGGTGCTCGAAGCAATTGGGGGGGCTATAACTTTAAACTATGGCTTCACAAACGCCGCCTGGGCAATACTTGCGCTGGTTTTCGTTATCTTTATCAGCGGCACGCCAATCAGCTATTACGCGGCAAAATACGGTGTCGATATCGACCTGCTGAGCCGGGGAGCGGGTTTCGGTTATATCGGCTCTACCATCGCCTCGCTGATTTACGCCTCATTCACGTTTATCTTTTTCGCCCTGGAAGCCGCCATCATGAGTATGGCGCTGGAGCTGCTGTTCGGGCTGCCGCTGTATCTCGGCTATGCCCTGAGTGCGCTGGTGGTGATGCCGCTGGTGACCCACGGTATTACCTACATCAGCCGGTTTCAGGTGTGGACCCAGCCAGTCTGGATTGTGCTGCAGCTCATTCCGCTGCTTTATGTGTTTAACCATCCGGATTCCAGCCTGCGTGAATGGGTAAACTTCACCGGCGATGCTGAAGTGTCGCCGGGTACGTTTAATATCTTTATGTTCGGCGCGGCGTCCGCCGTCCTGCTGTCGCTGGTAGCGCAGATTGGTGAGCAGGTAGACGTACTGCGATTTCTTCCGCCGAAGCCGAAGAACGAAGGCGCACACAAATGGTGGTTCGCACTCATTATGGCTGGTCCGGGCTGGATTATTTTCGGTGCGGGTAAACTGTTCCTCGGCTCGTTTCTGGCCTATCTGGCGCTGAAACAAGGCGTCACCCGAGATTTAGCATCAGATCCGGCCCACATGTATCAGGTGGCGTTTGGGTACATTTTTAACAACACAACCGCCAGTGTGGTCATCGCCACGGCTTTCGTGATCATCTCACAGCTCAAAATTAACGTGGCCAATGCCTACGCCGGTTCGCTAGCGTGGTCGAACTTTTTCAGCCGCATTACCCACAATCACCCCGGCCGGGTGGTGTGGATGATCTTCAACATTCTGATTGCCCTGCTTCTCATGGAGCTTGGGATTTACCAGACCATCAAAGAAATGCTGCAGATTTACTCCGTACTCGTGCTGTCCTGGCTGAGTTCGGTGGCGGCCGATTTGTTGATAAATAAGCCGTTGGGATTCAGTCCTCCCATCGTCGAGTTCAAACGCTCCAAGCTATACGACATCAACCCTGTAGGGACTTTCTCGATGTTCTTTGCCTCGCTGGTAGGCTTCGGTGCGCATTTCGGCTTATTAGGTGAATATGGTGTGGCGATGGGGTCGTTTATCGCCTTCTTTCTGCCCTTTATTACCGTTCCACTTATAGGCTACATGACACGGGGCAAGTATTATTTGGTGCCCAACCAAACCCATGCGCATCTTGAGGGCGACCAACAAGCTTGCTGCATTTGCGAACACACTTTCGACCGTGAAGACATGAGCTTTTGCCCGGCGTATCAGCAACCCATCTGTTCGCTGTGCTGTAGCCTGGATGTGCGCTGTAATGATCAGTGCCGCCCCGGCGCGACCTTGTCGGCGCAGGCGCTGGCATATTTCCGCAACCGTTTCAGTACGAAAACCATTGAAGTGCTGACCTCGCCTATTGCGCTTAGTCTTACACTCACCATGGTGCTGAGCCTGATTTCAGCCGCCATTCTGTCGCTGATTTATTTTCAGATCCCGCCGGAATCGCTGGAGCTGCGGGAAATTCAACGGGACTCCCTTTATAAAGTCTTTTTCTTCCTGCTCATCATCATCGGCGTGGTGAGTTGGCTGTTTACCCTGGCTAAAATCAGTAATAACTCCGCGCTGCGGGAGCTGCGTTCCCAGACCATGGCGCTGGCCACCGAGGTGGCCGCCCATGAAAAAACCGCCACCGCATATCAGATAGCGAAAGAAGAGGCCGAGTCCGCCAACAAAGCCAAGAGTCGTTATCTTGCAGGTCTCAGTCATGAACTGCGTACGCCGCTTAACGTGCTGCTGGGCTATTCCCAGTTGCTGTTTAAAGACGACCAGTTACCTACCCGTATACAGGGGCCGCTTAACACCATGCGCCGCAACTGCGAGCACCTGGGCGACCTGATTGAGGGCGTGCTCGAGGTCTCGAAAATTGAAGCAGGACGTCTGTCGGTACACAAAGAAGATATTCAGCTACACAGCTTTCTTGAACAGATGGTGAATATGTTCGAGCAGCAAGCTTCGTCGAAGGGCCTGGAGTTTAACTGTAGCTTCACCAAAAATCTGCCCGCAATGGTGTCTGGCGACAAACAACGCCTGCGACAAATTCTGATAAATCTGATTTCCAACGCGATTAAGTTCACCAGTCAGGGCAGCGTAAATTTCACGGTGACGTACCGCAACGAAGTGGCCCATTTTACGGTTGAAGACACGGGGACGGGTATTGCGAAGAAAGATCTTGAGACCATTTTTCATCCTTTCGAGCGGGTAGCCGGTACCGAAACGACCGTTGCCGGAACCGGTCTTGGCCTCACCATTTCCCGAGCACTGGCCGAACTCATGGGCGGTGAAATTAGCGTGACTAGCGAACCGGAAAAAGGCAGCAAATTCCGTTTAAGCCTGATGTTGCCTCGCCTGTCCAGCGAAAACCGGGAAGTGATTCTCGATGAGAAGAAAATTTATGGTTATGAAGGTGAGCGCAAGACCATCATCACCATTGATGACGAAGTGGGTCAGCGGGATTTACTGGCCGATATTCTAACGCCCCTTGGCTTCAATGTGATCAAAGCAGAGTCGGCTAAACACGGCATTGTCAGCGTAATGCAGGGCGAAGCTGACCTGTTGCTGCTGGATCTTAAAATGCCGGAAATCAGCGGCTGGGAAGTGGCGCGGATGATTCGCCAGGCGCAGAATAAAATTCCAATCATTATTATCTCGGCCAACGTGCGGGAACTGGATGCAGACGACAACGCCCAGCAGTTCCATAGCGACTATCTGACCAAACCGTTCCTCATTCCCGACCTGCTGGACAAAGTGGGTCACTGGCTGGGAATTCAGTGGGTTTACGAACAAAAACCGGAACTACCACAAGAAACTGAAACGCCAGAATCGACACTACCACCGGCAGGTAAAAACCAGTATGTATCGTTGCGTTCAATGGCGGAAATTGGCTATTTGTCTGGCTTTAATTCAAAGCTGGACGCCATCAGTGAAACCCATACTATTCCGGCCAAAGAAGCCAAAGCGCTACGGCAGTTAGCCTCAAAAATACAGTTTAAGAAAGTCGTGGAAATTCTTGATGGGCTGATTGCAGCGAGTGAATAAACCGGCGGCGAAAGTAGAATGCTGCTGCCAGCACCAGCGCCATGCCGGATACCGACACAAAGTAAGCACTGTCGACGAGAAAACGGGTCCAGCTCATGTCACCGTCAAAGCCGCTTTTAAACAGCAGAATTGCAACGCCACCGGCATAACCGGTGGCGTCTGCCACATAAATCAGAAAGCCGGCGTTGGCACGCACATTCATCAGGCTCACCAGCCTTTCAAAGATTATGCAGTTAAAAGGCACGTACGCCAGATAAATGCTGATGGTCAGAAAAATCATCCAGCTCAGGCCGGAAATGATGTGCTGCTGGTACAGTAACGCGCTTAATCCCATACCGGCAAAGCCCGCCACCACCATGAGATGATTCACCATTAGCGCGCGAAAGTGCTGCTTTATCCACATCACGCAGCCGATGAGCACCAGCACGACGAGAGAAGCATACAGCGAGGACATGGCGAAGACTCCCGGCGCATCGCCATAGCCCAGATGTTGCCAGATTTCAGCAGCAAAGTTATCGCTGAAATCACGAATGGCAGACAGCAACATGTAGGCAATAATCAGACAGGTCAGTCCGGTAAAGTACTGATTTAACAGCACCAGCCGGTCACGACGTGTCATTGGCTCGCGCACCCGTCGCTCACTGATATCCTGCGCCGAGGGCGGTGGCGTTGCCGATAGCCAGCGAACCGATAAAAACAGGGGCAGAGTAAACAAAGCGCCGGTGGCCGCCGGCATCCAGTATTCGCTGACGCCCATTTCCAGCATCAGAAACAGCCCGGCAGATTTCACCACTCCGGTGGAGATGATAAAACTCACCGACAGGATAGCGGCCAGAATTTCTGTGGTGCGCCGCCCTTCCAGATAGCTAAACACCAATCCCCAGATCATCCCAAGTGGCAGCCCGTTGAAGAACAGACCGAGCAGCTTCCAGTCACCAGGCAGTGCAGCAAAAGCAATCAGCGCCAGCTCCGAGGCCATCACCAGCAGCAGAATAGCTTTGCCCCGGTTCGCAGCGGTCATCTCAGCAATGACCCGGATTCCGATAAATTTTGACAGCGCGTAGCCCAGCACCTGAGCGATGATCAGGGCGCTTTTGAAATCCAGTCCGAACAGGGCGTCCGCCTGCTCATAGCTCGCCACCGCAAAGGGTTTGCGGAAGGCATACATGCAGAAGTAGGTAGAAAAGGCAGCGATGGCAGCGCTAAGCACAAACAGAAACCGCTCGCGCTTTGATGATGCAACACTGCATTCAGACATAGCCTGCAAACCTGCTGGGAAATAGAGGTTTGCAGTCTAACAATGAAATATGAACAATTTATTGAGGCGCGTAATCCACCGCAACGCCGGCTTTTTGCAACGCGGCAGCTAAAGGCGGCGCGGGTTGCTGTTCGCTGATAAGCACATCCACATCACCCAGTGCAGCAAACTGCACAGTGCCTGGTGCTTCGAATTTTGAAGAGTCAGTCACCACCACTTTTTTGCGTGCCAGCGGCAGCAGTGCCCGTTTAAAATCAGCCTCGTCATGACTGAAGTCCAGCCATCCCCCGTCTGCACTTACACCACCAGCAGAGAGAAACAGAATATCAGGCACATAACGACTCGCCTGGGAGATGGCTTCAACGCCGAAGGCGGCTCGATAATCCATATCCACCACACCGCCCACTATCACCAGTTTGCAATCTGGCCTGCCAGCGAGCTCTGCCGCCACTTCCAGTGAATTGGTGGTCACAGTGAGGTTTTTCTGGCTGGTTAGTGCCTTCGCCAGCCAGTAACTGGTCGTGCCGCTGTCGATGAATACCGTCATGCCGTCCTGTACCTGCTCGGCGGCTTTCAGGCCTATACGCTTTTTCACTTCTGCACTGCGATTTACCCGTTGCCAGTAAGGCGGCTCAAGCTGGGTAGCGGGTAAGCGTACGCCACCGTGGATCTTTTCCACTCGCCCCGCAGACTCCAACTGTTTGATGTCCCGACGGATGGTTTCTTCCGAAACGGCAAACTGTTTGGAAAGCTCTGATACCGACATAGAACGGTGTAATTCCACCAATTCCAGCATTGCCGTTTGCCTGTCTGTCATGAATAACGCTCCGGGATAATGATGGCGCAAGTATATCTGCTTCGCGTTTTGGCTCAAGCACAAAACCACACAAATCCACAAAATGTCACACCAATTCACACAAACTGTCATATTTCAGCCCTAGTCTGACTGCCGTCACAACGTCGGGTAGTGCCTTTCCGACCTCAAAAAGAAATCACACAGAAAACCACACACAAGGAATCGAAATGAAAAAGCTTAGCTGCTTTGCCCTTTCACCACTCATGCTTGCCATGGCCAGCGCCACGGTTGTTGCACAGGAAGCTGAAACAGAAAAACAAAAACAGCAGACTGAAGAGATTGTCGTTATTGGTCAGAAGCAAACGTTTGCTTCAAATACCGTTTCTATGGATATGATTTCCCGTCGTCCGGCTAACGCCTCGGTGAACACCGTAGTGCAGGAGCTGCCGGGCGTAATCGTGCAGGAAGCCGATACCTTTGGTTCTTCCGACTGGATGACCAACATCCGCATGCGTGGTTTTAACACCAACAATGGTCAGATTGGTACCACCCTCGACGGCATGCCTAACGGCGGTTCAGGCTACGGAGGCGGCAGTAAAGCCAACAAATTCATCGACGTGTTCGATCTTGAAACCGTTGAGGTGAGTCAGGGTACAGCCGACATCAGTTCACGTTCCAACGAAGCACTGGGCGGTACACTTAACTTTATCACCACCGACCCTATGGCAGAAGAAAACATCAGCGTGTACTACATGGCCGGTGATCAGGATGCCAGTAAGTACCGCTTCCGCTACGACTCTGGCGAAGTCGCCCAGGATACCTACTTCTTCATCAGCGGCTCTTCGTCTGAAAACAAAGACGTGTGGGATAATGCTGCGACAACCGAGAAAGACTACCTCACTGGTAAGCTCATCACCGCTTACAACGGCTACAACATTACCGCCTTCGCTACGTTCAACGATTCCAACGAAAATGAGTACGAGTATATTTCGCTGGAACAATACGCCGAGAACCCGCGTCATGATGCGCTGCACGCAAACTGGACGGGTTTGCCAAGCCTCGATGAAAACAACCGTAACGGTTGGCGCGCCCTGCGTGACAACAAATTCTACAGCCTGAAGCTAGACAAAGATTTCGGCGATTTCGCGTTTAACACCTCGGCTTACTTCCATCGCATGGATGGCCGTGGCGACTGGATCCCGCCTTATGTCACTGATGTAGACGGCGACGGCACACTGGACGCAGAATTATCTGGCGACACCCTGTACGGCGATTACAACGGTGACGATATTTACTTCGTGAATGCCGGTACCACCACGCCTGGTTCAGTAATGAGCAGCTGTACTGGCCGCTTTGGTCTGAGCGCCGCACAGGACCCGGAATGTTATGCAGGCAACGTGGAGCCGGTAAGCTCTTACCGTACCTCGAACTACTCAAACCGCCGCTATGGTCTGACCGGCGATGCAACTTACGATTTCACCACCGGCGATGTGGCGCACACCCTGCGAGCCGGTTTCTGGTATGAAAACTACGATGCCGATGTGACCCGTCAGTGGCACCTGATCAATAACCCGCAAACCAGCGTGGAATTCAGCAGCACGCCATACTGGGTACAGTACAAAACAGAAGCCAACACCAAAGAGTTGATGTACTACGTTCAGGAAAATCTGGAAGTCGGTCCGTTAGCGGCCAGCATTGGTGTGAAGCAGTTCCAGGTAGACACCACCGTAGACCATTTCTACAACGACGACCGCACGGCAGAACTGGATAACACTTCTGATCCGCTGCTATATGTCGGTGCAACTTACACTACTCCGGTAGAGGGTCTGGAAGTGTTCGCCGGTTACTCTGAAAACTACAAGTCGATCACGCCGGGAATCATCGATTCTGGTCTGTCGAACAACGAGCTTGGCACCATCGATCCTGAAACCTCCGACAACATCGAAGTGGGTTTCCGTTTCAACAACCGCGATTTCAAAGCGGCGGTAACGTTCTACGACATCAAGTTTGAAAACCGTATCGTTCAGCTCGATACCAACGTGCTGGAAGGCATCGACTATAAGGAAGAAGTCGACGGCTCATACATCAACGCCGGTGGTCAGAAGAGCCGCGGTGTGGAAGTGCTGGCGTCTTATCAGTTAACCAGCGCCCTGCGTGTATCCGGTTCTTATACCTTTGACGACTCTGAATACTTGGGCACCGGTGATGCCGGTCTGGATGCCAATTCAGGTATCGTAGCGGGTAATCAGGTTTATGGTGGACCAGAAACCTTCTACTCACTGGCAGTGGATTACATGGGCGAAGCCATGAGCTCAGGTTTGTCGTTGCGTCACATTGGTGACCGTTATATCAACTTTGAAAACAGCGCGTCTGCGCCGGCTTACGAAGTGGTTGATGCTTACATTGGTGCCGATTTCACCGACGTTGCACCGCAGCTTAAAGAAGTGCACGTTCGCCTGAACGTAAACAACCTGCTGGACCGCGAATACATTATTGGTGTGGGCACTAACAGCGTTTACCCGGGCTCGCCACGCACCGTAACCCTGACTGTTGGTGCAGACTTTTAATTAGTCAGCCCTTAATCTGTCATAAAGCAAGACTAACATTCCCCCGCCCCTTTCGGGGGAATGTTCTTTTAAATAAATTCAAGGTGATTGTATGGCCGATATTAATCGTCGTCAGTTTCTGGCCGCTTCCGGGGCAACCGGACTGTTCGCAGCCTTCCCTTCTATTGCCCGCGCCGTTTCCATTCCCGCCAATGTGAAATCCGGCAGCATTAAAGATGTGGAGTATGTGGTTATTCTGATGCAGGAAAACCGGTCGTTCGATCACTACTTTGGTACCCTCTCTGGCGTACGTGGGTTCTCCGATCCCTACCCGGCGCCAGCGAAAGCAACGGAAAAACAACAGAACAGGGATGTTTTTCTTCAGCAAAATACCACCAAAGAAGGGCCGGAATGGGTGCTACCTTTTCCGCTGAATACCCGCCAGAATTTCGCCCACATGCGGGTTGAAGGCACACCGCACTCCTGGCCCGATGCACAGGACGCGTGGGATCACGGCCGCATGAGTCACTGGCCAGATGCCAAATACCTGCACGCCATGGGCTACTTTAACCGGGACGATATGCCCTTTCAGTTTGCCCTTGCCGAAGCCTTTACGCTGTGCGATGCCTATTATTGTTCATCGCAAACCGGCACCAATACTAACCGTCTGTTTTTATGGTCGGGCACCAACGACGGCAATGCCACACACGGTGGTCCGGCGATAGGTAATTCCCACGACAATCTGCCGGAAAACGGCGGTTATGCTGAAGCGTACTCCTGGACAACCTACGTTGAGCGTCTGCAGGAAGCCGGTATCGACTGGACCATCTACCAGGACATGGCGGATAACTTTACCGACAATCCACTGGTGGGCTTCAAAGCCTTCCAGGATTCCTACGCTGGAACTCCTGACAGTGACCCCGAATTAGCCAAGCGGGCGCTCACCACCCGCGCGCTGGATAAACTTCGCGACGATGCCGCAAATGGCACCTTGCCTCAGGTTTCTTACATCATCGCCACGGCGGAAGGCTCGGAGCATCCCGGACCATCAAGCCCGGCGCAGGGTGCGGCATACATTGCTGATGTGTTAGATGCGCTCACCGCCAATCCTGATGTGTGGTCGAAAACCGCCCTGTTTATCATGTTCGATGAAAACGACGGCTTCTTTGATCACATGCCGCCGCCAGCGCCGCCATCAAAGACCACTGACGGCGAGATTGCCGGTCATTCACAGGTTGCTACGGACGGTGAATACCACCAGCATGTCTCCGAAGCAGATAAAAGCCTGGAGCGACCCGATTTGATGGGTAATCCTTATGGCCTCGGTCCGCGTGTGCCCGCATACGTGATTTCACCCTGGAGCCGCGGTGGCTTTGTGAGTTCAGAAGTCATGGACCACACTTCTGTGATCCGTTTTCTGGAGCAACGCTTCGGTGTAATAGAACCCAATATCACACCGTGGCGCCGGGCAGTCTGCGGCGATTTTGTCAGTGCCTTTGATTTTCAAACGCCGAATAAGGGCAGTTTACCGGTATTCCCCGATCCGCGTGAAGATGCCCGGCTGGCAGGCGAGCTCCCAGAGCGCACAGTGCCGGTGATACCCGGTGATATGACCATGCCACAACAGGAAAAAGGACGTCGGCCTCAGCGGCCAAACCTTTACGATATCAATGTAGAGTTGGAAACAACTGAAGGCGCTCTTACGCTGTCTTTCATTAATCGTGGCAGTCGCACTGCTGTTTTCCACGTTTACGACCGCATGGATCTGGATGCGATTCCCCGGCGTTTCACCATTGATGCTACAGGTAAGCACAACGCGTGCTGGCAAGCCCATGAGAAAAACGACCCATCGAAATTTGATTTACAGGTAATGGGGCCAGAAGGCTTTCATCGTCGGGTTTGCATAGACAAAACGCAACTTAACCAGCTTGATAAGCTAACCCTTACCGCCAATACGGAAGGTTGTTTTATTACCGCCTATGCGAAAGGCTATGCGCTGTCGCTGAATAACGCGAAACTTGCAGAGCAACCGCTGCCGGTGGGCGTAAAAGTGCCGGTACCGGTTGATGAAAATGGCCGGTATGATTTAACCCTTTCGCTGCCAGGTAGCGCCACTAGCTTTGTACAATACGCCGGTCGTTTACCGTCTTAAGGCATTGTTCAGTAGTACTTATCAACATGGAAACCCAATGTCGCAACCGGCTCTGGTCGTCTTCGATTTAGACGGCACCCTCATTGATGCAGACTGCGCCCAGGACTGGCTGACCTTTCTGAAACAAAAGAACTGGCCGGGCGCCTGCTACGCTGAAACCCGCTGTGCAGCCATAATGGAAAGCTATACCAGTGGGGAAATGGATATGCAGGCTTATATGGCTGAATGGGTTAAGCCCATTATGGGTAAGCCAGTTCACGACTTAGAGGCGTTGGCCGAAGAGTTTGCGTTTCAAACGGTTAACGCACATATCTTCGTTGAAGGTATTGCCCATGTAAAAGCGTGTCTGCAGCGGGGCGATATCGTGGTACTTATTTCCGCCAGCCCTTCGTTGGTGGTGCACCCCATTGCTCGACTATTGGGCATTAAGCACGCCATTGGCATTGATGTAGCCATTGAAAATGGCCAGTTCACCTCGCAGGCTGTTCAGCCTTTCAGCTTTGGTGCAGGCAAACTGTTGTGTTTAGAACAATGGCTTCAGGAACATCAATTAACCGGCTTGCCGCTCACCACAATGTACAGCGATTCCCGCAACGATTTACCGCTGCTTAACCACGCCCAAAAGGCCATGGTGGTGAATGCCGACCCTTTTGTGACTGAGATAGCCAGACGTAAAAATTGGGAAATTTTGTTTTGGAAATCAGTCACCTAAGATGGCTGCATATCTTTACAGAATACTCTGTTTACACAAAACGCTTTACCCCCGCCTGCCACGCAAAGAATATCTGGATTACAGATAGCGCAAGCAAGCTAAACAGCACACCCCACCAGCTATGACTATAGTCGTGAATAATACCCGCCAGATAGGGACCAGACGCACCAATGAGGTACCCAACACATTGCGCTTTGCCTGACAATTTAGTGGCCTGGATGTGATTTTCAGCCCGAAGAGTAAACAGAGTCAGGCAGGTTACCATTGACATTCCGGCCCCAATGCCAGCCAGTATAAGCCAACATACGGCAAGCGAAGGGCAGAAAAGCAAACCTGCCAGTCCGGACATGATGAATAGAGAACACATCAATCCAAGTACACGTTGATCACGAAAGCGCGGTATCAGTGCAGTTGTAGACAAATTCGCCGCAATGGCAACGGCTTGATAAATAAAAAGATGAAAGCCGGCGGCACTTGTACTTATATTATGTTCCATCGCCATTGATGGATACCAGTCAATCAAAGTATAAAACACAACAGTGTGCAGCCCCATAAAAAGGGAAACATACCAGGCTACCCGGCTTCTCCATATGGACTTAGCATTTTGAGGCGAGATATTATTAACTGATGAAGTTAACTGTTCAGAGTTTTTGCTGCAAACTCTCCACCAGACCAATAAAGTCAAAGCAGCAAGAATGGCCCAAACGCCAATCGACATTCTCCATGTATTTCCATTCGCTGTAGAAATCGGCGCTGCTATGCCGCTGGCGATTGCAGCAGCGAATGCCATCACAGCGGCATATATACCAATTGCTCTGGCAGCATATTTTGGGAAATCACGTTTAATCAGTGGCGAGACGAGAACGTTAGCAGCCGCAATACCCAATCCAATCAAGAACGTTCCAATCCAGAAACCAGTTAGTCCGATTGTTGAGCGACATAGAATACCTCCCAGTACCAGTGCAATAGAGAGCAGCAGGGTTTTCTCGATACCTATTTTAAGAGTCACTGCGGGTACGAATGGCGAAGCGACTGCAAAAATGAGTAACGGTAAGGCATTGATTAACCCCGAAGCCGTCGCAGATAACTGAAATGTTTCAGCGATCTCAGGTAGCACAGGACCTAATGCTGTAATGGGGGCTCGTAAATTGGCCGCAATTAATACAATGCCAAGGAACGTTAATGAAATAAGCGGGGATGAAATAGTGTGTAAAGCGTTTTTCTGATGCATACAATCAACCAAAACCCTACGAAAAAAATCGTATTGTTATGCGTTGGTTGACGTTAACGCTTACGCACTTCAGAGGTTATCTGAAATGTCTGACACAATAGTACTGTGCAATGTTTATTGCTGTCAACGGTGACACAAAGTTAAGGAGTCAGGTACTAAAAATATACGAACCATTAAGGCGCTGTCTCATTTGGTACCATCCAGTTCCAGTTTAAATTTCTCCTGCAACTGCTGTAATTGGTCCACAGAAAACTGAAAGGAAGAACTGCCTAACAACTCGTCACGCGCATGCTCAATAAACCTTGAAGCACGGTCAGATAACTTTTTGCCGCCAGGAAAATAAAGATAAACCCCATATCTGTGAGAGAGGTAACGACAAAGTACGGGAACCAGTTTTCCCGAGCGAATGTGCGCCGCGACGTTTAAATTTGCCAGTAACCCTATCCCCATACCACGTAAAACCGCCTCTGTTTCTACTTCAGAATCGCTTACCCAGAATCTGGAATGAACATGGTGGAAAATCAGCTCACCGTTTTCCATAAATTCCCACGGTTCAATTCTGCCACTGTTTATTTGTCTTGAACCGGTGCAGGTATGAGCACTTAAATCGTGGTACGTGTCTGGAATTCCGTAACGTCTGAGGTAATCGGGTGAAGCACAGGCGAGCATCTGCAGATCAAAAAGTCGCTGAGAATAATTATTGCCACTAGGTTCAAGCCCGTTCCGGAAACCCACGTCAATGCCTTCTTTCACCAGATCGACGAAATTGTCAGTGGCATACAGTTCAACTTCAATTCGCGGAAACCGTTGCTGAAACTGGTCAATGAGTGGCAAGAGCACCGTTCTGCCAAAATGAAGCCCACAAGTGACTCGCAAGGTTCCTCGAGGTTCGCTGGATAATTCATGGGCCTGTTCCCATGCATTCTCTATTAATGAAACACCCTTCGTAACCTCTAATAGAAATCGTTCACCTTCTTCTGTCAGACGACACTGCCGCGTATTACGATATAAAAGTTTCGTACCTAAATGTTTTTCTATCTGCGCGATAGCTTTGCTGGTTGCCTGCGGCGTTATACCCAGAATTTTTGACGCTTTGTAAAAACTCCCCATTTCAGCAACTTGCCGGAAAATTTCTATTGCTCTTAGCTTGTCCATTCAGTATCAACTTTTGGTTGTTTTAGTATCACCTTATAGTTCGTATAAGGGTTGTTAGTCTAGGCGTAGAATAGTTGCATTGACAGATTAATCAACCGGAAGTGAATGTGGGATCAGAGCAAGCGACAGTTGAACAGATAGTCAAACCTCCTCATGGCCTTACCAATGCAAAATTAGTATTGGGAATGGGGGGATTAGCGATAGGTACCGGTGAATTTGCCGCCATGGGCTTGTTACCTTCTATGGCAGATAGCTTTGACATCTCAGTGTCTGAAGCAGGTTATGGCGTAATTGCTTACGCATTTGGGGTCGTCATCGGTGGTCCTTTTCTTGCCGTATTGACAGCACACCTTCCACGGCAGCGAGTCCTAATAGGCCTCCTGGCAATCGTTTTAGCAGGTAATCTCGCTACCGCATTAGCACCCGAGATGATTTGCTGGCTTACTGCCAGATTTATATCCGGCATTCCTCATGGAACTTATTACGGTATTGCTTCACTGGTGGCAGCATCAATGGTACCCAAAGGTCAACGAGCGTCAGCAATTGGCCAGGTTATGCTAGGGCTGGCCGTGGCTAATCTACTTGGCGTACCTTTTTCTACTTGGTTGGGCCAAGTGGCTGGTTGGGAAACCACTTTTCTTGTTATTTCAGTGATAGCGTTAGTAACGCTTGCGCTTACCTTTTACTTTATTCCCTTTGTTGCGGGAGATAGCACCGCAACCCCTATAAAGGAATTAGGTGTACTAAAACAAGCCGATGTCTGGGCGACGTTACTGGTCGCAACAATAGGCTTTGCCGGTATGTTCTCTCTTTACAGTTACATCACTCCAAGTCTGCAGAATTTAACCGGAATGGCAGAAAGCACGGTTCCCTGGATGCTCATGGCATGGGGCGCAGGCATGGTGATAGGCAATATAGTCGGCGGGAAATGTGCTGATAGAGCCATGGTGCCATCGCTATACGGCATCTTAATCTGGAATGCATTATTTCTCGCTGCGTTTGCTTTCTTCGCCACGGATATCTGGTCATCAGTCATTTTACTGTTCCTGATTGGGTGTGGTTTTGCCCTCGTACCCGCCCTTCAGTCAAGACTGATGGACGTTGCCAGTAACGCCCAATCTCTGGGCGCAACACTAAATCACTCAGCTTTTAACCTTTCTAACGCGCTGGGTGCGTGGCTCGGCGGCATTGCGTTATCGGTGGGTTTTGGATGGGAATCACCCGCTATCGTCGGCGCGGTCCTCGCCGCTATTGGTATACCCGTGTTTGCATTGTCGCTAGTGCTGGCGAGGCGCGAAGGGTAATTACGGTAATTTCTGGGGGCACGCCAAGCCGGAACGGGAAGCCTGTCCAGATCCCGGTTCCGGCATTGACATACAGCTTCATATTTCCGACATCATACAGACCACGCACAAAACCATTATTGGCAGGACCGGCCAGTAATCCCAGAGGCTGGATCATACCTCCATGGGTGTGACCTGAGAGTTGAAGAGCAATGCCATGTTTCGATGCATTCAGCCCATCCACTGGTTTGTGTACAAGCAGAATTTTTGTAGCACTCCCAGGGGTGCCAGACAGCGCGGCTCCTATGTCAGGCATCGGAGCTCCCTGTGTTGAGGCGATGTCATCAGGTAAACCAAGGAGCACCAGCTGGTCGCTGTTTCTTTTGATGGTGACGTGTTGATTTTCAAGAAACTGAATTGGTAACGATGTGTAAAAGTCCCGCCAGTTATCGTAGTCGAAATAGTATTCATGATTACCAAAAACGGCATACACACCATCTGCCGCGGACAACTTTGATAATGCTGTCATGTCATGGCGGCGATTTGTCAGATACCCATCTGACAAATCACCGGCAATTAATGTGAGGTCGGTCTGAAGATGGTTCGTAGTGCTGACAACTCGTTCTGCCCATGTGGAATTGAGCAACTGGCTGATATGAAGATCGGACAATAGCGCAATTCTGTAGCCATCAAACGACTTAGGTAGGCCGGGCAACGACACACTGACAGTCTTAATTGAGGGCTGGGAAACTGCACTATGGATGCCAAAAGCAGAAAGACTATATGCAATTATCAACAATGTAAAAAATGACCATTTGTTTAGCGCAACAGATTTCCGGCTGAATACAGATATGAGCCTGGTTACTGCGAATTCTACAACAACCAGTAGTGAGGAAAATGCGATACCACCAAATAGCCACATCCAGAGAAGAATGGCCAAACGTGGGATCTCAGGAGAAAACATGTTGCCGAAAATAAATAGACACCAAAGATGAAACTCGCAGATGACACCTAACAGTGCTGCACAGAATAACCTGCTCTTCGTTTGCGAAATAAGACTGCGGGCGCGCAGAAAAAAAATAATTGCGGGGATCAGTGTGTATATGAAAAACATGTTCTGTTAGTTACCGCGATGCTGTGCCGGTGATTTGCGTCGGCAAACTATAACACGCAGTTCGAATCGCGATTGTTGTGGTTAATTCAACGAGCCATATAGCGCAACTCAAGGAGAACGCTCTTGCCAGTAAGACCAATTTCCCGTTTATCTCGTCACGAACTTTCTGATCTTAACGCCTTCTGTGTGGTCGAACGAATGCGCAGTTTTACTAGAGCTGCGGTAGAACTGGGGATCACCACATCAGCGCTGAGTCACTCAATAAGAAATCTTGAAAGCCGCCTTGGTATCAGATTGCTTAACAGATCGAGTCGCAACGTTGCACCGACTGACGCGGGAGAAGCACTGGCAAAGCAACTAAACAAAGGCTTTCGTGAAATTTCCAACGGCCTCGAAACACTCAACAAATTTAGAGACAAACCTGCCGGCAGAATACGACTAAGTGTATTGAGTGATGGTGCCAGGTTGGTTCTGGCGCCCCACTTAGCACAATTTCTTCGCACTTATCCTGATGTAGAAGTCGACATTATGGTTGATGACCAGATGGTAGACATCGTAGAAGCAGGATTCGATGCAGGAATTCGATATGGCGGAACAATTCCTGAAGATTTTGTTGCAATGAAAATTTGTGAAAACCTCCGCTGGATTGCCGTTGCCTCTCCGGGTTACCTGAACGATAAACCGTTAATAAAACACCCTGTAGATTTACAGCAACATAATTGTATTCAAATACGTACGGGTGAGAGAGTCATTATGAAGTGGGATTTCGACCGTCGCGATAAAAGACTTTCGATTGATGTACCCGGCCAGGTTTGCGTGGGTGAGACCGCGTTGGGTATCGAACTGGCCTTGGCTGATGCAGGTATTTTTTACTGCCCGGAACGAAGAGTTCAGACTTATCTTTCCTGTGGACAATTACAAAGAGTGTTGCCCGAATGGGTTAGCCCGGATGATGGTATGTATATTTATTATCCAAGCTTCAGAACGCCACCGAAAGGACTGCGTGAACTGGTGAATATGTTAAGAGACAAGATAGTCCCCTGAGCTAACTGTAAATTCTTGTATCAGATCATGGTGTCGCTTGTACATCCATCCACCAGGACAAAATCAATCACAATCAATCACTTATCAGTCATATCAGCTCAATTTCACTTACTGTAACGGCCTAGTATAGGCTGAGCGTATACATAATTAAAAATTAAGTATTTTACTTCTGTATACACATTGTTAAATCCTAGTAACAAATTAAACACTCATAAGTTAATACTGAGAGATACAACAATGAAAACTCCCATGCCACTACACAAGCTTTCCCTGGCTGTAATAGCAGGATTAAGCGTTTCATTAAGCGCCACTGCCATTGCTCAGGACACACAAGCAGAAGATGAGGAAGACGTCGAAGTCATTTCCGTTACCGGTACATTAATCGAAGGGGTAAACCCTGTCGGTTCTAACGTCATCGGTTTAAATCAGGAAAAAATCATTGAGCAGGGTGTGACATCTGCTACCGATTTGCTGCGTCGCATTCCTCAAATGGCCGACTTCAACGCCGTGCCGGAAAACACCCTCACAGCCTCAATTCCTTTTGAGCCACCGCAAATTCGCGGTATCGGCGGCTTAAGTGGTATGGCTACTTTGGTCATGTTGGGCGGTAACCGTCTCGTACCAGTTGGCCCAATGAACTGGGTTGATTCGTCGATGATTCCGGCAAGCTTGCTGGAACGTGTGGAAGTGATTCCAGACGGCGGTTCGTCTATCTACGGTTCTGATGCTGTTGCTGGTGTTATTAACTTCATTCCTAAAAAGGACATGGAAGGCGGCGAAATTAGCGCACAATATGGCATGGGCCATGGCGACTACGACCGCATCGATATTTCTGGCGGTTTCGGTACCAGCTGGGATAAAGGCACCTTAGTGACGGCGTTCTCCTACGGTGACCGCTCACCAATGTACGGTAAAGATCAGGACTTCATTAAAGAAGATCTCACCGATGTTGGCGGTGCCGACTATCGTTCTACGTCTTGTACGCCGGGTAACATCCTGCTGAACGATACACTTTATGGCTTGCCGGGTGTGGATGCATCCTCACCGAACTACTGCTCTTCTTATGACGACCAGTCTTATTATCCGGAAGAAGAACGTTATTCACTGTTTGCCAACCTGACTCAGGAACTGACTGATCGGTTGAGCTTAGATGTACTGGCGTACTACTCCCGCCGTGAAGCGACCGACTATGACCCTAATGATGTTAGAGCGTCTGCGACGATCACCTCTGATAACCCGTATTTTGTGGCGGTGGGTGATGAAACGTCTAATACCGTATCGTTCTCGTATGCAGATGTATGGGGCAATGCCGGCGCGAACCCGTCAATGTATGAGCAATGGCAAATTACGCCCACCCTGACTTATCAGCTAACCGACACCTGGAAATTAAAAGGTACTGTTAACTACGGTAAAAGTACGTCTTATTACCACGATTACAAAATCAATGCAGATGCCCAGTTAGCTGCCCTTGCCGCCAGTACTACTGAAACGGCACTAAATCCATACGATGTGTCGCAAACCAGTGCGTCTGTGTTGTCAGGTATCAATAATTGGCTCGAAGACACCAGTACCGATCAGGATTTAACGGAATTTAAGCTGATTGCCAATGGTGATTTGTTCGAAATTGCCGGTGGTATGATGCGCGCAGCGGTGGGAACAGAGTACCGTGAAGAATCGTTTTATCAAACGGTCACGGCCGGAGAGTTAAGCAACCCTTCAACTTCCTCATTACGCGACATCGACCGCAATGTTAAATCGATTTTCGGTGAGATTTATATCCCGATTATCGGCGATAGCAACATGATGCCCGGCATTCAGCACTTGGACGTGTCGATCTCTGGCCGTTACGACAAGTACAACGATGTTGGATCAACGTCCAACCCCAAGATTGCTGTTACCTGGAACCCAACCGAAGATCTTACGGTTCGCGGTACCTGGGGCACATCGTTCCATGCTCCGGCATTGGCAGATCTAGCAGCTCCGCTAACATATGAACTGTTCCTGCCGTTCAGTCCACTGCGCGCATCAGACAGTCCTTTCGTACCTGATTTCTTTAAACCCTCCTTTACGCTAGGCGGCGCTTCAGAAGGCATCAGACCAGAAACCGCAGAAACCATGTCACTAGGCTCTGATTGGTATGTGACAGACTCGCTGAAAGTGTCTCTGACCTACTGGAGTATCAAGTACGAAGACCGCCTTGATCAGAACGCAGGGTTCTTCTTCGGACCAGCTTACTATGATGAAGAAGTGAATGAAGACTACTACATTGTGAATCCTACCTCCGCTGAAGAAGTTATTGCTAAATTTGGCGACTTCCCAACTCAGGGGTTCGACAGTCTTGAAACTATGTTTGCTATTTTCGGTTCGCCTTATGTGGTCAGTGACCAACGTAAAGCCAATATGGGCGCATCGGAGTTTGACGGGCTGGATTACTCTCTGCAGTATTTTCATGACATTGATTTAGGTGAGCTGGACTTCTCCCTGAGCGGTACCTATGTGCTTAACCGGGATAAAGAATTTGTTGCGGGAGGCGGCTTTGTTGACACACTGGCAGATGGTGATCTCAACGAAGCCATTTCAGCCTTCAACAGCGTGGCAACGCTAGGCTTGCGTCGTGACGACTGGTACTTCTCCGGTACCGTTTTTTACCGGGGCAGCGCTGATGTGGCTGAGGAACATATCGATTCTTACACCACCTTGTCACTGTTCGCCAGCTACGACTTCAGCATGGATACACAGTTGACGTTCAACATTGATAACGTAACAGACGAAGATCCACCTTTTAGAAATATTGAAGAAGGCGTTGCTTTCAAAAGCATGGGACGTTTCATGTCTGTAGGCATTAAAACCCGTTTTTAATTACTCTTCCTAAACGGAGGGCTGCCACGAAAGTGCCAGCCCTCATTATCATTTTTAAGGGGCAAGTTTATGACCAAACCCGTAAAACCGTTTCTATTCACGTTATCCAAAGTAGCGCTGAGCCTTTCTCTGCTTTCATTTAACAGCGCTGCAAGCACACTCGAAGACGATTTCGTCACCCCGCCTCAATCTGCCAAACCTTTAGTGTGGTGGCATTGGATGAACGGTAACGTTACCCGTGAAGGGATAGAAAAAGATCTCGCCTGGATGAACAAAGTAGGCATTGGCGGCGTGCAGAATTTTGATGCCCAGTTAATGACACCCAAAATTGTCGATACCACACTGGAATACATGACACCGGCCTGGAAAGACACCTTTGAATATGCGCTGGGTGAAGCGAATAAACATAATTTTGAATTTGGTATCGCCGCATCGCCGGGCTGGAGTGAAACCGGTGGGCCTTGGGTGAAGCCGGAACAAGGCATGAAAAAGCTGGCGTGGAGCGAAATTACCATCGACGCCAGACAGAAAAAAGCCGTTCGGGTACCCCAACCGCCCACCAATACCGGCGTTTTTCAGGATTTTTATGGCTCGGACGAAATCTTTGCTGATCCGGCCCATGGGCACAAAACTTTGCCCGTGCATTACGAAGACATCGCCGTGCTGGCTGTACCGGTACACGACCAACGCATTCAGCCGGTTTCGGTAAGCACCAACAATGATGATAAACTGGAATTAGCGGTATTAAGTGACAGCTCTTTCAGCGCATCCACAAACAGTACGTCACACCCGGATGCCCCGCTGGAAATCACCTTCGATTTCGGTGAAAGCAAAACGGTGAGCAGTTTATCTTTTGCCATGCCACCACCGGGCATGTTTATCCCGGCCGCCTTTTTACCCACCCTGCAAGCCAGTGTTGATGGTAAAAACTTCGAAAATGTCACCACCATTCCGGTAGGTTCAACCACCCAAACCACCATCAGTTTTCCGGCGGTTAAAGCGCAATATATGCGTATTGTGATGACCGCAAACCCGAACGGTAAGTTTGCTTTGCCGTCTTCGTCCGCACCGGGTGCTGCGCCGCCTCCGGGCTTTCAGTTACCTACGGGTGAGAAGAAACAAGAGCCGGTAAACCTGCTGGAAGTGGCTTTTTACCCGCAGGCAAAAGTGCACCGCTTCGAAGATAAAGCCGGTTTCGGCATTGTTGAAGACTACTATCCGTTGTCGTATCAACACGATGAACAGGGCATCGCCAAAGACGCCGTTATTGATATCACCGACAAACTCAATGCAGACGGCTCGCTGAACTGGCACCCGGAAAAAGGGCAATGGAAAATTATCCGCCTGGGCTACAGCTTAACCGGTAAAGAAAACCACCCGGCGACGGTGGCAGCCACCGGGCTGGAAGTCGACAAGTACGACGCCGATGCGGTTAATGCGTACATCGACCACTACCTCAACATGTATAAAGACGCCAGTGGTGAGTACGCGTTAGGAGAAGGCGTAAAAGCGTTGCTCAACGACAGTATTGAAGTGGGCGCATCGAACTGGACGCCGAATATGTTTGCGGAATTCAAGCAGCGTCGAGGTTACGACTTAACGCCCTGGTTACCGGCCCTGGTTGGCGTGATCATTGGTGATGCGGTACAAACCGATAAATTTCTCTACGACTACCGCTTAACCTTGGGCGAAATGCTTGCAGATAATCACTACGCAGTGATCAGCAAGCGGGTAAAAGAAGCGGGCCTGAAGCACTACTCTGAAGCGCTGGAGAACGGTCGCCCTACTCTGGGTGACGGCATGCGTATTCGCAGTAATGCCGATGTGCCTATGGCCGCCATGTGGGCCTTCGATACCCAAAATCAGGTTGGGCCGCAGCCGCAGTACTGGGCAGATATCCGCGAGGCGGCTTCTGTGGCGCACATTTACGGGCAAAACCTGGTAGCGGCAGAATCGCTGACGTCGGCGTCTTCGCCCTGGGCCTTCTCGCCCCGAGATTTGCAGCCCATGATCGACATGGAATTTGCGCTGGGTGTTAACCGCCCCATCATTCATACATCGGTTCACCAACCCAACGACGAAGGCCCCGGCCTGAGTTTATTTGTATTTGGTCAGTACTTTAACCGTCTTGAAACCTGGGCAGAATATGCCAAACCCTGGGTAACCTACATCAGCCGTAACGCTTACATGCTGCAGCAAGGTCACTTCAAGGCGGATGTAGCTTACTTCTACGGCGAAGACACACCGCCCACCGCGCTGTATAACGACAAGCCGTCGGAAGATGTACCGCTGGAAAATGCATATGACTATGTGAACAACGACATCATTACTGAACTGCTCGAAAACTGCGGTAAGGATTTATGCACAGAGTCTGGCCAGCGCTATGCCGTGCTGTATCTTGGCGGCACCTCGCAATACATGACGCTGCCCGTGTTGCAGCGTATTGCTCAATTGGTTTCAGGCGGTGCAACGGTGATTGGTAAAAAGCCACTGGCCAGCCCGTCGCTGGCAGACGATGCCGCCCGGTTTACCGAACTTGCCAATGAGCTGTGGAGCGGTAAAACCGGTAAAGGCCGTGTTATCGACGCTGACAACGTAGAGAGCGGAATTAAAGAAGCCGGTGTCATACCGGATTTCCGCTATGCAGGCAAGCATGACGACACCACCTTGTTCTTCGTTCACCGTCAGACAAACAGCGAAGAGATTTACTACTACACCAACCGTAAAAACCGTGAAGAACCGGTGACCTTGTCTTTCAATGTGTCTGGCAAGAAGCCGTATCACTACAACGCGGTTACCGGTGCCGTGACTGCCTTGAACAGCAAAGTAAAAGACGGGCTCACCGTAATTGAAAAGACCATGGCACCGTACGAATCAGGTTACGTGGTATTCGGTGACTCACCGGCAAAAGTGAGTTCTGTTGCTTCCACGTTCAGCAAGTCAAAAACGCTGAAAGACGAATGGCAGGTAACCTTCCAGAAAGATCGCGGCGCCCCAGCCAAAGCGACCTTGTCAGCCGGAAACTGGGCAGAGTCTGACGATACCGGTATCCGTTATTTCTCCGGCACCGCCAGCTACACCCAATCTTTCAACATCGACAAAGCGATGCAGGGCAAACCTGTACAGCTGCATATTGAAGATGTGCGGGATGTGGTGGAAGTGGTTGTGAACGGACAGGTAGTGAACACGCTATGGAAGCCGCCCTTCGACGTAGACGTATCGGACTATCTGAAAGCCGGTGAGAATACGGTAACGCTGAATATCACGAACCTGTGGGTGAACCGCTTAATCGGTGACGCGCAGCCGGATGTGAAGCAGAAGTACACCTTCACTACCCTGCCCGCCTACGTGCCGGATGCACCGCTTCGACCTTCTGGTCTGTTGGGCGATGTGTCGCTGAAGTGGTAAGTAAAACGGCAGGATGTTCATCATCCTGCCGCCTGATTCGGTTAATGTGGTGAAATTAGAAAATCAGGTTACAGCTAAACAGCACGGTGCGTGCAGCGAATACACCACTGCACGCAATACCTTAAAATCCTTTCATTTTTAACCACGCAATAAACTGCGGCATCACCCCGGTTGTGGTGGTGCCGGGGCGGCCTGTACCAAATCCGTGATCACCTTTTTCATAAGCGTGCAGTTCTACCGGCACGTCTTGCTGTTGCCATGCGCTCACAATACCGAACCCGTCCCTGCCAAACAGGCCATCATCCAATGCAATAGCGGCGAACATTGGGGGCGCATTTTCAGGTACAGTAACGGCTTTCATGGGGCCGTAAATGTAGCCAAGAAAAGCCGGACGGTTTGCGGTGTCTGCAATGGAAGCTGATAAGCTGGTCATTGCTCCGGCTGAGAAACCGATAAAGCCCACCTTCGCCGGGTCAATATGCCACTTACCCGCATTATCTTTTACATAAGACAACGCCTTCAGTGCATCTAACGGCGCCTGAGGCACAAAAATATCCGGGTCTTCACCTCTCGCTTTTGCTGCGAACACACTGCCAACATAAGCGCCGTATTCATTGACATCAAGTGGCGTAGGATTCAGCGTATAAGTCAGTACAAATGCAGCAATACCCTGCTCATTCAGTTTCTGAGCGACTTTGCGGCCTTCCTCTTCAACTGACAAAGACAGAAATGCACCTCCCGGAGCAACTATAACCGCCGTGCCCGTGGCCTTATCAGCAGGAGGTAAAAAAGCATATAAAGAAGGGTTAGTTACGTTGCGGATCAAATACTGCTCCAGTTTAAATCCGTTTGGCATCGTCAAAGACACCTGCCCCCACATCTCTTTATCGTTTTCCTGCATGGCCTTATCGTCGGGATAAAGCCTGATGGGCTCCCCGAGAAACGATTGCGCTTCAATGTTTTTATTGGTCACCACAGGCATGTTTTGAGCAAAGGTCTGCAAACTTGCCGATATAAAAATCAAAAGCAGAGTAAGTTTTTTCATTAATTACATTCCTGACATAAAATCCCGCGCAGCGCGGGAGAACACGATTAAACAAGTAAGCTGCAGCAGAACTAAATTCTGCCAGCCTGCATTTCCTTTACGGCATAATCCACTGCACGGGCTGTCATTGCCATGTAAGTGAGTGATGGATTCTGACACGCCGTAGAAGCCATGGCTGAGCCATCGGTAACAAACACATTCTTCACGTCATGCATCTGGTTAAATTTATTCAGAACAGACTGTGTGGGATCATCTCCCATTCTTGCGGTGCCCATTTCGTGAATACCTGTACCGGGTTCGCTGCCTGTTTTAAACCCGAAAACTTGTGTCAGCTCGGCTGCTTCGAGCATTTCTTTACCGGACACAATCATGTCATCCGTCATTTTGTGCTCGTTCTCTCCCCACTTTGCATCCACATTAAGTAGCGGCATACCCCACTTGTCTTTTTGCGTAGTGTCCAGCGTCACTTTATTGTTAAAATCTGGCAGCATCTCACCAAAGCCAACCAGCACCATACTCCAGTCACCCGGCGTACTGACTTTTTCTTTCAGTGTTTTACCGAATCCTTTCTCCTGGGCCTGCTTTGCCCAGTCGGTGCGCGATGCTCCGCCTTGAAAGCCATATCCCCTGAGGAAATCACGTTTGTCATCACCAATATTCTGGAAACGGGGAACGTAAATGCCATTGGGACGTCTGCCTTTGTAATACTTATCTTCAAACCCGCTGTACTTACCCACCACAATGGCACCGATGTTGTGATCCATCAGATAGTGACCCAGAACGCCACTGCTGTTACCTAATCCTTGCGGAAAGGCAGATGAAGCGGAATTAAGCAGTATTTGCGTTGAGCCAAGCGTAGATGCACAAACAAAAACAACGCGGGCAAAATACTGCGTTTTTTCCATTGTCAGTTGATCAACAACTTCAACCCCGGTCGCCCGGCCGCTGGCTTCGTCATGTAAGATCCGCAGCACAACTTTGTTATTCATCAGAGTGAGATTACCGGTATTGCGGGCTGCGGGTAACGTGGCACTCTGGGTACTGAAATAGCCGCCGAATGAACACCCTCTGACACACTGATTCCGGTACATACAATTGCTACGGCCCAGCGCTTCATGCACTGGTTTGGTTTCGGTTAGGTGTGCCGCCCTGCCGATGATCATTCTGCGGTCGGGGAAATTTTCTGTGATCGAACCGGATACGTGTTTTTCGAGACAATTCATTTCCATCGGTTTGAGAAAATTACCGTCAGGCAGAACATCAATGCCGTCATTATTGCCGCTAATCCCCGCAAACTCTTCCACATAGCTATACCAGGGATCAAGGTCAGAATAGCGCACTGGCCAAGGCGAACCATGACCATCACGCTGATTCTCTGACAAATTTAATTCTGACAAACGGTAAGACTGCCGACCCCACATGATGGACTTACCGCCGGTATGATGGCCTCGGATCCAGGCAAACGGCGAGGTTTGAATATACGGATTATCCGGATCTTTAATAAATCGGTCGTGGCTGTATTCATTAATAACATGAGACTTCTGCTGAACAGGATAGTCCCTGTTCAGAATATCTTCGTTAAGTTTACCTTTGCCGATAGTTTCCCAAGGCTGGGTGAAATCGGAATGATAGTCTTCCCGGTGTTTAATGTCTTTTCCGCGTTCAAGCATTAAGGTTTTAATGCCTTTCTCACACAGCTCTTTTGCTGCCCAGCCACCAGAAATGCCTGAACCAATAACAATGGCTTCGAATGATGTGTTTTTCATGTTGTAGTCCATTAATAAGCGTTTGGCGTTGCCCAGGTTTTACCGATGACAGATAGGTCTTCACAGCCTTTGTACATGCCGGGAACAGGGTCGTAATGCAGTGTTTTAGTGGCTCCCTGTTGCGAGGTGTAGTAATGAAAAACGATGAGCTCTTTGGTTTCTCTATAGCCTGCGGCAACCTCGGAATCCGGTAATTCGTCGTAGCTATAATCCTCAAGGGCAGAGACTATCCCATGATGTTTTTTATCGTCTCCGGAATGCCAGCTCTCACCGAAATTTGATTTCAGCCAGTTATCTAAAGCATCCAGTTTTCGAGAATAATCAGCGATATGTTGCTCGCCGTACACTTTGAGGACAAATGCCTTCATTTGCTCTGGAACCTGACAGGCCAGTGCCCCCGGCGTATCAGTATCGGGGATTATCTGGTGTGACAGCACTTTGAACATAGTGAAGTACTTACCGGCAAACGTGCCGGAAGAGGTAGCCGACTCAGCAGCAGTTGCCAACCGCGTATTTAATGTTGCCAGACCAATCGCTCCACTCAACTTCAGGAACTCTCTTCGCTTTAGTGAATTCATGCTATTTTTCTCCTCCCGCGTTGTTAGTGGCCAAATCATCTGTACATTGCCCGCTTTCCTTGCCTGATGACGCCCAGATTAATCCGTTTTCCAGCAGTCTGATGGCATATGCATCTGAAAAAGACTCAGCTCTGTGACCGATAGCGGTATAGAACACTCTGCCCTGACCCGCGCACTTTGCCCACACAATCGGATGATCGCCCATCGCCAGAGATTGACCGCCAAAACCCAGTGGCTCGTAGCTGCTTTCATCGATAGTAACAATCACTTGTACATCCTTGCTGCGGGGAGACTGTTCAAAGGAATACCACTCTTCGCTCATCTCAAAGGAAGCTGGCAAATCTTTCGTCAGAACGGGATTGTTACTCTCTGTAATCAATCTGGCTGGCTGAAATTGGGGAGACATAGGATGACCGCTGAAACGGGCTGATATAAGTTCATCGGCATACCAGTCCCAGAAATATTGCAAATCGCCACCGGCACCATGTACGGCAACAAACCCGCCCCCGCTTTCAATGAACGCCTTTAATGCATCTCTTTGAGAGAAAGTCAGTGCATCACCGCTGATGTTATTCCAGACAATGACATTAAACTGCGACAGATCGTCTGCATTAAATACGCCCGCTTTGTCAGTGAAAAAGATATCCATACTGTTCTTGGCGGCTAACTCTTTGAAGGCGGGGACAGACGCTGTTATGGCTTCACTGTGAACGAAGCCATTCACTTTTCCAAACACCAAAATGCGTTTGCTGTTCTCTGCTGCCGGTATATCAGGGCGAATGTTGTCGTAACGGGCACAACTCGCTGTCTTGGCCGCGTCAGTCATCAATGTGCTTTCTAAAAGACGTGTAATTTCAGACTTTGTTTTTTCATCCACATGGATGATGTGCTGTTGAAAAAGGAAAGCCGGAGAGATGATATTGCCGAAACGTTCATCCAGCGGAAAATCACCGAACGGCTGCGCGAATTTTTTTGCCGTAATTGGCGAAATCGCTGCGAGTTCAGTTAATAACACTTTGTTTCTGACTACGTCAGATAGCGGCATATCCAATGTGTAGTGAGCACGGGCTGCGGGACAGTCATCCAGCGAGACATCTTGTGCAGCATAAGACGGTGAGACGCACAAAAATAATATGCATATGAACGGGACTAAATGTTTCATTCTATCTCCTGATAATGCCTTTACGTGATAATAAAAAGCCCCGGCCTTCACCGGGGCAACACCACTGACACATGGGTGCAAAGACGTATTTAAACTTTATGTGCGTAATCGTTCAGCGCGAGGCGGATGGTAATGGCAGCGACAAGCCCACCCAGACAAATTCCCCAGATTGTTTTCACTACAGCGGCTGTACTGAACGCGAGGGCTTCGATATTTACAGCAAAAGTGAGCAACGCAAAAAAGCTTAATGACAGGGCCGCACCAAATACAGCAAACACCAGTGCGCGAAGCACCGGATGGGACGGAAGCCAGGATGTGTGACCGGATTCTCCGTTGATGTGCAACTGGCCGTTGCGGATACGCTTGCGGGTAAGAAACGAGGGAAAGAAAGCGCCCATAAAGCCGATTGCCAGCCCCTGAGGAATGCTGTCAATAAACAGACCGCTGTCGCCCTGCATAGGCACCACGTCCAGCCCGCCAAAGATCAGGAAAACAAAAAACAAACTGAATAAGCCGTTGATGACCGCTCCTACCACGGTTTCAACGCTTTTGTAGCGGTTCAGGGTCATATCACTCATTTTGTTATTATCCTTTTCAAGTTTTTAACAAAATGTAACTTACGTAATTTCTTCAATACGAACAAATTATTTATTTGATGCCATGTATTGATAAAAACTATAGATAAAAAATCCCGAACCGTTCGCCCTGCTTACGGGTTGTGTCAGGTTTAACCATTAACTCAAACTATACAACCGCCAAAAATGATTATTATTCCTGACGGTTAATTCACGTTATTTTTACAGTTAAGAAATTAATTTTTGACATCAGGACGTACCATGATCAACCGCAGACAATTCCTTGCTATGGCCTCTGCCACTATGAGCGCACCGCTTTTTGCCAAAGCCGCCTCTTCATCTTTACCGGCTGGCGGTCAGTTTCCCGACAATTTTCTATGGGGTGCAGCCAGTGCGGGCCATCAGGTTGAAGGTAATAACGTTAATTCAGATATCTGGTTACTGGAGAACGTAAAACCCACGCTTTTTAAGGAGCAGTCCGGTGATGCCTGTAACAGTTTTGAGTTGTGGGAAACCGATCTGGATTTGTGCAGCAATCTGGGATTCAGTGCTTACCGCTTTTCCATTGAATGGGCACGCATCGAGCCTGAACCGGGCCTGTTCAGCCAGGCAATGATTGACCATTACAAACGCATTATCGACGGCTGCCACAAGCGTAACATGGTACCTCTGGTGAGCTTTAATCACTTTGCCAGCCCGGTATGGTTTGCTGCCCGTGGCGGCTGGACCAACCCGGAAGCGCCAGCCCTGTTCGCCAACTATTGCAGTAAAGTTGCCCTACAGCTGGCTGATGGTATTGGTTACGCGGTTACCTTCAACGAACCTAACTTGCTTCGCTTGCTAAAAGTGCTCGGCGTACCGCCGTTTGTATGGGACATGCAGGAGAAAATGCTGGCAGCCGCAGGTCGAGCCACGCAGTCTGAGCACTTTACCGGCCTAAATGCCGCGCGCATGCAGGATTTAGATGTAATGAATCCCATTCTGATAGAAGGCCACAAAGCGGCCCGTCAGGCCATTAAAGCCGAGCGCAGTAATCTTGATGTCGGCTTTACCCTGGCAATGCTGGATGATCAGGAAGCCGGCCCGGGTTCTGTTCGTAATGAAATGCGTCAGTACAACTACGGTGACTGGCTGAAGGTAGCAGAAACCGATTTTATTGGCGTACAAAACTACGAAAAAGTCGTGTGGGATAAGAATGGTCATGTTCCCACGCCAGAAGATGCAGAGAGAAATCATTCAGGTAGCTGGATAGAGGCTTCCTCACTGGCAAACTGCGTAACCTACACCTACGCAGAAACCGGCAAGCCAATTCTTGTGACAGAGCACGGTATTGGTACCGAAGACGACAGCCAACGTGAGCGCTTCATCAAAAACTCGCTGACGCATTTACAGAGTGTAATTGATAAAGGCGTGCCGGTGAAAGGTTATATTCACTGGACGCTGCTGGACAACTTCGAATGGATATCAGGCTATGAGCCAAAGTTTGGTTTACACACCGTAGACAGACAAACCTTTGAGCGGAAGCCCAAGCCAAGCGCGCTGGCTTATTCGAAAATTCTCAAACAAAACCGTGTGTAATTCACCATGGTAACCTTGTGCGCCTCGCCAGGCGCCTGTTCGCAAATCTCAATTATTATGCTGGAAAAAGCGCAGGTAAATTATGCCCTGCGCGCCGTACACCTTGCTAAGGGCGAACACAAAACCACGGAATATTTGTTTGTAAATCCCAAAGGGAAAGTGCCAGCTCTGCTGACAGATACAGGCGTGATTACAGAAACCCCGGCGATTTTGCTGTTTCTGCACGGGCAGTTTCAACACGCAGGAATATTGTCTTCCCAGATAAGTACCGTTGAAGCGGTAAGCGACCTGAGCTGGTTTGCCAGTACCATTCACCCGCTTATTACACGGTATTGTAAGCCCGAGCTATTGGGTGTGAGTCATGATATTGCTGCAGTGAAAGCCAATGCTGAGAAGCAACTGCTGGCCGCCTACCGAAGCATTGAGGAACGCCTTTCTACCCAACCATTCTGGTATGGCAACAGCTGGGATGCCCTGGATATTTACCTGTTCTGGACGGTAAACCGACTCAAACGCGCCGGATTTTCATTCGCCTACGCCGATACGGTAATACAACATTATCAACGCTTGCTCTCTGACCCCGTGATTAAACGGGCGCTGAATAAAGAACGGGCGTTGTGAGCCGTTTTAAAAGCACGACATAAAAAAAAGCAGCCAATCTGCTAATGCTGAAAGGCTGCTTTTTTTGGTTTTGCGAACCGGCGCAGTGCTCATATTGAGCGCATGCGGTTAAATCACTTTCGAAACAAACACCGCAATTTCGTCTCGCAAACGGGTATCAGACGTTCCTAAATGCCCAGCTACTGAGTAGTGATTATGGCCAGACAGCACCATACTTTGATCGAGTTGCTGATTGGCTTCCAGGCGGAACTGTAACAAGCCCAGATACTCCTGTTGGAATCGGGGCGGATCGAACTCTGTGCACACCACCATCAAAGGTATCGGTGAAGCGGTTAAAGCCGGTAACGGCATGCGCTCTGAATACAATGCAGATTCGCCGTAATATTGGGTATCCCGTTCGTCCAGGGGCGTGGCACCGTAGAGGCCCGACAGTAACACCGCGCCGCGTACATCCGTCTTATCTGCATGAAGTTGTAAATAGGTGGCAACGTGGCAGGCGCCTGCAGACGTACCGCATAATACGATTTTGTCTGCATCGCCTCCGTGTGCAGCAACATTGATTTTCAGCCATTGCACCACCAGCCCAAGATCTTCACCGCCGGTTGGCCATACGAATTCCGGAGCCAAGCGGTAGTTTATTACTACGCCCAGCCAACCCTGTTCTGCCGCCATGCGGCCTACGCAGGCGTTATACCAGCGTTCGTCGTCGCCTTTGTCACCTTTCAGAAAGCCGCCACCATGCACGAAAACAAATACCGGTTTTCGGGTGGCAGCGTCGGGCTCGCCCCCGTAAATATCCAGCACTTGCCTTTCGTGCTCGCCGTAGGGTACATCGGTGGCCGTAGCGGGCTGGCGCTGCACCAGTGCGCGCTGCTCTTTATCGAAAGCCTGTTGCATGCCCTGCATCATAGCGGGGCCAAGCTCCCGCCCAAGGGCTGCAATTTGTTGTCGCACAACCGGGTCCTGCATGGTGAGCTCCTGTTCTGATTATTCTGCAGAAATGGTATTTACCAGTGTGCCCATAGGGCCGATTTCTACCGTTACCGTGTCGCCAGGTTTCATCCACAGAGGTGGGTTACGTTTTGCGCCAACGCCGCCCGGCGTACCACTGGCAATCACGTCACCTGATTTCAGCGGAGTGAAGCTGGAAATATACGCAATCACCGTGGCGATAGGGAAAATCATGTCACCAATAGGTTGTTGTTGCACGATATTATCGTTCAGGCGAGTCGTTACGTTCACTTCTGAAAGATCACCTGCCTCGTCCGGCGTTACCATGTAAGGGCCGAACGGGCCGGTGGTTGGGAAGTTTTTACCCGGCGTAAACTGACGGCTGTGCCACTGCCAGTCGCGTACTGACGCATCGTTGAAGCAGGCATAACCGGCTACGTGCGACATGGCATCATCTTCTGAGATGTAACGTCCGCCTTTACCAATAATCACCGCCAGTTCGCCTTCGAAGTCGAGCTGGGTAGACACTTTCGGCATCACGATCGGTTGTTCATGGGCAGACAGAGAATCGGCAAAACGCACGAAAATAGAAGGGTGATCGGTAGCCGCACGCCCGGTTTCCTGACGATGGCTTTCGTAATTGTGACCCACACAGAATACTTTGCCCGGATTAGGGATCACCGGGGCTAATGTAACATCACTCAAAGCCAGCGTTGCATCGCTTTCCAGCGATGCCAGTGTGCCGTCGTTGATAGCTGTTTTTAAATCGGCAGCGGTAGCCGTTAAGTCGGTAATGGTTTCGCCATTCAGTCGACCGAAACCCGCTTTGCCATCGGCAGTCGTAAAGCTTACGTATTTCATAATATGTTCTTCCTAAAAACGATTAATTCAGCGGCTCGGGTTGCCAGGTGCGATGAAAACGGAAAGTTTCTTCAGCCACTTTCAGGCCAGCAAAATCTTTGTCTGACATGCCCCATTGGTCGATGCGGTTTTCTGGCCAGGTCCAGTCTTCCGGTGCGCCCACTTTGTAGTCTTCTGGCACTTTCTCTACTGCCGTTGAAAACTCCACAACCGCACCAAATGGCGCAATGTAATAAGCAAACACGTTATCGCCGGGGCCGTGTCGGCCAGGTCCCCAGGCGGGCGTACGCTCGTGATCGCGCAGACGGCCAACACCACGCATAACGGCATCGGTATCTTTCATTTCAAAGGCAATGTGGTTCAGTGAACTGAAGCCGGCACGGGCAAACGCCGTGCTGTGATGGGAATCGTTACAACGCACGAAAACCATGCCTTTGGTGCGATCGGATACACGGAAATTCAGCACTTCTTCCACAATATCGGCGGTACGCTCAGCGTCGGTGGCATTGAACACAACGTGGGTGAGTTTTACCGGCAAGTCATCATCGTCGATGGTTTGCGCTTCTTCGGTGTTAACCAGAAAACGCAGCAACTCGCCTTCTGGCAGTTCAACAACAATGCCTTCCCCGCCACCCAGATCCGTGCAGACTTCAGGCCGACAAGGGAAGCCGGACTGAGTCACACGGTCTTTTAGGGCAGAAAGCTCGTCGTTATCACAAACAAAGGTGACGCTGCGCACGTATTTGCTGTCGCCTTCTTCCAGTGCGACAAGGTACGGGAATGCGCCAGAACCACGAATGTAATGGGTGTTGTTTTGTACCGCTGCCAGGTTGGTTTTCCACACGTTCACCAGAAAATCTGCGGCGTCGGCGGCATCGGGCAGCACCATTTCGATACTACGTAATTTCATTTACAGGTTCTCCAACTGCGCGGCAACGGCATCGATACCCGCCTGCGCACATAATTCATCGTTATCACCGGTGTCGCCACTGATGCCGATAGCACCGAGAATGTTACCGTTGGCGTCTTTGATCAGGTTTCCACCCGGCGACAGCGCCAGCTCAATACCGTTGATAGCCGTTACGCTGGCGAAAAATACCGGGTTGTTCTTTGCTTTCTCAGCAATGTCACGGGTATTAAAACCCATGCCCAGCGCCCCTTTGGCTTTCGCCATGGCAATGTCGAAACGGTACAAGCTTGCCTTGTCTTCTCGCTTGAATGCCACCGGATGCGCGCCGGCGTCCAGCACCACCACTGCCAAAGGCTTAATGTTGTTTTCGGCTGCGTAAAGTCGCGTACCGTCGATAATTTTTTCAGCTAATGCGAGTGTTAGTGTCATGCTATTTGTTCCTGTTGTAGCGGCTTACTCGTGGCGTCGCCTAACTGGGCTTTCAACTGTTCGAGCAATGGCGCTACCTGGTTGTTTGCCGTGCCATAGACATAGAAATCCGGGCGCAGCAGTACCGCGTCTACACCCGCTTCTTCGATCCACGCATTCAGCTGTGGGTCTTGCCAGGCAGCAATATTGGTTACTTCAATATTCAGCGTCGGCAGAATGCTGGCGATATGTTGTGTTGCTTCCGCAGCCAGCGATGCGCTGGTAACTAACAAGCGCCAGTCGCCCGTTGCCAGTTCGTCTAGCAGTTGGGCTTTGCCATTTACGGAAATGCGAGGCTGAATGAAACGACGCCCTGCTTCAGCCGTGTTGCTAGCAACAATGCCAGCCGTTACCGGTGGAATAAGGTGTGCCGCGGTGGCAGGCAATTCGCCTTTGCGGACTTTTTCACGAATTTCTTCATCACGGGCAGCCGCTTTTTCCTGGTCAAGCATGCAGATATAACGCCCTGCGCCTACCGCTGCAGATATGACGGCCCGCACATGGGGATCTCGCTCCGGCTGGTAAGTGTCCAGCAAGGATTCATTCGCTTTGCCATTGGCAACCAGGTCGAGTTTCCACGCCAGGTTTGCCACATCGCGGAAGCCATGACACATACCCTGACCAAAGAACGGCGGTGTTTGGTGCGCGGCATCACCGGCAAGAAACACATTGCCCACTTTCCACTGTTCGGCTAGTAAGCCGTGGAAGCGATAGGTTGCTGCACGCACGATGTTATGCGGCACACCATCGAGATAGGGCGCGAGCAACGCTGCCACGTTCTCCGGCTTCATCATTTCCTGATCGTCTTCGCCCGGCAGTAGCATCAGTTCCCAGCGGCGGTGATTACCTCTACCCGGTACCACAGTGGCGGGACGTTTCGGATCGCACATCATCACCGATAATTGCTGGATGTCGGCATCCGTTGGTAAGCCGGTGAGCGCCGGAAAACGGATTGCACCGTCAACTTCGGCATCAACCACCAGCCAGGGCTCTTCAAACTGAAGATCATCGAGCTTCACGTCCAGTGACTTTCTGATCACGCTACGAGCACCGTCACAGGCTATTACCCAGCGGGCACGCACGGTGTCAGTCTCGCCGTTACATAACGTGGTAATGTCCACCGCGTTGTTTTGCTGGGTGAGTGCCGTGCACTGTGTACCAAGCCTGACAGAAACATTATCGAAACGGGTAAGCGCATCGCGAAGATGCTCTTCCAGCTCAGGCTGATAAAAAAAGTAATCGTTAGACCAGCCGTAAGGACGCGGTTTACCCACCGTGCCCATGTAGCGAATAACGCCGTGGTCGGCACCAATGTGCAGGTGACCATCGGTGTCGCGCATGTCTTTTAAAATGGTGTCGTGCAGACCGATAGACTGAAACAAACGCACCATTTCGTGATCGAGGTGAACGGCGCGGGGAAGCGGATACGGGTTGGCTTCTTTCTCTAAAACCACCACGCTTAAGCCCCGTTTTCCCAGTAAATTGGCCGCAAGCGCCCCTACCGGCCCGCAGCCAATAATTGCAATATCAAACATCTTGGGTATTCCTTCTGGCGGGCTAGCTCATGCTTAAAGGCGCTTTATAGAGGCGTCCTTCCTGCATAATCATGGTGATATTCTGCTTATTCTGAATAATGGAAACATTCTGTGTGGGGTCGCCGTCTATCAACAACAGATCGGCCAAATAGCCCTCTTTCACCAAACCAAGCTCTTCACCCATCCCCATCAGTTGACCACCAAGTTGAGTGGCAGCATGCAGGGTTTCAGCAGGGGTGTAGCCAAAGTGCTCAACCCACAGTTCTAAATCGCGGGCGTTGCGTCCGTTAGGGTTGAACGGGAAGCCGTAGTCACCGCCGGGGAGAATGCGTACGCCTTTCTCTTTGAGCTTAGGTACCAATGCTTTTAGTCGTGACATCACAATGGCCGCATCTTCTTTCATATGGGTCATATCCATATGCGGAGGCGGATTTGCATCCAGTGTGGCCTGAATAATGCCGATTGTTGGTGCCACGAACATTTCGTCCTTCTTAGCCACCAGCATTTCGATGGCTTCCTCGTCGGCGTAGGTACAGTGATAAAGAATACGGAAGCCGGCTTTAATGCCGAATTTAACGGCATCGCAGGCGTGGGCATGGCCGGTAAGCCACACATCACTTTCGCGAGCTTGCTCGCCTGCCGCCAACAATTCTTCTTCGGTATACAGTAGCTCCAGCGATGCACCAGGCTTCAGCGCACTTTCGCCCGAAATCAAAAATTTAATCGCTTTGGCACCAATATCGGCGCACTCTTTTACAAACTCTTTCACACCTTCCGGGCCGCGTGCGTGCAGCTCAACGTGACCGGGATCGAGCTCCGAATCGTTAGGCGGCTCACGTTCAACAGAAGAAGGAATAAGGCGAGGGCCTGGCATGCCGCCATCTTTAAGATGCGCATTCAGCGAGATTTCCAGCGTTTTACTCAACGCGCCAGCTGAATAGGCACTGGTGAAACCGTGGTCGAGCAGAATACGAGCATTGCGAGCAGCGGTTAATGCCAACTCTTCAGGTGGCAGCGACATGCCCGGAACGAATTTTTCTACCGACGTTGGCCAGGTAAGATGCGCGTGGGCTTCAACCATCCCCGGCATCAGCGTTTTTCCATCGGCATTAATAACCCGATCACCCGGTTGGGCTTCAATAGGTTGCTCGCTGATGAGAACAATATGTTTATCTTCAACAGCGACTGAACCGGACTTTAAGGCACTACCGGTTCCGTCGAAAATATTGGCATTGTTAATAATTGTACGCATAAGCGCCACCTGTTGTTCTTGGTTTTAGCTTATGTTGGCATCATCCTATATTTGTTCAAATATTTATTTTTTTGTTAAATATAGGTAAAAACTATACATCGAGACATTGCACCGTGTGGTCGATGAACGCCTGCGCGATTGCCGGCAATTTACGTTCGGCTAGCCAGAGCAGACCCACCTTGCGTTTAAAGTTAATTCCATCAATCTCGATGGCGCGCAAACTGCCATTTTCCAGTTCTGATTTCACCACTTCCCGAGGCAAGATTGTGATGTAATCTGACGCGCGCACAATGTACTTTGTGCTCAATAATGAATCAGAAGAGATCACGTTGTTGGGAATGGCAGCGTCGCTACTGATAAAAAGTGCATCGATTTGACGACGAAACCCTCCCACTTTATCGGGCAGTACCCAACGGGCGCTGGCCAGCTGCCGCAAATTTAGCTTTTCAGGTAAGTGATAGTTAGCTTCGCCCACCACAATAGAGAACGGGTCGCTGAACACCGGTAACTCGCAGAAACTGTCGGAAGAGCTTGTCATGCCTGAGGTGAGAATAGCCAGGTCGAGCTCATAATTTTTCAGCATTTGATGGGCTTTTGCATCATGGCATTCGGTTATCCGCAGATTAAAGCGAGGATATTCTTTGCTGAAACTGCTAATCACCTTGCCCATCACCGATGCCAGCGCACCCGGCGTTCCACCGATATTCAGCGGCCCGCCTACGTCATCTTCCAGCAGCTTAATTTCTTCCTGAGCAGAGAGCAGCAAACTGTCGACAGCCTGCGCTTTAATCTTCAATGCTTCGCCGGCAGGCGTGAGTTGAATACCTTGGCGGTTTCGTTCAAACAGTTTGGTTGCCAGCACCCGTTCAAGCTGATTAATCGCCACGGAAACCGATGGCTGAGAAAGGTGTTCTGCTCTGGCAGCACCACTGATGGTTCCCTCGCGACAAACCGCGAGAAATAAACGAAGCGTTCGGGGATCGATGCGCATTTATCACTCCTACCATTAACTCTGCTTATGCTTCTTTAAAAGATGCACAAATATTTGAATGGCCGAAGTGTTAAATAATTATTAAAAAAATACAACCTCAACCTCAGTTGCACTGCGTATAAGTTACGTAAAGACGGCCTTGCACCGTAAGGCTCACTCGCAAAGCGAATGGTGTATACTGAATTACCTGAATAATGCTGTGAATTACCCGGCGTTCCTACTCGCATGCAATAAGGAAGATGTGTTGCCAGTACCTCTTGTTCAAGCGCTGAAAGGTTATAGCCGTTCCCATTTCGTGAGTGATTTGGTGGCCGGCTGCGTGACCGCATTCATTGCCGTACCGCAAACCATGGCCTACGCGCAACTTGCCGGACTGCCCGCCGAATATGGCCTTTACAGCTCGCTATTACCACTGATTTGCTATGCGCTGTTCGGTAGCAGCCGAACGTTAGTGGTTGGCCCCGCTGCGTTAATTAGCCTGATGATTGCTTCCGCCATTGGTCAGATTGCGCCTGCTTCGCCAGAAGCCTACATGCAAATTTCCGTGAACCTGGCCATGCTCGTTGGGCTTATTCTGATGGCCATGAGCGCCCTGCGATTGGGGAGTTTTGCCAAGCTGATCAGTAGCCCGGTGATCACCGGTTTTACCAGTGCGTCGGCGTTAATCATTGCTGCCAGCCAACTTAACTTGGTACTCGGTATTGAAGATGAAAAAGGCGCAACGTTTATCGATACCATTTCCCGAATGCCCGCTTCTCTGACATCTTCGAACCTTTCTGTTGTGTTGTTAAGCGCGATGGCGTTTGTCATATTGTGGGCTGGGAAATCGCTGTTACCGGTACTCGCCAATAAGCTTAACCTGCCCGATACAGCCGCGATTGCACTGAATAAATCTGGACCGATTTTCGCCGTGATTGCCGGTACTCTGGTGGTTGCGTTGTGGTCACTCAATACCACGCAACAGGTTGCCGTGCTCGGTGCCATTCCAGACAGCCTGCCGTCACTGAGCTGGGCGCTAATTGAGTTTAGCCTGTGGCGAGAGCTCGCACTGCCGGCATTTTCCATTGCTTTAATTTGCTTTCTCACCAGTATTTCCACCGGCTCTACCCTGGCCAGTAAAGATCATGAACGGGTAAATGCAAATCAGGAGCTACTGGCCCTAGGCGTAACGAACCTGAGCTCTGCACTTACCGGCAGTTTTGCCTTGGCCGGTAGCGTGAGTCGATCCATGGTGAACTACTCCGCCGGTGCCGCCACGCAAATTGCCAATGTGGTTTCAGCCTTTGTAGTGCTAATTACCATTTTGTTTCTTACGCCGTGGTTCTACTACCTTCCCCAAGCGGTGCTTGGCGCTATTGTGATCATGTCGGTACTGCCAATGATAGCGCTGAATAATCTGCGTCAGCGCTGGCAGTTTAATAAAGCAGATGCCATCAGTTTGCTGGTCACCTTTTTCGCCACCTTGTTGCTAGGTGTAGAGCTCGGTATCTGGGCTGGTATCGCCTGTTCCATCATTCTGCTGTTACAACGGGCCAGTCAGCCACATATTGCCGAGGTAGGCAGGGCCAAAAACGGGTATTTTAGAAACATTAACCGACTAGACGTAGAAACCCTGCCAAACACCATTTTTCTGCGCATTGATGAGAGCCTGTACTTTGCCAACGTACAATACGTAGAGAGTGCGATAATGAAACGCTGCGCGAAAAGCGACAAGCTTGAGCACCTGGTACTGATTTTCAGTTCGGTTAGCTTTGTGGATGAAAGTGCACTGGAAAGCCTGGAGCGGCTGTTGATTAACCTGAAAAACGCCGGCATTACCCTGCACCTATCCGATGTGAAGGGCATGGTTCAAGACAGATTGAAGTTCACGGATATAGAAGAAAAGCTTAAGCCCGGACAAATGTTCTATACTGCAGATGAGGCCATGACAGTGCTTAGATCCGGTAAATCCACGTTTATTCAGGAGGGAGCATGCTAAGGATTTTAATCGCAGTATTCTGGCTCATCAGCTTTATAGCCATTTTTGCTACGCCCTTTCCGGGCTATTTTGCCGTAATCACAGCGATGATAACGGTGGCAGTGTTCTTCTTCCCCATCAGCTACGGTAGTCGAGAGGAAGTGCAATTATCTTCTCAGACTCCGCTGAAAATGATTGCTTCACCGATACCGTATTTGTTTTTAGCGGCTTTAGGTGTTGGCGTGTTCTTTGTTTGGTTCAGATAGCAGCTACGCCTCCAATCCCGGAAAAGTGCCATAAGGCCTGATGAATTAAACCACGCATATCGAAGTGACAAAGTCACTGCGGCCTGTCTGCCGCCGGTCGCACATGCATAAAGCTGGCAAAACGGGGTAAGCCTTTCTTCGTTTTGCCATAAAACTTATAGGTTACCCAACTGCCGATTGGTGGCGGATTCAACCGCTCTGCATTAGTGAACCCGCTGCCAATTTTAAATTGCAGACCGCTACGCCCCTCCACCAGCAAGGATCCCATCATGCCCGCGTACTTGCCTTTGCCCGGCAAATACTCAATCACCCGCGCCTCATCATCTTCAAAGCGCTTTGCCTTCAGCAAGTATTCGCTGCGGCCATCCTGATAACGTGCCTCGCGATGATGTAACATCAGCCCTTCCCCGCCCGCTTTAACCACCTCATCTAGCCGCTGCTCAAACTCCGCTTCCGACGACACCGTGAATTGTGGAATGAGCTGCAGCGTTTGGGATTCTGTTTTATTGATGATCCGCTTCATCTGCTCCACGCGCTTCGCAAACGGTGCATTCGATGCCGGTGAATCGAATACCATCAGCCGCACATCCCGCCAACGCGCATCCGGCGTTTCGCTCAGCACTATCGACGCAATTCGCTGAAAGTCGTTTCGCTTCGTCCACAGTTCGCCATCGAGCGGTTCAGCAGGCCAGTTCTGAGTGAACCACACAGGCGCGTGAATACGGTTGCCGTTACGAGTAAGCAATTCAGAGCCCGTCCAGCGAGCACGAATGCCGTCGAGCTTTTCGCTTATGAGGTAGTTGGAGATGTTTAGATTGTCGTGTTGGTTATAGGTTTTGGGGAGTTGGAGAGGAGCTGCGGCAAGCTCCGCGGGTAAAGTTAATGCCAGTAATATAGTAAAAAAAATAGTGAGCATTTTTTGGCTCCGGAGTCGTGCTTATATCGAGCTCGGGCCAGCTTGCCCTGATATAGCGCGACGCATCTTATTCACCTGAAAGCGCTCGCAGTGAATTTTGATACATTCGCCCGTACGCAGCCTCAGAACGAAGCCAAAACTATTGGTCTGCTCTATATCAGAGACCTCATTAAGCTTCACATGTTGCCGTGCAGAGAATACTCTGTAATCAATTAATTCACCGTTCTGAATAGAAATTCGCGCTCTTAATAACCACAGGAAAAACAGCGACAACAACAATACAAATTGAAACTCAGTCATTGGTTGATTATCTATGAGAATGCTGACGGTCTTGATGATGAGTGCTAGCAAAAGAACGTAAGAGCAAACCAGATATTTTCTTATAAGCACAATGTTAAGCTCCAAAACGAAAGTGTTTCACTTTATAAACGCGAAGCTATGCATGAGAAAGGATGCAACCTTTTTGCTCAAAGCAATCCATTTGGAGAATCGATTTTCATAACATAGCTTAGTTCAAAGGCATTCGTGCAAGCATCACCACCTGATACCTGATTGACTTCATTCGTATCTAAAGTTTTCATAACGTTCCTTATCTTATTTTCAAATTCCTTCTCATGAAGGCAAGATCGAGTTTACCGATAAGCATTCGTTTGCAAACTGCACTCAGGGAGTGTTTGTTGATTGGCGCAATTTTCTCTGTAGTCGCTGAATAACAGATCGTCTGGCTTTGGTTTATAAAAAAGGGAGCTCCATGAAGCTGAGAAAAAATAACTATTATAGAAACTTACCATTCTTCCAGTTGCTGGAAGTCTTTTATGCAGTATCTATTGAGTGTGGTAGTCATCAAAATGAGGCCAGAGAATGGCCTCACGATAAGAACAACAACCAAGCGCTACATGTGTTGATTGATGTAGGCTAGCGCAGTCTCAAAAGCCGGTTTCTGGAATACCTTTAACCCGGTATCGTTAAAATCGATATAGGTGCGACTCTCTTTTAATGCCGTTTTTATCTCAGTTGGCGGCATCACGATAACTTCTACACCCGTTAATAGCTCAAGCGCAGCTTCTAATTTGAAACCGATGGCGCCACCAGCAAACTTACCCTTCATCGGGCGCTGGCGGATAACGATGATTTCGATTTTATAATCCTGCACCAGTTGAGCGAAAGTTTTCTGAAAATACTTCAGTTCATGGGCGGTAGCCGCTTTTTGCAGGCTCACTTTACGGGTGCGGCATTCAGGCAGGCGAAACATGCCATTATCCAGATTTAGCAGGACGATATTTGCATCATTTGCCGACAGTTCTACACCACATACACGCATTAAAAAGCTCCGCTATTAAATTAGAGCTTAGAGTATATCGGATTTGCTGGTTTGGGGCTGGTTTTTCTGGTTTGGGGCCTGTCTTTTTACCTCGTTTGACCAGCTGAGCTAGTAATGATTGTAGACAGGGTGAATAGCATAAACAGCAATGAAGAAATGCTTTAGTATGAAAGTTAAAGCATTACGGTATTTCTATTCATGGACGAAACGATTTCATACTACAGCCAGAACGCAGAGCACTTTCAACAACTTTATGATTCTGTTGAAGCCGAGAGCGTGCACGCAAGCTGGAGCCACATTCTCAAAGAAAAAGAACCCGGAGTTGCATTGGATGTAGGTGCCGGAAGTGGACGTGACGCAAGATGGCTTGCATCGCTAGGCTGGAAGGTTGTGGCAGTTGAGCCGGCGGAGGAGTTACGAAATCGGGCAAGCATTGCTGCTTGTCATAACATTGAATGGAGTCCAGCATGTTTACCCGATCTTGTAGAGCTGCCATACGGAGCTACTTCGTTCGATCTCATACTTCTTTCTGCCGTGTGGATGCATATTCCACCATCTTTACGGTGTAAAACTTTTACTCGCTTAGTAGAGTTACTTTCCAGAGATGGTCTTATAATTATAAGCCTACGCTACGGCCCTGATGATCCTCAAAGACCTATGTATGAGGTAAGCGTAGATGAAATTCAGCGTCTATCTGGCGCCACTGATACTGTAACTGAATCCATAACACGAACTAATGTTCAAGATGATCTTGGGCGAGATACGATCACCTGGCAAACTATAAAAATTAGTAAACATGCATAATTAGCCTCGAAATAATATTTCTCGGTGGTACGCAAGGTACTCGCGACTGTTTGCATTAACTTTAAGTTTGCCCGTTGCCTCTATACCCAGTCTTGTATATTCCTCTAACTCATCAGAGATCATGATTTCTCCGCTGTCAGCGAACGTTATATAGGCCTTATCAAAGGCTTTGTCGACGTTAGCCACTAACAAAAGGCCATTATACTTATCAAGCTTTTCTTCTTCAGATGAATCACGCCAAGGTTTTATGTGCGAGGCAATTAAGAAATCTCTATTTTCAATTCCTGTTAGTGCACATTTCCCCCACAAATCAATGAGGTCTTGTCTATACTTACCCTGCCCGATTCGGGTCTTTACCAAAACAGCTTTCTCTGTCGGAGTTTTGGTATCGTCTTGAAGTATATTTTCAATGTCATCCTGTAGCTGCACTTGAGTGGTATCGAGCAAAAAGTCTTCATAGGCTTTGAGAGCAGATGAGTACATTCTTTGCTCTATGAAATCACGCTCCTTAAATATCTCGGTTTCACACAACATCAGTTCCATACGCTTCAGTTCTCGAACAGAGCTTATTTCAAATAGCGAATTTGCTCCTCGGCCTAACGTATTCAACCAATTTGGCATCGTGATTTTTAATGCCGTGGTAAAGTTTTGTGCAGTTTCGTTGCTTTTTCCAATTTCAACCGCCCAGCGTTGGAACTGTTCGCCTAATTCAGAAAAATTTTGACTCAAGCACTGACGCAGAGTATTCCGGTTTTTTTCATCCTGAAGAAGTGCAAAAAGGTCATCGTTTAAATAAGCATATTCGATATACGTACCTATTGATTTATCACTAACTGAAAATTTCTTATTTGTAGATCCAGACTTCAGCTTATGATGCCAAAAGCTAGCGCTTCGAAGATGATAAAAAGGTAGAAAAGGACTATTTTTGTCGGCATCAGCACGGAACTTCTCAAAATGATAAGTGAATCGTTCCTTTAGGGCTTGATCGTAGAAAATTTCATTGTTAACGATATGCCTGTCTTCAATCAGGTCAAACACTGCGAATAGCAAGCAAACTTTATGAGGCTTAGCCCGACCAGACGACCTGTCCACGTTCAATTTCTTAAATTCATCCAGATATACTTCAAACATTCTACAACTTATCCTTGTTCAAGAACTTCATACCCAGACTCTAAGTTTTTTAACTATTAATCAAGAAATAACATGATGATCTCTTATCTCTACGCGATGAAACGCATCTAAACGAGTAGATGCTTAGGCGAGTTGTTGGGGTATTTGACGCCATATACGAAGCAGCCGACAGTGGCGACTGGGCTAAGTTTGTAGAGCTAATGGGCGGCGTATTTTGCAAACGCGACGAACAGCCAATCAGACCGCTTTATCAAGAGAAGGTTAACGAAGTATAGAGCGACAATAAACTTGGACGGTTGAGCGACATCCGGTCAAGTTAATTGACGCCAGACCGGACCGCTCAAGATAGTTGACGTTCTATAACGAAGAAACCGGTGAAATAAAGCAAAGTTACTTTGACGGGGTGATCACCCTCGCATTAAAAGGTGTGCAACATGCAGATAGAGAAATCATCACCCGCACGAATGGCGCATTGAACATCAGGCCAAAAGAGCCGCATAACGGCTCTTCTGCTTTTACTTGGAGTTCTGTAAATAAGTGTACTAGGTTTAATTTCAATAAAAAAACATATATTCTTTTATTTTTTGTCTGAGAGGACGCATTGTGACGATGAGCCGAGTTACACCTGATAAATTACACAAAGCAGAAGAGATAGCATCGTGCCTTCAGGATATGGGCTATAGCATCAATTTCGCTAGAAATGTGTTATTTGGGGTATGTGGGGTTACAGGCAATAGTTGGGAGAACCTTATAGCTGCAGCATCGGGGACTCCACCTTCTCACCTCCCTGAGCTTAATGATGTCTTTCAGCAAATACTCATAGTCGGAGCTAAAATTTTCTTTCTATATGAACTTGATTCAACTCAATCCAAGAAAATAGAGAAATTTCTTAAGAGTGCAAAATCGGAAGATTCTATATTCTTAGCTAGTTACCCATTTCTTACAAATGACCAAGATTTGGCTACTGCTCCTCGTACCAATCAGATTATTAGTAAACTCACCTATGAAGTAAAAGGTAGCACACTAATGACAATGCAGTTTTGTGCCAAGGCTACCTACAGAAAGACTCATGAAGTAGGCTTGAATGAGCTAACTGATGATGCGCGGAGTAGATATGATGAGGGCGAAGTAGAATCGATTAAAATTACATCGAAACTCAACACCCAGCTGTTCAATTCTGTAGTTTTTAATAAAAATAAAGGCTACCTTTTACTTGGGGCAGACACGAGTGAGCTGAGCTCTGCTGCTGATCAAGTCGGTGCTTTGGCTAGATTAAAAAGTGATTTTAAAAAGCTTTCCGGAGTTAGTTTACCTACTCCGAAAAACCTGTTTCCTAAGATAGAAGAACTCTATCAGAAAAAAACTGGAAGGATTTTAAAGGTAGAGTTTATAACCCCTAGCGATAGTGTAAACTCTTTGGCGATTAAGCAAGGAGATAGAGATGTTCGTAACGACTCTTATCATAAAGCAGGGGAACTGGAAGTTGATGCTCTTGAAAAATTCAAAATTCAAAAGGCTTGGGACTACATTTTTAGCGAGCATACCCGAATGATATCACCTACAATCACGCTAAATGGTAACAAAAAATGCCTGCACAACGCTGATCCCCTCCGTGAGTTCAGTGTTAAAGACTGCCCAACCCTCGCATACTTAACTAACATTTTAGAAGATGCCTTTTTCTGAGAACTACATGCAGACAAGAGAGGATTGCTTACAAATATTGCGACAAGATCTGGGTAGCAAGTCTTTCTATCCAGCAGCGGAGCATATCCTCAACTTTCTATTTGCATTAAAAAAATCAGAACTTAGATTCCTACCATTAAGCCGACTCATGAGAGTGGTTGAGCTAAAGTTTGGAGCAGATTTTTCACAATCTGACATATTTACAATTTCACAATATTTTTGCGGTGAAAGAGTAGCTTTACTATCTACAAAATTTGAATTCATAGATCATGAGGACACTTGCTACGAAGTATCTGTAAGCGATGCAATTACAGCTATCAAAACGGGCGAATATTATCATCCAGAATATGGATATAGAATTTCCAATCCAGAGCAATCAATTCATATGTTTTTTGTTCCAAGTATTTATTTGAAGAAGCATATTGATGGATAAAATCGCTGCATTAAAAGCCTTACTCGGCGACGAATTGCATATAGAAGAGCTAATTCGAAATAGTATTAGTAGCTATGATGATTTCATAGAAAGACTATCTTCAGACATCGATAATATTGTCGAAGATATGCAGCGTCATCGAGAAAATCATCCGAAAGATACCTTAGAAGATAATTTAACTAATCACATTCTTGCCAACCTCAGAACATTAGGCTATAGCGCAGAACCTGAAAACAAAAGTGGTAATGCTGATATGTGCGTGAAGCGCAAAAATTTTATGTGGCTTGGAGAGGCGAAGAAACATTCAGGAGACTATCAATATTTAGCCGACGGAATGCATCAGCTTAGTACTCGGTATAGTTTATCAACCCCGTCTGCAAATCATGGAGGTCTCATAATCTACATCCATGAAGCAAAAGGAGCGGGCATCTCGAATGAATGGCGAAAAAGGCTTCGTGAGCAAAAATTAATAGGCTTGGAGACTTACAGCGACCTTGAGTTATCTGATTGCCGCAAGAATACTTTTTGTTTTCTATCGTCGCACACCCACCACAGCTCAGGCATAAAATATAATGTTCGCCACATCCCTATATTTCTCCACCATGACCCAATAGATAAGTCTGCTAGACGGTCAAAAAAAAATCGTAAGTAAAACTGCTACACATTTGCTACACATTTCAAAAAGGGAATTTTTATAAGAAGAGAATCGGGCTACAGCCCTTTAAAAATGGCGCACCCGAGAGGATTCGAACCTCTGACCTTTGCCTCCGGAGGGCAACGCTCTATCCAGCTGAGCTACGGGTGCATTCGTCGATGTGCGAAGAAGTGCACGAATCGAGAACAGGGGCGCAATGATACTGTTGCCGTCGCCCTGCTTCAACCGTTTTCTTTTTAAAATCGGCGTGTTCGGCCGTTGAATTGTTTGTCTTGTCGTTTATTGGCTGCTGGGGCTGTTTACTGCGTGAGCACAGTGTATATGCGTGCGTAATCGTGGTACAAATACCGGCAGTAAACAAACGGTGAGAATTTCAGTGGTGCAGGCATGATTAAACGGATTTTACGTCGACTCAATCGTAAGAGCCCGGCGGCTCAGGCGCGTGAGAACGGCGCAACAATTGGTACTAACTTTAATATGCTGAGCGGCGCCATTATCGACCCCGATCACGCCTGGCATATTACCATTGGCAACTACGTTACCCTTGCCCCTCGCGTTCATATTCTTGCTCACGATGCCAGCACCAAACATGCGCTTGGCTATACGCGTCTTGCAAAGGTAGCCATTGGCGATCGCGTATTTCTGGGTGCAGGAACCATTGTGCTACCAGGTGTAACCATTGGCGATAAAGTTATCGTGGGCGCGGGGAGCGTTGTTACGTCTGATATTCCCTCGGGCAGCGTTTATGGCGGCATTCCGGCCCGCTTTATCTGCTCGTATGATGAATATATTGATAAGCGCCGGGAAGAAATGGAAAACAGCCCGGTATTCGATGAATCCTACTCTGTCGACCACGGCATTTCAGAAGAAATGAAAGTGGAAATGAACGCAAAAATGGATAAAGGCGTAGGATACGTGGTGTAAACCGCCGAGCATGACCATGCGGGTTAACATGCGCAATGTTGTGGCGGCGCAGTGTATTTCTAACGATGAAGGATTGTAATGAAGAAAGGGTACGCGATTGTCGCGATGTATGTTGAAACGCTACTTTTCGGTGTATTGATTTCTTTTTCTGGTATCGCGTCGGCCAACGATAATTGTATGGAGCGCGACATTTCAGACTACCAGTGGAAGCTGCGACATCGTGGTGGTTTGCCGGCCCAAATTGAACAGGAGCCAGGCACGCTGCTTGAACAATGTATACGCCTGAAAGGTGTTGGCCCTCACCCACTTAAATTAACCTCCCGTGATATTGAGATTGCTCACAACAGCGACAGCTTTAAAGCGGGCGGAGAATTCACCATAAAAGAAGGCGATACGCTTCGCCTGCGCGTGCAAGCCCCGGTAGGCAATGGCGTTGGCAAAACCTATCGCCTGGTTTTCAACGAAACCGACCCTGACAGACGTCGCGATGTATTTCGTTTGCGCTGGCCGGTGCAAACCCGTAACGATAGTCGCGCACCTAAAACCTGGCATGTCGGCCCCTCGTCTCCCACCTATCGCGAAGTGAAGGATGTGCTTAAGCTGCTTTCAGCCGGCGATACCATTATTCTTGAGCCCGGTGCCACTTATCAGGCATTCGAAGCAAAAGAAATTTCCGGCACCCGTGCGCAGCCAATAACGCTTAAAAGCAATGCCACAGACGCGTCTAAACGGGCTGTTATCGAAGGTGGCACTAAACGATTTAACTGGACAATGGGGCTTACTAGCTCACACAACTGGGTTGTAGAAAACGTCATTTTGCAGGGCGGCGGTTTGTGTGTTCGCCATGCATCCGACAATACCACGTTACGCAATGTACTCATTAGACACTGTAAAACCGGAGTACTGTCTACAGACTTTGATTCAGGCGACCTAACTCTCGATGCTGTTGAAATATATGATGCCGGCGGAAAAGAAAAAGGCCGCCCGTGGAATCACGGCATCTACGTGGCAAGCGATCAACATACCTTTCCCGGCGCCACGTTCACCCTTGAGAACAGCTACCTGCACGATTTGCGCGGCAATGCGGTTAAATCCCGTTTTGAGAATTCGGTAATTCGCCATAATTGGATTGAAAACGGTGCTGAGAAGCAATCCCGTTATTTGGTTGAAGTGATTGGTTACGACGGTCAATACGATTTTGATGGTCAGCACCATGAAGTGACCGACAATATGCTGGTGCATCGTATGCCGGGATTAGGTTCGCGGGCCGGTGGTGATGGCAAAAGCCCGTCACGGGGCGATACGGTATTCGCGCGCAATTACTTTGTGATAGACGGTAACTACAATCGCTCTATGGTGCGTACTTTTCAGGGCTTAAATAGCCTGGAGGTAACAGATAACCGGTTAGTCTATTTAGCGTCGCCAACAAAGACCACGCTGGTAACCGACGAAGTGAAAGATGCAGGGTGGGAACAGGGCACGCCTGTGATCACGGTTTCAGGAAATCGTGTAACCGGTACCACGAAGCTACTGGAGCGCACTGCGCAAGGTGCCGTTATGAGCGGAAAGCCGCAAATCGCCGTAAAAGACAACGACACCTCAGGCTTCGGCCGCCTGCAGCGCGACACGCTGGATAAAATGCGCCCGGAACAAGACGGTTATATTCAGTTACCTGATTGGCCAGACTTATAAGAAAGCATAGGCATGTATCTATAAAAAACTGGAAAATTCGCACGTTATCTCTTAATAATCATACGCATTCCGGGAACGTGGGCAATTACCATAGTAGGCAGTAAATGGACACCCGAGACAACATTACTTTAATTGACGAAATCCAGTTTGAAACGCAGCTAGAGCAAGCACAACAAGACGGAAAACCATTTATGTTTTTGCGCTTGGGCGACGGCGAAGGCGCTCTGCTCGATTTCGATGAACAATCTCTGATTGATGACATTCTTTATTTGAATGAGCATTTTGGGCGCACGGTTTCAATTGAACAGCTTTATCAGGCCAAACAAAACCTGGTTAGCGCCACGCGTAATGCCGATATTCTGGGCGTTCGGAACGATATCGTGAATGTGGATTTCGATTGCGCGCTGATGAATGAACGCTACAGCGACAGTTTTTTGGAAACGTTCAGAAAGCAGTTTCACCTGCGCAAAACCGAGCAGGACATTTCGGCGTTCGACGCCATTCGCGTAGCGAAGTTGTACAAGCAGTTCAATGAAATGCAAATGGCAAAGCAAACCCTTTGCAGCCAATGGATTTCCTTCGATTACTTCTTAAATGGCGGCATGACGCAGCTGATGCTGAACGCCGATAAAGTTGGCTTAGTAACGGCCCGGGCGAGTGTTGCGAAGAATATTGAGAAAGCCACCGGCAAGTCGGTTTCGCTGTATCAGGTACCAGACAAAAGCGCGCGACAAGGCAAGCAGAAAGCTGCCCATTTCCCTGAAGCTTACAACGAGATCTGCGATGCCATACAGGTAGATTATCCGGGTATGCCGTTTATTGTCGGTGCCGGTTTAATTGGTAAAGGTTATTGTGAAGTAATTAAGGCTAAAGGCGGTATCGCCCTGGATGTCGGCGCCTTAATAGATTGTTGGGCAGGCATTTATAGCCGTCCGAAAGTGATTGAAGAAAAACTGGAAGTGAAACGCAACATTTTCAAAAAGAAGAAAATGCCAAAAGAGCTGGAAATGAGCAAAGAGAACGTTGAGCGCCTGGCAAAAATTTATAAAGCGAGGAAGCAGCAGTGAAAAAGAAAACCCCGCTGATAAAAAAGCTCGCGAAGTTCGCTCTCGATAAACATGCCAAAGACAGCTATCGCCATATCTTTCTATTAAGCCATATGCGCGCGAATACGAGCTTATTAGGCCATATTTTTGGTTCTAGCGACGAGATTAACGGCTACTACGAAAAGCACATCGGCTACGGCAGCAAACAGTTTGCTTTTCTGAATCAGCGAATTGAACATGCGAATCATCACCGCTTCAAGCCAGGCAGCCGCTTCATTTTCGATAAGTTACTGCACAACGAATACGAAGTGCACCCTGCTATTCTCAAGCGAGACGACTGCCAGTTCATTATTTCGCTGCGCTCACCGCAAAATACCATTCCCAGTATTATGAGCCAGGTTGGCAAACGGGTAGACAATCATGAACGCGCTACTTTTGAAGGTGCCCGCGATTACTACATTCAACGTTTGAATACCCTACTAAGCTACGCCAGCGCGCTGCCGGGCAAATTTCTGTACTTAGATGCCGATGCTCTGCGTGATAACACCGAAGCATCATTAGTGTTCCTACAAACAGAACTGGGTCTTTCAGAGCCATTAAAACCGGAATTTAAGAAGCAAACACTCACGGGTTCTGGCTCGGGCGGCGATCACTCAGGGAATCTGAATAAAGGCGTGATCACCAAGCAGAAATCAAACTATTCAGATATCGACATTCCAGAAGATGGGATGGCAGAACTTGTGGCGTATTACACCGATGTTCGCAACAAGATGATTGAACTGTCGAAAGCCAGTATGACTGAACGCTGAGAAAATTCTCAGCGTTTAATTATGCTTCGCAATGCACCAAACTGACCAACGAAGATAGTCAGGTTTAGCACACTTACTACCGCAAACACGCCGGCAGCAGCCACAAACAGCATCAGCCAAGAGTCTACGAACGCCATTACGTTAGTACCAGCAAAGAAATACGTTACCACGCCGAGATTCGCCACCGAATAAATCATCCGCATACGCAGCGCGGTGAGCTTGTAATCGGTATAACGAGGTAGCAACACGTTCACCAAAATAACGTTCGACAGCAGGTTTGAGAACACTGTAGAGAAGGCAACACCCACCAGCCCGTAATCGCCAATTAACACGATGGAAAGCCCAATGTTTACCAGGGCACAGACGAACTGCACCACGGCCAACAATTTATGCGTGGCCATCGCCAACAACAGCTGATTAGACGTGGCAGTGATGGGGCGAATAACCACACCAAACGCCAGCACGTACAGCAGACCTACCGAGGCTTCAAACTCTTCGCCTAACCACAAATGCACGAACGGGTCGGCAAGAATGACAACACAGCTTGCAAACACCAGTCCCACGTAAGTATTGGCGGTACAAATGGTATTGTAGAGGTTTTCAGCTGACTGCTTAGCGGCTATTTTTTTGGTGAAAATGGCCCCCTGAAACTTAAAGAATGAAATGATCAGCAGATTAAGCTGAGTGATCAGGTTATTCGCGATGTTGAAGATGGCAACGCTTTTCAGGTCGAGGAATTTAACGATGATAAACGGGTCGATACGGTCGTTAAGTACCCGGGCGATCCCCAGAATAAACACGTGTTTAGAGAAAGAAAAAATCTCTCTGAAAACGTCCATCGAGAAGAAACGCAAATCTAACTTAAGTGATGGCAGCAACCGGTAAGCCAGAACGACTTTAAGCAGGTTTGCGCCAATTTCGGTTACCAGCGTTACCCCAATTAAGGTAAGAATACCGAAGTCGTCGATCAGCAAGTAAATCGCTATTAACTTAATGAGCAGGCTAAACGCGGTGACTTTCTCGTCGATATCAATGCGCAGGTTGGCCACGAAGATACTATTCGGAATGTGCGAGAGAAAGTCGACGATTACCTTGATGGTGAACAGGAATATGGTGAAAGAGAATAGCCCGGCGTTGTCGTCGCCCACATCAAACCAGTGAGGGAAAAACCCGAATAAAACCAGCACCAGAACAGCAATAAGCCCCAGCCCGCCAAACACCACCAGGAAAGTAGCCAAATAGCGATTTAACTGATCATACTTTTTCTGCTCAAGAAAAAGGGTGGCAAAGCGATATATGGCTGCAGGAAAGCCCAGTTCAAATACGTTAAACCAGGCAATGATGGAAAGAATGAGGATCCAAAGACCGTATTGTTCTTTGCCAATCACATCTAAGATAACAGGCGTGAGCAACAACATCGAAACAATGTTGAGCCCTTTTGAAACCAGTGAAAAGAGCGCCGCGCTGGCGAGTTTTTTCTTCATTTTTTAGGCTGACTTCTGCTTATTTAGACGATGTAGGTTTGATAAACAGGTCAGCGTAATCTTGTTGAAGCGACTGGTGGTCAGCTTCAAAAAGCGCAGCCAATGTGGCGTAGTCTGCATCGTTTAGATCTGGTACGGGCTTGGTGGCTGAGTTTCTGAGCTTTTCCAGCGCCGATTCAGGCAGCAGGCTTTTCAGCACTTTAGTGGTTTTCTGAATGTATTTGGGATTCACGTGCTTCAGGAATGCGGCCGGACCGCGCCACTGATAAGATTTATTCTTAGTTTTTGTCGACTCATCCTGCTCTAACGTTACGTTTTCCAGCCCGAGGAAAGTGATGATCTGCTGATAAATATCGTCGGCTTGTTTGATGAAGTCTTCGAACTGGATAACCCGCACATTGTCGCGACCAAACACAGACACATAGTTCGCCACGTGCAGGTTAAAACAAGAACCAACGAAATGTGGTGATGTCTGGTTGGTAATGGCTGCCATTGGTTCGCGCTTTTCGGTACCGTTTCGTACATAGTGCCAATAAGACGACCAAGCACGTTTAGCCGGGTTTCTCACCAGATACAGAATTTTTGCGTTTGGGTCGACCTCTGCCAGCCGCTTGGCAATCTGCAGGCTATCGGTGCCTTCAGAATACGACGTGGAAGCATCGATACGAATGGTGCTATTCGGTTCAAAGAGCGTATCGTATTCTGCCATCACCGCCGCTGAAACGTCGTTGCGGGCAAAGGTGTCTGGCTCTTTGTCCGACGACACACTGATTTCAGGATGCAAATCAAGCAAGTCAGCCAGTTTAGTCGTACCTGACTTCGCCGAACCTACCAGAAAGGCGTATTGCTGGGGTGTGTTTTGCATCTGAATTTGTCTCTTTAATAAACTGTTTATGCGCTCGTTGCTTAATGCGAGCGCTATTTTCCGTGAATGACTTTGTACTCTTCGTGCTTCACGCCAAAGAAACCTACAATGGTTCCCCAGGCAGAACACAGTCGAAACAGACCATCGACGTATTTGGTTTTATTTCCAGTTACCGCGCCTACGATAAGCTTGCCTAAACCACGCAGCACTCTGACACCACTTAACACCGCACAACGTGCCAGGGCCTTACCAAATGATTCTTCGAATATGTGCGAACGGGTATAACCAATGCCTGAACGATAGCCCCGACGGCAGAACCACTTTATAGTTGCGCGACTCTTGGGGAATTCTTCCACTACCGGTGCATCGATATACACACAACGGTAGCCGGCGTGCTTTGCGCGCAAAGCAAAATGATAATCGCTGGCGCCGGTCATGGCGAAACGCTCATCGAAGCAGGGGTTAAGCGAGGCGATAACGTTACGGCTAATAAGCACATTATTGGTGTAAAACACATCAATGAACTGCCCTTCCGTAAACGGATTATTACCGTAGATTAAATCGACAGACCATTCAGGAGTACCCGGCTCGCCCACAGAAATCACATGGCTGGTTACTACATCGGCCTGATATTTATCAGACCCTTCGCATAATCGATTCAGCCAGTCTGGCGACTGCGGCCATTCATCGTCGTCGATAAATACCAGATAATCGCCCTGCTCTTCCAAGAATCGCTGCGCACAGCGGTTACGGGCAAACACGATGCCCGGCTGGGGTTCTACATCATAAATAACCGGTATCGCACTGGTTGCCGCTTTGTCTTCTACTACTTGTTTGGTAGCCGCATCTTGTGCGTTATCTACCACCAGCACGCTGGCCTTGATGTTCTCATCAATTTGCTGGGCCAGCAGGCCATCGAGTAAACGAGCCAACCATTGCGGCCTTCTGCAGGTAATGACACAAATGAATACGTTTTTCATAGCACGCTTACCATTGCCATTTCTTTTTGCGCAACGACATTTCTATTTTCTTCAGTGGCCAACTTAGCTTCCACCATACAGAACGGTATGCGTTTACAAAGAGGTGACGGAAATACACTTCTTCTTGCTTTACTGAACGTAAATGCTCTACCAACACCGGGTTCATGCGACTTAGGTATTGTTCGTAGCGCGCTTTCACTGCGCGTACATCGTCGTCATTCACTTCAGGCTGTGAAAGCGCGGTATAGAGGTCGACAGCAATATCAGACAACTCGCCAGCTGGCATGGTTTTCTGCTTCTGATTTTGCATACTTTTATCTACAAAATTCAGATCCATACTGTCTATATCGATATCAAGCGCGGCGCACTCTGCAATTCTGCGCGCCATGGCTTTGGGCTGCTCGAGTAAGTCAGGGTAAGTCACAATGCAGCGTTCCTGCTCGTCACAGCAGAAGTAACCCGTAAATGTGTGGTTCAGCCACAGCATTAGCGATTTATCTAACGAAAAGCCATTTCGCTTGGTCAGAGAGCCACACACTTCTACCGGCGGACGCACCATTAACACGTATGTGGTTTTAACATTAAGCTTATTAAAAACCTGTTTCCAGAATGGCATGAGCAAGGTAGTGCGCGGATCTTTCATGCCCCATAACGGCTTATTGCCATAGTCGGTTTTCAGCATATCTGCCGCATGAGGAAGTGCTTTTTGAATGGCGCTGTCGTTGTTGTCGGCAAACGCATGGGCGAGTGGATCATCCCACGACCAGCATTTCTCATCGAACAGGCGCTCGTTCATTTCGACAACCAGGGAGTTTTCGTAAAACCCTTTCTCATTCACGCCTTTTTGCGGCGCGAACAGCGACGACCCCATAAATACACCCAACTCAGCTAACAGGCCCGAAATGGCCGACGTGCCGCTGCGATGCATTCCTATAACGATAATGGCTTTTTGTTGCATTCAGGCTGCTCTTTTTACTGATTTACGAGCGGCTTTTGCTTTTTTCAGCAATGACGCAGGCATAAGTTTCAGACCAATCCCTTTGACCAGTAGCTGAACTTTTAACGGTTTGATTTTCCAGGCATCGAGATAACACTGCCCGGCAAGGTCCGGTTTGTTCTGATAAAACAGGTTTCCGGCATAGTGTAGGTAGATTTTGTGCTCTGCTTGGCGACATTCTTCGCGCTCAGCTTCACTCACCTCAGGCATTGCGGCAATTTTTCTCACGCATACCAAATCGGCTATCAACATTTTCATTTGATTCATGGAGTAGTTTTCGCCATGAATGTAGTACACCGCCAATGGCTCTTTTACCACCGCGAGTTTTGAGATACGCGCTACACGCAGCCATACATGTCGGTCGTCTACACCGTGCAGTTCGCGGCTATCATCGAAACCGCCGATATCTTTTAAAATGGACTTTCTAACCAGTGCGGTGCAGCAGGAAATGAAATTCACATCTAATAATTCGTGAAAGCAGCGCCCTTCTATTTCCGGTTTACTGTAATCGGTTTCGCCCATGCGCTGAATTTCAACCCAGCTGTACACCAGGCCAACGTCGGGGTCGTCGAATCGTGGAAGTTGCTTTTCTAGCTTTGTTGGCTTCCATTGGTCGTCCTGGTCACAGAACCCAATGACATCGCCTTCAGAAACACCGATACCGTAATTTCGGGCAGAGGCCACCCCACCGTTTTCCTTTTTGAAGTAACGGACTCGCGGATCGCTTTCAAACGCCTGAATTACTTCATAAGAATTATCGGAAGAGCCGTCGTCCACCAGCAAGATTTCAAAGTTGCTGTAGGTCTGCGCAAGCAAACTATTGATGCACGCCTCCAGCGTTTTAGCGCCGTTATAAACGGCAACAATGATGCTTGCTTTTAAATTACTCAAACTTAATAACCTCTTACCGAATTGTGAGCAGGAATCTGATGATCAGATACAGAACGATCAGACTTCCGGCGCTGCACACCGCAACCCGGGCCACTGTTGCCGCTGTGATTTTGAGGTCGAACTGAGGGTAAGATTTTTGCACCCGCATGTACGACGCAGCTACGAATGCGGCGAATACGTAGAAATAGAGAATATAGCTTCGACTAATAAAGAATGCGGTGGAGCAATAGCCAATCATTGCAATTGAAAGGTAAATATTTAGCGATTGCTCTTGGCGCAAAGCGTCGCCTTTTGGCCCTTCGATGGCTGGCAATTTTGCGATGCGGTACGCCATCACAAAAATCAACATAATGAACGTCATCCACAAGGTATAACCGATGGCGCCGAGTTCTGACATCACCGTAACGAAACTGTTATGGGCTACTTTGGAGTGATATTCCAAAAAGCGATCTTTACCGAAGCCAAATAGTGGGCGGTATTTCACCATTTGAATACCTTCATACCAGGCTGTCAGACGGTCTTGTACACTTTTGTCTTCTAAACCGATGGTACGGAACGAGGCCAATGCCACCCCAACTATCGGCAGTGAAAGCGCCGTGAGGATCATGAACTTCACCCGGCCGAAGCGCACGAAAATGTACGCGGCGATCACCGCTAACGACCCAACCAAAGAGCCTCGACTTCCGGTCCAATATATACCAACAAATAGCGCCGCCATGATGCCTAACGACAGCATGCGAATCATAAAGCTCTTGGTGTTAACCAGAAAATACATGGCAATAGGAATGTTCATTACCAAGAACATGCCCATATCGTTAGGGTCGTGGAAAATACCCACGTAACGCACCTGCATCATGGCGTCGTTACCGGAACCCCGGAATATTGCATTCTCCGCCCATCCCATACCCAGCGGATCGCCAATCTGGAACCACGCCTGATGGACCATGATGACGCAGGCCATTAACGAGATAAACAGAATAATCCGTTGCCTTCTGAGCGACACAAGAAAGCCCAGGAACAGAATAAACGGCAGTATGTCTGAGGTTACCCACTCGGTAACGAAGGTAAGATCACTGAAGAATCGCCTCGCCCTCATTTCCGATAACAGCATGAAGAAGAACATTACCACCATTATGGTGGCTTGCCAGTTCCACTTCTTCGGACTTAGCGTTGTGACGTAGAAGATAAACGTAATGATGAGGAACGTACGCAGGATTGGCAGTTCCGTTTCAAATATCGGCCATTCATGGGGGCGAATAAATACCAGCGCGGTATAAACACAAAGCAAGAAGAAGCCGAATGGCGAAGTAGCTTCGGTATTAGTGGGCTTAAACTTGTGTGCGGTAGGCCGGTTGGGCGCTATTTGCTGTTCACTCACAACAACAGTCCCTTAATGCACTAACACGCGCCAAGGTAGAGCTGCATTTAGCATCCATGCATTTCGAACAATAATTCATCACTTCCAGTACCGGGTTATACAACATTTAGCGCTTAAAGCAGGCAGAATAAACAGTATTCACACCGTATTCAACTAAAGCACGCGCCCTTATTAACACCATCGTATGCTATACGATATCTGTAGCATAAAGATCGTGATAATTTATGACATCAATCATTATTAACGCTATTTCACACAATTTTTGTAGGTATTTATGTTCAAAATGTTGTCGGAGACTTTTTAACCGCTATAATCAGTCAATTACAGACTTTAAGACCGTTGCCTGGAGACAAAAGTGAAAGTTAAAGCATTGATAGCTATGGCTGTTTCGCTGGGTTTGAGCGCTGCTCATGCACAGGAAATGTCAGATGAAGCGATTAAAGAAAGAACAAAACCCTATGGCGAATTAAATGTTGCGGGTGCACAAACTGCAGCAGCAACCACAGCAAAGGCACGTACTCCGGAAGAAATTTTTAACGGCGCGTGTGCAATGTGTCACGCATCGGGTTTGATGGGTGCGCCGCGCGCTAATAACGCCGCAGACTGGCAGCCTCGTTTAGACGAGCGTGGTCTGGACGGTGTTTGGCAAAATGCACTTAATGGCATTAACGCCATGCCACCAAGAGGCACGTGTACAGATTGTAGCGATGACGACATCAAAGCGACCATCGAATACATGATTGAAGGCATTTAACACCTTCTAAAGCCCCGACAGTTTTCACCACAGGCTGTCGGGTATTTCTTAGCATACCTGAACACGGCATTTCTAGCCCGTTCACCGCAATTTTGTCTCATTAAGTAGCGTTTTTAATACAAATCGGTTAATTTATTGTCGAAAATAAAAAATCTATAATAAAGCGACACAAATCTGATGTCTTCAAAGTCAACGCAGTATGAGTTGTCAGAAGAGGAGCTTCGGGAACTTATTCCGCAGTTACAGCAACTCACTGATAAGTACAAACGTGCGGAACGAGTACAAAAAGCACTATTCGATATTGCTGAACTAGCCAGTTCGGTAAGTAATCTTAGTCGCCTTTATCCAGCCATTCACGAAATTATCGGCGACTTTATGATCGCAGATAACTTCTTCGTTGCGTTTTACGAAAAAGAAGCAAACCTTATTGATTTTGCTTACTTTGTTGACGAGTTCGACGAACAGACAATCAAACAAATTCCTGCTGAATCCCTGATGGACGGGATTACCGGCCATATTCTTCGCACCGGCAAACACGTATTTCTAGAAAGCGAAAATCAAGCTGCTTTCGCCGCCGAAACTGGCGTTTCCATGGTAGGCGCTACGCCTCATCAATTCCTCGGTGTTCCACTGAAACGGGGTTCACAGGTTATTGGTGCCATGGTGGTACAAACTTACGATAGTTCTGTGAGTTACTCTGATGAAGATCTCGAAGTACTCTTGTTTGTATCGCAACACATTGTGACCACGGTAGACCGAGTGAAAAACCGCGAGCTCACAGAGCGCACCATTCGCGAAAGAACCCGACAACTTCGTACAATTAACGATGAGCTTCAAGAAGAAATATTAGAGCGCCAACGGATAGAAACACTACAACAGGCGTTGTACGAGATATCCGAACTTGCGGCCAATCTTGAAGGCGATATGGATGCCTTCTACGCCAGCATTCATAATATTCTGGCGCGCTTGATTAGCGCACCGAACTGCTACATCGCTATTCTTGATGAATCGGGCAATCACCTCGACTTCCCGTATTTCAGCGACACCATGAACGAATCGGTGTCTCGTCGTCCGTTAGGATTAGGTCTTACTGAATTTGTACTGCGTAGTGGGCAAACCGAACTGATTAATCCACCCCGAGTACTCGAACTGGCAGAAAGCGGTGAGTTGGATGTATCCACTGCTCAGAAAATGCTAAAAAGTGCCAACTCCTGGCTGGGTTCGCCGCTCATTGTTGATGGCAAAATTTCAGGTGTGATTGGTATTCAGACCTACGGTAAGTTGGCCAAATACACAGGCAAAGATCTCGAGCTACTGCGCTTCGTTTCTCATCACATTGCAGCGGCAATAGGCCGAAAACGCAGTACCGACGCGATTCAGCAATACAATGCGTTACTAGAAGAAAAAGTAGCAGAGCGCACAAGAGAGTTAGACGCCACGAACTCTTATCTGAAGCAGCAGATTGAAGAGCGTAAGGTTATTGAGTTAAAGCTCATTCACGATGCGCATCACGACAGCCTTACGGACCTGCCAAACCGCGCCATGTTTGCTAGTCGTTTAGAGCTTGCCGTTGCCAACAAACAGCGCTATCCGGATAACTTGTTCGCAGTGTTGTTTATCGACCTCGACCGTTTTAAAACCATCAACGACACATTGGGTCACCACGCGGGTGATGAATTCCTCATAGAGGTAGCGCACCGTATTTCTCTGTGTATTCGGGGCCATGATCTGCTTGCACGCCTGGGCGGCGATGAGTTTGTTGTGCTGCTGGACAACTTTGAGGAAGCCGAGGTAGTTGAAGACGTTGCTTCGCGGATAATCGAAGCCATTTCTCAACCCTTTGTACTTGATGGTAAAGAGATGTACAGCGGGGCCAGTATCGGTATTGCCCATCTGGAAACCTACTATCGCACCGCCGATGAAGTCCTTCGCGATGCCGATGCAGCTATGTATCAAGCGAAAACCATTGGTCGCGGTCGCTTTGTGATGTTTGATAAGTCTATGCGCGACCGGCTAATAGAAGAGCTTGAACTCGAAAACGAGTTTCGCCGTGCATTACGCGATGAAGAATTCGAATGTTATATGCAGCCTGTCATCGACCTTCGCGCCAATTCCGTGCTGTACCACGAAATGTATGTTCGTTGGGTGCATCCGGTACATGGAAAGGTAGACAGAGAAAACTTCAGACGGGTGGCTGAACACAGTGGATTAACCCTGGATCTCGATTTATACCAGTTGAATAAGGCCTGCTCGCTGATCAGACACGATGCTAAACAGGCCGGTGAAATTGGAAAGATTGCGGTGAATGTTTCGATAAATCACCTGCTTCAGGCTTCACTGGTGAATAAAATCTTAGATCTGGTAACACAATGGGGTATTGAGCCCGGCCGCTTGGTTTTTGAATTCGACGAAAATGATTTGAATCGCCGTTCGCAATACATTCTGCCTGCAATCAAGAAGCTCAAACGTGCAGGTGTAACACTCGTATTGGATAACTTCGGCAGCGGTTTAGCGTCGCTAAGTTATTTGTTTGCCTATCCCTTCGACTTTATCAAAATAGACCACCGTTTCGTTAAGTCTCTGCCCCGCTCTCAGCGCAACCTTAAGTTAATTCAGTCGGTCATGCTGATATCAGAACACCTTAAGTTCGATGTTATCGCTGAAGGTGTGAATGCCAAAGCGCAGCTCAACGCGCTCAATGAAATTGAATGTCATTATGCGCAAGGGAAGATCCTGTCTTCGCCACAACAGGTGTCACGACAAAAAAGTGCGTAAGTTTTAATTAACGTCCCGAAAGGTCAGTTTTTAAACAAAGGCATCTGGGTATATACTGATATCATTCAGCAACGGGAGTTATCAGAGTGAAATTCGGCAAATTATCTACCAGCGAAAAAGTAGCGTTGGTGCAACAGATTTGGGATTCCGTTGCGCAAGACGACTCATCTGAAATAGAAATCTCTTCAGAGCATCAGAAAGAATTAGATGCACGCCTGTCTAAGCTGAAAACTAATCCGTCATCTGAACTGGATTGGTCAACGATTAAAGCCCGCGCCACAGATATTTGAGCCTGCTACCGCTGCGTTTTGCTCCGGAAGTCGAGTACGATATTTCCGATGCGTTTTCGTATTTCGAGCATTGCCAGAAAGGCTTAGGCGATGACTACATTCTCAGCGTGGAACAAGCATTATCTAAACTCCAACATAACCCTTTTCACTACCCGAGAGTTCATAAAAGCGTCCGAAGGATGCTAGTCAGACGATTTCCCTTTTGCGTTTACTATTTACCTTCCGCAGATAAAATTACCGTGTTAGCGGTGCTTCATTGCTCTAGATCGGACTCTTTATGGAAAAAACGAACCTGACTTTCAACATTAGCCTGAAACTACTTCTTCCCCAACATGGCTTTTAAACTGGCCAATCCGGCTTCGTTGGTTTTCTTTTGCTGATCGGCGGTGGGTTTCGCCTTTTTCTCTTCCCATACCACGTCGTCTACGGGTAATTCATAGAGAAAACGGCTTGGCTCGGGATTGATGACTTCGCCAAACTGTCGGCGTTCCTTTGCCAGGCTGAAAATCAGTTCGCGCTGAGCACGGGTGATGCCCACGTAAGCGAGGCGACGTTCTTCTTCCACGTTATCTTCATCAATGCTGCTTTGGTGCGGCAGTAAACCTTCTTCCATACCCACCAGAAACACAATCGGAAATTCCAGACCTTTCGAGGCGTGCAGTGTCATAAGCTGAACTTGATCGGCTTCGCTGTCTTCTTCGCCTCGCTCCATCATGTCACGCAAGATAAGGCGGTTCACCACTTCCTGCATAGTCATAGGCGCATCGAGGTCGTTTCCTTCCAGCATGTCGGTAACCCAGCCGAATAAGGTACTTACGTTGGCCATAGCCATTTCAGCCGCTTTCGGGCTGGGGCTGTGTTCGTAAAGGAACTCTTCGTACTGCATAGAGCGAATCATGTCTCGCAATACGGCTTTACTGTCGCCACGCACGACGTTATCAGAGGTTTCCACAACCCAGCGTCCAAAACCGGCAACGCGCTGATAGGCAGACTCACCTAACACGCCAGATAGCCCGGAATGGGTAGTAGCGGCAAACAACGAAATGCCCACCTGATTAGCAAAGTTACCCAGCTTTTCTAACGTGGCACGACCAATACCCCGATTAGGCGTATTTACCACGCGCAAAAAGGCATTGTCGTCATCCTGATTCACCAGCAGGCGCAGGTACGCCATGATGTCTTTTACTTCGGTGCGGCCAAAGAACGACATCCCACCGTTGATGCGATAAGGAATACGGTTACTCATCAGTAACTTTTCAAACAAGCGGCTCTGGTGATTACCCCGATACAGAATGGCGTAGTCTTTGAACGACGTACGGTTCATGAATTTATGTGCGATAAGCTCAGCCACAACTCGCTCGGCTTCGTGTTCTTCGTTCTTTGCCGACAACACGCGGAGCGGTTCACCGTAGCCCATTTCTGAAAACAGGGTTTTATCGAATAAATGGGGATTGTTCTGAATGAGTATGTTGGCGCAATGCAGAATACGGCCGGATGAACGGTAGTTTTGCTGCAGCTTAATAACATTCAGTTTGGGGAAATCTTCTTGTAGTAAATGCAGGTTCTGTGGTCTGGCACCTCGCCAGGAATATATCGACTGGTCGTCGTCGCCAACCACGGTAAACCGTGCCCGTTCGCCTACAAGCAGCTTCACCAGTTCATACTGGCTGGTGTTGGTATCCTGATATTCGTCCACCAGCAAATAGCGAATTTTGCTCTGCCATTTCAGTCGTACGCTCTCGTTTGTTTTCAGCAACAAGGTTGGCAGCAAAATGAGATCATCAAAATCCAATGCGTTATAGGCCCGCAGGTGATTCTGATAGTGGCGGTACGCTTCGGCAAATTCCCGTTCACCGGCACTGGTGGCTTTCTTCGCCAGCGCATCGGGCAGAAGCAGATCGTTTTTCCAGTTGGAAATGCAGCTTTGCAGCATGCTCAACTGGTCTTTGTCGCCGTCAATCGTATCTTCGGTGAGGTCTTTCAGCAGCGCAGTCGAGTCTTTGTCGTCAAAAAGCGAGAAGCCTGGTTTCAGGCCAAGCTCTTTAACGTGCGCTTTAATAATGGTTAGACCGAGGGTGTGAAACGTACACACTTTCAGACCGCGGGCTTCCTGCTTACCCAGGGTTTGCCCCACCCGCTCCTTCATTTCCCGGGCAGCTTTGTTGGTAAAGGTTACCGCTGCGATTTGCCGGGCAGGCAAGTCGCACTCGCGCACCAGATGGGCAATTTTATTGGTGATTACGCGGGTTTTACCACTACCGGCACCCGCCAGAACCAGACAAGGTCCGGAAACATACGTCACGGCAGATTGTTGAGCGTCGTTTAACTTCATATTCAGTGGGAGCGAGCTACGGGGTTGAGAGAATGACGGTTTTTTAATTGCATGTGTGTCGCATCTATTTAGAATATGAAACACAAAGTCGCGATGATGCGCATTATAAAGGAAATACTATGCTTGATCCGAAAAAACTCGAAGAAATCGCCAAACAAATTTCTGATGCTGTGCCGCCGGGCGTACGCAATATGGCAGAAGGTGCCGAGGCCCGTGTTAAGCAGGTTTTGCAGGCGCAACTGAGCAAACTGGACCTGGTTACCCGGGAAGAGTTCGACATTCAAAGTCAGGTGCTGATCCGAACGCGTGAAAAGCTAGAAGCGATGGAAGCGCGATTAGCGGCCTTGGAAGAAAAGCAAAGCGCGTTGCCGAAAGAATAAGACTCCGAGCGCTGCTGCCGAAACGGACGAACCGGTAACAGCGCTATCAATCGTCTTCAGCGTTTTGGCTTACATCACTGCCAATGCAATTCTGTCCATCAATAACCCCACCGCGAAAACCAATCCTACGTAATGGTTATCTAAGAAGGCTTTGAAGCAGGCCATGCGCTCCCGTTCACGGGTTTCGTAAGACTGAAAGATAAACAGCAGCGCGCACGCCACCAGCGCAAAGTACACCGGCCAACCGTATGCTAAACACTGGGCAATGGTGAACAGCAATATCAGTGTGATCCCCTGCAGCACGCCAATGATCAATCTGTCGTACTGACCAAATAAGATAGCCGATGATTTTATGCCTACGATTAGGTCGTCATCGCGGTCGACCATGGCGTAATACGTGTCGTACGCAATGGTCCAGGTAAGGTTTGCAATAAACAGCAACCAACCTTCCAGCGGCACTGAGCCCTGAATGGCGGCAAACGCCATGGGGATCGCCCAGCCAAACGCAGCTCCCAATACCGCTTGCGGCATGTGCGTATATCGCTTCATAAACGGATAACTGGCCGCCAGAAATAGCGCCACAACCGACAAGGCAATGGTCTGCCAATTCAACATGAGCACCAGAATAAACGATAAGCCCACCAGCAAGGCGAACAATTGCAGCGCCTCCCGTTCAGTTACCGTGCCCGACACCAATGGCCGTGCGTTTGTGCGTTTTACACTGCCATCCACTTTTCTGTCGGCGTAGTCGTTAATGACGCATCCTGCAGAGCGCATTAGCACCACACCGGCAATAAATATCAGCGTAATGCCCAAACTGGGTAAACCGTCTGCGGCGATGACTAACGCCCAGATCGTCGGCCACAGCAGCAAATAAATGCCGATGGGTTTATCCAGGCGGGTTAGCTGCATGTAGGCGCGCCAATTACTGAATGACAACTCGAGAGACATAATTAACTACCCGTTTGATACAAAGGCGATGCAGGAAGAAACAACTCTGCCACCAATAAAGCGTGCTGCTGAAAATAAAAAACTGACCGACGCCCCCACAGCGGCAATTCTATTTCAGGTGTGAAGGCAGTATGTCGAATGCGGCAAACCTCGAACTCGCCGCGTCTGAATCGGGCATCGTTAAACAGTCGGCGCCCCAGGGGCTCTTCACCCAGTTGGTTAAACTCAGAAGACATGAGCTCAGGAGGAATAACCGAGCGCGCGAACACCCACGGACGTTCATCGCCACAAAGCAACACCTCGCGAACCGTATGATTGTCGGTGGCGTTAATGTGAAGGCTTTGACGTTCACATGCATGTAATTGCGCCTCACCTTCACCAATAAGCGTTAAATTAAAAACGCTACACGCACTTTCAATGCGATCAGTCAGTGAACCGCTATCCTGCAGCCAGCTGCGAATATGACTGGGTAAGTGGGGATAACGTGAAAGTGGTTCCCAGACTACATCCAGCCCAATTGGAAACGAAAAACCCTGTTGCAATGCCTGTTCACCTGAAAATCGGAAGGCCGTATCTTAGCATTGGTATATCCGATAGCCCAAAACCTCTCACAAAGATACTTATTGTAGCCTTTTTATTGAGTGTTTATTTTCCGCCTTTTGCTACACTAAATAAGACTTAAACAACGCCATCTATCGGTACGATATTGAATCTTATGAAAAAATTATCACTGCGATTGTTAGCTACGATATCACTTCTGTGTAGCCTGCTCAGTTTTTCTTCTCACGCACAAGACGCACCAAACTTTGGTTACCTGAGCTTAGAGCCGGATATCATTACCAATTACATTGGCACATCGTCGAAGAAACTGGGCTTTGTTCGTGTAACCGTAGAATTGATGATAGATAGCGTTGATGTACTGGAAATAGCTGAACATCACTTGCCGCTATTGCGCGCCACCACCATAGAAATTTTTGGTCAGCAACCTGAAGATAAAGTGAAATCGCTTACCGGACGTGAAGATATCCGGCAGGCAATTTTAAAAGCATTACAAGATCACATGCGTAAAGAAACCGGCGCGCCCATTGTGAAAGACGTTATCTTCACCAAGTATCTGTATCACAGCTAATACGACTATGAGCAACGGCTCAGGCAGGTTTACGTCTGCCTGCGCCAAGCGCTAAAACCGCGGCAATTAAGCAGCCACTTATCAGCCCCACGGTGTGCGCCGTGTTCGCCATATTTACCCACAGTACGTCGGTATAACCCAGCACTAACCATATCAGCATGAAAATCACGATGGATTTGGGAATGTATAACCCCCAGCTCGGCTTCAGCCAGCCAATCCACCAGGCAAACCCCAGCACGGCATACACCACACCCGACAACCCACCGAATGCAGGACCACTTACAATCGCTTGAGCGAGATTAGACGCTACGGCCGATACCAGGAAAACCACCAGCAACATAGTAAAGCCAAATATGCGCTCGATCTGGCTGCCTATCATGCTCCACCACAGCACATTAAAAATAAAGTGTATCGCGGAAAAGTGAATAAACGCGGGCGTAATCAAACGCCAGTATTCATGGGTTTGTTGCAACTGGCCAAAAGGCTGCATCTTCAGATATTGCTCGACGTAACCAAAAAAGCCGAGCCAGGAAAGGGCATAAACCAGTGTACAGATGAACAGTACGGAAGCCGCAAGAGGAGCTTCTTTTGCCCAGTTCATCAAGTTGCCAATTTTGAGATTATTCGTGTGGGATGGATGCAGTGCGACTTGCTCACCACTTTCCCAGGCCGCCTGTTGGTACTTAGGATGACGCGGCTGACGAAGGAATTCCTCGCAAATTGCCTTTGCGTCTTCCACCTTTGCATCGTCTTCCAGCACGATTACGTACTCCCCCTCTTTTTGAGAGGGCAGTACGTGAGCAATTAATTGCTGACTAGTGAGGTAATTGGCAAGAAGGTGAGCATAACTTTCGTTGTTGATGGCGATTAATGGAGTGCTCACGCTTATTCTGTCACCACCTGTTGAGACAGTTTCCAGCTTTCGAAGCCACCGTCCATGCTGTAAACATTTTTAAAACCCTGCTGGGCGATCACGGTGGCCGCCTGCTGGCTACTTACACCGTGATAGCACACCACCAGCACCGGTTTTTCTTCGGCGGTGTTATTAAGAAATTCAGCGAAGTTATCGTTACTCAGATGCAACGCACCGGGCATATGGCCCATAGAGAAAGATTGCGGGTCGCGAATATCAACGACAGCAAACTCTTCGAGTTTGTCCGCCGCATCCTGAATACTGATATGCTGAAAATCTGACATGCTAATTACCAATTAAGAATAACTTTTCCTGATTGCCCGGAGCCCATGGTGTCGAATCCTTGCTGAAATTCATCGATACCAAACTGATGCGTAATAATGGGCGAAATATCCAGGCCACTTTGTAACAGACTGGCCATTTTGTACCAGGTTTCGAACATCTCACGACCATAAATACCCTTGATCGTCAGACCTTTAAAGATCACCTGGTTCCAGTCTACCGCCACATCGGTTGGCGGAATGCCCAGCATAGCAACCTTTCCACCATTATTCATCTTGTCGAGCATGTCGCGGAAGGCCACCGGTACACCAGACATTTCCAGACCCACATCGAAGCCTTCGGTCATGCCCAGCTCTTTCATAACATCAGACAATGACGTTGTGCCGACGTTCACCGCTCGGGTAGCTCCCATTTTCTCAGCCAGCGCCAGACGGTACGGGTTGAGATCGGTGATCACCACATGACGTGCACCAACGTGTTTCGCCACAGCAGCCGCCATAATACCAATAGGGCCAGCACCGGTGATCAGCACATCTTCACCAACCAAATCAAAAGACAGCGCAGTGTGTACGGCATTACCAAACGGGTCGAAGATAGACGCCATATCATCGCTGATATTATCTGGAATACGAAACGCATTGAACGCCGGGATCACCAGATATTCAGCAAATGCACCCGCGCGGTTTACGCCCACGCCTTCGGTGTTGCGACACAGGTGACGACGACCGGCACGACAGTTACGGCAATGACCACAAGTAATATGACCTTCACCAGATACACGATCGCCAATTTTAAACCCGGCAACTTCCTGGCCCATACCCACGACCTCGCCTACGTACTCGTGGCCAACCACCATGGGAACTGGAATGGTTTTTTGCGACCATTCGTCCCAGTTGTAGATGTGCATGTCGGTACCGCAAATAGCGGTTTTACGAATTTTAATCAGCAGGTCGTTGTGACCCACTTCCGGCTCAGGGGTGTCCTGCAGCCAGATCCCCGGTTCGCGGTGCGCTTTAACCAGTGACTTCATTTAAATAACTCCAAGCTCTTTGCCCACTTCGATAAAGGCATCTACTGCTTTATCTACGTGCGCAATGGTGTGACCGGCAGACATCTGCGTACGGATACGCGCTTGTCCTTTCGGCACCACCGGATAAGAAAAACCAACCACATAAATGCCTTTCTTCAACATCTTATCGGCCATTTCGCTCGCTAACCGGGCATCGCCCAGCATCACAGGAATAATCGCGTGATCTTTCCCTGCCAGGGTAAATCCGGCTTCTTCCATGCGAGTGCGGAAATGTACGGCGTTTTTCCACAGTTGCTCACGCAATGCGTGACCATCGGCCATCATGTCGAACACTTTCAGCGAGGCAGACACAATGGGTGGCGCAACGGAATTAGAGAACAGATAAGGGCGCGAACGCTGACGCAGCCACTCAACAATTTCTTTTTTACCTGAGGTGTAGCCGCCTGAAGCACCGCCCAGGGCTTTACCTAACGTACCGGTGATGATGTCTACGCGACCCATTACGTCGCAGTACTCATGGCTACCACGGCCATTTTCACCCAGGAAGCCGGTAGCGTGGCAGTCATCCACCATCACCATGGCGTCGTATTTGTCAGCCAGATCACACACACCTTTGAGGTTTGCGATTACGCCATCCATGGAAAACACACCGTCGGTGGCGATGATTTTGAATCTTACACCATCGGCTACGGCTTGTTTAAGCTGTTCTTCCAGCGCTTCCATGTCGTTATTGGCATACCGATAGCGCTTCGCTTTTGACAGTCGAACACCGTCGATAATGCTGGCGTGGTTCAATGCATCAGAAATGATGGCATCTTCCGGGCCTAATAAGGTTTCAAACAAACCGCCATTGGCATCGAAGCACGACGGGTACAAAATGGTGTCTTCGGTACCGAGAAAATCACTGATTTTAGTTTCAAGTTGTTTGTGAATATCTTGGGTACCACAGATAAAACGCACTGAGGCCATACCAAAACCGTGACTGTCGAGGCCTTCTTTCGCCGCTGCGATCAGGTCGTCATGATTCGCCAGTCCGAGGTAATTGTTCGCACAGAAGTTGATAACCTCACTGCCATCATCTACAGCAATATCGGCCTGTTGCTGCGAAGTGATTACTCGCTCACTTTTGTACAGACCTTCTTGTTTTACTTCTTCGATCTGCTGTTGCAAATGCGTGATAAACGCCTGTGTCATGTTTCTCTCCGTCGTCGAAAACACGTATTCTAATGAATGGGATATGTTGGGTACAGCCTTTGGTTTATAAGGGTTCACCGGCTTTACCTGGCAATGTAAAGATATCGCCACACCTGGGCGGGAATGAAATTTATCTGCTGAATATCAAAACACAAACTGATGCTGTGGCGTCAGTGTTTGGCTATCTAATGCGCCAATCCAAACCCCATCGCTTACCGCTTCATTCAACCGTTCCCACAGCTGATTTTCGGGAATGGGTCGGCTAATCAGGTAACCTTGCGCCTGATGACACTGAAACTGCCCAAGCATGGAAAACTGCTCATGTGTTTCCACCCCTTCAGCGATGACCGTTCTACCTAAACTTCGCACTAATGCAATAGTCGATTCGACGATATTGGCATCTTCGGGGTTATCCAACATGCCGCGTATGAAACCCTGGTCAATTTTTACCACATTCACGGGCAATTCTTTGAGGTAGCTCAGTGAGGAATAGCCGGTGCCAAAATCATCCATGGCCACAAGACAGCCCATTTCCTGCAGCGACTGACACACGTTAACCGCCAGGTCCATATCAGAGACTAACGCTGTTTCTGTGAGTTCCAGCTCCACCATATCTGGCGGGATCTCGAAGGTGTCTAATTGTTCTTTGAGATATTCTGGCAAGGAGTTATCGGTAAACTGGGCCGCAGACATATTGATGGCTATTTTAAGGTCGGGATATCCCGCCATACGCAATTCGCTTAGAATACGCAAAGAACGATTAAGAACCCAATAATCGAGTTCCAGCATAAACGGCGTACTCTCCAACATCGGAATAAATTCGCCAGGAGAAATGGCGCCTTTTATGGGATGAGACCATCGGATCAGTGCTTCAAATCCTCTCAGCCGATGGGTTTCGATGTCGATTTGTGGCTGTAAAGCCAAACTGAAATGATGCTCTCGCAGAGCCTCCCGGGCTTCCCGCTCCAGTTCTACCTTGCGCATGACTTTAGCGTTCATCGACGAATCATAAAGCTTAAAGCCACCGCCATTTTTCGCCTTCGCTTCATACATGGCGATGTCTGCGTGCCGGAATAATTCCATCGCCGACATGTCTGACTGGGTGGTTGTAGCTGCACCTATGCTGGCGGAAACATAGAACTGTAAGTCGTTTACCTGAATAGGCGTCTCAAATTTTTCCAGCACCGTATGCGCGAAAGATTCCACCTTCGACTTTGCGGTAACGCCGTTTAACAAAATAACAAATTCGTCACCGCCGAACCGTCCGACAAAGCCTGCATCGTCTACTGCCTCTACGATTCTTTCAGCGGCAGCAATAATTAACTGATCACCCACATTATGACCGTGACTATCGTTTACTTTTTTGAAGTCGTCTAAATCGAGAAACAGCAAGGCTGCCATTTTAAGTTCGCGGGTCGCGGTAACAATTTGCTTTTCAATCTGAAAGGTCATCATTGTGCGGTTAGGCAGGCCGGTGAGGCTATCGAACATAGCCATATTTTCCAGCTGTTGTGATGACGCTGCGAGTTTAGACTCTTGCTCTTCAAGCTGTCTGGCGAGATTACTTGCTGTGGCTTCCAGTAAGTCCAGTTCATCAGGGAGTATTTTCTTTTCCCATCGCTTTTGGTGGCTGCTGCGCATCGCAAACTCGTCGTACCGATGTTCTGCTAGCAGCGGTAACCGGTCTGCCAGTTTGAGCAATTTAATCCGGTATTGCTGAATCATCATCAGCAAGATGGCGGTGAAAACGATAAACAACAACACGGCGGTGCCAATAACCCGGTTCTGGTAGTCGTTTACAGCGCTGATCATGGCCGATATATCGCGCACGAACAAAATGAAATAGTCGGAGTCAGTAAGCGGTAGCAGAGACACCAGTAAGCGTTTGTTATCCGCGGTTACCATCACCCCGCTCTCTTCCATGTTTTGAATTGTAGTGTCTGCTGGAAGGGTGCTAATAACATCCTGAATCACCTTCAAGTTAGACGCAGAAAGGCGACTTACCGGAGTCAAAAGTGAGGACGAATCATTTTCTTGGTTGGCTTGTTTCACTACTGCAATTTTATACGCGCTGGTGAACTGCGATAGCGTGGCCAGCATTTCACTGAAACTGGCATTCATAACGATAACCGCCACTTGTTCGTTCTTAATCATTATGGGTGCTGAGACAAACCGGTAGCAGGATTCACGGCAGAGAAAGGCATTCTGAGGTCGCATCTGGTCGCGGGTGTTACGGACCATAGTAAGTATACTCGCGGGCATCATCGCTTCATTGCCAAGTAAGAGGGTATTTTGCGGATTAAACAGCCATAGTTCGCTAACGTGCAAACTGACACCAAGCGCATCGGAGGAATCGGCCAAAACTTTCGCCAATTGGTCTTCGAGTAACGTTTCTGTTTGCCCCCATTGCGAGAAGGTTTCGATCCAAACGAGAAGGCGTAAAGCGAACAGCTCGTCAATCAGCGCCAGTTGTTTCTGATTCTTCAGTTGAAAAGCCCGGTGCTGCTGTTCAACCTCTGCATGAGACTGAGCAATGAGCATCGCTGAAATGGAAACCAGTACAGTAAGCATCATCGCCACGACGATGCTGAGCAACTTCGTTGTAACGGAAACGCGTACCTTCATATTCAGAACCAGTACATCACTTGCATTGCCCACATACGCCAGTGCTCTTTGGTTTCAGGGGTATTCTGCGACGATGGCAGGCTAGTAAGTCGCCCAGCGCCGTGCACCCAATGATGCTCAGCCTGAACTCGCCAATGTGGCGCTGGGTCCCACTGAAGTCCAACCGCGATGGTTTTCTCAAACCCGTAGTACGCAGGTACCATGCCTCCTGTCATCGCCTCGAGGACTTCACCATCCCGGTCTTCCCGGTCAGAGATATACATGTCGTAGCTGGTTGTTACAGTGTACGAAGGCGCAATCCGATAACGCAGTTGTACATAACCGCCTTCTCCCTGCTGGTTCACCATGTAGTCAGGTGCGTATCCACCTTGGTCTATTCTGTGGTTGCGTTGCAGTTCCGTCGCAAACTCCCAATTCTCAGCAAAGTACGCAACGGAAATTGTGTAAAGCTGCACTTCCCTTTCAGCAGCTACGTAAAAGTCAACGGCTGCGGGGTTGTAAGTAAAATCGGAGTCGAGATAGCTCACGCCAATCTGCCAACTGAGAGAGGCAGACTGCCAATAAGCACTAAATTGATGGGCAAAATCTTGCTCCAGTTCACCTTGAGCAAATTCTCCGAGCAACGCTTTGGTTTGAAAAGTACTCATGGGCGACTTGCCATAGCTCCAGTTCACTCTGAAACTGCCTTCTTCAGCCGCGTGGTAATAGCGCAACAGCACGCCATCGCTACCTAAAGCCACGTCGCGAAAATTATCGAAATACAAAGACTGCGGAAGTATGATGGTGGCGCGGGTTTGCGGTACATCGCGGGTTGCAGAATAGAGCCAGTGCGGATTTTTGAATCTACCCACATTGACATTCAGCGTGGCATTGCTGAACTCTGGCAAACGCCAATCCAGATACAAATAATCGAGTCTGCCACCTTGCTCGAACCGGTTACCGCCGTCGAGATACACCGCTTGGCCTACAAACGCCAAAGACGCATTCACATCGTAACGCATGTTGATACCCAACTCGGTGAGATTAAAACTCACGTCTCCGTTATCGGAAACAAAATCACTGTGTACTGACTGGCTCACCCCTTGAGATAAAAACCCATGCCAGCTAAAGGCAGACTCAGCCGAAGCCGGGAAACACTGAAGCCCCCCTAAAAGCGATATACCAAGTAACCACCGTGTATGGAATTTCATGGAATGGCTACCTCCCTGACATTTTCCAGTGCTGAGGTGTGGTAGGCATACCCAATTGCTCCCGGAGTATTCTTTACCGCCTCAATAAGTTCGGCCTCGGTTGCTACCGTTTGCGGACGTTCGCCCTGACCGGAGTAGGTGATCTGGTTCCACATGCGTTCAAGCTGATACGGGAACATCTTCAGCATTTCTCTGCAGAAATCTTTGTGTGCCTCGGTCTGCGCATCAAGCACATAAACTGTTATTTTTGCGCCATCAGACCAGTATTGGGTTCGAGCGGAGAAGATATTGCGGATATCGGTGCGTGAAAATTGCCGTTTTTCTACACCGTTATTAATGATGACAGTCGATTCAATGGCTTTGACGGGTAAACAAACACACAGCAAAAGGCATACGGCAATAACCCGTATAGAAAAGCACTTGTTACAAAAACAAAACCCTATTTTGGAAAGCGCGGACAATTGGCACCTCATCCTTAAAGAAAACGTCTTCAGACGTTAATTTAAAGTGTAGAGGGTTTTAGCCAGATTGCCCGTACGTGACTGAATTAATTGACTGACGGCGGTTATTTAGTGTCGGTAAGCACCCGATTAATCATTTCTGTTACCGCATTAGTGTTGATTCTGCTCATCAGCGACGTTCCTTTTGCCCTTTTGCCCCAGGGAAGTTGCTTCCAGGACTTGCCGGTTTGCTCTTTGATGCACTCGTCGTATACCGATACCACAAACTCTAAACTGTTATACGGGCCTGTGCGGCGAGGGTTAGAGTGTGCATACAAACCAATGACCGGCGTACCCACCGTGGTTGCCATGTGTGCCGGGCCGGTATCGGGGGCAATAACCAGTTCAGCCTGCTTGAGTACCATGAGCATATCGTGGAGCGAGGTTTCACCCACAATATCTTTGCTAATGGCATCAGTGTGCGATTTGATGGCATCTGCCAGTTTACGATCTACCGGACCCGGTCCACCACAAAGCACCACTGCCAGGCCTTTGCTTTTAAGATATTCGGCAGCCTCGGCGTAGCGCTCTGGCAGCCAGTTACGCTCTTCCTTACTTGCCGCCGGACTGATAACCGCAAAGCGACCCATTTCTTCGGCCAATGCACTGGCGTAGCGCTGAGAGGAATCAGGTACAGGAATGTTCCACTGGGGTTTTGGATCTTCAGGCAGACCCAGTGCATCACCGAAATCCATAAAGCCGTCTAGCACATGGGCGTGCTCATGCGCTTTGACCCTTTTATTTGCAAATAGCCAGTGCAGCTCTTTACTCCTGGCCCAGTCGAAACCAATACGCTGCTTTGCTTTAATCACCCGCGATGCAAGGTTTGCCCGCATCGCCACCTGCATCATTAGCAGCGCATCGAATTGCTCTCCTTGCACCGCGGCTTTTAGATCAGCTACCGCCTGCTTGCCCTGCTTTTTATCGAACACAATAAAGCGCACATCGGGTAGGGTTTTCATCAACTGGTATTCAATTTTTCCAATGACCCAGGTGAGCTCTGCTTCTGGCCAGTGTGTTTTTATCCGATGAACCAACGCCGCGGCATGGCAAACATCACCGATGGCCGACAACCTCATCAAACAAATCTTTTTCTTCAAGGAATCACCTCTACAGCTGAAAACTGCGGAATTTTCATTACAATGGCCAATTTACCATATTAATAATAAAGCATGGCGATAAAACACGTTTCCAGCGGCCACCAGCACATGCTGGTCGACAGTCAGTATGAAGGTGCCCTCAGCTTCGACAGCTTTGAGGCTGATTTCTGGCGCCAGCGAAATGCCATTACAGGTCAGGCCAAGGGTCGCGGTACCACGTTATTTTTGCAAGTCGACGGACAGGACTGGGTGTTACGCCATTACCGACGAGGTGGCTTGCCAGGCAAAATTCTGTCTGATCAATACCTGTATTCTGGCGTGGAAAAAACCCGCCCGTTCTGTGAGTTCAGGCTGCTGTCGGCTATGCGTGAAATGGGGCTGAACGTTCCAGAGCCCGTTGCTGCCAGAGCCGTGCAGAGCGGACTGGTATATCGTGGAGACCTGATCACAGCGATGATTCCTGGCAGCGACGATTTGCATGCTATGCTCTGCCGCGCACCGATCTCCCCGGCTCTGTGGCACGACATAGGCGTCGCGGTAGCCAAGATGCATCGCGCCGGGGTGTATCATCACGACTTGAATGTTCGCAACGTGATGGTAGATAGCTCTGATACGGTATGGATCATCGATTTTGACCGCTGTGAATTTCGTGACGGCGACAGCTGGAAATCGCAAAATATTGCTCGATTCCTGCGCTCGCTGGAGAAAGAGAAAAACAAGAATAAGCAGTTTCATTGGCAGAAAACCGATTGGGATGCGTTTATTGATGGCCTGATGTCAGCCTGATTGCATGTCTTTGCGTTAATCGGTAATGTTTCAAACGGGACAACATAAAAGTTAATTACTATGCACACACGAGCCATTTATCCGGGTACTTTTGATCCGATCACAAACGGACACGCCGACCTTATAGAGCGTGCATCACAAATGTTTTCCCGCGTTATCGTAGGAATCGCTTCCAATCCGAGCAAGAAACCATTGTTTACACTGGAAGAACGGGTAGAAATGATTAAGGAAGTCACCAAAGACTTACCGAATGTGGAAGTCAGGGGCTTTACCGGTTTATTGGCAGGGTTTGCAGACGAAATTAATGCCACCATTTTGATCCGCGGACTACGCGCGGTTTCCGACTTTGAATACGAATTTCAGTTAGCGAATATGAATCGTCGCCTGAATCCCAAGTTGGAAAGTGTCTTTCTTACCCCAGCCGAAGAAAACTCGTTTATCTCGTCAACGCTGGTAAAAGAAGTTGCGCTACACAAGGGTAAAGTCGACGACTTCTGCCACCCGGTTGTAGTAAAAGCCCTGCAGGAACGTTTTCACGGGAAGTGAAGCCTGTAGTATCGGAACGCCACAACTTCGCCCAGCGTTATTTCTGGCAGTTGGGGCAGTAGAAGGTGTTGCGCTGGCCTATTACTACGCTTTTAATTTCGGTGCTACAGATTTCGCATTCCTGGCCTGCCCGGCCATACACCCGCAAATGCTGGGCGAAGTAACCGGGATTGCCATCGCTCTGGGCGAAATCTTTTAGTGTGGTGCCGCCCTGCTCTATGGCTTTAGCCAGCACTTCTTTTATCGCGGCTGTTAGCAACGCATAACGCTTTGCGCTCACTCTGCCTGCAGCACGACGTGGATCGATGCCTGACATAAACAGCGCTTCGTTTGCATAAATATTACCAACGCCAACGACCACATCGTTATCCATGATGAAGGTCTTCACCGGGCTCTTTTTGCCTTTCGATAATGCCACCAGCCTATCTGTATCAAAATCGTCTGTGAGCGGCTCTGGTCCTAATTTGCTCAGTAGCGTATGCGTTGCCCCCTTCGGCTGCCACAGGCACGCGCCAAAGCGTCGTGGGTCGTTAAAGCGCAGGCATTTACCGCTACCAAGTACAATATCAATATGGTCATGTTTGATAGTTGGAAAATCGGCATCGATAACACGCAATTTTCCAGACATGCCCAAATGCAGAATGATTTCTCCGTCGCCCACATCGATAAGCAAATATTTTGCCCGGCGACGGATATTTACAATGGTTTTACCTTCTGCCAGAAAAATTTCATCCGGCACCGGCCAGCGCAGACGCTTGTCGCGCACAATGATCTTGTTGATAGTCTGATTGAGGAGCCAGGGCGAAATGCCGAGACGGCTTACCTCGACTTCAGGTAATTCAGGCATGGATTACAGCTCCGGTTGTTGCCAGGGTAGTAACGTGGCTAGTGATGCATCGGTCAGGCGAAACCATTGATTCTGATATTTCAGCAAGGTCCCGTCTCCATCAGCAGAAAGTTCATCAGGGTAAAACGCGAAAACCAGACCATCGGATTGCCCTGCCAGCCAGACAACCGCAATTATCGGTTCACCGGCAATATCCACAGGATCAGCCTGACTGTGCATCATCGCCTCACGCCAGGCGGAAATTTGCTGCTCTGGCGACACAGACGGCGCAGGACCTTCAGTGATCTGTCGCCAGCCCTGACCGTTACGTACCAGTTGATTCATTCCCTGCTCAATTTTCAGCACATAAGCCTCTTCTGGGATCAGAGGCATAGCCGCAGGCGCTTTCGCTGACGGTAGAAAGGTGTCTAAATTAAACAGTGCGATCATAATCAGCATGGCAAAAATCACCACATTGTTCATACCGCGCTGAGACAGAAAGGCCATATTTTCTCAGTTTTGAAGTTACTTTTATTTGGGTAATGGTCAATACCAGAGTCTACGCAAATTCAGAAACGAAAATAGCGTAAAACCGGAGTCAGTGGGCGTTCAGAAACCGTCTGCCGCAGGGATGCGGCAGCCGAGGCCCCATGGATGGGTTTACGCCGTGTTTCTGAACGCCCAGTGACACAGGTAGCTATTTTCGTTTCTGAAGCCCATCAACTCTTGTGTACCGCCATTTCGTTTCTGAACGTCCACACAACGCTGGAACTGAATTCGATCCGCTTAAACATATTCAGTAGGTCCAACACCTATGCCGCTTAAGATAAACTGACTGGTCTCCAAACGCAAAAAACCCGGCAAGAGCCGGGTTTTCGTGGAGACAAAAGCAAGTTTTATTACTTGATTTTTGCCTCTTTGAACATAACGTGCTTACGCACAACGGGATCGTATTTTTTGATCTCCATTTTGCCTGGCATGTTACGCTTGTTCTTGTCAGTGGTGTAGAAGAAACCTGTACCTGCTGAAGAAACTAATTTAATTTTATCACGCATTGTCGGCTTCCTTAGATTTTCTCACCACGGGCACGCATGTCAGTCAGAACTGAATCGATACCCTTTTTATCGATGATACGCATGCCTTTAGCAGACAGACGCAGTTTAACAAAACGATTTTCGCTCTCAACCCAAAAACGGTGAGTTTGAAGATTTGGCAAAAAGCGACGACGAGTCGCATTGCGTGCGTGCGAACGGTTATTACCAACCGCTGGACGCTTACCAGTAACTTGGCATACTCTTGACATTGTATTTGTCTCCAGAACTACAAAACTGTCGCGCCAATCGATCCCACCTAAAAGTCTTCTGGGTCAGTTGACGATATTACGATAAATAAGAGGGCGCATTTTATACAGCAAAAATATGTGCATTTCAATAAAAAAGGCTAAAAACCTTCCAATCGGCACATATTTTTACTTTTTCGCCTTCTCAGGCTGTGCACACACCATGATTTCTCATCCATCGTGCACAATTGGGGGCGCATCATACCACCTAAAAACGATCCTGTAACGATCTGATCGTAGATCTTTCAAACAATGATCAGATCAATCAAAGAATGATGATCGCGGCCCGGTGAAATCAATTAGTCTGCCAGGACGCTTAAGCATCTGGCCACCATCTCGTGAGATCGGTACCCACGGGAACGAGCCCCGTCCTTTCGACGGCATCAGCGTGAACAGATCGAGGGGCACTGAAATATAGAAGCCCTTAGTAAAGCTACCTTCACCATACTCTTCTGATGACACATTCGTGATTGCCGCATAAGCGCCTACAATGATGCCACTATCGAAACGCTTGGCGAAATCGATGTTCACACCCTTATCTTTTGCCAGGAACTGACCCGCGCTAACGGTTAGCATGGTGTCGGGCAGGAACTCAGGCTGCCAGTACGCGCTGACATGACCGGTAATCACATCGTAATCGAAGAAATCAAAGGGCTCATCGTAGTCACGCTGTTTGGCATAGTTTACATCAACCCCAAACGCGATACGGCTGTCTACTGGCTGCCACAACACTTCACCACCAATACCACCGAACATGGTTTCCAGATAGCCGCCATAAGCCTGTGCAAATACATTATCGCTTAAGCGGTCATTCCACTGCAGAATAGCGGTATCTAGCCATAGGTCGTTGCTCACGTATTCCCGCACCATGGTGCGCACTCGAGGCAACGTAGAAGTATCCTGGTCGATGCGGAAACTGAACTTGTCGAAGTTATCTAACAAGGTAGCTCGTACGCTCGAGACAGCCGCCCAGTTTTCATTGAAAGCATAACCGCCGGAGAAGATTAAACCGCCTTGGTATAAATAGAAATCTTCCGGGTTACCAAAGCTCTGGGTGTAAAAGAAGTCCACACCTTTAAAAAAGCCATTGGTACGGTTCGGCTCGTATTTCTCAAGCACGTCTTCAGATGGCGCAACGCGCGTGTAAGTTTGTGTGATATCAGCTTCGATATCTTCATACTTAGCGGCAACTTTGAAGGCATCGGCATCTATTACAGTGTCTACCATAGGCAGACGGCCTGCATTTTCGACAATATGATAAGACTTCACAGATTCAGGCAATTCAGAAGCCGCGATGCGACCAATACGATTCACCGCTTCCGCTTTATTGCGATAAGCAATCTGATTTCCGTAAAAGATTGCCTCGTCTTCTTCTACCGACGCGTCAGTAAGAATAAAACCGCCGTCGTACGCTAAAGAACGATATAAACGGGACTTATTCAGCTCTGCCAGTGAGGCCGCAGGTTTCGCGTCAACGATTTCGCGAGGAGGATCGTCAAACTTCACCTGTTTCGCTGTGTTCATGTTGAAATGATAAGTGACACCGAAGCCAAACGTATTGCCCCGCTGATAGTTGGCGGTGAAATCAAAATTGTTCCAACGATACACAGCCCCCAGATTCCAACGGGAATCCTGTTCTAACGCGCCGGCGCGGTCGTACTGGTAGTTATTCCCCTCGAACTCAAGCTTCAGGCGCAGAGGCTCCCAGGGCGTTTGGTATTCTACGCCACCAAATACTGCCATGGGGCCTTTAAAAAACTGATCGTAATCAATTTTACCACCACGCCCGGAAAAGCCTGACGGACGGTCGCAATAACTGTCGCGGATCTTACAAAACGGATTGGTAATATCGTCGGCGGTACCCATGTACCCCCAACCGAGACCAAGGTGAAAGTCGAAAGGACCATAAGCTTTAGAAGCGGTTACGTATTCACTTTCAAAAAAGCCTGTACCACCAAAATCACGAAAACCTAACGAGACTTCGGGGAAATAGTAACCTTCTTCAAGTAGTCTGAATTTCACATCCAGACCTTTGTCTTTTAAGGTTTGGTCGCCGCTGAAACTTGGTACATCGCTGTAAAGACGCGTTCGTACGTCGGTATAGCGCGCGGTCGCTTGCATCCAGTCGAACAGTTGCAGGTTAACCGACCAGAAACGATACTCGTTGTTGTCGGTGTAGTTCATGTACAAATCGCCCACCTCACCCATTCTGGATGTTGGTGTTTGAATGAGCCCAGTGCCCCCTTGAACCATTTGAGAAGGCTTCACCTGCAGTGAAACCGCGTCATCACTGAACGCAGATTGACTGACACAAGCCGTCGCTACAGCAATTGCGCACCGCGAGGGCATTCCTTTAAACAACTTCATTGCAACACCCTGTGCACGGCTAGCGCCGCAACTTTCTCATTTAACTCTTCAACGGCTGGCGACAATAACCAACTGAATAATGGTACAAAGATCTGACTTCCCGGCATGAGTTGGGAATAGGATTCTCCCCAATATGCCACATTCAATTTGCTCACCTCTCCACGAGGTGAAATCACGTACACAAAATCGGGGTCAGCATAGTTTCGTAATTTTACGCCTTCGGCATAATCTGCCGCAGTATGCTGATTACGGTATTCGTAAGATCCCGGTGTCGACACCATACCGCTCATCCACACCGCAGTTGGCCTGCCACTTAGGCGCATAATGTAGTTACCATCCTGAAACATAGGATTCAGACTGGGATCAACCCGTGCGGCGTTTTTGTTTACTATTACCGGCAATCGCTTAGCCAATGTCCATTGCTGAACCTGCTGACGCAGTGCATTCAGCGCTATGGCTTTATCGTCGTTGACACTTAAATCAACCGCTAATGAATCAATAGATTGCAGCACGTCCTGACGCAGCGACTCGGTATATTCCTGGTCAATTTTGTAGATTGCACTGGCGGGCCAATACCAATCACCATTTTTCGCGTTTACCTGCAGAATAAGTGACAGGCGTACCGGATTAAGATAACGGTAATGCTGCCCGTTTAAATCGATATCAACCACAGCCAACGCTTTTGCTGACACGATTGCGAATAAAAAGAGCGTGATAAGTCGTTTCATTTTGTTTCGCTCCCGGCATCGATAAGACGTTGCGCCCGACTTAGGAAAGTGATGCGGATCCAGTCGTTCGCAGGCGAAATCTTTTGCTCAGACTTCAGCAATTCACCGCTTGATTTATCAAACCAGTACCGGTTAATCCATGACAGTTCAGACTCATAAAAAGGCTTTGCCCCGGTGTACTTCACGTGCTGCTCAATAAGGTTGGTATTGAAGTCATTTGAAAGCACCTTTAGCGATTCCTCACCGGCTCGACGCCAACTTGTCTCTACATCAAGGCCGTACCCGTAGCCTTCAATGTCGGTGATGTAATGCCAGTCTGTTTGTGTGGCGCTATCCGCCGCTAATGGGTTTGCATTTAAATTTGACTGGTACACCAAATCATTATTTAAGCCATGTGTTTGAACAATAACGTCGTTTTGCATGAAAAAGAGGGCATTATCCGCAGAGCGCCATGTATCAATACCGCTTTCAGAGAAAGAAAGCGCCATGATGACTTGATATCGCTCACCATGCTTAACAGCAATCAAATCCTTTTTGTTATTTCTGATTTTTTCAGATGATGCGGTGATGTCTTGTTGTTGAAAAGCGAGCTTGATCGAATCGAAATAAGCTCTGTTTGTATTTGAACACCCTGCGAGAAAAGTGCAGAACGAGAGTAGTAGAAGAATCCTTCGGAACATATTCCTAGACGTCACTATATTTGAAAATTAGCATTCGATGATTAGCACGCGGATGACGGACTTAATGATTGGAAATAAAAAAGCCGCTCCAAAATAGGGCGGCTTTCGAAAAGCATTTAGCAATTACTGCGCAGAAGAAGGTGCGTATGTATAGCTAACTGATACAGGAACTGTGATTGTTACAGTTTGTGTACCAGATACAGTAACAGTTTCAGTCAGAGTAGTAGTAGAACCTACGCAAGAACCGTCAACCAGGTCGTCACCGTCGTTACAAGTTGGGTCAGTACCGTTATCACCATCATCGATGATATCTGCTGAACCACGGTTGTTACTTACTACAGCTGCAAGAACGCCAGCTACAGCAACACCAGTAGCAACTGAACCAGTTGCGATACTACCTTCAGCTCCGTCGTCTTGTGCTACTGCACCAAAAGCCATGGTCGCACCAAGAGCTAATGAAATTAATGACTGTTTCATAATTGTCCTTATTTATAATCCACCGACGCCCTATGCTAAAGTATTAATCAAGAGCTGACCACTCTTTAAACATAGTTTGGTCGTAAAAAATATACGTTTCACATGCTCGTCGCATGGATCGCCGACGATCTGACAGGATCGCAGCCTTCAGTATAGCAAGGATCAAAATTACATCAATCCTTTCTGCGCCAATGAACATATTGTGGCGTCACCCACGATAAAGTGATCTAACACATTGACGTCTATAAGATTTAAAGCATGTTTCACATCGCGGGTTAATCTTATATCTGCATCGCTCGGATCTGGTACGCCGGAAGGATGATTATGGACCAAAATTACTGCGGCGGCGTTATCTTCGATTACCTGACGCACTATCTCTCTGGGATACACAGCAGCCGCATTGAGTGTGCCTGAAAATAGGTTTCTAAACGCAATGAGGTGATGCTGACTGTTCAAGCAAAGTATACCGAAATGCTCTTTTTGCTCGTGCCGTAGGGTTGTTAGCAAGAAATCTTCTACGTCACTCACCTGATTAAAAACCGGACGTTCTTGTAAGGTCGACTCTAATACTCGTCGCGAAATTTCTTTTACTGCTGTTAACTGGGCAACCTTCATTTCTCCAACGCCTTTGATATTGCAAAGCTCGGTTTTGCTTGCATGTACGATACTACGCAAGGAACCGAGTTGTTCGAGTAGCTCGTGGGCAATGCAAAGCGCCCCTTGCCCGCCAATACCGCTGCCAAATAACACAGCGAGTATTTCAGCATCACTCAACGAAGATGCACCTTTAATAAATAGTTTTTCTCTGGGCCTTTCCATGAGTGGCCAGGAGCGAATATCTAGCATGATTTAACCTCTCTTCAATATGCTCATAGCCTATCGCCGGTTCGGTAAACTCACTACTGTCTGAAATGACAGATCTCATGCACATTGTCGTGAGCGGCAAACATCTGGTAGTCTTGTTTTAATCTAACTGGTTAAATACTGTACTATGCAATTGTTCAATAAAAAGATTTTAGTGGGTGTAACCGGCGGCATTGCCGCTTATAAAACGCCGGATCTAGTTAGAAAATTGAAGGCAGAAGGTGCCGATGTCAGGGTTGTCCTCACGAAAGGCGCTGCAGAGTTTGTTAGCGCCCTTTCCTTGCAAGCCGTCTCTGGAAATCAGGTGCACAGCCAGTTGCTAGATGAACAAGCTGAGGCAGGCATGGGTCATATTGAACTGGCTAAATGGGCGGATATATTGCTGGTAGCTCCAGCTACCGCGCACTGTATGGCTAAACTGGCGCACGGACTAGCCGACGACTTACTCTCTACCCTCTATCTCGCTACTACAGCAAAAGTATTTATTGCACCGGCGATGAACCAACAGATGTGGCGAGCGCGTTCAACTCAGGACAATTTTCACAAGCTTCAACTCCAGGCAATCAACTTCATTGGCCCCGCGGCAGGCGAGCAAGCGTGCGGAGATGTCGGTCCTGGCAGAATGGCTGAGCCAGAAGACATTGTTTCAGCACTTATCGCTGCATCATCAGGTCACCTTTTAGCAGGAAAAAAGGTCGTTATTACCGCCGGTCCCACCCGGGAACCTATCGATCCGGTGCGCTACATTTCAAATCATAGCAGCGGCAAAATGGGATACGCTGTCGCACAAGCGGCAGCCGAACAAGGTGCTAACGTTGTTCTGGTTTCAGGACCCGTTTCTTTAGCTACGCCACCCGCCGTAAAGCGGGTAAATGTAAGCTCGGCTGAAGACATGCTAAAAGCGGTGCAGGCAGAAATGCGTGATACCGATATCTTTATTGCAGCTGCAGCGGTAGCCGACTATCGCATAGCCCATCAAGCCGCCAATAAGATAAAGAAATCCGATGATGAGTTAACACTTACTTTTGTTAAAAACCCTGATATTCTTAAAACTGTGGCAGCGCTTTCACCCGCCCCCTTTACCGTTGGCTTTGCAGCGGAAAGTCAAAATGTGGAAGAATATGCCAGAGGAAAGCTGGAAAAGAAAAACCTCGACATGATTGCCGCTAACGACATCACCGTTGAAGGTCTCGGCTTTAACAGCGATAAAAATGCGCTACATGTAATTTGGCAGGATGGAGATAAAAAACTACCACCAGCCCCCAAGACCACACTAGCCGAACAGCTAATTGGCCTGATTACAAAACAATATAATAATAAACAATCAAAATAATGGTTTGCTGGTCGATAACGTTTTCTGCGTGACCAAATAAATAAAAACAAACCACTTAAAATGGAACATGGACCCGCGTATTTCGGGTCCGGTAGCAGAGGAAACACTCGCCTTATGCCTGCGGTAAAGAAACCTAATCGCCGAGCTCAGATCCTGCAAGCCCTTGCCGGTATGCTGGAAACCAATCAGGGCCAGCGTATTACAACAGCTAAACTCGCCGAAAAAGTCGGTGTATCAGAAGCAGCGTTGTACCGTCATTTTCCAAGTAAAGCCCGCATGTTTGAAGGGTTGATAGAATTTATAGAAGAAACGTTATTCTCACGTATCAACAAGATTCTTAACGAAGAAAAAGATTCAGCTGCCCGTTGTCAGTTAATCCTGCACCTCCTGCTGGGTTTTGCAGAAAAAAACCCCGGCATTACCCGTATTCTGAACGGTGATGCGCTGATGGGAGAACAAGATCGACTGCGAGCTCGCATCGCGAAACTGTTCGAAAGACTGGAAACTCAACTCAAGCAAATTCTTCGAGAGCGAAAGCTCCGTGAAGGTCGCACGTTAGCAGCAGAGGAAGGCGTGGTGGCAAACATGATGATTTGCTACGTCGACGGGCGCATTAACCAGTTTATCCGCAGCGGCTTCACCCGGAAACCAACAGAACAGTTCTCCGAACAGTGGCAAATGTTTAAACAGGTCTTTATCTAAATAAAAAAAGAGCGCCGAGACATTTAATCAAAGCGCTCTTTTTGTTTTAGCTTTCCTAACACTCTATAGCAGTAATCACTAAACGATTACTGCCCAAAAGTATTTCCGAAGAAGTCCCCTTCGTTCCACTGAGGTCGCTGAGCTTGAGTAGCCAAAGTGAGACCAATCTCAGCGTTTACCTGTGTAAAGGTCTTCGCTGCGTCCCAGTTGAAAGGCTGATTCACATCATCACTTGGCTTGTGATAATGGGTCGATAAAAACTCACCAAATATCTTACTGCCGTCGACATCGGGATCTTTCGACTGTAACCCTGGCACCATAAATACTGAAGGCACGCCCTGCTTCACAAATGCGTAATGATCAGAGCGAGTAAACAGTGCTTGTTGCGGCCAAGGATCATCACTTAACGTAATGCCGGCGTTACCTGCCGCTTCTTCTACCGACTTTTTCATATCACTGTGACTTGCACCAAAAGCAATAACGTCAGCAAACGGGTAAGTCAGGATAGGCATATCCAGATTCACATCGGCAACCATCGAGGTAACAGGTACGGTCGGGTTGCGGGCAAAGTAATCCGCTCCCAGCAAGCCTTTCTCTTCACCGGTTACCGAAACAAACAGAATTGAACGCTTAGGTTTCTGTTCCAGATTACTAAATAAACGGGCAGTCTCTAACATAACCGCAGTACCAGACGCGTTATCCATGGCACCATTGTTGATGTTGTCTTTTTTCACCGTCTGCGCGAAACCAATATGATCAGAGTGCGCAGAGAAAACTACATATTCATTTTTCAGTTCAGGATCGCTGCCTTCTACCACGCCAACCACATTAGGACTGACAATCTGCGAATGCAGGCTCTTCTTCGAAAGCGAAACCTGTCCCGGAATAGCAAATCCTTTCGGTGACTCATCTTCTTCGAGAGCCGCATAGATATCATTCAGTGATACCGGAGCGTTAGCAAAAAGCTGCTCAGCGGCTGGCATACTCAAAAATGCACTGCCTTTTAATTGTTCGAACGTATTGGCTGGTACACCTTCATCATTAAGCCACGCCATTCTCGGCGTATGAATGTAATTAAGCTGGCTCTGATAAGGGCGTACTTTTTCAGCAATGGGTGTAGATAAGGTAATCATGCCAATGGCACCACGCTCAGCGGCATAGCTTTGCTTTTGGTATCCAGAACCAAAGTGCGCCCCTTCTTCACTAGGAAAAGAAGCCGGTTTACCCGATAACACAACAACAATTTTGCCGTCTACGTCGAGATCGGCATAGTCATTATGATTTAACTCTTCCGCCACAATCCCATAGCCCACAAATACCAACTCACCTTTTACGTTGGATTCCAAAGACAGCAAATCAGGGCCCGTAATAAAGTCCTTCGGATAAGACAATGAAAAGCTACCGCTCTCACTTTCAAAATTAAATGACGGAGACTCTTGTACTAAGTTCGCTTTACGGAACGGAACAGGCTGCATAAAACCTTCTGTTCCTGCTGGCTTCAATCCGTATTTGGCAAATTCAGTGGCAATGTAAAGTGCCGCGATGTTGTGGCCCCGGGAGCCGGTATCTCGCCCTTCCAGTAGATCATCTGCCAGGAAATAAAGGTGAGATTTAATTCTGTTCGTATCTGGAGAGAAATGGCTCTCCGGTGCATTATCTTGTGCGCTAGCGGCCAGCGACGATAACGCAACCAAACTGCCCAGAAGGATTTTTTTAATCATAATAGTCTTCAAACTGCTTAAACCACGAGCATGTTAACCTAGAGACTAATATAAGCAAGGTGAATAACGATATCCCTTGATAGTTCTATGGTTTACGCTACGCTGAATAGAGGGACTGACAGAAATATACCTTATGCCAAGAAGCGCACAGTACGACATAGAAGAAATTCTCCAGCAAGCCGTGGACATATTCCTCGAGTATAGCTTTCATGGTGCGATCATGGATGAAATCATTGCCCGAACCTCGTTCAATCGGCGGGGGTTTTATCTTGAATTCGGCTCTAAACAACAGTTTCTTTATAAGGTACTTGAGCACTATCAAACCACGCAATTGATGCCTGTTGTCAGTGAACTTGAGACACACCAAGGCATCACCGCGATCAATACATTCTTTCTGCGTTACATTCCTTTGGTTTACAGCCGTGGTTGCCTGCTAATAAATTGTGTATGCGAACTCGGCAAACAAGACGCTACGGTAAGGGAAATGGGCAGACATTATCTCGACAGGCTTCAACTGGACTTCATCGGTTGTCTTGAAAAGGCGCGTCTTAACGGTGAAATCAAAGTGGAAATCAATATAGAGTCTGCGGCGCTGCAACTTACCAGTTATGTGCAGGGTTTTGCCGTGAATGGCATTCTTGCTGAAAATAAAGAAGAGATGGTCATTGCCACTGAAGCCTTATTAACCCCATTGCAGCTTTAGTTATTTATCGTAAAATCATGCTCCCGTTGTCACATCAGGTTTTTCAACATGAGCAGTAATGAACCTATTTATCGCATTCAGTTCATCAGCAATGGCGAACGTTACGAACTGTATGTTCGAGAACTTAGCCAGGGTAGTCTTTTTGGCTTTGTCGAAATTGGAAATTTTGTCTGGGACAACCACACAAGCCTGGTGGTAGATACCAGTCATGAAAAACTGAAATCAGAATTCTCCGACGTCGAAAGAACTTATATTCCTATGCACAATGTTCTTCGCATAGATACGGTTAAAAAGCAGGGAACTGCTAAGATAACCCAACTTTCCGATAAGGTAACCGCATTCCCAGGCCCTATTTACACGCCAGGGAAAGATTAATCATTACAACGAATCAGGAGGCAGTTCATTGTTAGCATTCAGCATTATCGCCGTGTTAGTTCTGATCCTGATTTTTTTTGTTTTTAAAGTACAAAGTCTGCATAAACAAATCATTGCAAACCGTGGTATTGCCAGGCAAAACGCTGAAAAAGCCAACACCGCTTATTCGGTGCTTAGCATCACAGCCAGAACACTACAGAAAATCTTCACCGAGCGAGTTGAACAGGCCAGCAAGAAGGGGTTGATAAGCGGCAAAAATTACGAGGTTATGATGCTCATCACGAGCTCATCAGCCAAAATAATATTTGATGCCTGTGAAAAGGGCCTTTCTATTGAACAAGCACTCACCGTTGCAATCAGAGACTCAGAAGTCAGCATGGATGATATTAAAGCCATGATGCAGGAGCAACCAAATGATGTGCGCATAAGTTGGGTACAAAATCATGCTGATGGCTTTATAAAAGCCTGCGATATCATGACCCTGTCTTTAATGACGCCTCGGGCATCTAGCCCACAAGAATAAATTCCCATCAGACACGTATTGATCAATCCATTCTTCTGCCTATAATACTGTATATGCATACAGGTAATTTATATGGCAAGTCTCCTTTCTTTAGTTGAAAAGCACCCCGCTATATGGCGTGGAAATCAAGCTCCTATCGGTCAGTCTCGCAGGCTGGCCACGGGATACTTGTCGCTGGATGAAGTTATTCTTGGAGGCTTCCCTGAATACGGCGTTGTGCGTATAAGTGGGCGCACCGGCATTGGCGAGCTTTCGTTGCTAAAAAACGTGTTTACCCAAACAAGCGAAAATGCTTTTTACCTGTTTGTAAATCCTCCGGGGGTTTTGATTACAAATAGTCTACGCAGGGTAAATGTCGTGCCGGAAAATGTGCATGTGGTGTCGACCTCCTCTGAATTAAGCCTCTGGGCGGCTGAAGAGGCCATAAAATCAGCTTCATGCTCGGTATTACTGCTTTGGTGCGAACATATCAACGCAGCCCAGGCTAGACGCCTACAAGTGGCCGCTGTACAGCATGAGTGTCTGGTGGTCATTTTTGAACCCGAAAATCAACGATCCGCAGCTCTGCCGGTACCGCTGGATTTGACTATTACGGCTATAGACCAAGGTCTGCAGGTCGATATACGCAAGCTTCAGGGCGGCTGGCCGAAGCAAAATATTGTCGTGCCTGTCAGCTTCACGCCAAATAACACCACAATCAATAGCCTGATGCGTAAGTATTCCATGCATGCAGAAGACGATGCCCTTCATGGCTAGGCAACGATGGCTGTGCCTGCATTTCTTTCGGTTAACCCTTGATAACGCCAAGGCGAATGGCAGTGTGCCTGATCAACAACCAGCAGTGGCTTACCATCAGGCTAGCAACAATGTGCTGCAGGTAAATAGCTGTGCCCGTAAAGTGGGTATTGAAGTCGGTATGGGGCTAGCCCATGCTGCGGCATTATGTGAAAACCTCACTGTCATCGACTATGCCGAAGAGATAGAACATTCACAACTTCGGCTTCTGGCAGCAAGTCTCTATCAATGCGCGGCTGAAATTTCCTTGCAGCCACCCTGTCGTCTTTTTATTCGTATTGATAATTTAGTCCGGTATTACGGCGATTATCAACAAATCTGGCTAGCAATAAAGAATACGTTGCATCACAGAGAAGTTAACTTCGTTTTTGCTTGTGGCTGGAGCCCGGAGAACGCTGAAGCACTTGCAAAAAGGGGGCAGAGTTCTTTTCTCTTATGCGATAAGAAAATAGAGAACATATTAGCTGCATTACCTGTACAAGCCTTGTCCATCGCAGATAAACACGCCAACGCCCTTCAACGAGCCGGAATTCGTCATGCAGGAGAGCTATTGAAATTGCCTCCTACCGAGTTAGGTAAGCGTTTCGATAGCGAGCTGCTGAAATACCTTTTTGCGCTACGCGGTGAAAGTCAGCCTCAGCGATTGTTCTATCATCCGCCCGCAAACTTTTCTCATTCAGTACTCTTAACTTACGAAGTAGAAGATGCCACACGTTTGCAGCGATACCTCGACCAATGCCTCAGAGATATGGAATTATTTTTGCGCCTGCGGAATGCCGGTAGCCAGGCGATTAACATTACTCTGTATTTTCGCGAAGCGCCTGAAATGCCAATATCAGTCCGCAAATCTGATGTCCGTTTTAGTTTTTCAGAGTGGCAGCAACTTATAAAACTCAAGCTTGAAACCCTGGAGCTACCGGCACCCGTTACGCATTTTGAATTTAGCAGTGAAAAGCCACGATCTTATGCGGCAGACACCGCTGATTTTTTCAATTCAAGAAAACATCTTTTTGCCCGCCAACTTCTATTCGGTCGACTGGCAGCAAGACTGGGCGAAGACGCGATATCGGTACCTCACACATTACAGGATCACCGTTTTACATCGGGTGTTGAAAGTGAGTCCGATAATACGCAGGACAATCTCGAAGAATTTACCCCAACCTACTTGCTGAAACACCCGCAGCCGCTTACCGATTCTCCAAAGATTGAATTTGGGCCAGTCAGAATTGAGTCAGGTTGGTGGGATGGAAACAAAGAAAAACGTGACTACTTCATCGGCAGAAATCAACACGGTCAGCGCATTCAAATCTTCAGGGAAAATGGTAACTGGTTCTTAAATGGCTGGTATGCCTGACATGCGATACGCGGAACTGGTTTGCCAAAGTAATTTCAGTTTTCTTACCGGCGCATCCAGCCCGGAAGAACTGGTAACAACCGCATCGTTTATCGGCTACGAAGCATTGGCTATAACCGACGAATGTTCCGTGGCGGGCGTTGTTAGAGCGCATAGTGAAATTAAACGCCACAATTTGCCGGTTAAGTTAATAACGGGCAGTTTATTTACCCTTAGCGACACATTAACCTGTGTATTACTTTGTCCAACTAAAGCGGCCTATAGCGAACTGTGCCGCATCATTACAAATGCGAGAAGACGAAGCCCAAAGGGCGAGTACCAACTGGCTGAATGGGATTTAAAAACCATTCAACACTGCCTCATCATCTGGCTTCCTGATAAAGATCCTGAATTGAATAACCACTGGGCTAAGTGGCTACTGAGGCATCATCAATCAAGAGTTTGGATTGGCGTGCAGCGACGCCTGGATGGTTATGATCACACCCGGTTTGCTGAATACGAGCGTTTACATACAGACTATGCGCTGCCCATCACCGCGTGCAGTCATGCTTTATTCCATCACAATGATCGGCTGGCTTTGCAGCAGGTTATGCACGCCATTCGAAAAAACACCACAGTAGAAAAGCTAGGACAAAGTGCGATTTCCAATGCTGAACAAAGCTTAAGACCACTGATCAAGTTAAAAAAACTGCTGCCTTCAAAGTGGCTGGCAGAAAGTGTGCGAATTGCTTCACTATGCACATTCAACTTAGATGAGCTTCGTTATCAGTATCCATCGGAATTAGTCCCTGATGGCTACACCGCAATCTCTTACCTGCGAGAGTGTGTTGAGGCAGGTATTCTTCGTCGCTTTCCTGAAGGGATTTCACCCGCAATCCGCGCCACCATTGAAAAAGAACTACAACTCATTGAAGAACAACAGTACGAATACTTCTTCCTGACGATTTTCGATATTGTTCAGTTCGCCCGAGATAACCGCATTTTGTATCAAGGGCGCGGTTCAGCGGCCAATTCAGTGGTGTGTTATTGCTTGGAGATTACTGCCGTCGATCCCCGGCAAATAAACGTATTGTTTGAACGCTTCATTTCCAAAGAAAGGGATGAGCCACCCGATATAGATGTAGACTTTGAGCACAGTCGCCGCGAAGAAGTCATTCAATATATTTACAGTAAGTACGGCAGGGAGCGAACCGCCCTTGCTGCCACCGTGATTTCCTTTCGTTTTAAAAGCGCCTTCCGTGAAGTGGGTAAAGCTCTAGGCTTTGCTGAGTCGCAGCTCGATTATGTGATTAAAAACATCAATCGCCGTGACCGTACGGTTCCCTGGCAAACGCAAATTGAAAACTGCGGCCTGTCGTCCGCTAACAGCAAGGTTAAGCAATTAATCAGTTTAGTGGAACAAATTGTCGGGTTCCCCCGTCATCTTTCTCAGCATGTTGGCGGCTTTGTCATTTCAGCCGGACCACTTTATGAACTGGTGCCCGTGGAAAATGCGGCGATGTCTGAGCGAACAGTAATTCAATGGGATAAAGATGATCTTGAAACCCTCGGGCTTTTGAAAGTCGATGTGCTCGCCCTTGGTATGCTTACCGCTATTCGCAAAGCGTTTGCCCTGATAAATGAACAATATCCTCAGGAAGTATCCATTCCTTTTATTACGCGATTAGGTGACGACCAACAGGTATACGATATGATCTGCGAAGCCGACACCGTGGGTACCTTTCAGATTGAGTCACGGGCACAAATGACCATGCTGCCCCGACTTAAGCCACGCTGCTATTATGATTTAGTTGTTCAAATAGCTATCGTAAGGCCTGGCCCTATTCAGGGAGACATGGTGCATCCTTACTTGCTACGTAGACACGGCAGAGAAAGCGTGTCTTATCCTTCAGAGGAAGTAAAAAGTGTGCTTTCAAGAACCATGGGCGTGCCGATATTTCAAGAACAGGTAATACAACTCGCCATGGTTGCCGCTGGTTTCTCTGGGGGTGAAGCCGACCAGCTTCGCCGTGCAATGGCAAGCTGGAAAAAAGACGGTCGTATTTATGAGTTTCGAGACAGACTTATAAAAGGCATGACAGGTAGAGGTTACTCTGAAAGTTTTGCCGAACAACTATTTGAGCAAATCAAAGGGTTTGGTGGGTATGGCTTTCCCGAGTCACATTCCGCGTCATTTGCAGTGCTTGCTTACGTGTCCTGTTGGTTGAAGCATTACTTCCCAGCTGAATTTTATATTTCGCTGCTGAATAGTCTTCCCATGGGATTTTATTCTGCCAGCCAACTGATTCAAGATGCCAGGCGACACCATATCCCCGTGCTACCGGTATGTATAAATGCATCTGAAGCAGAGCATACCTTAGTATTTAATAATGGGGACAAAGCAATAAGGCTGGGCATGAACCTGGTAAAGAACTTATCCTCCGAAGCAATACAAACACTTTTGACGAACAGGCCTTCTGTAGGATTTAAAACCCTCGATCACATTAAACAGCAGGCCGTATCTGAAAAAGATTTATCAGCACTTGCCAGTGCAGATGCTTTCTCTTCTATTGCAGGGAACCGTTATCAGGCAAGATGGCAAATGATGGACAGACACACTTCCCTACCTTTGTTCAGTAATAGTGCCGAACAATTGCCTTTCGACTTTTTGCCAAATGACACCGATTCTTTGCTTGAAGATTATGCATCTACATCATTATCACTGAAACATCACCCAATAGAGGTAGTACTGAGAAAATATACAATAAAAAATCTTCGTCTGGCTAATCAACTTAATGAATGTGACAACCGTTCGGTTATACATGTTATTGGCTGCGTAACGTGTAGGCAGTCACCCGGTACGGCCTCAGGCGCGACATTTTTCACTTTGGAAGACCATACCGGCAATATGAATATTGTGGTGTGGCAAAACACAGCCAGACATCAACAACAAGCCTACCTGAAAGCCCAACTGTTGCAGGTAGATGGCATTCTCGAACGTTCGCCAGAAGGCGTTATTCATATTATTGCCGGCAAACTTACTGATCGAACAGATTGGTTGGACTCTATTAACGTTCGATCAAGAGACTTTCACTAATCTTTAAGTTGACTAGGCAATGAAATATTTTCTGATCTTTACCCAAATTTACAAACACTAACGAATGTTAATGTACTAGCGTAACATTAAGTTATTGATTTTAAATGCACGTTCCTCTGGTCTGTATTTTGCCTTTTGTATGGAAATACCTGAGGAGGAATCATGCTTTTTGTTCGTCGAAACTTATTCATCGCAATCATACTCACAGCCTTTTCACTAAGTGCCCATGCCGGCAGGCAAGCTGTCGCTGTCGATTACTTGCACGGCTCAGACAACATTGACGGAGTTCGACTTGCCTATCGCCCGTTATCCTACGACCTTTACACTGATTGGTTTGGCGATATTAAACTTTATTGGGAAGCCAGCTTTAATATTTGGGAGTATGGTGAAGATAACAGTCATGCCACCAACCTTGCCGTCGCCATTTCCCCTGTTATCGTAAAACAACTTACATCCGTGTATGACAAGTATCCTCTTTACCTTGAAGCAGGCATTGGCGCCAGTTTAGTCAACGACAGACACTTTGCAGGAAAAAATATTGGTTCACATTATCAGTTTGAGGATCGTTTAGGCTTTTTGCTGAGTCTTGATGAACAAGAGAATAACCAGATAGCATTACGCTATATGCATTACTCAAATGGTGGTTTAAACAGCGATAATCCAGGACTCGATTTTCTGAACGTGTCTTATTCTTATCATTTTTAAACGACTCATCTAGTCGCACAGGCCCACGATACAACGTTGGCAAGTATATTGACTCATACACAAATGAGTGTACTTGCCTTCTCTAAATAAACAGAGATTTCCATTCACTCGACGACCTCATGCCTTTTTTAGAGCTATCAATATTAAGAATATTGACCATTAGCATTTGGCAATATTTCTACGCTCTCCTATACCTATATAACGCCACTCATTCATCTTTCGTTAATAGGTGTCAGAATGCCCCTACTTGGATCGACGCGCCATCCTCGTGCTTCCCTGCTTACCCTAACCATTCTTGCCAGTATATCTGGCTATACGAACGCCCAGGAATCCGTCACTGGATTTAACAATGAGGTTGTTACCGAGTTCGACAACTCCAATGTCACCGTTAACGACATCATCAACGAAATTAAAGGGAATGGATTTACCCTCACCAATCCACAATTTTCAGCCGTTACTGATGGCTCTGTTGATAAATATCAACAGTTAGGTCTTTTCACCGGATACGAGTTTTTATTTGGCAATAATTTTGGCTCTGGTGCCATTATGACAACCGGTCGAACCAGGGGGGTATTGGGTGTTGTTTCGCAAACCGGTTTGAACGACGACGATGACAGAACGAATACCACTGATGAGTTTTCAGGAGGCAGTGTCACTGACCCTAAGTATGGCTCATCACCTGACGATGAAGCATATGATCGCGTAGAGCTCACTTTCGACGCGTTTGCAGAAGCCGGGAATGATACTTTAATTATTGATTTTATCTTCGGCTCTGATGAATACACGGAATTTGCTGGCGGAACATTCGCAGATGCTATGGTCATCATTGTAGGTAACAGCCCTGGTGTGAATTGTGTTCAAACACCAGATGGCCAGCTATTGAACGTCAATACAGTAAACAGCACTTCCAATAGCTTCTTGTTCATCAATAATGACACCGACGATGGCGGAATTGGCGCTGCGACTCAGATGGATGGTTACACCAAAAGACTCACATGTAGAGCCCCAATTACGCCAGAAACAACAACACCTGTATTAGTAGGTATTGCCGACAAAGGAGATGCCAGTTACGACTCCTGGGCATTCTTTAAAGCACAAAGTTTAAGAGCTGAACCCGGCGGTGACTGGGGTGATGCGCCAGATACATACTTCACATTAAATGCTTCCGGCGGTGCAGTTCACACCATTAAAGAAGGTGTCTACCTGGGGAAACAGGTAAGTGGTGAAGTAGATGGATTCAAAGACGGAGTCGACGATAGCGCAGGCGCTGCACTAGACGATGACGACGATGGTGTGGAACAGTTTCCTCAGTTGAACGCCAGTACCATTGGCGGCAGCTATTCTGTAGATGTCGAAACAACCGCAATTACTGGACAGAATTCTACATTAATTGGCTGGATAGATTTTGACCATAACGGACAATTTGATGCTGACGAAGCGGCGCAGGTCACCATTCCGGATGGCACGTACGAGACAATCACCACGCTGACCTGGAGTAATCTGAATACAACCGGTCCTAACGTGACAGACGGAACAACTTATGCGCGCTTCAGAATAGTTGAAAGTAGCGAATCAATTACGAATACCGACAGCGCCGGGAGTTTTAGCTCGGGTGAAGTAGAAGATTATCGGTTTAATATTTCTGGCGGAACTGATACAACCCCTCCCGTTGTTGTAATTGACCCGACCCCAAAAGCCATAAAGTCCAACCAAAATAATTATCCCGTAACCGGAACTTGTGAAGTAGGTGATGGTGACGTTACGGTAGGTATTTCCGGCGCTTCCCCTTCTTCTCAAGATGTATCATGTTTATCAAATGGTACCTGGACTGCCAACTTCGACGTGAGCGGTGTGGCCGATGGCAGCAATCAGGTAGTCACAACAGCGAGTCAAACAGATTTTAGTGGCAACCAAGGAAACGCCACGCCAGTTTCCGCAGATAAAGATACAACCGATCCTGTGGTGACTATTGATAATCTACCAACAGCAAATGTCGGCAACTCGGCAAGCTATCCGGTAACAGGTACGTGTACGGCCGGAGACGGCGACGTTACTGTAAGCCTCAATGGTGGGAATCAAACTTTAGCGTCATGTTCTGCGGGCGGTACCTGGAGTACCACATTTGATGTTACTGGTATTTCGGATGGCAGCAATGTCATCTCTATCGATGCTGAACAAACCGATGTGAACGGCTATACAGGAAATGCTTCTCAGAAACAGGCTGACAAAGATACTTCAGCACCCACTGTTTCCATCGATACCGCACCCACGGCCAATATCAGTAATCGTACCAATTATGTGGTATCTGGCAGCTGCTCGGACGATGGGACTGACAATGTCAATGTGGCAATAAGTGGCGCATCGCCATCCGATCAGGATGTGGATTGTAGTGGTGGAAGTTGGACTGCAACCTTTGATGTGAGCAGCATTTCCGACGGGACAAGCCAAATAGTCATAGATGCAACGCACACCGATCCGGCTAACAACGTCACAAACGCTACGCAAGTACAACGGGATAAAGATACCGTTCAACCCCTGGTAGCCATTGTAAGCGCACCTACCGTTACTCCTGCGAATCAAACTTCATGGCCAGTATCAGGCACCTGTGAAGTCGACGGCACAAATAACGTTGTCGTGAATTTATCAAATGGTGCAAGTCAAACACTAAACTGTGCCAGTGGAGTATGGTCTACGACATTTGATGTTTCATCCATTCCTGACGGAGATCCTGCTTTCACAGTTAGCACAACACATACTGACAATGCAGGGAATCAGGCGTCAGCTGGCCCGGTCCCGGTTACGAAAGATACAACCCCTCCTGTCGTTACGATTGACTCACCGGGATGGTCCAATATACAGAATCAAACCAGCTATCCAGTTTCAGGGACATGTACTTCCGGCGATGGCGACGTTGAGGTGACAGTAACAGATGGCACTCCTGAAACACAAACCGTTGCATGTAATGCGGGGGCATGGAGTGCCACGGTAGATAGTCAGAATATTACAGATGGCAACGATACGGTCATTATCAATGCGAGCCAAACCGATGCTGTAGGGAATACCGGCGTGGCAACCCAAGCCGAAGGTGATAAAGATACAGTGGCGCCTCAGGTAGCAATCAGCAATGTACCTGCAGTTATCGCTGACGGCAGTCCATTTACCATTGATTTAACCTTTACCGAGGCTGTTTCTGGTTTCACATTGAGCGATATCCAGGTTACCAATGCTACGCTATCGTCCTTTACCACTAACAGCAGTTCGTCTTATCAGGTAACCGTCACCCCGGACGGAGGCGGTAATATTACGATAACCGTTCCGGATGATGTGGCGACTGATGTAGCAGCCAATAATAATATCGGCAACAGCGCGTTCGTCAGCTACGACAGCGATAATGATGGCCTGACAAATAACGTTGAAGCCGCGCTAGGGACCGACCCTAATAATCCGGATACAGACGGCGATGGTATTCCTGACAATGTCGAAGTAAGCGACCCCGGTAACCCCACCGACACAGATAACGACGGCATAATCGATGCGCTCGACCCTGATGATGATAACGATGGGATAGCCACCGCACTAGAAGACGCGAATAGTGATGCCGACGGCAACCCACAAACCAATCCAACAGATTCTGATGGAGATGGAACACCTGATTACCTCGACAGTGATAGTGATGCTGACAATATTCCCGATCGCCTTGAAACAAACAGTAGCGGTATCGATGCGGATAATGATGGTATTCCGGATGATATTGATGCATCTGTGACAGGTGGCCCTGATGCGAATAATGACGGTGTAGATGACAACGCCGAAGCAACCAATACGACAGGAACAGGCAGTGCTGATTACTTGTCACTGGATGCTGACGGTGATGGACTTCCTGACTATGTTGAATCTGGAGCGGTTTTCGCTGACAGCGATAGCGACGGAATCGACAATTACATTGATGCTGATTTTACCGGTGGGCCTGATGCTAATAATGACGGGTTCGATGACACAGTCGTCGCTTCCGATGCAGATGGTGATAGCACGCCAGATTTTCAGGACAAAGATGCCGACAATGATGGATTACCTGACACCTTCGAAGCACAGGCAACCACCACAGATACTGATGGGGATGGAATAGCCGATACTTTTGATGTTGATCAGACTGGTGGCGCCGACGCTAACGGTGATGGCATTGATGATAATGCTATAACCGCTATACCTGATACCGATAACGACGGCATTGCGGACTATCGTGATAAAGACAGTGATGGTGACGGCCTTCCAGACAGCGTAGAAATGCAATCCAGTGGCTCCGATTCCGACGCCGATGGTATTGATGACGCTTTTGATGTTGATCAGACGGGCGGTACTGATGCCAATGGAGACGGCATTGATGATAACACCAACCCTTACGCTCTCGATTTCGACAATGACGGTGTGCCCGACTTCCTCGACAGCGACAGTGATAACGACGGCATCAGTGACGGTGAAGAAGCCAACGTTAGCGGCCCGGATACCGATGGTGACGGCATTCCAGACAGCCTGGACGTCGATCAGACGGGCGGCCCCGATACCAATAATGATGGCGTAGATGACAATTACATTCCCACCGACACCGATGGCGATGGTGCGCCAGATTATCTTGATCGCGATGCAGACGGAGATGGTGTACCGGATGCTGTTGAGGGAACGTCGCAGACTGATAATGACGGCACAGCGGATTATCGCGACGCTGACAGCGACAATGATGGGATCCCTGACTCTACTGAAGCAATGATTAGCGGTATTGATTCCGACGGAGACGGTATCGACGATGCTTTTGATGTTGACCAGACTGGTGGCACCGATGCCAACAACGACGGCGTCGATGACAATGTTACGCTAACCGACAGCAATGAAAATGGTACTCCAGACTATCTCGACAACCAGGTAGATACAGACGGCGACGGCTTATCTGACGTAGATGAAGGCAATGGCGATATTGATGTAGACGGAATACCTAATTACGCCGACACAGATAGCGACGGCGACGGTATTCCCGACTCAGTAGAAGGCCAGATTGATAGCGATGGAGACGGAACAGCGGACTACCTTGATACAGATTCAGATAATGATGGTATCAGTGATGCGCTGGAAGGAACATCTGACTCAGATTTAGACGGTACACCAGACTATCTAGATACCAGCATTGATGAAGACAACGACGGAGTGCCAGACATCGTTGAGGGAACAAACGATACCGACGGTGACGGCACACCAGACTACCTCGATGCTGACTCTGACAACGATGGATTACCGGACGGTTATGAATTTGGTCTAACAGGCGCAGACAGTGACGGCGATGGCATAGACGATTATCTTGATGCAGATAGCACTGGCGGTCAAGATACAAACAATGATGGTATTGACGACAGTGTGAGCGGTATAGATACCGATGGTGATGGCGTAGCTGACTATCAATCGGTTGATGCAGATGGAGATGGCGTGCCCGACCGAGTTGAAATAGCGTCGTCTTTCATCGACTCAGACCAAGATGGCATTCCCGATGTCTATGATGTGGATAGCACAGGCGGTGTTGATGAAGACGCCGACGGTATTGATGATCAATTTGATGCCGACTTTAACTCGGGGCCTGACGCCAATGGCGATGGAATAAATGACCTCGCTCTCGTCGTGCCTGACCACGATGGCGACCAACTCCCGGATCACCTTGATGCAGACAGTGATAATGACAGTATCTCCGATGGTGTCGAAGCAAACGCAACTGGATTCGATAATGACGGAGATGGGATTGATGACGCTTTTGACAGTGACTATACGGGCATCGACACTGACGGAGACGGCTACGCAGATGGCGGCGTTACGATAGACACAGATGGCGACGGTATTATCGACATGTTCGACTTGGACAGTGATAACGATGGACGGTTCGATTCACTCGAAGCAAGCAGTACCGATGCTGACCGAGATGGTATTGCCGACAGTCCTGTATCAATAATTACTAACCCCGTTGATTCGGACGGCGACGGTATTCCTGACTTCCGAGACCTCGATTCGAATAACGACGGTAATTACGACATTGATGGAACCCCTGAGTCGCGGTTTGATAATAATGGAGACGGACGTATTGATCTTACCGGCGATATAGATGGCGACGGCATCGACGATGCTGTGGATAGCGATCTCACCATCAAAGGTGCCGGTGGAAACAACGACATCGATTTCGATGGTGCAGCCAATGCTGTAGATAATGATGATGATAATGATGGCCTAGCAGATATTACAGAAGGGACCATTGACTCCGACGGTGACGGCATTATTGATAGTCGCGATGCCGATAGTGACAATGATGGTATTCCTGATGTTGTGGAAACGGATAGACCGGCTGCCACTGGGATTGATGATGACTTCGACGGAATAGATAACGCTTATGATGTCGACAGTACCGGAGGTATTGATGCAGACAACGACGGTGTCGATGATCAATTTGTAATCCCAGATACAGATGGTGATGGTATTCCTGATTACCTAGATACCGATAGTGATAATGACGGGCTAACTGACGCAGAAGAACAATCTCTCGTGCCTCTTAGTGGTGTAGACAGAGATAACGACGGCATTGACGATGCGATCGATGTTACATACACCTTTGGCACAGACAGCAATAACGACGGCGTGGATGACAATTTGGTCAGTACGAGCGATTTTGATGGCGACGGCTTACTCAATTATCGGGATAACGATAGCGACGGCGATGGCATCGAAGATGCGAAGGAAGGAAGAAGTGATAGCGACGGCGACGGTATTCCTGATTATGCAGATACTGACTCCGATAACGATGGGATACCGGACATTGAGGAAGGCGATATAGACACAGACGGCGACGGCATACCTAATAGACTGGACTTAGACTCTGATGGTGACGGCATTCCCGATAATATCGAAAGAACGACAGATACCGATGGAGACGGCATTCCCAATTATCTTGAGAAAGATAGTGATAATGATGGTATCGATGATGATAAGGAGAATGGAGACTTTAATCAGGATGGCATAAACGACCGTTTACAGGCTCACGACAAAGTGGAATCAACTTATACAGGATCAGGAAGTATGTCTGCGACTTTACTAATACTAGGATTTGCAATCGCATTGGTGCGACGGAAGAAAGTACTTTTACTGTGCATGATTTCGCTTTTCTCCTTATGCAGTAAAGCAGAGAGCGAGAGCGATTCAGCATTAAGCCCTCAATTGGAAAAGAGTCACTTTTACGTGTTCGGCGGTTATGGTGTGAGCAGACTTTACCCAGATAATAACGGAACAATCTGGCGTGTCTATGATGATAGTAATTCATCAGCGCTGGCTGGCGTTGGCTACATGTTAAAACCAAAGTGGTCAATCGAAGTCAACTACGCCATTTTAGGAGAAGCAAAGCTGTCGAGCTTAAATCCTTCAATAACAGATGACTTGTTGATCGATTACAAAGGGTTGTCAGCTGATATTCTTTATTGGCTTAAGAAGCCGCAAAGTAGATGGAATGTATACATAAAGGGCGGTGCGGGACTCCTCACAACAAAAGGAAACTTGGAGCAACATCACCGGCAAGTTGAGCAGGTACAGCTCAAAATTGGTGTGGGAGCACACTGGCAAATAAATGATGAATGGGGCATTCGTTTAGATCTAGTCAGTTACGATGAAGACGCAAGAATAGGAAGCCTACAAGTCGTCTATCGCTTTACCGATGATAATTAGTTCATAACGGAATGACTTAACACGTTAAGCTAAAGGACAAAACGAAAAAAGCCCGCTCAGATGAGCGGGCTTTTTCGTAATTGGGAGCCTGACGGTGTGCTACTCTCACATGGGGAAACCCCACACTACCATCGCCGCTAACGCGTTTCACTTCTGAGTTCGGAATGGGATCAGGTGGGACCACGTCGCTATTGCCGTCAGGCAAAGTCGTGCAAAACCGAATGCTTTTTCTCGGCTTTTGCGCAAGGAGGACAAACAGTACTCTCCGGAGTATGTCTATCAGCCTTTATAAACTTTTAAGCTGAATCTTAATTTCACTGATGTAGTCATCAATGAATTAACAATTCTGGAAAACGATATTTTCATCAATCTTAAGTAACGCTACTCTAACTTCTTAATTAGTCAGTCATGACCATCAACTTCTAAATGATAAAGCCATTTAGGCGTTGTATGGTTAAGCCTCACGGGCAATTAGTACAGGTTAGCTTAATGCCTTGCAAC
>NZ_MDHN01000030.1 GCF_001757105.1 Alteromonas confluentis
TAATGCCGATCAGTTAAGAATATTTTCATGATCGGTTGACCGATCTTTTAAAGGCTTCAAAATCCGATATCAGTTTCTGATATCGGATTTTTTTATGCCTTTACTTTCCAACCTCGATGAAACATTCAGTCATGCTGAAGATTTGAATACTATTGATAAGCTCATGTCTTTTGTTGACCCTGAACTGCTCCAGCAAGCTTATGATTTATCGGGTGTAGCGACCGTCAGACGTCGCCGGTTGCCGCTGGATTCCGTCGTTTTTACGATTGTGGGAATGAGCCTCTTCCGTAACGACCCTGTCTGGGATGTCGCGAATAAACTCGATGTTTCGCTGCCGGGTAAAAACCGCTTTGTTGCGCCCAGTGCGGTGGTGCAAGCCCGGCAACGACTGGGGGAGGAAGCTGTCGGTCACGTCTTTAAGTTAATGGCACAGCGAGCATTTGGAGAGTATGCCTTTGAACAGTGGTGTGGTTTAAATGTCCTGGCGGTTGATGGTGTGATGTTCCGTGCGCAGGATACCAATGAGAATCTTGATACATTTGGTTGTGACCGGAATGCTAAAGGTGATAATCCTTATCCGCAGGTACGCATGTGCAGCCTGATGGAAACGTCCAGCCATCTTCTATTAGCCAGTGAATTCGACAGTCGTGATGTCGGCGAGATGTCACTTGCAGAGCGCCTTGTTCCTTCGGTGCCAGATAACTCCCTGACTCTCTTTGACAGAGGATATTACTCGTTGGGATTACTCCATCTATGGATGACTAAAGGTGTGAATACCCACTGGATGCTGCCTGCTCGTAAAGATTTACAGTACACAGTAAAGCATCAACTAAGCGACCATGATGCTGTTGTCACACTGAAAACCTCGCCCCAGGCCAGAAAAAAATTTAGTGGCTTACCTGAGACCCTCGAAGCGAGATTGACCAGCTATGAAGTCGATGGAAAGACTTACCGTGTGCTTAGTTCAATGGTCAATGCGCTACAGTTTCCCTATGACGAAGTTGTCGATGTGTATGTTCAACGCTGGGAAATAGAGCTGGGCTTCAGGGAAATGAAACAAACGATGCATCAGGCAAAACTGACACTCCGAAGCAAGAAGCCGGAGATGGTACGACAGGAGCTCTGGGGGCTATTACTCGCCTACAACCTGATTCGAATGATGATGCTGGATGCTGTCAAAGATATGCCGGAGCTATCTCCGTCCCGACTCAGCTTCGGCTTATGCATGAGACACATTATTGTATTCTTCCTGTCAACCATTCCGGAAACCGTTACTAAGCTGCCCGTTCACTATGAATATCTGATGGAATCTCTGAGAATGATGAGGTTGCCCGACAAACGTCCAGACAGATATTACCCAAGAGCGGTGAGGAAAAAACCGACTAAATACCCCACAAAGAAAAAAGCCAGTCAGCTTAACTGACTGGCATTAGGCAACCAGCCGGGCTTTTAGATCGTACAGGCAAAGCGAGAAAAGAGGGGGGCAGAGGTAACTCAATTTCACCAGGTTTTCATTTCTCTCTAAATCAACGAGATGTTGCGCTGTCCCGGTCATCCATCGGTGATGCTTCCTCTTGCTCATCTTCGCTGGTGATCCCCGGCAGGATATAGCGTTCAGGTCGGTGATTAAGTGACAGCACCATATTCAAACAGAAAGCAGCCAATACTGACATCAGTACCAGTTTCCAGTTGAGCACCAGCAGTGACGACAGCAATATAATGGTATCTATAGACAGTTGAAAAGTGCCCGCGCGAATGGAGAATCGCTGTTGCAGATAAAAAGCCAGAATGCCAAGTCCGCCCATGCTTGAGCTGTGACGAAACATGATCAGCATGCCTACACCCAGTAAGATCCCACCAAAAATGGCAGTGAATATGGGGTTGGCATTATTGATTTGCACAAATTGAGGAATAATATCTGTAAGCAACGACACCGTGGTAACAGAAATAAAGGTATTGATGGTGAATCGCTTACTGATATGTGTCCAGGCCAGCGCATAAAAGGGCACATTGATAATAAAAAACAGCAAACCAAAATTGATTGGCAGTGCATATGTGCCGAGTAGCGCAAGCCCCGCAGCGCCGCCCACCATGAGATCCTGAGACTGGAAGAGATAAAGCCCAAAGGCGACAAAAAGTCCGGCGCTGACTAACGCGAAAAGATCCTCTACCACACTGTGTTTTGGTTTCTGCATTGATAGCCCCTGATTTTTAAAAGCCGGTATTATACGGAGGCATCAATGCGAAGTAAGCTGCCGGTTAAATTTTGCACTACCTGATTAGAGGGAGTGTGGAATGATTGATTTACGCCGTGTGATAAAAGTGTAAATTGTGCAGTTAATAAACATGTCGATGAAGAGGCTAAACTAGTCACCAAGCAAGCGGCGAAAGCCATTCCTGACGTCGTCTCCGTAGCAGCATAATATAACTTTACAAGGGCTTTGGCCTCTACTTGCATGCAAGCGAATATTGCCAAGGGCAATCTCGCAAGCCATGTTTACGGGGAAGCCATAAATGCCACAGCTTATTGCAGGAAAGGCAATCGTACGAAAATTGTGCTTGCTAGCGATATGAAGACAAGCGCGATAACATTTTGCCAATAGGCTGTCTTCATGATTACCGCCGCCGCGCCAAACAGGGCCTACTGTGTGGATGATATAAGATGCAGGTAGCTGAAAGCCGGGAGTCAGCACGGCCTCTCCCGTTGGGCAGCCATTTAGGTTTCGACAAAACTCAAACAGTTCGGGGCCTGCAGCATGATGAATGGCCCCATCAACACCTCCGCCGCCTAACAATGACGAATTGGCTGCATTTACAATGGCATCCACCCGCAGCTGCGTGATATCCCCATCAAATAACTCAATCGTTGCCATGTAATCCTCAATACGCGGACAAAATTCTGCAAAACCCCCATTCTGTCGTTAATCAGTAACAGTGTTTGCCGGATACAGCCGTCTAGCGCCGTATTTCAACTATGGATTGCAGTTTCTATGCCGCTGTTTCTACGTTCTTGTTTCCACGTCATTTGGCGCTGGTTCATAGTTGATCAGAAAAAGCGGCATACTACGTGTTGAATTTAAGGCGGGACAACTATTAGATACCTTTTATGTCATTGAAATATATGAAATTAATTTATTAGGAGAAAGCCAAAATAAGGCGCATAATCGGCCGTTTTTTAATCACTTGTGGGAATCAATATGATTTTCTCTAATGACCGAGTTTCCGTGTATGTGTTGTCGGTTTCTGATACCCAAAAAATCAATCAGTCGCAGCATGGCACACGATTCCGCGATGCTGTTCAACTGCCACTTCCTGGCGGTGAGGGCTGGATTTTTGATTACGGTGTATTGGTGTTTTGGGGCGTGGATGAAGACGAAAGACTGGCTTTTTTACACCGCTTGCAAATCAGCGGCGAAGCATTGTCTGGCGAACATCAGGAGCATGTCCGTTTCGAAGTTGGCGCGCCTGCATTGAAGTTACATGGCGACCTGATTTCCTTACCCGGAGAAGAAATGCTATTGCGATTGGCGGTGAGCCACGCACTCGCGCAGTCGACAAAATTAAACGAGTTTGAATATCAGGCCGAACAGACAATTGAGCAATATGCGCATCTACCAAAAACACTGGCAGAAACCGGCAAAATTAATCTGAGTAGTAAGCGTCTGGCAAGCATTCGTGGACATTTGTTCAGCACGAAAAGTGACATCTTTTTGCATTATGGTTTGCTGGATACCCCAGAGTTTTTCTGGGAATACCCGGAATACGAAGAGGCTTACAACGCAACCATGAAGTATCTTGATATCAGGCCGCGGGTGGATCTGCTATCGAATAAGCTAAACGTGATACATGAATTGTTTCAAATGCTGGCCGACGAAGTAAAACATAAACACTCTTCATTCCTCGAGTGGATTATCATTATTCTGATCGCATTTGAAATTATTATGTTTGGTGCGCAGGAGCTAACGACGTTACTTCAGGGCTGATGCCCATTTGATTACGTGTGACTGCCCACAGCTCTCACCGACGTGTAGCCTAAAACAGGTAGCAGGACCAAAGTGAGAAAGGCGGGAGCATCTAGAATGGCTGCGGCAAGGATAGCTGCAGCCCAAAGAATACCAGTAGTGACCTTTAGCTTGTTGCAATTATTCATTAGGTGTTTCCGCTGTCTTATTAAACCTATCGTTTAAACTAGCAGACAGACTGGATGAGAAACAGGCGAAAAGTTTTACAAAATGTGTGGGCGATGTGGTCTTTCAGGAAGGGAATGCTGTAGAAGCTACTCATATAAAAACAGGCCTTATAAATAAGACCTGTTTATCGGGTGTTTAGATTAGTGATCACATTCAGCGAGCAGCTTGGATTTCTTCTTGATTTTGCAATCAAAAATCTTCTCAGCATTTTTCCTTCCAATATAGTAAGCAACTGTATATGGATGGGCCCGCTCAAAAAAACGCGAAATTGACTTGGTAAATGCATTCATAAAAAGAGCCCTCCTGTGGTTTACCCGTCACTATCATATAATTATGACAGTAATATGTCTAACGTGTTACAGATAAATTTAGTTCACCACGATAAAGAATTTTTATCGAATACTTATGCGGGGAACCCTTTTAAATATAGGAGGTTCAGCGCAAGTTTCAAGCATATCTATGCTTTATACGCATTAACTATAAACTACCACTGGCGTATAATTTTTTTGTATATATCTTCATCAAGCAAGCTTTTAGGGGCGGTGTACGTGTTTTGTGTGCCCAGAACGGCTGTGGCCTCCGCCCAATTTGCATAGCGTACATTATCAATCACAAACAACGATTGCGTTGAAGGTGATGTGCGATCAAGGGCATAGGTACTCGCCTTAGAAGGTGCTTCATCTAAATGGGCAACCGCTGAGCTCGAAATGAAGTCTGCTACACCATCGTCATTAATATCTTTTGTCAGCCAACTAATTTGCAATAGGCGGTTGTAACTGCCGTCCGTCTGCATCTCAGCTATGGTGTTATCAAAGGCTGCTATTAATGAACTACTGCTTTCGGTGCTCTTGCTTATTGCCACATGAAAGCCCGCACGCAGTAGGGGAGAGGGTGAACGATATATTAGTTCTTCATTGTCGGCTAACAATAGCTTGTTAAATTCATCGGCTAATAGCCCGGTAGTCATAAGTAGTGGTGCGCGTTCATCGGCAAACTGACGAAAGGCATCGAACGTAGTGGGATTACGCGACCATTTCACCGCGGCAATTTTGCGAAATTCATCCGTATTGGCGAAGCGATTTTCAATCGCGATTCGAGAATCCTGAAGTTGAGGCAACAACTTAATTTCGCTTACGTCAGGGCGTTTAGATACCACATAGAAATTAAGTGGTAGATAGCTGGCGGAATAGTGGTAGTTATCACTTCGCGCATCAAGACTAATGAATGCGTACTCGCCATTCAACTTACCTGTAGTTATCGCACCGCCAAGAAAGGCCCTACGCATTACATTTAACTCGACATTGGTATCCATCCGGCGAAATGCCTCGCCGACAATGGCGTTGAGCCGCGCCGGCTCTCCTTCGTCGTCTACGTATGTGGCAAGTGGAGAGGCACCCAGTTTCAAATCCGCACCGTTGGCTACGGACAGGCTACTGATGAATATTAATAAAGCGCAATTAATTACCTTAATCATCAACTACTTCCTGATAAGTCAGTCTCTACCGTATCGGTATTTACTGTAAAAGTGTAGTGGTTAATCCAGAAATAGGGTTAAAACGCTGCAAGGTGTCGTGCTGGTGGTAAAGTAGTAAGGATTTAAAGGAGAGTGTACTTAGGCGAACACAACGTCTCAGGTGAGGCGCACTTTAAAACAGTTACCGGCAGGTTGCTACGCCAGAATTGTATTTATATATGTACATTTTGGGTTTTTAGTGTAATTTGTACATATATGGGTACGTTTATGGTGTGATTTATGAGCAGGGAATCAATCGGTAATCAGTTAAAAACAGAGCGAAAGCGTCGGCGTATGAGCCAGGACGATATCGCAAGTAAGCTCAAAACTGCTCGCCCCCGCATCTCTCAAATTGAGAATGGGCGATATCAAGGGTCTCTCCAACTACTGGAGCGCTATTTAAACCTTATGGGATTAGAGCTAACGGCTATCTCTGTTAATCGCCGTCCTACGCTTGATGAGCTGGATTCGATATACGATGAGGACTAATTACACTTTAGCGAGCCTGCCCGAGTTGGTCCGCCGGTTACAGGTAAAAGTTGGCGGAACACCGGCTGGTGTATTGAATCGGGCCGCGCAATACACATTTACTTACAAAAAGGAAAAACGGGACGTGTCATTGACGATGCCGTATAGGCCAGAGCCTTACTCACACGGCGCGTTACATCCAATATTCACACAAAACCTGCCGGAGGGTTACCTGCGCAGGTATATCTCAGAAAAGCTCATGCGGTATGCCAACGTTGACGATATGTACCTACTGGCACTTATGGGAGAGAAGGGCATCGGTTACTTATCCTATGATGCGGGTATAACGTTGCCAGAGCCGGAGCACATTGCTATTGACGACATACTGCACTGGTCTGGTAAAGAGAAGTTATTCCCCCGGCTGCTTGAACGCTATTATCTCAACGGAATGGCATCCGGTGTTCAGCCTAAAGTGGTGGTATCCCGTTCTACCGTGTTACAAAAAGACATCATCGTTAAAACGTTTGATGAAGAGTTTCCCCTGCTAACAGTAAACGAATTTGTATGTATGAAATGCGCTGAACATTGTGGTCTGAATACGCCCACTGTTTGGCTATCAGATGATTTGCAGCATTACGTAGTAGAACGTTTCGACGTTGATGATGACGGCAACAAAATCGGCATTGAAGACTACGCCACGCTCATGGGGCGCACCGGCGATCAGAAGTATCTGGGGAGCTATGAGAATGTTCTTAAAGCCACACTGCTCAATACGCAATCACCGGAAGAATTAGATAAGGTTTTCGCGCTGGTGGCTTTCAACTGCCTGATAGGCAACGGTGACGCACACCTCAAAAACTTCTCACTGCAATACCAGAATGATCACACTGAAATAAAACTGAGTCCGGTCTATGATATTACCCATACGCTGATTTACCCGACCATCGATAACGCCATGGCGCTGAAAATGCGTAAGAGCAAAGCATTTCCCACACGTAAAGACTTAATCGAGTTTGCCTTTAATGCCGGGGTGACCCGTTCTTCAGCCGGCGCTATCGTCGACAGCATCGCGCAGGGGATTCTTGATTGTCTTGCATCACTGAATGAAGTAAACGAAATGGAAGGGCTGCGCGAGTCGATAGAAAAGCATGTAGGCAGTGTCATGAAAGTAAAGCCCATCCAGTCAGTCTATCGCCATGACAAGAAGAAAAAATACGAATAGAGCTGTGGGAAACGATACAGCTTCATACTGAAAACGTCTCTTCTTGGTCCAGACTGTGTGAAAACACACTTGCTTGTCGAAGGCGATGAATATCCATATTTTGAAATCGTCGAAGAAGATTTCGATCGCGATTTTCTACAACACCTGAATTTACCGGAGGCGAGTCAGATTGTCAGGGATTATCCTTCTCTGATGGCTTTTGTTAGTGCCTGCACGCCCATAATTGCCATCATTCTCTTCATGTTGTAAGCAAGAACATGGAGACTCATCTCGGTACTGACGTTTTTGAATCGTCTTGTCAGAAAGTGAGTTGCGCCCATCCACATTTTTATCGTCCCGAAAGGGTGCTCAACAGTTTGTTTTCGGATCACTGGTGTTTCGGGGGCGTTTGCTAGACGTTCCAGCATGGCTTCAGCTTCTGCCTCATGAATCCAGCGTTTCATTCGTCTTGGCTCGCGCTTTGAGGTGGTACACTGGTTCCGAATTTTACACTCCTTGCACGCGTTATGATTGAAGTAGACATCTAATTCCAAACCATCTTCGACGGTTCTCATTCTATTTATCATTTCTTCGCCAGCAGGGCAGGAATAGATATCTTTAGTGGGGTCGTATTTGAATTTGGAGCGATTGAAGATACCCTTTCTTTCCGAGCCAGAGGTATCTGTTTTAGGGACTAAAGTTTCAGCGCCAAGGTCCAGTGTCGCTTTGATATCCTGACGGCTGTAGTAGCCTTTATCTGCCAGAGAAGTGATATCTTTTCTATTTAATATTTCTTGCGTGAGTTTGGTCATCCTTGCTAGCTCGCCACGGTCGTTAGTATTTGTAACATCATGACAGACAATAAGATGATGCTTTGTATCAACCGCGCTTTGGATGTTATAGCAAACTTGGCGTTCCATATTTCTGGTTTTAAGCAATCTGGCATCGGGATCGGTTAGTGATACCTGTTTGTCTGGGTGCGCTTCTACTACCCGCTTCATTTCCTGTAATTCACCTAGCCTTTTCTTAAACCAAGCCAGTTTATCCTTCACCATTCTTACTCGATTATCTGGAACTTCTTTGCGGTCTACTTCGTCAAGCTCCAACAGATATTTAGAAATTTTCGCCTCAACGCGAGCAATCAGGTCATTGGCTTTCTTAGACGTAAAGTTATTCGTCTTACTGTTTACGGCTTTGAATTTACTACCGTCAATGGCGACAACGCCCTCACTGAACATATTCAGCTCTCGACATAAAATGACAAAATGACGGCAAGCCAACTTGATTCCTTCGCCGTTATCACGTCGGAAATCAGCGATAGTTTTAAAGTCCGGCGCTAAACGTTCCAATAACCACATGAGTTCAAGATTACGGTTGGTTTCTGTTTCCAGTCGACGAGAAGATTGAATACGGTTGAGATAGCCGTAGATATAAAGCTTTAATAAAGTGGCTGGGTGATAACCTGGGCGGCCCGTTGATTTAGCCTGAACACGTTCAAAACCTAATTCTTGCAAATCAAGTTCATTGACGAAAACGTCAACAATACGAACGGGGTTATCTTCACTGATAAAGTCATCCAAAATCTCTGGGAATAAAGTCGCTTGAATACGACATTCTCCTTTAATGTGATTCGTCATAATCAGTCATCAAAGTTCATTAACATGCTGATTATTATATCAATTAACTACCGAAACAATTAGATTACTTGATCATAATAAGCGGCTTTTTAGACCAAAAAGTGATCAGCGTTTTCACACAGCCTGGGTCAGAAGCGGACAT
>NZ_MDHN01000031.1 GCF_001757105.1 Alteromonas confluentis
TAATGCCGATCAGTTAAGAATATTTTCATGATCGGTTGACCGATCTTTTAAAGGCTTCAAAATCCGATATCAGTTTCTGATATCGGATTTTTTTATGCCTTTACTTTCCAACCTCGATGAAACATTCAGTCATGCTGAAGATTTGAATACTATTGATAAGCTCATGTCTTTTGTTGACCCTGAACTGCTCCAGCAAGCTTATGATTTATCGGGTGTAGCGACCGTCAGACGTCGCCGGTTGCCGCTGGATTCCGTCGTTTTTACGATTGTGGGAATGAGCCTCTTCCGTAACGACCCTGTCTGGGATGTCGCGAATAAACTCGATGTTTCGCTGCCGGGTAAAAACCGCTTTGTTGCGCCCAGTGCGGTGGTGCAAGCCCGGCAACGACTGGGGGAGGAAGCTGTCGGTCACGTCTTTAAGTTAATGGCACAGCGAGCATTTGGAGAGTATGCCTTTGAACAGTGGTGTGGTTTAAATGTCCTGGCGGTTGATGGTGTGATGTTCCGTGCGCAGGATACCAATGAGAATCTTGATACATTTGGTTGTGACCGGAATGCTAAAGGTGATAATCCTTATCCGCAGGTACGCATGTGCAGCCTGATGGAAACGTCCAGCCATCTTCTATTAGCCAGTGAATTCGACAGTCGTGATGTCGGCGAGATGTCACTTGCAGAGCGCCTTGTTCCTTCGGTGCCAGATAACTCCCTGACTCTCTTTGACAGAGGATATTACTCGTTGGGATTACTCCATCTATGGATGACTAAAGGTGTGAATACCCACTGGATGCTGCCTGCTCGTAAAGATTTACAGTACACAGTAAAGCATCAACTAAGCGACCATGATGCTGTTGTCACACTGAAAACCTCGCCCCAGGCCAGAAAAAAATTTAGTGGCTTACCTGAGACCCTCGAAGCGAGATTGACCAGCTATGAAGTCGATGGAAAGACTTACCGTGTGCTTAGTTCAATGGTCAATGCGCTACAGTTTCCCTATGACGAAGTTGTCGATGTGTATGTTCAACGCTGGGAAATAGAGCTGGGCTTCAGGGAAATGAAACAAACGATGCATCAGGCAAAACTGACACTCCGAAGCAAGAAGCCGGAGATGGTACGACAGGAGCTCTGGGGGCTATTACTCGCCTACAACCTGATTCGAATGATGATGCTGGATGCTGTCAAAGATATGCCGGAGCTATCTCCGTCCCGACTCAGCTTCGGCTTATGCATGAGACACATTATTGTATTCTTCCTGTCAACCATTCCGGAAACCGTTACTAAGCTGCCCGTTCACTATGAATATCTGATGGAATCTCTGAGAATGATGAGGTTGCCCGACAAACGTCCAGACAGATATTACCCAAGAGCGGTGAGGAAAAAACCGACTAAATACCCCACAAAGAAAAAAGCCAGTCAGCTTAACTGACTGGCATTAGGCGAAAGCCGGGTTTTTTGGTTTTGCTTAAGCGCTTACTTAGACAGAGATTCCTGTAGCGTTTTGCTTGGAGACATCGCTGCGTACAGTTTGTCTTCGTCTGGGAAGTAATAACCACCGATATCCTGTGGTTGACCCTGAGACGCATCGATTTCTTCAATGATTTTGTCGATGTTAGCAGTCATTGCTTCTAAAGTTGGCTTGAACAGCTCAGCCAGTTCTTTATCTTCAGTCTGCTCGGTCAGTGCTTCTGCCCAGTACAGCGCCAGCCATACGTGGCTACCACGGTTATCCAGCTGGCCAACCTTACGCTCTGGCGACTTACCCGTGTTCAGCAGTTTCTCAGTGGCTTTATCCAGGGCTACTGCCAGCGCTTTCGCTTTAGAGTTGCTGTGCTTAATAGCCAGCTCTTCAAGCGATACTGCCAGTGCCAGGAACTCACCCAGTGAATCCCAGCGCAAGTGACCTTCTTCAACAAACTGTTGAATGTGCTTAGGTGCAGAACCACCCGCACCGGTTTCGTACAGACCGCCACCGGCCATCAGAGGCACGATAGAAAGCATTTTCGCACTGGTACCCAGTTCCAGAATTGGGAACAGGTCAGTCAGGTAGTCACGCAGTACGTTACCGGTTACAGAAATCGTATCCAGACCACGGATTGCACGTTCCATGGAGAAACGAATCGCGCGCACTGGCGACATGATGTGAATTTCAAGACCGCTGGTATCGTGATCTTTCAGGTACTTCTCAACTTTCAGAATAAGCTGTGCATCGTGAGCACGCTCATCGTCCAGCCAGAATACTGCTGGCATGCCAGAGTTACGGGCACGGGTAACGGCCAGTTTAACCCAATCTTGAATTGGCGCGTCTTTCGCCTGACACATACGCCAGATATCGCCTTCTTCAACATTGTGTTCAATCAGTACTGTACCGTCCTGATCGATGATTTGAACCGTACCGTCAGCTTCCAGTTCAAACGTCTTGTCATGTGAACCGTACTCTTCCGCTTTCTGCGCCATCAGACCAACGTTAGGCACGGTACCCATAGTTGTTGGATCAAATGCACCGTGGGTCTTACAGAAGTTAATGACTTCTTGGTAGATAGTCGCGTAAGTAGACTCAGGGATAACCGCTTTAGTATCGTGCGCTTTTCCATCTGGTCCCCACATTTGACCGCTGTTACGGATCATAGCAGGCATAGACGCATCAACAATTACGTCTGAAGGTACGTGCAGGTTAGAGATACCTTTGTCAGAGTTAACCATTGCCATAGGCGGACGGTCAGCGTAACAAGCGTTGATGTCTTTTTCGATTTCAGAACGCTGTGACTCTGGCAGAGAAGCGATTTTATCGTAAACACTGCCTAAACCGTTGTTAGGGTTAACACCCAGCTCTTTGAACAGATCTTCGTATTTGTCGAACAGTTCTTTATAGAACACTTTTACACAGTGACCGAATACGATGGGGTGAGACACCTTCATCATGGTCGCTTTTACGTGCAGAGAGAACAGAATGCCGGTTTCTTTCGCATCTTCAATTTGTTCTTCGAAGAATTGACACAGCGCTTTCTTGCTCATGAACATGCCGTCGATAACTTCACCAGCCAGCAGATCAACACGAGGCTTCAGCGTTTTCTTGCTACCGTCTTTGCCGGTAAATTCAATGCTTACGTAGCCGTCTTTCTCAACCGTTGTGGACTTCTCGCTAGAGTAGAAATCGCCACCGCGCATGTGCGCTACGTGAGAACGTGAAGCCTGGCTCCACTCACCCATTGAATGCGGGTGCTTCTTCGCGAAGTTTTTAACTGCAGTTGGTGCACGACGGTCTGAGTTACCTTCACGCAGAACCGGGTTAACCGCAGAGCCCAGCACTTTACCGTAACGCTCACGAATGTCTTTTTCTTCGTCAGTAGAAGGCGCTTCCGGGTACGGCGGAACGTTGAAACCTTTTGCGTTTAATTCTTTGATTGCTGCACGCAACTGGGGAATTGATGCACTAATATTAGGCAGTTTGATGATGTTTGCTTCTGGATCCTGCGTTTTTTCACCCAGGTCAGACAGTGCATCTGGCACTTTTTGATCGTCGTTCAGGTATTCCGGGAAGTTGGCGAGAATACGCGCAGCCAGTGAAATATCGCTTAACTCGATGTCGATGTCAGCAGATTTGGCAAATTTCTCAATAATTGGCAGTAAAGAGTAAGTCGCCAGCATTGGCGCTTCATCTGTCTTGGTGTAGATGATAGTCGACTTAGCTTTGGTCATTATATACCTCAAAGTTGTCGGTAAAGAGCTACCTGATTTATTCCATTAACCCCGCGTGGAATCGCTATAATATGCAGGGCATCTCGGTAATATCGTAAGTTTCTGATCACGAATACTGAAATAACCTTTCAGTCTGGTCTATATCTGTAATTTACAGATCACTGTGTCATGTCCTCTCGCCCACGAACATGCCACCCAAATCGTCATTATCAAGAGTCCGCCTTGCAGACGCACCCTGTCCTGCCGAAATTACCGCGCTCAATAGTATAGGGTCGGACGTAGGAGTTACAAGTCATACCATTGTCTTAAGCGTGAAGATCAATCTATTTTTAACCGTTTTTGTGAATTATTTTTGCAAATCCGTTTTTTTTCATCAGAAATAATGCAAAGCCGTGCCGCAATTTCACGGATTTTTCGGTAGCATATGCACAATTATTTTTTGCCTGGTGCCATTATGTCTGCAGGAAAAGTGCTGCTGTTTAATAAACCCTTCAATGTGCTGACCCAGTTCACCGACCAGGAAGGCCGACAAACCCTGAAAGATTTTATTCCCGTACCGGGCGTGTATGCAGCCGGTCGTCTCGACCGCGATTCTGAAGGCCTATTAGTGCTCACAGACGATGGTAAACTCCAGCACCGTCTCGCCAACCCTAAAGCCAAAACCAGTAAAACCTATTGGGTACAGGTTGAAGGTGAAGTCACCGACAACGCCATTGCACAACTTTGTCGCGGCGTGGAATTGAAAGACGGCATGACCCGACCTGCAAAAGTGAAACGAATAGACGAGCCGAACCTCTGGCCCCGTACCCCTCCCGTCAGGTATCGAAAACATATTCCCACCAGCTGGTTATCGATAACCATTACTGAAGGCAAGAATCGTCAGGTGCGAAGAATGACGGCCCACGTGGGATTCCCAACCCTTCGTTTAATTCGCTACCGCATTGGAAACTGGACCATCGATGGTATCGATAACGGCAAATATATCGAGATTAGCTAACCGTTTCGGCAGGATGGTTTATCCTTATAGCAGTGTTAGCCACCACCGCTGCCAGGCGCTTTTCATAAAATGGTACAAGATAGAACACATTAGCACTGTATCTGCCGTGTAAACTGCAGATGTTTCTGGTAGAATCCGCGACCCTGAATAACCGGACAACGTTGGAAATTAGCGAAGAGTCAGTATGTCATCAAATTCAACCCCTTCTCCATCAAAACAAAAAGTCATTGTCGGCATGTCCGGCGGTGTGGATTCCTCTGTTTCTGCTTATCTGTTGCAGCAGCAGGGCTATCAGGTGGAAGGTCTGTTCATGAAGAACTGGGAAGAAGACGACAATGATGAATACTGTGCAGCCGCAGAAGACCTGGCAGACGCGCAGGCGGTGGCCGATAAGCTCGGTATGGAACTGCACACCATTAATTTCGCCGCAGAATACTGGGACAACGTATTCGAGTATTTCCTTGAAGAATACAAAGCTGGACGCACGCCAAACCCGGATATCATGTGCAACAAGGAAATTAAATTTAAAGCTTTCCTTGAGTTTGCAGCCGAAGATTTAGGCGCCGATTACATTGCTACCGGACATTATGTGCAGCGTCGATATAAAGATGGTCACTGGCAAATGTTACGAGGTCTCGATGGCAATAAAGATCAAAGCTACTTTCTTTACACCCTTGGCGAAGAGCATATAGCGAAAACCCTGTTCCCGGTTGGCGAACTGGAAAAGCCTCGGGTACGCGAAATTGCAGAAGAACAAGGCCTAATCACCGCCGACAAGAAAGATTCCACTGGCATTTGTTTTATTGGTGAACGCAAATTTAAAGATTTCCTGGGTAAATTTTTACCCGCTCAGCCTGGTGTCATTGAAACTGCTGAAGGCGAAGTGATTGGCGAACACGAAGGTTTGATGTACCACACCCTTGGCCAGCGCAAAGGCTTACACATTGGTGGCCTGGCAAAATACGGTGACGACCCTTGGTATGTGGTAGACAAAGACGTTGAACGTAATGTACTCATCGTTGGTCAAGGTACAAACCACCCTCGCCTTTATTCAAAAGGCCTGGTTGCCAAGCAATTACATTGGGTAGACCGCAAGCCAGTAACAGAAACCGTGCGTGCGGTAGTGAAAACCCGCTATCGTCAAACAGATATTCCCTGCACATTACGCCCTATTGACGACGACCAGGTCGAAGTATTATTCGACGAACCGCAAAAAGCAGTGACTCCCGGTCAGTCGGCGGTATTTTATCGCGATGAGGTGTGCTTAGGTGGCGGGATAATAGAGAGCTATATTCGCTGATGCTTGACTCAAGGATAGAACAACACATAGCCCTGGCCGGAGTGTGCCAGGCCGCAGCACTGGTGCAGAAAGTTGCCCGCTCCGGTGCGGTAGATACGGAAGCCTGTGAGGCCAGCTTGTCCAGTATTTTAGTGACAGATCCGGAATCACCCCAGCATGTGTTCGGCCAGTTAAGTAACCTGAAAATGGGTTACAAAAGTATTGTGTCTCAGCTTTCCGGCCGAAGCAGTCATAAAGATGCAGAACTGACCCGATATGTCGCCAGCTTACTTAGTTTAGAAAGAAAACTGGCAGCAAAGCCAGATGCGCTGAATGAACTCAGTCAACGTATTTCCCATGTTCAGCGACAACTTGCCCATGTCGATTTCGACAACAGCAAGATTATTGCCTCTCTGGCCAGCATTTATTCCGATATTATTAGCCCGCTGGCCCCGAAAATTCAGGTTGCGGGTAATAATGAATTTCTTAGCCGTCCGCTCAATCAACAACGTGTTCGTGCGCTATTGTTGGCTGGTGTGCGGGCTGCGGTAATGTGGCGGCAAATGGGTGGGCGCAGACGCCAGATCCTGTTTGGCCGTAAACAAATTTTACACAGTGCAACCCTTGCACTGAGATTAATCAACTAGTTTAGTTTAGGAGCTAAAGGTGGAACTGACTCAGTTAACCGCAATTTCCCCTGTAGATGGCCGCTATGCCAGTAAGAGTGCCGAGCTGCGCAGCATTTTCAGTGAATACGGCTTATTGAAATACCGTGTTCAGGTTGAAGTAAGATGGCTACAAATGCTGTCGGAGCAGGCTTCAATTGCTGAAGTCCCCGCCTTTAGTGAAGCGTCTCACACGCTGCTAAACAATATCGTTGCCAACTTCTCGGTTGATGACGCCATGCGCATCAAAGAAATTGAACGTACCACTAACCACGACGTGAAAGCGGTTGAGTACTTCTTAAAAGAGCAAGTGGAAAGCAACAGTGAACTGAATGCTATCAGCGAGTTCATTCACTTTGCTTGCACCTCAGAAGACATTAATAACCTGTCTCACGGTCTGATGTTAACTGAAGCCCGCGACACAGTGCTTTTGCCTTACTGTGACAAACTGATTAGTGAAATCACTCGTCTGGCGAAAGAATACAAAACAATTCCAATGATGGCCCGCACACACGGTCAGCCTGCTTCCCCAACCACCATGGGTAAAGAAATGGCTAACGTGGCAATGCGCCTTCGTCGTCAGCGTGACCAAATTGCTGCAGTTACCTTACTGGGTAAAATCAACGGCGCGGTAGGTAACTACAATGCGCACTTGTCGGCCTATGCAGATACCGACTGGCATGCACTGTCAGAAAGTTTTGTTACCAGCCTGGGCTTAACGTGGAACCCGTATACGACACAAATCGAGCCACACGATTACATCTCCGAATTGTTTGATGCGGTAGCCCGTTTCAACACCATCATTCTGGATTTCGACCGTGACGTTTGGGGCTACATTGCGCTGGGTCACTTCAAACAGAAAACCATTGCCGGTGAGATTGGTTCATCTACCATGCCGCACAAAGTGAATCCTATCGACTTTGAAAACTCGGAAGGTAACCTGGGTCTGGCAAACGCTATTTTTGATCACCTTGCCGCTAAACTGCCTGTATCGCGCTGGCAGCGTGACCTTACTGACTCCACGGTTCTGCGTAACCTGGGCGTAGGTGTGGGCTATGCAGTTATTGCTTACCAAGCTACCCTGAAAGGCATCAGCAAACTGGAAGTGAACGAAGCAAGCCTGTTGGCTGAGCTGGATAACAACTGGGAACTGCTGGCTGAGCCAATTCAAACGGTTATGCGCCGTTTCGGTATCGAGAAGCCTTACGAGAAGCTGAAAGAACTGACTCGTGGTAAAAAAGTGAATGCGGAAGTCATCGCCGATTTCATTGACGGCCTGGAACTACCTGATGCCGTTAAAGCAGAGCTTAAAACCCTGTCTCCGGCCAACTACATTGGCGATGCAATCCGCCTGGTTGATCAGTTGCCTGAATAAATTTTCAGCGGTAGACTCTGAAAAATCTTCGTAATAAGGGCTGCTTCGCAGCCCTTTTTTCACTGTCAGGGAAAGTGTGAAAAAGCCTAACCTCAAAACCAGTATGACCACCACCTTGCTGGTACGAAACCTCTCATTCGCCGTGATTGCCGGGCTTGCCTTGTACACATCGGCAGTCGTGCTGATCCTAAAGGACTACTCCACGCCGGTACTCGTGCTTATTGCCATGCATGGTATTTTGTTTGCCAGCTGTGTTGCACTGACTTACCGCCGACGCCCGGGTTCATCAGAGCGCGCAAGGTTTTTCTTCGTTAGCAGTAGTATGACGCTAATCACATTACTTTCTTTAATGTGGGAAAAAGACACGGGTCTGCAACAGTTACTTCTGTTTGGCATGATCACCAGTGGTTTTATTTTTCCTCGCAAAGAGAAACGCCAACGGCGGTTTGCAGAAACAACCTTTGGATTACTGTATGTCGTTGTGGAAGCCGTGATTGTTTTTAGTCAGTCTCACAGCTTCGCCTCTTTACGCTTAGCCAACGCGGTGATTCTGGTGACTGGTGGCCTAATGGTTCTGCGGTGGATACGAGGAAAGCTCGAAACACAAAGTCAAACACTGGCATTATCAGAAAAGCAAAATAAAGCGCTACTGAACAGCATGCTACCTCTCGGGCCTAAAAACAGCACGGAGCACTGGCCCCTTGGCATGACAGACAAACTGCACAATGTCAGCGTACTGTTTGCCGATTTGCAAGGTTATACCAAGCTCAGTGAGCGCTACGATGATGTCCACATTGTGTCGATTCTAGACGATCTTTACAGCCTGTTTGATAGCCTGGCAATTCGCTACGGTATCGAAAAACTAAAAACCAATGGCGATGAATATATGGCTGCTGTGGGAATTCCAAGTACCCTGGCGCGGAATGAAGTGGGCAACGCGCACACTGTAGAAACGCTTTGTTCCTTTGCACAAGATATGTTGCAAAGCTTCCGCACATTATCGGAAGCGCGGGAACTGGGCTGTAATATCCGTATCGGTATCGCCACCGGCTCAGTCATTGGCGGTATTATTGGAACGCATAAACCCTATTTTGATATCTGGGGGAAAACGGTGAACCGTGCTGCTCTCCTTGAACAAGCCAGTATTCCCGGCACCATTACTGTGTGCGCCCGCACCCGGGGCCACCTCACAGACAGCCAAAATACACAATTCGACTTCTCTGACCGCTTTGTTGTTGGTGACAACCTGGTGGCACACACGCTCATTTTTAAATCCTGACTACTCCGGACACACGCATGTATCAACTGAACGGTGAATTCTGCACCGACACTTTTCTCGCTCAACACTGGCAAAAAAAGCCTATGGTGATCCGTGAAGCCTTTAGCGGTTTTATCGATCCGGTTGATGAACACGACCTGGCTGGCCTTGCCCAGGAAGAACAAATAGACAGCCGGATTGTCAGTCACGACAACGGCGAATGGCATGTTTCACACGGCCCTTTCGAAGATTTTGAAGATGTTTGCAAAGGTAAGTGGACACTGCTGGTGCAAGCCGTAGACCGCTACATAAATGACATCGACGCGCTCATGGAAGCCTTCCGGTTTGTGCCATATTGGCGCATGGACGATGTAATGATCAGTTTTGCTGTAGAAGGGGCTGGTGTGGGCGCGCACACCGACCAGTATGATGTATTTTTGATCCAGGGTAAGGGCTCGCGGCGTTGGCGTGTTGCACCGCCCGACAACAGCGAAACCCATACCCCGCACAAAGATTTACAGCAAGTTACCGCGTTCTCTCCAACCATTGATGTGGTGTTGCAACCGGGTGACATGCTTTATATTCCTCCTGGCTGGGCCCATGATGGCGTTGCGCTTGAAGACTGCCTCACCTATTCCATCGGCTTTCGCGCACCGACACAACAGGATTTACTTCAGCAACTCGCCGACACGGTAGCCGAACAAACCGGCGATAAAACAGATAGCAGTTCGCGCTATAGCGACCCGGATCTCGTAGCCCAATCCCATCCTTCTCTGGTGACAGAAAAGACCAGCAATGCCCTTAAAAACCTGTTCTTAGCGTTCTTAAACAGTGCTGATGGCGAAGATGCACTATTGAGTTTATTGAGTAACCAGCATCTTGCTCCTCTTGAAGCGCCAGAAGAAATAACCACTGAGGAACTGATTGCCTGTTTGGAAGAGGGAGACAGCGTGATGAGAGCACCAGGCTGTAAGCCTCTGTACAGTGAAACGCAAAATCATGAGCAGTTCACTTTTTTCATTAATGGTGAAAAATTTGCGGCACCTAAGCATCTTATGCCCCGACTTTTGGCACTTTTTGCTGGCGAGCCGCTGTCGATAAACACCCCGGAAGCTGACGCCGGTGACATTGCGCTACTTTCTCTGTTAGCTATACTGATCTCAAGAGGTTACTGGGAACTAAGTAACTAACCACCATCGTCGCCTGGAAGCATCATGAGGACAATTTCAGGCAACTATGACTCAGAGCGATAATCATGCGTTTTCAAGTTGAAAGTGTTGATTGGACGAGTGGTAAACATCAACTGACAAAGCTTCGCGAACAAGTGTTTGTGATTGAGTGGCATATCCCTCAAAACGCTGAATTTGACAACAGAGATTCAGACGCTTTTCATGTTTTAATATCCGACGATAAGCATCGGGCAATTGCCTCGGGAAGAATAACCCCCGACGGTGAAATTGGCCGTATTGCTGTACTTCACCCTTATCGCACTTTAGACGTCTACAAAATGTTGTTCGCCTCTCTTATCAAGCTTGCAGAGTCTGCTTGCGTTAACGAGGTGAAGGTTGTGTGCAACCTGGACAGTGTAGAAGCCCATAAATCGCGGGGCTACCTGCCAGAAGGCCCGGTATTTATGGAAGCCGGTATTCCCCGTCAGCGGATGTTATGCCCCATTAGTCAGTTTTCACTGCCCATGGTCAGTGAGCTTCACTGACCAACGCGCTCTACTTAACTTACCCAGAGAGATTCATCTTCGTAAAAACGGTACAGAGATTCAGCGCGGTTTTGTAGGAAATCAGCCTGACTGCGCTGTTGTGCACTGCTCTCGCTGTTTTCCAGGGTATTTGCCGCTTGTACCTGCCATTTTAAGGCAAAGTGACGCATGGCATCTCTGGCATCAGGAGCATTCTCTACGAGCATAAAATCGGTGGGCAACTCACCGTTTATCACCCAGTAAGTCTTATTGTCTTCGCCCGTGATTTTCCACAGTGCCAATACAGGGATCAGGTAGCGGCTTTCTTTGTGGTTAAGCGTTGAAGGTATTACCCCTTTTTCGGCAAGAAACATGTTTGCGTGTTGCCATTGTTCGCGTACCCATGCGGCGCTTTCTTCTTCGGTCATAGGTTGAGGTGTTGAGTCTGTCATCGTACTTCTTCTCAGGTTTTATTATCATTTTTAAGTAGCTGAAACCTTAACACAGCCAGCAACATTCGTCCTTATTTGCCCAACCGGTTCTTTCACGTTTACACTTCGTTACAGCAAATTTCTTTTCATTTGCTATAACTAAGGTAATCTCACAGGCTGCAATCACTTCAGGCTTATTTATGTTAAAAGTATTTCGAATTACTTTAGGGGCGCTACTCGCCATTGCTGGTGTGGTGCTAACCATTATTCCTGGTTCCAGTTTATTAGTATTGGTTGGTCTGGTGGTACTTAGCTACGATGTGCCTAAAGCGCGGGTTTGGCTTAAAGTGGTTCAGGGAAGTATGCAGCGCGGCGCCAAAAAGCTCGATACATTTCTTCTTGCAAGAAAGCTTCGCAAACGCTGCTAACCGCCCAATTGATGGGGCCTAACCATCTCACAATATTGAATAGACAATAAAAAAGCCGCTTATCGCGGCTTTTTGTGTCTTAGCGGGTTGGTTGGGATGAACCCGCCGATTCCTTAACTACATTGTAACTATAGCTTATCCGTGTTTTTCTGCCAGGTATAACCAGGTTTCTACTACAGTATCTGGGTTCAGAGACACAGAATCGATACCTTCGTCTACCAACCACGCAGCAAAATCTTCATGGTCAGACGGACCTTGACCACAAATACCTACGTATTTGCCACGTGCTTTCGCTGCGCGGATTGCCATAGAGAGCAAAGCTTTAACGGCAGGGTCACGCTCGTCGAACAGATGCGCAATCAGGCCAGAGTCACGGTCTAGACCTAACGCTAACTGGGTCATGTCGTTTGAACCGATAGAGAACCCGTCAAAGATATCGAGGAACTGATCGGCCAGCAGCGCATTAGATGGCAGTTCACACATCATAATAACGCGCAGGCCATTGTCGCCCTGCTTAAGGCCATTCTCTGCCAGAATATCAATAACCTGACGACCTTCTTCTAAAGTACGTACAAATGGGATCATGATTTCTACGTTCGTCAGCCCCATCACATTACGTACACGCTTAATGGCTTCACATTCCAGCGCAAAGCAGTCGCGGAAATCTTCTGACACATAACGGCTTGCACCACGGAAGCCCAGCATCGGGTTCTCTTCGTCCGGCTCGTACTGATAACCACCGACCAGGTTGAAGTATTCGTTAGACTTAAAGTCTGACATACGAACAATGACTTTCTTCGGCGAGAATGCCGCACCGATGCTGGCGATGCCTTCAACCAGTTTCTGAATGTAGAATTCGCGAGGCGACGCATAACCCGCAATCATTTCACTGATTTCTTCTTTCAGCTCTTCTGGCTGTGTGTCGAAATTCAGCAGTGCTTTTGGATGCACACCAATCATGCGGTTAATAATGAATTCCAGACGGGCCAGACCCACACCTGCGCTTGGCAGACGAGCAAAATCGAAGGCGCGATCTGGGTTACCCACGTTCATCATCACTTTCAGCGGCAGATCAGGCATTGAATCAATGCGCGAAGTTACTACGTCAAACTCCAGTTCAGAGCTGTAAATGTAGCCCGTGTCACCTTCTGCGCAGGATACAGTAACTTTATCGCCTGTCGCGATGGAATCGGTGGCGTTACCGCAACCAACAACAGCAGGAATACCCAATTCACGGGCGATAATGGCTGCGTGACAAGTACGGCCACCACGATTGGTTACAATCGCAGACGCCTTCTTCATGATGGGTTCCCAATCTGGGTCGGTCATGTCTGTAACCAGCACGTCACCCGGCATAATTTTGTCCATTTCTTCAATGGATGCAAGTACCTTAGCTTCACCAGCCCCGATCTTATGACCAATTGCACGACCTTCACAAACGATGCTGCTCTTGTCTTTGAGCTGGAATCGCTCGATGGTTTGGCTATCTTCACGGCTACGCACGGTTTCGGGACGGGCTTGTACGATGTACAGCTTACCGTCAACACCATCTTTCGCCCATTCAATGTCCATTGGACGTTGATAATGCTTCTCGATGATAACCGCTTGTTTTGCCAGTTCTTGTACTTCGTCGTCGGTCAGTGAGAAGGTCAGTGAATCTTGCTGTTCAATATCAACAATGGAGACCTGCTTACCATGAGACAAATCTTCTGAGTAAATCATCTTGGTCAGCTTGCTACCCAGATTACGACGCAAAATAGCCGGTTTGCCATTCGCCAGGGTTGGCTTGTGTACGTAGAATTCGTCAGGGTTTACTGCGCCCTGTACCACCATTTCACCCAGACCGAATGAGCTGGTTACAAATACCACATCGTCGAAACCGGATTCGGTATCGATGGTGAACATAACACCTGAAGAAGCGATATCACTGCGTACCATGCGCTGAACGCCCGCAGACAACGCTACGCCTTTATGGTCGTAACCTTGGTGTACACGGTAAGAAATAGCGCGATCGTTAAACAGAGAGGCGTATACGTGCTTAATCGCAACCATTACCGCATCGTAGCCTTTCACATTGAGGAATGTTTCCTGCTGACCCGCAAATGAAGCGTCAGGCATATCTTCTGCTGTGGCAGACGAACGAACAGCGAAAGAAGCCGCGTCGCCCGCATCGCCCTGCAGGGTTTCAAACGCGTCACGGATCGCATTTTCCAGCGCAGGCTGGAATGGCGTATCGATGATCCACTGACGGATATTCTTACCGGCTTCTGCCAGTGCGGTGACGTTATCTACGTCAAGGCTGTCCAGGACTTCGTGGATCCGTGCTTCCAGACCACTTTGTTCAAGGAACTCGTTAAATGCATCAGATGTCGTGGCAAAACCGCCCGGTACCTGAACACCGGCATTTGCCAGGTTAGAAATCATTTCACCTAACGACGCATTCTTGCCGCCTACGCGACCCACATCATGCATCCCCAACTCTTGGTACCAAAGTACGTATTCTTGCACGGCCAAAGCCTCCAGCTTTATTAAACTTGTGAGATCCGCTTTACTACGGACCATCGCGATAAACGCCGAGGATACTGCCACCCTGAATAATGCAGACTAGCTTTTCGACAGATTCATCATAGAATGGTGAAAAATTGAAAGTAAAATCTTTCTGTATCTCGTAATAAAATTACAACAATGTTAAGGAATTGTTTTGCGCACCGCATACTACATTTCTGATGGTACAGCCATCACTGCAGAGGTCTTCGGCCACGCCCTGCTGTCTCTGTTCCCTATACAGTTTAATCACACCACAATTCCGTTCGTTGAAACTGAGGAACAGGCTTACAAGGTTCTTGAAAAAATATCTGAAAGTTTTCAAGATACCGGAGAGAGACCGCTCGTTTTTTATACAATTGTGAATGTCGATGTGCGCAAAATTATCGCCAGATCAGTTGGAATTAATTATAATTTTCTCGATCAATTCGTTGCGCCACTGGAAAAAGTACTCGGTGTACCCTCGAAACCGGAAAAACATCGTACCCACAGTATTCATGAAAAAACGTATGATATACGTATTGAAGCGGTTAATTACGCGCTAGCGAACGACGATGGCTCTAACATCAAAAACTATGAAGAAGCCGATATTATTCTAGTCGGCGTTTCTCGCTCAGGAAAAACCCCGACCAGTTTGTATCTGGCCCTTCAGTATGGCATTAAAGCGGCCAACTACCCCTTTACCGAAGAAGACATGGGCGACATGCTGAAGATGCCCATTGCGCTAAGAGGCTTCAAAAACAAATTGTTCGGCCTGACTATTCAACCTGAACGATTAAGCCAAATACGCTCTGAACGCCGGGCTAACAGTCGTTATGCGTCGATAAAACAATGTCGAATGGAATTGCGCGAGGTTGAAAACCTCTATCGCAGAGAAAAAATTCCGTTTTTGAACTCTACCCATTTCTCTATTGAGGAAATTTCGGCGAAGATCCTGGCTGAAACCGGTCTTCAGCGACGTAAATACTAAATCAAAACGGGCGCCTGTTGCGCCCGTTTTTCATATCTGTAATGCCTGTTTCAGTGGCGAGAGATATTCACTGAACCCTTCCCACTGGGTCATACCGCTGCGATAGATAGGTTGACGAACCTGCTCTGAACTCGGCGTTTTAATTACCCGCTTTGTTTGGTAGAAATCCACACAAGCCTGCTCGAACGGCAAGCCACAGAAATCCAGAATGCGCTTAACCTCGCCTTCTAAGTCGTTTATCACATTTTCATGCTGCACAGTGAGGATCTGCCCTGGTAACACCGACTGCCAATGGGCCATCAGCTTTTCATACGCACGGTAATAACGGCCAATATCCTCAAGTGCGTAACTGAACTCCTGTCCATCAGCAAATAACTGCTTAAAGCCACTGAAACAACACGCCATGGGATCGCGTCGCGCATCAATAATTTTGGCTTTCGGCAAAATGCGTTTGATAAGTCCGATGTGGACGAAGTTATTTGGCATTTTATCAATGAAAAACGGGGCGCCCTGACGATACGCCTGGGTTTGTTGAATATATTGTTCACCCAGTTTTGCACATTGTTCGTCGGTGAGATCGGTCAGATTATGCGGATACGCCTTTTGCTGCTGACTCAGCCCAGACGCAATACCGAGAATATCATGCAGCTCCATCGTGCCATCAACCATAGAATGGGAGGCCAGGATTTGTTCCAGCAATGTTGAACCTGCCCGTGGCAAACCTACAATAAAAATAGGATCAGGTGCCTGACAGCCCACATTTTCTGCTTTATCGGCAAACAATTCGGCGGTACAGGCTTGCGCTTGTTCAGTTAGCGCGCGCTCGGTTCGGGAAATATCGAAATTCAGCGTTTTGTTTTTCAGGCTATTGCCTTGCTGATAAAAGTGAAATGCCTGCTGAAACTGCTTTACATCTTCATAGGCTTTACCCAAAGCAAAACAAACATGAATTTTATCGTCAAGGCTAGTTGAATCGTCGCTCACCAAAGCCTGCATCTGCGACACCATGCTTTCTGTAAAGCGATAGGTTTTTGTATTCGCGAGACTCCAATAAGCGTCACCATAATCAGCCGCAATGTGTACCGCTTTTTCATACGCATTTATCGCATCGTCTGTTTGCCCCTGGGCTTTAAGAGCATGGCCATACTGTACCCACAAACCATGACGCTGCGCGTTCTGGCTAAGTAAATCCTGATACAACGCCAGTGCTTCATCCAGTTCCCCTACGCCCACTAATGCAAAAGCCAGTGTAATTTTAGCTTGTGCATTATCAGGGTTGTCAGCAACACGCTTTCTTGCCAGTTTGGCTGCGACAGGAAACTTACCCAGCTTGTTCAATAAACTCTGATAGGCAACCAATGCAGGTTCGTTTTTGGGATACAATGCGACACAGCTTTCCAGCAAAAACTCGGCATCGTGATAGACCTTCAACTGCAACCCAATTTCCGCCAACAGCATCATGGCATCAGGATGATGTTTATTCGCCTGTAAATAGCTGCGACATACCTGCTCGGCTTTATGTAACTGACCTTCGTGCAACAGATCCATGGCGCCAATTAATGGTTTGGGAAGTGCAGAAAGGTGCTGAATATGCTGTGAAGCGACATTAAGCGCCTGCTGGTTGCCGGTTTTGGTGTAAAACTGCACCAGTTCCCGCCAGGCAGGCAACAATGTAGGGTTAAAGCGTGTGGCGCGATAAAACGCCGTTGCCATGTTGCGTTCATCCCCCAAAGCCTTCCAGCAGTAGCCCTGCTCCTGGAACCCGCGACCGTAATCGGGAAAACGCTGAAGTAACTTATCTAAAGTGTGCAGCGCATCACGAGGTTGCTGCGCCATTCTTAATGCCACAGCGATAAGGTACAAACTTTCCTTTTCACTATTGCTGTCGCTACGGTCTGACAATATTTGATTACAGATCGAAATCGCCTGTTCAAATTGTGACTGCATGAGTGCTTTTTTCGCCTCATTAAGACGAGATTGATTGGGGTCTGACATACTTATCCAGAAAAGTGGCTCGCACTTTTGAAAAACAACAAAAAACGGCAAACACGAAGTTTGCCGTTTTATCTTAACTCAATTCACGTTTACCGTGTGATTCCCCGTCGATTAATAGTAATCGTAGGAAAGGCGGATACCAATGGTACGAGGACGATTGGTCACCACTTTTGGTGTGAATTGCTGGGTATCGATGTTTAAAATAGCATGCTCATCAAACACGTTGTCGATGTACAGCTCTGCTTTCCATTCATCGTTAGTAACACCCACAGCTAGATTGGCCAGTACGTAAGCTTCCTGAACATAACGGCCGCCACGGAAGGTTTCACCGTTGCTGTCGCTGTATGTCACACCTTCGTAAACATCGCCTTCGTCTTCAATTTTAAGACCAGAACCCGTACCGTAAATCAGTTGGGTGGCATCTTCCATCACGTAGGCATCCATTACCATGCCTGCCAGACGATCACCGGTGTAGCTCACAGAACCATTAACGTAACCACGCATGTCGCCTTCTATTTCAAAGAAGTAGCGAGCATTAATGTTACCCGAGAACGACGCGGAGTAAGGCAACTCAGAACCCACACCGGCAGAAATGCCTTCCAGCTCTGAATTCACGCTGGTAAGTTCAGTATCCAGTAAGCTGAATGCACCGCTGATGATAAGATCGTCGGCGGCAAGCCAGGTGATGTCGGCATCTAGACCACGGATTTCAGCATCACCCACGTTGTCGGTGAAAACCAGGAACGAGATATTGGTTGGATCAAAACGTGACGTTTGCAGATCAGAAATTTCAGAGTAATACGCAGTGGCATTTACCCGCACCTGACCATCAAAGAAATCACCCTTCATACCAATTTCATAGTTATCCAGGGTGTCGGTTGTGGAATAAACCGGAATGCGGAAGTTTTCAAACTTGCCAGACTGATTGGTTGCCAGACCACCACCAACACGGTTAGTTACCGGCGGGCGGAAACCTTCAGAATAGTTGGCAAACAACAGAATGTCGCGGTTTACCTTCCAGTCTAACGAGAATTTCCAGATAGTGTCGTCTACGCTAAGTACGCCGTCAGAATCCAACAAGTCTACTTGCAATTGACCACTTTGAACCGCTTCATTAACCAGCGTCGGGTTAAGACCCACCGCAGCCAGTTCAGACTCATCCATGGTACCGAAAGCACGTATACGTCGTGATACGTCTACGGTACTGGTAGACCCTTTGTATTCATCATCAATTTGATACCAACGGGCACCAACACTCGCTGTGAGTGAATCCGTGATGTCGTACTCAAACTGACCAAATACCGCTACCTGCTCGATAGTATGGGTAATGTCGTTGATAAAACTGATGTCCGCCGGGAATGGTCCGCCGTCACTATTAATGCCTTCATTGCCAACCAGAGTTCGCGCCATGTCAGGGAACAGTTCGGTGCTTGCGATGTTGAACTGCCCAACAGTGGCCACTTCCTGGTTATCGTAGAACAGACCCGCAGTTACGCGCCATGGTGTATCCATGGTGGTATTGAAACGTAACTCGTGTGTAGAACGGGTTGACGTTGTGTCTTCGCGGAAGAATTTAGTTGGGTCAAGACAGCGATCTTCGCTGGTATCATCCGATGCATTATAACTACACACGTAATACGCTGAGAAAAGGCCACCATTGGTGTAACCGGTATAGTCTGCCAGGGTATCGATCTCACGATCTAAATAACCACCGGTGTAAACCATATCCAGCTTTTCCATTCGGCCTTCCAACGTCCAAGTTGTTAAACCGAATTCATCGTTATTCTCTTCTGGTTGGAAACGGTTGGTCGAACTTTCGCCTTCCAGGTTAGGATCGTAGGCGAATACCCCTTCAGTTTCCAACGTTTGCTGGGTATGTTGAACCAGCAGATCCCAGTCTTCGTTAATGTGGTAAGACAAACCGAAACGGGCACCGGCATAAACGGCATCGTTAAAATCGTCTTCTACCAGAGAGTCGTTACGCGGTGAAACCACGTCAGCATCTTCTGGTGACGAGATTGCCGGGTTAGTGATGCGGTTTGCATCCATTTCCGCTGGATTAGTAAGCACACCACCGGAAATACGGCTGATTACCTGAGCACTACCGATATAACCACCGTTGCCTGGATCGTTCAGGATATTATCAATCCAACCACCCTGACGGTCATTGTATGCAGCAACACGTACAGCAAGGTCGTCGGTAAGCGGCATGTTGAAGTAAGCTTCAACCGCATTACTCATTTCACCGCCTTTGGTGAAACCAATGTTACTGTCGAAACCAACAGCAAAACCTGAATGATCGGGCTTCGCAGTAATCATTCGTACCGTACCGGCCTGCGAGCTGGCACCAAACAGCGTACCTTGAGGACCAGGCAACACTTCTACGCGCTGAATATCGGTTGCGTAAACATCGAGATTACGACCGGCCATGGAAACCGGTTGTTCATCTAAATAAAACGCCACGGAAGGCTGTAAAGCCTGTACCGAAGATAACATGATGTTCGACTGTGTGGTGGCAGCACCACGAATGTAAATCTCATTCATTCCAGGGCCGGTTCCCTGGAAAACCACGTTGGGTAAGAATTCAACGTAATCCTGGAAACTGTCTATTCCCAGGTTCTCAAGTGTTTCACCATTCAGAGCACTAACGGCAACGGGTACGTCCTGTATTGATTCGGTGCGCTTCGTCGCTGTAACTTCAATCGTTTCCAGCTTAGCACCCGTGTTGGCTTCCTGCGCGAGTGTGGGGGTTGTTGCCAGAGCTGCCAGTACGGCATAGCTTAATCTGGTTTTCTGCATGTGTTCCTCAACTTTTCTCGGAGTGATTATATTTATAATTTACCTACTCTACCGACCATTTATTTACGTTCGGCGAACCGTTATACTTCATTACTAATTATTTAGCTCACTAAAAGGCATGAGTCTTATTGGTATTTATTGGCTATTTTCAGTAATTACCTTTATATGATTGCTTTGTTCACGCACAAAATCAAGTTGAACACTAATTATTACAACTATACTCAAATATTATTATAACTAATCGGTTCCGCAAAAAGAGACGTAACCAACGACATTACAGAGGTAGTAGAAAATTAAAGGAAACGCAGTGACAGAAAACACAGCATCGTCTGGCATGCTTAATAAGAAAGTATTTGTTCCCTCTTCAGCGGCCATTTTGTTGCTGCTGATTTATGCGGCATCTAACCCAGAGCAAGCCAATACCTTCTTCCAATCATTACAAACCACGGTGACACAAAATGGTGGCTGGTTTTACATTCTTACCGTAGCCATCATCTTATTAACGGTGGTGATTTTAGGTTTCTCCCGTTACGGAGACATCCGTCTGGGTCCTGATCATGCCACCCCGCAATTCAGCAAATTCACCTGGTTGTCCATGTTGTTTGCTGCTGGAATGGGTATCGGTCTGATGTTCTTTGGTGTTGCCGAACCCATCATGCATTTCCTTGCTCCGCCTACCGCCGATCCCGGCAGTGTTGAGGCAGTTAAAGAGGCAATGAAAACCACCTTCTTCCACTGGGGTATTCATCCCTGGGCAATTTACGCGGCCGTGGCACTGGTTTTAGGTTATTTTGCCTACCGTCATCAATTGCCACTGACGTTGCGCTCTGCACTTTACCCGCTTATTGGCGATCGAATTTATGGCTGGCCCGGTCATCTGGTCGACATTTTTGCGGTAACGTCCACCATTTTTGGTGTATCGACTTCACTGGGTTTTGGTGCAGCACAGATCAATGCTGGTCTTTCTTATGTGTTTGGCATTCCCACCTCCACCAATGTGCAAATCGCGCTCATGGCCGGTGTAGTTGCCATCGCCATTGTGTCGGTAACCACTGGGCTGGATAAAGGCATTCGTCGTTTATCAGAAGCCAACATGTTGTTGGCTGTGGCATTGCTGTTATTCGTGTTGGTGTTGGGGCCTACTGTATTTCTGCTGCAAGCTTACATTCAGAATGTGGGTGCCTACACGTCGGACATTGTGCGCAATACACTGAATCTGTTTGCTTATGCCAAAACAGACTGGATTGGTGGTTGGACTATCTTCTACTGGGGTTGGTGGTTGGCCTGGGCACCGTTTGTAGGTTTGTTCATCGCCCGTATTTCTTACGGCCGAACCATCCGGGAATTCGTAATCGGCGTACTGCTCATCCCCACCGCGTTCACCTTGTTGTGGATGACCGTTTTCGGCAATACTGCAATCGACATGGTGCTAACGCAAGGTAATGAAGCGCTGGCGAACATGGTTGATGAAGACACTGCCGTGGCCTTGTTTGTGTTCCTTGAAAACTTCCCTTTCCAATCTGTACTCACCTTGCTTGCGGTTTTGATGGTGGTAATTTTCTTTGTTACTTCATGTGACTCCGGCGCCATGGTAGTTGACATGCTATGTTCTAACGGCAGAAACGACACCCCACTGTGGCAGCGAATTTACTGGGCAGTGACGGTAGGCGTGGTCGCCGCCACCTTACTTTATGCCGGTGGTCTCGGTGCACTGCAAACAATGACCATTGTTGCCGCATTGCCGTTTTCGATTATTTTACTGGTAGCCTTGTTTGGGTTAATGAAAGCGTTGCGAGTGGAATCGTACAAGCGGGAAAGTTTAGCCGCGACTGGCGTAAGTAACTTATCCGGTGACAACGACAAAAACTGGCGTTCGCGGTTAGAAAACATCGTGTCGTTTCCTAATCGTAAGGCAGTTAAGCGCTTTATGGACAAAACGGTTATGTCGGCGTTTAATGATGTAAAAATTGAATTTGAAAAACTGAAATTTGAAGTCGAAATCGCTCAGCAAGATAAATCGCTGATGTTGACGTTGAAACTGAATGAACAGCCGGATTTTGTTTATTCTGTACACTCTACGCCAACGGTGCAGCCTGACTTGAACGGCAAACTGGACACAGATAGTGACGAGACGTATTATCGCGCCGAAGTACACCTGTCTGAAGGTGGTCAGGACTACGACATCATGGGTTGGTCTACAACTGCGGTAATCAATGACGTAATTGATCAGTATCAGAAGCACCAGCATTTTTTACATCGTCTGGTCTGATAATTTAGATATCTGTTAGGAAAGAAATGAGAAAAGAAGAAGAACTGTTGGTGGCACTGCGTAAAGTTATCCGTGCCGTTGATTTACGCAGTAAACAGCTTAGCAAGGACGTAGGCCTGACGGGTCCGCAGTTACTGGTGTTACAAAACATTCAGGAGCATCCGGGTGTGATGGTGCGCGAAATCGCTGAAAGCATTAACCTGAGCCCGGCGACCATCACCAACATTCTGGATCGTATTGAAGCCAGAGAGTTGGTAACGCGCATTCGCAGTACCACCGATAAACGAAAAGTCGGTGTTTATCTTACCGAGAAAGGGGAAGCATCCCTGGAGAACGCGCCTCGTCCGTTGCAGGAACACTTCGTTGAGCGATTCAACAATATGAAAGATTGGGAACAAAGCCAGATGGTTGCCACTATGCAGCGTATTGCGTCTATGATGGACGCTGAAAATATCGATGCATCGCCCTTTCTTGAAGTGGGCTCGTTGCGAGACCGCTAATCTTCTTTTTTCGATTTCAACGGATTCGGGCGGCCGCCGGTAACTTTATCGGCCCGCCCTTCTTCTACCGCCTTCTCAGCCCGGCGTTTTCGAATTTCTTTCGGATCGGCAATTAACGGCCGATAAATTTCAATCCTGTCGCCATCCCGTAAACTATCTTTTAATTTTGCTACCCGACTCCATATCCCAACCTTCGTGGTTTTTAAGTCGAGTTCGGGGTGCAAGGCACACAGGCCAGATGCATTTATTGCCGCTTCAATGTCACTGTCCACCGGCACTGACACCTCTACCAACGACTGTTTATGCGGTAAAGCGTAAGCCACCTCCACTGTAATCGACCCGGTCATGAATACACACTCCGAGCCCGTTCAGTAAAGGCATTAACCATACTTGTTGCCAATCCGCTGAAAATTTTGCCAAAAGCCATTTCGGTGAGCCGGTTACTGAATTCGAAATCCAAACTTAACTCTATTTTACACGCCTCTTCTGACAACGGAGAGAACGTCCAGCCACCGGACAGCTTTTTAAAGGGGCCGTCCACCAGCTGCATATCAATTCTACGCGCAGGTTCTAAGGCATTCATTGTGGTAAACCACTGCTTAACACCGGCTTTAGAAACCAGTAACGAGGCTTTCATTTGCGACTCGTCACTCTGCAAGATTTTACTGCCTGCGCAACCGGGTAAAAATTCAGGATAAGAGGCAACGTCATTGACCAAATCAAACATGGCCTGGGCACTATGTGCCACTAACGCGCTGCGTTGAATACTTGGCATAAAAACTCTTCACTTTTTCTCATGAACGGAGAAGTTTATCACGACTGTTTATGCTCACCTACCCTTTAAGCTTTTGTTACCGCCCCCATATTGATCTGCCTCTGCAGGTTCAGAGTAACTCACTGTGGATAAGGTTAAACGGGCAGCGCTGTCCGAACCGGAAAGAAAAGACATTTTAGTTGCAATCGGTATAATAGCGGGCATGAAAAAGAATAAATCAAATCAGAACTCCACGGGCACCATCGCGCTGAATAAAAAAGCACGTCATGACTATCACTTGCAGGACAAATTCGAAGCAGGTGTATCGTTGCAGGGATGGGAGCTCAAGAGCATTCGTGAAGGTAAAGTGAACATTACCGACGCGTACATCATTATGCAGAATGGTGAAGCCTGGCTGGTAGGTTGCCGGATTACACCGCTTAACCAAGCCTCCACTCATGTTATTTGTGAACCCGAGCGGGCCCGTAAGCTACTGCTGAACAAACGAGAACTCGATCGTTTAATTGGTGGTCGTGAAAGACAGGGCTATTCCATTGTGGCTACTGCCATGTACTGGAAAAAATGTTGGGTAAAACTGGAGATTTACCTCGCCAAAGGTAAACAGGACCACGACAAGCGTGATTCAATCAAAGATCGCGACTGGGAACGCCAGAAACAACGTGTGATGAAACATAGCGTGTAGCCTTTTCGGGCTGCTCGCTGTGCGTTTCTTGCTTTTCTGTACTGGTTTGTTCAACACAATAAGCCCGGTACAACTTCATCATTTTTCGTTTATGGATAACGTCTAAGAACAAGCTCCACAATGCCGTGGGGTTGTGCATGGTAGTAAAATCATTTCCCAGGCGGCGAAGTTGACGTCTTACTTTTGCCATTTTCACCAATGACGCCAGGGTTTTATCCTGCCAATCGCAATGCGGTTTAACGCCGGCGTAATCCGGATTTTGTTGCCATTTCTTTACTAAATCGGGTGTAAATGCCAATGCACTGGCAATACCAACAAAATCGTATCCGGCTTCAAGTACTTGTTCTGCGGTTTTTAGTTGCGTAATACCACCGGTTGTCATCACTGGCACATCAGAATGTTGCGCAATGCGGGCGGCAAACGCCATAAAGTACGCCTCTGGCTTCAAGGCCGATGACATATCTCCCGTTCCCTGCATTGCAGGCGACTCATAGTTGCCGCCAGACAACTCAATGAAATCAACATTTAACTTACTCAATTTGCTAACCACTTCCACCGCGTCATCATCGGAAAACCCGCCACGCTGAAAGTCTGCGCTGTTGAGTTTCACCGACACAATGAAGTCGTTACCGCACAATGCCCTCACCTGACACACAACATTTATGAGGAAACGGGCACGATTTTGCAGCGATCCTCCCCACTCGTCTTCGCGCTGATTGGATAACGGCGAAAGAAACTGACTGAGCAAATACCCGTGAGCGGCATGAATTTGTACGCCATCAAAGCCGGCATCTTTTGCGCGCTTGGCGGCCATGGCAAATTGATGGGTTACCCGATGGATTTGTTCGCAAGACATAGCAACAGGTCGGGCAAATTTTTTGCTGTAGCGGCCAAGTTTTAAGGCTATAGCAGACGGGGCTAAGGCAGTGCGTCCAAACTGAGAAGGCATTTGGCGTCCGGGATGGTTAAGTTGCATGAGCGCCTTTGCGCCGCCTGACTTCATCACCTTTGCCCATTTTTCGAAAGCAATAAGCGACGTATCCGGCTCCATTACCACACCGCCAGGGCCTGTCATCGCAGTCCTGTCTATCATCACATTGCCGGTGATTATCATACCTGGACCGCCGTGCGCCCAATATCGATAAAGAGAATATAAGGCAGAATCCGGCTGGAGATCCCAGCCAGCCATGTTTTCTTCCATGGCTGCTTTAACTATTCGGTTTTTAACAGTCTGCCCACATGGGAGTGTGAAGGGTAACGCCGGACTGAAGTGTGATTGCTGCATGATTCCATATCTGTCGCTTGAGCCACGACACTTTAAAGCAAATTGCATTTAGATTCATGTAAATCGACGTGAATAGTGGCACCGTTATCGTCCGCAATCCTGTACAACTGGTCGATCACGTTCAAATAGTAAACTTTATTAGGTCATTTTTGGAAACAATCTTTATCGATTACTAGACTATTTATCATGCTTGTTCACCCGTAAATTACATCGCCAACTTTCCATTAACGAAATTTGGTATAAAAATGAAAAATCTCATCAAGCCAACGCTCTTATCAATCACCCTTTGCGGTCTCTTTACAAGTTCAAATTTGCAAGCAATAGAACTGTATTCATCCGGTTCTGGCGACAACATCACCAAAGTATCTATCGGTGGCTATGCCAAGGTAGATGTACGTCACGTAAACGGTGATATCGCCTATCAGGATTATTGGGTTGGTAATTTCCCCGGCGGCGAACCAACTGATACATCTACTACCGGCTTTAACGTAAAAGAATCGCGATTGAGCATGACGGTGCAACACGGTGAAGTGACCGGTTACATGGAAATAGATTTCTATGGCGGTGGCGGCAACGAGATTGTTAGCAACTCATCTAACGTTCGACTGCGCCATTTTTACATCAAATATAAAAATTGGATGGCTGGTCAGAATTGGTCAACCTTCATGCCGTTGAAAGCGCTGCCCGAAGCTTTAGACTTTGGCGGACCACACGTAGGCGAAGTATTCTCTCGCGCGGTTCAGGTTCGCTATACCACGGGCAATTGGCAGTTTGCTATTGAAAACCCAGAAACCTGGGGCGACGGTGATATTGGCGCACCGTCAAGCGCGTTGGGCCTAACCGGCGATCAAGCCGATCCCGATGAAGATACCCCGGATTTCGTAGCTCGTTACAACCTGAATAAAGATTGGGGAAGCCTGTCATTTGGCGCTCTGGTTCGTATTATCGATCAGGGTGGCATCGACGAAACCGGTACCGCATTTATAATGTCGGGCGCCATTCCCACATTCGGTAAAGATGATCTGCGGTTCCAGGTATCCTCGGGTGATTTAGGCCGCTATGCCGCCGCAGCTATGGTGAATGATATCGTTCGCGACCCGCGTACCGACGAGATCGTGGTAGAAGAAACCACGGCGTTTACCGTTGCTTACCGCCATTTCTGGAATGAGAGCATGCGTTCAACTGCTTTTTACGGCACCGCAGAAACCGATGTGACTGAACTAAAGCGCGCTCACTGGGGCGTTAACCTGATTGACTCGGTAACGAAGCATCTGGATGTTGGTGTTGAAATTGGTAACTACGCCATCAAAGATGCCGCCATTGAAGACATCGATTCAAACTACCTGCAATTGTCTGCAAAGTTCACTTTCTAAGTGAGTTTCATTAACTGAAATACTCGCGCTTTCGCAGCAATGCGTTGCGAAAGTGCTCTACTAGCAAATTCAGTTTTTTATCTGGTTGCCGACTTTTCGGATACACCGCGTAAATGCCCAACTTTTTACCAATATATTCATGCAGCACACTTTCAACCTGCCCAGAAAGCAGTTCTTCATGAATGAGCGCACGGGGCAAATAGCCAATGCCAAATCCTGCAAGCGCCCCCTGTTTTATAGAATCTAATGTATTCGTCTGAAATCGCCCCTGAACTTGCACCTGATGCTCATTCCCGTCTAAAACAAATGACCAGTTATCCGGGCCCGAACCTTCGTACTTGTATATCAAACAGTGATGCGATGCGAGATCGTCAGGATGTTGCGGGCGGCCGTACGTTTGTAGATAACCGGGACTTGCGCACACGATCCAGTCGGAGTCGATTAACCTGCGGGCAATCAAAGAAGAATCTTCAAGTTGTGCCGTACGAATTGCCAAATCGAAGCCTTCATCGATAATATCGACAAAGCGGTTGGTTATTTTAAGTTCTACCCGTACATTCGGATATTGTTCGCAAAATTCTGTTAACGCGTGATTCAACACCAAATTAGCGCTAACAACGGGCATGGTAATTCGAATTCTACCACGCACATCACTGCCGTAACCGGCAATCACATCCTGAGCATCTTGCAACGCTTCCTGGGCCACTTTGGCTTTTTTGTACAACGCCTGGCCGGCGTCGGTCAAACTCAATTTACGGGTTGTACGGTATAGTAACTGCACGTTTAACGCCTTTTCCAGCCGCGCTATCCGCTTGCTCACTACCGACATGGTAATTTCATGTTTCACTGAAACCCGGGAAAATGAGCCTTCTTCTACAACGTAAACGAACAATAGCATATCGTCGGCTTTGGGCTGAGGCATGGCAGTCTCTATTTATGCAAAAAAGGAAATAATCATAATACGTCTGAATATATATCTCTGTCGAGAGTGAATGTAGAGTCACTTACCTGCTGTTAACCGGTGCTTAACAATAAACCTTAATCATTTACCGAAGCAGCGAAAGTATAAGAACGAAGGAGATAAAGTATGAGCCCTACTGCTCTTGGCTTACTGGCGCTGGCGCCAATTGGCCTTTCAGCATTGCTATTACTCGGCCTGCAATGGTCTGCGCGAAAAGCAATGCCCGTTGTATTGGCGGTTACCGCCGTTTTGGCTTTAACCTGTTGGGATATGTCTGTAAACCGGGTTGTGGCATCGGTACTACAAGGTTTGATTGTTACCGTATCGGTGCTGTGGATCGTTTTCGGTGCCATATTCCTACTTAATACGCTGAAATTTACCGGCGCCATTCAAACCATTCGTCAGGGTTTTGCCTTTGTCTCGCCAGACCGACGCATTCAGGCCATCATCATTGCCTGGTGTTTTGGCACCTTTTTGGAAGGCGCTTCCGGATTCGGCACGCCGGCAGCGATAGCTGCCCCGCTGATGGTTGCCCTGGGTTTTCCCGCTCTCGCGGCCGTCATGATAGGCATGATGATTCAAAGTACGCCGGTGTCTTTCGGTGCTGTCGGTACGCCAATCATTATAGGTGTGAACAATGGTTTAGACAGCACTGCCATCACGCAACAATTAGTGCAAGAAGGCTGGACGTGGGAACAATTCCTGCAATTAATCACCACCAATGTCGCGGTTATCCACGGTATTGTTGGCACCTTTATGCCACTGTTTATGATTATTATGATGACCCGCTTTTTTGGCAAAAACCGTAGTTGGAAAGAAGGTTTCGCCGCAGCCCCCTTCGCCATTTTCGCGGGCCTGGCGTTTACCCTGCCCTATGCGCTAACTGGCATTTATTTAGGCCCTGAATTCCCCTCGTTAATTGGTGGTTTAGTAAGCCTGGCTATTGTGGTTCAAACCGCAAAAGCCGGATTTCTTTTACCTAAAACGCATTGGGATTTTGACGATAAATCCACTTGGCCAGCCGATTGGTCTGGCAAAGTAGAAATAAGCGCCGACGATGTTGCCCGAGACAAACCTATGTCGCAGTTTGTCGCCTGGGTGCCTTACCTGGTTGTGGCAGCCCTGCTTGTGGTGTCTCGGGTATTTCCAGAGGTGAAGTCGGCCTTTGTTAGCATTAGCATTGGTGCAAAGAACATTCTCGGTGAAGCCGGCGTCAATGCGGATTTCAGCCCGCTTTATTTACCAGGTGGTTTATTATTGATCGCCGCGCTGGTTGCAGTCGCGTTACAAGGCAAAAGTGGACAACGAGGCCTTGCCCTTACCAACGCATTAAAAGAGTCGACAAAAACGCTGATTGGCGCCGGTTTCGTATTGATGTTCACCATTCCTATGGTACGCCTATTCATCAATTCCGGCGTAAACCTCTCGGATTTACCCAGTATGCCGATGGCCAGCGCACAATTATTTGCAGACTTACTGGGTAATGCGTTTCCATTGGTCAGCCCGACCATTGGCGCACTCGGTGCATTTATCGCGGGCTCCAATACCGTCTCAAACATGATGTTCAGCCAGTTTCAGTATGAAGTGGCGATGAGCTTAAAATTGTCTCCCGCCATTATTATTGCGTGCCAGGCCGTCGGTGCCGCTGCCGGCAACATGATTGCCATTCATAATGTGGTTGCGGCGAGTGCCACCGTTGGATTACTAGGACAAGAAGGCGCCACACTTCGCAAAACCCTATTGCCAACGTTTTATTATGTACTTGTATCAGGTGTATTAGCACTGTTCGCCCTCTACGTGATGAACTTAACCGGTCCGCTGGCACAATGAACTTATTTGCAACCACATTGGCGAACTCACGCGTTTTTCAATAAGATTCAACCATAGCCTCCGGCACAAGGCCGGAGCACAAGGAGAAGCATTTATGTCTCACCCCGTTGTCGACAAACTGACTCACCTGTTAACTGAAGAATATGTGGCTACCGGCGATCGCCGAACAGAACACTATCGTTCAGGCTGGCGATCTGGTCAGGGAACGGCATTGGCAGTGGTATTTCCTCAATCGCTGGTCGCGTTGTGGAAGGTACTGGAGATCTGCGTCGACCATAATTGCATTATCATTATGCAGGCGGCTAAAACAGGCTTAACAGAAGGCTCAACGCCGAGCGGTAACGATTACGACCGCGACGTGGTTGTTATCAACACCCTTGCCATGGACAAGTTGTTAGTATTGGGCAACGGCGAGCAAGTCATTTCGTTTCCAGGCGCCACCTTGTATAAACTCGAAACGACACTAAAGCCCCTTAATCGCGCGCCTCACTCGGTTATCGGCTCGTCCTGCTTAGGCGCATCTATTGTGGGTGGTGTCGCCAATAACTCGGGGGGTGCACTTATTAAACGAGGGCCGGCATATACCGAGCTTTCGCTATTTGCCCGGGTGAACGAGCACGGCAAACTTGAAATTGTGAATCACCTGGGCGTAGAGCTTGGCGATTCGCCAGAGGAAATGCTTACAAACCTGGAAAACGAAAATTTTCAGCTAGATACTCTTGAACACACCGAGAAAGCCAGTGCCACCGACTATCAGCAACGTGTTCGCGATATTAACGCCGACACACCGAGCCGCTTCAATGCTGATACATCGCGCCTATATGAAGCCAGCGGCTGTGCCGGCAAACTCGCTGTGTTTGCAGTACGTTTAGATACGTATCCGGTATCGGGTAAAGAAAAAACCTTCTACATTGGTACAAATAATCCAGATACCCTAACCACCATTCGACGTGACATTTTGAGCAATTTTCAGAATTTGCCAGAGGTAGGCGAATATCTTCACCGGGACATTTTCGATATTGCCCGTGAGTACGGAAAAGACACCTTTTTGGCTGTTAAACACCTGGGTACCGACAAGCTTCCAAAAATGTTCGCATTAAAGGGCCGTATTGATGCTGTGCTCAATAAGCAGTCCTGGTTACCAAAGTTTCTTACCGATCGGGTAATGCAAGGCATAGCGAAACTGTTTCCGCAGCATTTGCCCGACCGAATGATGGCTTTTCGTAACCAATACGAACATCACTTACTGCTTAAAATGAGTGATGAAGGCATTGCCGAAGCCGAGCAGTACCTCAAGCAGTATTTTGGCGGGAACCCAGAAGCCGGTGATTACTTTACCTGTGATGGCGATGAATCCAGTGCCGCTTTTCTGCACCGCTTTGCAGCCGCCGGGGCTGCGATTCGTTATGAATTACTGCATCAAAAAGACGTGGGTGACATTCTTGCATTAGACATTGCACTGCGCCGTAACGATGTCGATTGGGTGGAAAAGCTGCCGCCGCACATTGCCGATAACATTGAGATGTCGCTCTACTACGGTCATTTTTTCTGCTATGTCTTCCATCAGGATTACATTTTGAAAAAAGGCGCCGACGCCAATAAAGTAAAAGCCGACATGCTTGAACTGCTCGATACTCGCGGTGCTAAATACCCGGCAGAACACAACGTGGGCCACTTGTATAAAGCTGAAGACGGTCTGCAAGATTTTTATCGCAGTCTCGACCCCACTAATACCTTTAACCCCGGTGTGGGCAAAATGAAAAAAACAAAACGCAATTGTGCGTGTTGTTAAGATGCCCTAGCCCACGTTGGCGAACGTCATTCTATAAAGGCTTATCGGCAAGAGATAAGCCTTTTATGTTTGCGCTGCCAGCCACCTAAGGCACAGCCCTGCAGTTCTGCTACAATAGCCATTTTCAGCTATTATCGGACCACGCTTTTATGAGCCAGCAGCAACCCAATAACCCGCTTCACGGCCTAACCCTTGAGAAAATCGTAACAAGTCTTCAAGAACATTACGGCTGGGACGGGCTGCACGACCGCATTCAGGTAAACTGCTTCTACAACGATCCGTCAGTGAAATCCTCGCTTAAATTTTTGCGACGTACGCCATGGGCAAGAGCGAAAGTCGAGGCGTTGTATATCGAAACGTTTTGTGAGTAGCGCCGACTCAATTCGTTTGTCAAAAAAGTGCATCCAAAGTCGCCGATGAATCGTTTGGTTATTGAACGTTTAACTTGATAGTGGAGAGATAAAACGTTAATACTGTGTAAATAATCGACCGAAGCGGGAACTGGGATTTCATGGAGCACGAAACATTGTTTCCACTTTTGTGTGAAACGGCGAACGGGAATAAAACAGCATTTGCGGAACTTTATAACTTAACCAGTGCGCAAATGTACGCAGTGGCGTTAAAAATGCTGAAGCGACCGGAATTGGCTGATGAAGCCATTCAGGATGCATATATAAAAATATGGCACAACGCCGGGCAATATCAGCGTGGTAAGGGCACGGTGTTTACCTGGATGCTTAGCATCGCTCGCTACCGTGCACTGGACTTGATGCGCTATCACAAAGTGCGTAATGAAGTGGACTTGTCGGAAGACACCCACTCCCCCGTTTCTACAGATGAATCCGCCTTATCCGATGCGGAACTGCAAAAGCTCGAAGCCTGTATGGGAGAGCTTGAGCCTTCACAGCGACAGGCGATTCATTTGGCTTATGTTAACGGTTTATCTCATCAAGAAGTAGAGGCGCATATGGCCTCACCTCTCGGCACTATCAAAAGTTGGATCCGCCGCGGATTACAAAGTTTGCAGAGGTGCCTGTCATTATGAACTATCTGAATGAACAACGAAGAAACGCGCTGGCCGCGGAGTATGTGCTTGGCACACTGCGTGGTAAGGCCAGAGCTCGCTATCAGAAATTGATGATGCAGTATCAACTGATTGCTGAAACCACCGCACTATGGGAGCAGTACCTGGGCGGGCTGAATCAACGTGTTCCCCCCGTGAAGCCCCCTCCCCGCGTATGGGAAGCAATTTGTGCGCAAATCGACCCTGCATCGGTAACTGAAAGCGCCAATTCGCCCTCTTCATCAGACGGCACCTCTGACGACAATATTGTTGCCTTTGAACGTAAGCGAAGAAAACAGTCGCGACTGTTCTCTGGTGTAGCCGCTGCTGCCGCACTCATGATGGCCGTATTACTGGTTACGCTAAGTGAACCTGTTGTTGCTCCCATCGAGCGGGTCGCTATTTTTAGCGATACCGACAATCAACCCTTGTGGATTATTGAAATCTCCGGGGATTCGTTAAACGTGAGAGTAACCGACGCCCTTGCGGCGGTATCAGACAAAGACTACCAATTATGGATGGCCCCAGCCGACGGCGGCGCCCCCATATCACTTGGTCTGCTGCCTAAAAACGGGGATATTACCCGCATTCCTCCCGAGATGTTGTTAGACAAAAACGTCACCGTATTAGCTGTCAGTTTGGAACCTTTAGGCGGTTCGCCCAATGGTTCACCAACCGATGTGCTGTATCACACCAATATTTTCTCTGTGTAGCGTTTGTGCTAGTTAGCCACCCGCGTAACGCCTGTTAATCAGGCTTTGCGCGGGTTTTCTCACACCCTCTCATTTACACTGCTAAATTTCTAAAAAATAAAAATTTAAAAATATTTATATTTTTTGCATCCAGTTAGATCTGTCAGTCGTTTGGCTTCATGTACGGACGCAGAAAAGCAGGCGCGTCTTCAAATATGCATGTCACAAATGGAGACAACAATGCTGAATACACAGACGAAAAACGCACCATTTAAATATTCTCTTTTAGCCAGTTTACTCGCCGTTTCACTTGCGGGCTGTAGCGGCAGCGATGGCGATGATGGAATGGACGGTATGGATGGCTCTGACGGTCAGGACGGCACGCCAGCACTTACCACAGGCACTTTTATCCGCGCAAATAACGGCGATGACAATCGCGGCACTGTAGATTGGATCAATCAGGATGGTGAAACACTGAGCAGTTTTGAAACCGGCGCAAACGAAGGTGTTGTGCTGTCGAGTTCAGGCACGCTTTATCAGGCTGGAGACAGCGGCGAGCCCATGCTTGGCGCTTTCTGTCGGATTGCCGGCCGCGAAGATGGCATGATGATGTCATCTATCGATTCTCAAATTATGGGCGCGAATACCGGTCTGACAAATCCAAAAGGGATTGCCCTGGCTGATGACAGCGGCATGATTTATGTGGCCGACTTCAATGCTATGCGTATCGCCGTTTTTGGTAGCGCGGCCGCAGGCGACGTAATGCCCGTGGCAGAAATTATGCTGCCCGCTCAACCGTGGGACGTCGCCGTTGATGAAGCTGCCGACCGCATGTATGTCGCTCTGACCGACGGTACTATCGCAGTGTATGACAATGTAATGGGTTCTGATTTTGCACCATCAGTCATGCGCATTATTGTGCCTTCAGATGCCAATGGCGACCAAATCTCAATAAACAGCCACGGCATAGTGTACGACGCCGATTCCGACCGTTTAGTAGTCTCCGATGTGGGTGATGCAAGCGTTGCCGATGACGGACAGATTTTTGTTATTAACGATGCCTCAACGGCAGATGGCGCGGTAGAGCCTGCACGCACCATCGCAGGCCCTTCTACCATGCTGGGTAACCCCGTTGATATTATCCTTTCTGGCACTACTCTTCGGGTGGCAGAAAAGTCTAATGATGCGATTTTAGTTTATACCGAAATATTTAGCGGCGAGAGTGGCGACATCGCGCCTACACTTTCAACGGCATCAGTAAAACCTGAATCCCTGGTAGAGATGAAAGCGATGCCTGACATGATGGACTTCTCTGATCAGGCACTGGCAGACAGCACCATTGGCGGCATTAGTGTAAGCAGCAACCCGGCCACCGAAGGCGACAGCACCGGTATGATTGCACAGTTCGATGCCCCGCTGGGCAGTCAAACGGCCATGTTTGATACCAGCATGAGTATTGAAAGCGTAGCGTATTCGGTAAACGGCGATGGCTTTGTTACTTATGACGATACCGACACGGCAATGGGCGGATTATTGGTAGTGAACCGTTTAGCTTCCATGCGTGATGACGGCATGTTCAGTTTGTCGCAAGACCGTGAAATCATGGGCGATATGACCGGCCTGGTTGCACCTAAAGGCCTGGATGTAAACAGTGAGCACAATTTAGTGTTTGTCGCCGATTTTAATGAAACAACGCCAGCCGTTCGCGTGTTCTCAGGTTGTGCTGCAGGCAACGTAATGCCACTTATGACCCTAACCGCCTCTGACGGCGCCCGCCCATGGGATGTAGACTACGACGCCGAAACAGACCGCGCCTTCTTAGCCTTAACCAACGGAACCGTGGCGGTATTTGACGAAGTGACACGCAAGCTAATGAGCGGCACCAGCGAAATTGTTGGCGAAGACCGTTTAATCGTACCGGCAATGAACGACACTGCCATCGCGGCCCCCACTAACATACACGGTATTGATTACGATGCCGAAAGTGATGCTCTGGTACTTTCCGATGTGGGCAGTGCCGACAGTGCAACTGACGGTAAACTGTATGTCTTGCCCGATGCGGGTATGGCAGAGGGAATCACCAACATGACGGTGAACATTGCAGGCCCAATGAGTATGCTGGGTAACCCGGTAGACATCATGGTAAGCAACGGTAACGTGTATGTAGCCGAGAAATCCAATGGCATGATCTTGCGCTTTGACGACATCATGAATGCCGCTAGTGGCGATGTAATGCCCGATTACAGCGTAACTTTCACCGCACCAGAATCGGTAGCCGTGCTGCCTGCTTATTTGTGGTAACAACGCCGCAGTAAATCAAAACTCAGACCGGCAAAATGCCGGTCTTTTACCTATCGTAAACTTTTTGAGCAAACAGACGTACAAAAGGTGAAATAATTTGTGGCGTACACTTGAATAAGTTAGACTCCACCCAATATTCAATAACATGTTGTTTCAAGGTTATTGAATAACCTGGAAACAGGCGATCGCCGGGGCTGATTAGGATTCGACAGGATCTAGGAAGCTGGAGGTGCATGCAGAGGAGCGGTTTGCCTCTTAAAAAGCCGCATTTAAATAGTCGCAAACGACGAAAACTACGCACTAGCCGCTTAATAACCGGCATAGGCCCTTCCACCTAAGCTCTGTCTGCTAGCCAGGATTTTGGAAGGTCATATAAGTAGACTAGCGAGGGAAACTCTCCTGAGGTTGAACCGCGAAATAGTATCAGGACAGCTACCAGGAACCCTGTTTGTCGGGGTCTAAAGTAGTTAAATAAAAGACAAACTAAGCATGTAGTACCAAAGGTAGACATTTTCTGGACGCGGGTTCAAATCCCGCCAGCTCCACCAATACCAGAAGCGGTCTAGAACACTCTAGACCGCTCTATCCCCCTAAATACGCTGGCTCCAGCGAGTCTCATCAAAATCATCATGCGTTCTCGAATGGTCTAAATAGGGCTACAGAGTGTCGCGAATCTGTACTTCCATGTCGCCAATCTGTCACTTCGCCCGAAGAATTGACGCGCGGAATAGGTACACGGGAATGCCACCTGTTCCGAAAACGCATCTTCGATAAGATGCCGCCTATCGCCTACAATGTAGCGCACAAATACATCAAGATTAGTGAACAATTCAGCTACGTTGAAGCCAACCGTTTTCTATCCCAATTGGATAAAGAATTGGAAGTGGCTGATCTCAATCTTTCCAAAGATATCGCCGAACTAAAAAACTTTGCCAAACACAAAGCCGCAGAATGTATGCGGGATACCGCGCACATGTCGACTGACGTTGCCTTTCAGTTCTGCATCAGCAAATTCAGCCGCTATGGTTTTACCATCCCCGATGATATGTCGCAGACTGAAGCCCTTTCTCTGCTTCGCTCCGACAAGTTCTGGTTTAAGAAGCTGAAAACACTTGCCACACAAAAGATGGAAGAAGTCCGTCGACAGTTAGATTTAGTGAATCAGGCGAAAAGCACCTATTGCAGTCAAGACAGGCTACGCCAGCACCAATGGGAAAAAGAACAAGCCCATGCGTTTATGGAAAATAAGTGGTTCTGTAGTGCAGATGGTGAATTCATTTCAATGCTGGATGCATACAACGCCAATGTCTCCAACCCGAAGATCAGGCGCGCAGAACTCATGGTCAGGATTAAAGGCACTGAGGAATTTTCAAAATTACAGGGCGATTGCGGCTGGTTCTACACCTTGACTACCCCCTCCAAGTTTCACTCCCACTACAAGTCAGGTAAAGCTAACCCGAAATATCAGAAGCTAACCGTCAAAGATGCCAGTGATTACTTAAATACCCAGTGGCAGAAAGCACGGGCGCAGTTCGACAGAGAAGATATCAATGTGTATGGCCTTCGAGTCGTTGAACCCCACCATGATGGCACACCTCACTGGCACTTAATGCTGTTCATGCCACCGGACAAAGCTTCACGGGTAACTGAAATCTTGCGTCATTATGCAATGGAGCATGACGGTGATGAATCTGGCGCAAAAGAAAGCCGCTTCAAAGCTGAAGAAATCCGCGAGGAAAAAGGTTCAGCACAAGACTATATTGCCAAATACATCTGCAAAAACATCGACGGTGAATATCTCGATACGGACAAGTACGGCAATGATGCAAAAGTTGCCGCATCGAGAATCACGGCTTGGGCTTCACTCTTCAAAATCAGACAATTTCAGTTCTTCGGCCTGCCCTCTGTTTCGCTCTGGCGGCAGCTTCGCAAAGTCGACGGTTCAATTAAAGATTTTGAGTTAGACCAGCTTAGGCAGGCTGCGGATTCATCTGATTGGCTGGCCTACTTACTAATGATGGGCGGCACCAATAAGCGCAAGGTAGAACGCCCCTTCGCTCTCGAATATGAAAAGCAGGTGAAAGCCATGTTTGAAGATATTTCTCCCGACCTGCTTTCAAAACATGCTTATAACAGCAAACCCAAAACCATCCTTTCTATATCGGCCAGACACCCGCTAGCGGATAAAGGCTGGTTGCTTTTATCGTCACCCGCAGAACAAGTCGGCAACGCGCCCGTCCCACGGGACGGACGCGAGGTCGACGCAGGCTCTGGGGGTCACCGAAAGCGATTGGGAGGGGACCCGCCTTGGCGGGGAGGGTTCCCAATAGCTGTAGGTAATCTTGGACTTGTGTAAATAACTGTACTGAACATCTAATAAAGAGAAAAACAATGAACGAACCACTTAGCATTCCATGTAACTGCGGCAGCGGATTACCTCTCAAAGATTGCTGTTTATTCACAAATCGCAGACCTGAACCAAATGACGTTCTCGGAGAACCGGACTATACCGGTGTGACCATTTATTACGGGTTCAAAAGGAAGTACCTCAAAGCATCCCCTTTTAATCTGGATTTTGACCGGCAGTCTTGTTGTCAGGTTCTACAAGCGAATATGTATCTGGCAAACCTTCATAACCAGATGTTGCAGTTCAGAATGTTGAAGCCTGGCGATTGGTTTGTGATGGGGCGGCAATATGGTCAGATGAAATTCAGTTTCAAATATTCATCCGCTGAAGATGCCATGTCAGTAGCAAAAGAGAAGTTTGCTGCTGAGCGCTTCTTACAACCTCCTGAATTTATCTAATCAACGGCTCTTTAAAAACTGGTAGCAAAGGGCTTCCTTAACCTCTGAGGAAGCGTCCTTTTTTCACTACATGGTCAAACGTGTATACATGTTCACTGGGTGCTATTGCACACTTGCCAACATATCTACCGTGAAACTCCCTGCTCTTTTCGATGATAATTTTATCACCGCAAAGGGGGCATTTTGCTTCATAAGTTACAGCAAGTATTTTCAGGTTCTGCTTTTCATTAACGGTATCCCTTGCAAGCGTAAAAAGGCTGTTAGCTTGTTTCAGCGGCACCATGAATGAAGGGATTTGTGTTAAACCTTTAGTGCTGAGTTCGCTTAACCGCATCATCAGATAACCAGCTATAGCAGCAATGCTAAAAGTAATTATCGCCATAGCAGTCGAAACTGAACCGGAAAAAACTTTCGAAAGCGAGTACACGCCCATCCAGCTCAAAAGTACACCGATTGCCACAACACAGAAGACTCGCCAGACAGTGACCTTAATTTCCATGAGCGGTTTAACCCACCAATAAGGTTTAGGCAGCTTCGTTGCCACATACTCTATCGAATTATTACTTTGTTCATTCGTCGACTCGTCTACTTGTCGACATGTTATCAAGTAGAATTGTGTACGCTTTCCCCCTGTCGATGCATCGACTGTGAGGAATAATGGCTGACAGTTTTCGGACACCAAAAAATTATTAAGTTCTGAGTTAGCAGATAGCTTGTCGTTTGAAATATCGTCCAGATATTTCCTGACCGTTCTGGATGCCTTATCGGTATCGCCCTCCCCCCAGACAGCGGCATAAATATCAGCGTAATAGAAGTAAATATCCCTCACCGATACTTCATCATTGATGAGTTCAAGAGACTTGATGACTATCGCATGAAGCACCTCCTCGGCTTTTCCCTGCTGGTTTAGCTTCTCATTCAAAAACTTATCAGCTAATTGCAGAGATTCTTTAAGTTCTTGAATATCCTGACTAATCACTTCCTTTGCTACCCGTAACATACCCGTATTGTGCCTGTTGTAGCAGACCTTTTCAGACCATGCTAGCCCCGTCTTAATACGGAGGTACACAAATGAACACAATGGTGACTACTGAAAAGCTTTCTGAACTAACTGGCTACACGAAAGGCGCGATCCACATGAAGGTCAAGAAAGGCGTGTGGACACGAAACGAACATTATTTCAAAGCACCAGACGGCAAATTGATATTCGTTGTCGAGATGGTTTACCAATGGTTTAAGGAGAACAGCAAGTGAGTGTTAAAGCAGTTAAAGGCGGCTACGTTATAGATTTTACTCTGGGGCATCAGCGCTACAGGGAAACCATCCCTGCCCCGCAAAACAAAGCCGCATTGAAACGAATAGAAGAACAGGAAGCCGTTTATAAATTTGCAATCAGTATGAACGACAAATCTATTGCTGACCGTTTCCCGAGCAGCAAAATCATTCAGAAGGCTTTCGACTCTGGATGCAATTATACAATTGACGATTACTCAAGCATTTGGTTCAAGCAGAAGCAGCGCAACTGGTCGCATACCACTATTCGTGGCTATTCGCAGAAGTACAATACTTATATCAAGCCTAATTGGGGACATTTGTTGCTCACCGAGTTCAAGGCAAGTATGTTTGATGAGTGGGCATCTGAAAGTTTGCTGTCAGGTAAGTCAATAAATGAAACAAGAAATGTCTTACAACAAATTTATAACCGTGCAGTTCTTGATGAAGTATTAGAGAAAAATCCTGCATCATTAATCGAGAGATATAAACAGATACAAAAAGAACCTAAACCATTTACTCAAACAGAAATAGCTAGAATATTAAATGAACTCACTACTCCATACCGTGAATTTTTTCAGTTTGCCTTTTTCACAGGTCTAAGAACTGGCGAACTTTTAGGCCTAAGATGGGAGGATATAGATCTAATCCGTGGCGTAGCGCACATAAGAGTAAATCTAACCGGAGGGATTGAGAAGCCCCCCAAAACTAAGGGTAGCATCAGAACAATAGAACTTGACCCAAGAGCAATTGTCGCATTAACAAACATCAGAGAGACAATATATTCCGGCCTAGAAAGAGTATTCATTGACCCAAGAACCATGAAAGGTTACAAATACGCTGACGGGTTACGAAAGTACATCTGGAAACCCACTTTAGAAAAATTAAATATTTCATATAGATATCCTTACCAATGTCGACATACTTATGCATCAATGATGCTGTCTTCTGGTAAAAATCCAATGTGGGTCGCAAATCAAATGGGCCATTCAGATTGGGGAATGATTAGAAGAATATATGGTCGATGGATATCTGTCTAAGTACTTCATTAGAAATTAGAACGGAATCGAAATGAAAAGAAAAAAAATGTCTTATGGTGCTATAAACATTACTACCCATCCTCACTCTCCGCGCACCTACGTAGATCTTTTTGAAGCAGCTTATTCGATGAAAAAGCCCATTAAAGTTTATGGTGACACCCATATTTTGATGACTTCATGCGCTCCAGAAAAACTTGGAAAAGAAAAATTTTTACTTGGGGAGATATATAAATTCACACAAATTGATATGGATTCAAATTGGTTTAATCTAGACACTAACACCTATGCTTCTGACGATGAAGTAGGTCAGGTTAAAATACCTGATAATTTATTTCCAAACTCCCAGAAATTTACTTTTGTATTTTATCCTGAACAACATCTTATTTTTTACGAATCATATGTCAGCGGCCACAGACTAGCCCCATCACTTGCAGTAAATTTTTTCAAATACCTTTTTGCTTCAGAAAAGCTCGTAGAAAAATTTGGTGATGTAGATGTGGTACATGTTCCTTCTGCCGATGTCTATAACGAGATGATGAGATTACCTATTAAAACCGTCATTGAGATGGATATTAGAAAGCCTAATCCTGACACATTTGCTAAGACTGCAAATAAGGTCAAGCAACGAATGCAAAATATCAACGCAGCATCGATGCAACAAACATATAAGGCTGAGAAAGGCGAAAGTTTAGAGGTAGATGAGGAAATTACTCTTTTTTCGAGGCTTGCTGCTAAAACGGGTGAACTCTTTATTAAAGGAAGAGATGCACTTAATAAGGTAGTGACATATTCAACGAAAAAACATCCAATGATCATTGATTCAACGTATGATGTAGATCATTCTAATAGTAGCCGTACCCTTGTAGAAAAGTCGATTCAAACTAAAGAGAGTATTGCTCAAACATTTGACAATTAAGATTGATTAAATGACTACTTCTGATGATTCACGTAACGCTCTGGTTCTCTATTGGCGAAACTATGGCGGGATTAGAGCTCTATTGGCAAGTCCGTTTTTCTGGACTGCTTGGGTACTAACCTTTTTAATGTTTCCCTCATGGACCAAAGCTGGTTGGTGGGACGATGTTACTTCGATTATGCCAAACTTGCTGGGGTTTTCCTTGGGCGGTTATGCAATGTTTCTTGCCTTTGGAGACAAGAAGTTTCAAGAAATATTAGCTCACAAAGAGAATGGCGAGACATCAGCACTGATGGATGTAAATTGTGCTTTTGTCCATTTCATACTTTTGCAGATTATGTCTATTGTCATTGCTTTAATCGCCAAAGCTTATGATTTCAAGCTGGACCCAACGAGCGAGATTTACTTGACTTTCGGTGAACTCATTTTGTTCATGACGCCAATATTTTATTGCATTAGCTATTTTGTTTTTACTTATGCAATATTAGCAACAATGGCAGCTACTTTTGCAATTTTCCATTCAGTTTGTTGGTATGAAGTTCACATAAACCTGAACAGTGATGAAGACATAAATAGCGACAAATAGAATATAAGTCATTGAAAAACGGTATATTATGAATAGTTCAAATCCCGCCAGCTCCACCAATTCATAGTTTAAAGACGTCCAAGGGCGTCTTTTTCTTTATCTGCAGAACAGTAAAATCAATAACTTAGCGTATTTTAACGTTCATTAGCTTCCCGTGGCTTCTTTGATTTATAGGTACACGATTGGGTACACTGCAAAAACTGAATTAATTTGGTGTACCCAACATGGCAAAAGTAACGACACGGCTTACCGATAAAGAAATCAAATCAGCGAAGCCAAGTGATAAAGAATATAACCTGTTTGATGGTGACGGGCTGCGGTTACGTATTAAACCGAATGGTTCAAAGCATTGGATTTTTAACTACTATCGCCCCACTAGCCGTAAGCGAGCCAACTTAAGTTTGGGCAAGTACCCTGACCTATCGCTAGCCAATGCTCGGAAGATGACACTTGAAGCCAACGAGCTACTAGCCCAATCCATAGATCCTCAAGATGACCGCAAGCGACAGCAAGAAGAACATAAATCAGTCCACCAGCACACCTTCATCAACGTTTCAAAAGAATGGTTTGAAATAAAAAGGGACGAAGTTACACCAGATTATGCCGTTGATATTTGGCGCTCTCTGGAACTGCACATCTTCCCCTCTATTTCTGGAGTCCCAATAAGTTCTATCACTGCACCGCAGATTATTGAATTATTGAAGCCAATTGAAGCGAAAGGCAGCTTGGAGACCGTGAAACGTCTGTCTCAACGCCTTAACGAGATTATGAACTTCGCTACCAATTGTGGTTTGGTTCAGGCCAACCCATTAATTGGAATCAAAGCAGCATTTAAAAAACCCCAGTATAGAACGTCAACTATCTTGACCGGTCTGGCGTCAATTAACTTGACCGGTTGTCGCTGAGTTATTCTTCCTGTTTTATTGCTGCTTTTCTGCGGTAGCTTTCTCCCTCTAATTGAATGATGTGTGAGTGATGCACGAGCCTGTCGATGGCTGCGACTGTCATGGTGGTATCAGTAAACAGTGCATCCCAGTCTTCGAACGATTGATTGGAGGTGATGATGAGGCTGAACCTTTCATACCGGTGAGCAATGAGTTCGAACAGCACACTGGTTTCTTGCTCTGTCTTTTTCACGTAGCCGATATCGTCAATGATAAGCACCTGGTATTTATCCAGTTTGTTCAGTGCGTCCTGGAGTTTGAGGTGCTGTTTTGCCTCCTGCAGATGTTGCACTAACGCGGTGGCCGCATAGAACTTTACGCGGGTTCCGGCTTCTATCAGGCTGTAGCCCAATGCACTGGCCAGATGGGTTTTACCGACACCGCTTGCGCCGAACAGCAGCAGATTGGTGGCGTGTTTTACCCACTCATGGTTATCCGCCAGTTCATGGAGGCGGGCTTTGGTGAGACCTTCAATGACATTAAAATCGAACCCACCAACATGCTTGCCTGATGGCAGATTGGATTCTTTCAGATAACGTAATTGACGCTTGTCTGTCCGGCTCGACAACTCCATGTGGCACAACTCACTTAAGTAGTGCTCTGGCCGCCATTGTTCATGCAATGCCTTTTCAGCCAGGCTCTCCCAGTGGAGCCTGAACTCACTCAGTCGCAGGCTCTTGAGCATGAGTGGCAGGGATGCTGTATTAGTCATGTCTGCCTCCCTCCCTGTAATAACAGGCTATACAGCTTTAACGGGTGTTGCCCCACCTGAAGCTGGGGGATGTGGCGAGGTTGCTGTTGGAAGCGTTCCTGACAGTCGAACAAGCTGGGTAACCGGCCGCTATTCAGTTGCTGCATAATGAAGCGACCCAGCCTGACTTCATTATCCCCCTTGCTCGCGAGGTGAAGTACTCTGACGATATAGCGACAGGCATCATCAGCCTTCATATTGCCATTAGCGTACTGCCAGATACTCCGGTAATCCTCATTAGGTAATAACTCATCCCGCCACTGTGAACACCGGAAGGCCTGAGGCTTTTTTACTAACGCATCAATAACGTGTTTGTAATTGACGCTGCGTTTACGCGCGGTGCCCGTGGTATATACCCGCTCTAAGGTGTAGGTCAGCTCATGACCGAGATATAGAGCTAAGCGGTCATCATACACTTGCACCCGCAGGCGACTGCCTACCAGACGCGAAGGCACGGTATAAGTGACGCGTTTAATGCTGATGGTACTGGTGCGCGAGACGCGCACATATTCGGTTGAGTAATTGACGCTGCCCGCCGGCGGCAGTGGCTGTAATTGTCGCTGCTCTTTAATAAATGCCGTATTAATGCGTTTGTTTCGTCTCGCCACTAATTGCCGGATAAAGTCTTCATAATCGTCGCGACAATTAAAGTCATACGAGCCACGAATGCGCAGCGCCTGCTCAAGCTGCGCTTTAATATGGCGATTACTGGACTCGATGACGCCATTTTCATGCGCGACACCGGTGTTATTGCGTGTGCCGGTAAAACCATAATGTGCCATCAGTGAAGCATACCGTTCTGTAAATTTACCGGCATCATCATGATTCCGGTACGCTGCACTCAAGCTGTCGGTGCGGACTTCCTTGGGGACGCCGCCACTGGCTCTGAAGGCATTCTGTAACCCATCAGAGAAGGCAGCGAAGCTCTCACCACCATAAATTACATGACTGTAGTGCCAGCCACTGGCGGCCAGGCGATAGTTGAACAACATGTGCTTACACGGCTCATGCCCGATAGTGACCGGAGACTTAACATGCGTGAAGTCGCAAATACCCAATAAACCTGACTCGTGGTGCTGTAAGAACATTACGTCCTGAGCACCACCGTGTAATTGTCGCCACTTCTTAATTCTGCGCTCAAGTGTACGTCGCGCTGAGGTAGGAAACTGATCGCTATGCGAATCACACAAATAATCAAATACGCCCACTGGCGTAATTAGCTTATCTTGCTTCAGAAGGGGGATAACAATACTCTCCCAGACTGCCTCAAGGGGATCGGGCCGGGTGCGCCAATGACGGTGGGCTTTTTTAGGTTGGTGACGGCCGTTCTCTATGCGTCTGGCGGAACTGACAGAAATGTTCGCTTTGCTGGCGGCAACTTCCTGCGTGAAATCCTTTCGAAACTTCATATATAACCTGACTTGTTTTTCTGTGATGTGAGTTCCCGACACGCCATTCTCCTCGAATTGTCGTGTCGAACCTTAACAGAACAACCGGTCAAGATAGTTGTCGCTCAACCGTTCAAGTTAATTGTCGCTCTATA
>NZ_MDHN01000032.1 GCF_001757105.1 Alteromonas confluentis
CCAGGACACGCTGATTACGTTAAAAACATGATCACTGGTGCTGCTCAGATGGACGGCGGTATCCTGGTAGTTGCGGCGACTGATGGTCCTATGCCACAGACTCGTGAGCACATCCTGCTGGGTCGTCAGGTTGGTATCCCTTACATCATCGTATTCATGAACAAATGTGACATGGTTGATGATGAAGAGCTGCTGGAACTGGTTGAGATGGAAGTTCGTGAACTTCTGACTGAATACGAATTCCCAGGCGACGATCTGCCAGTAATCAAAGGTTCTGCTCTGAAAGCCCTTGAAGGCGACGCAGAGTGGGAAAAGAAAATCATCGAACTGGGTGAAGCACTGGATTCTTACATTCCAGAGCCAGAGCGTGCTATCGACAAGCCGTTCATCCTGCCAATCGAAGACGTATTCTCAATCTCAGGCCGTGGTACTGTTGTAACTGGTCGTGTTGAGCAAGGTATCGTTAAAGTTGGTGAAGAAGTAGAAATCGTTGGTATCAAAGATACGACTAAAACGACTTGTACCGGTGTTGAAATGTTCCGTAAGCTGCTTGACGAAGGTCGTGCAGGTGAGAACGTTGGTGTTCTGCTGCGTGGTACTAAGCGTGACGACGTTGAGCGTGGTCAAGTACTGGCTAAGCCTGGTTCAATCACTCCTCACACTAAGTTTGAAGCGGAAGTATACGTACTGTCTAAAGATGAAGGCGGTCGTCACACTCCATTCTTCAAAGGTTACCGTCCACAGTTCTACTTCCGTACAACTGACGTAACTGGTGCCGTTGAACTGCCAGAAGGCGTTGAAATGGTAATGCCAGGCGACAACCTGAAATTCGTAGTTGAGCTGATTGCTCCTATCGCGATGGAAGAAGGTCTGCGCTTCGCAATCCGTGAAGGTGGTCGTACTGTAGGTGCTGGTGTTGTAGCTAAAATCATCAAGTAATTGATGACTACAAACTAGTCCAAAAAAAGGTCGCGAAAGCGGCCTTTTTTGTTTTTGTTCCGCTGTAAAATCTAGCTTTGCCCCCGCTATATCTTTTCTCTTCGCTAAATTAGCGTACTTGCGCTTATCGTCTATAGTTAATTCATCGACTTAAATCCTAATTGCGAGCGCTTTTTTAACGAAATGGCAATTCGTCTGGCTAGCCTCAAACTGCTGTTTGTCTTTGTTGTACTGAGTACTTCGCCTTTTGCCGTGTGTGCAATAAGTGCAGATCAGCAAATAGTGGTGGTGGTGCCATCAACGAGCAAGGTAACAACGCTTTCTAAATCTGAAGTTATTGATTTGTTTATGGGGCGCTTTAGTGAAACCAATAAAGGGCAAGCCCTGGTACCACTAGACTATAAAGCTGAAAGCGAGCTAAAAGGCGATTTTTACCAAACCTTAGTTAATCGTTCGTTACGTCAGGTTAATTCCTACTGGTCTCGATTGCTGTTCTCGGGGCGTGCCAGAGCGCCCATTCAGGTTTCTTCTATCGATAATTTGGATGATCTTTTCAAAGATAATCAAAATTATGTCGCGTATGTTCCTATGAATGCTGTTTCGAAGGAGATGAAAATTGTTCTCGTACTCGAATAAATGGCTTCTGCTTTTCGTCTTACTGGTACTGTGTTGTGTCGAAACGCGCGCAGATGAAAACGATAACTGGCGCTTCAGCGGGTTTGCAACGGTGGGAGCAAGCTATAGCAGTAACGACGAACTTGCATTTCGTTCTTCTTATCTGAATAAGCCGAAAAAGCACTTTAATTTACTTACCGATACTTTGATTGGCTTTCAATTCAACTATCACTTTTCTAGTGACTTTGACATGGTCGTTCAGGCTATTGCGCAAGATCGGGGCGATCACGACATCACCAATTACTTCGAAATGGCATTTTTACGTTATCAGTTCGGTCGCAACTGGTCTATGAGAGCGGGGCGAATGAACTACAATGCTTACCTGCTTTCTGAGTATCGAAACGTGAGCTATGCGTATCCTTGGGTGCGTCCGCCGGTAGATTTTTATCTTCCCACTTCATCGGTGTCGTTTGTCGACGGAGCGGAAATTCAATATCGGCACAACAGTGAAAGCGGTATTTGGCAACATACTTTCGCTGCCGGAGAGTCTCAATCGAACCTGGTAACACTCGACAGCTTCACCACCATCCTTTACGACTATGTGCTTAACGCTACAACGTCTTTTGAGTCTTACGACTGGTCATTCAAGGTAACGGCGTCTTATTTTATGGGTCACAAAACGGAGATCCGCGGTGCCGACTTTGATGTTCTGTACAATGCACTACTGAATACTCCAGACTTTCTCTGGCCAGGTGTTGCTGGGGTTTACGATCATCTGCATATGGACGATGAGCCAATCTATTATCTGTCTATGGGTTATCAGTACAACGATGATGAATGGATGTTCATGACAGAACTGGTTGGAATGAATTCGGAGTGGACGTTGCTGTCTCCTTATCTTGCGGGTTATGTGAGCGTCGGCTATCGGTTTGGAGAGCTACTGCCCTATGTAACGGTTGCTGCAATAGAGCCACTGGAATCTCCCAAGCAGCTACCGACGCCTGCTTATGAGCGCGCGCCAGATTTGGCAACTGCAGAAAGCCTGGCACAGCTGTCTTTTATTACACAAAGCATTTCCGATGCTATTACGCAGAAACAGCAATCGCTGGGCGTGGGCGTACGATGGGACTTCACTGAAGAGTCAGCCCTGAAATTTCAGTATGATCACTACTGGATACATGTGCCTGGATACGCCTTGTGGGGCTCATCGGTGGGGCAGCAGATAACCGGCGATCAGAACAGCAACGTTATCAGTGTAACTTACAGTACCACTTTCTAAATGTAGCCGGACTGAACGGGTTTTATGTTTCTCAAACGACTCCATTTACGTGTTGCATCAATTATTGCTCTTATCGGCACCGTTATCGCTGTAGCAGGTGGCGCAATAGTCTATCAACAAAGTGAAGAGACGCTGTTGACGTCGACAGACAGATTGATTCAGCAGTTGGCCGATAGTACCCGCAAACCTGCTGCTATTTCGGTTTACGTTGAAGATGACATACTGGCTAAAGAGATTACCGAAGGGCTGATTAAAAATGACCTTATCCGTTCGGCTGTGGTAACCGGAAATACAGAAGATCTCGCCGTCAGTGGCACCATCCCATCCGATGAAACCGGCATTGAAATTCAACTGGCCCATCCGTTTATTGAAGAGCAAATCATAGGCAAGTTAACTATATATCCTGCCCGCTCTTTTATTCTGGAGAATGTAAGCAATCTATCCATGCAGAGCAGTTTATCGATGCTGCTCGTCGCACTTGCCATTACCGTGGCGGTAGCCGTAGTCACCAACGAAATGTTGTCCAGACCGCTTCTTAAAATGAGTCGGGAATTCGAATCTGTAGATCCGTCTGATCCAGAAAATCTGCAAAATATTAAGCAGGGCTCTCGCCGCGAGGACGAGTTAGGGAATCTCATCAAACGAATGAACGACATGATATCAGCCACGCGCCATTTCTATCAGGAAGAAAAGTTACTACGCAAAGAAACGGAAAAACTGGAGCGTCAATTTCGTTTGCTATTTGAAAGGGCAACCATTGGCATCGCCTTAATATCATTAAAGCGCGGCGTGTTGCAGGTCAATACTGCGTTTATCGGCATGCTGGGGAAAATTGATAGCATGCAGGATTTTTGTAAAACCTTTAATGAAGAACACACGGTAAATGAAATTGTAACAGCTATTCGTTCGCAAAATGGCACCAGCCATGACTCCGCCGACCTGTCTTATTATGTAGACGGGAAAATTCGCTGGGTACATTGCCTTTTCGCTGTCGTCAGTGAGCAGCGATTAAATCGAGCCAGTGAGGGGGATGTACTCATAGAAGTGGTGGTTAATGACATTACTGAGAGAATGAAACGTGAAGAGCAGGTCCGCTTCGCGGCAGAGCATGACCCGCTCACCGGCTTGCACAATCGCAGAGGGGGGGAAGCCTTCCTGCGCAACCTGATCACAGCTTCCAGTATTGATAAGCCCTTTGTACTCATGATGATTGATCTCGACAGGTTCAAGCCTATTAACGATGAGTTTGGTCATGAGGCTGGAGATAAAGTACTTGAAGCAGTGGGTAGACGTATTCCCAAATTCTTCTCTGATTACACCTGTGTGTGTAGCCGTTGGGGCGGCGATGAATTTGTTGTTGGCCTGATTGCCCCGCGAAGTTTTATCAGCGACATCGATATTCAATGCAAATTACTCATCGATATGATCAGTGTGCCAGTGCCCGTTGAAGGAGTAGGAAAGTGCGCGGTGTCAGCCACCGTGGGTGCAATTTTGCTAAGGAAAGAATCGGCCGACCTGAACACGTTACTGGTTAAAGCCGATGAGTTGATGTACGCGGTTAAACGGCGAAACCGGGGCGAACATCAAGTCGATACTTACTGAATTTTCCCTTCTGAATTCTGCTTTTAGAGCAACGTTATATTTATCAGGTTGAATGAACTGTTTTGTTAGATTAACGTAGGTAAAATTTAACGGCTTATAAACAATTCAGTATCTTTTATACGTGTCTGCAGCGGGTACAAAAATAATCGATGGCAGCGTGTATTTGTTAACTCGTTAAAGAAGTTTAGCGAAGCCGTAGTTAGCACAGAAAGGATGCGACTTTACCTTCAGGATATCGCTATGCAATCAATTATGATCGTCGTGTTGGGTATCATTGGCATGTTGTTGGGATGGTTCGTTTATTCCAAATTCATTGCCAGTAAAATATTCCGTCTGGACGAAAACTTCGTAACTCCCGCTCACGAATTGCGTGACGGCGTCGACTTTGTACCTACCAATAAAGTTGTTCTCTGGGGGCACCATTTTACCTCTGTAGCAGGTGCTGCGCCTATTGTTGGTCCAGCTATTGCCGTTTACTGGGGTTGGGTTCCCGCCGTACTTTGGGTGGTATTCGGCACCATGTTTTTTGCTGGTATCCACGATATGGGCGCGTTGTGGGCGAGTAGCCGCCACAAAGGTAAATCCATGGGCGCGCTGGCAGAAGACGTCATTGGTAAACGTTCCCGATCGTTGTTCATGGTGGTCGTATTCCTGGTGCTGCTAATGGTAAATGCGGTGTTTGGTGTGGTCATCGCCAAGTCTTTCATTTCGCAGCCTAACGCGGTATTCCCTGCCTGGATGGCGATTGTAGTTGCCCTGATTATCGGCCAACTTCTGAAGCGTAACTTCAGCCTAATTCCTATGTGTGTTGTGGGTATCATTGTGCTGTACGCCTCGGTGTTTGCGGGTAGTTACATTCCTATTGAGTTACCAGAAACACTGTTTGGTTTGTCTGCGAATGCGAACTGGATCATCATCCTGTTTATCTACGCCGCTATTGCTTCACTGCTACCGGTGTGGATGCTGCTGCAACCCCGTGACTTCATTAATGGTATGCAACTGCTGGTAGGTTTGTTCCTGCTGTACGGCGCGGTGTTCTTCTCGCTGCCAGACATTACAGCTCCGGCATTTAATACCCAGACTGCAGTAGATACACCCAGTATTATTCCGCTGCTGTTTGTAACCATTGCCTGCGGTGCGGTATCCGGCTTCCACGGTATTGTTTCTTCAGGTACCAGCTCTAAGCAGCTGAATAAAGAAACCGATGCGCGATTTGTGGGTTATTTAGGTGCGGTAGGCGAAGGCTGTCTGGCACTCATCACCATCGTTGCGGTAAGTGGTGTTGCACTGGCTGCATCGCCTGAAGAGTGGCACGAAGTGTATAGCCATTTAGGTGATGGTTCGGTGTCTGCGTTCATTACCGGTGGCGCAAACCTTATACAACAGGGTTGGGGATTACCGGTAGATTTCTCATCCACTATTCTGGCTACCATGGTAGTGCTGTTTGCCGGTACGACCATGGACTCGGGTGTGCGTTTACAGCGCTACATCATTCAGGAATGGGGCGAAATCTATAATATTAGCCTGCTGAAAGGTGGTTTCGTTGCTACCATGATTGCAGTAGGTACCTGTTTGCTCTTAGCCTTTGGTGCCGGTGGTTCATCAGGTAGCGGCGGCATGATCATCTGGCCTCTGTTTGGCTCAACTAACCAAATTCTGGCTTCTATGACGCTGCTGGTGATCTCAGTGATGCTAATCAAAATGGGCCGTCCGGCGAAGTACACGTTAATCCCAATGACTTTTGTTATCGTGATGGCGTTCCTGGCCGGTGTTATCAAACTGAAAGAATACTGGCTGGCAGAGAATTATCTGCTGGTAACACTCGACGCGGTTGTTCTGGTGGTGAGTGTTCTGGTTATGCTGGAATCCTGGTCGGTAATTTCTAAATTTAAGCGTGAAAGTAAGGCGTCTCAATAACGTTTATTGACTTCTCAACGCTTTAAACGCCACCTTCGGGTGGCGTTTTTGTTGGCGTTTATTTCACCGTAGAGTGAACAAACTGATCTCGGAATACGTTTTAGTAATCTGTACACTGGTTGCAATTAAACTCAATGTTGGCTGAATGGTCGGCACAAAATAACGAAAATCATGTTTCTACTCATCATCTATGTTGTTATCGCCCTCGGTTTTTCTTTTCTCTGCTCTATTGCAGAAGCCGTTATTCTGAGTATCTCATCGGCTTACATCTCTGTACTGGAAAAAGAAGGCTCTCCAACCGGTCAGCAACTGCGTAGCCTGACTGACGATATCAACAAACCCTTATCGGCCATTCTTACATTAAATACCATTGCGCATACCATGGGGGCTGCGGGCGCAGGTGCACAGGCTGCGGTGGTATTCGGCGATGCCTACCTGGGAATCATTAGTGCCATACTTACTCTGCTTATCCTGGTGTTCTCTGAAATTATCCCCAAAACGCTCGGTGCGACTTACTGGCGTGCGTTAGCTACGCCAACAGCATGGTTTTTGAAATACCTTACCTGGTTACTGACACCTTTTGTGTGGTTCTCTGAGCTAATCACAAAGGGATTTAAAGAAGAGAGTCCTTTACGGGGTTTAAGCCGCAATGAATTGCAGGCAATGGCGGACGTTTCCCGGCAGGAAGGCCAGCTTGCTGAGAAAGAGAACGTGTTTTTACAGAACATGCTGAACATGTACGATGTGAAGGTGAAAGATGCCATGACGCACCGCACATCTATGTTTTCACTCTCTGAAGATCTCACTGTGGAAGGGTTCTTCCATCAGCACGCCCATATGGAATTTTCCCGCATACCGATTTATGGCGAGAACGACAGTGAGCACATCACAGGTTTTGTTATGCGCTCCGATTTGCTGCTTGCTTACGCCAGAGGAAACACCTCAAAGCAACTGAAAGACTATCGTCGTGACATGATTACCGTACTGAGCAGCATGCCTATCGCAAATGTGGTGGATTTGTTTACGGCTAAAAGAGTGCATATCTTTCTGGTGGTAGATGAGTACGGTGGCCTGGAAGGGATTGTTACCCTGGAAGATACCATTGAACATCTGCTGGGCATTGAGATTGTCGATGAGAAAGACTCAACCGTCAGTATCCGGCGCTATGCGCAGAATGTGGCGCGCAAGCGAACGGCGATGTTTATGAAGAATGTACCCGACAACAAGATGTCTGACGGAGAATAGTCAGACATCTATGCTTAGCCGGTATCAAAAGTAAACGCTCAGATTAGCCCTGCAGCGGTAACTGCACAACAACGCATACACCGGTGTTATCTGGCAGGTTCGCCAGTTGAATGCGCCCTTTGTGGTAGCTGGCAATCATATTGGCGATAAACAGTCCGAGCCCAAGGTGAGGGTGGGTACTGGTTTTATGCCTTTCTTCATCGGGACGAACTGAGACCATCGATTGCAGTAATTGGTCGTTCATGTCTTTTGGCAGTGGCGGACCGGGGTTAGTAACCGAGAGCTTCATTTGTTTGTTATCCCGCCACAGATGCACGGTAATCGTGTCACTTACGTGGCTAAATTCCACCGCATTAGCGATGATCTTATCAAACATCTGCGCGAACAAATCCGCCGAGCCCCGCAACTTAGCTTCCTCCAGCGATATTTTTAGCTGGAATTGACGCTCGGTAAATATATGGGCGTAACCATCCACACAGCCAGAAACCACCGCGGCAGCATCGAAATATTCCGGCTCTTCCTGAGCGATGGCATGTTCAAGACGTGTAGCTTCACTCATGCTATTTAAAATGGTGCTCAATCGGGTAATACCGCTTTGCGCACGCTCTATGAGTACAGACTGCTGCGACGGGTCCTGCACTTGCCCAATGGTATCCAAAGAAGAGCGAACTACGGCGATGGGTGTCCGCAGTTCGTGAGACAACCGTGACGCCATATTTTCAAGATAAGAGTTGTATTGCTGTAGCCGGGAAAGCACGTCTGAGAATGAGCGGTGCAGATCATCAATTTCATCTACCCGGCGAACATCGGGCAGGCTACCAATGATTTTACCGTTGTCATCGATGACCGCTTCGGTATCGTCACGGAGTTTACGGATGCGGCTGGAAATGCGGTTAGCAAACAGAAATAAGCTTAGCGTGCCTAAAAGCATGACCGCCAGAATAACGTGAAAAAGCTGTTCCAGAGCTCGATTTCTCAAAGTACGAATGCCGTTAGTCGTCTGTTCAACCACCACCGCGCCCATGACATTTTCACCGATATAAATCGGATAAGCGGCTGATAAAATCACCGCTTTGCTGTCTGGCGACAATCGCCACAGGGAATCGGGGGCACCGCCAAGCGCAGAGGAAATATCCTGGCCAGCCAGTGCATAAGCGCCTTGAAGTTCATCGACGAAGTCTGCCGGTGGACGAGTGAGAATATGGTAATAAAGCGGAAACAGAATAGTATTTTCCAGCCAGCGTACCCAGTCGTAACCGCCTTCTTGCTGGTTACGTACTTTAAAGCCCGACGCTGAATGTATCGAACCCGCCCGGGCTAGCACGCGCTTGTGGTTGTCCACCACCCACACCCGGGAATCAGCATATTTCAAGCCAGACAAAATACGTTCAATTTCCGGTGATGGCGTTACCACCGTGCCCATGCCGTCGGCGTTGTTGGGGTTGGCGGTGCCCACAGCGTACTGTTTAATCCGCGTTTCCGGGTTGTCTACATCTACCAGCGCAAAGGCCAGTGCACCGGTGGTCATAGCAAGAGGAAAACGCAGCTCAATGCCATAGCCTTTATCAGTGAGTTGCCAACGACCCTGAATACGCAGTTCGTTGTCGGTGGCGCGGTAACCATTTGCGGTGTCGTCGAGTTTAAAGGCGTTTACCCAGCCTTCACCGTAGGGAGCAATAACAAAACGCTCCAGTTCTTCTTTATCATCGATAACGCTGATAAGCAGATGATCACTTTGATCGACGGCCAATGCGTTAGTCGAACGCCAGATAACAGCATCATCTTCCACATCGAACATGGCATACAGATACTTATCGTAGCGCCCCACCATGTGCCTGAAAGAAAGGGTTACAGGGGGAAAGTTCGTTACCTGACCAAACCAGGAAACCACTTGCTGCTCGCCATAAACCTGACTCAACCCCTGCACCGATTGCCAATCGCTGAACTTGCCATCTAACTGAATGGGAGAGGTAATTGGCGGCGCATAAAGGTCGGTACCGGGGCGCACATCTTTGAGGTACGCAGACTGACTGTCGAACAGTGCCGGGCGCTCATGCAGCGCGGTAGCCACTGCCCGGGCCGTGCCTATCATGGTTTGTTCCTGCCCAATACGCAGGTACTGCTCCAACTCCCAGACATAACGGTAACCCAGCCAGGGAATGGTGAATAAAAACAGTGACAGTACCAGTAACTGCAGACGGATGGTAAAACGAAAATTCACGTGTTATCAGCCCTGCCAGCGATAGCCCATACCGTAAACAGTATCGATATGGTCAAAAGTGTCATCCAATTGCACAAACTTCTTACGCATGCGCTTGATGTGAGAGGTGATAGTGGTGTCGTCCACGACCATGCGGGATTCATCCATGAGTTGCTGGCGACTTTTCACATGGCCAGGGTGCTTAATGAGCGCGTGTAACATCCAGAATTCTGTTACCGTGAGGGCAACGGGCTGGGATTTCCAGCTCACGGTCATCCGGCTGACATCTACCAGCAGGTGTCCCAATTGAATTTGTTCACTCTGTTGCTTGGGCGACGACAATAAATCGGTGCGGCGAAACAACGCGGCAATCCGCGCCAATAGGTGCGCCATGCTGATATCTTTGGTGAGGTAATCGTCTGCACCCATGCGCAGGCCGCTAATGGTATCTACATCGTTATCACGGGCAGTAAAGAATATGATCGGCATGGTCTGAGATATCTGACGCAATTGCTGGCAAAGCATGAAGCCGCCTTCCATTTCATCTTTAAGACCAATATCAATGATCGCCAGGTCGGGCAGAGTATGCTCAAACGCCGCTGAAGCTGAAGGACGGTCTGCGTAGGCATTTACCTGATAACCCTGCGCCTGCAGTGCCGCGATATAGTTTTCGCGAATGGCTACATCATCTTCGATTAGGGCAATTGTTCTTGGCATGATAATACGTGTTCCTGAATACTGAGGCGCAGCAGTGAATTGCGCGATGGCAAGACTATACACCAAGCAAACTGAACAAATCCTGATTGAGACAAAAATTCCCCGTCTCGCCACTTTTTAGCCATATTTGCCCGAATTTACCAAGCTGCAGCGGCCTCAATGGGCTAATTGACGTTTTTCATCACAATGTTCCGCCACCTTTCCCCATTTCTCCTCTGGCAAGGTCACATTGTGATTGTGTAATGCATTCTATCAGCACAGACAACCTCAAAACTGTTAAGGAAATCATGATGAACATGGCTAAGAAAACACTTATCGCTGCCGCAACCGCACTTTGTCTTAACCCAGTGGCAATGGCGAAAGACTATGAGCAGGAGAAAAGCAAAAATGCGGCTATTGGACTGGGCACCGGTATGGTGGTTGGCGCGGTGATAGCTGGCCCTATCGGCGCCGGTGTAGCAGGCATTTTAGGCGCAATGATTGGTGAGAATAAAGCGGCCACGGAAGCACTCACTGACAGCAGGGAAGAACTAGCGGCCAGTCAGGCTGCACTCACTGCATCACAGAAAGAGCTGTTTGCGGTGCGGGATTCACTCAATGAACTTCAGCAGCAAGCGACAATAACGCATGTGGGCCTGACGTCTTTCCCCAACGAGCAGGTGATGGCTATGGAAAGCGCCATTCAGTTCAAAACCGGTTCTGAAAATATAGAAGCGCTTTACACCGAACAGCTGGATCTGATTGCCAAAGCCCTGCGCAGCCATAAAGGCCTGGCGGTGCGACTCACCGGCTACGCTGATTACCGCGGTGATAGCGACTTTAACCAACTGCTGTCAGAGCAGCGCGCAAACGCGGTAAAAACAGCACTCACCGAGCGTGGTGTAAGCAGCGAGCAGATTTCTCTGCTAGCGGTGGGCGAGGCGGGCAGTACCAGTAACTCGCCGGAAAGTACCTTCTTCGATCGCAAAGTGGTAATGCAAATTATGCCTGACGAGAACGGCATGACCGCGCAGCGATAAATCCCTTTCGTTGTTCCTACCAACCGCAACGTTTAGCGCCCGCAACGGGCGCTTTTTTCATGGTAGACTAACCGGCTGAAATATGAATTAAAAGACGGGCAGAGCATGAAAGCGCTGGATATAAACGATCTTAAAAAAGTCTACAAAGGTGGCGTGCAGGCCTTGCGCGGTGTCAACCTGGAAGTAGACGAGGGTGACTTCTTCGCCTTGCTGGGGCCAAACGGCGCCGGTAAATCCACTACCATCGGTATTATCAGTTCACTGGTGAATGCTTCAGAAGGCGAAGTGAAAGTCTTTGGCTTCGATTTGAACACGCAGAAAGAGCAGGCGAAATCCTGTATTGGACTGGTACCGCAGGAATTCAACTTCAACCAGTTTGAAACGGTACTGCAAATTGTACTGAATCAGGCAGGATATTACGGCGTGCCACGTGGTGTTGCCAAAGAGCGAGCCGAGAAATATCTCAAGCAACTCGATTTGTGGGGAAAGCGCGACATGGCTGCGCGCACCTTGTCTGGCGGTATGAAACGTCGCCTGATGATAGCCCGCGCGCTGATGCATGAACCTAAGCTACTTATTCTTGATGAACCTACCGCCGGCGTGGATATTGAAATCCGTCGCTCCATGTGGGATTTCCTCAAAACCATCAACGAGCAGGGCATTACCATTATCCTCACCACCCACTATCTGGAAGAAGCAGAAATGCTTTGTCGCAACATTGCCATCATCGACAAAGGCACCATTGTTGAGAACACCAGCATGAAAGCGCTGTTGTCTAAGCTCACGCTGGAAACCTTTGTACTGGACTTAGGTGAGTACACTGCCAAGCCGGAAGTGGCTGGCTATCAAACTCGCTTTATCGATGACACTACGCTGGAAGTGGATGTAGAGAAAAGTGAAGGGTTAAATCCGGTGTTCTCCCAGCTTACTGAGCAGGGCGTACCGGTACTGAGTATGCGGAACAAGTCGAACCGTCTGGAAGAATTATTTGTGACCTTAGTTGAATCGGGTCGTCAGGCTCAGAAGGAGGCGTAAGCATGCACGGACAAAATAACTGGATTGCACTGAACACGATCTGGATAAAAGAGTGTACCCGTTTTCTGCGCATCTGGGTGCAAACGCTGGTGCCACCGGCCATCACCATGTCACTGTATTTCGTGATTTTCGGTAACCTGATAGGTAACCGCATTGGTGAAATGGGCGGCTTTACCTACATGGAATTTATCGTTCCCGGTCTTATCATGATGTCGGTGATCACCAACTCCTACGCTAACGTGTCGTCATCTTTCTTCAGCGCGAAATTTCAACGCAACATTGAAGAGCTGCTGGTGGCACCGGTGCCAACCTGGGTAATCATTTTTGGTTACGTAGGCGGCGGTGTTGCGCGGGCCATTCTCATTGGCATCATTGTTACCGCGGTGTCTATGTTCTTTGTGGACGTGAATATTCACAGTTTTACCGCCATTATCGTTACCCTGTTGCTAACCTCAACGTTGTTTGCCACGGCGGGTCTGGTGAATGCGCTTTACGCAAAAACCTTTGATGACATCAGTATGGTGCCTACCTTTGTGCTGACGCCGCTAACCTATCTCGGCGGTGTGTTTTATTCATTGTCCTTATTGCCTGAATTCTGGCAAGCAGTCAGTAAAGCCAATCCGATTGTGTATATGGTTAACGGTTTCCGTTACGGCTTTTTGGGTGTGTCTGACGTAAATGTGTCGGTTTCGGTGGGCATTCTGGTTGGTTTCAATATTTTGCTGTACGGCATTGCCCACTATCTGCTGACCAAAGGTCGCGGTATTCGGAGTTAATGTGAGTTCAGGTAATTCAAGGGAAGTCCTGAGTAATCAGCAGGGCATTCATGACAAACTGGATGAGCTGGTAGCGCGCTATCGCAAGAGTGAAAACAAGCGACCCATCAGCGACCATACCCGTCAGACCTTCAACGATGTGTGCGCCTGGCTCGATGGCTGGCAGGGCGAGGTTATACTCGATTCATGCTGTGGCGTGGGCGAAAGCACGGCCAATCTGGCGGCGCGGTTCCCGGATGCACGGATCGTTGGCATTGATAAATCTGCACTACGGGTAGGTAAGCACGAGCACTATCAGTCTGAAAATCAGAACTATGCGGTATTTCGTGCCGATGTGAATGATTTCTGGCGTCTGGCAGGTGAAACGGAATGGAATATCGTGCGGCATTTTTTGCTGTATCCCAACCCGTACCCGAAGTCAGCGCAAATTCAGAAACGCTGGTATGCATCGGCCGCAATGGTGGATTTAATGGCGCTAACGCCGAATATCGAGGTGCGCAGTAACTGGTTACTGTACCTTCTGGAATTTGGCCGTGCGGCTGCACAGTATGGATTGTCCAGCGATGTGGGTGAAATCACTGGCGATGATCATATGACGCCCTTCGAGCGCAAATATCGCGGAAGCGGTCAGACCTGCTGGCAGCTTAACGTGTATCATGATGAAGCGGAATAGGTCCTACTGACTGAGAAAACAAAGCGGGCTGAGTTTATTCAGCCCGTTTTTTGTTCAGCCCGTTTTTTTGCGTCGATTAATTGGGATAGCAAGCCTTCGATGCGTTGTACGCTTGCGGTCAGGGCGGCTAAATCCGATGTGTCAGCAGATTGCTTCGTGTCGCTCTCAGGCGGTGTAGAGGGCTTCCCAGCGAGGTTTTCTTTCTGTTCCAGTATCAACTCACGAAAATGTTCTGCGTCGACCACTCCCAGCAAAGATACCAGCGCCCCCATGCCGGATTGCCCTGCAGTTTCGAAACTCAGTTTATGAATGTTGAATGCACGCATGATAGGGCCTTGGACCAGAGACACATCGGTGATCTTATCCAGTGGAATCGTTTTTTCTTCTTTATTGAACACGCCCCGTTTGACGATGAGCTTACGTTCGGTCAGCGTCGCAGAAATCGACGCGAGCACGCGCCCGGCGCACAAAAAGAAAACAGGTATTGAGAGTACAAGTAAAGGAATACCAACCACTGTCACGGTGGAAATCAGCAGCAAATTGATTAGCCAGTAGGTTTTTACTGCCGGGTTCATCTGTGCATTGAATAAGACGTTTTCTGCCATAATTTCTGATTAATCTCAATGAGCCGTAGCGGTATTGGGTTGCGGCGAAGGCTCGCAGAATACAAAGCCTTGAGCGTACTGAATAGGCATGCTCATGACTTTCTCCAGGGTGTCGGCATCCTCAATGTGCTCGGCAACGATGCTCATATGGCGCTCTTTTGCTAAATCGCATACGCTCAATACAAAGTCTTCAATGGCCGAATGCTGGTCAAGACGGCGCAGCAGGCTCCCGTCTAGCTTCACACCGCGTAAGGGGAGGTTCATTAGGTTGCGGATATTGGCGCTTTGTTTGCCCAGGTTGTCGATGAATACGCCCATTCCGCTGTGCAAGGACTTATCAATAAAGCGCTTTAGCTTATCGTAATGCTTAAAGGCCACATCTGCACTCACTTCAACACTTACCCTGGACGGATTGGGATAGTTTGCCAATTGCGCAATCAAAGAATGAAGCAGATCATCGTTTTCCAAATCGCTGGCATCAAGATTAATATTCCAAGGGGTATTGGAATCTTCGAAATAGACGGCGCTTTTGCAAAACATCATTTCGGCAAGCTGCTGAACATGATTATGACGCTCAATTAAATAAAGAAAATCGCTGGGTAAAAATACTCGCTGCTCTGGAGTAACTAGACGTGCCAGACACTCATAGCGCCATACTCTTTCAGACCGGATATCGACGATAGGTTGAAAGTAAGGCACAATAGCATCCAGAGTGTAGTTATCTGTTATTTCTCGAAATGGCATGTCACTCGCCTCTGGCTATTCCTCATCTTTTCACTATAGCAGAGGTTGTCAGATTGCCCATTCTCTATTTTACCGTTCGTAGCGGAAACGGTGATGATGGTCGATAGTTACCATCATGTTGGCGGTATATCACGACAGCTTAATTCGACTGCCTCTTGGCGTTCGAGGGTTTCTGGGGTAAAGTTCCGCACTTTGTAAGATGCGTGCTAAGTTTTCATGGTTACTGACGAAGTGAGTCAGGGAGTGGTAAACGCCGTCCATTTCAGTGACGTGGCGCGGTTGCTCCGAATTAAATAAGAGGTGTGTGGAGTGGGTGAAGCTCAAGTTAGTCTGAAACATCTGTTTCGGGTCTTTACCAAGCCTGAACACAAAGACTCAAAGCTTGCACAAATCGAACAGCATTTGTCAGATAACATTCTGGATTTCTTATCCCAGCATGTGGTGACAAAGAAGACGTCTCTTGAAGAGATTGAGCAGGATTTCTCCGATGCTTTTGTACCGGAGTCACCTGAGTTCGTGTCGTCTCATGCCGAAAACTTGCTCGACAAACTGGTCGCGCATTCTGTTAATACCTATTCCCCGACCTTTATTGGTCACATGACTTCTGCGCTTCCTTATTTTCATTTGCCGCTGGCCAAGCTGCTGGTGGGGCTGAATCAGAACCTGGTGAAAATTGAAACCTCCAAAGCGTTTACCCCGCTGGAGCGTCAGGTGTTGGGGATGATGCACAATTTAGTGTATGGCCAGGAAGACAGCTGGTATCAGCAATATTTGCACAGCGCCCGTCATGCGCTGGGGGCGTTTGGTTCCGGTGGCACGGTTGCGAACATTACTGCATTGTGGGTTGCCCGCAATAAAATGCTGGGCGCGGATAAGGGCTTTGCCGGTGTGGCTAAATCAGGTTTAGCCGCGGCGTACCGTCACTACGATATCAATCAGATGGGCGTCATGTGTTCCCGTCGGGGTCACTATTCACTGTCTAAAGCGGTGGATGTACTCGGTATTGGCCGTGACAACCTGATCACATTGCCGTGCCCGCAGCAAACGCTACCGCCTGAGCAAGCGCTGGCAGAAGGTAAGCGCTATCAGGAAGAGGGAAATAAGCTATTGGCGTTGGTGGGGATCGGTGGTACCACTGAGACCGGCCACGTAGACCCTCTGGATGAATTGGCTGATGTGGCCAGAGAACTGGGGTGCTGGTTCCATGTTGATGCTGCCTGGGGCGGTGCGACGTTGTTTTCAGAAACCTATCGCACACGCTTAAAAGGCATTGAACGAGCAGATTCAGTTACTATTGATGCCCACAAGCAAATGTATGTGCCAATGGGCGCGGGTATGGTGCTGTTTAAGAATCCGGAAGATGCGAATAGCGTGCGTCATCATGCTCAGTACATTTTGCGCCAGGGTTCTAAGGATTTAGGTGCGACTACCCTGGAAGGCTCCCGGAATGGTATGGCCATGATGGTGTATTCGTCACTGCATATCTTCGGTCGCCGTGGTTACGAGCTGCTGATAGACGAAAGCATCAAGAAGGCCCGTAAGTTTGCGGACATGATTGAAGCCCATCCAGATTTCGAGCTGGTGACTGCGCCAACCTTATCTATTTTAACTTATCGCGTGTGTCCGCCGGTTATTCAGGAGAAACTGAAAACGGCTGATGAAGGTGAGAAAAACCAGATCAATCATAAGATTGATGTGCTGGTGGTGAATGTGCAGAAGCTGCAGCGTGAAGCCGGTAAGTCATTTGTTTCTCGAACCCGATTGGAAAACCCTGACTTTAATTCGCGCCCGATCACCGTATTCCGTGTGGTCATGGCGAATCCATTGACTACAGAGCAAGATCTTAAAAACATTCTTGCAGAGCAATCTAAAATTGCCCATGCACGCCATCTCTGGAAAGAACTGGAGAAAAGTGAGTCATCACTAACGACTTAGTAGTTAGTATTTGCTTGCATAAAAAAACCGCAAAAATTGCGGTTTTTTTGTAGGCAAATTTAGGTGAGCCAACGGGCCGTGCTTACACGCTGAAATAGAGGTTATCAATCAGTCGCGTAGTCCCTAAATACGCAGCGACCAGAATCACCAGGCTTTCTGTTTCAGCGTCGGCATCGCTTAAGTCGGTAGCATTCTTAACCGCGAGATAATCCGTTTTGAATCCGGCGTGATTAATTTTGCCAACAAACGCTTCGGTCAGGGCGGCGTAATCATTATTGCCGGCGAGAACAGACGCCTTCATTTCGCTAATCAGCTTATACAGTTGAGGCGCCAGTTCGCGTTCTGCGTCGGTCAGGTAGCCATTGCGGGAACTCATGGCGAGGCCACTGGCTTCACGCTCTGTGGGAACGCCAATGATTTCCAGGTTCATCGACAAATCCTTTGCCATTAAGCGAATGACCTGCAGTTGTTGAAAGTCTTTTTCACCGAAGAAAGCGATGTCCGGCGCTACCATATTAAAAAGTTTACACACGATGGTGGCTACCCCTCGGAAGTGTCCGGGACGGCTGGCACCACAGAGGATGTCGGAAATGCCTGGCACCTGAACAAATGTTTGCTGCTCCAATCCGCGAGGATACATCTCAGCAACTGAAGGCAAAAATACTGCAGCAACGCCAGCGGCTTCGAGCTTGGCCTTATCGGCATCAAGGGTACGCGGATAATTGTCCAAATCTTCGTTTTTGCCAAACTGCAAGGGGTTCACAAAAATCGACACAACCACTTCGTCGCATTTTGCTTTAGCAGCGTGAACCAGTTGCAAATGGCCATCGTGAAGGTTCCCCATAGTAGGAACAAACCCCACAACTTTCCCTTGTTTGCTCCATTCACGGCGCAGGGCGCGTAGATCATTTACAGTAGTCAGTGATTTCATGGATTACTCGAAGCTATGTTCTGGGCCAGGGAATGCACCGCTTTGTACATCTTCAATGTACTTTTGTACGGCCTTACGCATATCACCGGTTTCAACGAGGAAATTCTTGGAAAATTTCGGCATGTAGTTGGCTGAAATGCCGAACATGTCGTGCATTACCAGTACCTGGCCGTCGGTTTGTGCTCCCGCACCAATACCAATAACAGGAATAGACAGGGCTTCAGAAACAGTTTTTGCCAGCGAGGTGGGCACGCATTCCAGAACCAGCATTTGTGCACCGGCCGCTTCTAATGCTTTGGCATCGGCAAGTAACTTAGCCGCTTTATCTTCTTCGCGCCCTTGTACTTTAAATCCACCAATAACGTGTACAGACTGAGGCGTTAAGCCGAGGTGGCCGCACACCGGAACGCTACGTTCCACTAAGCCGCTAATGGTTTCCGCCAACCAGGTGCCACCTTCAATTTTTACCATACTGGCCCCCGCGGCCATGATCTTCGCCGCATTTTCGTAAGCAGCGACAGGCGTGGGATACGACATGAATGGCATATCGGCAACCACGAAGGCACGCTGCGTACCTTTACGTACGGCGCGGGTATGATAGGCAATGTCGTCGACGGTCACTGGCAAGGTGTCATCTTCGCCTTGTAAAACCATGCCCAGAGAGTCGCCAATAAGCAGAATATCTACATTTTGCTCATCGAACATTTTGGCAAAGCTGGCGTCGTAGGCCGTTAACATCGTTATTTTTTCACCGGCGGCTTTTTTCTTTTGCAGGCCAGAAATGGTGATTTTTTTCATAGAAAAACCTCAGTTGGCACAACCGACACAGGCAATTGGCGATGTGCGAACCATTCGGATTTATGCCTGCGTAGAAGGCGTCAGGCGTCGAAGTCCATCAAGATTGCAGCGGGATACCCATAAGGCGATAGGATTGCCGTCAGGCATAATCATTGATGGGGCAATTTCAAATAACGGAACCATCACGAACTCCCGCTCGGCTATGCCGTAATGGGGAAGGGTGAGTTCCTCGGTATTCATTTCTACGTTGCCGTAGAGCAGTATATCCAGATCCAGTGTCCGTGGACCCCAGCGCTCAGCTTTTCGCTCACGGCCATGTTCTTTTTCGATCCGTTGTAACTGGTGCAGTAACGTGAGCGGCTCCAGCGAGGTTTCCAGCAGACATACTGCATTCAGGTAGTCTGGCTGGTCCTGCGGACCCATAGGGGATGACCCGTAGACTGAAGAGCGCGCAAGTAAACGAGTCTGATCCAGCATGGCCATTTCACTACAGGCGGCTTCCAGCAGGGCGCCGGAATCCCCCAGGTTACTGCCTAGGCCAATGTAAACGTGTTCTTTATGCATCTCCGGCTTCCCGCTTTTGCGGCGCGCGACGGCGACGCTTGCGTGGACGAGGCGTGTTGCCGCCTTCGGTCTGGCGAAGGGTATTCAGCAGTTTCTTCTGCTTACCTGGATCGGCATGCTGGAATTCAGTCCACCAGTCAGCCAGTTCCATGGTGTCGCCGCCTTCAATTTCCCCTCGGACATGCAGGAAATCGTAACCGGCGCGGAATTTAGGATGGGACAACAGTTGGAATGCCCGGCGGCCAAATCGGCGGGGCAGGCGCTGCTGTAAAATCCAGATATCGCGGATCACCGTGGAGAAACGTTTCGGGATCATAATGCGCTGGGTCTGACGATGAATGACCTCGCCGGACGCAATATTAAAGGCGTCGTGCTGATTCAGGCCGCTTTCAGCCTGCAGCTTCTGTGCATGCTCTTCCAGCGGATACCATAGCAGGGCGGCGTACAAAAATGCCGGCGTCACACGCTGGTTGCTGTTAATGCGCTCGTCGGTGTTTTCCAGCACTTTCAGAATAAACTGGAATTCGCGGCTTTCCGGGTTCTTCACAATAGTTTCCAGTTGTGGGAACAGCGGAGCCAGTAACCCGTACTGCTGCAGCATTTTGAATGTTTTTACCCCGGCACCAGCCAGGAACAGTTTCAGGGTTTCTTCGAACAGGCGGGCCGGCGGAATATTTGCCAGCAGATGGGCCAGTTCAGGAATAGGTTTAGCCGTACGCGGCGTGAGCGTCATGTCGAGCTTGGCGGCAAAGCGTATCGCGCGGATCATGCGTACCGGATCTTCCCGGTAACGGGTTTCCGGGTCGCCAATCAGTTCTACTTCGCGGTTTGCTATGGCTTTACGGCCATTAGCAAAATCCGTCACGCTGAAATCAGCCACGCTGTAGTACATGGCATTAAAGGTAAAGTCGCGGCGCTCGGCATCTTCTTCGATGGAACCGAAAACATTGTCACGAACTAACTGGCCTTCTGCATCCTGCTGGCCGAGTTTGTTGCCGTCCTCATCATCGCTGTGATGACCACGGAAGGTGGCAACTTCAATGATTTCACGCCCAAACACGATATGTGCTAAGCGGAAGCGACGGCCAATCAGACGGCAGTTTTTGAACAGCCCTTTAATTTGCTCTGGCGTGGCATTCGTTACCACATCAAAATCTTTTGGCTTCTGGCCCAGCATGAGGTCGCGGACACAGCCGCCTACCAGGTAAGATTCAAAGCCAGATTTATTGAGGCGATACATCACTTTCAGCGCGTTATCACTGATATCTTCCCGTGAAATCCCGTGTTCTGCACGGGGAAGGGTAAAGGCCTGTATTGCCGCTTCTGAGGCCGAGTCCTTGTTAAGAACCCGTTTTACCGTTTTTAACACGCGCGTAATGATGATGCTGTCTCCAAAAAATGGGGCTGAAATTAAAAAGTCGTATGATAAGTGGATTCTGTTGCAGCGACAATAATTTCCCGCTGCCGAGGAAGTTTATCACAATTCCAGTGCTCAATTGCCCATTGTAGCACGCCGTTTACCGATTCGTTTAGCAGGTCATTCGGTACAGGCAAACCGAGAAAGGCCAGTGCCCGATGAAGGTTCTCAACTGCATGGGCATTGTCTAATGCCGTGGCATGGTTCTGCTTGCTTAGCTTTCTACCTTCGGCAACAGAAGCTACCGGAATATGAGCATAGCGGGGAGGAACTTCATTTAGCAAGGCATACAGGCTGAGATGCGTTGCAGTGGTGGTAAGTAGGTCGCTGCCGCGCACAATATCGGTGACACCTTGAAAAATATCATCCAGCACTACAACCAGGTTATAAGAAAACAGGCCGTCCCGTCGTTTAAGTACCGTATCTTCCAGAGCGTGTTCATCTGTTACCGTGATATCGCCGAGAATACGGTCGTGAAACTGATTTACTGGCATATCTAGTTTCAGCCGTATCGCCGCCCCTTCACTGCTATGCTGACTGTGGCGACACGTCCCCTGATAAATACCACCGGTTTCTTTAATCTTTTTGCGCGTACAGGTGCAATAGTACGCCATACCTTGGGCGACAAGTTTATCTACCACGGCTTGATAACGCGCGTGTTGCTGTGACTGGTAAATCACCTCACCGTCCCACGTTAAACCGTGAGCTTCAAGGGTTTTTAGTATGAGCTGGTCTGCGCCGGTAATGCATCTGGGTTCATCGATATCTTCCATGCGAAGCAACCATTTACCATGATTAGCACGGGCATCGAGAAAACTGGCTAGCGCGGCAACAAGAGAGCCGAAATGGAGCGGGCCGGAAGGCGAGGGAGCAAATCTGCCGATGTAAAGGGAGGAACCGGTCATGATTTTAAGCGTAAAAAAGGTTAAAAGTGCAGATCCAAGACCTGCACCTTCTTAAACAACAAAGCAGAGATTAGCCTTGCAGCTGTTTCTCTTTGATCTCAGCCATGGTTTTGCAGTCGATGCATAAGTCAGCAGTCGGACGTGCTTCCAAACGACGGATACCAATTTCGATACCGCACTGATCACAGAAACCGAAATCATCGTCTTCGATGCGACGCATGGTTTTCTCAATTTTCTTAATCAGTTTACGTTCACGGTCACGTGTACGTAGTTCAAGGCTGAATTCTTCTTCTTGAGCGGCACGGTCTACCGGATCAGGGAAGTTAGCAGCTTCGTCTTTCATGTGCGTTACTGTGCGATCAACTTCTTCACGCAATTGGTCACGCCAGGCTTTCAGCAACAAACGGAAATGTTCCATTTGCGCATCGTTCATGTACTCTTCGTCAGGCTTTGGCTGGTAAGGCGCAAGGCCGGCTAAGGCTAAAAGGCCCAGGGATTTCGTTTCTTTTCCTGTTGGCATGTGCCACATCTCCTACACTACGACACCCATAGTTATTGTCCTGAACAACCCAGTATCTATAGCAGAATCACTATGTTCAGGCAACGTTGGTGTCAAAGTTACCCTTCCGTTAATCACTGCATCCAATGCTTATCGATGCAAAGCGCCGGTGGCGTTTATACACCACTACGGTAAAAAGCAATGCGCAAATATGGCGTCCATCTGTGAAATTGCAACTACTTTTTCACAAAATAACAGGGAGTGTTTGATTTACTTTGATATTTTGTTCGTTGATCTCGCAGCCCACCGCGATTATCCGCATGCCTTTTCCATGAGCATCGTTTACGGCGGCAGCATATTTAGGATCAATATGTTCTGCTGGGCGCACGTTGGTAATACCGGTGTGTTGTACACAGAACACCAATGTGGTTGCCACCCCGCTGGCCGCTAAGTTTCCTAATGTCTCACAATGTTTTGCTCCCCGGTCGGTTTTCGCGTCCGGAAAGTAGCCCTTATTATCGGACAGAAGTGTGACAGACTTTACTTCTATATAAGCATCGCCTGCATCGGTATAAACGCAAAAGTCGAAACGACTGTCTGCGCCTGGCGGTGTCACCTCAGCTTTCCACCCATAGATCGCAGAAAAAGCAGGGATGACCTTGTTATCCAGTGCTTCCGCTACCAGTTTATTAGCATTGTGGGTGTTTATGCCGATAAAATCGCCGTTAAAGGTTTTGGCCAGTTCCCAGGTGTAGCCGAGTTTTCGCTTCGGATTATTTGAAGGGGACAGATAAACGTCGAACCCTGGTTCGGCGCAGCCTGTCATGGCACCAGTGTTAGGGCAATGGGCAACCACTATTTCGCCGTTGTCGAGTTCGACATCAGCTAAAAATCGTTTGTACCGGCGAATAAGCTTTCCGTGTAGTAACGGCGTAGTAAACTGCATACAGACCACAAATTATTTTGATTTAAATAAAGGCATGCTGAATTTCATACCCGCGAACCTGTTACGTTCGCAATGAATGAATCCAGTGTTCCCAGTGTAACAAGCAAATAAGGAATTGTTATGTCGATTTTTTCCGTATCGCTTTCTTCTGATAAAGCGCCTGCCCATTGGGGCGAAAATGCAAAACTAAGCATGACGGCAGAGGGTGCCGTAGTGCATGTAGGTGGCGCTAGCGATACTGTGCGCGTGATTCGTCAGGCTGGTCGTCGCATCGATGGCTTGGGTATTGCTGAAGTGAAACTGAGTGGCGAATGGAGCAAAGATCAGCAGTGGGCCTTCGCAATGAGCTACACCCGTGCTCGTAAGCCGGGTTCAATTATCTGGGCAGAAACAGCTGATAAAGACGAGCTTGAGCGTTGCTATGCTGCGTTGCTGTTTACCCGGAGCCTGGTAAACGATACTCCGGAAGATTTGTCACCTGAAACGCTGGCTTTGCGTGCGGCGCAGTGGATTGAATCCCTGGGCGGTGACAAAGTTACCGTGTCGACGATTGTTGGTGAAGCACTGAAAGAAGCAGGCTGGACTGGTATTTATAATGTAGGTCGCGGCAGTGAGCGGCCCCCTGTGTTCTTAGAGCTAGACTACAATCCTACTGGCAAAGAAGACGCGCCGGTAGATGCCGTGTTGGTAGGAAAAGGCATTACTTTCGACAGCGGTGGTTACAGTATTAAATCCAGTGAAGGTATGCTGGACATGAAATGTGATATGGGTGGCGCAGCCACCGTCACTGGCGCGCTGGGTTTGGCAATCAGCCAAGGGTTGAACAAGCGCGTTAAGCTACTGCTTTGTTGTGCTGAAAACCTGATCAGCGGCCATGCCTACAAGTTGGGTGATGTGCTGACCTACAAAAACGGCCTGACGGTAGAAATCGTGAACACCGACGCCGAAGGCCGCTTGGTACTGGCTGACGGTTTGATCCGCGCAACGGAAACCGGTGCTCCACTTATCATTAACGCCGCCACCTTAACGGGTGCGGCTACCGTGGCACTGGGTAACGAATATCATGCGGTATTCAGTATGGATGAAAAAGCCCGAGCAGCGATGCTTGACGCGGGTAAAGCTGAAAACGAAGGATTCTGGCCGCTGCCAATTGAGAAATTCCACCAAGACAAGTGTCCTTCAGCGTTTGCTGATACCGCAAACAGCCGTGCCCAGAAAGGTGGTGGTGCCGGTGGTGCTTCTAATGCCGCTGGCTTCTTGTCTCGTTTTGTTAATGAAGAAGGGACTGGCTGGGTGCACCTCGACTTAGCCGCGGCTTATCACGGTAGTGCAACCGCAGAAATGCCTGCGGGTGCAACGGGAATTGGCATTCGCAGTATTGCCAGAATGTTGCAGGATTATCAGGGCTGATAAAACCTTTGAACGACCAGGCCGGTAATGGAAACGTTACCGGCTTTTTTTATTTTTTTGCAGACAGTGTGAGAGGCTATATACCGCCAAGGCGCTCGGCCAGCTGTTTATAACGGGCAACGTCATCTTCTTCAAAAAGGGGTTTGCCATCTTCAGATTTACTTTTCGCAATTAAAAGGTGCTCACGTTCCAGACGCTCTACCCGGATAGGTTGTACGCCAAGATAATTTGCCACTTCTTCTATAGACATCATACTCATAGTTTTCATTCCTGATTGATTAGATAGTAAAATCAACGCGTAAATGCGACAATCCCGCGCTCATTCAGCCTTGCCTGCCGAAGCTTTCTGGATCTGATTTGCATTTGCCGGAAATTTAAAAATAGCAGTGCATGCTGTTAAGTCCAATTTCGTATCACTTTAGGAGTCAATCGTTAATGGATACCTGGTCTGCGGCCATCATGTTATTTCTGATCATGGATCCGCTAGGTAATCTGCCGGTGTTTATGTCGGTACTCAAAAGTATTGAGCCGAAACGCCGAAGAGTGATTTTAATCCGCGAGCTAATTTTCGCTCTGGTGATTCTGCTCATCTTTTTATTCAGCGGCCAAGCGGTGTTGGATTTTCTGAATGTACGGCAGGAAACCGTGAGTATTGCTGGTGGTATCATTCTGTTTTTGATTGCGCTTAAAATGATTTTTCCACCGCAGTCTGGTAATGCACTTGGATTAGCGGTGGGCGAAGAACCTTTTCTGGTGCCATTGGCAATCCCGATGATTGCCGGGCCGTCGACGCTGGCAGCATTGATTCTGCTAGCAAACCAAGGGCCAAATCGTATGCTCGACTGGACGTTGGCATTAGGTGGTGCTTGGCTCATCAGTGCGATAATTCTGCTATTTTCAGAAGTGTTCCATCGGTTGTTAGGTGAAAGAGGTCTCACGGCTATGGAGCGACTGATGGGAATGATTCTGGTTATGATCTCAATTCAAATGTTTTTAGATGGCATTAGCCACTACCTGGTTCACGCGTCAGGAGCGTTGCAACAATGAAAAAACTGTCAACTTTTGCCCGTGTAAGACAGCTGGAAGGCTGGCAAGCGGTGGCCTTCAGCGCAGCGCTGCTAGAGCGTATGTTACCGAACTATGCATTGTTTAAAGAAGTGACCGGCTACGATGACGAAGGCGTGTGTGCGAGTTGCCTGTCGTTGTTGTGGGAATCGGTGCGTAGCCCGAAAAGTAAAATCAACTTTTCTCTTCAGTTGGAAAAAGTGGAACTGGTCACGCCGGATACGGCAGACTACGACACTTTTGGTGTATACCCAGCTATCGACGCCACCATTGGTCTGGCGGCGGCAATTGGTTTAGTACTGAAGCAAGATTTACAAGGTGCTGTCGTAGTAAGTAAACTGTCTCAGGGCAGTGTTGAAGCCTATTTGCTGGCCTCTGGCGTTGACGAAGAAGAAATTAAAGGCCATCCACTGATGGTTTTCGAAGTGGAACTGCAAAACGCCATGCTCGACCTGCTGGAAAAAGACGGCAGCCCTCTGGCCACCTGCGATAAACTCAAAGCCCTCGCCCTCGAAGAAGGCATCTCTAACATCGGCCTCGAAATCAATCCTGAGTGAGCGTGCGGATCGCTGGGCAGGCGTTGATGCAGAAAACACGCAGTGAACCCATCCATGGGTGCTCGACTGCCGCATCCCTGCGGCAGACGGTTTTCTGCATCAACGCCTGCCTCTGGCTTGTCCGCTCGCCCCCGAGGAATTAGCTATCAAGGGAACACGCCGTGAATCCATTCCTGGCTAAGCAGTTATAGATAGCGCAGTCGCATCCCTGCGACTGACAGTTCCCGAACTACACACCTTCACCGCCTGCGGGCTCACTGCGTGCAGCAGTGCTCGACTGCCGCATCCCTGCGGCAGGCGGTTTTCAGCGACAACAACTTCCGTCGACTACGTGCTTTGGTTGGCATCATCAGGGAAGCCGCGCTTCACCGCTCGCCTTTAGTCTTCCAGCGACAGCAGGCAGTACATCACCTGTGCGAGTTTCTTTTCTTTGACAATCTGCAGGCGTTCGCTGATGAGCGGGGAAGGGGCGCTGATTTCCTGTTCGACATAAATCACGCCGTCAGGTTTGAGCAGGTTTCTGTCCAGAATGGTCTTCAGCACAGGTTCAACCAGCCCTTTGTTGAAGGGCGGATCGATAAAAATGATATCGAACTGCTTATCTGTCGTAGTTAACACCTGTACCGCATCGCCGTTTATCACTTCGCCACTTGCAGACAACGTCGAAAGGTTGGTTTTCAGCTGAGTGGCCACATTTCGGTCTTTCTCAATAAATGTGCAGTAACCTGCGTAGCGGGAAAGGGCTTCAAAGCCCAGGCCGCCAGAGCCGGCAAAGGCATCCAGACAGTGGGCGTCGGGCAGATCATGCATCAGCCAGTTGAACAGGGTTTCTTTGTTGCGGTCGGTGGTGGGTCGCAGTCCGTCTACGTCTGCCACGGGCAGTTTTCGGCCGCGATACTGGCCTGAAATGATCCTGACGTTGCCTGATTTCGTCTTTTGTGTCTGAGGCTTTCTGGAGACTCGCTTCATAGGGGCTGACAATGTATGATAACGGCTATTGAAAGCCGGCCAGTGTAGCCGAATTTTGCCGATTTACTAAGGATTTGACCAAACAATGTCGAAACTTTTTGGCTGGTTCAGAAAGAACAAGCAACCTGAAAAAGAACAAAGTGAAGTAAAACCGCAAGAAAGCATCGCGGTTGAGACGCCAGCAACAGAAGTGCCTGTGCCCGCGCAAAGTAACGTTGAAGCAGAGGCCCCTGCCGAAGAAACGAAACCTGAAGAAGCTGTACAGAATGAATCTGTGGCTGAAGCGAAAGTTGTTGAGCCGGTTGAACCTCAGGTCATCCTACAGGCCCAGCCAAAGAGTACGGCTGCTGAGCAACCTGAACCCGACGTGCCTGCTTTTGATGAGCCTGTAGAGCCGTCATTACGGAAAACTGGTCCTGAGGATGCATCGGGGCCTGGATGGGTTGAGTCTGAGAAGGTTACCCAACAGGTAAAACAAGACGAAGTTCAGTCGGAAGTGGTTACTGACGAAGACATTACGCCAGAAGAAATTACGCCGGTTGTGGCCGCTGTGCCGGTGCCAGAATCTGAACTGGAGCAGGAGCCAGTATCTGAACCGGAGCTGGAAGTAGAAGCAGAACCAGAGCCGGTTATTGAAGCAAAGCCTGAACCGAAAGAAGAAAAGAAATCCCTGTTCAGTCGTCTGAAAGCTAGCTTGTCTCGCACTAAAGCGAATCTGGGTAGTGGTTTTGTTAGTTTGTTTCGTGGCAAAGCCATCGACGATGATCTCTACGAAGAGTTGGAAACCCAGTTACTGGTTGCCGATGTGGGCATGGACACCACACAGAAAATCATCAACAAGCTCACCGATAGCGCCAAGCGCTCGCAGTTGAAAGACGCAGAGGCACTGGTCGATATTCTGAAAGGTCAGATGCGCGATATGCTCAAATCCGTTGAGCGTCCGCTGGTTGAAGACATGAAGAACCATGATGCTAGCACCGGGCCATACGTCATTTTGATGGTAGGCGTGAACGGTGTGGGTAAAACCACTACCATCGGTAAGCTGGCTAAACAGTTCCAGCAGCAGGGCAAGAAGGTCATGCTGGCCGCTGGTGATACCTTCCGTGCCGCAGCGGTAGAGCAGCTGCAAGTGTGGGGTGAGCGTAACAAAATCCCTGTAATCGCGCAGCCTACGGGCTCTGACAGCGCGTCGGTACTTTATGATGCATTGGAAGCTGCGAAATCACGTGGAACCGACATCCTTATTGCTGATACCGCGGGACGTTTGCAAAACAAAAACAACCTGATGGAAGAGCTGAAGAAAGTCGTACGGGTAATGAAAAAGCTGAGCCCGAATGCCCCCCATGAAGTGATGCTGACTTTGGATGCCGGTACTGGCCAAAATGCGGTGAGCCAAGCGAAACTGTTTAATGAAGCCGTGGGTCTGACGGGTTTAACATTAACCAAGCTAGATGGCACTGCCAAAGGTGGCGTGATTTTCTCAATCGCCGATCAGTTTGGTATTCCTATCCGTTACATCGGTGTGGGTGAAGGCATTGACGATTTGCGCACTTTTAACGGCGACGAATTCATTGATGCTCTTTTCAGCGAGACCGAAAACGATTAACGTAACTGTTTTATCAGCCTTTTTCATCGTTGTAGGACGAGTAGATGATCAAATTTGACCAGGTGAGTAAAACCTATCCCGGCGGGCAGCTCGCGTTGTCGAAAGTTAGCTTTCACATTGAGCCCGGTGAGATGGCGTTTTTAACTGGTCACTCAGGAGCCGGTAAAAGTACCTTGCTCAAGTTGATCAGCATCATGGAACGTCCCAGTGTAGGAAAAGTGCTGATTAATGGTCACGACCTCAATCAAATAAAACGTCGGCAGATTGCTTTTATCCGTCGCGACATCGGCATGATTTTCCAAAGTCCTCACCTTCTCGATTCCAAAACGGTGTTCGATAACGTGGCACTGCCGCTGATCATTGAAGGTTATACCCGCAAAGAAACCTCGAAGCGGGTAGCGGCGGCATTGGAAATGGTCGGCTTACGTGACAAAGCCCGTAGTCTGCCTATGATGCTTTCCGGCGGTGAGGCCCAGCGTGTGGGTATCGCCCGTGCAGTCGTCAACAAGCCACCGTTATTACTCGCTGACGAACCTACCGGTAACCTAGACCCAAAACTCTCAATGGAAATAATCCGTCTGTTTGAAGATTTTAATCAGGCCGGTGTTTCTGTATTTGTCGCCACCCACGACCTGGGGCTTATTGCCAGAATGAAGTATCGCACCCTGACATTGCGGAACGGACAGATGATCACGGATGGGCTGAATGATGCCGCAGGAGAGGGGTGGTAATGAGTATTCTATTCAAAGGCCGTACCCAGGGCGCTAGTGATACCCGTATAGGCATTGTGCAAATGATCACTGCCTTTTATATCTCGCATGCCCGTCAGGCGTTGGGTAGTCTGGGAGAGCTTTGGCGGCAGCCTGCTGCATCGATAATGACTGTGGCCGTGTTGGGTTTGAGTATTACGTTGCCAAGCACCTTGTACATTCTGGTGAAGAACACAGAAAAAATCAGTGCTGGCTGGGATCAGGCCTCAGAGATCTCCTTATTTCTGAAAGAAGACACACCACCGGCCAGTGCACAGCAGTTGGTGGCCCGGCTTAATACCTGGCCGGAAATCGACAGCGTTACCTTTATTCCGGCTGATGACGCCCTTAAAGAGTTCCAGCATTTGTCTGGGCTCGGTGATGCCATTGCCTATCTTGAGTCTAATCCACTTCCCGATGTAGTACTTATCTCGCCAAACGAGAAACACGCTTCACCCACTGCGGCGCGCATGCTGTTGGAAAAGCTAAAGAGTCAGCGTGAGGTAGACATTGGCAAACTCGATATTGAATGGCTAGAGCGCCTCTATGCGCTGCTGGACATTGCCCGGGAACTGGTATCTCTCATCGGTATCCTGTTGTTCGTGTCGGTGGTGTTAATCATCGGAAACACTATCCGCCTGAATATACTCAGTAAGCGTGAGGAAATTTTGGTGATGAAGCTGGTGGGCGCTACGGACGCCTTTATTCATCGTCCATTTCTCTATACGGGGTTCTGGTACGGGCTGCTAGGCGGGCTGATTGCCTGGCTTGCTGTTATTATCATCCTTTGGTGGATGGACAGCAGCATACAGGCATTTGCCAGCATGTATCAGAAAGAATTCAACATCACGGGCCTGTCAGGTACGGCCTTGCTTACCATGCTCGGGCTTTCAATTTTGCTCGGTTTACTGGGGTCGTTGATGTCGGTGCAACGCCACGTGAGGGGAATCGAACCCCAGTAGCTTGATTCGCTACCGGGGCATAGCAATATGCCTATGTTAGGTTAACGGATAACTGGTTTCGGGAAGTAAGCCGAAATGGTTGAGCGTACACCGTTACCCCACTGAATGGCTTGGTTGTACATCATGTGCAGCTGTTTCTGATCGAAATCCAGTGCCTTGGATTGTTTAATGATGTTCATCCAAAGCGCCCCTTCGAATGCCCGTGACAGGCTGATGTAGCTGTTAAATTCGTCAGATTTGCCCAACAGGGCATCATTCACTTCATCGGTCAGTGGCAGCTGTTTTAATACATCTGGCATGTCTTGATCTAACAACGCATCCAGCAATGAAAACAGTCCGATAAGGAAACCAATTGGCGGATTCAAATGTACGCCCCGTTGTTGAGAAAGCAAATCGAAAAACTTCGCTCGCACCAGAGACATGTGAATTAGCTCCAGTGGTTTGTCATCGCTGAGGTTAGCCAATGATAACAGCGCGATAAACTTCTTAATTTCTACTTCGCCCATATAGGTCAAAGCATGTTTTAGCGATGTAATTTTATAGCGCTTATTAATGGCCGGATTATTTATAAACTTCAGTAGCAAGAAGCTCAGTGCTGCATCCCGTTCAATAATCTGATTAATTCGGTTTAGGTTAAAATCACTGCGGGCACTTTCACCCATTAGATCAACCAGGTTCATCTTCGACGCGGGAAGATGGCGCTGAATACGGGCTTCAGGCATGGCGAAGAAATAGCCCTGAAAGAAATCGAAACCCAGTGAGCGGCAGCTATCAAAGTCTTCGTGAGTATTAACCTGTTCTGCAACCAGTTTGATATTTGAATCGATATAGCGAGGAATATTCTTTTCAATTAAATCGTAATTGGTGCGGGTAACATCCACTTTGACGATGTCTATCAGTGAAAAAATATCCTGTTTGCCACTCAACATTAACGGATCGTCGATGGCCAGTTTAAATCCCAGATCTTTAATATGGGTACAGGCTTCAAGCAAGCCGGGCGTCGGTGCGTTAGGTTCATTAAGCTGAACAATCACTGACTCAGGATTTAAAGACGTTGGAAAGCGGGAGATCAGTGTGTCTGGATTAAAGTGAATAAAAGACTGCTTCTCGCCTGAGATGTCATCAAGACCCAACGGGTGAAAATGTTGGGCGATGTACTTTGCTTTCTCTGGCTCTAACTCTGGATACGCGCCACCCTTACCGTCGCGAAACAACAATTCGTAGGCGAAAACATCCTTTTCGCGATCTAGTATCGGCTGGCGTGCAATAAATGCGAACATACGACTGGCGTGTCCTTCCATCAGTGGTAAATATAATGATTCTGCACTACATGATCACCCTGTAATGCTGCAACAGCAAAGTATCAACTTTATCCTATAGGCCGCTGATTATCTATGGTTTCGTCATTCTTTTAACTTATGCACACCGCTTAATTGCAATAAACACCATATAAATAAAAAACTGAATACACGCCCAATTCGTAATAACTATAGTAGATGGTTCGCGACTTGCCGCGCAGCAGCGGCTTAGGCATTAAGCTATCGCAATGCACTGATAGGTTGTATCGCAGCAAAATTACGTTTAATCGTGATCCGTTTTTACTATTTTATTTTACACTAACTGCCATTGAACGCTGCTTCATGCAGGTTTATCGCCACAAAGGAACTTTTTTGTGGTAAATCAGGTCTTGATATTTAGTAGTTTGTCACTATATTCCTGAATTGGAATGATGTGCGACAATCAAGGACTCGAAAGGCACTTCCACTTTTGATACCATGAAGTGCTTAGCAAATTGAGGTGAATATGAGCAATAACATGCAAACAATGGCATTATCGGTGCCCCACAGCGGTAGCATCGAAGGCTACGTACAAGCTGTGAGCAGCATTGACATGCTCACTGCAGAAAAAGAAAGAAGTCTGGCATCGCGTCTGCGTGATGAAGGCGATCTTGAGGCAGCGAGACAGTTGGTAATGTCGCATTTACGCTTTGTTGTACATATTGCCAAGTCGTACTCGGGCTACGGGTTACCTCAGGCTGATCTTATTCAGGAAGGTAACATTGGCCTGATGAAGGCAGTAAAACGTTTCGACCCTAGCGTAGGTGTGAGACTGGTATCTTTTGCTGTTCATTGGATCAAAGCTGAGATTCATGAGTTCGTGCTGAAGAACTGGCGCATCGTTAAGGTTGCTACCACCAAGGCGCAGCGCAAACTTTTCTTCAACCTGCGTAAAGCGAAAAAGCGTTTAGGCTGGTTTACTCATGAAGAAGTGCAAACTGTTGCAGACGAGTTGGGTGTAAGCACCAAAGAAGTACTGCAAATGGAAGCGCGAATGAGCAGTCAGGATCAAGCTTTTGATCTGAGCGCCGATGATGACGAAAATGGCAACTTTGCTCCTGTGCAGTTCTTAGAAGACAAAAGCACAGACGTGGAAATGGACGTTATCAATAACGATTGGGATACTAACGCCTCTAAGCGCTTGTATTCTGCCATTAAAACATTGGATGAGCGTAGCCAGGACATCATTGAAACACGCTGGTTAGCCGACAATAAGATTACGCTTCAGGATTTGGCTGATAAGTACCAGGTTTCTGCAGAACGTGTTCGTCAAATTGAAAAGAACGCGATGAAGAAACTGCAAGCGGCAATGGCTGCATAGTGTCAAATATTTAAAAAAAGCGCCTTAACGGCGCTTTTTTTATGCATCTTGTTTGAGATTTAAATAATCAGAAACACAAGCAACGATCCACAAAAGTGATCCCAACATAAACAAATACACGCCAATAATCGCGTAGTCTGCCAATGAAGGCAGAAAACATGTACTGCCTATCAGAAAAGAAAATCCAGCTAAAATGTTAATTACCAAACAAGTCTTGGGTTTGATGAATGGCATATCGTGCCCCTTATTGGTGTGTCATTTCAGGAACGAACCCAAACCCGATGGAGATTCGGTTCCAACTGTTGATTTCAAGAATAATGGTTGTGAGTTCGACAATCGCTTGCTTGTCGAAAACATCTGACACGACCGCAAAGTCAGCGTCTGTAACGCCATCGGTAACCGTTGTCAGGGTTTCAGCCCAATGCAGAGCACTTTGCTCTGCAGCTGAAAATGCATCAGGTACTTCTCTCCATGTTGCCAGGATATCTAATCGTTCCTGCAACTCACCCTCCGCCCGCAATTCTGCTGCATGCATATGCATACAGAAGGCACAGCCATTAATTTGAGAAACCCTCAGCCGGATTAATCCGATAAGCGAAGCCCCAAAAGGACTCGCAGAGGATTGTTCACTTAATCCGGTCAGGTTCTTTAAGATACGCGGTGCCAACCGATAAACATCGTTTTGGTCGATTCTTGTAGACATAATATTCTCCGTCAAGTTTTAACGTTGAGAATAGAGGGGAGCTACTTTTTTATATTGGAAAAACGCGACACTTTTCGTTGTCGGTAGGCTGCCGGGGTTTCTCCGACAAATTGATGGAAGTGGTTAGTAAAATGCGCTTGATCAAAGTAGCCGCTTGTCAGTGCGACGTCGGCCAGTGAACCTGAGCTGTATATCAGTTGTTGTCTGGCGGTGTAGATGCGTGAGAATTGCACCAATTCTTTAGGGGACAGACCAAGCACACGCTTACAAGTGCGCTGTAGTGTGCGGGAAGAGACGCCAAGCTGTCGTGCGATGTCGGTATTGTGTTGCAACGGCGTGGCTAAGTTGCTGATAAGCCGCTCTCTGTCTTCGCTTACTGCCGAATTTTGATGCAACCGCTGTGTTAGCCATTGCAGCAAAATACGAACGCGCTCACAGTCAGGCGCAGCACAGACTTCGTTAACGGGGAGTGACACATTTGGGTGCAGTGAAGCAAAACTGCTTATGGCGTCTCTGGGGAGCGATTCAGCGGGAATACCAAAGCATTCTGTAAAAGCACCAGGCAGAAAACGAATACTGATTAACGCATCGCCGGGTAATGTGACAAATGGCGCGGTGCGCGTACTGAAAAGAACACTGGCGTTGAGACTGTGATCTGAAAGGGTAAATGTCAAACTCACGCCGCCGTCAGGATAACAACGATCCTGGCTTGGCAGACAATGGGGATTGTCACTGAACCAGATTGAATGCAGCCAGCGTGAGAGACTGAGGGGCACCGGCACAAAGGCTATCTGCGCCGGCTTGAATGCGTCTGGAACCCCCGTGGGAACAACGGTTTTTGCGTTACTCTTCTTCGTCATTCTCTTTTTTCGGCGGTAATACCCAAAATACGCCACGGAATTCAGCCACAGCGTTATTGTCGTCCATAATATCAACTTGCAAGGTGAAACGGCATTTCTTTCGCTTTTCCAATGGCGCGAACTTGCCACTGAGCGATTCAATGTGACACATGGCCCGTGGCTTCATGGTGATGGGTTTGTGATAGTGTATATCGCCGTCACCTAATACTATCTCGCCCATTAACTGGCGCTCTTTTAACTGCAGAAAAATCATTCCCCAGCCAGTTAAGGTGGCAAGTGAAAAAATGCTGCCGGCGAACATAGTGCCGTGAATATTAATATTCTTGTTCAGTGAAGCGCGGGTTTCCAGCGTACGACCGGTGTACTGGTGCAGCTTTATGCCCATGTGCTCAGTAATAGGAATGGTTTCTGTCCAGGTATCCTGAAGTTCTTTGCACCATTTCGGATGCAGCATCACGATGCCCGGGTCTGTGAGTTTTTTCACCATTTGCTGGCGCTTGAGCATGCCCAGTTCATTGGGGGCTTCTCGCTCAATCACAAAACCGCAGGAGCTGAAAAAGTCGATGGAGGTTTCGCGGCTGTTGGTTACCGCGCGAATGGCGCCTAATTCCCGGGCAACGCCTTCCAGTGCACCCAGGATCATCTGACCCAAGCCGCGACGTAAATAGTCACCGTGCACGGCGATATGACGAATTTGTGCTTCTTCAGCGGTGTTCAGATGCACCCGGCCGGCAGCAACGATTTCGCCTTTGCCATTCATAATAACCCGGTGTTCGGCTACCTGTTCATACTCATCCCGTTCTGAGCCGGGGGCAAAATTCCAGGGCTTGCGCAGGTATGTCCAGCGAAACGTGAAATATTGTTCTAGTTCTTCTTCAGTTTTCGGAGTGGCTACTCTAAACACAATATTAAAGCCTTATGTGATTACTACCGGTATCCATTTAACCCTATGGCACAGGTTGTTCACAAGTGCATTTATCAAAGAGCGCGAAGATCCGAATCTATTGAGAGGATAAGTACGGGAAATAACGGCTAAAGTTTCAGACCTGAAATTGGAACGTCACCGGCCCGTCATTCAACAGCGATACTTTCATATCTGCGCCAAAACGGCCCGTTTGTACTGGTACTCCCAGTGAGGAAAGGTGGGTGATAAACGCGTTGTACATAGCCTCGCCGTGGGCGGGTGTTGCACCTTTAGAGAAACCAGGGCGATTACCTTTCTGCGTATCGGCGACCAGAGTGAACTGAGAGACAACCAGCACAGACCCGCCAGCCTGTTGTACATTCAGGTTCATTTTTCCCGCTTCATCACTAAACATGCGGTAATTAGCAACTTTTTTGGCTAGCTTGTCTATTTGTTCCTGAGCATCTTCTTTTTCTACGCCAAGTAACAAAAGAATACCCTGTCCAATTTCGCCAGTGATTTCGCCATCCACTGTCACTCGCGCCTCAGATACCCGCTGAACCAGTCCTATCATTTTTTCTCCCGTAGATATTTCGACATGTCCCGGGTCGCTCTGCAGAGTGCCAGTGCGATGCCCGGTTCCGACGTGCTGTGACCCGCTTCCTGCACAATCTGAAGTTCACTGTTGCTCCACGCCTGGTGCAAGGTGTAAGCAGATTTTGTACTGCATATAACATCGTAGCGGCCGTGGACTATTGTACCGGGTATGTGGTTAATTTTATGCACGTTCTGAAGAATAAAGTTTTCGGGAATAAAGCATTGATGAGACAGATAGTGGCACTCAAGCTTGGCGAGACTCGTCATCAGATTAATGGGATAGTGGCTGGTAAATTCCCCGGTGCCGTGGGGTAGTGACAGTCTGGATAACCTTTCTTCCCAGATGTACCAGCGCTTTAATGCGGCTAACCGTTGAAGTTCATCCGGCGAATCGAACATGCGTTGGTAGTGCTCACAGACCGACGTTGTCGTTATAGGAGGGTTAATGCCGTCGGTGAACATTTCATAGTGTTCGGGAAACAAGGTAGCTGCTGCACCGTGCTGGGAAATGAACCAGTCACGATCTTCTCTTCTGGCGAGAAAAACACCGCGTAAGATCAGGCCTGAAACCGTGTTTGGTTCGGTAATCGCGGCCATCATCGCTAACGTAGAACCCCATGAGCCGCCGAATAGGATCCACTTGTCTACCTTGAGAAATGCGCGCAGCGCCGCAATATCATTAAGAATGTGCTGAGTCGTGTTGTTCTCGAGCGAGCCGAATGGCTTGGAGCGACCACAACCCCGTTGCTCAAATGCGATAATACGAAAGTGATTACCGTCGAAAAAACGGCGATAGCCTGGGGATAATCCAGCGCCGGGACCACCGTGCAAATAAAGCACCGGGAAACCATCCGGATTGCCACTTTCCTCGTAATAGAGAGTGTGGCCGTCTCCGGTTTCAAAGTACCCACTGCTGTAACATCCAATGTCAGGGTAAAGTCGTTTCATTTTGTTTCAGTGCGTTGTTTGAGGTATTTTTTTGGTTTAGTTTAGCTACTTAACCACATATTTAAGCAATATACGAGGATGTTTATATGTCAGGGCAAGGTTCTGGCGGTAATGTGATCGCCGCAATTTGTAATTTTTTTATTCCCGGGCTGGGCCATTTGGTTCAGGGCAGAATTATGGGAGCGTTGTTTTTCTTCTTCGCTTGCTTAGTTTTTTACGGGCTGGCAGCAACCGTCGTACTCTTTTTCCTATGGCCGGTAGGCGCCATTTTCCATCTGTGGTCAATTATCAGTGCGGCCCGTTATCGCGGCCCCGGAATATAAATATGAATATGAAAGTAAAAACGAGTTTGATGGCGGTTGCCGCCTGTTTCGCACTCTCTGGATGTCAGTCTGCCTATTATGGTGCTTGGGAAAAACTCGGCGTAGAAAAGCGGGACATCATGGTTGACCGTGTTGAAAACGCCAAAGAATCTCAGGAAGATGCGCAAGAGCAGTTCGCCGATGCACTGGAAGAATTCAGCGCACTGATTAACTTCGACGGCGACGAGTTAGAAGATGTTTATGACGAGCTAAACAGTGAGTATCAAGACAGCAAAGCCGCCGCGCAGGAAGTGTCCGACCGCATAGACAAAGTGCAAAGCGTTGCTGATGCATTATTCTCTGAGTGGGAAGATGAACTGACTAAATACGATAGTGCTACGCTACGTCGCTCCAGCGAGGAAAAATTGCGTGCCACTCGCCGTCAGTACGAAACCATGATTAAAGCGATGCGCAAAGCAGAAAGTAGAATGGAGCCTGTACTAACAGCACTGCAGGATAATGTGCTTTATCTGAAGCATAACCTGAATGCCAGTGCCATTGGCGCATTGGAAGGTGAGTTAAAAACCATTCAGCAAAATGTATCGCGATTGATTAACGAGATGAAAGCCTCAGTGGCTGAATCTGACGCCTTTATCCGCGCAATGAAAAATTAAGCAAGTGAAACGAAAATGACCGGCAACTGCCGGTCATTTTGTATTATTCGGTGGGGACTTTTCTGGGCTCTTCACTGGCCCTGATGTCACCGAAGGCATCTTCCAGGCTGCAGGTAAACTCTGCGCCAATCAGTACAACCACCCACGATACATACACCCATAAAAACAGAATAGGCAGCACTGCCATAGCCCCGTAAATTACCTGATAAGAGGTAAAGTTTGTAATGTACAGGGCAAATCCTTTCTTGGTGAATTCAAAGAATATGGTCGCTACCACCGCGCCAATAAACGCATGGGAATAGCGTACTCGTCGGTTGGGAACCAACAGGTATAGAATGATGAAGGCTAACAGTGCTGCGAAGCTCGGTACCAGTTTCAACATAAAGGTGCCTACACCCGGCGTGTATTCTTCAGCGAACTCAGCCACACCCACTAGGTAAGAACTGATTGCTACACTCGACCCCATCAGCATCGGGCCCAAGGTGATAACCATCCAATAAATGGCGAAGGTATAAATCATCGGCCTGTCGCTCTGGGTGCGCCAAATCCGGTTCAGGGTTTTATCCACATTGGAGATCAACAGCAGAGCAACAACCAGCAGCGACAGTATTCCCACCGCCCCCATTTCCGAAGCGTTAGCGACAAAGTCACCCATGTACTTATGCACCACGTCGCCAGCAGTCGGTACGAAGTTGGAGAACACAAACTGTTCCAGTTTACTGCGCACCGAGGCGAAAGCCGGAAACGCCGACATCACAGTGAACGTCACCATGATAAAAGGCACCAGCGAGAGCAGGGTAACGTAAGCGAGATGGCCAGCAGAGATGGTGATGTTGTCCGCTTTGCAACGGCGCAGAAAAATATGGAAAAAAGCAATAAGACCGGGACGTTTATCGTTCCACAGTTTTACCCAGCGATTATCTGTCAAAACAGACTCCTTTCAAACTGCACTGTTATGTTCATGCTCTCACAGTGTAACCATTCAGGGTCGTGGGGGAAATGTTTTGTTGATTTGTCAGTGGACTGAGATGTCTGGTGTGGTGGCGAAATTGCGTAAATCGCCAGGCGTCGTAGCGATAAGGGGGAGGGTGCCAGAGAAAAAACCGTCTGCAGCAGGGATGCTGCAGCGTTCTCTATAACAGCTTAGCCAGGCATGGAGCTCCGGCGTGTTTTTTCTCTGGCCTTCGTATCCGGCGGAGATGCCGGAATACATCGTCAGAAGAAACGCGATAGGAGGGAGGTGATTCGGTAACAAACCGTCTGCAGCAGGGATGCTGCAGTCGAGCCTCCATGGATGGAATCTCGGCGTGTTTGTTACCGAATCGCCGTACTCCCAGCGTATTCGAAAATGTTAGTCGGCGCGAACGCCCAGCATGTGGCAGATGGCGTAGCTGAGTTCGCAGCGGTTCAGGGTGTAGAAGTGGAAGTGCTTCACACCTTCTTTAGCCAGCACTTTTACCTGTTCCATGGCGATGTTTGCGCCAATCAGGTTACGGGTGATCTGGTCGTCATCGTCAAGGCCGTCGTACATTTTGTGCAGCCAGCCTGGTACGTGAACGTTAGTGAAACCCGCAAACTTAACCAGCGTTTGATAGTTGGTAACCGGCAAGATGCCAGGAACAATATCTAAATCGATGCCTGCCGCTGCTGCTCGGTCACGGAATCGAAGGTAAACACTGGTATCGAAGAAGAACTGTGTGATCGCTTCTGAGGCACCGGCTTCTGCTTTACGCTTCAGATTCAGTAAATCAAACTGTGCATTTGGCGCTTCAGGATGTTTTTCTGGATAAGCCGCTACTGAGATATCGAAGTCAGCCACGTCTTTTAACAGAGATACCAAATCAGACGCGTACATTTCAGTTTTATCTACGCCTTTTGGCAAATCACCACGCAGGGCCACAATGCGACGAATACCAGAATCCCAGTATTCTTGTGCAATTTGCTTGAGTTCGTCACGGCTGGCATCAACACAAGTAAGGTGAGGTGCGGCCTGAACACCCGTTTGCTGCTGAATGCGTTTTACCACATCGTGGGTGCGATCGCGCTCGCCGCTGTTCGCACCATAGGTTACAGACATATATGAAGGCTTAAGAGGTGCCAGACGCTCTACAGATTTCCATAAGGTTTGTTCCATCTTTTCCGAGTTTGGCGGAAAAAATTCGAAGGATACATCGATGTCACGCAGTTCTGACAAAGATTGATTTAAGGCATCGATGCCCTGTGCATAGGAAACCATTTTCTGACTCACTCATTTTTTGGCCGTTTAGACGTCTAAACTAATTAATATATGTCTGGACGTCAAGAGGTTTACACGGCTTAATTGACCTTTTCGCTACATTGTTTAGAATTTCCGCTCATAAGATAAAATAACAGGCAGTCCGAGATTTCACATGGCAGAATGGAATGGTAAGTATATACACCCTTATGCAGAGCATGGGAAAAAGAGTGAACAGGTAAAGAAAGTCACTGTTTCTATTCCTATTAATGTGCTTAAGGAGCTCACAGATGAGCGCACCCGGCGACAGATAAACAATCTGCGTCATGCAACAAATTCAGAATTACTGTGTGAGGCATTCCTGCATGCGTTCACCGGGCAACCATTGCCTAACGATGATGACTTGCGCAAAGATAATCCAAATCGTATCCCGGCTGTTGCTCGAAAGATGATGGAAGAGATGGGTATCGACCCGTCGGTGGATAACGAAGAAGAATAAAAACCAAGCCAGGGTAAATTAAATACTCTGGCTTTTTTTTAGGTCGCTTGCCTTACTCTGGTTTACTCAGCTCCGGCGGCTCAATTTTCTGCAGCTCGAACAGCGGCCGGAACGTTTTCCTGAACAATAACACCACGCCCAGACTCATCACGCCGCCGGTTACGGCACAGGCCACCGGACCAATTGCTGCCGTTACTGAACCACTTCGGAAATCTCCCAGCTCGTTTGATGAGGCAATGAACAGTGAATTCACCGCGCTTACCCGGCCGCGCAGGGCATCCGGCGTCATGATCTGAACCACTGAGCTTCTTATTACCACACTGATCATGTCTGAGCCGCCGTAAATCAGCAGCGCAAAACAGGCAACATAGAGATTTTGCGAGAAAGCAAAACCGATAATGGAAAAGCTGAAGATGAGCAGTGACCAGAACAGCAAGGGACCATTGCGCTCGATGGCGCGCTTACGCCGTACCATGGTTAACCCGATAATGGTTGCGCCAACGGCAGGCATGGCCCGGAGTAAACCCAGCGTCTCCGGCCCTTCATGCAATACGTCTTTAACGAACACCGGCAGGATTGCCATCACGCTGCCACACAAAATCACCACCAGATCGGTAAACAGGGCGCCGCGCACCACATTGTTATGCATCAGATAATGCACGCCACTAAAGATGTCTTTCAGATCCAACTTGCGCTCAGAGTGAATCTTCAGCGCGGGTAGCAGTGAGAAGCCACCCAATGTGAACAAACCGAAGATGATGAGTACCCAGTAGAGCTGTCGGTCGAGCATCGCCAGTAACACACCGGCGAGAAAAGGGCCAACCGTCAGCGCAATATTCCACATTGAGCTGATAGCAGCCACGGCGCGACCCAGATGGTCGGTACTGACAATATTTGGCAGTACCGACTGGATCGCCGGGGCGAAAAATGCCCGTCCGGCGCCCAGCACCGATAGCGACAGGAACAGCGCCCATTTATTCAGTTCCGGCTGATTCATCAGTATCGCCACCGCCAGCACAACGAAAAGCTGCAGGCTGGCGGAGAGCAACAGAATGCTTTTGCGGGAAAAATTATCCGCTGCCCATCCGGCTACCAGAAACAGACTAATCACCGGCACAATCTGGAAAATGCCTACCAACGCCAGATCGAAAGCCTCGCCAGTGGATTCATATAAATGCCAGCCGATACTGACGCTCATGGTAGAGCCTATCAGGGTTGTTGCAATACGCCCGATAATGAGCCCAATGAGTGCTTTAGACCACATGATATCTATATCCGTTAGATTTGAAGAAGAATGCGTGCGCCAAAACGCAAACGGGCCGGTAGAATTACCGGCCCGTGGCAGATGAGTGCAGTATGCCCTAATTAGGCATTGTTACCCAGATATTTTGCTGGCAGTGTCTCGACACCGGCCACGCCGGAATCAATGGCAGCCTGTGCAACAGCACTGGCGATGCGGTTCAGTAAGCGCGGATCCATTGGCTTCGGAATAATGTAGTCCTTACCGAAGGTCAGCGACGCAGATTTACTGGCTTTCAATACTTCTTCAGGCACCGGTTCTTTTGATACAGAACGTAGTGCTTCAACCGCAGCGACTTTCATTTCATCGTTAATCGTGGAAGCGCGAACATCCAGTGCGCCACGGAAGATGAACGGGAAACACAGCACGTTGTTAACCTGATTCGGGTAATCCGAACGGCCTGTCGCCATGATGAGGTCAGAGCGTACTTCATGAGCCAGTTCAGGTTTAATTTCCGGATCTGGGTTTGAACAGGCGAAAACGACCGGGTTTGGTGCCATCAGTTTTAAGGTTTCGGGTGGCAGAACATCCGGGCCTGATACACCAACGAAGATATCGGCACCGTCCATCACATCATCAAGGGTACGCTTGTCGGTGTTGTTGGCGAACAGCATTTTGTGTTCAGTAAGGTCGTCGCGACGGGTGTGGATAACGCCTTTGCGATCGAGCATATAAATGCGTTCACGCTGGGCACCACATTTGATTAGCAGTTCCATACAGGCAACGGCGGCTGCGCCGGCACCCATACACACAATCTTTGCATCTTCGATATTCTTGCCCTGAATCTCCAGCGCATTCAGCATACCGGCGGCAGTCACGATAGCAGTACCGTGCTGGTCGTCGTGGAATACCGGGATTTTGCAGCGCTTGATCAGCTCCTGCTCAATCTCAAAACATTCTGGTGCTTTAATATCTTCCAGGTTAATACCACCGAAGGTATCGGCAATATTAGCCACCGTATTGATAAACTCTTCGGTGGTACGGTGTTTTACTTCAATATCGATAGCGTCAAGGCCCGCGAAGCGTTTGAACAGCAGCGCTTTACCTTCCATTACCGGCTTTGAAGCAAGGGGACCTAAATTGCCCAAACCTAAAATGGCAGTACCGTTACTAATAACAGCTACCATGTTGCCTTTCGCGGTATAGCGATAAGCGGCATCAGGATCTTCTGCAATTTCGCGCACTGGCTCGGCAACACCGGGGCTGTACGCAAGAGCGAGATCATCAACACTGTCTGCCGGGGTAGACAGCTCTACTTTAATTTTACCTGGTGTAGGGTACTCGTGGTAATCCAGGGCGCGTTGTCTGAAATCTGACATGCTTTTATGTGTCCTTCTCAGGGTTATTCGTTACAAAGATACACCTGTCGTTCTGGCTAATTTGTTGTTTTTGTTATAACAGCCATATAAGACCAATGTAGCATATCGCCTTTCACAGTACATATCTGATCAGGACTAATCTCATGATTACTCTAGTGGTCAAACCGCCACGACACAAAACGGTATTATCAATGGTGACCATTTATCAAATTAATAAACAGTCCTTAACTTATATTTAAAAGCATATAAACAGCGTAGAAGCTGGTGTTTGTTTTTTGATCGTTAGTGAAGTGGGGGGCTAGAAGACAGCCTAAAAGGGATGAATATCGAAATGGAAATTATTGCAGACACAAAAAAAGCGCCATAAAGGCGCTTTTTTCGCAATTCACTGCAGGGCTTATTTTTTGCCCAGTGCACCGAAACGCTTCTTGAAGCGGTCAACACGACCACCGGTGTCAACGTTACGTTGCTTACCAGTGTAGAACGGGTGACAGTTAGAACATACGTCCAGGTTCAGATCTTTACCTGCAGTAGAACGAACTTTGATAACATTACCGCAAGAACAAGCAGCAGTAATTTCTTCGTAAGTAGGATGGATATCTTGTTTCATGGGTTACCTCAATCTTAAGGCCGTATCGCTATCCAGCCCGAAGCTGAACACCATACGCAACTATATTCAAATGCAAGACACAACTGGCCTTGCCGTAAAGAGCGGCGCATATTAATGTATGGCGCCCGTTTGATCAAGAACGATAAGCGAAAAATGCGGAAAAAATAGGCGGATTATGCATTTTGTCGAGGTGGCGGTACCGGTACCGCTACGCCAAACTTTTACCTACAGCTGTGACATCCTCCCGGAACCTGGTTGTCGGGTCAGTATTTCCTTCGGCCCCCGTAATCTTGTCGGTGTCGTGACAGGTGAACTGACTGCGCCTGAAAATCCAGACAAGATCAAAGCCATCGATAAAATTATTGATGACACGCCTGTACTAGACCGGGTTTTGCTGAAGCTTTGCCATTGGCTATCGCAGTACTATTTGCATCCCATTGGTGAGGTGATTCATACCGTACTCCCTGTGCTTTTACGAAAGGGCGAATCTGCGAGTCCGGTGGATGAAGTGTGGTGGCATGCCGCCGATAATATTGATGAAAACCTGGCTGCGCTTAAACGGGCGAAACGCCAGTATGCCTGTTTGGAAGCGCTGGTGGATGAACCGGTGCGCGAAGGCGACCTCAAAAATACGTTTCCCTCTACCATTATTAACGCACTGGAAGAAAAAGGCTTTATCCGTCAGGAAAGTAAGCCGCCGCCGTTGCGCCCGAAAATGTGGCTGGATTATTTTGATGTGGCAAAAAAGCCATTACCAGACAAAGAGCAGGCCGTCGCGATTTCCACGATAGTGCAAAGTCGTTCTCGGTTTGCGCCTTATTTGTTAGAAGGGGTAACGGGCAGCGGAAAAACGGAAGTCTACCTCCAGGCTATCGAAGATGTGCTGGCAGAAGGGCGGCAGGTGTTAATTTTGGTGCCGGAAATCGGCCTTACACCACAAACGGTGTCGCGCTTCGCCAGCCGATTTGGTATCGACATTGGTATTTTGCATTCACAGCTAAACGATAAAGATCGGCTATCGGTGTGGCAGCGTGCCCGTGCTGGTGAGTTGGGAGTCATTATTGGTACTCGTTCGGCAATTTTCACGCCGATGAAATTCCCCGGCATGATCATCGTAGATGAAGAGCATGATGATTCCTACAAACAGCAGGATGGTTTGCGCTATCACGCCCGCGATCTGGCAGTAATGCGAGCGCACACAGAAAATATTCCACTGGTGTTAGGCACGGCCACGCCGTCGCTGGAAACGCTGAACAACGCGTTGACGAAGCGATATGGTCATCTTCAGCTAACAAAGCGAGCGGGCGGGGCATCGAAAACCCATCAGCAGGTGCTGGATGTGCGTGATCAGCGTCTGCAGTTCGGTATCGCCGATGGCATGTTAAGTATCATGCGTCAGCACTTATCTATGGGTAATCAGGTGCTGGTGTTTGTAAACCGCCGCGGTTATGCCCCTGCACTGATTTGCCATCACTGTGGTCATTCCTACGATTGTCGTCGCTGTGAGCGTCCTTACACGGTGCATCGCACTCAGCAGCGGTTGCAGTGTCACCACTGCGGTGGCGCCCGACCTATTCCGCGGCAGTGTGAACACTGTGGCGAAAATAAACTCATAACCGCGGGTGTGGGTACCGAACAAATCGAAGACGGATTGGCAAAGATGTTTCCCGGCGTGAAGCAAATCCGTATCGACAGCGATTCGGTGCGGGGCAAAGACAAACTTCAACGCTCGCTAGATGATATCAACGCCCAGAAATATCAGCTATTAATCGGCACGCAAATTCTTTCGAAAGGTCATCACTTTCCCCATGTAACACTGGTGGTGGTTTTAGATTGTGATGGCGCGCTGTTCAGTGCCGACTTCCGTGCCAGCGAGAAACTGGCACAATTGGTAACGCAATTGGCAGGCCGAGCGGGCAGGGCGTCGAAGCCGGGAGAAATGTGGCTGCAAACCCACAATCCGGGACATCCGTTATTACAAGATTTGGTACACAATGGTTATGCCCACTTTGCCCGTCAGGCGCTGGATGAGCGAAAACTCTCCTGGATGCCACCGTTTCAATCGCAAGCGGTGATTCGCTCAGAAGCGACTAACGGTGAGCTGGCCTGGGAATTTCTTGAGCAGGTTCGAACGCTATTGCAAAGTGAAGTGGTGCGGCTGAATGGTCCGCTTCCATGTTTAATAGAGAAACGGCAGGGGCGGTATCGGTTTATGTTGGTTTTGCAATCGGCGCAGCGCAAGGCGATAAATGATTTGCTCAGGCGAGCGTTACCGAACATCACGTCGCTGCCCACGGCGAGCAAAGTGCGCTGGTCGCTAGATGTCGATCCATCAGACTTCAGTTAGCAGATGTTGCTTGAGTCTGACGACGAATTCATTAGACTGAGCGACTTCGGCTAAGATACCGACAGCAAAGTTAAGAAATAAAAGCTACACTGCTTTACCTGAACCATCGCTACGGAATGTGCGCTTTCTGAATGAAAAAAGAAGCGATGGTCAGTTGTCTGAAATATAAATTTTAACGGGATAGATGCCGGTTATGGCTCAACGTGATTATGTATCTCGTGGACGTGCGCCACAGAATAAAAACAAAAATAACAATAAGCGGAAGCCGCCAGCCCCAGAGCAGAACAGAACCAAGATCTGGATGCGCCTGGTGGTGGTGATTATTGCCATTCTTGCACTGATTTATTTTCTGTTTTCAATTAAAGATAACGTGGACGAAACGGCTGATTCGACCATGGAGCAGTTGCCGCAAATCGTGGAAGAAGACGAACTGCCAGAAGTACCAAAAGAAGAGTGGGATTACATTAAGAGTTTGCCTGGCTACGAAGTGGAAGTAGAAGTCGCGGAACAGCAGAAATCTGACAAACTTTACCTGCTGCAATGTGGCTCATTCCGTACCCGTTCTCAGGCCGAAGAAATGAAAGCGAAAATTGCCTTCCAGGGCCTGGAAGCGCAGGTTCGTGCCACCACCGGTTCAAACGGCGAATGGTTCCGCGTGATCATGGGACCACTGCAAACCAAACGCGACGCAGAGCGGGCCAAACACAGCCTGCGAAAAGTGAACATCACCACCTGCATGATCCTCACCTGGAACTTATAAGGAAAAGAACCTATCGCTATCGGGGCTTCCGAAATTCTGGTACAGAACTCGCGGTAAACCCATCCATGGGCGCTCGGCAGCCGCTTCCCTGCGGCTGACGGTTCTGTACCAGAATTTCTACAACCCCTGCGCTCAAGGTTCTTAGCTTTTTCCGTGAGCCCTTGTGGCCAGGGCAGGCATTGTCGGCGAGAACTCGCCGTGAACCCGTCCCTGGGGGCTCGACAACCGCATCCATGCGGTTGACGGTTCTCGCCGACAACACCTTACCCCGTCCGCGGACTCACAACCGTGCTCGGCAGCAGCATCCCTGCTGCTGACGGTTTGGAATGGCTTTCCTTTCTTTGTCTGCGGGCCTGACTTTCGTTCGTCCGTGGGCTCACAACCGTGCTCGACAATGGCGCTCCCGGCCTGAAGAGTTCACAACACCTCACAGTTTCTCCCTTGAAAAAATAATGTCTTCCCCCACTTATCTCTTCATTGAAATTAATTTGCTGAGCGCGACGGCCAGCGACACCCGAAACATGGGGAAGTGTAGTGACTACTATTGTATCTGTAAGACGCGACAATCAGGTCGTAATTGCCGGAGACGGACAGGTTTCTCTGGGTAACACCGTAATGAAAGGTAACGCGAAAAAAGTGCGTCGCCTTTATCACAACAAAGTGCTGGCGGGATTTGCTGGTGGCACTGCCGATGCATTTACATTATTCGAGCGATTTGAATCCAAGCTGGAAATGCATCAGGGGCATCTTACCAGGGCCGCGGTAGAACTGGCCAAAGATTGGCGTACAGACCGGGCGTTGCGCAAACTGGAAGCGCTGTTGGCTGTGGCCGATGAAACGGCTTCGTTTATCATTACTGGTAACGGTGATGTGGTGCAGCCAGAGAACGATTTAATTGCCATCGGTTCAGGCGGGAACTACGCGCAGGCAGCGGCCACGGCGCTGCTGGCGAATACCGATTTATCCGCGAAAGACATTGCTGAAAAGAGTCTGACCATCGCCGGTGATATCTGCGTATTTACTAATCACCACCAGACGGTTGAAGTACTGGATTATTAATATTCACAGGTTCGTACGCGACCATGCGCACGGGCCTGATTACCGCCACGGGGCGGCATAAGTAAGAGAAGGTTTATTATGTCTGAAATGACACCCAGAGAAATTGTTCACGAGCTCGACCGTCACATTATCGGTCAGCAGGATGCCAAGCGTGCTGTGTCTATTGCACTGCGTAACCGCTGGCGTCGTATGCAGCTGCCAGAAGAGCTGCGCGTAGAAGTTACGCCAAAAAATATTCTGATGATTGGCCCAACTGGTGTGGGTAAAACGGAAATTGCTCGTCGTTTGGCGAAACTGGCAAACGCGCCGTTCATCAAAGTGGAAGCGACTAAATTCACCGAAGTAGGTTATGTGGGTAAGGAAGTAGAAACCATTATCCGTGACCTGACTGACATTGCCGTGAAGCTCACCAAAGAGCAGGAAATGACGAAGGTGAAATTCCGCGCCGAAGAAGCGGCGGAAGAGCGAATTCTTGATGCTTTGTTGCCACCACCGGAAGATCCATGGGGCAAGAAAGAACAGGTTGAAGACCGTGGCACCCGTCAGGCGTTCCGTAAAAAGCTGCGTGAAGGGCAACTCGACGATAAAGAAATCGAAATTGATGTGGCCCTGCCGCAAATGGGCGTAGAGATCATGGCGCCTCCAGGCATGGAAGACATGACCAACCAACTGCAGTCAATGTTTCAGAACCTGAACTCTGACTCGCAGAAGAAAAAGAAAAAACTGAAAATTAAAGATGCGCTAAAAATGCTGATCGAAGAAGAAGCAGCGCGTCTGGTTAATCAGGAAGATTTGAAAGAAAAAGCGATTAATGCCGTTGAACAGCACGGTATCGTGTTTATCGACGAAATCGATAAGATTTGTAAGCGTGAAGGTAACAACTCTGCGGACGTATCCCGTGAAGGTGTACAGCGCGACCTGCTGCCATTGGTCGAAGGTTCTACGGTATCGACAAAGCACGGTATGGTGAAAACCGACCACATGCTGTTTATTGCCTCTGGTGCGTTCCAGATGAGCAAACCGTCAGACCTTATTCCTGAATTGCAGGGGCGTCTGCCAATTCGTGTTGAGCTGTCAGCACTTAAAGTGGAAGACTTTAAACGTATCCTTACCGAGCCAAAATCAGCACTGACTGAACAGTACCGTGCGCTGATGGCCACTGAGGGTGTGACCATTGATTTTGTAGAGTCGGGTATTCAGCGTATCGCTGAAGCGGCATGGCAGGTAAACGAGAAGCTGGAAAATATCGGTGCACGTCGCTTACACACCGTACTTGAGCGTCTGATGGAAGATATCTCTTTCGACGCGTCTGAGAAATCGGGTGAAACATTTGTTATCGATAAGGCCTATGTTGATTCGCATCTGGAATCGCTGGTGGACAACGAAGATCTGAGCCGCTTTATTTTGTAAGTCATACGCTCATGAGAAGAAGGCAGCAGAGACTCACGTCCTGCTGCCTTTTTTGTTTTCAACACGTTAGTAGCTAACCCGGAAAAAAGACCCTGTCCGCAACGGATAACGGACAGAGCCAACGGAGTTCATCCTCCGGGGGATTCATGCTTTTCACGAACAGTCGAAGAAAGCGGTGCCTGCGTAGCCGCTAAGCTATCAACAAGGTTTTGCCTCACTTCATATACATTCGTCATTTTCTCTCCGCGATGGGCGCGTACTTCTTCTGCGGTGAACGCGGTGTGGTTGTCGACTTTCACAATATCGTTGGCGATATAATTAAGCACATCTGCAAGTTCTCCATCGGTGAGTGGGGAGTTGGCTGCGCCTGGTACACTTATCCAGTAACGTCTTCCCGCTTCGGAATGCATAAATGCATTTCCATGTTCATGAAAATCCGGCGTTTGCGGGGGCATGCCTGAACCACTGGCTTTGTGGCATCCCTGACATTGCAGCATGTAATTGGTCTGCGCCCGGGTAAGGCCTTTGGCGCTGACTAACTGCAATGATCCTGTAAGCAGGAACAGGCCCAGCATCGAGAGTTTGGTTACATTCCCCATTGCTCATCCCTTTAATACTGTGGTTCAGTCGTCTAACTGCTGGCGAAGTGCATGGCTTGAAGGCAATGATTTGTCTGCTATTTTCTTGCGTACTGCCGCCACGTCTTCAGCACTTACTGGTGTCGCTTCTGCAAGTGGCGATTTTGCAATGCCCGTGAGTACGTAACTCAGAACGCCGGCAACTTCATCGTCACTCAGAGTGGGAGCAAACGCCTGCATAAATCCGGCGTAAGTCTGTCCCTGCGATTTGATTGGCCCATTAAGCCCTTGTAGCACCACACTGATGAGATATTCCTTTCCGCCTTCTTTTGCAAAAGTTGCGGGTAGATTAACCAGCGGCGGAAATGCGCCTGGCAGACCTTCACCGGTGGCAAGATGACAGGCCGCGCAGGTAGTAAATACGGTTTTGCCGTCTCGTCCTTCAGCAAGGCTGGCGGTAGTGTTTAGTCCCATGGCTGCGCAGAGCGCAGCCATGGCAATAGCGCGTAACTTACGCATCAACGGCCACCCCCAACACCACACCGGTAGAGCAGGTGTACACATTACTGCTGGTACCCAGGCACCAGTTGATGTCGTTGTTAGATTGCGGGCGGTATACTGGCTTGTCGTTTTCGTTGCGATTACATAAGCAGCGACCACAACTGGTTTTACCGCAACAGTCGTTGTACGAAATAATGTAATCTTTACCGTCAGCAGGGTTGCGACAAGTGCCAATCCAGGTGATGGGCGACATTTCGGTGCCCGGCGGACAACTCGATGCCGTACCACCACAACAGGAGCATAAAAATCCGTCGATGGCACAGTAGCGCCAGTAATCACAACTGGTAGGATCGCCGGGGTCGCCCTCCAGGCCAGATACCTGAGAACCCACTCCCGGGTAAGCGCCGGTCGATTCCGAAGCTCGGGCAACGGGTAATAAAGGAATGGCTGCAGCGCCCACCATCAGTTTGGAAAGGTTAGTGAGCAAGTGCCGACGAGACGTATTCTGCGCGACCTTGCGGGAGCCACGCTCCATCAGTTTGTCGAGAAATTTCATTTGTGTGCTCCTTACGCGTAATTCTTCTGCATGTATTCCTGAAGACTCGCATAGCCAGTCTCTTTCACGTTAAACAGGCTTTCGATGTGCTCGCGAGAGTTCACGATGCCCATAGCCTGTAGCGTGCCTTTTTCATCAATCAGTACGGCATAGGGCAGTTTCGCCACGCCGAAACTTTTGCCAACGATTTCAGAGTTAACGAAGTTGGATTGCTCTAATTTTTGTGCAGCAATGAAGGTGTCTATTTCTGATGATGCGCCGTCGGAAGCAAAGACCAGATCCACCCAGTTCTGTTCTTCTTTGGCGATTGATTTCGCAACACCAATGAGTGACTTACACATGGGGCAGGTAGGCGATACGAAAAACAGCAGCTGACATTTTTCTACTGGCGATTTTCCGCCAATGTGCAGTGTTTGCTGGTTTTTCAGATTAATGACGTCAAGCTCTGGGGCATCCTGTCCTACCTTAAGCTGTTTGTTGATAGACAGTGCCCCCGCGGGTGCAACACGCTCGTAAAGCACGCCAATCTGGCGAACCAGTGCAAATACCATTGTTGCCAGCACGATAACGGCAATCCATAAAATAACGTTTGAAGCAATGAGTAAATTAGTCATGACGTAACCTCAGGTTTTTCAGTAAAGCGTGGTTTTCCAGCAAGCCATCAATGCTGCTGTATGAAATAAAAAGTAACAGTGAAAAGGTGATGCCCATCAGCCATTCCGACAGTGTGCCGGTGCTGACTTGTTGGGTGAGGTGGAATACCGCCACCAGTGCCAGCAAAGCCAGATTGCGTATGACTAACAAGGCGGGTTTTACGTTGGCATCGCTGCCATTTAGCGAGCAGCCGCAGTCGGCAAGAGAGCGGCCGGTAAGCATGGCAAAGCTCAGGAACGCGGCGTAGGTAAGTAGCAGGCCGCTTAACATGAGCGTGGTTACTGCTGTTGCCTGCAAAGCGAAGGCAAGCACCGCCACGGCAATAACACTGATTTCAACGAACGGTACGATGCCGGCGAGGGTCAACGCCAGGTTTCCCGGTAGCAGTTCGTAACCCACCAGTGCCTGACGGAATTGTCCAGGAGCACGAAGTTTATGGTGAGCACTGGCAAGCACCAGAGAGAGCAGAAACCCCAGTACGCCAATGTGCACAACCTGCAGAAGAGAACTCAGCATGGCTATCTCCCCTTGTGCAGCACGATGGGCATGGTGGAATCGCCCACCGAGATAAAGCGCTGGTATTTACCGTTGGTGTCGTAAACATCCAAACCCATTTCGGTGTTAGTCACCACCAGTAACGGGTTATCGCCGCGGGTCAGTTCTATGGAGAACGCGTTTTTCTTCAGCTCGATGCGTTTTGTTCGTTTTTGTGTGGTGGTGTTGTAAACCCAAATTTCCTCACCGCCGAATTTGTGACTGCCGTTGTAGCCATTCTTATGCATCACCACATAAAGCAGCTTACTGTCGTCTGAAGTGGCAAACTGCCAGCCGCCAGGGCGCCAGTTGTCCTTCGCTTCCGCTTCACTTACCAACGACCAAGCTGGCAGTAGCTCGGCATCAGGGGTGGTTAAATCCACTGGCTGCACTTTGCTTTGGTAAGAGAAGAAGTAGGCGGTATCACCGATGTACACGGGCTTATCGAACAGTGGGTCGTCATCGACGCTAAAAAACGGCGGAATGTCGGTACGCTTGGTTTCTTTGCCGCTGTCGTCAAAGGCGATAGTTTTCATGCCGCCGTTACCACACAGTGAAGCAAAGCCGTGATCGCCAGCCGGGTAAATCAGGTTACACCCTGCAACGCTAATCTCGTTCAACAGTTCACCGCTTTCGGTGTCCATGATGATCACCGACGCCGCTGGGGTAAATGCCAAAATCAGCAGGTATTTGTCATCGTTAACCAGTTTCAGCATGTATTTGCTGGCCACAATTTGCGCCCGGTTTTTATTGGGCAAAATCACTTCTTTTGTTTTCTTCAGCGTGGCCTTTTCGTAAATGGAAATAACATCTGTGCGGTCGCCACTGGTACCTCTGGAATAGAAAGATTCAGCCACGTACAACAGCGGCTTCGCTTTCGATTCAACAAAGTTTGCCATCATCGATGCATCTACAAAGCCTTTGTATTCGCGGGTGTCGGCCGCCGCATCAATAATGACGACCTTGCCGGAAATCATGGCATTGAAATTTACGTCGTGAGCAAAAATCCATGAATCGGGATAGACCGACGGTAACGTCGCTACCGAAGGGATTGGCTCTGGTTCAAGTTCTGCTATGGCGGGCAAACCAACGCATGCCATCAGTAACGCGGGTAATGCCTTTAGCATTGTTCTTTGCATGTTCTGTGCTCCCTGTTTTAAAGAGTGTATTAAGTGAAGTCGCGGGTTTATCAGAACCACGAGTATTTGAATGACACGCCCCACCATCTCGGCTTGCCGTAGTACTGTTCGGTGAGTCCGAACACGTCCATACCGGAGAGATCGAAGGCTTGAACGATGTATTCCTCATCCCCCAGGTTGTCTACAAATGCACTTAGCTGCCAGGTATCGTCGGCTGAGGTGTAGGTCACCGAGGCGTTGTATAAGGTGTAAGCGTCTTGCTGCACGGTTTCGGCATCAGACAAGGCAAACTTCACGTCGTCGCGAAACACGAAATCGGTTTGAAAGGCGAGGTAACCTGCGTCCAATTCCATGGTGTAGCGAAGCAGGCCGTTATAGTTCCATTCCGGTGATTGTACTGGTCGGGATGTAGATCCATCAGCGAGTTCGGCTTCGGCGTCGTTGTAGGCCGCGCCTAACATGACGTCCCAGTTTTCAGCTAACTGCCCCTGATATTCCACTTCGAAGCCATTGGCTGAAGCATCGGGTGAGTTGATAGTGATGGTATCCAGACCAATGATGTTGAATACCTGGTAGTTGTTGTAATCGTAGTAATAGGCTGCCGCATTCAGTCGTCCGAAATCACCAAGCCGGGTTTTTACACCTATTTCGTAGGCATCGAGGTGTTCAGGATCGAAAGACAGGGTGGCATCGTTATAGTCGTTCGGTGGTGCCAACGGGAAGATTGGCGCATTGTAGCCACCCCCTTTAACGCCGCGGTTGTAGCTGATGTAGGTCAGCACATCTTTGGTGGGCGTCCAGTTTAGCTGTAAGCGGCCAGCCACTTCGGTATCTTCCCGGCTCGCGGTGTACTCACCTAATGTGGCCTGTAACACCATATTGTCGGTATCGGCAAAGCCAGGTTCGGAAGATGGGTTAAGAAACTCCATCGCCATCACAGAAAAATCAAAGTCTTTCTCGTCGCGGATCACCCGTAAACCCGCAATCAGGGTAAGGTCGTCAGCCAACGGATATTCTATTTGTGCAAATACCGACGTTGACGTGAGATCAGACTGATAAGGGTTGTAAAGGCCGCCTTCACTGCCGACAGCACTGGTGCCGCCGCCACCGATAAGAGGGTCGGAAATGGCACCGTTAGAATCGTTAATATCAAGATCAAGATAATAAGTACCGGCTACCCAAAGCAGGTCGCCTACATTACCCTCTAGGCGAAACTCTTGAGAAAATTGCTCGGCATCCGTGGTTAAAAAGAAGTTAAAAAACGAGACTGGCGACGCGTCGCTATCTTCAATGTAGGTGCGCTCTACTGTGGAGAAGTCGGTAATTGAGACAAATTTCAGGTCTTCATCGATTTGCCAATTCAGGGTCGCTGTTGCGCCTTTGGTTTCTAATTCATTGAAACCCGGATCATCATAATCACCCGCGTAGACATCGCCGTCGTTGTCGATGTATTCCAAAATCGGGTTCATTTCTGTTGGGGTGAGCTCGCCGGCACGAATGGAACTGACGTTTTCAAAAAAGCCGGTATCAATATCCTGTTTGCTGTAACGCACATTCAACAGGGCATCAAAGTTTTCTGTGGGGGTGAATAAAAACTGTGCGCGCACCGTTTTATCGTTGGCGTTATTCAGATCGTTACCGGTATAGCGGTTTTCTACGTAGCCATCGGCTTTATTAATATTTACCGATACCCGTGCCGCCAGTTCGTCGGTCAGACCGCCACCGACAGCGCCTTCAAACTTTTTCTGTGAGTAGTCACCCAGGGTAAGTTTAGCGTAGGCATCAAAATCCTGGGTTGGCTTGCGGGTAATGAAGTGCGCCAGACCGCCGGTGGCGTTACGCCCGAACAGGGTGCCTTGCGGGCCGCGCAAAATTTCTACCCGCTCTACATCAAACAAACTGAATCCGGCTCCGGACATCTGGCTTATGTACACCTCATCGACATAAAGCGCTACCGGGCTTTCTACATTGGTGGTGAAATCGGAATTGGTGACGCCACGAATACCAACTGAATAGTTTGCTTCGCCGTTAGGCTGCACAGTTTGTACCCCCGGTGCCATTGCCGTTACCTGCTGGGCATTATCGAAACCTAACGCTTCAAGCTGATCACCGGTTAAGGCGGTAATTGCAATACCAACATCCTGGACACTTTGTTCGCGCTTTTGTGCTACAACACTAATTTCTTCAAACACTTGTTGTGCGTATGATACTGATTGGCCGCAGGCCATTAGTGCCATAGCAAAAGCGATTTTGCTCTTTTTCATGTGGTTTCCCTCAGTCGCAAAAAATTGAATTGTTTTTTTGTGTGTCCTGAGAGGGCAAGAGCAACATCTACGCCAAAAATGGTACGGGTGAACTAATTTGGGTTTGATCCCGGTATGTTCATGGTGGTTATTAACGTATACTTAGCTAGGTATTTTTCAGGAATTTCAGGAGCACGGCTTGTCACCAAACAGACTCAATGAGCAGAGTGAAACAGGCGTAAAACGCGGACCTTACAAAGCCGGTTTGGAACGCCAGAAACAGATTCTGGTTGAAGCAAGAAATTTGCTGATTGAAGAGGGCTACCACAATTTTTCTATTCGCAAAGTGGCGAAGCGGGTAGGTATCTCTGCAGGTAATTTACAACACCATTTTGCTACCCGTGATGACCTGGTAGCTGCCATGTTAGATCATGTGATTAGTGTTTACTTACTTCGTCTTGAAGAGCTAAAAGAAGAGGCGTCATCGCCAAAAGAATGCCTGCAAAACGTAATTGAATTCGTGACGCGAGATCTGCAAACGCGAGAGACCACTATTTTCTTCCCTGAGATATGGTCGTTGTCGAATCATGATGAAACCATCAATAAACTCATGGAGCACATGTACGAAGTTTATCGTAAGGTTTACCAAGATATCGCGCTGCAAATGAATCCCGATTTAACCCTTGAGCAGAGACGGCTAATCGCGTTATTTATTTCCGCTACTATTGAAGGGCACACCATGTTTATCGGGTATCGCAAATCTGATGCTTATGCCTGTGAATCGGTGATCAAAATGATTGTAAATATGGCAGTGCAAACCATCGAAAGTGGCAACGTGCCTAAGGTGTCTGACTAAATAAAAAGCACTAAAATGGTACGCGTGTACTATTTGTGCACCAAAAATGTTCATATATTAAACGCTGAGCCCACGCTTTCTCTTTTCAGCAAGACCCTATTATCAGCCTGTTGCGGTAGTGAGAGCGTGCACCAACGCTTCGGTGACAGGCAGTCCGGTTTCTGCTTCAAATTTGCAAAACATGGGGGCGGGGTTTGCTTCCAGAAATACATACTTTCCATCAGCCTCGCGACGCCAGTCGATGGCACACCATTTCATGCCGAATTGCAGACAAATTGCCACGCTCAATGCCTCTATATCCTTCGGTAACGATATTGCTTCAGCTTGGGTATGGCTGTCGACGCGGTAGTCTGGTTGGTCGGAATATATCGCGGCGGCAAAAACACGCTGACCGATGACAAAGGTTCTTACTTCGTCACCCTCAATGTATTTCTGTAATGTCACAGGTTGGTGATGTTGCCATTCATCACGCGCCATTTGGGCATCGTCCTGGCCAACAAGTTGGGTGTGAGCGCCGCCGAATACCGGTTTAATGATCACCTTGTCATAGCGCTGACTGAAATGTTGAAGGCGGCGTTGGTCGTTGCTGATCAAGGTCGCCGGTATATTCGCACCAAGCTTTTGCGCTTCTTGCAGTTGCACAGGCTTCGCTTGATGAAACCGGACGGCTGAAAGCGAATTAAACCAACGCTCGGGGCGGTAGTAAAAAAGTGGCGATAATGCACTTAAGGCATTTTTGCTATCGTGGGGATGTTGGGTAATTGGTGGATAGTACCGTTGCCAGAAGAAGCTATCGAACTGGTCGACTTCAAACACTTCGTTATCTATTACCAGGGCAAAGCTGTCTGAATTTGGTTCGCAGACCACCGAGAATGATGCTGGATAGTGCGCGGTGTTTACTATTAGCGGGCAGGCTCCTGCATCGCGAAGCGCTGAAGCCAGATGTTGCAGTTGTCCATCGCTTTCACTGCCCAGGCAGAGAATGTTCGTCATATTGGGTTTACCGGTTTAGATAATATTCCGGCTATGTGGCGACTTCTGGAAAGGACTCCCGCCACAAAGCCTACGAGATGGCTTACCAGATAGATTCTTCCGGCAAGTCACCACCGTGTTCACCTAATGCAGTGGTAAAGTTGCGAGACGGGATCAGTTTTGGTTTGTCCTCAATCTCTACGGGCAGCTTAATGAAGCCTGCGCCGGTCACGGATTTAGCGGCGTTTTCAGTAAGTAATTGCGGGGTCTTATTTGTTGATTTCATCGTGTTCTCCTTGAACATTGGTCATTCCATTTGGTTTGCTGTTATTCGTACAGCAGGGTTTAGTTTACGGGTTCTTCTTCTGCCGTCTGCTGGCCGTAAGTGCGGTTGTTACCCATTTTCGGTTTCAGGTAAGGTGAATCCTGTATTGAGTCCGACACCCCTTGAAGATAGCTACTGAGAATGGTTTCTCTGAGGCTTAGCACCCAGCAGAGGTTAAAGGTAAAACCGACTACCCACATGTTTGGCTGCAAGCCAGTAATTGCAAAATAAATCAGGCAGCACAGTGAGGCTGTAGCCATAGGTACTAAGCTGTTTACCACCATCATCTCGGCTTCAAAGGTAACGGTATTTCTAATCCGAAAGCTCATCGTTTTCCCTTATTCAGGTTGCTGAGAGGGTTGATGAAACTGGCGGTAATATGACGCCATTAAACTGGTGCGATTACGGATTTCAAGCTTGCGATAAATATTTGCACAGTGAAACTTTACCGTTCGCTCACTAATAAAAAGCTGAGACGCAATACGTTTGTTGGGCAGGCCTTCCATAATCTTATAGGCAACCTGCAGTTCACGACGCGACAGTTGGTCCAGGCGTTCATTAATCGTATGATCATTATTCATGGTGGTTCTCCTTGCTGGTGGATAGATTAGGTGTCGCGAGCCCCGCGACGGGGTGTAATTTGCCTTGCTGTAATTCGAAAACCCGGTCCGCCAGCGCAATCGTTTGTGGCCGGTGGGCAATGATGATTCGGGTAATGCGTAGCTGCTTGAGGTTGTTATTGATCTGCGCTTCGTTGCCCATATCCAGGTGACTGCTGGCTTCATCGAGAAACAAAATATCTGGTTGTTGATAGAGGGCGCGAGCCAGCATGATTCGTTGTACTTGTCCGCCACTGAGCGTGCTGCCCATGTCGCCCACGAGTGTCTGGTATTGCATGGGCATGGCGATGATTTCTTGATGGATACAAGCGAGTTGGGCGGCTGCAGTGGCGAGTTTAATGTCTGGGGTATCGGTGTAACCGGATATATTCTCAAGCACCGAACCACTCAACAGGGCGTCATCCTGATAAACGGCGGCCGAACGTCCTTTCAACGCGCCTTTGCTTACCAGGTTTCCGCCAAACGTAATTGCGCCATGAGTGGGGGCATTAATGCCAGTAATGCACTTCAGTAACGTAGATTTGCCACTGCCACTCTTGCCGGTAATTGCGATAGCTTCCCCGGCTGCTACTTCTAACGAAACGTTGTCGAGAACCGGAGAAGACTGACTATCGTAGCGGAATGTCACATCATTAAGCGTGAGCGTTGGTGGCTGAGATGAAACGGTGTTGATGTGCTGAGGTAATGACGGAAGCGGCTCTGACTGCACAATATCAGACAGACGCTCAAGGTGGAGTGACAACATGCGCCATTCTAAAGCAGTAGAGATCAAACTCTCGAACGCAGTGACAAAGCGGTTTTTATAGCTAATGAACGCGTAGAGCATGCCCACCGTCAACGCATTTTCCATCGCCATTGCTGCACCAAAGTAAATGACCAGCAAATTTTCTGCGCCACTGACAAATTGTTTAGCCAGCGAATTACGCATCTGCCACTTACCAATTCGAATATCCGCATTGAGTGATGCCGTGAGTTTGTTGAGCCAGCTACCGTGGCGATGAACTTCCTGATCAAACTGCTTCACGGTTTGAATAGCGCGTATCGATTCAATAAAGTGACTTTGTTCCTTCGCTCCCTGAACCAGTCTTTCCGCATGATGAGGCCGCTCGCACTGGTAGGCGATGATGCGGTAGGTCGCATATAGCAGGGTTGCGCAAATAACAATACAGGCGAGTGTAGGGGCGTAGATGAACATGACCACAAGGGTGATGGTGGCCATTAGTCCATCCATGATGACGGTGATGAAGCGAGCGCTGACAAAGTCTCGCAGCGCTGCCAGAGAACCGAATTTTGAGATAATGTCGCCAGTGTGACGGCTATGAAACCAGTGGAGCGGTAGACGTAATAGGTGAGCGAAAACCCGTGCACTCATAAGCAATTGCAGGCGGCTGGTAAAATGCAATAACACATGCTGGCGAAGCAAAGAGGCCACACATTCGATACACAGAAACAGACCGAAGCCGAGGGTTAAGGCGAGCAGGTAATCGTCAGCGCCGGCGGGCAGGGCTTCATCAACCACAATCTGCATATAGTAAGGCGATAACAGTGCAAAACATTGGATCACCAGCGTAATCGTAAACGTGATGAGCAACGTGCGGCGTAATCCGGTAATTTGCTGGAAAAGGGTGGTGAGCTTTAACGTGGGTGCGCCTTTTACTGGCTCGAAATCGGGCTCTGGCCAGGCTTCGAGGGCAATACCGGTGAAATGTTTCGATGCCTCTTCAAAACTTAGCGCGCGTTTGCCTTGGGCGGGGTCGTGGATCACAATGCCATGGCGGGTCACTTTCGACAGCACCACAAAATGTTTCATGTCCCAGTGCAGAATACACGGAGTTTGCAGCTCACCCAGCGAAGACAACTCTAGCCGAAGTGGTCGGGTAGACAATGAAACCTCTCTGGCCAGCGACATCAAGTCGCCTAGCGTAGCTCCCTTCATCGATAACCCGTACTGCTGTCGTAACTCCCTTAGCGAGCGTTTGTCACCATGTGCTTGTAAAATCATGCACAGGCAGGCGAGCCCACATTCCGCGGCTTCAGCCTGATAGACAACGGTTGGTTTGGGTTGGCTGGAAAAACCGTTAAATGGGTTTGAAGACACAAGAGAAATGGTCATCACCAGGCTCCTTTTACGGCATGAAGTGGCGACAATAGCCAGTCAATAAAGCTGGATTCACGTGTTGTCACATCGGCGCTAAACGTCATGCCGCTGCGTAACGCTGCCAGCTCACCAAAAGTGCCGATGCTTTGTGCCGATAATTGCACTTCAATAAGATAGGCAGGCTCATTCAGCACAATAGGCTGGCGCTGGCGGGTTTCAGCAGACATTACGTCATCGGCAACGCGAGTAATCGTGCCTTCAAGAACACCAAATTGTTGATACGGAAAGGCATCGAGCTTGATACGCACGGGTTGGCCTGGCTCAACCTGGCCGGCAGTTTGTGCAGGAAGCAGGAGCTTGCCGTGAAGCTGACCGTTTTCAGGAATGATGGAAAGGAGCGGACGTGTAGATGAAATGTATTCGCCAACCTGGGTATCAAGATCGGTGACCTGACCGCTGATCGATGCGGTAATTACCCGCTTATGCTGACTGTCCCATTGCAAAATTTGGTTTTTAAGGTTGCTGAGCTGGTGCTCAATGTCGAGCCGTTCCTGGCGATGCTGTGCCGGTAATCGGGCGAATTCATTCTCAGCCTCGTTGAGTTGTGCTGTTTTGGCGGCATATTCACGTTGATACTCTAATCGCTCTTGTTCGAGAGTGAGCACGGTGCTTGCGGCGTTACGGTGATCGCTTTGAGAAAGGAGCTGGGCATCTGATAATTTTTTTACAGACTGTTCAGAAGCCCGGGCGAGGCTAACGCGTTTTGCCACCACGTCTGTGAGCCGGGAAAGCCGGGTAATATCGTTTTTGAGCTCGGCGATGCGCTGGTGCAAGTTTCGCTGACTAAAAAGCTGCGTGGTCGCGAGATCTTCAAGTTGCTGCTGCAAACGCGATTGTTGAGATAGGTATTCGTTAAGAATGGCTGAGTGAACAGCCTCGCCGTTATCAAGGGTTTGGCCACTGTCGATTTGTAACAGAGGGTCGCCAACGTTAACAATATCGCCGTTTTCTATCATCAGTTTGCTGATGCGGCCGCTCAGGTTGTCAGGGTAAACCAGCACACTGCCCGCGGTGGTTTCCAACCAACCGCTCACTCGGGTGAAGGTTTTGTATTGCTGAGTATTCAGGTACCAGCCGAGCGCAATTACCCAGACAAAAATGATCATTATCAACAGCCTGGTCGATAATGATGGAAGTACAAATGTTTCTCCCTGATTAGCCGCGAACTGAAATTCTACGGCCTCCTGTCTGAATAAATGTTGCTGCATAAATACTCCCTGAAGTTCAAAAGTACCGACAGATTGTCCTGCTCACTTCCTTACTGATTTTTGAATCCCTGGCATCACAATCCTTGACGCCTCCCTTTCAAACCATCAGGCCAATCTGTCGGTAAACACCAGCGTCCTGCTGACGGTTCAAAATTTAAGCGGTTCAGCATAAATCAGCTTTTCTGCCGGGGACCGGGGCGCTAAGGGCACTGTTTTCGGGGGATTTTGGCCGGATTTGTCAAAGCATGTCCGTTTTCGACAAGTGGTTTCGATGTGCGAAAGGTCAAAGAATGCACACGCGATAACCGATATAAAGTGAAAAACTTGTGAACTAACGTTATGGTGCAGAGGTAAAAAGCGTCTGCAGAAGAAAAGGCAATCAGGAAAACCAGAAGATAAGGAAGGTGCCGCAATGTTTATTCCCAGCATGTTACTGAAGCAGTTGTATACCCATGGCAGTTTGCAGAAAACCGAAGATGGGTTGTGCTTTATGCTGAAGAATCGCCTGAAAGATGCGCACCTTGAAGAAATCCTGCAGATATCACTAGATGGAAAGCACATCGCCAACGAAAAAATCACCCTTAAAGTGGGGCCTGATACCCTGCTGAGTGCTGAGGAAGTAAACGCCAGTGGCAACGTGCCATTTCCACTACGAGAAGTGATAACGGTTTTTCTCGACGTAAAAGCCAAGTCGGGGCCTGAGAAACTCAAATTAGGTATCGAGTTCAAAGCGGCGCCTTTCGGCAAGCTTAAATTCACCGTTGAAGACAATATCTCTCCGATTGCAGAAAAGCCGGCGGGTATTCCCCGCGACCCTCACGATGATTATCGCCCGGAAATTATTGAGCAGCGTCAGCAGTATTTTGCTTCAGCTACTGGTGCGCCTGTTGACCACATTGGTAAATATTCTATCGACCCAGGGACACTTCGCGGCAATATCGAGCATTTTATTGGTGTGGCGCAGGTGCCTATCGGCGTGGCGGGTCCGCTCAAAATTAACGGCGAACATGCGCAGGGTGAATTCGTGGTGCCATTGGCTACTACCGAAGGCACACTGGTGGCATCTTATAATCGCGGTATGAAGTTGCTGAATATGTCGGGTGGGGTAAAAGCCACAGTTGTTGATGATGCGATGCAGCGGGCTCCGGTCTTTATTTTCAGTGACGCCCGAGGTGCCCGGGATTTTGTAAAATGGGTAAATGAAAATATCGACCAAATTCGTGACGAAGCGGAAGCCACGTCTTCTGTAGCAAAACTCACTTATATCGACCATTTCCTGTCGAACAAATTTGCCTTCCTGCGTTTTAATTATCTAACCGGCGATGCGGCGGGACAGAATATGGTAGGGCGCGCGACCTTCGCGGCCTGTGGCTGGATTTTGGATAACTATGAAGGAATTGAAAACTTCTATCTGGAATCGAACTTCGCTACCGACAAGAAAGCATCGCAGATAAACATTATGCGTACCCGTGGGAAACGGGTTACGGCAGAAGCGACGATTAAGCGCGAGCACTTGCTGAGCGTAATGCGGGTAGATCCAAAACAGATTGATTATCACGGCAGAGTCGCGGGCGTAGGCTCGTTCCTTTCAGGCGTGAACAATACGGGGCTGCATTCGCCAAACGGGATCACGGCGATGTTTATTGCCACAGGGCAAGACGTGGCAAACGTGTCTGAATCCTCTGCGGGTATCATGTATTCCGAACTCACCGAAGACGGCGATCTCTACGTGTCGCTGACAATCCCCTCGCTGATTGTGGCCACTTATGGCGGCGGCACGGGCATTGGCACACAGAAAGAATGTTTAGAACTGATGGACTGTTATGGCAAAAACAAAGTCTATAAGTTCGCCGAAATCGTCGGTGCGGTAGCGCTTGCCGGCGAAATTTCGTTGGCCAGTGCCATCTCATCCTCAGACTGGGTATCATCCCACGAACAATACGGGCGCAACCGGTAGGGCGGCTTACCGGCCTGTTCGCAGGAACGGGGTCTGACTCGTAAACACGCCGTGAATCCATCCGTGGAGGCTCGGCAACCGCATCCCTGCGGTTGACGGTTTCCGAGCCAGAATCCCTTTTCCAGCTGCGGCCGGAAGCCTAGTGGCTCCTGAACACGGCGTACACCTATCCATGGGGCCTCGACTGCCGCATCCCTGCGGTGCAATATTCCATGATGGCGAGTATTGAAGATAAGCAGAAAGAGGTGTATCTGGTGTGCGAAAATCCTGAAGAGGTTGTTCAGGCGCTACAGCCGCCACCGGTATTGCAAACTGCGTTTTAGAGCCTGACCGTAAGTCGCGTTACTTTCAAAATTCAACTCACTTAAACTTGCCTTCTAATTTAAAATAACTACATTGTAATTATGGAAGCGTTATATTTTGAGTGGGACTTAGCGAAGGCTGAATCTAACGCAAAGAAACATGGAGTAACATTTTCGGAAGCTTCAACGGTGTTTTACGACGAACTTGCTCGCGTTATTTCCGATCCTGATAGCTCTGAAATGGAAGAACGTTTCATTATTCTAGGGCAAAGCAAAAAGGAAAAGTTGCTGGTAGTTTGTCATTGCTATAGGGCTGAAGAGCAGGTTATCAGGCTCATCTCTGCACGCAGAGCCGATAAACGTGAAAGAAAAATCTATGAGGAGTTCAGACATGCGTAGTAACTATGATTTTACTGATTCCGAAAAAAATCCTTATGCGAAAAAGCTGAAGAAGCAGATCACCATTAGGCTAGACGCGGACGTGATTGACTACTTCAAAAAGTTATCAGACAAAAACGGGATCCCTTATCAGAATCTGATTAATCTTTATCTGAAAGATTGTGCCAGTCAGGAAAAGGAGCTGAGGATAGACTGGCAGTAAGTTGAAGGTGCTCTGTATCTGTAATGTGTGAATTTGTAAGTCTGTTATCCTGACAAAAATAAACCGACATGACGTCGGTTTATTTTTAGCACTCGTTAAACTGGTTTCAGTTTAATCATGCTTCCAGTGGTACATATGCGCTTTGGCTTCGGTTTCCGCTGCGGTGTCTTCCGGCATAAACAACTTGTTGTTGTCTTCGAAGAAGAACGGTTTGCGGGTTTTACGGCTGCCGACTTCGTTCATGGTAGCGGCTTCATACACACGACCATTCAGTACCGTGTATTCCACAAACTCACTGCGGCGCAGGTCGCTTAGCACATCGCCGTCAATTACCACGAGATCGGCCAGTTTGCCTTTCTCGATACTGCCGATGTCTTTGCCCATGCCTAAGTGTTTGGCGCCATCAATAGTGCCGCCGCGCAGCGCTTCCCAGGGCGTGAATCCACCCTGTTCCATGCTCCATAGTTCCCAGTGCGCGCCTAAACCTTCACGCTGACCGTGAGCACCAATGTGTACGCTTACGCCTTTGTCACGGAGTTCTTTGGCGTACTTCGCTACTTGTGGGTGAGTATACTGATTGTCCGGTGCAGTAGGGCGACGGATAGAACGGCTGTCGAGCATGGTTGACGGTACGTAGCGCAGCAGGCGCTCGTTTTTCCATACCTCGGTGCGATCGTACCAGTATTCCTCGCCCATCAGACCGCCGTAAGACACGATGAAAGTTGGTGTGTAGCCAAACTCGGTGGCAGACCACAGCTGCGTTACGTCGTCATAGCCACGGGTAACCGGGAAGCTGTGCTCAAGGCCGGTGTGACCGTCAACCAGCATGGTCAGGTTCTGCTGCATCTTACCGCCGCCTTCCGGCACCACCATCATCTGCTGCTCGTGAGACGCCCACAGAATTTGCTGACGCTGGTCACGGCGCGGCTGATTATAGCTTTTCACCGAAATCGCACCGGCTTCTTTCAGGCGCTGAACGTGGAAATATGCATCGTCATAGTTGTTGATGATGGCTTTGTAGCCCAGTGATTCGGCACCGTACAGGATGGCGCCGGTGGAGTAGATACGGGGCGCAACAATGTCACCGTGACGTTGTAACTCAGAAGCGGAGAAAATCTCGGTAGTGTCGTTAGACGGATCGTGAATGGTGGTCACACCAAACGATACATTGGAGTACTGGCTCCAGTTTTGCTGCGGGATAATTTCGTTGCGGCCCTGGGAGCCGTGAGCATGGGCATCTACCAGACCAGGAATGATGGTTTTGCCACGGGCGTCGATGCGCATGGCTTCATCAGGAATGGAAACCTCATCCATGGTGCCAACAGCTTCGATGCGGTTATCACGAATAAGTACCACACCGTTTTCAATCACTTCCTGCTGATTGTCGGCATCGCGCATGGTCACCACTTTGCCGCCAACTAGCGCTTTGTAACCTGTAGGTTTATCGGCCTTAGCTTTAAACGAAAGATTCATGCCTTCAGCCAGTGGATCAGGCAGCGCCTCTTTTTCTTTACCGCCAACAAAGGTGAAAGCATCGTCCAGACTGCGCTCGTAGTAGTTCGGACCGTGGAACCAGCCAACGGTTTTGTTATCCGGGCTCCAGGACAGGTATTCACCGGCACGGGCAGACAGCTGGGTTACCGGCAGTGACGTCATGTTCGGACCGATGGTGACCTTTTTGCCGTTCTCGACAAATGGCGTGACGTAGGTTTTGAACTGATAGGTGAAGGCGACCCATTTCTTGTCGTGAGAAAGACGGTACTCGCTGACCTGAGCGGCACCGTACAAATGTGTGCGCTTGTCTTCGCCGTTCATGTCTACACTGCTGAACTGGGTTTCAGGATAGGCAGAACCACCGGCATATTCAGTGAAGTACACACGGCCATCGTTTCCGGCAAAGTGCGGCTCGGAGCCCCGGTCACTGACTTTCACTTCAGTGTCGTTTTTCAGGTCGGCAACGTAAATGCCCGGCTCAACAGAGTATTTCGGATCGAGCAGATAGCCGCCGTTGAATTTACGGAAAGCCACGTAACGACCGTCCGGTGAGAAGCTCGGCTCGATGTAGTGACCCGGTTTCTTGCTGATCACCTTACCTTTGCCGCCTTTGGCAGAAACCACTCGCACATCACCTAAATCCTGATCGTTCCAGGTGGTGTAAACGATAAATTTTCCGTCGTTGGTGTAGCGCGGGAAGTATTCGTCATGGTCATTCTGCGACGTCAGACGTTTCATCTTGCCGGACTTCAAATCTTTCACGTACAGTTTGCCCAGCGCCTGGAACAGGATGCTGGAGCCGTCCGGGGATTTCTGCGACCAGCGAATCATTTTCACGTCGAATTCGTCAGGTGCTACATCCACGTCGAAACGCAGTGCATCAGCATACTGCAGCGTGGCTTTCACGTTCACATCAATATCGCTTATGTTGCCATCTTTGATGGCAATCTTGTGGAACTTACCACCGGTCCAGTACACCAGTGCAGAGCTGTCTGGCAGCCAGTCGTAGTAAGCGTAATAACCTTCTGTACCGAAGCCTTCCTGCAAGTCTTTTTCCAGTGTCAGTGTGAGAGGTTTTTCCAGACCGGTTTCCAGATCTTTAAGGAACAGACCGGACTTGTTTTTCACCCGACGGATGAACGCAACGTATTTACCATCCGGAGAAGGGGTTGGCACAATGGCACCGCCCACACCACCAATGAAGCTTTCTTCTTCACCGGTTTCACGGTCGTAACGGGTAATGTCGAAAATGCCTTTTAGCGGGTCGCGGTTATATTCAAAGCCGCCACCGGGCACGGTGTTGTGGGTGTAATAGATGTAGTTGCCGTCTGGCGAAAAAACGGCGTCGGTAATGTTCTGTTGATCGCCATTGCCGTGCTCACGTGCTTTGATTTGCAGACCGTCGCCACCGGCGATGTGATACATCCAGATTTCACCGGCAGGAATACTGCGGCTGGACATAATGCCTTTGGTGGCCACGATATACTGTCCGTCCGGGCTCCACTTAGGTGAGTGGATCAGGTTTTTCTTTTCTTTGGTCACTTGACGTAGGTTTTCGCCGTTGATGTCCATTACCCAAACGTTAGATAAGCCGCCACGGTCAGAAATAAACGCGATTTGGGTGCCGTCTGGAGAAATGGTCGGATGCAGGTTCCAGGCAAAATCCTGAGTCAGTGGCGTCGCCTGACCGCCTTTTAAATCTACCTTGTAGATGTCACCCAGCATGTCGAACACCATGTATTTGCCGTTCGGCGCTACATCCAGGCTCGACCATGAGGTTTCATTGGTGTTGATTTCAACGCTATTCAATTTGAACGGCGGGTTTAGCACGTCCCAACTTTCTTTGTCTGATTTCTCTGTTTCAGCCAGTGCTGCGGTGCTGCCCAGCAGCAAACCCATGGCCACAGCCAGAGCATGTCGTGAGGTTTTTACCATTGTGTTCCCCTGAGGATCTTATAATTGGTGTTATTTCGCAGAAGCAAGAAGGGCGTTGGAGTTCGGGAGGGAGAGCTAGCTTGAAGCGTTACGTGTCGTGACTCGGAAACACGCCGTGAATCCGTCCCTGGAGGTTCGGCAACCGCATCCCTGCGGTTGACGGTTTCCTCGCCACAACACTTCACACTTCGCCAGCTCGTCCGCCCGACATTTCGCCGGTTCGCTAATTAAAACGCGGTATTCACCAAGCTTCTGCGGTAAATCCAAGAATACGTCAGGGGGCAACGTTTTGGCAAAGGTAGTGGCTTGTTGGGGGAGGGCGTTCATCGTATTTGTTAGTGAATGCCGGAAAGAAAACGTGACTTACCAAGAAGTAAAAGACTCGGAAATATCGGCAATTACCCAATTCATCGCAAGCTGAAAACCCACCAGTAATGCGCCTGCAAACAGGCTGATAGCCACATTGGCAGTTAGTGCGAATGTGACAGCCAGTGCCAATGTAAAAAGCAGGGCCAATACGATATTGTCGATTTTCATGTGTCTTCTCTTATGTGCTTAACGATGCAGTGAAGTATGAATAGTATCGCCCAATAAAGATAACAGGGTTAATCGATATCAATAATCTTGAAAATCAATCAGAGAAAATAATCGAGACTGTTCAACGCAATGCGAGCTAGTCTAATGCACCCTGCAATACTCTGGAGAAGAAGTGCGGTTTCTGCGGTTGCTTATGCGTATAAAGCTTTGCTCTGCTGCGTTTTACAATTTTGCTTTCACCAGTTTCTTCTACTGAATCGCTTTCCTCGATGCGGTCGCGGAAGTTCTTTTTATGCAACGGCTTACCCAGCACAATTTCATACACCGTTTGTAATTCCGAAAGGGTAAACGGTTCGCGGAAAAAGTAGTTCGGTTCGGTGCTGTACTTGGCACGGTGATACAACCGGTGAAATGCTTTCTGAATCAGTTGCTGGTGGTCGAAGGGCAAATTAATCGATGGTGATTCGCCAAGAAAATCAGACACTGACATCCAGCAAACCTGTTCGCTACATGAAGCCGATTCGTCTATGAGGCAAAGATAGGGGCAGGTAATGCTCCAGCCTTCAGGATCGCGACTGATATTACCTTCAAATTCCAGTTTGGCGATGTACGCCGGTGACAGTGCTACTTTTTCTTTGAGATTACGCAGCAGGGTGTCGTTAAGGTTCTGATCAGAATCTACATGTACGAAGCCGCCGGGTAAAGCCAGCACATTGGCATACACCCGGGCGTCAGAGGGGCGGCGGATCAGTGCAACCTGCAGCTGCTCGTCGTGGATGCGGAACAATACTGCGTCGATAGTACATACCGGCGTGGGGTAAGCCTGCTTAGTCATACAGCTTATGCTCCTGCAGATACATTGCCACAGAAGGCGTCACTAAGTGGTCTATCGGTTGGCTTGTGCTCAGTGCGTCTCTCACCAATGTAGAGCGGATAGCCTTGCGTTCTGGTACCACAAAAACGCCCCAGCGTTGTTCGATTTCTTCGGCCTTGTAAAACTTCGACCAGTTGGCCTGATTATCCGGACCCATCACGAAACTAAGCTGATCGCCGCCAAATTCCGTATTTTCCAAATGAGAAAGCACATCAAAGGTGTACACCGGCTTGCCATCATTAGCAATCAGGTGCTCCACCGGGTAGGCCCTTACCCGCTTATCAGCAATATCATCGACAAACGCCTGTAGCAGTGCCACCCGATGGTTGTAATCAATCATCGATTTAGCAAACGCATGCTGGTACGACGGAATTAACAGCACCTGTTCAAAATTATTTTCGTGGTCCAGCACATGCTCAATGGCATCGAGGTGCCCCCGGGTAGGTGGATTGAACGCAGAACCGAATACGGCTGTTTTCATACAAAGCCCTTTTTAATGAGTATTTAAAAGATACTTGTTTAATCGCAGACAGGCAACCGTGAATTTCAGCAATCGCTTGCGACGCATTATTTAATAAATGGGATGAAGCGGTGAGCCGAATTAATGTTCAAAAATTAATTGACTTTAAAGGGTATTGATAGAATACTCGTTTTATCGAAAGGAGACTGTTTATGAAGATCGCATCGATTAACGTAGATCCGCAAAAAGGATTTACCCCGCTATGCCCCGATGAACTCCCGGTACCGGGTGGTGACGAAATTGTGTCGGCATTGTTGGCGCAGAATGCGTTGGCTGACTATTTAATCGGTTCCAGCGATTCCCACTGCGACGCCGCGCTGTTTAAAGTGGATGCCGATGAAGACCAGTTCAAACCGCTGGATTACGAAAATACCGACACCACGTTTAAGATGCACTGCAAGCCGGGCACCAAGGGTTTTGAATTACTCGATGGTTTGCCTGCACCCACTGAGTATGATTTTTTCGTGTGGAAAGGTGTGGCCCCCGATCTTCATCCCTATGGCGCGTGTTATCACGATTTGGCCGAAAAACTGTCTACCGGCGTAATAGAATTTCTTCGCTGTAACGACGTGACCACTATTATTGCGGGTGGCCTGGCAACCGACTTCTGTGTCGCCACTACCGCACGACAGTTACAACAAACAGGGCGTTTTAAGGTTATTCTGCATTTAGATGCCTGTCGTGGCATCGCTCCGGATGGTACCCAAGCGCAAATTCAATCACTTCAGGAATCAGGAGTTGTCATCGCCGACACCATCGACGATGTCAAAAAAGCCATTGTTGCATAATCCCTTAAGGAACAAACCCATGTCCCGCAATTCATTATTCAAGGAACATCTGAATTTTTCTGCGCTGGATAACGACTTTTATAAAATGAACATGTGGCAGTGCTTCATGCACCAGTATCCCTACGTTGAAGACGTTGAATACCGGTTCGTTGTACGAAGTGATATTGATTTGCGGCCCTATCGTGGTGAAATCCAGCAAGAGTTAGAAAAGCTTGATGGCTTGCGCTTCACCCCAGATCAAATTAGCTGGCTGGAAAGCATTCCGTGGTACACCAAAGACTTCATCGAATGGGTGAGAATGTGGTCTTATCAATCTCGGTTTCTGCACATTGGTGAAGAGGACGGTCAGTTGTCTATCCGCGCGAAAGGCCCGTTGATGCACGTGCATAATTTTGAAATGCCCGTGCTGTCTACGGTGGCCGAGGTTTATAACCGCCGTAACTATCCCGATAAGACTTACGAAGACGTGCGCCAGCCTTTGTTTGATAAGCTAAAATGGCTGAAGGAACAGCATGAAAAACACGATCTTACGGGGCTACAAATTGCCGAATTTGGCACTCGCAGACGTTTCAGTTATGAAGCGCAGCTTACTGTAGTGGATATGCTGAAAAGCATGATCCCTGAGGTGTTTGTGGGTACCTCCAATATGCACCTCGCCAAAGAGTTCGACATATCGCCCATTGGCACCATGGCCCATGAAATCTTTATGCTATCGCAGCAGATTGGCGTACAGCTTGTGTATTCTCAGAAACATACGCTGGAAACCTGGGTAAAAGAATTCCGTGGTCAGCTAGGATATGCCCTTACTGACACTATCGGCATGGATGCCTTTGTGCGTGATTTTGACCTCTACTTCGCAAAACTGTTCGATGGCCTGAGACATGACTCCGGCGATCCGATAGAATTCGGTGAAAAGGCGATTCGCATGTATGAGAACCTCAACATCGATCCGAAAACTAAAACCATCATCTTCAGCGATGGTCTGGATTTCGAAACCATGGTGTCGTTGTTCTTGCGTTTCCGTGGTCGCATACAGACATCCTTCGGTATTGGCACCTTCTTGTCTAACGACGTGCGTGGTGTAAACCCACTGAATATTGTGATGAAACTGGTGCGGGTGAACGGTAAGCCGGTGGCGAAGATCTCTGACGCGCCGGGCAAGAACCTCTGCGAAGATCCTGAATTTGTTAGCTACCTGAAAAAGGTATTTGAAGTGAACTGGGCTTAAGAGTTTTATGGCAAATTACACCCGAATTGGTACAGCAGCGCTGCGCCAGATCCCTTTTGATTTTAAGGGCAATGTTTCCCGAATCCTTACCGCCATCGAGCGTGGACTGGATGCGCACATCAACATTCTGCTAATGCCGGAGTTGGCGCTCACCGGTTACGGGTGTGAAGACAACTTTAGCTATCAGGAATTTAATCAGGCAGCCGAAGCCGCACTGAACGACGTACTGGCTGGCTACCAGGCACTGGCCCACGAACGTGAGCATGCCGACAACATGCTCATTGCCATGGGCATGCCGGTCATGTTTCCCGGCGGTCAGGTGTATAACACGACGGCGTTTATCAGTGCTGACGGCCTGCATGGCTTTGCCTGTAAACAATATCTGGCTCGAAATGGCCTGCACTATGAACCGCGCTGGTTTGAAGCCTGGCCACGGGGCAGGGTGGTAAATCATCCCACATTCAATGTGCCCTTTGGTGATGTGGTAGTGAATGCCGGTGGCCTGCGCATTGGTGTAGAAACCTGTGAAGACGCCTGGGTGGCAAACCGTCCTGGTCGCGACCTTTATCATCGCAATGTGGATGTGCTTTTAAACCCCAGTGCCTCTCACTTTGCGGTGGGCAAAAACTTTATCCGTGAACAGTTTATTAAAGAAGGCTCCCGTGCCTTTGGTGTGGTGTATGCCTACGCGAATTTAGCCGGTACCGAAAACGGCACCAGCATTTTTGACGGCGGTTCACTGATTGCGTCGGAAGGAAAAATCGTCTCCCGTGGCGACCGCTTCAACGTGCGCGATGTGGTGATGAACCAAACCCTGGTGAACGTGAGCGCCAACCGTGTATCCCGCGTGATCAGCTCTGAAACCATTGATATCGACGATACCAACGTAGTGGATATCGAATTATCTCTCACCCTGCCAAATGACGCCGTGCTGGCTGCTCGCAGTAACGACCGCGTAGATTCCGCCAAAGATGAATTGCCGGTATTCTGGGATTCACTCAGCGGTGACGACTACGCTTTTACCGAAATTTGCTATGCGCTTGGCAACGGCCTGTGGGACTGGACTACGCGCACCCATACCGACGGTTACGTGGTGAGTTTGTCCGGCGGTGCGGATTCTGCGCTGGTGGCAGCCTCGGTGTATGTGTCGCATTTTGTGGCGCTGGAACAACTGGGTGTGCACGATTATCTGGCGACCTTACCGAAAGGATTAGCTGCGAAAATAGACGCCATCGCGCCGGGCGAAGACAAAATTGCCTGGCTGAAAGAAAAGGCCATGCCGAAGGTGTTGCTGTGTTTGTATCAAGGCACGGATAACTCATCGGAAACTACGTTCAATGCGGCGAAGTATCTGGCAGAGGAAATCGGCGCCACCTTCCACAGCTGGAACATTGAACCGGTAGTACAGCAGTATCATTCTCTGGTGAACGGCCTGTATCCAGATCGTCCGCTAAGCTGGAAAACCGACGATATCGCCATGCAAAACATTCAGGCCCGCAGTCGTAGTCCGGGTGTATGGATGCTAGCGAACCGTGAGAACAAATTGCTGATTGCCACGTCGAACCTGTCTGAATCTGCTCTGGGTTACGCGACAATGGATGGTGATACGTCCGGCGTGATCTCCGTGATTGCCGGTATCAACAAAACCACCATTCGGAAGGTCAACCGCTGGCTTGAAGAAGTGGGTTTGCCGCTATCTGTGGATGGTAAAAGCGCCCGCCATCAGCTGAAAGAAATGCACCGCGTGAACGTACAGCAACCCACAGCGGAACTACGTCCTGAAGAGCAGACCGATGAAGCGGATCTGATGCCTTATGTGGTGTGCGATTTCATCATGGATTGCTATCTGGCCCGCCAGATGTGGCCAAAGAGCATTCTGGTAGAGCTGATGCTCAACGGTTTCGACAAAGATCACGACATGCGCCAGCTGGCCGCTTATGTTGAGCGCTGGTTCAGACTGTTCTGCCGTAATCCGTGGAAACGCTACGGCACCCGTGCCGGATTCCACATTGAACAGGTGTCACTGGATCCGAAAACCTTCCACCGTTTCCCATTGCTGAACAATGGTTTCAGCGAGCAGCTACAGCAGATGTGGGATTATGTTGAGGAAGTGGAGGGGTAATAAATCAAAGAGCTTGCAATAGCATTTGCAAGCTCGTTAAACATTACTTGCACGTTTTGTAGTATTTGCCACTCGGGTTGGCGAAAAGCAATTCGAGTTGCCCTGATTTGTATGTAGATTGTTAACAAATAGTAAAAAGCGTGATTTCAGCGCTTTGCATTAACAGCCACAGGAAGTCGGGACACCACACATGCATAACATCAACAAAATCACCCTGGCCATGGTTTTTGGCCTGGCTTTTTCTGCTCACGGGCAGGAAGCCACTACCGAACAAGCAGACACATCAGCTCAAACCGAAGCGACCGAAGACGAGCTTGGCCTTGAGGTTATTTCGGTTACTGCCACCAAGCGTAAAACCAAACTTATGGAAACGCCAGTGGCAATCTCGGCACTCAGTGAGGCGCAATTAAAACAGAATGGTGTGAATAATGTAAAAGACATTGCCAATCTGGTGCCTGGCCTGGATATTTCTACGGCTACCGATCAGTCTGCGCCGGTGATTTCCATGCGTGGTGTTCGCTCTACCAACATCACTGAGTTGGGCGACCCGGCGGTAGGTGTGCACCTCGATGGCGTGTATTCGCCACGTATGCAGGGTGCGCTGGCCCTGATGTACGATGTCGACCGGGTTGAGGCGCTTCGCGGACCACAAGGTACGCTGTTTGGCCGTAACTCCACGGTAGGGAGCATCAATGTGATTTCGGCGAAGCCGAAATTCGAAGCCACTTATGGTGGTGTTAATGTTGAAGCGGGCAAGTACAAAAGCCGGGTTATCGACGGGTTTGTCAACGTACCCCTGAGCGACGACTTTGCAATTCGTGTCGCGGCCAAAGGCCTGCAGCGCGATTCATACCTGGAAGGCTATTACGACCCCAACCAATATGACACTCGGTGGTTAAGCGATGAGGTGCTCTCAGCACCGGTGATTTCTGAAGATTCCTATCAGGATATTGGCAGCACGGTTACCCAGCGAGAGAACTGGTGGATTGACGCTGCGGGCACCGATCCGGAAGCGCAGAAAGTACGCGCACTTACCCCTGCCAGCAAAGATAACTTCTACAACAATGCCGATGAATATTCATTCCGCATTAGCACCCTGTGGGCACCACTGGACGGCAATTTTTCTAACCACACGGTGTTCCAGCAGTATGTGAATCGCAGCGGTGGCAATATCGACCTGGTGAACTGTGACAAGTTACGTGGTCGCCCGGCGGAATACGGCGGTGACTGCAATAACTTGCTGCCCAGCGACAATACCTATCAAGCCGTGGTGAATGTACCTGGAGAGCTGAATCTGGACATCACTTATCTGCGCAACACCTTAAACTACAACCTGAATGACGAGTTGAGCGTGGTGTGGTTGCTTGGTTATGAAGACATGGAGCGTTCATCACAACAGGATTCGGAAATTGGTCTGGATCCATGGGATGGTGCCATTTACTTTCTCGACGGTACCGGCGCGACCTCGTACTCCACCGAATTACAATTGCAGTCTGACGAATACGGCGATTTAATCTGGATTGCCGGGGTGAACTATTTCCACGAGAAAACCACTACCCTGGGTTACTACGACAACGCCATGGATGATAAAGCGTTCTGGGATCAGCCGGATCGTTCCACGGATGCGCTGGCGGTATTCGGCCAGGCAACCTATAACCTGAGCAAGGATTTACACCTTACCTTAGGCTATCGCTACAGCGACGAAACGAAAGAGGACGTAGGCGGCCGTACATACCGTTGCTCCAATGCCGATGGATGTGCGCCGGGCTGGTTCGGCCGCACTATTCTGAACGACCTGCCAACAGATGCCTTTGAAGACCCGTCTATCTATCCGAGTTACTTTGCCAACGACAACAAAGGCAGCTGGACTCATCATGATTTTCGCGTGGGACTGGATTACGACATTTCTGCCAACACCATGGTGTACAGCTATATCGCATCGGGCTTTAAAGCGGGCGGCATTGGTGATGTGTATGAAGTGGTGAACGACCGTACCGGCGATACCACACGCTTTGAAACCCAGTTTGATCCGGAAGAAGTGCTTACCTGGGAAATTGGCGCGAAATCCAGCTTGTTGAACAACTCGCTGAACTTGCAGGCGGTATTTTTCTATACCGACTACACCGATATGCAGTATGCCTCGGTGGGTTCCATCGGCAACGTTGAGCGTTTGTCGTCGGTGGAAGATGAGGAAGGGCGTCCGATCCTGGATGAAAACGGTCAGCCAGTGCTGGACTTCCAGAACCAGCCGGTTATTGCTTACTACACCCAGAACGTACCGGGTTCTACTATCAAGGGTATTGAACTGGAATTTGACTGGAAACCGTATGCGGGTGGCCGTATCACCGGTTATGCCACCTGGACGGATGCCAAGGTCACAGAAGACTGGATCACCAAGTGGGATTACGACCCGGAATACCTGTTTAACATGTCGTATGAAGAGTCTATCGACCCCACCAACGATGTGCTGACCACAAACTTAAACGGTAACAACATGGCGATGACGCCACGATTCACCGCCAATGTCAGCTATACCCACACAGTGAACCTGGGCAACTATGGCTATCTGCATGGCTGGTTCAACGTAAACTGGAAAGACAAGTCATACACCACCATCTGGAACCTCGACAAACACCTTGATGATATGGATTTCGTGGTACCGGATGAAGCCACTACCTACATGAACGATACCCGCGACAGTTTCGCCATGGTGAATGCGTCGGTGAAATATGAGCCATTAAGTCAGGGTTGGTACGCCGAAGTATTCGTCAATAACGCCAGCGACGAGCTGGTGCAGTACTGGAACAATACCAGTAAGGGCATCGGTAAGGGCAGCTTCGGTATGCCGCGTTATTACGGCGTGCGTGCTGGCTTCTCGTTCTAACCTGAACCGTTTCATTCCCTCGTAGACTGCTGCACTGGTTTCCAGCGGCAGTCTGCACCCACTCATACCGGAGGTTTTATGAAAACACTGACTGGATTATGTATGGCCGCTACCCTCGCTACCACGGCAGGTGTTAGCATTGAGGCAACTGCTGCAGGCTATTTTAAAGATGATTTTAGCTGGGGCTTTAACAGCACAATTTGGCAGCCTCGCAATGGCAGCAATGGCACACCGTTTGGCTGTACCTTCAACGAAGGTGCTATTTCGCCCAGTTCTCATGGCATTACATTGTCGGTATCCGATGGCACCTGTTCAGAATTGCAGTCGAAAGCGTTTTACGGATACGGCAAAGTGCAAGGCTCGCTGAAAACCGGTAACACCGCAGGCACGGTTTCATCCATTTTCACTTATACCTCATGGTGGGATTCACCGGGCCGGGCATGGCAGGAAATTGATATTGAATTTTTGCCCAGCCTTGGCAATGTTGTGCATACCAACGTGATTTATCAGCCACAGGGTGGACAGTACCAGAGTTGGGAGCAGGATGTACCTCTGGGCCAGTACGGCCTGAATATCCAGAACGATTTACTGACCATAGGCTTCGACTGGTCTGAAACGCAGATCCGCTGGTACGTGTATGATTCATCAGGCAATGAACAAACCGTACGCGTGGTGTATAAAGACAATGGCGATGGCTATATTGCCAGCGATGAAATCCCCGCCTATGCCTGGCCGGTGGATAATACCAAAATCATGATTAATCACTGGCACGGTGACAACAGCGCGGAAGCGTTTTATTTCCCCGGCCAGTACTACCATCAGACCGCATGGGCGTATTACGATTTTCTTGAATACATACCCCATTAAACACTGCTTCGACAGGCGGGTCTGACCGAGGGCCCGCTGTGTTGGCAAGCGAAAATAACGACAACAACATTGATGTATTTGTGCAGAAATTACCTTCCCGAATAAAACTCTTTTGGTTCTGCCAGTTGAGCGGCTGGGCTGTTTACGCCCTGCTAACCGAAATCATGATAAAGCTCTCCGGCGACGAACCCTGGCGCATTCATTTACCCCATCTGGTGATGGATACGCTATGCGGTATCGCCATTACACTGGCGTTGCGTTGGCTGTACCGGCAGTCATCTGTTTCCCAGCATTATGTGGTAGCAAAGCACGTGGTGTTACTTCTGCTAGCTGCGCTGCTTTGGACGCAGTTCAAGTGGTATACCTTGCAGGCGCTGTTTGGCTCGTGGTGGGTGTCTATGACTTGGTTCGATTTTGGTACCTGGACGTCGGCGTCACTCACTATGCTGGCAACCTGGACAGCGGGCTACTACGGCATCAAAAATTACCTCACCAGTGTGGAAGAGCGGGAACGTGCCGACAAAGCGCTGCATCTGGCCAACGAGGCACAATTAAAAATGCTGCGCTATCAGCTTAACCCGCATTTTATGTTTAACAGCATCAATGCAATCTGCACGCTGATACTGAAAAATGAAAACACCCACGCGGTATCGATGCTGGAGCAGCTGTGCGATTTTCTGCGCTACAGTTTGTATACCGACCCCCTGTCGACCATTCCGGTGGCTGAGGAAATCGACATTCTGAATAATTATCTGGATATCGAAAAAGGCCGTTTTCAGTCGCGCTTACAGGTAAATATTCAGGCTGATAATGGTTGTCAGGATATTCTTATCCCCTCTCTTATCGTACAGCCGCTGGTGGAAAATGTGCTTAAACACGGCATGATCCCGAATCAGACTATCGTAATTAAGGTGAATTTTGAAAGCCAAAATCAGGGGTTATTAGTTACTGTAAAAGACAACGGCAAAGGCTTTACGGAAAATACTCCAATGATGACTACAGACAGTGAATCGGGTATTGGTCTGAGTAATTGTCGCCAGCGTTTGAAGCTTATCTATCATGGTGATGCGACACTGGATACCGGCAATAACGCCGGGGGTGGGGCGTGGGTAAAAATCTGGCTACCGGTGAAAGAAGGAGCCCGCGATGCAGCCCATTAAAACTCTGCTGGTGGATGATGAATTTAGTGCCATAGAAGGCCTGCGCATACGGCTTGCACAATTCCCGGCCATTGAGATTATTGGTGAAGCCACCAGTGTGAATGAAGCTCTGGCGTTTATCAATAAGTGTATGCCAGACCTTATTTTCCTGGACATTGAGATGCCCGGCCAATCGGGCTTTGAATTGGTAAAAGCATTACAGCCGGAAACCTATCCCGCGATTATCTTCGTTACCGCCTATCATCAACATGCAATTCGTGCGTTTGAAGTGAGGGCTGTGGATTACTTGCTAAAGCCTATAAAAATGGCGCGATTGCAGGAATCTGTCGCCCGGGTAGAAGAGAACATCGCACTGAAATCGTCAAAGGCCACTATGCTGGCAACCCGCGAGTCAATGAACTCGCCAACACTGGCTCACAAGGTGATGAATGATAGTTGTGCTGTGCCAACCGAAGGGTATTACGTCGACAAGGAAAAGCTGGTGATTCAGGATGGCCGTTCGCCGACTGCGTTGGTTCCGTTTACTGATGTGTTCTGGGTGGATGCAGCCGGTGATTACATGTGTGTACATACCTGCAGTGACACTTACGTGATGCGGGCACGGCTGAAGAATTTATTGCACGACACACTGCCCGATGAGTTCGTACAAATTCACAAGTCCACCATTGTAAATCTGCGACACATTCAGCAACTGGAAGCTTTGCGTAACTCTGAATTTAACGTGCAGCTGGCAAACGGCAAAATGCTCAAAGCCAGCCGCACGTACAGTAAAGAACTAAAGGCTGCAATACTGAATAAAAAACGTATTTAAAACCGAAACAGCATAACCATATCAGTGAGTCTCATTAATTAGTTCATAAACTAATTATAATAGTTACATCGTAACAAACTCTTCCGCGCTGGTGGGGTGAATGGCAATACAGCTGTCGAAGTCCGCCTTGGTTGCACCCATCTTCATCGCCACGGCAAAGCCCTGCAGAATTTCATCCATACCCATTCCAATACCATGCAGGCCAACAACACGCTCATCGTCACCGGCACAAATCAGCTTCATCTTGGTGGCCTGACGGTGCTTGGTCACAGCCGTATACATGGCGGCAAACGATGAGGTGTATACCTTCAGGTTTTCTTTACCGTAGGCTTCTTCTGCTTCCGGTTCTGTCATGCCCACGGTACCGATAGGAGGGTGACTGAATACCACGGTGGGAATAAGATTGTAATCCAGGTGCGCGTCGCTCTGACCATTGAACAGCCGTTCACTCAGCAAACGCCCGGCCTTGATGGCAACAGGGGTCAGCTCTGCATGGCCGGTAACGTCGCCCACACAGTAAACACCATCTACGGTAGTGTTCTGGAATTTATCTACTTTGATAAAGCCTTTTTCGTCGGTGTCGATGCCGGTGTTTTCCAACGCCAGCTTGTCGCTGGAAGGTACTCGGCCGATGGCCCAAATAAGCACATCGGTTTCGATGACTTCACCGGTAGAAAGGGTCACTTTAAGCGAGTCGTCATCCTGTTTTTCCACCTTTTCAATTTCTGAAAATTTGTGCAGGGCAGGGCCTTCGCTGTCGATAATTTCTGTTAGCGTTTCAGCAATCATGGGGTCGAAATGACGAAGCGGTTGACCGTGACGGATCACCAAATCGGTTTTTGTGCCCAGTGAATGCAGTACGCCCGCCAGTTCCACGCCGATGTAGCCAGCACCTACGACCACCGCCCGTTTGGGCTGTGTTTGCAAAGCAAAGAAGCCGTCGGAGTCGATACCTAGTTCTGCCCCGGGAATGTCCGGGAAGCGAGGACGACCACCAACTGCAATGGTGATATGTTCTGCTGTGTACTGTTTGCCGTCTACTTCAACGGTTTTGTTATCAACAAAGCGGGCAAAGCCTTTGATAACGGTAATGTCGTTGGCGCCAAGCACGCGATCGTAGGAAGCATGGATGCGCTCAATGTACGCCTGACGGTTTGCCACCATCACTTCCCAACTGTAGTTATTAACGGTGACATCAAAGCCATAGTCAGGGCCGTACTTGTGAATGGCTTCCGCCACATTCGCACCGAACCACATGGCTTTTTTCGGAACGCAGCCTACGTTCACGCAGGTACCGCCAATGTCAGCCCCTTCTATAAGTGCGACTTTCTTGCCGTGTTTGGCTGCCCGGTTGGCCGATGCGATTCCGCCGCTACCGCCACCGATACAGATATAATCAAAGGTTTCCATAATTATTTTGCCTGATTTGGGTTTATGGTTATTCTTGCATGAAACTTTTCTTCGCTCAAAACGCGGCGACTGTCTACACTACGAAGTAACAACAAATAAAGCCTAGTTGGATTTTAGCCGTAACGCCCAGGACAGCATATGAACGATAATTTGCAGATCCATCTACTCAGACAGCAGATAGGAGACACAATCTGCGCAGCGCCCTCGCTCCATAAGTTACTCGATAGCTACGTAGAACATCTGCTAAATTATTTTCAGGCCGGTTGCGGCTTTTACACGCCATTCTGGTATGAAGAGTTGTCTCTGGTGTCATCGCTCCGTGTTTATCGTGATGATAACTGGCAAGCCAGTGAAGAGCGGGTAGACAAATTATGCGTGCAGGCTAATCAGGCATACGAAGCCGATCCTTCCCGTTATTTTCTGTATTCCAGCAATGAAGAGCCGTTTGTTTGTATTCGTTTGCAGGATCAGGGGCACCCTGAAACCTGGCTGATTTTTGGATTGGATGCGCCACTTGATGAAACCACACTTAAAGATGTCAGTAGCATTGTGCCTTGGTTGCAAAATGGAGTAACCCAATGTCGGCAGGGCGTGTTGCTAAATAGCGCGCAAACCCGCATTGAAGAAATGACCCGCGGTATGGCAGAAACCATGTCGCAGCTCGTTCAGGCTGAGAAGATGTCTGAATTAGGTAAACTTACGGCTGGTATTGCCCATGAAGTGAATAATCCTATCGGTTTTATCCGTTCGAATCTTGAAACCCTGGTAGATTACGTCGATACCTTTGACAGCTTGTTCAAGGAACTGAAATCCTCTGCGAAAACTAACGAAGAATGGGGTAATCTGATAACGGAGATCGTGGAAAAATTCGACCTCGATTTTCTCATCGAAGATGCTCATGAGATTGTGAACAGCAATGTAACGGGCATCGACCGTATTCGCGATATCGTTTCCGATTTATATGCATTCTCGCGCAAAGGTAACGGTACGCTGCTGCCGATAACTCTTACCGACGTGGTGGAGCGTTGTGTAAAACTCACTAAAACTCGCTTTGACAACAATCACCAGGTGGTGGTGAATTGCCGAACCGACAGACCCTTTTGCGTGGGGGATGCTTCTCAGCTTGAGCAGGTGGTGATGAACATGATGATCAATGCTGCTCATGCGATGCCCACCGGCGGTACGCTCACCATTGATATTAGTAGTACTGCAAACCGGCTGTTACTGAAATTTAAAGACACTGGGTTGGGAATGGATAAGGTAACGCAGCAGAAAATCTTTTTGCCGTTTTTTACCACTAAGCCAACCGGTGAAGGCACCGGACTGGGCTTATCGATTTCTGCGGGCATTTTGCAAACCCATAATGCAACGGTTACCGTGGAAAGCGAAATCAATCAAGGCACCGAGTTTGTTATTAGTTTCCCGCTTTACGTGGAATAAGTTGTCAGCACGCTAAAACTACAACGTTTCTTCTTCCGCTTCCGACGACTCGGTTTCTTCAGGAAGAGACTCTGGTTGTTGAGGCTTCACGGTGATTTCAAAGTGCTTGCCATGATCTTCTTCATACGAACGCATTTTGGCGATGGTTGAATCGGTAAATACGTGGCCTTCTGGCAGTATTAAAATATGGCTATCGTTATACAGGTTTGCCGCCAGTACCATGCCGGGTTCAAGATCGTTAGCACTTAGCATGTTGTCGATATGCTTCGGCATACCAATTTCCGGCGATTCCAGCAGCACATCCAGAAACGTCGCATCATAGCGGGTATTGCGATGCTTCTTCAGTTCCTGTTTCGCTTCGTTTGGCGTCATGTGCTTTTCAGTGAGTCTGCCGGTAACACAACGCCAATAGTCACGACTAATCGCCAAAATACGCGCGCCCACGGGAATTTCCTTCGCCACTTTGTTATAAAGGCCTGAGCCGTTGTAATGCTCAAACTGGAACTCAAGAATGTCCGAAATTGGCTGCATGTGCTGAGCCGGGGCGAGTATGGTTGCTGCCTGCCGGGTTTGCGTGAGAAAGTTCTTCTGCTGCTCATAATTCATTTTACTGAACGGCGTGGCATAATCGGCAGGTTTTAGCCCCAGGCAACCCAGTTCGCCTATCAGGCACGCATAGCGCACAAGTTTGATTTCTTCTGGCGGTAACCCTGAACGCTTGGCCAGAAGCGTGGCCAATTCACTAACCTCAATGGCAAACTTACCGTCGATATCCGGGTTAATACTGATAACGTTAAACAGCACCTGTTCAATTGCCAGGTTGTGTTTCTCGATGCGCTGTAAAGCCAGCTTTATTTGCTTGGTACGTTTAACCACCGTTTGCTCAAGATGACTATTAATGTCTTTCAGTTTCTTGTTTTGTAGGCGCGTTAATTTTTGCAAACGGGCATTTTCGTCTTTCAACTTAACCCGCTCGAGACCTTCCTCGAGGGTGTTCATGAGCTCCTGGTTATCCCAGGGTTTTTGCAGATAACGATGGATCTTGCCCTGGTTCACCGCTTTTATGGTTGAATCGATATCAGCGAAACCCGTTAACACGACACGGAATGTCTCGGGGTAGAGCTTGGCGACTTGTTCAAGCAGTTCAGCGCCAGACATGTGAGGCATCTTCATGTCAGAAACCACAACATGCACCGTATTGCTTTCTAGCAGTTCGAGGGCTTTCTTGCCGCTGTCTGCCAGCAGCATATTAATATTCATTTTGAACAGAGCACGCTTCAGCGCACGAAGAATATTCGGCTCATCATCGACGAACAATATCGTATATTTCTTTTCTTCCTGCTTAGGTGCTGGCTCGCTCATAAATTCTCCTGATACCTCGTTCCGATTCGTTGGCGTTCGCCTTCGCAACGAAGTAGGTTATCCCTGATCTGACGCACTGGTTTCATCACCGTCGTCCTCAGGGCCGGTGGTTGGCAGCACCAGCGTAAAGGTACTCCCTACGCCTTCTTTACTGATCACCTTAAGGCTTCCGCCGTGTTCTTCCGCAATACCGAACGAAATTGAAAGCCCTAAACCCGTACCCTGGCCCTCTGGCTTGGTCGTAAAAAACGGGTGGAACAGTTTGTCCAGGTGTTCCTGTTTAATGCCACAACCTGAGTCCGTTACACTGATGTGCACGAATTCGTCTTCCAGCCAGGATTTAACAATTATCTGGCCTTGTTTTCCTGTTGCTTCGATGGCCTGGCCCGCGTTAATCAGTAGGTTGGTAAAAATCTGCGTGATTTTTCCAACATTGATATAAACCCGCGGCACCTCGCCGAAACGCGTTTCTTGCTGACAAATATATTTCAGCTTATTGTTCACCATACTCAAGGTGGTTTGCATGCATTGGTTAATGTCAAACCACTGTCTGTCATCAGAATCAATGCGGGAGAAAAGCCGCAGACCTTTCACAATTTCACTAACCCGAATCAATCCCTCTGCCGACTCTTCCACCAGCGATAAAATGTCTTCATTAATAAATTCTATATCGTGTTCTTCAATGGCGGCTTTGAGTTTTACTTTTTTTGCTTCCAAATCTGATTTGTCATCGCACTGGGTGCACTCCAGCATTTGGCCCATAACCATTTGATAGGTGCTGATGTAGTCGGCGAGTGTTGCCATGTTGCTGGAAACAAATCCAACCGGATTATTAATTTCATGCGCAACACCAGCAGCAAGTTGACCCACTGAAGCCATTTTCTCAGCTTGCAGAAGCTGGCGCTGGGTGTCTTGAAGATCTTTCTTCAGGCTGTCGACAAGCCTGTTCTTCTTTTCAAGCTCAAGCTGCAACGCGTCAATGTTATGGTTTACATCTCGTTCAGTCATGTTAGCCCGTACTACACAAATTGTTCAGATACATAGCATGCAGACTTTTGGCGTCTGGCTGTCGCTCCCGATGTACCGGAATATTGGATGAAAAGAAGGCTGCTAGCTGCCCAAAGGCCAGCATTGAGTCATTATTGAAATTGCTAACTACAGCCATACCGTTCCCGGAATTCCGCCAACAATCATAAAAATAGACGCTATTCCCTAATTTATGTAGTTTTGGAAGGCAAACCGTCGTTAAATTATTCTCAGCAAGAGGTTCATCGGCCAGAACGGCGCACGTCATCAACACAAAAACGACGGCACCGACCACCGGTGAATGCCAGAAAAAAATGCGTTTAACCATTTTCTGTCTCCTGCTGGTAGGTGCTACTCAGGGCGTCATAAATTTATCAAACAATTCGGTAAGATCATGGTTTGAAAATGGTTTTGATAAAACCGCATCTGCACCGAGATCCAATGCGCGTTCAAGGCTGGTGTCATCAAGCGCTGAAATAACGACAATCTTCATACGCTTGTATCGTGCTTGTTCGCGGGTGAACTGAATAACACTGTAACCGTCCATGCCGGGCATACTCAGATCCAGTGTCATTAGGCGAGGGTTGTGCTGACTAAGCATAACACCGGCCTGGAAACCGCCCGTTGCTATCATGGTGTCGTATCCGGCGCGTCTGGCTACCCGTTGAATGGATTTTGCTACCGGCAACTCATCGTCCACAATCAAAATGCCCGGGGTCGCTTCGCCTTGAAGCTGCGCGGGAATAGGCATGTTGTGCTGTTCGAGAAATTCAATGAAATCGTCTATCAGCACCCGGTTGTTGCCTCTACCTGGCAGTTTGAAGCCTTTTAATTTTCCACTCTCGATCCATCTGATGACAGTTCGGAGGTTAACGTCGCAGTAGGATGCGATCTCCCCAGACGTGAGCGTTTTCATGTTTGGTGCTCCATAGCGGTGCTTATAAAATGTACGACTGAGTTATAGCACTGAAAATACAGGGTGACAATAAAGACTAAAGTATATGATGTGACAAATGCGACATTTTGATTTGCGCGAATATTTTTAAGTTACTAATATTTATAAATTTTTTATTTTTAAAACATAAGCTTCAAGACATGAGTAGGGAAAATTATATCAATTTATAACTGAGTACTAATCCCCATTCAGCCAAAACTTCATCGGAAACTATAATCAGACAAAGGGTCAATTATGTTGAAAAAACCAACAATATTGCCTGCATTGCGCACTTAGTTTTATCAGTGTCTAACATTCTGGCTCCGGGCTGTGAGGAAAATCATGTCAGCAACAAATACGGCAGTAACGCAATTACACAAACTTGAGCTTCTTATTGTAGATGATGAACCGTCGGTCGTCAGATCATTGAAGCGGGCTATCAGGCCCTCAGGTTACGTGATTCATACCGCTGGGAGCGGCCAGGAAGCCATGAAAGTACTGGCCAATAATAATGTGGCGGTGGTGCTAACCGATCATAGAATGCCGGGCATGTCCGGTGCCGAACTGCTGAAATACATCAATCAGTTTTATCCACAAACCATTACGCTCATGCTTAGTGGTGAGAGCGATTTTAATATGGCGGTGGGCTTGTTGAATAATGGCCTGGCGAATAAGTATTTCACCAAACCGTGGAACACGGGTCAGCTTGTGAATGAAATCGACCAGGCTTTTGCATTTTATAAAGGTCGACGTGAGCTAGGTTGGCAGCGCCGGATAGAAGAGTTGTCGAGCCAGGTTGAAGAACAAAGCGCGTTACCTGACGCTTCCAACGTGGTGAATATCGATGCCAGTGCTGCGGTTGTCGCGGTGAAACTCGTGAATATGGACGATGTTTCGTATAGCCATGGGGAGTCCACCATGGCCGCGCTTATCGAAGAGGTTGATAAGATCATCTTTGAGACTGCAGAAAACGCGTTCAATATGAAAAGTGATGAGTTTGGTTTGTTTACTTTTCAGTTGCGTCAAACCGACGAAGCCGAACTGCAAAGTTGGTGTGCCATGTTACGCCGCAAATTACAGCGCACGTATTCCATCAACAAACGGGCAGTCTATTGTCAGGTGGGTGTTGGCTTCCGCGTGCTTGGTAAGTCGCCCGTCGACTTCAATACATTAGTGAAAAACCTGGAATTAACGATTTTGCGGGAAATGCATTCCAGCAACGTGTCTAACCTCGATGATGATGCCATTGAGCGCTATCAACGACAGCAACATATCCGTGCCGACGTGCAAAGAGCGTTGGATGACAACCAGTTTAAGCTGGCATTTCAGCCGAAAGTGACCTTAAAAACCGGCATGGTAGAAGGGGCTGAAGTATTGCTTCGCTGGCAGCATCATCAGTTAGGTTGGGTGCCGCCTGCAGAATTTGTGCGTTTAGCTGAACTCGATGGTCAGATTGAAGCGATTGGCGAGTGGGTGTTACGTCAGGGCGTGCGCAACGCTTCTGAACTTATCCGTTTAAATCCAGACATTAAGCGGATCTCGATGAATGTGTCTGCAAAGCAATTGCAGAATCACCGCATTGTGCAAATTCTAAAAGATGAGATTGAGCTGTACGCACTCGATCCTGCCAGCCTGGAACTTGAAATTACAGAAACGGCCATCGCCACCAATAGCGAGTATGTGCACGGGCTATTGTGGCAACTGAAATTGCTGGGAGTCAAAATCGCCATTGATGATTTTGGTGCAGGGTTTACTTCAATGTCGTATTTGGCCAAGCTGCCCGTAGATGTATTAAAGCTGGATAAATCGCTGGTAGACAATATCGACTACGAAGTGAATAAGCGTGAATTGGTGAAAAGTCTGATTGATGCCTGTAAACGCCTGAACATTGAAACCATCGCTGAAGGCGTGGAAACCGAAGAAGTGTTACGGGTGCTCCAGCACATCGGTTGCGAACAGGTGCAGGGGTTCTATTTCAGCAAAGCGGTACCGCGCATTGAACTGGAAAAGATTGTCATCAAGCAACCATTTACCTCAATGATATAAAAACGCTTGTTTTTGTGTTCTGTGATCCCAACATCTGAGTTAATGTTATTAAGTGATGCGGGCTGTGTGACAACGGCCCGCAGTGACACTTAGCTACAATAATCAAGTCACATGACATCAAATTACGAGCGAGATCATTATGACTACCCCTGCTATCGAGCAAGTCGACGGATTGCCACTGTTCTCCGGCATCAAACCTGAAGAAATTAAACCTGCTATTGAAAAGGCGATTGCCCACTGTAAAACCACCATTGATGAGGTGGTGGCGAGCCAAGACTACAGCTACGCCAATGTAGTCGCAAAAATTGAAGAAGCCGACGACCGTTTAGGCAAAATGTGGTCGCCGGTATCCCACATGAATTCCGTGGTAAGCAGTGATGAACTGCGCGACGCCCACGACGGTTGCCTGCCGCTGTTGTCTGAATACGGCACCTGGGTTGGCCAACACGAAGGTTTGTATAATGCTTACATTGCGCTGAAAGACAGCGAAGAGTTTGCCGAACTCGACGAGCAGCGTCAGAAACTCATTACCAATACCATCCGCGATTTCACTTTGTCTGGTGTAGCACTCCCTACCGATCAGAAAAAACGTTTTGCTGAAATTCAGGCTCGTCTAAGCGAGCTGTCTTCAACTTTCAGTAACAACGTGATGGACGCCACCATGGGATGGAGCAAGCATGTTACTGACGAAGGTGAACTGTCAGGCTTACCAGAATCCGCATTGGCAGCAGCGGCGCAGGCTGCCCATCAAAAAGATTTACAGGGCTGGCTATTTACCTTAGATATTCCTTCTTATCTGCCGGTGATGATGTATGCCGACAACGCGGCGTTGCGTGAGGAAATGTATCGCGCTTACACCACGCGTGCCTCTGAGCAGGGGCCAAATGCTGGAAAGTGGGACAACACGGGTATCATTCAGGAAACCCTGGCACTGCGCACCGAGATTGCCAAAATGCTGGACTTCTCTAACTACGCAGAACGCTCTATTGCCACTAAAATGGCGCAGTCAACGGATCAGGTTGTGGGCTTCTTAGAAGATCTCGCGGCTAAATCCCGTCCGCAGGCCCAGCAAGAATTGGAAGAGGTTAAAGCGTTTGCCGAAGCGCGTTTTAACGTAACCGAGCTGAACGCCTGGGATTTACCTTACTACAGCGAAAAGCTGAAGCAGGAAAAGTACACCATTTCAGATGAAATGCTGCGTCCTTATTTCCCAGAAGACAAAGTACTGCATGGTCTGTTCCGCGTTGTGCACCAGCTGTACGGCTTGAAAATTGTCGAGCAGCCTGGCGTGGACGTATGGCATGACGATGTCCGTTACTTCACCATTACCGATGATGCCGATACCTTGCGTGGAAGCTTCTATCTCGACCTGTACGCCCGTTCGAAAAAGCGTGGCGGTGCCTGGATGGATGAATGTCGAGTACGCCGCATCAAAGAAGATGGCGAACTCCAATTACCGGTGGCGTACCTGACCTGTAACTTCAATGGGCCGGTAGGTGACAAACCTGCGTTGTTTACCCACGACGAAGTGGTAACCATGTTCCATGAGTTTGGTCACGGTATTCACCACATGCTGACAAAAATGTCGGTGGCTGGTGTATCTGGTATCAACGGCGTACCCTGGGACGCGGTTGAGCTGCCCAGTCAGTTCCTGGAAAACTGGTGTTGGGAAGAAGAAGCGCTGAATTTTATCTCTGGACACTACGAAACCGGAGAACCGCTACCTAACGATCTGCTGGATAAAATGCTGGCTGCCCGAGACTACCATTCTGCTATGCAGATGGTGCGTCAGCTGGAATTTAGTTTGTTCGATTTCCAAATGCACCAACAAGACGGTGCCACTGTTGATGTGCAGGCCGTATTAAATGGCGTGCGTGAGCAGGTTGCGGTAGTTATCCCGCCAGAGTTTAACCGCTTCCAGCACAGCTTTGGTCATATCTTTGCTGGTGGCTACGCGGCCGGTTACTACAGCTATAAATGGGCTGAAGTGCTGTCTGCCGATGCGTTCAGTAAGTTTGAGGAAGACGGCATTTTCAATCGGGATACTGGTAAGTCGTTCCTGGAAAATATTCTGGAAATGGGCGGTAGCCGTGAACCGATGGAACTGTTTGTCGCGTTCCGGGGCCGCGAACCGAAAGTGGATGCGCTGCTGCGTCACTCGGGGATCCGCACCTAATGAACATCGAACCGTTTGCAGATATTCTCAAACGGGCTGAACAACGAAAGGGTGGCGCTGCCGCCCTTTCTTATTATGTGTCTCAGCCTTTATCGCGAAAGCAAATTGCTGCCATTCCCGATGATCGCTTTCTGGCCGAAATGACCAAGAAAGTGTTTCAGTCGGGTTTTGTCTGGCGGGTGATTGAAGCCAAATGGCCAGATTTCGAAACCGTGTTTTTTGGTTTCGATATTGAAAAAATCCTGCTGATGCCAGACGAAATGTTCGAGCAAAAAGCCACCGATAAACGCATTGTACGAAACTTTAAAAAAGTAATGACGGTACGGGATAACGCCCTGATGATTCAGGATATCCGACATCATCATGGAAGTTTCGGTGAATTCGTTGCCAGCTTTGAGCCCGAGCGCATTACCGAACTTTGGCTGTATCTGAAAAAACATGGTGCGCGTCTGGGCGGCAATACCGGGCCTTATATGTTGCGGGCGCTGGGTGTGGACACGTTTTTGTTCTCCCGCGACGTAGAAGATTACCTGCGTAAACACGAAATCATTGATGGTACACTTACCAGTCAGAAAACCCTGAAAGCCGCAAATGCTTGTTTTGTGCAGTGGCAGCAAGAGAGCGGGTTATCGTTGCAGGAAATCAGCCAGATAGTGTCATTAAGCTGGGGTACCAATAACCGCTGAAGTATCGTGTCCCGGCATATTGATACTCGTCGTCTGGCCGGACAATATTATTGATTTAAATCCTAAACCCGATGGCAAAGCGCTGTAGATTGTCATCGGTTTTGGGTACACTTCTCATCACTTAATTTTAATGACAGGACTGCCATGAGCGATAATACGGCAAGCACAAATACACCTACCTCCGAACCCACTACGACGCACTTCGGCTACAAGCAGGTTGATAAGTCGCAGAAGGCATCAATGGTCGCCAGTGTGTTTGATTCTGTAGCAGCGAAATACGATGTCATGAACGACCTGATGTCGCTGGGTATTCATCGTTTATGGAAGCGCCATGCCATCGACTGCTCTGGCGTTCGTGCGGGACACAAAGTGCTGGATATTGCCGGTGGTACCGGCGATTTAACTGCCAAGTTCTCTCGTTTGGTAGGGCCTACCGGTTCTGTCACACTGGCAGACATTAACCTTTCTATGTTGAAAGTGGGCCGCGATAAGCTGCGCGATCGTGGTCTGGTAAACAATATCGATTACGTGCAGGCCGATGCCGAAGCACTGCCGTTCCCGGACAACACCTTTGATGTGGTTACCATGGCATTCGGCTTACGTAACGTCACCGAAAAACAAAACGCACTGAATTCTATTTTCCGCGTGCTTAAGCCTGGCGGTCGTCTGTTGGTTCTGGAATTCTCCAAACCCACCACGGAGCAGCTCTGCAAACTGTACGACGTCTACTCGTTCCACATTCTGCCGAAGATGGGCCAGATTGTGGCTAACGATGCAGAAAGCTATCAGTACCTGGCTGAGAGTATTCGTATGCACCCTGATCAGGAAACACTGAAAGGCATGTTTGAACAGGCTGGTTTTGAGCAGTGTGATTATCAAAACCTCACCGGTGGTATTGTAGCCTTGCACCGGGGATATAAATTTTAATGCCTGCTGTTGCACTGTTCACCGCATCCATTGAGACAGCGATAAATAAAGCATTGTCACTGGATAGTGGCAGTGCAGCCCGCCTCAAGCCTCTCAATGGTAAGCGGCTCACCGTATTTCTCGCTGGTACGCCAATTGCGCTCACATTGGTATTTTCAGACAAAGTCGACGTGCTGGCAGAGAACCAAAGCTTTGAAGACGTGGTTGCCGAACTCGACGGTGCCACGTGCTGTATTAAAACCCGTCCCGAGGTGCTGCCCGAGCTGCGTCAGAGCAGTAAAATCACCAGTCTTATCCAGCAAAACCGTTTATCGGTTGAAGGCGAGTTAAGCATTGCGCAGCAGGTGAGTAGCCTGTTCCAGAACTTGCATATCGACTGGGAAGAGCACGCGTCGGCATATATTGGCGACGTGGCAGCGCATACGCTATTTTCCTCGATCCAAAACGTGAAACTGCGAGCAGAGCGGTTTTTCGGTAATGCAAAAGCCGGTTTGGGCAATGCACTTACTGAAGAAAAAGATGTGGCAGTGCCAAGTATCGCCGTAGCGCATTTCGCCGATCAGGTAACTGACTTACGAGACGACGTAGAACGTTTCGAAGCCCGACTTGCCCAATTGGAACAAAAAACAACGTCTGCGGACAATCTCTGATTCGGATTTTTCATGCGTATTGGTCGTTTATATTTCATCAATAAAATCTTCCTGCAGCACGGGCTCGATGAGCTTATTCCATCACGCTGGCAGCCCTGGTACGTGCGCCTCGCTCGCAAACTGATATTCTGGATCCCCAACGAGCACAAAGACAAAACGCCCGGCGAACGTATTACCTTGGCGTTGCAGGAGCTTGGGCCAGTATTCATCAAATTTGGCCAGATGATGTCGACCCGACGCGATTTGCTGCCTCCGGCTATCGCCAACGAATTGGCTCGCTTGCAAGACAAAGTTGCGCCCTTCCCATCAGAAGAGGCAACCGCCCGGGTGCTGAGTAGTCTAAACATTCCCAAGCTGGATCTGATTTTTAGCTCCTTTGATGAACAACCCTTGGCGTCGGCATCCATCGCGCAGGTGCATGCTGCGGTGTTGAAAGAAAACGGTAAGGACGTGGTGGTAAAAGTGCTGCGTCCTGGCATTCGTAAAACCATCGACGCCGATATGGAACTCATGTTTACCCTGGCCGGTGTGCTGCAAAAATGGCTGCCTGACGGTAAGCGTTTGCGCCCAGTTGAGGTAGTAACTGAATATCAGAAAACCTTGGTGGACGAACTCGATCTCATGCGTGAGTCGGCCAACGGTATTCAATTGCGTCGTAATTTTGAAGGCTCTGAGAGTCTGTATGTGCCGGAAATTTTCAGCGATTACTGTCGCCACGATGTACTGGTGATGGAACGTATTTACGGCATTCCAATCTCTAACATCAACACGCTGCTTGAACAAAATACCAATATGAAAAAGCTGGCAGAGCGGGGCGTAGAGGTCTTTTTTACTCAGGTTTTCCGTGACAGCTTTTTCCATGCCGATATGCACCCTGGTAATATCTTCGTATCACGAGAACATCCTGATAACCCGCAATACATCGCCATCGACTTTGGCATTGTGGGTACGCTGAACCGTGAAGATAAGCGCTATCTGGCAGAAAACTTCATTGCGTTTTTCAATCGGGATTATCGTAAAGTCGCTCAGCTGCACGCCGATTCTGGCTGGGTGCCAGCTGACACCAATATTGATGAATTCGAAATGGCTATCCGTACGGTGTGCGAGCCTATCTTCCAGAAACCGCTGGCAGAGATTTCCTTCGGCAATGTACTGCTGCAACTGTTTAACACCGCGCGCCGTTTTAACATGGTTGTGCAGCCGCAACTCGTGCTGTTACAGAAAACCTTATTGTATGTTGAAGGGTTAGGGCGTCAGTTGTATCCGCAATTGGATTTGTGGCAAACCGCTAAGCCATTTTTAGAGAACTGGATGAAGCAACAGATTGGCGTGAAGGCCATGTTCTCGAAGGTGAAAGATAACTTGCCGTTCTGGTCGGAAAAGCTGCCAGAAATGCCCGATTTGCTGTACGACAGCTTAAAGCAAGTCAAAGCTATGCCGCTGCAAATATCGCGCAATCATCAGGAACTCACAAGGCTTCAGTTGGAAGCGGCTAAAGCCAATCACTGGGTTATTGCTGGGGCGACATTTATTGTTGTTGCGGCAATTCTGCCTATTTACGTTCCTCAATGGTGGGTACCAGTTATTAGCGGTGCTGTGGGTGTGGGCTGTTGGATTCAGGGCTGGCGACATAGCCATCCTGCGTCTTCGTAAACGGCATTTTTTCTGACATTCCCGTTACGAAATTATTATAATTTTCTGATACCGGTGAATTTTTGTATCATTTTTCTAACCAACTGTTATAGTGGTTTCTGGCTTAATTGCCTTAGGTCTTTTTAAGACGAGATTATTTTTGTTTCTACCATGATGTTTTGAACGCTCTGGTTACACCTGTAATTGTAGTAAGTTGTTTTTCCATCCAATGTAAGACCCAAATATTTCGTTCAAAGAGGCCGAGAGTTAAGCGCTTCGGCGCAGTTTTATTGAAAGTTTTGAGGTCTACATGTCTAAAGTTACAGGCACCGTTAAATGGTTTAACGCAGATAAAGGTTATGGATTCCTGACTCAGGATAGCGGCGACAAAGATGTATTCGTACATTTCCGTGCTATCGTTTCTGAAGGGTACAAAACCCTGAATGAAGGTCAGCGAGTTGAGTTCGAAGTCGAGCAAGGTCAAAAAGGTCTGCAGGCTGCTAACGTAAGCGCTATCTGATTTCCAAAAAAAACGGTGACATCTGTCACCGTTTTTTTATTTCTCCCCCCTTTTAACAGCAACGATGGTCATCGTGTCTTATTGCTGTTGATTTCTATTTCTTTACACTATTTACTTAAAACTGCGCATTCTTGGCACAACGTTTTGTGTCAGTTACATTATGTAACGGTTTATTTCACTGCAATTTGCTCTTGTTCCATATACTCATGCGTATACGCTAAATATAGTGCGCGTACAGACATCTTAAAGGAGCTTTCATGTCGCTAGTTTCTCGCCAATTTTTCCTGGTCTTTCTGTGTTGTATTTTTAGCTCGTCCAATGCGTTTGCTCGGTCGGCAGATGAAATTGTGGCAGTGGTGTTAGGTGATTCAATAACAATCGGTGAAGTGTCGCCAACGGGGGAAGAGTTGAATGCGGTTGCCAAAGCGACCGGTGTTTCTCGGGACCTGGCAATGTCTCAATTTCAGCATGCCCAACTCACCGAGCTGATCATCAAGGCTGTTTTGGATGACTATGCATTGCAGAAGGGCATCGAAGCAGATCCTGCTATGGTGAAGCGCTTCCTCGAGGTTTTCGGCGAAAGTTTAGCAGCCCAAGATGATGTACCAAAGGAAGTGGGGGAAGATGAAGAGCTAGCGAAAGCCTTTGCCGAGAAAAAGCGAGCACCAAAGGAAGTGGCTGAAGAGCAGGTTAAACACTGGCTAATTGAGAAAGCCATGTACGAAGAATTTGGCGGTCCAGTGGTATTCCGCTCAACCGCACCGCAATATCCCGTTGGCGCTTATCAGAAGCTCTTAACGCAATATGCAAAACAAGAGAAACTCATCATTCGTGCTCCCGCCTTTGCAGGTATATTCTGGCGCGGTTTTGAGCCACCTTATAACGCAGAAATTGAGCCTCAGAATGTCGATTTCAGCAAGCCTTGGTGGTACTGAGTCTCGATAATGCCTACGGGTTTAGAGGCTTCTTTTTGTTCTTTTTAAACAGACCCATCCAAAAAATGCTCTCAACAGCCAAGGCTAATACAACCAGAGCAAAGGTACCGGTAGAAATACCTAGTGAGTAGAGGTGAATAGCCAAAAACAGTATGCAGGCTAGCAGTAGGTAACGCAAAAAGGTTTTCATGAAAACGCTCGCAAAAAATCTTGTGAATGAAGATTAAACAGGCGGCACGACACAAATACAAACATGGAAATGTAACGAGTTAATTCATGGCCTGCGCCGCTGCAGATTAAGGCTTTTGCTTAATATGCCGGTAACTGGCTCTACCTGAACATTCTTTAGTTTAGTTGAGTATTCTAAGTAAGAATGGCAACTTAACCTGCTTCTTCACGCATCTATGGCTTTGGCAATACGGCTTGTTAGCTTTTGGATGAATTTTGCAAAACCGCTTTGTCAGCCGATATCCTCAGCCCCTCTGTTTGCACTAAAATTTCCGCATTGGCGATAACAATCGACCCGATTTCTGTTTTTATCGTTACATGTGATTCACTGACTGAAGGTGCTTGTTCATTCCCCGATAAGATAGTGAAGGCTACATGTCGGGGAATAAATATTTGAACATTGCCCACAAAAGTATCTGTAGTGCGATCTTCAGACATTGTCATAGACATTGCCTCAATTTTCACATCTGAGGCTGCCGTGGTTGCGGATGTCAGAACAAAACTGCCTAAAAGACTTAGTAAGATTGCTGAGGTTGTTAGCGCTTTCTTTAAATTAAAGCGCTTGGTACTTGGTAGCAACAACGCATGGCTTTGGACTGCTGATTCCGATTCTTCAGCAACAACCAACGAATTCGCACTCATTTCAAAAGTGGCGGCGAGAGATTTCAGGGTCTCAAATGAACCTGTGCCGTTATTCTCTACCCGTTGAATGGTGCGCAGACTGAGTCCGCAAATGTCAGACAAATGCTGCTGACTCCACGCGCGTTGTTTGCGTAACTGAATGATTAAATCAGAGTTTATTTTCATATCCATAATTCAGGCTCCATAAGGTTTGTTAAGGAGACTGAGCCTAGTCAAAACTGTCCATTTCTTATACGACAACCTTACGACACTATGGCGTCAGTTGCACGCCAAACTGCGCTGCCAGAAGCCTACATCCAGCCATTGGTCAAATTTGTAGCCGATGCTCGGAAAGTGTCCGACCTTTTTCATCTGCATTTTTTCATGGAGTGCTACGCTGCCGGGATTAGGAAGGGTAATACAACCAATAACATTGATTATGCCCAGTGCCTGTAGCTCATCTATCAGCGTTTCGTACAGCTTCGTGCCATAGCCGTTACCGTGATGCTCAGGGGAAAGATAAACAGTAGATTCGACTGAAAAGCGGTAAGCACTGCGTGCTTTAAATGGCGTGGCGTATGCGTAGCCAATAATTTCATCGCTTTCTGTTAGCACAAGCCAGGGTAAATTTGATGCCTGAACGGCCTCAATCCGGCTGGCTATTTCCGAGGTTGTTACCGGCGTTTCCTCAAAAGTAATAACCGTATTGCTAACATAGTGATTATAGATAGTCGCAATCGCCTCGGCATCGCTGGTGAGTGCATTTCTATTCATGATTTCCCCCACTGTTCTGCTGATGATAATGTAACTCTGAGATTCATGATTATTGCTAATTAACAGTTTGTGGCGGAAGTTTCCTAAAGCGGAACGAGGCTGAGATAACCACCGCAATGACAAAAGCAGTTCCAATGAATTTTGAAAACGCCAGTGACTCAAGTACAGGTCTGAAAACCAGCAAATTCATTAAGACCAAAGGAATCAAAATTGCTGTCGCCGCTTTCGCACTTATTTTACTTTCGAACGGTTGTTGGCAGTGAGGGCAATGCTTTATTCGTCCAAAGCTGTTGTTTGTTCTGGAGAAAAAGCCAATTTTCTTTTCGCAGTGTGGGCATTTATAAAATTGTTCGTTCGTATCGAAATCTTCCGCTTTTTTCTCGCCCGTGGGCACAGTTTGGGCGCGGATTTTTAATTCCTCTTGTATGTGCTTTGTCCTTTCAGGGTAAGTGGCCTGATCGATTTTTCTGAGCGCATCTTCCAGGTCTGTTGTTGAATAGCTTGCGTAATCTGGTTCCATGAGATCTCTTATCTTTGTATTCGTTTTTGTTCTGTATATTTGAGAAAGTTTGAGGGGAATTTCGAATGCATTATTTTAATTCTGTTATATGGAGTAGCTCACCTGATGGGCCCCATAAGTAAAATACCTTTCCCCAGGGCTCTTCAGATATCGGTGAAATTCTTTGCTTGTGCTGTGATGCTGAACATACTGTAAAGGCGTCTTCAATGTTGGTTACACAGATCTGTAGCATGAAATTTTCGGCCAATGCTGGCTCGAAGAAACGTTGCAGGAAAAAGAGACAGTCACCGTTTTCAAACAAAGTGAGGTCATCACTGACGTATTCCGAATGAAAACCAATTTCGGTGTAAAATGCCTGTGATACAGCGTAATCCCTAGCTGGCAAAAATGGCTTAATATCTGTGACTTTCATTAATGCCCTTCGTTATTTAATTAAGTTCAGAATGTGTTTAAACGCGGGTGCCCGGCAATCCTTAACCAACTCATAAAGACACATTTCTAAGCCAGTAATTTCAACCCCGGCGGCGCTAAGCTTATTCATCGCTAACTGCTTGTTGGCATCTTCCCGGGAGGACACACAATCGCTAACCAGATGAATGTCGTAGTCTAACGCTTTGAGGCCCATAGCCGTTTGATACACACAAATATGTGCTTCAATGCCGCAAATAAGCCAAGAGGTTCTTTCTGAATCTTCGATTTCTTTAATAAAACGCAGCTCTTCACAGCCATTAAACGTGAATTTGGTAATAGGTTTAAAGGCCGTAAGCTGAGATGCTATCTGCTCTGATGTTCTGCCCAATTTATCGGGGTTTTGTTCTAACCAGACAATGGGTAAGCCCAAAGCTTGGGCGCCTTCGACCAGCTTTGCGCAGTTCGAAAGAAATGCATCACTGTTTGCCACTATTTGCGCGAGTTTGCCTTGTATATCAACAACCACCAAGCCAGTGTTATTTTTATTCAGCATAGAAGTTACTCACTTTAGTTATGATCGCAGTTTTAATCGTCGTTAGGTTTCAACGGTGCGAGGAGTAAATATAATAATAAACACGCCCAACTTATAAACAAAGTCGCGATGATCCAAGCGAGTTTTTCGCTTCGGCCTACTTTCTTTGAACTGGAAATCACGAGGATCGGAATTCCCCAAAAAATGAAAATAAGCAGAAGCAAGGGAAACCAAGAAATGAAGATTGATGTTGCGATATCCATAATGAAGTCCTTTTATGCTATTTGAGCCCTGCAATAAGGCGGGTACTCAAAAGCCAGGTTAGGTATTTTTGAGAATATTTCGGCTTGATGAATTCACGCCAGGCAAAGTGCGTGGCGTTTCCAAAGCGGGCAGCACTACCAAAGCAGATAGCTACTTGCTCTCAAGGCTGCTCACAAACGTTTGATATGATTGTTCAGATTTATCCAAAAATTTGTAATCTAATAAGTGGCTAAGTGCTGGATAGTTAACGTGTTCACAAGTAGATAACTTGTTGCGCTGCATCCTTTGACAGACTTTTTCTGCCATTAAATTCGATGGCCATATTTCATCTTTGCCACCGGAATACAGAACAACATTACCCTGTATATTTTCTGTTTTTATTGTTGCTTTACCGCCATCTTGACGATTAGCGAGAGATTGGGAATAAAGGTCGAGCAAACCGTTTACGGCACCACTTGGATTAAATTGCACAAAGGGCAGTGCTTGTTGTTCTCGAGTCCAACTTGAACCTGGCGTTTTCTGCCAGTCTTTTAAAATGCCAGCCCAAACCACCGCGCTCGGCGCAATTGCGATAACTCTGTTGAACGCTGTGTCTTGTGAAGCAAGAAGCAACGATAATTCAGCCCCTTTCGACCAGCCCACTAATGTCAGGTTGTTGTATTCTGGGTGTTTGTGGCGCAACCAATTTTTAGCTTTTTCAAAATACTCTAGAGGTATCTTTTCTAATTCGTCAGGGAGTGATTCTTCTTTAAAGTAGGCGACAGCGAGGGTAGGGAAGCCATTATCGGCAATTACTTGAGCAAGACGAGTCGGGATGCCGCCCTCTGAGCCACCAAGCACAATAATGGGTTGTTTCAGAGACTCGGGCGATTGCGCATAATAATGTGCGACAAAACCATGGTCTTCAAAATCAATCTTCTGAACTGTAGAGCCTATTGCGAGAGTAGGGGCAAGAAAAGACAAAGCACAAAGTAATTTTTTTATTATTAATTTCATTCGTTATACATTCCGTGTGGTGTTATAGGTGGCTAATCTTCGCGACAGTTGCTTCAGCGCTAACTGTTTTTCCCAGCGAGTGACGTCGACAGCAAACTGTGCTCATTCGTGATATTTGCGGATTACGGCCACTTTCCCATCTTCAATTTCTAACACTTCCATCATTGTTTGAGAGTACTCAATGGGCTGATTATTTTGCGGATGGATTCCCTTTGCATGGTTTTTATATCGGATAGCGATAGCTGATTGGTTAAACGTAAAAACATCCAATAATTCAGCGCTGTAATCGGTGTGCGCGCCTAAGTAGAAGGTCATACCTTGGCGCATATCTTCTTTACCAGAAGGTAAACGAGAGTCATCTGTAACCCAGGGAAGGTGTGAGTGACCAACATCGTCAGCTAATAGCGCGAGATAGGCTTCCAATTCTTTTTTTGTCGCTGTCGGGCTCTGCGTTGCAATCATCTTTTCAAAGTAAAGCTTGGCTAAAGCATCGAGATCAATTGGTGCATCATCGGCAAGTAAAGCACTGGAAAATAAAAGGGTAAGAAATAGTACGAAAACTTTTTTCATCAAAACTCCATTTCTGATATTCAGATAACGCTGTGGCCAATACTTTTAACGCAGTTCGATGATATGGTGAATTGCGTATATATATTTGAGTTTATGCATAATATATCTAACCAAGCATCCATCGTAACCGTAGAGCTTACGAATCGCCAATGATAAATCAGAAGCTATAGCCTCGGTTGAAAGCAAATTGTGTTAGCGACTAAGCCGAAATGGCAACTGATAAAGCCCTGGCTAAAATGGTTAAAGCGCAGTAGCCAAGCACTGAAATGGAGCGTCTACGACGTCTCGGCAATAGCTCCTCGACAACACTATTATTATCTTTCTTCAATTTAGCGCTCCAGATAAGAAGCTTGTATACGCTTAACCGATAGTCCTCTGCGCCGATTTGAATAAAAGCGTTATGCCGTGGCCAGAACCAGATGTGTTTTGAATAGAGAATAGCCCTATTTACTTTAAGTTCGATTTTGGTAGTAAATCGGTCATAGATAACATCAAGTTTGTTACCAGCCACTACGTGCTGGTGACTTTCAAATCTGGAGAAGCCCATTTTTCTTGTGTTCAACAGGGCAGGCTAAATAAACCTGCACATGCCCATACCTAAATCTTTACCATTTCTCAATGTGAAGCCATGTCTGAGATAAAAATCTTCTTTCCCTTTTGCTGCCAGTAACCCAACAGTTGAACCAGACGGGCAATTAGAAGTAACAAAACCGTTTATAGACTTCATGATTTTTGTGCCTAAACCAAGCTTTTGATACTCAGGATGTACCAGGACATCCTGTACATAAAAGTACATGAAACCATCACCGATAACACGACCACATGCAACCAGTAGATCAACATGAAATATCGAAACCCAATACAATGAAGAATTGATGCTGCTTTCAATAATTGGCAGTTCAGGATTTGCCCATCCGACAGCAGCTCTCAGCGAGGAGAAATCTTTTGCCGAAGGTGGACTTTCTTCTAAAAAACAATCCTGTGGTGACATTTTAAGCTCCTCACAACAAGCGTAATCGGATAAAAAATCTGCACAGCAGCTTTTGAAGTCCGATTTTATGCGCTTGTATGCACAATTTTGTTTATGACCAATTGTTGTGATGTTTATACAGTTAGCGCTTTACTTCATACCAGTTCTTGTCGAGATACTCTCGATCATTCCCGGTAATAGCCTGTCGAACGCGGAAAGGATTTCTGAATATCCGTACAAAATGCCAGTCTCCAAATTCATCGAATTTTCTGCAAGATGTTGTTATGGATTCGAGCGAGATAATTTTGTGTCGTCTACCTGTTTTCTTTCCATGTAACTTGAGTCTTCTAAGAAAGTCTACATCTTCAGCAATATGGCGTTTTTCATCAAATCCACCGATAGCATCAAAATCTGACTTTCTGAACCAATACATACCAAAAGAAAGCCCAAGGAAAAAAGCAGGGATCAGCATCATTCCGTACCCTACCACTATTCCCGGCGAGATTCTTTCAGGTTTAATTCGTATGCCTCCACCGAGAGAGCCAGGCGACTTTGCATGTTGATATATTTCCGTCAACACCCCTTTAGACATCCAGCTATCAGCATCGATTGTGATTACCCATTCAGTTTTTGCGTGAGCGACGCCCGTATTTTTAATACTCGAAAGGTTCTTTGAATCATTTGAAACAACGGTAGCTCCGTGAGCCTTTGCGACTTCTTCGGTTTTGTCTGAGCATCTGTTTAGCACGACAATTTTATCTACCTGCATGTCGTGTGGGATTGACTGATCATCTACCGATGACAAACATCGACCGAGATATTTTTCTTCATTATGTGCTGGAATTACTATTGTGATATTCATTGAAACCTACTTGCTATGGGCAATGGCTTTTAGTGCATATCGCTAAGCTAGCGGGCGCAAACATGCTGTGGGAATGGCAAAGCCGCCGCGTGTTTGTAGTGGCAGCGAGCCCGCGAGCGATTTATTGCGTTTGTTATACCTGCGTTCCACCCCAAATGGCAAGCAATCCTATTGGGAGAAGTAAAGACCATTGCGGAAGTTTAATCAGTGTTGATGCTGAGAAAAAATAAATACCAATTACGATGAAAACTATGCCATAAAGACAATAAAGAACGCCTAAGAAGAAAACTACATCGTACAGCTTTACTTCATCGACCCAACCAACATAAGTTAGCAAGCACGATGACGTTAACAATGTTACAGATGTAATGTGCCAACAAGCGAGTAACGTTGCTTTAGATATGCCGTCTAGACGGCTTTTTAAGAAAGGTCTTACTGGCTCAATTTGACCCGCAAATATGTGAATGAAGGAAGTCAATAAAGCAATTAGCCCAGAAATGAAAATCCAAATATTCATAAGACCTGTCCGTAGGTATACCGCCCTAATCAGCCGCGCCGCTGTTTATGTCTCAGTGAACGTCGTGAGTGAAAATAAGCGCTTTGTTTGCTGACATTACCAAATTGAAAAGTGATAGCATATACGCTAGCATTAGCCGTATGAATACAGTCGTTATTGATACCAGTGTACTTATAAGTGCCTTGATTGGCAAAGCTGGCCCAGCCCGTGAAATTATTCGCCGTTGCCTACTTGGCCAACTAAAACCTTTAGTGAGTACAACACTGTTTCTAGAATATGAGACCGTTAGCAAAAGGCCTAAAATACGAGAGCTATGCCCGTTAACCGAAGATGAAGTTAATACGTTGATAGCATCGTTTTTTGGTGTTTGCGAGTGGGTACAAATTCATTACCTGTGGCGGCCAAATTTAAAAGATGAAGGCGATAACTTTCTCATCGAACTTGCCGTTGCAGGAAATGCTGGATTTATCATAACGAATAATCTTAAAGACTTACGCAATGCTGAGTTGCAGTTTGATGGTCTGAAAATTTATTCGCCCGAACAATATTTGAGAGGGGTTTAATATGTCGACTCTAACAGTACGTTTACCAGACGATAAGCACAATAGATTAAAGGCACTGGCGGCACACAAGAAACTGAGCCTAAATAAATTGATAGAAGAGTTAACAACTCAGGCGATTGCTGAATTTGATACTGAAGTAAGATTCAAAGCATTGGCTGCTACCGGGGATCAGAAGAGAGGCTTAGATTTACTGAAGAAGCTGGATGAGCACTTTGGCAGTTAACATCTGTATAACGGGCAATAACACGTAGACTAAAATTGGAGCGAAGCGACTGAGCTTACGTGCTTGCGTCTCAGCGAGCGACTACAGCAGATTGTCATGCGATTTTTTTAATGTAACCTTGAATTGCCTGCTGGTGATGCTGAGGGTTGAACTCATCTGGGCAGCAACAATATAGCGGTTCATGGTATTTCAGGCCAAGGTATCCAGAGATTAGCTCGAATTGACTTGTGAAACTCAAAGGCAATTCAGGCTCTGTACCTGTAGCAATTACCGATATTGGCATGCCGCGTAGTTTTCGCCCCAGTTCTTTGTTTATTGTAAGTAAATCAGTAAACCGGTCAAAGAACGTTTTCAATTGTGCTGACATGGAATACCAGTATACAGGCGTTGCGAATACAACAAAGTCTGACGACACGATGCGTTCAATTAACGGAATGAAGTCATCAGATTGATTACGAGATTCGTAGTCAAAATATGAAATTGATAAATTTTGAAGATCGACGGTGTGGGCTTGAAGACTATCAGCAATCACACGGGATAACTTTGCAGTATTACCGTCAGATCTTGAGCTTGCTAAAACTACCAGAAAATTCAAATCGATATCCTTATCGCATACACCCAAATAAGGGGCGGAAACACGTAGGCTAACATCCCGAACGAAGCCACTGACCCTACATGTTATAGCCCCAGTGAGCGCTAGCGAGTATTAACGCGCCGTATTTGTTCGAAGAACATAATGATCAAAATTAATAACCTTACTGAAGCCATGTTTCTGGTAAAGCATTTTCGCGGCTTCATTATCAATCGCTGTGGCTAATTTCAAAGAGAGACTATCGTTATCTTTTGCGAATTGTTTTACATGATTCAATAGTTCACTAGCAACTCCTTTACCTCTTACATTTGGCATAACAAACAAGTCATTTAGGTACCACATTGATTTCATTGCAACGGATGAAAATGAAGGGTAAAGCTGTATAAAGCCTAAAGGATTGCCTGTTTGATCACATGCAAGAAAGAAATGAGAATCTTCCCTGAAGTTGCATATATGTTAGGCACGTAGTCACCTTGAAAAACTGAAATACCACCATGACGATTCTCCGACTGTATTCTCGTTAGAATCAATTGCTTTCACTTTCCATCTCCCGCCCTGAGCCCCAATAAATTCAATGCTTTGAAAACTGTTTGTTGTTACAAAGCGATCATCAAAAGGTGTAGGGTTCCACTTGCCTTTATACTGGTATTCTATATTTACTACGTACCGAGATGCCTCTTTGATGGGCTCCCATTTGAGTTCGAGATTTCGAGGAAAATGACTAAATGATGCTCCATCTGTTGGTTCAATTGGCTTAATTAATTGAATGCCACTGTCACTATTTAGAACATTTACCAAATTTGAGCCTCCCCAAGTTAGAAGCCCGACTATCAAAGTGGCTACAATTCCCATGAACCACTTCTTTGACTCTGACCATTCACTTGGCTTATTCATTTCATATTCCTTTATTTATGCTGTAAGTGCCTAACGCCCGCATAAAGGGCGATAACGCATGGGCTAAAATTAGGAACGAAGTGACGTTGCCCATGCGTTAGCGTCCCAGCAAGCGTTTTAATGCGATTGTATGGATTGTTATGCGCGCCGAATTCATATACTAACTGCAACACGCCCAAAAATTAAAACGGTGAGCTATCGTTACTTCTCCATTTTCTTTCCGGCAAGAAGGTAAATGTCATGAAGTATCAACAGCTCACCGAGAATGAAAGGTATATGTTGTCTGCGCTCAGAAAGCAAGGATTGACTGTACCGGATATTGCGGCTGCACTTTCAAGACACCGTACAACAATATGGCGTGAAGTAAAAAGAAATTCCTGTTGGGGAATTGATGGCGCGTATCGCCCTGCTATCGCTCAGCGAAGAACGCACGTCAGACGACGAAAAAGCCGCAGGCGGTGTGCTTTGGCAGAACCTCAGGGTAAGCGTCCGCTAATCCCACCTATCGTTTTGCAAACTGCCATGGTAGATGTTGCTCGATACCGGTTTCGGGTTTGCTGAGCTGCTCCAGGCAGGCCATGACATAATCGAACGCATTGAGGTCGTTAGCCTTCGCTGTTTCAATGATGCTGTAGAGGATGGCGCTGGCATTGGCACCGGTTGCGGTCTGGCTGAACAGCCAGTTTTTTCTGCCGATGACGAACGGTTTAATGGCTCGCTCTGCGCGGTTATTGTCGATGGTGAGCTGGCCATCGAGTGTGTAACGAACCAGTTTATGCCATTGATTAAGGCAATACTGTATTGCCTCGCCGAGTTTTGTTTTCGGTAATACCTGTTGGGCTGATTTTATCAGCCAGGCTTCAAACTGATTAAGCAACGGCAGGCTTTTTTCTTGTCGTTGTGCATAGCGGGTTGCTGCGGTTTCTTCTTTTAACTGCGTCTCGACACGGTAGAGCTTCTGTATGTGGTTCAGTGCCCAGTCGGCTTTGCCACTGCCTTTACTGCCAGCGCCTTTTTTCGCTTCCATGAACTTGCGTCTCGCATGGGCCCAGCAGCCGACTAAGGTGGCCTGCGTTTGTTCGTAGCCCTGATAGCCATCCACTTGCAGATAGCCGCTATAACCATCAAGGAAGTCCACGGCACATCGCCCCGCACGACTATTGTGATAATCGTACAGTACGATATTGGGTGTTGACGAGCCGGTAATGGTCGCTTGCGGTGAATCTGCACCGGTGGCATACAGCCACATGTAACTGGTCGCTTTGTCAGAATCGACAACCTTCAGCGTGGTTTCATCCGCCTGGATAACCGGTTGCTTTAGCAGATGTTGATGAAGCTGGTCATAAAGCGGTTTAAATAACTCAGCGCAACGGATTATCCAGTCTGCCATGGTTTTACGGCTGAGTTCGATGCCATGCTGTTTGAACATGGCTTCCTGCCGGTAAAGTGGCAGACCATACTGATATTTGCTGGTGATTATCTGGCTTAACAAGCTGGGTGTTGCATAGCCTTTAGGGATAACGCTGTGAGGTACCGGCGCTTGTTTAACCGTATTGCTGATACCCTCTTTTTCGCAGGTACGGCACGCATATTTCGGACGTACATGCTCAATCACTTTCACCTGAGCAGGAATGAACTGAAGTTTCTCAGACTTATCTTCACCGATGCAGTGCAGTGTGCCAGCGCAGCAACCACAGACTTTATCTTCATCAGGGATATCGTGAACGATGACTTCACGCGGCAAGTCCTCAGGCAGTGGTTTACGCTTAGGTTTATTGCGTGTATAGCTGATGGTTTCCTGCTCTGGCGTTTCAACATCGGCAGTCAGTTCTTCCGCCTCATTAAACAGCTCACCCTGACCAGGGTGGCCTTCAGTACTTTTGCCAAACTGTTTTTGCTGTGCGATACGGAACTGCTCTTCCAGGTATTGATACCGGTTATTCAATTCCCGGAGCTGCTGCTCCAGTTCAGCGATGCGGCGTTGATAATCTTCTTCGTTCATAAGACTATTATCGCCGATTAAGGTACTGATTACCTGATGTTATTCAGACTATTTCGTGATCGATAAATGCTACTTATGATCACCGGTTATAAGCCGGAAGCCGTGTAGTTCAATGGCGAATGGCCTATCACATCAAAGCCCGACAATAGCCACTGCAACTGCTGCTCACTCAGGTGCATGTGCTGTAATTCAGTGTCTGATGGCCATTTGAAGCGATGCTTCTCCAGGCGCTTATACCACAGGGCAAAGCCAGTTTTATCCCAGTACAACACCTTCAGTTTATCCCGCTTTTTATTGCAGAACACAAACAACGCATCCCGGAACGGATTCAATTCCATCTGCTGTTCCACCACGACAATCAGGCCGTTGATGGATTTACGGAAGTCGACATTATCCAGATAAAGATAAATGTCAGAAGGCTCGACGAACATCTTCATTCGTTCAGCGCCTTCATCAGGTCGGCTAACCACTGTGGGCTGACATTGGCGGGTATGCGCAATGTCGAAGCAGCGCATTCAAGCGAAAGGGTCTGCGGGTCATCTTCAATACGGGATTCGAACGTGGTGACTTCGCGCTTAACGTGAACAAACTTATTGCTGGTTCGCTGAAGCCGGATGTCACTGCGTCTGGCATAAAACGTCTGAATGTTTATCTGATGCTGACGGCAGAACGCCACCGCTGATAATCCACTTTGTTCCTGACGTTCGAAAAGCGCCAGCCAGGTATTAACGTCTCGTCGTTGGTATCGCATGGTGTTCTCCTTAGCAAAAGAACACGATGCAGTAGCGACATCAGTTTTTGAATGTGGGGATTACCGGACGGTTAC
>NZ_MDHN01000033.1 GCF_001757105.1 Alteromonas confluentis
GAGCCTGTAACAGATTCTGTGTAACTGCCATTTAGTTAATATGCTTTTCGAGGCGTTCCTCGAACTCGATAATAAAACGACTCATAGCCTGACGCCAGTTCTGAATGGGCATTGTCCATTTTTTGCTGGCATCTTTAATCGCTAAGTAAATCATCTTCTTAGCTGAATCATCACTTGGGAAGATTTTCCGCTTTTTAATAGCCTTTCTGATAACGCTGTTGAGCGACTCAATGGCGTTGGTGGTGTAAATCGCTTTGCGGATATCCTCAGGGTAACTGAACAGCGTATTAAGGTTTTGCCAGTGATTGCGCCATGATTTAGCAATTTGTGGGTACTGGCCGTCCCAGATTTCACTGAAGCGTTCCAGTTCAAGCAAGGCTTCGTCTTCAGTGGCTGAGCGGTACACCCGCTTTAAATCTGCTGTTACAGCCTTGTAGTCTTTCCACGATACATACTTTAGTGAGTTGCGCACTATATGCACGATACACAGCTGGATGTGGGTCTGAGGGAAAACGGTGTTAATAGCATCAGGGAAGCCTTTCAGACCATCCACGCAGGCGATAAGAATATCTTCGACGCCACGCTGCTGAAGCTCCGTCAACACGTTTAACCAGAACTTAGCGCCTTCATTCTCGGCAATCCACATGCCCATCAGTTCCTTGTGACCTTCAGTGTTGATACCCAGAGCCAGAAAGATGGACTTGTTGATGACCCGCTTATCTTGGCGAATCTTCACGACGATGCAGTCCAGGTAAACAATCGGGTAAACGGCATCTAGAGGACGTGACTGCCATTCAATCACCTGCTCAATAACTGCATTGGTGACACGAGAAACGAGCGTGGGCGATATCTCAGCGCCATACCACTCCTCAAAGGCATTGACGATGTCACGGGTGCTCATGCCCTGTGAGTACAGCCAGAGGATTTTCTCGTCCATGGAAGTGAAACGGGTTTGGTGCTTTTTGACAAGTTTGGGTTCAAAGGAGCCTTCACGGTCGCGAGGCGTATCGAGTTTAAACTCGCCATCTTCGGTTTTGACCCGTTTACTGCTTTTGCCGTTGCGGGTATTGGTCGACGTGGACTGTTGATGTTTTCCGTAGCCAAGATGCTCATCCATCTCTGCGTTTAGTGCCGCTTCAACGGTGATCTTCTTCAACATCTGACTAAATTCGTTCAAGTCCTCAGGTGTTTTAATCCCTTTGGCCGCTTCCATTGCGAAAGCTTCAAGCTCTTTCTTGTTCATTTGCATCTGCCTATCCTTAACTCTCAATAGAGTATGTTGAGATAGGCAGTTACACAAAATTAGTTACAGTCTCTACATGAAATGAGGCTGGAATCTCAGCCTCATTCTTATTACTACTCTGTTTTACCTACAGCCAGTTTACCATCAATAGACTTAGACAAATTGTTGTTGCCCTGATGCTCGCCTGGCAACAGAAAATATGAACCTGCGTTTGATATTTCGTCTGCCAGGGTGCTATTTAAGTCCTGATAATATTTGAAATCTTCAACTTCTGCAGCCACATATTCAGGGCGGTCTGTTTCGCTATTGAATATGTAATTATTATTATAAACGGTGGAAGTTAATTGGCTAGTATCGTATATCCCGTAGCCCATGTTACTCCACTGGACATCGTGGATCATGATATTGTCTTTAGCTGCAACCAGAAACTCACTGGAACCGTTAAAGCCGGCTTTAGCTATCCCGTTGCTGCTTGTCACAATCAGGTTGTTGAAAATATTTACGCGGCCTGACTGACCCTCTTTGTAGCCACCTACCTTGACTGCTCCCCAGGCTTTTCCTCTTTCGTCCCCAAGGTTATGGATATAATTGTTAAAAATAAAACTGTTTCCACCCAGGTTAGGCGCAGCGCTTATACCACAATAGGCCTGTTCTATTTCATTATCATAAAACAGTACATTGTTCTGGCCACCATCAAGCTCGATAATATCGTCATTTGCATAAGCAAAGTAGTTGTTATAGACAGCTGAATCTCTTATAAAGCCGCCGTAAACACGACCGTTCACCCGACTCTCAATAACATCATTGAAGCGCTTTTCAGGGCTGCCATAGAAACGATTATTACGAATAATATACTGGCCTCTATATCTCTCTTCACGATGATTAGCATAAATGAGCATTGCATTCGGGCCCATAGGGTGACCAGCCCCCCAGCTATTGGCCCCCATTCGCGGTGAATGAATAGCGCAGTTTTCTATCGTCACCACGCCGGAGGTAGAAAAGTAAATACCAGAGTCGTAATTAATAGGTTGAGTATCGTCTTCACTGTAATAAGCCTTACCATCTCTGATAAAGTTTGCAGGGCGGCCATAACCGCTAACATCACAGCCGTTTATCCAAATGTGGTGTGCATCTTTTGCTTTGATTGCATGAATAAGTCCACCTTTAACAGTAATGTTTTCAAAGTAGACATAGCTGTTGTTGCCAATATCAACCGCGAATTTGTCGTCTAGGCCTACTTCCACAGGATGGTTAGCATCGCCTACAATTTTTGCCCATGCGCCCTCGCTGCCTTCTATGTTAAGGGCTTCTAGATCTAATACGCCACCCGAGTATATATCACTCAGATAATAGACTTTTTGCGGGTCGATGGGGGGCGTGTTTGTCCGGGTTCGAAACTGAAATACTTCTTCATAAGCATCTACTGCATTCTCAACATGAATTTTTACTTCATAAGCCGTGTCGGCATCCAGATAAACAATGTTGCCAGTAAATTGCTGGGACTTAGGGTCCCAGAGTAAGTTATAAGCATCCTGCCAGCTAATTGTTCCTTCTTCGCGAAACTGAACATTATTAATAGTATCTTCAGCAATATCGGGTAAGCGAATACTTACGGACTCGATAAGGGGAACAACTTCTGGCGACAGACCATTAGTAAATGGAGCCGCCTGAGATGTATCGCTGTTGTTTACTATTTCAGCTTGCGATTGAATAGATGTACACCCAGCAAATGCAGTAATAAGAAAACTGATCAGGACTGTGTGCTTTACACTTCTGGGGGTCTTTTGAACGATTGCCATGCCTTTAACTCCGGTTAAGAAAATAAGCTTAAGAGCCAGGGCAATTATAGGGAGTCGCTTGTGATTATGATGATGTCTCATACTAACTAATTATCCTCCGTTATACCTTTTGTGCGATCGGACAATATGAAATTATATTGTTTAAGAATACTTTTCAGGCAGTTAGTGGGAATTGCGATTGTTAGGTGCAATTTATGTTATTCAGAATAATTTAACAGGTGTAAGGTTTGAGTTATTTGATGTACTATAACGCAACTGCTTGAGGACATATATGAGCATAATAAAAAATTAACATTTTCATAAAATTCAATGAAATAGTTGATTCTAGCATAACTGGCCAGGTATGTTTTACATGGTTTTGTTTGAAAACAGCAAGTTATTGTAAACGAAGTCACTAAAGAACCTGTTTTCAGATTTTTAGCGTTTCACAACGGGTGTATCTAAACAGCGTTTCGCAGCGGCAATCAGTAGTTTGGTAGTACCGTTTTATGCCATTAGGATTTGAATATTACTTTCAGATTTATATGGTTAAAATGGGTAACAAGGAAAAGTAGGTGTTAGTGCAATGGGGAACAATGTGAAAGAACAGCTGCAAGCCCGGTTTTTTGATGAAGTAGCAATAGACTTTGGCCATTACTGGGCTGTAATAAAGCGTAATCTATTTTATGTTGTCGTGTTTGCCCTGGTCATGTCGGGTGTCGCGGTTTGGGCTGCAAAACAACTAACGCCAATGTATTTGTCTACAGTTTCAATTCTTGTCGAGTCTAAAGCGGCCTCTCCTGTGTCAGTCGAAGAGATTTATGGCTTTGATGCAAGCAAAAAAGAATACATGAAAACACAGTTTGAAATTTTGCGGTCCCGCAAAATTGCCGAGAAAACTGTTCGCCGTATGGAGTTACATAACAATCCGATCTTTATGCCGGAAAGCAGCACGCCTTCTCTGATGTCTCAGGTTCGTGGCTGGGTTTCTGAAGTGACCGGCGGAGCCGAGACGCCATCGGCCCGGTTGTCTGAAGAAGAAATTAATAACGCAAAGGTAAAAGCAACAGCCGCAAAACTACTGTCGTCCGTTGCGATTGTGTTGGTTAAAGACACGCAAATCATGGAGTTATCAGTTTCATCCCCTTCTGCGGAACTGTCTTCGCAAATCGCGAATACGATGGCCGATGTTTACGTTGAAAACTACTTTCAGGAGAAAGTGGAAATGACGACAAAAGCCACAAACTTTTTAACCGAGAGTATCTCTGGTCTGAGAACCAAGCTGGATAAAGCAGAGCAGAAACTTTCAAGCTTTTATGAAGAAAATCAAGTTGTTAATATAGACGGTGTAACCGGGCTTGCCGGCGACAGACTTTCCCAGCTTAATAGCCAGCTCATGACCGCGCAGCACGAACTCGAAGCCAACCGCGCAATTTATGAACGCACCCGACAGCAGGTCGACCGGGAAACAATGTACAGTCTTCCTGCTATCCTCAATCACCCTGCAATTCAAAGAACAAGAGATGAAGAATTAAAGGCCGTCCGCAAGGTGTCTGAGCTGGAAAAAACCTATGGACCAAAGCACCCGGTCATGGTCGCGGCGCAAGCTGAGCTGATAGCAATTCGCGGCGCTTTAGAGTCACAAGTCGATGAGCTGCTTTCGAGTATCGGTACGCAGTACCAGTCTGCCCTGGAAAGAGTAAGCAAGCTGCAAACAGAAGTGCAGGTCGCAGAAGAAAATTACCGTCGTTTAACTGGACTTGAGACGACACGTTCTGCACTGCAGCGAGAAGTAAGTGTAAATCAGCAGCTTTATGATTCATTCTTTAGTCGACTTCAGGAAACCAGTGAAATTATGGACTTTGAATCTTCAAATGCCCGGATCCTGGATGTTGCAGAAGTACCAGCATTTCCATCGAAGCCCAATAAGCCTCTTATTGTAATAGCAACGTTTATCGCGAGTTTTGGTCTGGGAGTTGTCGTTGCGCTTGGTCTTGATATGTCCAATAGCACTGTCAGAACACCAGAAGATGTCGAGCGTAAGTTAGGGCAGCGAATGCTTGGCATACTGCCGCTGATAAAAGGTAATAAGTTAGCATTACGAACATACTTTGATGGCAGCAATCATCAGTTTTCCGAATCGATCCGTACGCTTCGAAGCAGTTTGTCGTTATTGAATATTGAACGTCAGAATAAATGTATTATCGTCACCTCGACGTTACCACAGGAAGGAAAATCGACGGTCGCTACAAACCTTGCCTTTGCTTTAGGACAGATTGAAGAAACGCTAATTATTGATGCTGATTTGCGCAGACCATCTATAGCAAAATTGTTTGGACTGCCAAAATATCAGCCGGGATTGTCAAACCTGATTATGGCCACTCACTCGTTGGATGAGTGTGTGGTAAAAGATGAGGAATCAGGGCTGCATGTGATAAGTGCGGGAACAGTGCCAGATCATGCTCAGGAGTTACTTGACTCGGAAGCGTTTGCGAACTGTATTAAAGCACTAAAATCAAAGTATAAATACGTGGTGTTGGATAGTGCACCGTCGCAGTCTGTCGCCGACAGTCTAGTTGCTTCCAAGGTCTGTGACTCGGTGATATACGTTGTAAAAGCCCATGATACCAGTGAAAATTTGGTTTCGAATGGCATCTCGCGCTTTCTTCGGATTGGCTCCAGAGTTGACGGCGTGGTCCTGAACCAGGTCAACGTTAAAAAGTACAGCAAGTATGATAGTTATGCTGGTTACTATGATGAGTATGAGTATGGTAAAAGCTGACTCTCGTATTTGTGACGTTTATTTTGACCGGATGTAGCAAGAAGCCAATAAGCCAGAAGACTTTTACCTTCTGGCTTATCTTTGAGTTTTTTACTAGCTGTGCATGTATATGCGAATCTGCAGACTATGTTTTAAAATCGGTTAGCGAAAAGCTCTAAGGCTGTTAAAATAAATTACCGTGGACGGTATTCACAGAATCTAAAATACTAAAAATTAATTTTAGAGTGTTAAGTAAACTGATAATTCACCATCGAACGGTGTAATCATTTTTAAAAAATTAAAGTTTGATGTATTCCATGCTTAGCTCTATTTTTTCTGTTTCCCAATCTAATGGTTTATTTTTTCTTTAAATTTGCAATTTGTAATTCAAAATATACTATTTCAATTGAGAGATATGATTTTAATAGCTCTGCAATTTTCAGTGCTTTTAATGTGTCATTGTTACTAAAAATGACCTTATATATCTTTAATGCAGAGCTTCAGTTTAGAAATGACTAAATGTTGCCGCGGCTTTCAATTTTTATGTTTAAAGTGCTTGAGTCAGAAGTTAGTCATTTATTAGTTAGGATATTTTATCAATGAGAATGGAAGACGTTATATTTACCCGGGTTGGCGGCGTAAAAACAGCTTGTCTGAGTCGAAAACAACTAGTCGATTTGATTGTTCAAAGGTCTTTAGATTATAAAGACCCATTTTTCGCATTCTCTGCGCCACTTACTGTGCTAGATTCTAATGGCCAGGCTGTGTCGCTCGCAAACTCGAATGCCGAGTTTAAAAAGGCATTAGAGGATGCTGATATAGTTCATGCAGACGGACAGAGTATAGTTTCATTTTCTCGTTGGTTCAGTGATAACCCTATCCCTGAACGCACGGCTACAACAGATACGATACACGATATACCAACATATTTTGACGGAACTCTACGTCATTTTTTACTAGGCGGTACAAAGCAAGTTGTTAAGCAATGTGGCGATATATTATCTTCGAAATATGCAAACTTTAAAGTTGCAGGGGTTCGTGATGGCTATTTTTCTGCTGAAGAGGAAAGTAGGGTTGTAGATGAAATAAACGAAGCAAAACCTGACGTACTCTGGGTAGGATTAGGAAAGCCTAAAGAACAACGCTTTGTAAAAAATAATAAAAACAAACTTAAAGTTCCGGTGATAATTACCTGTGGTGGGTGTTATAACTATATCACTGGAGATTACAAACGTGCACCAGAAATTTTCCAGAAGACAGGATTTGAGTGGCTTCATAGAGCTGCTACAGAGCCTCGAAAACTTCTTTGGCGATATCTGACCACTAACCCCCATACTATTTATTGTGTATTAAAACACCGCCATAAGAAGCATGCCGAATGAAAAAAGATAACGCGGTGAAATCAAATCACAGGGTATTGTTTTTGCATAAAGCTTTCAGTTTAGATGGTGGGGTTGAAAGGGTTCATAAAAACCTGTCATCAGCACTCGCACAGCAGGGCGTAAGCAGTATTTTTTATGTGAACGATGTGTCTGATTGCCAGGCCGATGGCTATGAAAGCCTGGCGAAAGACTTTAGCGCATTTAGAGCTGACTATCATGCCAAACAGACAAAGAAGATTCGCTATTTATTTAATCTGATCAAATCAGAATCTGTTACTGTCATTATTTCTGCTACAGAAACGGCGAATATGCTGGCTTTCTTCTGCAAGCTTCGTTTTCCGGCGCTCAAAGTGATATTTACCCGTCATTGCGCTTTTGACGTAAGTGATCAAAAGCTTTCTCCCTGGGCGATTAAAGCGTTATATACGCTTTACAGTCTGGCTAATGGCTCTGTGGTTGCCGTTTCCGACCAACTTCGTGAAGAAATCGCAAAAAGTGTTCTAGTTGGTAAACGAAGAGTCGATTTTATTCCTAATGCGGTTCTACAGCCTGTTATAGGAACGCTTGCTGATGATGCTCCCTCCATTCCGTTACCAGAAAAATATTTTTGTAGTGTAGGAAGACTCGTTGAACAAAAAGGCTTTGATCTGTTAATTAAAGCGTACCACAAAGCGCTGGACTTAAGACCATCTTTGCCTGATTTGGTGATTGTGGGAGAAGGGGAGGACAGGTGCGAATTAGAAAGTCTGGCTTCTAGGCTTAATATAAAACATAAAGTTCATCTACCGGGTTTTAACAGCAATCCATACTCAATTGTAAAAAGAGCTGAAATTTTCATACTGTCTTCTCGTCATGAAGGTATGCCTACAGTGCTGGTCGAGTCCATATTTCTCAATACGCCTGTTATAGCTTTTGATTGTCCCACCGGACCCAGAGAGTTAGTTACGTCGGAAGAGGTAGGTGCACTTATTCCAGCTGAAAACATCGATAGACTAGCTGACGCAATAGCCCAATACGATGAACTTCTCATAAACGACCTGTCAATAAGCGAGTACGTAAAAAACTTCTCATATGAAAATGTTGCAAAGGCGTATATTTCGAAGTTTTGTTAGTTTAAGTTTTTAAACCTAACTGCAAATTTAATTTTGAAGTGCTCCTCTCGCAAAAATGGGCAGCCTTGCGCAATTCATAAAATACCGCTTCTGGCTGCCACATACCCCATTCCCTGGAAGAACAAGGGTTCACTAAGTAGACTTTCTTCGACCACTCGTGGTCACAGAATTCGCTTCCGTTTTTCGCTGTGTTAGTGCGTATGTGACATCGTGATTCTCACAGCATGCAAACACCAGGCCCGATTACACGTGCTACACTTTTCGCTAGCATTTAGCGTTCCAGATAGAGCTTACTATTTCACTGTAGTGGCATAGTGAATTTGGCCACCTGATTAGAGCTGCTATGATAGCAGCATAACAAAATTAGGTGACAACATGGCAAAGAAGAAAGGCCCGAATTTCAGTCCTGAATTCAGACTTGAAACTGCACAACTGGTTCTCGACCAGGGATATACGAATAAGGAAGCGGCTGACGCGATGGGTGTTGGTTACTCAACATTGGGTAAGTGGGTGCGGCAGCTTCGTGAAGAACGCGATGGCAAATCGCCTCAGGCCACGCCAATGACGCCGGAACAACGAGAAATCCGCGAGTTGAAGAAACAAGTTGAACGCCTTGAATTAGAAAAGGAAATATTAAAAAAGGCTTCTGCTCTGTTAATGTCGGACTCCATGAAACACTCTCGTTAATCGAGAAACTGAGTCAGAGCAATAAGCACCGATATTCGGTAAATAATCTGTGTGCGGTACTGGATGTCCACCGCAGCACATTTAAATACTGGCAACAGCGCGATAAGCGGCCATCGCCGGAAGCTATCCGGCTACGCAGCCTGGTACGCGAAGCGTACCGACTGAGCGGTGGTTCTGCCGGAGCGAGAACTATATCAGACATCATTACGAACGATGAGTCTCACGACGTTACGCTAAGTCGTTACCGTGCCGGCAAGTTCATGAAAGCGCTTAGCTTGTTCAGTTGTCAGTTACCGAAACACGCTTACAAGAAAGGGACGCAGGAGCACGTTGCTATCCCGAATTTGCTCGATAGACAGTTCGCCGTTACAGCACCAAATCAGGTCTGGTGCGGCGATGTGAGCTTTATATGGACGGGGAATCGCTGGGCTTATCTGGCTGTGGTTATCGACCTGTTTGCCCGCAAACCAATAGGCTGGGCAATGAGTCATTCACCGGACAGCAACCTGACCTGCCAGGCTCTGACAATGGCATTCGAGTATCGGGGAAAGCCTAAAAACTTGATGTTCCATAGCGACCAGGGATGTCATTACACGAGCCGAAAATTCCGTCAGCTAATCTGGCGATATCGCTTAACACAAAGTATGAGTCGCAGGGGAAATTGTTGGGATATAGAGAATAAAATCTATAGTTACTGGGAGTAATGATCTGACCCGTGCTGGGATTGATGAGTAGTGTCTTTGTGTTGACCTGTCGGTCATTACTTTCCAGTTTCTGAATATTTCTCAGTCTCAGTGACCTAATAGGAGCATTGTAATGCAACATCTGTGTCCAGTCCTGAGCTGATCGCTAGAGGAAAGACAGATGAGCAATAACAATACTCAGTTGTTAATTTTAGGCGTTGATACACATCTCGAAACACATGTCTGTGTTCTGATTAATCAGATTGGAGTAGTCGTTGATACATAACAATTTGAAGTAAGCTCAGCAGGTTATGCTGCACTTACCAGATGGTGTGATTCGTTTGGGAATGTGCAGAAGGCCGGTGTTGAAGGTACAGGCACTTACGGTGCAGGCCTATGTAAACATCTGCAGCACAAGGGAATAGCTGTTTTTGAAGTAAATAGACCAAATCGAGCCAAACGCCGATTAAAAGGAAAGTCAGATCCAACTGATGCAGAAAATGCAGCTCGCTCTGTATTATCTGAGGAAGCAACGGCGGTACCAAAGTCACATGATGGAAATGTCGAAGCACTTCGTTATCTTGTTATGGCAAGAAAAAGTTCAGTTAAGTCAAAGACGCAAACCATTAATCAAATCAAAGCTCTGCTCGTGACAGCGCCAGATGAAATCCGTCAACGTTGTTATGTGTCATCACCCATAAAATGTGTGGAAGCCTGCGAAACGTTAAATACGAAATCAAATTCTTATCTCGAGAGCAGTTTAATTTCCATGCTACAACTGCTGTCTTCTCGCTGGCGCTTTCTAACTGCTGAACTAAAAACGATAGACAAGCAGATAAAGTCACTTACAGCATCAAGTGCGCCAACGCTAATGCAACAGTTTGGTGTGGGCAGTTACGTTGCGGCAACACTCATGGTGGCAGCTGGCGATAATCCGCAAAGACTGAAAAAAGAATCGTCCTTTGCAGCATTATGCGGTGTTAGCCCAATGGAGGCATCATCAGGTAAAAAGCAGCGACATCGTCTCAATCGCGGTGGTGCGAGAGACGCAAATAATGCGCTTTGGACAGTAGCAATGATCAGAATGCGAAGTGATGCCAGGACGCGAAAATATGTTCAACGTCGCAGCTCAGAAGGAAAAAGTGACAGAGAAATACAGCGATGTTTAAAGAGGTATTTAGCGCGAGAATTATATCCCATGATCGTTTCAGATCTTTCATCCTTGACATAGGAGCGTCAACAGCCCGATGGAACGCTTTTTCAGAAGTCTCAAAACCGAATGGGTTCCAACAACTGGTTACCGGAGTTTTGCTGAAGCAAAGCAGAAGATTGGTGATTACATTCATGGCTATTACAGCCGACTGAGACCGCATTCATACAACGGTGGTTTAACACCGAATGAATCGGAGAAACGTTATTGGAATAGCTACAACGATGTGGCCAAAATTACTTGACCACTACAAGCACGTGTAGCTGAGAAATGTGGAGAGCATCTTGTAGCTAAACATAAAAATTTTCTTCTTGCTGGAAGCAGGCAGGGTCACTTTCATGACGAGGAAAGCGACAGTATCATTGCGCATATTAATCAGTGTTCTCCAGATGTTCTCTGGGTAGGTTTGGGAAAGCCGACGGAGCAGGAGTGGGTTATCAAAAACAACGACAAACTTAAAGTTAAGGTAATAATAACTTGTGGTGGCTGTTATAACTATGTCACTGGTGCTTACGGCAGAGCAGCACTCTGGATGCAGAAAAATGGATTAGAATGGTTATACAGGTTGTTAAAAGATCCTAGAAATTGTTTTGGCGATACTTTAGTACAAATCCTATAGCGATTTTCGGTATGATGTTTTTTAGAAAACAACGGTTTTAAGTACTATGACTGATATCTGGCCTTCGCCTGTTGGCAGTATGTATGCGGACTAGGACTAAACTAAGTCAAGATAAGCCAGAAGAAAAAGTGAAAATATGTAAGAAGTCTTTAGTTAGACTTACAAGTCAAGTATGGATGCCTTTCCTAAAAAGTCCGTATGCTAATATGAGCTGTATGCACTGCGATACTATTCAGAAGAATAGTCGTTATTATATTACATTAAACTGAAATTTACTTTCTTTGTATTTTTGATTTGTATATCTTTAAGCATCTTCTACAGGACAGATATGGTTGTTCAAAAAATCACAGGCGATGTTGATTTGCGATAGCCATACTTTAAACCGCTTTGAAAGAGGGAATGGAAAATTAAATGAAGATATTAGTTACCGGAGCAGCAGGTTTTATTGGCTCCGCAGTTTCCATCGCGCTTCTGGAAAAGGGCTATCAGGTTATTGGGCTTGATAACATCAATGATTATTATGATACCGCTCTTAAAGATGCTCGATTAAAAAGGATTGAAAGTAGTACTAACGCTGAAAATTTCAGTTTTATCAAAGCTGGTGTTGAAGACAGGCCACAAGTAGAAGTACTTTTTAAACAAGAAAATTTTGACAAAGTCATTCATCTTGCGGCACAGGCTGGGGTGCGATATTCACTTGAAAATCCCCATGCTTACATCGATTCTAATATTGTTGGATTCACGAATATTCTTGAGGGCTGCAGGCATAATAATGTAAAGCACTTAGTGTATGCGTCTTCAAGTTCAGTGTATGGTGCTAATGAAAGCATGCCATTTGCTGTAGAGAATAACGTCGACCATCCGGTATCGTTATATGCTGCCAGTAAAAAGGCCAATGAACTAATGGCGCACACTTACAGTCATCTCTATGGCCTTCCCACAACAGGTTTGCGTTTTTTTACCGTTTATGGCCCATGGGGAAGACCGGACATGGCGTTGTTCCTTTTCACCAAATCCATTCTGGAAGGTAAGCCAATTAAGGTATTTAATTACGGTAACCACAGACGGGATTTTACTTACATAGATGATATTGTTAGTGGCGTCGTTGCCACCATGGAAAACAACGCAGCTTCTGATACTGATTGGAGTGGGTTGACACCTAATCCTGGCACTAGTAGTGCGCCGTGGCGTGTGTATAACATTGGGGCTCAAAAGCCCGTTCACTTGCTTACGTTTATCGAAACGCTTGAGAAAGCGTTAGGTAAATCTGCAATTAAAGATCTGCTTCCAATGCAAAAGGGCGATGTGCAGGATACATATGCCGATGTGGAAGCCTTAGTAAAAGATACTGGTTATCGCCCTCAGACTGATATTGAAGAGGGGATAACCAACTTCGTAGAATGGTATAAAGCGTTCTACAAGATCTAAATCACATCTCTGAAAAAGTTAGTTCAAGGCCGGTTAGTAATGATTAAATAACTGCAGAGCAGTTAAGTTACTGCATCGGCTTCATTTAGACTTCATGATTCTATTCTACGATTTATCTTATTCACGAAAATATATATAGTATTAGGATTTTACGTATCTATTGTATCTAGCAAGAATAATTGCCCTCTTAAACAGTTTCACAAAGGATTTGGATAGTTGAAAAAGAATCTTACCGTTAGCGTGATTATTCCGGCCTATAATGCTGAAGTGACTATCGCAAGAGCTTTAGACTCGGTTATGGCGCAAACATATCTTCCCGCCGAAGTTATTGTTGTAAATGATGGCTCCTCTGATAACACGTCTGACGTCGTGGAAGGGTATAGCAGTGCTATACCCTTACGTTTGATTGAGGTTCCAAATGGCGGCCCTGCCAGAGCGAGAAATACTGCGATTGATGCAGCCATTGGTGATTGGCTGGCATTTCTTGATGCCGATGACTTGTGGATTAGTAAGGATAAACTTGCCTTGCAAATTTCCGTTGCTGAGGAACATCCTGGGGCCACCGTTATTGATACATTTGCAGAGATCTACTGGGATGAAGCTAGGACGAATATTAATCGATATATTAAAAAAGACGATGCACTTTCACTGTTGATGAAGAAAAACATTATTAACGCGACGTCATCAGTTCTAGCAAAAACCGAAACGGTAAAGGAAGTTGGTGGCTTTGATCCATCTCTCCGCTTTGGAGAAGATCGCCTGCTCTGGGCGAACCTGGCGAAGCGTGGAGAGGTGCACACTGTAGAAAATGTTTGCATTTTTAAGGAAAACAGCGAGACAAACTTAACTGCTAAAGGTCTTGCGAACATCGACTACAGAGAACAGTTAGTTAAAAAACTACTCGCACTGAAGCCAGTATCTCGTTCAGAAGAGAGGAAATTATGGCTAGTTAATTATGAAGAGTTCTTAAGAAAAGCACTAAAAAATAAAAGGTTTGACCTGTATAACTTAATTGCAATCAGAACTTATAAAAAATCAGGGGTACAATTTCTGCTTTCAAGATATTCTCTGTATTTCATAGCTTCATTGCTAATTTCAAAATTAAAATAACAGGTAATTAGCTTAATTATGTCAGTAGTAAAAACAAGGCTTAGTCACCTTTTCTGGGTGTTTTTCGAAAGATTTGGATTGGTTGGGTTATCAATCATTTCTTTTCTTCTTTATGCACAGTATCTTACGCCAGAAGAGATGGGGTTAGGTATTCTACTTTTGGCTCTTGTCGAGTTGTGTTCGGCATTCACGATAGCAATTGTCGATAACTCCATTATTCGGCTGCGAGAAATGACGCCAGAGCAGGATGGTACCTCCTTCTGGTCTCTGGTCGGTTTCAGTACACTATTGGCGGTACTAATTTATACAGGCTACTGGTTTTATTTCGATGATCCGCGTACACGATTGATTGGGTTGTTAGCCGTGACCGCTTTGCCCTTTCAGGTATCTGAAAGACTCCATATTGTCCATCTGCGAAAACAAAAGAAATTTAAAAAGCTCGCAAACAGAACGCTAATCGGAAAGTTAAGCGGCATTTTTGCAGGCGTGTCTCTCGCTATTTCGGGATTTGGCGACTTCGCTATTGTGATGCAAACCGTTACGATGGCAATGGTGTCTGCCACCATCTTATTAGTCATAGAGAAACGGCAACTCCCTTTTACTTTTGACCGACGTTTTGTCATTGAGCAACTGGGAGTAGGGGTTCCTTCTTCCATAAAAGTTATGAACATGACCGTATTTATGAAAGGCATCGTTCTGTTAATTGAAAGTGCTCTGGGAACCGCCTTTGTTGGCTATTACAATTTTGCTTTGCGGCTCGTTGAATTACCTCGTACCGCGTTACTTTCAGCATTGATGGGTTATGCGAATCCGGTTTACGCCAGCCGGAATAATGCTGGCAAGCCGCTCGATGTGTTTTTTTTACAGTCAACAAAGTTTGCGCTGCTGGTCATCATGCCATGCTTTGTCGGGCTCAGTCTGGTAGCTGACCCACTCATTCGGCTGATTTTTGGTGAAAAGTGGGTAAATGCAATTACAATGCTTCAGGGAATTTCTGCGATAACCGCATTTAATCTTTTTTTCATGTTCTTACCAAGTTGTCTGATTGCTTATGGTAAAACGAAACTAGGCCTAAAAGGGCAGATCCTGGCAAGTATCGCCGGTCTGTTAACGGTTGTATTCTTTATCAATGATATAGGATTGATCTCCGTCATTTACGGGCTTTTGCTGCGGACTTTCGTTAGCTTTATTGTCAATCTGGTCGTGTTACAGAAGATATTTGTTGTTTCTACCAAAGATTTTATGAACTACTGCAAACTTCCTATCGTAGGTTGCACTGCGATGTTTGCTGGCGTCTTCCTCTTAAATAATTACGTTGACTTTACCTCTCTATTGATTGAAATAATTACAGAGGTTGCAGTAGGCACACTGTGTTATCTGATTAGCATCTTCCTGCTTGAGCGAAGAATTATTCAGGAATTCAGTGGCTTTATAAAGGCAAAAGCCTGAAGACTGTTACTAACTCTTTCTCGTTGCTTCTGTAGACAACGAACACAAGCTTAGGATACACAATGAAAATAGGGATACTTACGCTACCGTTACACACTAATTATGGTGGAAACTTACAAGCGCACGCATTGCTGAAAGTTTTGAAAAAAGAAGGCCATGAGGTTGTTTTTTTAGATAGAAGGCGTAATAAATACAAGCCAGTTAAATTTTTTATCACCGTGCCTTTGGGTTTAGTGAAAAAATACGTGTTGAATAAACCAGCTCCAATATTAGATTTTTATAAATCTACGCGTGAGTACGATATCGTTTCTGTTAACGCCAGAAAATTCATTGAACACTATATAAACCCGAAAAGTGAGCCGGCTTTTTCAGGTGAAGACCTACTCGAAGAAACTCTCAAGTTAAAGTTGGATGCGATTGTTGTCGGAAGTGATCAGGTTTGGAAGCCATCTTATACACCAAATATTTTTGAGTATTTTTTGGGATTTATTGATGGTAATAAACATAAAGTCAGAAAAGTTTCTTACGCGGCCTCCTTTGGTAACGATGATTGGAAATACACAGATCACGAAACTAAGAAGTGTGCCAGTCTGGTACAGAAATTTGATGCTTTAAGTGTCAGAGAAGACCTGGCAGTAAAACAATGTACAAAATTCTTTGGTGTTGAGGCTAGCCATGTTCTCGATCCAACTCTACTGCTTGACGCGGACGAATACGTGGATTTGTTCCGCTCTGAGGGCATTGAGAAAAAGCAGACCATTTCAAGTTATGTTCTTGATAGATCAGATTTTATTGATGCTGTTTTCGCCAGAGTATCATCAAAAATTGACCTACCTGTAAATAAATTAAATACACGCACGGAAGAGTTAAATGCGCCAGTCCAAGAAAGAATTGCTCCACCTGTGGAGAGTTGGTTGAAGGGGATCTTTACCTCTGAGATGCTAATCACTGATTCTTTTCACGGTTGCGCTTTCGCGATACTGTTTAATGTCCCCTTCATTGTAATTGGAAATGAGAGACGGGGTATCGCGAGGTTCAATTCACTGCTAACGTTGTTTAATCTTCAGAGCAGGATGGTTAAAAGCGAACAGGACATTCAAATTGCATTAGAACACCAGATAGACTGGGATTCTGTAAATGCTAAATTGAATGAAAACAGAGAGCGTTCATATCAGTTTATTAGAAAAGCGTTCTCTTAATGGAAGGCTCCATATGGAATAATTGCTTCAATTCGAGTCACTATATAGACCGTGCTAACGTGATGGCATGAATGAGTATCGAGGTGGTAAATTGAATAAAAAGCAGACGCTCGCCTTTCATATCGGCGCTCACAAAACCGCAACCACGCATTTTCAAAATACATTGGCGTTACTCGAGGATGAATTGAAAGGTGATGGAGTTCGCTACTTCCCGTTGGACGTTGTAAGGCAAAAGTTTAATTCTTTTTATTTTATGCATGACATGAAAAAACGTCTTTTTTCATACTCGCCTGAATTTTTAAAGATAAAGTGGCTTGAAGACATATTTAACATCTCTGGTGATTATCAGCGATATCTGTTTTCTGAGGAAAACATGTTGGGGAGCATGGATAGTTTACTTGATGCAAAGAAACCTTATCCTTTGATGAATGAGCGCCTCAATTTTATTCAATCATTGTCAAAAAAATATGATATCGAAATTTTTCTCTCCATCAGAAATTTCGCTGATATATATCCCGGTGCTTACACTACCGCGTTACGATTTTACCCCGAAGTTATTCTGAACGCACGAAACAACCTGCTGAAAAATTTAGAAACGGATACACTGCCTTCATGGTACAGCCTGATAAAACGACTACGGGACATTTTTCCAACTATTCCAGTTACAGTATGGACCCATGAATACTACAAAGAACATCAGTCTGAATTATTTGCTGTTTTTGCCGGACGAAAATTAGCTAATATTCCTAATGTAGAGGTGCCAGCAAATACCGCAACGCCAAACGCGCGAGGAATTGAGCTTATAGAGCAGAATATCAAAGGCAGAGAGAAGCTGGATATCAAATGGAAAGACTTCTGTATTAGCGTGACGAAAAAGAACCTACCCCAGAGCCCTTCGGACAGATATACGTTTTTGAATGAATCCCAAAGGCTAAAGCTCAATAAGCAATATACCAGTGATTTACACCTGCTTGCTGATGATAAATCGCTAAATATTACTTGTTTGTACACAGATACATCTAAAATGTAGAGAGTAAAGGGTGATTCTCAGGTGTCATGATTTGAATATGGCGCAGATCGCACCAACGGGTTTATCTATAGTGCGTTTCCAGTGACATGTGAACTTAGACGTTTTAGAAAATAGCGGTGTAGTTGGTATCTAGTTCGTTAACTTTATCGGTGGTGGGCTAGACAACGCCTCTTAAACGACTTACTAAAATCTTACGCTTCTAAAACTTACCTATTAATAAAAGATTAACTACAATTGACATAAGTAAAAGAACTTTTCTCCTTTTACACAGTACTAATGTGTAGTCATTTTTCTGTCGGCTGCTTCTTCATCCACTTTTCTTCATTCTCGGGATCGCGCATGGCTGGCTTAAAACTAAAAACTAAAGATTTTGCAAAACGACTTATCGTCAAAACGAACTACTCACTGGGCAACTATGACAAGACAATCTGGATTCTAGGTGACGGAAGAAGCGGCACAACCTGGGTATCCGGACTGATAAACCGGGACGCGACATACAGGGATATGTTTGAACCCGTTCACCCAAAAAGGGTTAGTGCATTTAAAAACCATATGCCGCACCGATACATTAGGCCAGGAGAGGTCGATGTCGAAACAAATAGTTTATTCAGAAGTATTCTTACCGGCGAATTTTGCCATAGCAGTGTTGACAGAGATAATCATACATTGTTTTTTAAAGGGATTTTGATAAAGGATATCTTTGCGAATTTACTCAGCTATGCGATCACGCAGAATCACAGTCATGTGAAACCAATACTGCTTATGCGGAATCCTTTTGCGGTAGCACTTTCTAAAGCTAAGAAGAAGAACTGGTTCTGGGAAACTGAGCCCTTGAATTTGCTTAAGCAAAAACAATTGTTTGACGATCATCTTGCTCCTTTCGAGTCCCTTATTGTAAAAATCAGTGCGAAAAAAGACTTCATTCTTAATCAAATCCTCATTTGGTGTATTATCAATTACGTACCTTTAAAGCAATTCAAAGAAGGTGAGTTACACACATGCTTCTATGAAGACATTTACGAGAATCCGAATTCAGAAATAGCGAACATTGAGCGATATATTTCTGGGAATGTCGTGGCGACTAGCACCCCATTAGAGATGAGTAAAATCTCTAAGCCAAGTCGTGTTGTAGGTAATCACAGTAATATTGTTGCTGGTACCTCGCCTATTACGTCGTGGCAGGAAGAGGTTGATGATGAAACGTATGAAATGGGATTGGATATATTGAGAAATTTTGGGTTTGATAAACTTTACAATGAGAAAGGAATGCCTGTACGCGAGGTTTTGAAATCGATCCCTTAACAAAAATGCTAGAATTTTGCACCCTGTCGCAGTGACAGGGTGGGCTTTGGACTGTAAACACATTATTAATGTTAGTTGTGAAGCGAGAATTCCTGCCGGATTTGCTTGGATACAAGTCTGAGACGTTTTAATCTACTAAAAAGAATGCCCGGACTACTGAGCATAAGCTTGTTTATATAAAACTGCCTCAACAGACTTTTAGATTTACTATGGGCATTTCTATGGCCTATACGATATACAGCACCCAAAAAAGGAAGCTCAGAGAGGCCCAGACCTCTTGAAGATAACTCCGGCTTTATAAACATATGGCTTCCGAGATACTTTTTCATATCCTCAACGGTAAAATTTGAAAAGTCAAATGAGTTACTTCTTATAATCAAAGAACTGCCACACTTCCTGTCGAATTCTGGGAATTTCATTAATAAATTTCCTTCATCCCCCCAAATATACCCCTCACTAATGTACCAACCATTTTTATCCGAGTTATTCTCAACAAATCGAGCTAGACCTGCATGAACAAAATCGTCGTCATCAACGGTCATATAAAACTGACCAAGCAAACCAGATTGCAATGCTGCCAGTACACGACGACCTTTATCGAACCTGAATGATTCGTAAAATTCATCTTGCGTTGCGTTTCCTTTTTCATGTAAGCAGTTCGGTTCGAAATCGACATTTATTCTCACTATTCTTTTATCGTCGAAATCGGGAAGAACTGAATCTGAATTAGCGACTATCAGGCAATTCCAATTACCCGATGTTTGATTTGAAATAGATGATACTGTTTGATTGAGATATTTCACAGTATCATCCCAACTCGGTGCATTTTCATGATGTCTTACCGGTATGATAAAACTTAATACAGGGTTCATCAAAATATCCTTTTGAATGCTAATTAAATCGGGAAATGAGTTTATTTCACTTTTCCCTAGACTGATATATCACTTATAAACTAAATGTCTGAATTATATCAGTAGTTTATGCTTTTAAATTTTCTGGCTTCGGTAAGAAGAAAATGTTGTTTTTAAGTCTACGCGCTGGACTAATTTTATTTTTTGATTCTACATACCTAACTAAAGTTTTTTTAGATCATTTATCCTGTAAAAAAACTATAAAACATTAAAAAATACAATAAATCATTAAAGTTCGTGATAGCAATGAAATGGAAAGAGCGCCCTCCACTAACAACTCAAACTCCGATCTACTCGGTTTCTCGTAGCAAATCATCTGGCCGTTGAAACCATGTTCGTACGTGCTGAGTTGTGAAACGATTGAAAAACTTCCAACTGAATGTCAACTTTTTCTTTCTAAGAGACAATAGCTTAACCAAAGTAGGGAGATACAATACCAGCGAGGCAGTCCACCACATATTTTCGAAAGGTGACCGGTTAAAGGCTTTTAATTTGATGAAGTCAATTAATGTTATTTTGGGAACTAATGATGAAACGGAGAGAGAGGTGTCATCGTGAAGTACCTTGGAATAGAGAAAGGCTGTTTCTTTACATGGGTTGTTAAAGAAGTATTCTAAATTACTAAGAACATGCTTTTTCAGTTCAGGACTATGTAAGTCTAAGCTTTCAAGAATGATTAATTCTGAATAATATCTTATTACATCTTGTTGGATATTTAAGCCCCATTCAATTAATGACGTATTGATTTCTTCGGAAAGTACCGGGTTTATTCTTCCATTATCAGACTCGTAACCCAAAAGTGTGCCATGAGTTGCATACACAAATGACTCGAAAATAGGGACGTTAATTTTATTATTCGTATCAAGAAATTTGTGAAGGTGGTCATTTTCGCTATATCTAAATGTTCTCAGTAAGTTAAAATAAAAACCATGAATTTCCGGGTTAAAATTATGGTGTCTAATCGACTTTGATAGCGAATATTGTAGTCTTCCATTCCAGCCTACATCAACAATTCCGACTTTTTCGGAATCAAAAAAACCTTCCTGTTCTAAATATTCGAACAATATCTTTCGTTTTATAGCTGACTTTGTTAATACTTCGTTGACTAAAGCTCTGCAGTTTAGAATAAGATTTTTCACTAAAGAAATTTCATCATTATTGAGGAGCTGATTTTTATCTTTATCGACGCCATTAGTTCTGAAGTAATCTTTGTAGTCATTGTAACTACATTCAAGCCGACTAAAAATTCTATCAAATGTAATAGATTTAGGTTTGTAAAACACCCATTCGTATGCGTAGTCGTCAATTTCGTCGCAGACGCTTGCAAGGTGCCACGCTTTCCTGGAAGCATAAAGATACTTACATTCAATCTGGGTGAAATGTTTTTTCTGAATTATCTTTGCGATTTCAAGCATGATTTGCCCATCGCGAGCGAGAAAATATAATTTTCTTATATTATTTTTGTGTGCTTTTTCTAATAGATCGTAAACGTACAGGAATAGAGTGGGAGCTATAACAGATGCACTAATATTTTTTATTTCAGTACGGTCGGTGTCGAAATTAATTCTGGTGTTTTTAGCGCAACCAAAATATTTGGCGATGTCTTCATCGACAGGGTTTGTTTTTTTCTCAATTTTAATAAGGTGGGAATCTTTAAATATTTCTGATTGTATTCCGAGTTTTTTTGGCGAAATGTAATCTGAATATCTATTGTCGCCAATGTGGAGCCATTCATTAAAATTAATTTTTAAATCCGACATGACGTGCTGAAAAAGACTTCCTGTTCTTTTTGTTTTTCTCAATTCGGAAGAGATGTAAACAGTAAAATCTTCAATTTTTAACACGTCTCTTATGATTTTTTCAATTGTATATCTATCCAAGTAAATGTCAGTTATTATGATTTTATTTTTCGCATCTAGGAATTTTTGATGCTGGCTATTAATTGGAACTATATTTTCTATTTCTATTTGGCACTCGTACTCCATGATGCTCTTTAAATTATTGTTGGATAACTTCAAAGAGCAATTTAACTCTTCATATATTTCTTCTAAAGAGATCTCCTCAAATTCTGATTTTTTCCTAGCGGACCTTTCCGCATGAATCCTCATCGAATAAAAATCCAGTTCATTAGGAATGATTTGTAGTGTTTTTATTTTTTTCTCTAAAAGGATGAATATATCCTTCGGATTCAGTACTTTTCTTGTAATCAGAGTGTCAAACAAATCGAATGTATAAATCATATTCAAATCCCTTTAAAAAAACATATAAAAGTCTTTTCCCTAGCGCTAATGTATACTCATTCACCATTTCATAGCCTGATAAGACTATTGTTATATTTTTATGTGAAGCTCTGCCTTTGCCTGTCTCATCTGGAAGGCTTATTGGAACTCTAACTATAAAGGAAGATTGCTATCATTTGTATAAAAAATGCACTATAAGATTGTATGTCCATGTTTTTACTAGTTAAATTCATGTTCCTCTCTCTTGGCTGGCAAAATTGGACGCGCCACATACTACCGTTTGGTGAATAGCAAAGAGTAGCTGCACTATCGTTGTTATATAAGCTCAGTAAGCTTATCCGCTGCACAGTTTACTAGCACAGTACGTGTTCATTGAGGCGTTGAAAATCGACTTCATTGGGTTCTCTATGTGACTATACGTGAAGATGACTGCCCAATTAGTCGTGGCCATGCTGCAGCTAATTTGGCGAGTTTCCTGCTTGTCGCGCTGAAACAAATACACCGAGATAAGGCAATAAAAGTGAGCGACAATCGCAAACAGATGATGGCAACGATGAGCGAGGAAGTGCTGGTTCTAATAGTGAAAGCTTAAAAAATGTTCACGCTCTTGCCCTGCCTCCATCACTCGAGGCTTACCTTTTTATAAAGCAAAATAAGCTTAGCAGTACCCCTACATGTTAATTGAGATGAATTTAGGTAGATAACTAAAAATAAGAAGTAGTTAATATATGTTCATTAGTAATATCGAATGTAACAGGTCGAAGTTACAAGCGGCTGAACAAAAACAGATTTTGTAAATCGACTAAATATGCTCAGCGACACATTTATAGCTGATGTTGGCAAAAAGCATACCTCATTAAAACGCCGGGTTGTCCATTTTCTTTACATAGCCTTCCCCTAATATCCAAGTTGTAACTATAAAGTATTAATAAATAATGAAATTTACGGTTGGCATTTTATTTGCTTGTGCTTTCTTTGTATATCAACTATATCATCACAAACTTGGAGTACTGATGAACAAGATCAAGAGTTTTTTATCCGTTTTAGCACTGAGTGTAGGTTTCTCCGCTAACGCAGCAATCGTTGAATTAGGTGGCGCCGAAGTTGGCGCATTTAATATTGATGCATCTGTCGCGTCTTTCGAAGATTTCTACGCCTTGGGCACTGTTAATAGATATTCTACAGCGTTACCTTTTGCTGAAGAAAATACGGCTGTTTTCTTCGTTGGCCAGCTGAATTCTAGCTTGGCACTGTTCGGTCTATTCGATGCTTATTCATCTGCTGCGACAGACGCTGGTACTGCAGTTTTTGATTACACTTTTAATCAGGGTACAGGTGCTTACACATTGATTGACGATCCACGGGAGGCTGTTTCTGGTTCTCAGGTTTCTTTCGAATGGAACGAATTCAATGGCGACGGTTTCGTACTGGAACTGAATCCTGGTAACAACATCGATCTGGATGCTGTTCTTACTGGTGTTACTGGACTGGACAACGGCTTCAAGTTCCTATCTTTCGACAGCAACAACCAAGCAACTGACATCGCTCTGGCATCAGGCGATTTCAACCTGTCTGTAAACGTTCCAGAGCCAACTTCTATCGCAATCATGGGTTTGAGCCTGTTAGGGTAAGCGTCCGCTAATCCCACCTATCGTTTTGCAAACTGCCATGGTAGATGTTGCTCGATACCGGTTTCGGGTTTGCTGAGCTGCTCCAGGCAGGCCATGACATAATCGAACGCATTGAGGTCGTTAGCCTTCGCTGTTTCAATGATGCTGTAGAGGATGGCGCTGGCATTGGCACCGGTTGCGGTCTGGCTGAACAGCCAGTTTTTTCTGCCGATGACGAACGGTTTAATGGCTCGCTCTGCGCGGTTATTGTCGATGGTGAGCTGGCCATCGAGTGTGTAACGAACCAGTTTATGCCATTGATTAAGGCAATACTGTATTGCCTCGCCGAGTTTTGTTTTCGGTAATACCTGTTGGGCTGATTTTATCAGCCAGGCTTCAAACTGATTAAGCAACGGCAGGCTTTTTTCTTGTCGTTGTGCATAGCGGGTTGCTGCGGTTTCTTCTTTTAACTGCGTCTCGACACGGTAGAGCTTCTGTATGTGGTTCAGTGCCCAGTCGGCTTTGCCACTGCCTTTACTGCCAGCGCCTTTTTTCGCTTCCATGAACTTGCGTCTCGCATGGGCCCAGCAGCCGACTAAGGTGGCCTGCGTTTGTTCGTAGCCCTGATAGCCATCCACTTGCAGATAGCCGCTATAACCATCAAGGAAGTCCACGGCACATCGCCCCGCACGACTATTGTGATAATCGTACAGTACGATATTGGGTGTTGACGAGCCGGTAATGGTCGCTTGCGGTGAATCTGCACCGGTGGCATACAGCCACATGTAACTGGTCGCTTTGTCAGAATCGACAACCTTCAGCGTGGTTTCATCCGCCTGGATAACCGGTTGCTTTAGCAGATGTTGATGAAGCTGGTCATAAAGCGGTTTAAATAACTCAGCGCAACGGATTATCCAGTCTGCCATGGTTTTACGGCTGAGTTCGATGCCATGCTGTTTGAACATGGCTTCCTGCCGGTAAAGTGGCAGACCATACTGATATTTGCTGGTGATTATCTGGCTTAACAAGCTGGGTGTTGCATAGCCTTTAGGGATAACGCTGTGAGGTACCGGCGCTTGTTTAACCGTATTGCTGATACCCTCTTTTTCGCAGGTACGGCACGCATATTTCGGACGTACATGCTCAATCACTTTCACCTGAGCAGGAATGAACTGAAGTTTCTCAGACTTATCTTCACCGATGCAGTGCAGTGTGCCAGCGCAGCAACCACAGACTTTATCTTCATCAGGGATATCGTGAACGATGACTTCACGCGGCAAGTCCTCAGGCAGTGGTTTACGCTTAGGTTTATTGCGTGTATAGCTGATGGTTTCCTGCTCTGGCGTTTCAACATCGGCAGTCAGTTCTTCCGCCTCATTAAACAGCTCACCCTGACCAGGGTGGCCTTCAGTACTTTTGCCAAACTGTTTTTGCTGTGCGATACGGAACTGCTCTTCCAGGTATTGATACCGGTTATTCAATTCCCGGAGCTGCTGCTCCAGTTCAGCGATGCGGCGTTGATAATCTTCTTCGTTCATAAGACTATTATCGCCGATTAAGGTACTGATTACCTGATGTTATTCAGACTATTTCGTGATCGATAAATGCTACTTATGATCACCGGTTATAAGCCGGAAGCCGTGTAGTTCAATGGCGAATGGCCTATCACATCAAAGCCCGACAATAGCCACTGCAACTGCTGCTCACTCAGGTGCATGTGCTGTAATTCAGTGTCTGATGGCCATTTGAAGCGATGCTTCTCCAGGCGCTTATACCACAGGGCAAAGCCAGTTTTATCCCAGTACAACACCTTCAGTTTATCCCGCTTTTTATTGCAGAACACAAACAACGCATCCCGGAACGGATTCAATTCCATCTGCTGTTCCACCACGACAATCAGGCCGTTGATGGATTTACGGAAGTCGACATTATCCAGATAAAGATAAATGTCAGAAGGCTCGACGAACATCTTCATTCGTTCAGCGCCTTCATCAGGTCGGCTAACCACTGTGGGCTGACATTGGCGGGTATGCGCAATGTCGAAGCAGCGCATTCAAGCGAAAGGGTCTGCGGGTCATCTTCAATACGGGATTCGAACGTGGTGACTTCGCGCTTAACGTGAACAAACTTATTGCTGGTTCGCTGAAGCCGGATGTCACTGCGTCTGGCATAAAACGTCTGAATGTTTATCTGATGCTGACGGCAGAACGCCACCGCTGATAATCCACTTTGTTCCTGACGTTCGAAAAGCGCCAGCCAGGTATTAACGTCTCGTCGTTGGTATCGCATGGTGTTCTCCTTAGCAAAAGAACACGATGCAGTAGCGACATCAGTTTTTGAATGTGGGGATTACCGGACGGTTAC
>NZ_MDHN01000034.1 GCF_001757105.1 Alteromonas confluentis
GAAGCTATTTAGGGTTGTATGGTTAAGTGACTAAGCGTATACGGTGGATGCCTTGGCAGTAAGAGGCGATGAAGGACGTGTAAGTCTGCGAAAAGCGGTGGCGAGTTGACAAAACGCATTTGAGCCATCGATGTCCGAATGGGGAAACCCACCCGCTTGCGGGTATCGTTAACTGAATACATAGGTTAACGAGGCAAACCCGGGGAACTGAAACATCTAAGTACCCGGAGGAAAAGAAATCAACCGAGATTCCCTGAGTAGCGGCGAGCGAAAGGGGACTAGCCGATATCTGTTGTGATAGTGGAATATTCTGGAAAGTTTAACGGTACAGGGTGATAGTCCCGTACACGAAGTTGCAACAGGTACATATTAAGTAGGTCGGGACACGTGTTATCTTGACTGAAGATGGGGGGACCATCCTCCAAGGCTAAATACTCCTTACTGACCGATAGTGAACCAGTACCGTGAGGGAAAGGCGAAAAGAACCCCTGTGAGGGGAGTGAAATAGAACCTGAAACCGTATACGTACAAGCAGTGGGAGCCCTTCGGGGTGACTGCGTACCTTTTGTATAATGGGTCAGCGACTTATATTTAGTAGCAAGGTTAAGCGAATAGCGGAGCCGTAGCGAAAGCGAGTGTTAACTGCGCGTTGAGTTGCTAGGTATAGACCCGAAACCCGGTGATCTAGCCATGGGCAGGTTGAAGGTTGAGTAACATCAACTGGAGGACCGAACCCACGCCTGTTGAAAAAGGCGGGGATGACTTGTGGCTGGGGGTGAAAGGCCAATCAAACCGGGAGATAGCTGGTTCTCCCCGAAATCTATTTAGGTAGAGCCTCGGACGAATTCCTTTGGGGGTAGAGCACTGTTAAGGCTAGGGGGTCATCCCGACTTACCAACCCTTTGCAAACTCCGAATACCAAAGAGAACTATCCGGGAGACACACGGCGGGTGCTAACGTCCGTCGTGAAGAGGGAAACAACCCAGACCGCCAGCTAAGGTCCCAAAATATTGCTAAGTGGGAAACGATGTGGGAAGGCTAAGACAGCTAGGAGGTTGGCTTAGAAGCAGCCACCCTTTAAAGAAAGCGTAATAGCTCACTAGTCGAGTCGGCCTGCGCGGAAGATGTAACGGGGCTAAGCAATATACCGAAGCTGCGGCAATGCGATTTATCGTATTGGGTAGGGGAGCGTTCTGTAAGCCGCTGAAGGTGAACTGTGAGGTTTGCTGGAGGTATCAGAAGTGCGAATGCTGACATGAGTAACGATAATGCGGGTGAAAAACCCGCACGCCGGAAGACCAAGGTTTCCTGTCCCATGCTAATCAGGGCAGGGTAAGTCGGCCCCTAAGGCGAGGCAGAAATGCGTAGTCGATGGGAAACGGGTTAATATTCCCGTACTTATATAATCAGTGATGGAGGGACGGAGAAGGCTAGACAAGCTTGGCGTTGGTTGTCCAAGTGAAAGTGAGTAGGCTGAGTGCTTAGGTAAATCCGGGTACTTAAGGCCGAGACACGAGACGAGCCACCACGGTGGTGAAGTTGTTGATGCCCTGCTTCCAGGAAAAGCTTCTAAACTTATGATTATGTGAACCGTACCCCAAACCGACACAGGTGGTCAGGTAGAGAATACTAAGGCGCTTGAGAGAACTCGGGTGAAGGAACTCGGCAAAATTGTACCGTAACTTCGGGAGAAGGTACGCCCCTGCGTGTGATAAGACTTGCTCTTTGAGCACACGGGGGCCGCAGTGACCAGGTGGCTGGGACTGTTTATTAAAAACACAGCACTCTGCTAAATCGAAAGATGACGTATAGGGTGTGACACCTGCCCGGTGCCGGAAGGTTAATTGATGGGGTTAGCGTAAGCGAAGCTCTTGATCGAAGCCCCGGTAAACGGCGGCCGTAACTATAACGGTCCTAAGGTAGCGAAATTCCTTGTCGGGTAAGTTCCGACCTGCACGAATGGTGTAACCATGGCCACGCTGTCTCCACCCGAGACTCAGTGAAATTGAAATCGCAGTGAAGATGCTGTGTACCCGCACCTAGACGGAAAGACCCCGTGAACCTTTACTACAGCTTGGCACTGAACATTGAACCTACTTGTGTAGGATAGGTGGGAGGCTTTGAAATATGGACGCCAGTTCATATGGAGCCGTCCTTGAAATACCACCCTGGTATGTTTGATGTTCTAACGTTGGTCCCTAATCGGGATTGCGGACAGTGTCTGGTGGGTAGTTTGACTGGGGCGGTCTCCTCCCAAATAGTAACGGAGGAGCACGAAGGTTAGCTAATCACGGTCGGACATCGTGAGGTTAGTGCAATGGCATAAGCTAGCTTAACTGCGAGACAGACACGTCGAGCAGGTACGAAAGTAGGTCATAGTGATCCGGTGGTTCTGTATGGAAGGGCCATCGCTCAACGGATAAAAGGTACTCCGGGGATAACAGGCTGATACCGCCCAAGAGTTCATATCGACGGCGGTGTTTGGCACCTCGATGTCGGCTCATCACATCCTGGGGCTGAAGTCGGTCCCAAGGGTATGGCTGTTCGCCATTTAAAGTGGTACGCGAGCTGGGTTTAGAACGTCGTGAGACAGTTCGGTCCCTATCTGGTGTGGGCGTTGGATGATTGAGGGGAGCTGCTCCTAGTACGAGAGGACCGGAGTGGACGAACCGCTGGTGTTCGGGTTGTTTTGCCAAAGGCATTGCCCGGTAGCTACGTTCGGAATCGATAACCGCTGAAAGCATCTAAGCGGGAAGCGAGCCCCAAGATGAGTCATCCCTGAACTTTAAGTTCTCTGAAGGGTTGTTGAAGACGACAACGTTGATAGGCAGGATGTGGAAGTGTTGCAAGGCATTAAGCTAACCTGTACTAATTGCCCGTGAGGCTTAACCATACAACGCCTAAGTAGCTTTAGACTTTTTACCTCGCTTCGCGAGAGTCGTGAAAAATGTCTTAAACGGAAGGGAACCTTCCTGAACATTTTTCTACTCGCTAAAGGGGTAGATTGATTAAGCATTAGAGTGTTGAAGTTAATGACTGACTAATTACTTAAGTTAGAGTAGCGTTACTCTGATTGATAAACGTATCACGCTTTCCAGAATTGTTAAGTTACTGACGATGTCGGTAACAACCAAGTTTAATGCCTGACGGCAATAGCGACGTGGTCCCACCTGATCCCATTCCGAACTCAGAAGTGAAACGCGTTAGCGGCGATGGTAGTGTGGGGTTTCCCCATGTGAGAGTAGCACACCGTCAGGCTCCCAATTCAAAAGAAGCCCGCTCATTTGAGCGGGCTTTTTTCGTTTCCTTTATCCTAAAAAGTTAGTTTATTTGCTCATTTTTATGTTGAAAATAAATCCACTCTACAGAAATGAAAGCGATTAGCATGCACAAGGGAATTTGCGTGGCTGTGATAAACCCCATGCTATTGAATATGAAGCTAGCGACGAATGAAAATACAAGTAAGGCAATATGTTTAAAGATGCCCAATTCTCCGGCTTTCGCTAGTGCTTTCTTGTTGTCCACGTATCCTCCTGAACAGATCTAATACTAAATAGTTACATACATACGCTAGTGTTTGTAAGAGACGTTATAACCGAAAGTCGGTGTGGTTGAAATTATTCTGCGGCTGAACTGCTGAAAGTCTCGGTTAAATACGGAATGTTGCGTTGCGCATACAGGGAGGATCAGAAAAGACCGAGTTGCTGGTTATCGATATCTTCGAAGCGCAGTCCTACGGCGGGAAGGATGCTGTCGGCTATTGGGCGAATTTGTTTTTCCACATAGTGCTCGTAGTCCAACGGCTGGTTCACTGACTCCACGGTTTGTGGGCCACCTAATGTCATCATGTAGCGAACGGTTGTCCGATGTTGATAACGTAGTTTCTTTCCTGTAGCTGTGTTAATTTCATCGGCCTGCCTGGCTGCTTTTACATGCGGCGGCTGACTTCGTGTGTAGCTCGATAGGGGCTTTCTGAGGCGTCTTGCATACACCAGTTGCTCATCTTTTTGTCCCGCTCTAATTGCAGCAAGCAGATCCCGAATGTAGGTTTTTACAGGCTCATTAGCGAATATGCGGGTGTAGAGATCTTCCTGAAATTTTCGGGCTAATGCCGTCCAGTCTGAGCGAACATTTTCTAACCCTTTAAATACAACCGTCTCCTCGCCATCTCTATCAATGAGCCCAGCATAGCGTTTCTTACTGCCTTCTTCTGAACCACGGATAGTGGGCATAAAGAAGCGTCTAAAGTGCGTCTCAAACTCAATTTCCAGATGACAGGGCAGATTAAACTCCGCATCTAAACGTTGCTGCCATTTTGTGTTGATAAGTGTCTGAAGATGTAAGCCTATTGTTCGAGCTGCGTCGCTGTTGTGGTTATCGCCGATAAATACGAAGGTAGAATCGGTATCACCGTAAATCACCTCGTAGCCTTCGCCTTCAATCCATTTTGCTGTGGTTTGCATGATCTCATGCCCACGTAATGTTATGGAGCTGGCTAAACGCGGATCGTAAAAAGGACATCCGCCACTCCCCAGTACACCATAAAAGGAATTCATTAAAATTTTTATGGCTTGGGAACGGGCTGCATCCTTTTGGCGTTTAGCTTCATCACGTTGTCGCCATAGGTTAGCAATAATGTCTGGCAAGAAGTTCTGCTGTCTGGAGAAGCGAGCGCCTCGAAAGCCTTCTATGGCATTTTGCGGGTGTAACAAGCCTTCGGCGAGCCCTAAGGGGTCGATAAGAAAAGTGCGAATTATTGAGGGGTACAAGCTTTTAAAGTCAAGTACCAGTACATTGTCATACAGTCCCGGCTTCGATGACATTACGTATCCACCCGGGCTGGCCAATCCGCCGTTTTCTGGCCGTACCCCGCACACGTAACCAGCGCGGTGCAACTTTGGCAAATACACATTAATGAACGCGGCAACTGAGCCACCTGGTCGGCTCATATCGAGACCAGTCAGCGTGCTGCGTAGCATTAGGAAGTCGATAAACCCGGTTTGTTGCGCAATGCGATTAACCAGTACGCAATCCTGATAATTGTATGCCACCAATTGCTCAGGCTCATCACGATAGAGAGACTTAATTTCTTCTAGTCTATCGTCACTCTCGATAAGCTTACCTTCTCCAAGCAGTGCATGGGCTACGTGATCAAGGGTGAAACGTTCAAATTGATAAGTCATGGTTTTAAGCGCTTCAATGCCATCAATAATACTGCGTCCGGGGATCTCAGCGATCACCTGGGCACCGTTATCCCACTCTCTGATACTCAGAGGTTCATTTCCCCGGCCTAAACGAAGTGAGACCCCCAGTCTTTTCGCTATACTGTTCAACACGGCCAAATCAAACTGTTTTACGTTCCAACCAAGAATTACATCGGGGTCGATGTCTTGAATTGCATTGGAAAATGCCTCCAACACTGATTTTTCGTCCGCTAAGTTAATTACGTCAAATCGTTGGTCGATTTTTTTAACTGAGGCGGTTTCTGCAGTGTTGAGAAAAACGCAGTTTAATTTTTCAGAGGCGATTGCAATAGAATACAAATATTGATGCTCATCGCACTCAATATCGAAGGAGATAACATTCAAAGTCGTGCGAAAGGGCGCGCCTTTTACTTTTGCATCTTCGATGGTACTCCCATGGCGTGTACCCTGAAAGCTGATGCTACCGTAGGCAAAACGCTCCATTAAAAAGCGATCAACAGATTTGATGTCACCTTCGTAAAGTGGAATAAACTGAGCTTCTGCTGCGCGGCGAAGTTTACTTTGGGTGAGATCGAGGTTGCTGCGAATTAACGTAACGGGTTTTTGTTCCAGTGTTTTAACTGACACGGTTTCATAGGTAACGTTAAGGTTTTGCTTTAAAGCGATTTGTTTTATCTGGTCAACATGGTCGTTACACACAAAGCAAACGTTGCTCTGTGGTTCTGACAACAACCGTAGTGGGCCCGTTTCAGTGGCAACCCACAATTCAATACGTTCTACATTACCTTGCCGTACAGTACGTCGGGTTAATACGAAACCGTATCCTGTTTCTGTTCGCGTTGTGTGTAGTGACATGTCGTTCAGGATGAGGTTTCGGTATTGGCCTTTTTGCCTGCCACGATTTTATCTCGGCCGGTGCGTTTCGCTTCGTAAAGGGCTTCATCGGCTTCGGCGATCACCTGAGTAAGACTTCGATAGTGCTGAGCATCGACAATGCCCACTGATAGCGTTACAGATAATGAGGGTATTTCCAGGCGCGATGGCAGTTTTCTAATTTTATCAGCAAAGCGCTTGAGCATATCAATCGATGCTTCGGTATCAGTATGAGGAAATAGGAATAGAAATTCCTCGCCACCAATTCGGCCTAACACGTCGGTTTTACGAAAATGCTTCTGCGCGCAATCGCCAAATTCTCTAAGTACATCGTCACCAACTTGATGGCCAAACTTATCGTTTATTTGCTTGAAAAAATCCAGGTCGATTACTGCTGCAGTAAGATGATTACCATGACGGTGGGCGAGTTGATATTGTTGCTCAGCGTCTTCCATGGTTTTTCTGCGAGTCATGAGCCCGGTAAGACCATCGAAGTTTGCTAACTGCTCTAAACGATGTTTTTGCCGCTTACTGTTAAAATAAAGCCAGGTAAGCAGAATACAAACCACAAACAACAGAGCGATAACCGCAATGGTAAATTGTTGGATTCGGTTTTCGTTAATTAACTGATTTTGTTGTCTGAGGTTTTGCTCTTCTAATAACGCGTTTTTTGCTCGCTGCTGTTCTAAATCAAACTGAGCCTGTAGCTCTAGAATGCGACGTGAGTTTATCTCTTTTTGCAGCGTTGCCCGGTTTTGACGGTTTTGCAGTAAAACCGCATAGGCTGATTGATGATTACCCTGCGACGCATAGGCACGGGCCCGGCTATCTGCAATGGCAATGCGTTGCGGTAGAAATGAGTCTCCTACGGCTAATGATGATGCTCTGTCGAGAAATTGTTGCGCAATTTCAGGCTGCGCTCTTTGCAGGGCGATATGTGCCTCTTCAATCAGCACCTTAATTTGCATAAAGGGGTTTGCCCCCTGAGTGAATAACACGAGTGCTTCATCAAGGTAAGACATGGCCTCATCAGGCCTGCCTAAATCGATAAGCTCAGATGCGACGGCTTCGTAACTGAAAGCAGCACCTTGCAAATCACGTATGGAAAGGGCTATGCGGGCAGATTCTTCTAACAATGCAATGCCTTTTTCACTGCTGCCGGTAGCGAGTGTTGTTTTACCTAAGCCGAACAGTGTGTTGGCGAGTTCCAGCTTTACATCGTGTTCACGGTACCAAGTTTCGGCCTCTCGATAGAATTTTTCGGCCTGTTCAGGCTCTTCGATATATAAGTAAACCAGTGCAAGCATACTGGCAAAGTCAGCACGACTGAACATACCAAGGTGTGTTTCGAGACGTTGGTAACCTTCCTGAAAAAATGCCTGAGCTTCACTGTACTGCGTCAGCGTAATACTCAAATAGCCATTCACGCTAATAGCGTAATTGAGAAGACGCTGATCGTTATTCTTGCGCGCCCATTGCAGTGATGCTCTGGCCTGATTTACAGCGGCTTGTGAACGTCCTAAGCCATTCAATGCCTTGGCTTGCGCTAATCGCAAATAATGATAGAGGGATGATTCGGTATCAAGCTGCAGGCTGAGGCCAGTTTCAGCAGCTGATAGTGCCTGTTCATGCAGTGCCAGCGCACCGTTGGCCTGGCTGATCAAATAATATCGCGTCGCCAGGGCTTCGGGAGTTTGGCGTTCTGTTGCGTTGGAATCGAGGCTTTCAAGCACTTCCACAGGGTTGTTTCGGATTTGTGCCAGCATCTCCTCTGTTTCTGCATTCCAGGCAGTGGCAAATGCAGGCGCGGAAGGCGCAAAGGTTGCAATGAGAATAATGCAGCTACAAAAAAACAGGGACACAAATCTGGAATACAACATCGAAACTCCAGTCGATGAATAAAGACAAGCTATCATAGCCCGATATGAATATATCAAGAAATATTTAGCGCGACAGGCAATGGATTTTAAACGATTTATTCTTCTTCAGGATCAATAACAGGTAAATTTACCTCGAACACCGAGCCGACCCCCGGTTTGCTGCTCACGGAAATAGTCCCCTGATGCTTTTCTATGGCAGTATAAGCAACGGATAAACCGAGGCCTTGTCCTAATCCTTCTGGTTTGGTGGTGAAGAAAGGGTCGAAAACTTTCTTGATAATATGCTCTTGGATACCGCTACCGCTGTCGATAATTTTAATTTGAACACTTTGTTCATTACCGATGACATTTACTTTCACGATACCTTTTTTATCGATAGATTGCGCAGCATTAATCAGCATGTTCATCAGCGCTTGTTTAAGTCCGCCTGGCTCACAAAAGATCTTAACGCATTCAGGCTGGCAGCTGAGTTTGTAGGTGGGAATTTTGTACTGCACACTGACGAGCTCAATCATTTGCGACATGGTTTCGCTCAGATCCAACAATTGCCACCCTGATGACTCCTCAATGGCAAAGCGTTTGAGGTTTTCAACGATATCCCGAACACGCTCCAGTCCTTCTCTGGACTCATCGAGTAGGGGAGTCATGTCTTCTTTCAGCAGTTCGAAATGGTTGGATTCCAGCAAGTCATTTATAAAAATCTGACACTTTTCGTCGGTCTGCGCAGCTTTATCAGCTACGTTTTCACAAATACTGATCAGGCTCCCGGCGTAGTCTTTCAATGTATTGAGGTTAGCGGTAACGAAACCGATGGGATTGTTAATTTCATGGGCAATACCGGCGGCAAGTTGCCCTGTAGATGCCATTTTTTCGGCCTGAATTAATTGGCTTTGGGCGGAATCGAGCTTTTTGATCAGTTTAAGTTGCTCTTCATGCTCCCGTTTCAATGCAAGAGACAGTTCTTGTTGAGCGATGAAATAGCTGGCCTGCGCGGTGACATCCTGAAGAAAAATACAGGCGAGTTTTCCATGTTCGGGTGACGTTATCGGCACAATTTCCATGTTCTGATACATCTGCGTTTCTTCCCCGGTGATGGGGCGGCTGCTTTTAAATGGAAAAATATGCGGGCGTTGTTCCCAATAGCTGAAACTGGGGTGCTGAAGTACAAATACCGACTTTATCCTACGGCGCAGAAATTTAGCCTGTTCGGGAAAAAGTTCGGAGATCGGTTTATCTGTATAGTCGGACCGATGATCGCTTTCCATGCGATCAACAAAGAAATCATTGAGGAACACGATGTTGTAGTTCTCGTCAACGATACAAATACCAACGGGAAGTTTACCTACAAGCTGTTGAAACATTAACCGAGTAATTCATCTATCGTATCAGTGAGTTTTATCAACGACGTCCGATCGAGGCAGAACACCACGCGCATCGAAAAGGACGACAGCTCAATATCAAACTGTACCTCCATCACCAGACTATGTTGCCAGTTTAGCTCCACAAAAGAAGCCTTGTTCGGCGAAAACAGTGTAGGCATATTTAAGTTTGTCGCCAGTTCCAGCTGGTTGGAAAGACCTGCAAGACAAGCACCCGCAAGAATATTCGACAGTTCTAAAATGGTTTCTTCAACATCACTCTTGCTGAGAGGAGCCTCATATTCCAGTAAGCTGGCAACCTCGGTAAGGCCGCTTTCTGAAACTACCGCCATCACTTCACCCTGAATGTCACCAAGAAAGGATTGACGGGTGTAGTAGGCATTTTCGCTACGGTTGATGAGCGAGAATAATTCAGACGGTGTCACCGCAGAAATTTTCGGGATTGAGATACCGATTTTGGTTTCTATTAAGTGGGCGAGAGAGTTTGCGGCCTGGCCCATAGAAATGTTCATCAATTCCTGCAGGGCATCGCGCTGATCTTCATTGAGAGAAATTGTGCTGCTCATAGGTACCCCAGCTCAAACAACGTCATCGCCAATTCTTCATTATCAAGCGGCTTTCTGATAAATTTCTTTGCGCCTAGCTCCATGACTATGCGCTGCTTTTCTGGTTGAAAGTCGGCGCTAATAACGATGACGTCCGGGCGGTCAGATTTTCCCGACAGGTATTCAAGCACGCCGACGCCGTCCACCTCAGGCATGGTTAAATCAAGTAACAAAAGTTTAAATGACGTATTTTCCAGAAGCTCAATTGCTTCTCTGCCATTGGCAGCCTCTGTGACCGAAAACTCCAGCTCAGGTGGAAGCGCTTTAATCACACTTCGTCTTGAAAGACGAGAATCGTCGGCTACGAGTAGCGGAACTGCCATGTTTACCTCCGGACAATTTCGAACCTATCTTGAGTATTTGCGATATTTTCAATCCTGCAAGTTCAGGAGCTAAGAAAATTTCACAACCTGTGTTTCGTTTGAATAATTAAATTTAGTATAGGTCTTTAGTGACATTTGCGCCTTATTCTTTAGGCGCATACTCAGTGTTCTACTTTGCGTTAAAAAACACGTTATTAGTTAATATACAGATAGATTTCAATATCTGCGCATAGCCGACCATAATGGGATATGGGCGACTATACGTTTTTAACTTGCTTATCTGAATATTTCTGCGCTTTACAAGCGACTGCCGGCCTGCATTTTTTCTAGTTGGTTTATGAACGCTTGCGCAATGGCTTCCAGTGGCAGTACTTTTTCTGCTGCGCCGAGGCCCACTGCGACTTTTGGCATGCCATACACCACACAAGTTTCTTCATTCTGACAAATGGTGAACGCGCCTTTTTGTTTCAAGGCCAGTAAGCCATCTGCACCATCTTTTCCCATGCCGGTTAATAAACTTGCCACCACGTTGCTGCCAGCCGCTTCCACCAGTGACGTAAACATCACATCGACCGACGGTTTGTGCCCGCTCACCCGCGGGCCATCGCTAAGCCGGATTCGATAGTCGGCACCACTTCTTATTATTTCCATATGTTTGTCTCCAGGTGCCAGGTAGCCATGTCCTGGAAGCAAACGCTCATCACCTTTCGCTTCAACCACTTTAAGCTGACTGCATGCGTCTAGTCGCTGAGCGTAGGTTTTAGTAAAACCAGGGGGCATATGTTGCGTTATAACCACCGCGGGGCTGTTCGCTGGAAGGGCGCTTATAACAGCTTTGATTGCTTCGGTTCCGCCCGTAGAAGCTCCTATCGCAATAATCTTTTCGGTACTGGAATAGCTCAGTTTCGTTGTGCATTTAGCAGCTTGAGCTGGTTTCTGCTGGCGCACTTTCGAACGCGCCGCCATGCGGATTTTCGAAAGGATTAATTCACGGTAGTCTTCAATGCCCTGAACAACACCTAACTTCGGTTTAGGAACAAAGTCTACGGCGCCTAATTCCAGTGAGCGAATGGTGGCATCTGCCCCAGCTTCTGTCAGTGTGGAGATCATGACGACAGGAGTAGGGCGCGCCTTCATCAAAACGTCGAGGAAACGTAGTCCATCCACTTTGGGCATTTCAATATCGAGGGTAATGACATCTGGCGAGAAATCCTTGACCATTTTCTTGGCCACGTAAGCATCGGGGGCAGCGCCAACGAGTTGCATGTCATTTTCGTTTTTGATTATTTCTCCCAGCAGATTACGGATCAATGCTGAGTCATCTACTACTAATACTTTTATCATCTTGGCTCACCTAATCGAAAGCTTCAAAGTCAGTGTGGTCAGTCCCCTGTTTCAATTTGATACGGTAAGCACTTTCGCGGTCCATAATCGTCGAGTTATTGAATTTCCTTATCCGCTTTACCAATACCTGTCCTGAATCAGGAAAGAAATAAATTTTGCGGGCGTAATTGTCGAGCAGATCACTGGCAACGATGGGGATATTTTCCCGACGCAAGAATCCTGTAACAAACTCGGAATTCATTTTGCCTACGTTAGTTACTGAGATGCCCGCTACAACATTACCTCCTCCAAATACTTTGGCTTGGAGATGTCGTTTGTCGGCGCCTTGTTTCATCATCTGGTTGATGAGAAGTTCCATGGCGTACACACCGTATCGGGAGCCTGCGGAGAACTCGCCCTCACTGCCTTTATCACTGGGTAGCAGGAAGTGATTCATCCCCGCAATGCCATTATGTAAGTCCATCAAACATGCCGAAACGCAGGAACCTAGCACCGTCACCATCAGGGTGTCATTCGACGTAGAAAAATACTCACCGGGCAAAATTTTTACGGCCTGACGCACGAATCGGGGGTCGTAATACATGTTGGCCGTGTGTGCTTCACCATCCTGATAGGTTTCAGCCATACTTTTTGCCTTTCCTTGCCGGCTTGTAAATCGTTTTTCCGACAGGGATAACCAGGTCTGTCGCCTTATTAAAGTTCTCCGAATGCCCCGCGAAGTAAAGACCATCATCGGGTTGCAGCGCGATCATGCGTTTCAGGATGTTATGCTGTGTCGGTTTATCGAAATAGATCATTACGTTCCTGCAAAAAATCACGTCAATCGGTGCTCGAATAGGCCAGGTAACATCCATCAGGTTCAATCGACGGAACGTAACCATTCTTCGAAGTTCAGGGACAACCCTGACTTTCCCTTTGTTTTGCCCCTTTCCCCGATGCAAAAATTTTCTGCACTGCACCGCCGACAATTTGCTTATTGCATCGGCGTTGTACACACCCGCTTGTGCCTTCGCCAACACGTTGCTGTCTATATCTGACGCGATGATCGATATCGGTGTATCAAAACTTTCAAACACCTCTGCCACCGTCATCGCGATAGAATAGGGTTCTTCGCCGGTACTACTGGCAGCGCACCAAATGGTACGTTCACCAGGATGCGAGCGCAGGTATTCTGCTAGTGCCTCGAAGTGATGCGACTCACGGAAAAACGAAGTGAGATTGGTAGTAAGGGCATTAATAAAATTCTCATCTTCTTCCGGTGTGCGCTTCAGGTAAGTCAGGTAGTCATCGAAACTATTCAGAGACAGGGCCCGCAACCTGCGGGCTAGTCTGCTGTATACCAGTGAGTCTTTCGTGTCGGTAAGGTTAATCCCTGCCTTTTGATAGAGAGTGCGCCTTACCCGTTCGAAGTCCTCTTTGCTGAACGCAAATTCTTTCTGGGCGTCTTCTTTCATACCGCCCGATCTCCTTTAGAAACTTTCCCATTCCTCAGAATCATCCGGTGCTGGCGCAGTGACTTCTTTGATCTTTGCTGCAGGGGATTTGCTTGTGCTGACTGTTGAGCCAGAGCGTCGTGAAGACTTTGATGGAAGTGCCGCAACGGTGTCATCTTCCACTACCATATCGGCTGCACTAAGTTTGAAGGTTGCCACGCGGTCTGACAGCGACGATGCTTGCTGGCGCATGCTTTCAGCTGCAGCGGCGGCCTGTTCAACCAGGGCGGCATTCTGCTGCGTCATTTCATCCATTTGGGTTACCGCTTTACTGATCTCCTGGATACCATTGGACTGTTCAGAAGAAGCCGCAGCAATTTCTGACATGATGTCGTTGACCCGTTTGATCGACGTTACTACTTCGCCCATGGTGTCGCCGCTTTGTTTAACCAGCAAATTACCGCTACCAATTTTATCTACAGAATCGGAAATCAACTCTTTAATATCTTTGGCTGCTTCAGCAGAGCGTTGCGCCAGTGTTCTCACTTCCGATGCGACAACCGCAAAGCCGCGCCCTTGTTCGCCGGCTCGTGCAGCTTCTACCGCAGCGTTTAACGCAAGAATATTGGTTTGGAAGGCAATGCCGTCAATCACACCGATGATGTCAGATATTTTCTGCGCAGAGTCGTTAATGCTGGCCATGGTTTCCACTACACGCTGAATCATGTTGCCACCATTCACCGCGATGGTGGATGCCTGTGAGGCAAGGCTGTTGGCCTGTTCCGCGTTTTCCGCATTCAGGCGCACAGTGCCAGTGAGTTCTTCCATAGAAGAGGCGGTTTCCTCCAGACTGGAAGCTTGTTGCTCGGTGCGACTGGAGAGGTCGGCGTTACCGCTGGCAATTTCACCCGAGGCGCCGCGTATCATTTCTACGGCGTGATTGATTCGTGAAATAGTCACGCGCATATCTTTGATGAATTGATTTATGGACTCGCCAAGGACCTTAAATTCACCTTCAAATTCGTGCTCGATTTCGCATGTGAGGTCGCCCTTCGCCAGTTGCGTCATCACTTGTTTGATGTCGTAAACAGCGGTGGTACGTGCGGTAATATCAGATGCGTATTTCACCACGCGGAACGGTTTACCATTCTGGTTTAAAATGGGGTTATAGGAAGCCTGTATCCAGATTTCATTGCCACTTTTGCCAATGCGACGGAATTCGCCGGCTTGATAAACACCGTGTTTCAGTTGGTCCCAGAACGAACGGTAATCGTTGCTGTTGCGGATCTCCTGATCAACAAACATGCTGTGGTGCTTACCTTTAATTTCCGGCAGCGTATAGCCCACAGTGTTGAGGAAGTTTTCGTTAGCATCCAGAATCATGCCGTCCATATCAAACTCAATAACCGCTTGGGATTTGCCGATAGCTTCAATCTGGCCTTCAAAATACGCGGTTCGCAGCTTCTCTTCTGTAATGTTTGAGGCGTATTTCACAATTTTGAAAACGTTGCCGTCCATATCCAAGATAGGATTGTAAGACGCCTGGATCCACACTTCCTCACCGGCTTTGTTTATTCGCTTAAACTCACCAGAAAAGAACTTGCCGCGTTTGAGTGACGCCCAAAACTCACTGTATTCTTCTGAACCACGGGTTTCTTTATCAACAAACATACGGTGATGTTTATCTTTGATTTCATCGAGTGTGTAGCCAACGGTATTGAGGAAGTTATCGTTTGCCCACTGAATAATGCCGTCAACATTAAACTCAATGACCGCCTGTGACTTACCAATTGCCTGAATTTGCCCTTCAAAATACGCATTTTTCAGCTTTTGTTCGGTGATGACGTTGGCGTAACTGACTATTTTGAAAACCTTGCCGTTCATATCCAGAATAGGGTTATACGAGGCTTGAATCCAAATCTCGTTTCCACCCTTCGCGACATGTTTATATTCACCTGATTTAAAGCTGCCCGCGCGAAGCTCATTCCAGAAATTACCGTAAGACTGGCTAATTTTCTCGGCGGGTTCGAGGAACATGCTGTGATTCTGGCCTTTCACTTCGTCGAGATTGTATGCAAGTGCCACCAGGAAGTTGTCGTTCGCCCAGAGAATGTTGCCGGTAGTGTCATATTCAACAACAGCCTGAGACTTACTGATAGCTTCTATCTGACCGGAGTAATCCGCATTTTTCAGCTTTTCTTTGGTAATTTCAGTGGCAAATTCAACCACCTTGCTCACTTTGCCCGCCGTATCGAAAATGGGATTGTAGGAAGCCTGGATCCAGAACTCTTTGCTGTCTTTACCGAAACGCTGGTATTCGCCAGAGTCGAGTTCACCGCGGCGAAGCTTGTCCCAGAAGTCTCTATAGTCATTATTTTGCACGGATTCGGGTTTTACAAATGCGCTTTGGTGCTTGCCAATAGCCTCTTCCCGGGTGAAACCTGTGAGTTTGAGGAAGTTCTCGTTCACATCTATCAGTTCACCCTCTGGCGTGTATTCGGCCAACGCCTGGGCGCGATGTAGTGCGTCAAGCATACCGCTTTTAAGCAGCAGCTCGGTTTGATCTACCCATTCCACCATGGTGCCGATGGACTCGCCTTCTTCGTCTTTCATCGGTGTAAGCGTGAGCTTAAAATTGACTTTCCCCACCAGAATGCTCGACGTCATTGGTTTTTTTAATTCGGCCAGAATATTCTTCTGATGCATCGGATTCTTGTGAAACTGATCAATGCTCTCGCCAATGAGGTTATCCGCTGAGAAATGGGGGAGGGCTTTTTGTAACTCTGCTTCATTATCTTTAAGCAGTTTTTTTACCGCATTATTCGCATAAATAATGTTGCGGTCAGCATCAGCCATCATGATGCAGCAAGTCGATGCATCTACAGCTTGGGATTTACGTAGCAACTGAACCCGGTGTTCCCGTGATGCTTCAGTGTTAATCCAATCGAACATACCCATAGTGTTCAGACCTCTTCTTTCGCGAGCGTCTTATCTACCAAACCAAGTTCACCACTTGAAATAAGCTGCTCAATATTAACTAAAATGATCATGCGATCATCAACGGTAGCCAGGCCTTTAAGAAACCGGCTATCAAAAATAACGCCAAAATCGGGGGGGGGCCGAACTTCGTCTTCGGTCAGTCGCACAACGTCAGAAACACCGTCTACCACAATACCAATCACGCGATTGTGAACATGCAACATGATGACAATGGTGAATTCGTTATAGGTGGGGTTAGGAATATTAAATTTGATCCGTAAATCGATAATCGGAACGATATCACCACGCAAATTGAGCACTCCCTTAATAAACGCCGGTGCATTAGCGATGGGAGTGACCTTTTCATAGCCACGGATTTCTTTTACCGATGTGATATCGAGGGCGTAATGCTCATCGCTGAGAATAAAGCTCAGATATTCCTGAACATCTTTTGCCTGCATGTGGTCACGGCCGTTACTCATGATGCTTTCTCCTCCTCGTAAACCGGACGACAAAGATCGGCAATGGCGTCAGCATCAAGGATCATGGCAACACGACCATCGCCCATAATGGTTGCACCTGAAATGCCGGGAACCTTGCGATAATGTTGCTCAAGACTCTTAATAACGACTTGCTGTTGGCCAAGCAAGGCGTCAACTTGAATGGCAAACCGTCGCTTACTGCTTTCGAGTAGCACCACTATGCCTTCTGTTGGATTATCGATGGCATCGTCTACGTGCATCATTTCGTGAATGGCAATGAGTGGCCAGTATTGCTCTCGAATCCAGAGCAGGTTTTCGTTGCCAATTAACTTGAGTTGTTCAGGCAGTGGCTGCAATGATTCGATGATATTCACCAGCGGGATCACGAAGGTTTGGTTGCCCACCGCGGCACAAATACCATCGACGATGGCCAGTGTGAGAGGTAAGTGAATATGGAAAGCTGAGCCATAACCTTTGGTGGATTCAATTTCGATACGGCCACCGATGGCTTCAATATTTCGTCTTACCACGTCCATGCCCACACCGCGCCCTGACACATCTGTAACTTCAGCGGCAGTGGAGAAGCCAGGTTGGAAAATCAATAGCCATACTTCGCTGTCGGGCATGTCTGGAGAAACGGGAAGGCCGTTTTCAGTCGCTTTCGCCAAAATCCGTTCGCGGCTTAAACCCGCGCCGTCATCAATAATACTGATAACAATTGAGCTGCCGCGTTGTGCCGCTCGCAGAATAACCGTACCTTTCTCAAGCTTACCTGAGGCTTTTCTTACGTCAGGCTTTTCTACACCATGGTCAATACTGTTTCTCACCAAGTGAGTGAGCGGGTCGACCAGTTTTTCAATCATGCTCTTATCAATTTCAGTGTTACCACCTTCAATAATAAGGTCGACTTGTTTACCCAGTTTGCTAGATAAATCTCTCACAACCCGCGGGAATCGGTTAAAGGTCATATTCACTGGCAGCATACGCATCGACATTGCCGATTCCTGAATTTCTCGGGTATTGCGCTGCAATTCTACGATGGCGGTCTGTAATTTCTGGCCAACCGCGCCGCTTACTTCATCACCAATCATTGAAAGCATTGATTGAGTAATGACGAGCTCACCTACCAGGTTAACCATGGCATCAATTTTTAAGGTATCGACACGAATAGAAGACGCTTCTGCTTGTTTAGCAGCGGGCTTTTTGGTTTTCGCGGCCTTAGCTTTTGCCTTTTCGGCAGCTTTCGCAGCGTCTTCCTGTGCTGCTTTGGCATCTTCGTTCACCGCTTCTAGTGGTTTAAAGAAGCCATATCCAGCTTTCTCTTCTGCCGTTGCTGGTGGCGCGGGTTCGTCATCGAAAAAGCCAAATCCGTCAATGTCATCGTTTTTTGACGCTGCTTCAGTAGGGGCGGGTTGGGCCTCAGTGGCTGCCTCAGGTTCATCATCAAAAAAGCCGAAACCGTCAATATCGTCATCTGCTGAAGCGCTTTCTGTCTGCGCCTCATCTTGCGCTACGCCTTCACTGGGAGCAGCTTGACCATCAGCTTCGGCGAGGGCTTTTTCTAATGCCGCCACACCGCTCTCAATTTCTGATGTGGGCAAATCGCTTTCTGTTTTGTATGCGTCGAGGATTGTTTTTAGCAGGTCGACGGTTTCAAGGAACAAATCGACAGTAGGCACACTGAGAGAAATTGTTTGCTTACGGGCTTTGTCCAGCAGGTTTTCCATGACATGGGTAAGGCCCGTCAGTGCGTCGAAGCCGAAAATTCCGCTACCGCCTTTAATCGAGTGGGCCGCTCTGAAGATGCTATTGAGTTGTTCAAGATCGGGATCTTCAACATCCAGCTCCATAAGAAGCTGCTCCATGTCATCCAGGTGCTCCTGACTTTCATCAAAGAAGACCGCGTGGAATTGTTCTATATCGATAGACATATTGACGTTTCCTGTACCAACTAAACGAGGACTTTACCTACCACAGCCAGTAACTTCGCCGGGTCAAAAGGCTTAACCATCCATCCTGTTGCTCCAGCGGCTTTCCCTTTCGCTTTCATGTCGTCGCCCGCTTCGGTGGTCAGAACAATAATTGGGGTACGCCCGTATGCTGACATGCCACGCAGGTTTTTGATCAGAGTAAGGCCGTCCATGCGGGGCATATTCTGATCCGTCAACACAAAATCGAAGCGCTTGCTTTTGCACTGGTCCAGTGCATCCTGCCCGTCTACAGCAGTGGTTACTGCATAGCTGGCTGTTTTAAGTGTTAATTCAACCATCTGACGAATTGATGGTGAGTCATCAACAATGAGGATGTTCTTACTCATATTACTCCCGGCGTTCTTAACGTTTCGCACCTTCTCGTGCGCGGACAAATATTTCGACTTGGTAAAGTCGCTCTGGCGTTAAAACAACTCGATATCACCTGCATCTACGCTACTTGCTGACACTGGGTTGTGGTCAAGATTGGCGCGGTTTTTCATGCTGCTTTGAAAGTCGTCCAGGTTTTTATTCACCTGACTCGCATTCCGTTGCCCCAGCAATGGCAGTTGTTCGTTTACTATAGAAAGCATTTCTTCAGAGTAGGTCAGATTCTGACCGTTTATATCGCCAAACTGCATGCCGCGAATTGCTGATCCAATAGCAGCATCAAGTTGACCCGAAATACCTTCTAACGTGGTGGTGGTTTCGGCATCGCTCTCGGCTTTAACGATAATGGCGTCGAGCTCGCCCTGAATGTCGCGTTTGGCAGTAATGATGTAACTGGTGTCTTGCGCGGCGAGGGTTCTCACATCCTGGGTGAGTTCATCGATTTGTACACCAATGTTTTCCATTTGTTTCTTAATTACGCCACTGAACTGCGTTGAACGATTAGATAGCGCGCGTACTTCATCTGCTACCACCGCAAACCCGCGTCCGGCCTCGCCAGCACGTGCCGCTTCAATGGCTGCATTCAATGCCAACAAGTTGGTTTGAGCCGAAATATCGTCGATATCACCCAGGGCTTTTAATACCGTAGGCATGGTGTCGTAGATGCGGTTAACTTTTTCTAAAATAGTGGTGGTGCCTTCAGAAATTTGCTCAGTGGAGGCAAGAAATTTGTCCAGTGACTTTTCTGTTTCATCAGCGAAGGTGCGCATACGGTTTGAATACATCTCACCGCTGTCAGAGTCGGCCTGGATAAGGCGTGTAATACAACCATTTTGTTCACCTACCAAGCGCTGTAAATTTAAAAATGCTTCGGTGAGTGTGGTAACGGCATCGTTTTGGGTATTTAAAATGTCACCCAGATTTTTTTCGCACTCGTTGAGTATGCCTGACATGCGATCTGCCGCACTCGACAGGTCTGAATCATTAGCGGAAGAGGTAAAAACAGGTTCTGAGACGCTCGCTTCATAAGGTTCTGATGCAGTAGCAGGTTCGGATGCCGGTAATCGTGAAGATAAAAACACTCCTGCTGCGGCAATGACAACGGCCAGATAAGTCAGACCAACAGAAACCAGAACGAGTCCCACAACGAGACTGACTATGGCTCCAATAATTGTTATGCGTGGTGTATTTGTAAGTTCGCCCATATTTAGTCTGCTACTCATCTAAATGCTTTTTTGAAGGTTCTACTGCTGCACGTTACTGGCACAATTCAAGTAATTTGAATTCATGTGCACAGATATTCCGTTAATTGCCGACATTTCGAAATTGTCTGATTTGTCGTCAGTAGTGCGTTAATTTAGTTATAGACAAGAATTTCAGTATTGAAAGAAATGAAGAAAAAAATTTCTTATTCGTCAGGGGCGTTTTGAGGTTTATGTTTAAAACGGTTTTGGTGGAGAATTGACGTAACGTTGTTGTGTTCAATATTTTTGTAAATAGGCGATTTTGTTGAGAGTAGGCACTAACTTTTGTTTTTTGCTGGTTGATTAAGACTTACGATGTTAGGTATGGCTTTTACCCACATTTAGAACGTACGCATACGTGTTTTTTTTGAGTTGAGCATGGTGTAAACGCGTCATACTGACCCCGAATTAATGTTATGGCGCTGCGCGTATGGCGTGTTTTTTGTCTTATGGTGGCGTTTAAATTTACTCTTTAGAGCAAAAAATAAGGTCGACAAACGTCGACCTTATCGTCAATTCATTCCGTTCTTAGCGATTAGAATGTGTAATTTAACTTGGTGTAGTAGTAACCACCTTGCCAGTCAACAATAGAGCTTGCGCGGTAGATTGAACCACAGCACTCGTCACCCGTGGTATCTGGATCGGGGTATTCATCAAAGATATTCCGTGCACCAGCACTTAACGACAAGCTCTCGCTAATATGGTACGTCGCTTCCAGATCGAACTGTACTTCTGCACCGTAAGTCTGAATAAACGTGCCACCATCAGCCATGTTTTCGTATTCGCCGTAGTAGTTCATACGCGCCACCAGGAGCCAGTCTTCATAGTTATGTTTAACCGACACCACAGCGCGGGTTTCAGGCATACTGTTTTCGAAGTCGAATCTATCAGACGCGTTAAAGAAGCCTTCTGGATCAGCATCGATAGTACTGGTGTTGTAGTTCAGTGAACCCATGATGGTGGTTGCACCAATGTCCGACTCCATGTTGTATGTTGCAACAACATCTACACCTTCTGTAGTGGTATCAAACGCGTTCTGGAAGAAGAACACACCACCAATTGAAGCGGCACCCGCTACGCCAGCATTATCCAGCGCAAGGTAGCGCTCATAATCGGAAGGATCTTCTGCATCCGGGTTGTTAGACACATCTAACGTGGAAACGGAGTTCAGGCGATCTTCCAGTTCAATGTTGTAGTAATCGACTGTTAGCGTGAAGTCACCGTACTCAGCGGTTAAACCCAGCGTAAAGTTGGTCGATTTTTCAGGCGCAAGCGGGCTTGCCCCCAAGGCTTGTGCGACGTCGCTACTGGCTGGGAATAGGCCCGTTGCTACTGGCAGACCATTAGGCAGACGAGTTGAAACGTTGGTGGTACCTTGCTGACCCGGAGTTGGGGCGCGGAAACCAGTACCGTACGATGAACGTACTGCAATTTCGTCAGTGATTTGATAAATCGCGGCAACTTTATAAACCAGTTCTGAACCGAAGTCAGAATAATCTTCATAGCGTAATGCTGCTTGGGCAAAAATCTCATCTGTGATGTCGCCAGAAACATCGGCGTACACAGCGTAAGAATCCCGGGTGTATTCACCTGAGAACTCTGGTGAGTAACCAGGGAAGCCGTTCGAACCCACACCAACAACAGTATAAACAGGGTCATTTTCGTCGGCACAATCCAGCCCTGCTACGGTAGCGCCCAGGTCTGTAGGAACATCGCCGTTACAGAATCCCCATGGATCAGGACCAGCATAAGGACCTGCGAAGTAAGAGTCGACTTCACCGCCAGAGATATCATACGATTCATCCAGGTAGCTTAAACCGAAAGCGAGAATGTAGTTTTCAAGATCGTAGGTAAAGTCAGCTTGTAATTGCTTTTCTTCGTTAGTCAGTGAACCCGGTTTAAAAGAAGTGGGCGACTCGTTACCCATCGACGGGTTAACTGTGTTAGATAGGGTGTAGTCGATTTCACTCGAGCCAATACGACCACTTACATCGTAAGTCCAGTTACCGGTCATGCCTTTAACACCGCCAACAAATGAGTAGTCGGTCATGTCACCAAAGAAACGAGGCGTAAAGCCGCCAGGGAAGAATTCCAGTGGGCTCCAGACTGTACCGTCTTCAAGACGAATATCTTCAATGGTGCCGTTGCCTGGATAGCGGTAGTAGAAAGAACCATCACCTTCAGTTTTGGAATAATTACCGAACGCATATAACTCGACTTCGTCAGTAATCGTGTAGCCTGAGTTAAAGAAGAACCGTTGACCACTGTTATTAGGTTGACCCCAAGGCTGCACCTCATCTGACCCATGTATGGCATTCGCGCTAGCCAATGCATCGGCAATATATTCATCAGATTGGTCGGTTACACAAAACCACTCTTCGCAATATTGTTCACCGCGGTAGGTCGCATCGGCATCAGTAATTTCAGCAGAAATACTCAAAAAACCATTGTCACCTAACGCAAAACCTTTGTTACCACTAATAACGAATTGATCACCGTCGCCTTCGTAGTATTGGCCCCACTCTGCAGACAATGAACCGCCTTCGTCATTGTTCTTCAACTGAAAGTTGATAACACCGGCTATTGCATCCGAGCCGTATTGTGCTGCGGCACCGTCACGAAGTACTTCAACTGAGCCAATTGCAGCTGTTGGTATAGTTGCAAGATCTGGCCCCTGCGTACCAGAGCCGCCAATTTCCACCAGCGCGGCACGATGGCGACGCTTTGAGTTTACCAGTACAAGTGTTTTATCCGTAGGCAGACCACGCAATGTTGCCGGACGAATAAAGGTACCACCATCGGAAATAGGCTGACGAGAAAGTGAATAAGATGGAACGAGTGTTTTCATAACATCGTTCATATCGGAGAATGCAACGCCTTCCATATCTTCAGCGGTGAGAACGTCTACAGGAACCGGAGAACTGGTGACTGAACGCGGAGCACCACGTGCACCAACAACTGCGATTTTCTCCACGTTGGCATCAGATGCCGCGTCAGGAGTTTCTGTTTCTTGCGCATAAACCGATGGCGCCATTGCCATCGCTAACGTCATACCGGTTAATCCGGCATAAATTGACGCACTTAGTCTTTTTATTTTCATGTGTGTGTTCCCAGATTTTATTGCCTGATTACTTTTCTGTTTTAGGGCGCCGTTCCGGGAGTCGGTCATTGCGCCCAACCTTGGCTCACAGCAGCACCATTTGGATGCAATCAGTTGCAGACAGCGATGTGATGCTGCTTACTGCTGTGTAAAACCAGACTAAAAAATCGCGACTACTTCTAGGAAGAAAAAAGAATATTGAGGGCTATCGTAAAAATATTGAGCTAACTAAAAATCTTATATAAAACAGCGACTAATTAATGATCGCTGGTTTTGAAAAAAGTTTTCAGAGCGACACCAATAACGAAAAGTTAACAATTTACATCTGTCTATATCCCAGTTGGTGGCATGTAAGTTGCTGAACTATAAGTAAATATGAATGGTCACTTTTTGTCTAACATGGAGTTAAACAAATAGGAGATGGCAAGGCGGTTTGTTTTTAGTCAGGTGTAAATAGGCACGTCATGAATTCTAAGCAATTACAGTATTTTCTGACCACACTACAAAAAGGAAGTATAGCGGCTGCAGCGAGAGAACTGGATATTGCGCAGCCTGCCATTAGCCAACAACTGGCAAAGCTCGAACGCGAAATGGGCGTTTCTCTGTTACGCCGAAGTTTTAAAGGGGTATCGTTAACTGAAGCCGGGGAGTTGTTTGCCACCCATGCTCGGCGGCTGGTGGATGACATCAACGCTGCAAAAGCCGAATTACAACATCTGATTGCTGAGCAATCTGGCGTTATCAGGGTAGGTATGTTGGCGTCTATGAGCAATGTGTTGTCTATGTCGCTACTTTCTGAAGTAAAACGGTCAGCCAGTAAACTTAAATTGGATATCAGCACTGGCCCGTCGTATTCGGTAAAGAGCTGGTTGGAATCAAATCAAGTAGATATCGCGATTACTTATGAACAGGATCTTGATCCTAAGTTGATGGTCTGTGAGCCACTCATTGAGGAATACATGCATTTGGTGGTGGGTATCAATGAGCAATCCGATACTTACCAGAAGCTTAAACATCGCGATGCGATTAAGTTTTGGGAATTAAGCCAATTTGAGCTTCTCACGCCAGGAGATCGTGATGCACTCGGTAAACTGATTCATGAATATGAGCATATTACCGGCGTGGCGTTGTGCCACAATACAGCTTATTCCGGTCATTTAATGACCGGCTTACGCCAACTCTTACAAGGCGAAGGGGCAATGATATTACCAACATCCGCCATTTTTCACTTAGAAGAAAGCGGGTTAGTGAAAGCGCTAAAAATTGAAGAGCCTGAAATGCGTCGAACCGTAACAATGGCAACAAATCGGAGTGCGTCATTAACCGATGCGAACTTGAAGATGCAGGAAGTCATTAGACGCGTGACAGCGATGGAGCAGAAGCTTCAGCATTGGCGAGGAGACTTAAAATGCCGTCAGCCTGCCATTGCTTGTGTCTGAACGGTTTCTGGTGATACTTCCTGCTCAGGTAGTCTGATATCAATACAAACGGGCAAGTGGTCTGAGAGCAGGCGAGTTTGTTGATTCTTAAGTCGCTTCACCCTTCGGGTTTTTATATTCGGCGAAGTCCATACTCTGTCTAGAGAGAAGATAGGGAAGTTGCTAGGAAATGTAGCGCCTACTTTGTGTTGAATCAGAACCTCGTCAATCGCTTTGAATGCCTTGGTGAAAAACTGCCATTCGTTGAAATCACCGGCGAGCACCAAGGGCACTGGGCGGTCTGTAATACGTTTTTCAATATATTCGTGAAGTTTGGCGAACTGCGAGCGACGCTCCTGTTTTTTTAGTCCTTTATGCGTATTAATAACGGTAAGCGGGCCAGACGGTGTCAGCAGCTCAACGGCCTGAACATTCCGCGGTTGAAAACCATCCATGCTTACATCCAGCGTTTCGTTACTAATAACCGGGAAACGCGTGAGTACGGCGTTACCGTACCACCCGCTTTCAAGTTCAATGGCTGGTGAGGGAACTAACTCAAATACTTGGCTGGCACATATATCTCGCACATCAGTGCTGATATCCCGGTGTTCAGGACGGGTATCCATTTCCTGAAGCAATACGATATCTGCGCCAATCTCAGCCAGGTAACTTCCTATTCTGCGATAGTCATGCTTATTATCTCTTCCCACACCGCTATGAATGTTATAGGTAACTATGCGACACATTCTTCACCCTTAGTTTTATCTACTTGCTGCTGCTTACGAGCCTGATAAGACTTTGCCAGTTTTTGTGACCCCCAAATCATCAGGCCCCACAAAACGATACCGCCGACAAGGTAGCTGATGGTCTCAGGAGACGGGTTGCGGAAAATTTGCGTGATGGAATCTCCCACCAAACCTTTAGCAATCATGGGTGGAAACATACCAAGGAAGGTACCTACCAAAAATTGCATTAGGCCGATGGACGATATCCCAGCGACTAAATTCACTAAACTAAACGGTGCAATAGGCAGCATGCGAATGGCTGCAACCCCAACGATACCGCTGGTTTTCAACTTGGCATCTACCGCTTCAACTTTGGGACCGCCGATTTTTCGCAGGCCAGCGTTACCGGCTACTTTACCTACACCGAACATACTGGCTGAACTGAGGAGCGCACCGAGGATGCCATACAGCGGCCCCCAAATAGGACCAAATATGGCTGAAACCGCCAAGGACATAACGGTAACGGGAAAGAAGAAGAATCCGCCGACTACGTAAACCATCAGTACGGTAGGCAGGGCAAAATACGTACCCCGACTTTCTTCTAGGAAAGCGTTGATATTGTCGGTAGACAGCCACGGAATGAAGTGGCTGGCGATGACCAAAGCCGCAGCTAACGCGGCAATCACCATCACGCCGATGCCAATCATTATCGTACGACGACGAGGGTTACGTATTGGCATGGCTTCACCGCCTAAAGTTGGTAGAGGAGGGATGAGCGGTTCTTCAGGGTCGGATAAACGAGAAAAGAAGTTTTGCCCGGTTTCCTGATCAGTGAAGATTTCATCATGTACCTGCGTAAGCACATAACCATGAGCAAGTTGGCCTTCCATCAAGGCCCTTACCGGATTAGGTTCTTCCATAAGCGCTGCAACCTGATCAACAGTACGTCCGGTATGTTCAGCCAATAGATCGTTGCGGATACGAGCCACTTCACGGCGGTTCTCTTCATTGTTACCAAACAGCACCATATCAATTTCGGTGTCCAGTGACATTGAACGGTTGCTGATGTTCGACGACCCAATCACTGCGTAGCTATCATCGATAGTCATCACTTTGGAGTGGATACGTTTGGTTGCGTGTTGGCCGTGTTCGTCTGTGATTGAAGAATAGGTCATCACCACACGCTCAGGGTCGACGCCTTTCTCTAAGATTTTCTTAAATTCAATACGGCCAGCCCAGAACGCCTCGCATTCAAACTTACCCTTAGGCTCGTAAGAACTCACGATCACGACGTGTAAATCTGGCTTTTCTTTCATGCGACGGTTCAACGCCTCCGCAATTTCTTGCCGCGAAGTGAACTGGTTTTCGATATAAATGATGCGCTCGGCTTCGGAAATAAGATCCAGCAGCATGTGGCGCACTTCCTGAACAGGCTCTACCTCGTCCATAAAGGGAATGGTGCGGGCAAGCGCACAGTCAACTTTGCGGAACCATGGCTCAAAATCTTCTGGCCATGCTTCGGGAAGGGGAGCGTCGATGTCCGTTTTCGCATCTTCACGAATAGTAATAGGCTTTTCTTCTGCAACACGTAGCCAACGCCAGCGTACTAATTCGCTAAACCGCGCAACCACAGGCCCCGCAGAGACAATTTGAACATCGTGAAGAGGCGTATAAGGGCCATCAGGTCCGTTACGTTCTTCACTTTCAATGGGATGGTCGCGGGTGTCCCAGCGATTGGTGGAAATGTCCATGCCGCCAGAAAAAACCAATTCATCATCAATGACGATGATTTTCTGGTGCTGACTGCCTCCCATGGGGATGGTGTCATCTAATTCCGTAAGCACGTTATCGGGCGTTTTCTCGTCCCAGACTTCTTTTGCCCACATTTCTCGTTGAGCAAAAAACGCCAGCGATGAATCCCAGCGTAATAGATAAATTTTCATGTCCGGGTTTTGCTCAGCTTTCCACGCGAGCAAGTCACTCACTACCGAAGGCGCTTCTGAATTTGCTTCATCTTCGCCACGGAGTAATCGTATGCGGCTATCGATATCCCAGCCGACAATAAAGATGCTGTGTTTAGCCTTCAAAATGGCAGAGTGAAGAGCTTTGTAGTAGTTACCACAGTCAATCAGTGGGGTTGCAAAGCTCGCCTGACTGGTTGCCCAGCAGTTTTCTCCCTGCTTGAATATCGAGTTAGTTGCTGACATTGTTCCTCCTCATGCCAACCCGGAATGAGTGTTTCAATTACAAATGAGTGAAAGGTTGCAGAATATGTTCCAGTTTCGAAACCGCGCGAGCTAATTGTAAGTTGCTGAATTACCGTGACTAAATTCTTTTCAAAGAAGTGTGCAGTGTGAGCCAATCCTGTACACAAGGAAACTTTTCTGCAGCGTTTGTAGATTTTGCTTACTGAAATTGTATCAGTCTAATTAATGGAAGACGGGCAAAGCGTGGGAAGGTTAATTGCGGTTAAAACGAAAATAGGCCAGCGATGCTGACCTATTTAATTCTACTATTAGAACCGGTACTCAACACCGACACTTGCCTGATTCAGATCTGTGTCGAAATCGGTATCACTGAAATTATCCGCCAACTCTCCGGCGTCTAAATCAGCGTCATACACGGTGTATTCAGCATTTACCAGGAAGTTCTTAGTAATGTTGTAGGATAAGCCGGCGCCAATGAAGAGGCTTTCGTCATCATAGCTGCCAGAAACGCCACCGACGTTGTAGTCTGACTCCCACCACAGTTGCCCTGCTTTGGCATACACAGAGAAACGATTAGTTATTGGCAAAATACCCTTCACGGCTGTTGTGTAACCGTCTGAGTCTGCCCGCGACAGGTTGTTACCATAATCACCGAAGTCAATGTAAGAGCCTTCGACAGCGATGTAGCGGTTAAATCGATAGCCGACTAAACCCTGCCAAACATCATTGTCATCGTCGAAATCATCGTGGCCATCTACGTTCAGATAACCGTAGTTACCGCCAACATAAAAGCCGGCGTCGTCTTGCCAAGGCGTATCCAAAGATTGTGCCTGAGAGCCGAAAGTAGCCAGAGAAGTGAGTGCAGCGATACCCGCGATTGCTTTTAATGAAATTTTCATTATCTATGTCCTCAAAATGAATGTAGCAGAAGGAATGCGCTGTAGTGATCCCGGAAAAAATAAGAAGGATCAGAGAATGTCGTTAAGGCAAAAAGCGCAATCCAGTATCGCTTAAACAGCATCAAGTACTGTGCCATACATTGGTGTATGTAAAATGAACGGTTTTAACCGTAAAACAGTACTTTTTGTCTGCTTTGTGAACACTTGCGGTATTTCTAATGAAACTGCTTCAAACCAGATTGTATCTATTACAGGGAAAGTGCTTTCGTATTTGAAACAAATCTGCCATTGCTTTATTTTTCTAATCCAGATGATGCAGAATGCCCATTTACCAAATCACGGACGACCTGCCCATGAAACGACTCTACTTTTTTATATTGTTCCTTTTCCTGAATGGAGACTTCGCGTTGGCTGATAATTGGACCCGCACTGAAATCGATTTATATCCAAATGGGATCCCCGGAGAAATAAGTCACGCGACGTCTGAATATGTTGGCAGGCAAACGGTGGGCGATCAGTCTGTAGTGGCGGTGGATAAACCTGAATTGACAATGGTTGCACCACAGCCGGAGGCGCGTACCGGTGCGGCGGTACTGATCATGCCAGGCGGCGGTTACCAACATCTTGCTATCGACAAGGAAGGCTTTAAGGTTGCTGAGCGTTTTGCTGAAGCTGGTGTAACCGCATTTGTTTTGAAGTATCGCATGCCTCTTGCGGCCAACATGGACAATCCGTCTACCGGACCCTTGCAAGATGCACAGCAGGCTATGACGGTAATTCGCAAGAATGCGGAAAAATGGGGTCTGAATAATGAACGTATTGGCGTTATGGGATTTTCAGCCGGTGGGCATCTGGCCTCTACCGTTGCAACACATTTCAAGAAACCGGTGCAAGCGGTTCATAGCCGAAAGGGATTGCGTCCGGATTTTCAAGTTCTGATTTACCCGGTTGTTTCAATGACTGACGGCGTTACCCATGAAGGTTCAAGAACCTCTCTGCTGGGCGACAACTACGATAAAGGGATGATCCAACGCTTTTCTGCTGAGATGAATGTAACGACCAATACGCCGCCTGCTTTCATTGTTCACGCTAACGATGATAAAGCGGTGCCAGTAACCAACGCGCTTAATTATCACCGTGCATTGGTTAACAAGCGTGTTCCTGTGCAAATGTTACTCTTGCCAGACGGCGGTCATGGCTTTGGAATGCGCCATCCCATCGACTGGTTTGAAACTATGCTGTCGTGGATGAAAGCGTATGGAATGTTCGATGAAAAAACCTCTTAAACTACACTCAGAATATCCAGTAATTTTAAAATATTAAGTCGGTTAAGTTGTTAACCGACACCTCTCATCTGCTTTTCAGAATCCTCATCTCCTCCGTCAGTTAGCGGTTGATACCAACCCATTCACCACTTTTTACGTTTTTTGGGCGCACAAATAAAAAGTTAAAAATGTAAAATTTAAGTTATGAATACGTATGCATGCTGTTGCTCTAAATTTCACCACAAGGATAAGATTCAAGCTGGAATAAAAAGTAGTGTCCGGAAATGTTCGCTGGTTTCCGGGTAAAAAAATAACTATTGGAACGCCCAGCATGAAAATATTCAAACCTAACATAATTACCCACGGCCTATTGGCCAGCGGTCTCATCCTCTCCAGTTCTGCGTTGCACGCTCAGCAGGCTGAAGAGTCCGAAACAATCAATGACGATGAAACCATCGAGCGTATCGAAGTACGCGGTTTTAGCTCGAGTCTGATCCAGTCGCTCAATCAGAAGCGGTTTAGTGATACGGTTACCGAACAGATTTCTGCCGATGACCTGGGGGGATTACCCGACGTGTCAATGGCCGATGCGCTGACTCGGTTGCCAGGTATTTCGGCGGTACGAACCGGTGGTCAGGCTGCTGAAATTAACATTCGCGGTTTGTCTGGCGACTTTGTTTTCTCAACATTAAATGGCCGTGAACAGGTTTCTACCAGTGGTAGTCGCGCCATTGAATTTGACCAGTATCCTTCAGAATTAATAAATTCAGCGGCAGTGTATAAATCGCCGAAAGCCTCGCTGATAGAAGGTGGCGTTGCCGGTACCGTAGAACTGCAAACCGCGAGCGCGTTGGCCAACGAGCAAACTCACACGTTTAACGCGAACGTACGTGGCATGTTCAATGACAGGGCCAGCGAGATCCCTGACGCCGAAGAATATGGTCATCGTATTAGCTTTTCCTATCAGGGGAAGTTCATGGATGACACCGTGGGGGTATCGTTAGGTTATGCACGTTTGTTTCAGCCCAGCGTTTCAACCCAATTTATTGGTTTTGCCTACAATGGCGCTGTCGACGTAGATGGTATCGAAGGTGACAACGATGCCGCCGGTACTGACTGCCCTGAGTGCGAATACATTTCAGAAGGCTTTGAAATGCAGCACAAAGGGGGAGAAGAAACCCGTAACGGTTACATGGCTTCAGTAGAGTGGGCGCCTACCGACAACTTTAAACTGAAAGCTGACGCCTTTCTCTCTAAATTTGACTCAGAAGCGTTCGCCCGTGGTTTCCGGGTAAAACTCGGCGGCATCAATGCCAATATTATCAACCCCGTGGTGGTAAATAATAGTGTGATAGGAGGCACATTTACCCGCTCTGATAGCAGCTTTACCCGGGTAGAGCTGGTGAATGATGACAACCAGGACTTCGACCAGGTTGCAAGTTTCGGTATTAAAGCTGACTGGCAGATAACGGATAACCTGAGTGCCCAGTTTGACGTGTCTAAATCCACCGCAGAAAGCGATTTTCGTAATGGTCTGCTTTGGTCTCTGGTTGCGGAAGACGCGAATGCCGCCAATCCCACCTTTGATGAAAACGTGCAAATCAGCTATTTGCTGAATGGGCTCAACCTGCCTGATCTCGCGTTCAATCAAACTGATGCGTTTACCGATTTAAATCGGGCGATGATCAGTAAATACGGGATTTATCCGTATGAGAACGAGGATGACTTGGATGCTTACCGTGCAGATTTCCAATACTTTCTCGACTTACCTGTCGTATCCGGTATCGAATTTGGCTATCGCTATTCGGATCGCGAATTCAGTAACGATCGCGCTATTTTCGAGTTCGGAAACGATGGCGGATTCTCAGTAAGTCAGCCGCCACTGAACATAACGGAAGGGATGTCTGAAGTAGTGGACTGGTCTGGCGCCTTTTCTTATTTCCCCAGCTACCTTTCTATCGATTTAAACACTGCTCTGAATGCCTGGTTTCCTGACGGAATTCCACAACCCGCACAAACCTGGGGCCCTGGCGCTGCTGGCGTGATCAATGGCGATGGTACGAACGCCGCGTCGGCCTGGACGATACAGGAAAGTGGTGAAGTATTTGAAACAGTAAACGCAGCATATCTGATGGCGAACCTGGACACAGAATTGTTTGGCATACCCATGACCGGAAATGTGGGTGTACGCTATGTTCGCACCAAACAAGCGTCAACGACGCTTCAGCGCGCAACACGCCTGGTTACCGACCCCGAGACGGGTGTGAGCGAGGAAGTCAGTGACCCAACCGCCGGCGCGCAAAACATTACAGATGAGTTAGGCCTGATCAATAACTTCTATCGCCCAACCATTCTGACCCATGAATTTACCGATGTACTGCCATCGATAAATTTAAATTTCAAGCTGACCGACAATTCCCAGTTACGGGTTGCTGCCGCGAAAGTCATGGGGCGTGCGCCAATCAACCGTTTCGCCGCCAATGCCTCCACTACCGTGGAAACCATTACTGCGACGATGGACAGAGACTCTGGGGAAGTTACCTTGTCTCAACCTACCGCCCGGGTAAACGGCTCAGCACGAAATAGCCCTTATCTTGAGCCGTTCTACGCGACCCAATATGACTTGTCTTACGAGTATTACTTCGACGAAACCGATGGTGCGCTGGTGGTAGCCGGCTTCTACAAGAATATCGAGTCATTCATCGAGAATATCGCCGTTGAACCTTACGACTTTGAAGGAAATGGATTCACCGTACCAGACTCGGTGCAGGTACCCGTATATCTGGAAAGTGAATTTAGCGGGCAGGAGCCAGAGCTAGCACTGGATGCGGCCGGTGATCCGTTGTTCGTGACTGTGCCAACCGAAAATGGCCGTTACGAGACGGCAATTAACAATGCGGAAGGCGGCTATATTCGTGGTGTCGAAATTGCCTACACCGAGATCTACAGCATGTTACCTGGCATGTGGTCTGGGTTAGGTATGAGCGCCAGCTATTCGTTCACAGAAAGTGAGATTCAGCGCACATTGAGTGAAGGCGTGTTTGCCAGCCAATTGCCTGGACTCTCTGAAAACGTGGTAACGGCGACGCTGTTCTGGGAGTACGAAGGTTTCGAAACCCGGGTGTCTGCCCGCTATCGGGATGCCTTCGTATCGCAGCAGGTAGCGGTAAATGATCAAACCGTAAACTTCGACGATGAGCTGGTGATTGACTATCAGGCCTCTTACGAAATTAACGACAATTTGAGCATGCTGTTTCAGGTAAACAACCTCACCGACGAACCTACCCGAAGCTATTTCTCGACACCGGAGCAAACAGGCACACTGCAATTCTTCGGTACCCAGTATTACCTCGGTCTGACCTATTCACTGTGAGAACAACAATCATGAACAAACTGAATAGCGCCAAAGCGAATAGACGTAAACGGACATCAGATATGACCAGACTTACTAAACAGGCTTGCGGGTTTCTGGCCTGCATACTGACACTTTTTGTATTAACCGGTTGTGGCGGCTCGGATATCGAATCGGGTAGCAATAATCTGCTTACCTGCGACTCGCCGCTTATCCCGGATTCAACGGGCACACAGTGTGTCGCGCCGCCTCCCATCGAGTGCGACCCGCCAACCGTTCCGAACGAAGCCAATAATGCTTGCGTAGTGGGGGCTGATCCTACGTTACCTGCACCGGCATTCTTTCCCGGTGAATATCAGGCGGTGCTTTACTACAACCGCGGCTCTGTGGATGCCGATAACATTCCCAACGACCCGGCTTATGACGGCTGGCGTCTGCATACCTGGAATGATGAAACCTGTGATGCCTATGCCGATGCAGATACCGACTGGGCCAATGGCCGTCAGCCAACCGGCATCGATCCGAATTATGGCGCCTACTGGGTACTTGAGCTAAAAGAAAATTATGGCACCTGTCATAACTTCATTATCCATAAAGGTACCGATGATGCCGGAAAGGAAATGGGAGGAAGCAACTACGCAGGCTCGCTGGTTCAAGACGACGAAACGTTCACCCGCATGAACTTCACACTGTCTGGTGAAGCAATCATTTTCGAATTTCCGATTATTTCTTTAGGTGAACAACCCGTCGATGTTGAAGGTCTTGGTGCACATTGGCTGGATGTGAACACCATTCTGTGGAACGCGCCGGAAGGTGTAGAAACCGTTGAGTTGCATTACAGTGAAACGGCGGGACTTGAATCTACCCTGGAAGATGGCCTCAACGGTACGGTACTGACGCTGACTGAAACCACCCTCACCGATGAGCAAATCGCGCTGGCGCCTCATCTGCAATCCATGCAAGCATGGCAAGGCGACTGGGATGAAGCTGCGGCGAAAGCGGTACTGAAAACCCAGACTGCAATCGGCGGCTACAACGATGAAGGCAAATTGGTTGCAGCAACCGGTATTCAACTGGCTAACGTACTGGATGTGCTTTACACCAGCGGCGATGATGATGCTAACGAAGCCTCGCTGGGACCGGTTTATACCGACACCGGCATTTCTGCCGTGGTGTGGGCCCCTACCGCACAGCAGGTTAATCTGCTGAGCTACTCAGACAGCAAGTCACTGCAGAATACGTATCCGATGACGCTGGATGAAAATACCGGGATCTGGCGCTACGATGGTGACATGTCACTGGATCGTACTCTGTACCGCTTTGAGGTTACCGTTTATCACCCTGTTACTGGCGAGCTGGAAACTCTGGAAGTCACCGACCCGTATTCGGTTTCACTTTCTACCAACAGCCGATTCTCACGTTTTGTGAATCTGTCAGATGACGATCTCAAGCCTGACGGTTGGGATACCCAATCGGTTCCGACGATTGCCGATCCGGAAGATGCGGTGATTTACGAAGGTCACATCCGCGACTTTAGTATTCTTGATGAATCCACATCAGAAGCGAACCGGGGCAAATACCTGGCGTTCACAGAAGAAGGTACAGCACCGGTTGCACACCTGCAAAAGCTCGCTAATGCCGGTATGACCCACTTCCACATGTTGCCTGCCAACGACATTGCCAGCGTGGATGAGAACCCCGCGAATGTAGTGAATATCAACGATACGATTGGCGATCTTTGTCGCCTAAACCGCAATGCAGCCATCTGCGAAGAGGAGCCGGAAGGAACAGTAATTAAAGATCTGCTGGAAAGCTACGATCCGGCTTCTGAAGGCGGCAAAGCCCAGGCGCTTATTGATCAAATGCGTGGCTATGATTCCTTCAACTGGGGTTACGATCCGTATCACTTCAATGTGCCTGAAGGCAGCTATGCCTCTGACGCCGAGGGTGTTCAGCGTATCGTTGAAATGCGCGCAATGAATATGGCCTTGCATGAGATAGGTCTGCGGGTTGTGCTGGATGTGGTGTACAACCACACCAATGCTTCAGGCGTGTATCCGCGTTCAGTGCTGGATAAAGTGGTACCGGGCTATTATCACCGTTACGACGTAGAAACCGGCGCGATGGTGCAGGAAACCTGCTGTGAAGATACCGAACCCCGTCAGGCGATGATGGAAAAGCTGATGCTGGATTCGCTGCTGTTATGGACCGAGCAGTATAAGTTTGATTCCTTCCGCTTTGACATCATGAGTCAGGCCACGGTCGATACTATGGTGCGTCTGCGTGATGCCGTACAGGCCATTGACGAAGATAACTATTTTTACGGTGAAGGCTGGCTGAAGGAAGACCGGGGATACGAGCAGGCCAACCAGATCAATATGGGCGGCACCCAAATCGGTACCTATAACGACCGCATTCGTGATGCTATTCGTTACGGTCATCTGTTTAACCCGGAAAGTGACGAAGCGCTGAGCGCACAGGATCGCCTGAAAATGGGCATGGCCGGTACACTCACCGACTATGTACTGGAAACTTCCGGTGGCTCTGCTACCACAACCAGTAGTCTGGGTGGTTACGGTCAGGACCCGGCCGACGTTATCAACTATGTGTCTAAACACGACAACGAAACCCTGTGGGATCAGTTTAACTACTCTCTGCCCATGGATCTCACTCTCGAAGAGCGTGTTCGTGCGCAGAATATCGGTATTACCTTACCGTTGATGTCACAAGGTATTCCATTCCTGCAAATGGGCGGCGACTTCTTGCGCTCCAAGTCGATGGATCGCAACAGTTACGATGCCGGGGACTGGTTCAACTATGTGGACTTTACCTTCAATACCAACAACTGGAATATTGGTCTGCCGCTGGCAGTGGATAATTCCGCGCGCTGGGATGAAATGAGTGCGTTTATCTACGATGCCGAGCGTGCTGCAAGCATGGGAGAAATTGAATTTGCTTCTACGGTGTTCGATGAATACCTGATGATCCGCTCTGGCAGCAAGTTATTCCGTCTGACCACCATGGACGACATTATTCAGCGCGTGGGTTTCCATAACATCGGTGCCCGTCAGCAAGTGGGGCTGGTGGGCATGAGCATTGATGATGGTTATAACGAAACGAGTGAAACACCACTGGCTGATATTGATCCCGCCGTCGATGCCATTATGGTGGTGGTAAACACCGGCTACGAAGAAAAATCCATTACTGTCGCTACAGCAACCGGTTTTGAATTACACAACGTGCTGATGAACTCAGTTGACAATACGGTACGTACCGCTATGTTCACGGAAGGGACCGGCGATGACGAAGGCAACGGTACCTTTACCGTGCCCGCACTGACCACTGCAGTATTCGTAAAACCGCAGATGGGCGCGCAAGGCTATGGCTTGTCGGCTTACGCCACTGCCGGTGCACCGGATATTGTACCGTTCGGTGACACTGTTGCCTATTTACGTGGTGACATGAACGAGTGGGGCACAGATTCACCGTTTACTTATCAGGGCGACGGCGTGTATACGGTTACGGCAACGCTAACTGCCGGCACCACCTACGGGTTCAAAATGGCTTCAGAAGACTGGGATGCAGTGAACTTTGGTGCTGCGGACGGTTCTGATGGTATTGTCGCTCTTGGCGACGACATGGTACTGGGTGTAAGCAATACCAACCTGAGCTTTACGCCAGCAGAAACGGCACTGTATGAATTCCGTGTGGATGCTTCAGATACCAGCGCCCCAATCCTGACTGTCAACTATGACGAGCCATTTGCACCCACCACCGTTTATCTGCGTGGCGATATGAATGGCTGGGGAACGGACGATGCCTTTAGCTACCAGGGCGATAAGATATACACTTTTGCTACTACGCTGGAGCCGGGCACCTATCAGTTCAAGATTGCGTCGGAAGACTGGTCTACGGTTAACCTGGGCGGAATGACAAATAACGAGTCAGATACTGCCGTTAACGTGGGGGCAACGCAGTTCCTTGCCGCGACTAACGAAAACCTGGTGCTGACCATTGAAGCGAGCAACAGCTATGTGTTTGTGCTGTCAGCGCGAAATGGTGAAATACCTACCATTGGTGTTTTCGAAGAGCAATTCTTTGGCGCAACGCCAGTATTTATTCGTGGCGGCATGAATTCATGGGGCACCGACAACGCACTGACGTGGCAGGGCGATGGCACCTATACGGCGGATATCGTGCTTAGCGGTGGTGCAACGGAGTTTAAGGTCGCTTCAGAAGACTGGAGCACGGTGAACTTCGGTAATCCAGATGGCGAAGCCTCAAACGAAGTGATGGTAGATGTTCCCAAAGTGTTGGGGGTCAGTAATAACAACCTGGTGATCAACGCTGAAGCCGGCACCTACCGCTTCACGGTATCAGGGCCAGATGGCAGTAAGCCTGTGATAACGGTAACGGCGCTATGATGTTTATCGATGAGATATAGCGATTAGTGATTTACCAAAACAAAAGGGCCGCTCAATTGAGCGGCCCTTTTTCGTATTTACAAGTCTATAACGCTAAGGCGAACAGTTTTGGTGCTACATCGTGGTAGTCTACCGCCATGGCTATGCTGAGGATCGTGATGTTCAGTATGGAGAAACCGAACACCTGACGGGCCCAGCGGGTCATATCGATATCAGGGCGATAACCGCGCAATGCCATCAGCAACCACCAGAAGCTGGTGGTGCAGGCAACTGCGAGGAAACCGATACCAGTATAACCAGCTATTGACAGCATCATGGTTACAATGGCGTAAACCGCGATGTAAAGCACGATATGCAGTTTGGCCTTTTCGATACCTTCTGCAACCGGCAGTACCGGAATATTCGCCGCTTCATAATCTTTGAAACGGAAAATAGCGATGGCGTAAGAGTGGGGCATTTGCCACAAACTAAACATCACCAGCAGAATGGCAGCGGCAGCATCGAACTGGCCACTTACCGCGCAGTAACCCACAACCGGGGGAACCGCACCGGATAAGCTGCCAACCAATGTGCCATACACAGAGTTACGTTTCATATACAGGCTATAAACGCCCACATACACCACATAACCCAGTGCAGCGAAAAACACCGCAGTGGCGTTAGTGTACGCCACCAGCAGGGCAAAACCCATCACACCCAGCACAATGCCATGCCAGAATGCGGCTTTCAGCGACATTTCCCCGGTCACGGTAACCCGGGAGCGGGTACGTTGCATCTTGGCATCAATATCCCTGTCAATGCAGTTATTAATTGCACATCCGGATGCAACAACCAGTGATAGGCCAATCAGCGTTGCCGCCATCAGCATAAAGTCAACGTCACCCCGTGATGCCAGCAGAAAACCACCGGCGACAGAGATCAGGTTGCCCATAATAATGCCGGGCTTAGTCACGGTTAAATATCGACGAAATACAGGTTTCATATTTCCAGTTTACCTCGCGTACGCTCAGAAAATGTACCAGCCAGCAGGCTAGTACATCATCATCGCGTTAGACTCGTAAATGATCCAGACAGACAGACCGACTACCATGAAGATAATCAGGGCACTGAACAGGAACGAGAACGTGCTTGCACGGCCATCTTCGGTAACGAAGTTCAGGTGCAGAAAGTATTTGAGGTGAACCCAAATCTGTACCAGACCTAAAGTAACGATACTCCAGATAGTGGTGCCTTTAGAGAAGTCGCCTTCCATAACCATCCAGAAAGGGATGACTGTCAGGATGACCGACAGTACAAACCCAATCACGTAGGATTTCACATCACCATGGTCGTTTGCATGGCTAACAGCGTGAGAATCGTGCTGACTCATTACAGTGCTCCCATCAGATAAACAACGGTGAATACGCAAATCCAGACGATGTCCAGGAAGTGCCAGAACAGGCTTAAGCAACTCAGGCGGGTTACCGTTTTATCAGGCAGACCACGACGCATCACTTCGATGATCAGGATAGTCATCCAAATCAGACCAGAAGTTACGTGCAGACCGTGCAGACCTACCAGCGAGAAGAACGCGGTGAGGAAGGCACTGGTATCAGGGCCGTTACCGTGAACGATCAGGTGATGGAATTCATAGATTTCCATACCGATAAACACGGCACCGAATACCCAGGTCACAGCCAGCCATAACAGCGTGCCGCCTTTGTTTTGCTTGTGTGCTGCAATCATTGCGAAGCCGAAGGTGATACTACTTAACAGTAGTGCCGCGGTTTCAACTGCAACGAAGTCCAGTTCAAAGATGTCTTTACCAGACACGCCACCGGCAGTGTTCATGAACAACACTGCGTAGGTTGCGAAGAACGAGGCGAACAACAGACAGTCGGTCATCAGGTAAACCCAGAAACCGAATACGTTGTTATTCTCGTGATGCTCGTGGTCGTGATCGTGATGCATATCAGTAGCTACTGAGCTCATGCGTTCACTCCTTTAGCATTAGCAGATAAATGCTCTGCTTCGATTGTTTCTACTTCATCAACCTGTACGTAGTAATCTACGTCGCTGGTGTAACAGCGCTTGATGAATACTGCGATACCGGCGATGAAACCAACAGCGGCCAGCCACCAGATGTGCCAGATAAGTGCAAAACACATTACCGTGAAGCTCATGCTCATGAAGAAACCGGCGGAGGTGTTCTTAGGCATGTGGATCGGGGCATATTTTTCAGGCTTCTGATACGCTTCGCCACGTTCTTTCATGTCAGTCCATGCATCAATGTCTTTGATGTGAGGAATAACAGCGAAGTTGTAGTACTGAGGCGGAGAGGCAGTTGACCACTCCAGCGTGTGACCATTCCACGGATCACCCGTAGTATCTTTAAGTGCTTCTTTGTTCTTAAAGCTGATGAACAGTTGCAGCAACTGGAAGAAGATACCCGCAGCGATTACGAAAGCACCGAAAGCAGCGATGTACAGCCAGATGTTCCAGTCAGGGTTATCAGTGTGGTTCAGACGACGGGTCATTCCTAAGAAGCCCAGAACGTACAGTGGCATGAACGCCAGCATGAAGCCGATCTGCCAGCACCAGAATGCTGCCTTACCGGTTTTCTCATCCAGTTTGAAGCCCATTGCTTTCGGGAACCAGTAAGCAAAACCTGCCAGGTAACCGAATACCGCACCACCGATAATGGTGTTGTGGAAGTGAGCAATCAGGAACAAGCTGTTGTGCAGTACGTAGTCAGCACCTGGGATAGCAAGCAGTACGCCTGTCATACCACCAATGGTAAAGGTAACCATGAAGCCTAAGGTCCACAGCACAGGTGTTGTGATAGTCAGACGGCCACGGTACATAGTGAACAGCCAGTTAAACAGTTTAACCCCGGTCGGTACGGCGATAACCATCGTCATGATACCGAAGAAGGCGTTAACGTTTGCGCTGGAACCCATTGTGAAGAAGTGGTGTAACCAAACAATGAAGCCCAGGATTGCAATTGCACCCGACGCGTAAACCATTGACTTATAGCCAAACAGACGCTTCGCAGTAAAGGTAGAAATGATTTCCGAGAAGATACCGAATGCTGGCAGAACCAGAATGTATACTTCAGGGTGACCCCACGCCCAGAACAGGTTGATGTACATCATTGAGTTCCCACCTAAATCATTGGTGAAGAAGTGGAAATCAAGATAACGGTCAAGCGTAAGCATCGCCAGTACTGCAGTCAGAATAGGGAATGACGCAGCAATCAGGATGTTACCCCAGGTACATGTCCAGGTGAAGATAGGCATTTGCATCAGTTTCATGCCCGGCGCACGCATCTTGAATACAGTTACCAGGAAGTTAACCCCGGTCAAGAGCGTCCCGAGCCCGGATATCTGCAAGGCCCATATGTAATAGTCGACCCCGACCCCCGGAGAGTACTCCAGACCCGCCAGTGGCGGATAAGCAACCCAACCAGTTTTCGCAAACTCACCTACACCTAAAGACAGGTTGATAAGAATTGCACCACCAGCCGTCAGCCAGAAGCTCAGGTTGTTCAGGAACGGGAAGGCAACGTCACGTGCACCAATCTGCAGCGGAACGATGATGTTCATCAGGCCCACCATAAATGGCATTGCCATAAAGATGATCATGATAACACCGTGCGCGGTGAAGATTTGGTCGTAGTGTTCTGGCGGCAGATAACCTTCTGCACCGTTTGTTGCCGCAGCAAGCTGCGTACGCATCATGATAGCGTCGGCAAAGCCACGCATAAGCATGATAAGTGCAAGCAGGATATACATGATACCCAGGCGTTTGTGGTCGATGGACGTGATCCAGTCGCGCCACAGCGGGCCCCATGCTTTAAATTTGGTGATCAGACCTGCGATCACCAGACCGAGTACTGCAACTACCCCAAGCGTAACCATTACGATTGGCTCGTGGTACGGTACAGCCTCAATAGATAATTTACCTAAAAAAGACATACTTACTCTTCAACCCCCATGTGATGGCCTTTGTGCTGCATCGCTTCGGCTTTTACGCCTGTAGCAGCATTAGCTGGCTTACCATAGAAATCCATAGAGCCATGATCTTTCATGTACTTCATGATGATTTCGTGGAACAGACCGTCGCTGACCGTGCTGTAATAAGTGACAGGGTGGTTTTCACTATCTTCAGCTAATTGCGTAAAGTTCTCAGAAGTCAGTGAACCGCCTTCTGATTTCACTTTCTGAACCCAGGCATCAAAGTCAGCTTCAGTTGGCGTTGCAATGGTGTCGAACTTCATACCAGTGAAACCTGCACCGCTGTAGTTTGCAGAAATACCTTTATAGGTACCCGGCTCATCAGCAATCAGGTGTAACTGAGTTTCCATGCCCGCCATTGAGTAGATTTGGCTACCCAACTGAGGAATGAAGAACGAGTTCATTGTGCCTTCAGAAGTGATTTTGAATGAAACTGGCTTGTTAGCCGGAATCACCAATTCGTTTACCGTTGCAATGCCTTGCTCAGGATAAATGAACAGCCATTTCCAGTTGAGTGAAACCACTTCAACGGTCATGTGCTCGCCTTTATCTTCAAGCGGGGCGTATGGGTCTAAGGCGTGGGTTGATTGCCACGTGATAATACCCAAAGCAATGATGATCAGAATTGGAATAGACCAAACCGTGGCTTCAATCTTGGTAGAGTGAGCCCATTTTGGTGTGTAGACTTCAAAATCGCGGCTTGCGCGGTATTTCCAGGCGAAATACAGCGTGAGTACAATTACCGGAATAACAACGATAAGCATGAGAATCGTACACAGAATGATCAGGTTCTTTTCTTCAATACCTACCTGTCCTTTCGGATCAAGTACGCCACCGCTACAACCGGCCAGTAACAGCACGATTGTGGCAAGAGCTAGTTTAGAAAGGTTACGAATAGACAAAAGCATTTTCCTATAACCCGGGTTCAACGTTATTGCCGCTGTTAGGCGACACGCGTAATTTTCCGATAGTGACTATCGAAGTTTTTCGAACAAGCGAACGCGACAGGAATCAACAATTGTAGTGACACGTGGCGCGCCGTTGATTACAGAGGTACCCGCAGGCACGTCTGTAATCACCAGAAATCACTTGTCAGAAGGTGGTGCTCGACTGCCGAACTGTTGTACAAACGGCTGTCGGTAGTCGTCATTAACGACCTTTAGCATTTGCCGGGACGTCACAATGCTCGCGCGGGTAAATAGCCCGGGACGAACAGGAATGCCCAACAAACAAATAAGCAGGATTGCTGAAAAGAAGAACAACGACAGCGCTTCGTCCATCATTGCAAAGGAATGGGGTTCAACTACGAGATTATCGTGCAGGGCACCAACGAACTCTGATGAGTCAGCCATAATGCCACTAATAATAAGTGTAACGTTGAAAAGGAGAACCAGCGTCGCCAACCATAACACCACGCCAACACTTTTCGTGCTGTCGATTGCCGTACGGTTTACGAAAACCGCTAAGGCGTTTGTGGTGAAAGTAGAGGTGGCCATACTGTTAAATGTGTCCTCGTTTGGTCCGACGTAGTGTCGACAGAAAAATTCCATCGAACATAAAATTAGGTCTTCGGGCGTAGGAGAGTAGAGAAAAAATCGGTGCGACTCAAGGGGGGTAAAATGAAGATTCAGTAACGAAATAGTGTGCAGGTAGCTAGTGCATAAAACCCATTAACATTTTGTTTTCAAAAGTGACAATTTTGATCTGTATCAAAAAGTGTCAATGTGGATGATTTTTGACCATTGCTTCAACTAAAGTCCCATTGTACCGTAGCAAAAGCTAACCAAATTGCGAAAACCCTTCCCCTTATAATCCTCACTTTTGTTAAGGGATTTACAACTGCGAAACAAAAGTTAAATGGTCTAAATAATCAGATAATCTTCTGAACCCTCCCAAATGAAACTCTCAAAACTGTTTAAAAAATGCTCGTTAGTAAAGGTTTTGTGTTTATTCTACGATTTCCATTGTGAATTTGAGCGAGGACCTTCTTCGGTAGGTGGGTACGCAATCTTCCGAAATTGGTAGCTAAGTGGCATCTAAGTACTGCCGCAAACCTCCGTTCACCTGAATCTGTGAGCCAGGTAATAAAAAGCTACTGGCAAAGCGTAGACTTTCTTTATAGACTGCGGCCTTTACAACAGGTTTCCGATGAATGTAGCAAACGCATAAAGAGCCCATAAAGAGGTTTTGCTACAGGACAGGCATCGGAGAGGAAATTTAAAAGGGTTCGAGAATGTCTCAAAACAAAGTTGGTTTAGTTGGCTGGCGCGGTATGGTCGGCTCGGTGTTAATGCAACGAATGCAGGAAGAAAACGATTTCTCATTCATTGAGCCAACCTTTTTCACTACCTCTCAAAAGGGTCTGCCAGCGCCGGATTTTGCCGGTAAAGATTGCGGTGTGTTGGAAGATGCTTCCGATATTGAAGCGTTGGCGGCGCAAGAGATTATCATTACCTGTCAGGGTGGCGACTACACCAAAGACGTTTACCCGAAACTGCGCGAAGCAGGCTGGCAAGGATACTGGATTGATGCGGCGTCTGCGCTGCGCATGAAAGATGACGCCGTTATTGTACTGGACCCGGTAAACCGCGGTGAAATCGATAAAGGCCTGGAAAATGGTGTTAAAACCTATGTGGGCGGTAACTGTACCGTTTCTCTGATGCTGATGGCGTTAGGTGGGTTATTTGAAGCTGATTTAGTGGAGTGGGCGACGCCTATGACGTACCAGGCCGCTTCAGGTTCTGGTGCTAAACATATGCGCGAACTGTTAAGCCAAATGGGCGCAGTACATGGCAATGTGAAAACCTTGGTTGAAGACCCATCCACCGCTATTTTGGATATCGATCGTCAGGTGGCAGAGTTCATCCGTTCAGATGACAACCCAACAGAACAGTTTGGTGTTCCACTGGCGGGCAGCCTTATCCCGTACATCGATACACAACTGCCTTCTGGTCAGAGTCGTGAAGAGTGGAAAGCGCAGGCTGAAGCGAACAAGATCCTGGGTACTGAATCGGCACCGATACCTGTTGATGGTTTGTGTGTACGTGTCGGTGCAATGCGTTGTCACAGTCAGGCAATCACGCTGAAATTGAAAAAAGAATTAAGCGTTGAAGAAATTGAGTCTTTGTTGGCGAAGCATAACGATTGGGTGAAAGTGATCCCTAATGATCGCGATATCACCATGCAGGAACTGACACCTGCCAAAGTAACCGGCACACTGTCTATTCCGGTTGGCCGTATTCGTAAACTGACCATGGGGCCAGAATACATTTCAGCGTTCACTGTAGGCGATCAACTGTTATGGGGCGCAGCAGAACCACTGCGTCGTATGCTGCGCATTTTGCTTGGCAAATAAACGCGGATTTGAAAAAACGAAAGGCGATGAGATTTCATCGCCTTTTTTATTTGTGTTTGAAAACTCAGCGTTTGTATTGGGTGGGGCAATACGCCCGGGTAATGCCCGGTGGGCGGATTTTCAGATGTTTGGTTTGTCTTCCACTCATTCGCTTACGCCACATTCTGAACGACGATGACTTCATTTCTTTGCGCATTAGCTCAACCACCGCTGATTCATTCAGGCCGTACAATCGCTCAATGGCCTCAAAAGGGGTGCGGTCCTCCCACGCCATTTCAATGATTCTGGATATGTCTGATTCTGTCATCACGTTCTTCCGCGTCAAAAAAAACAAAAGCATAATCAAAGCTGTTGCTGATTTCTGCAGCAGTGAGCAAGGTTTAAAAAAATTTAAGCTTTAACGAGACAGCACGGAATGAATATGGGGTAGAGTGCGGGCATTCCAACAAAGATGGCTTTATACTGCCGCCAGATTCATCAAAGGGAAGTTACTATGAGAGCCTGGGTTGCCGACGCCATCCAAAAAATTAATGCTGACTTTCAGCGTTCTGCAGACACACATCTAATTAAACTGCATGGCCTGAAATTAAACGGCATCGATATTTACCTGAAAGACGAAAGTACGCACCCTACTGGCAGTCTGAAGCACCGATTGGCGCGCTCTCTGTTTTTGTACGCGCTTTGCAACGGAAAAATTAATCAGGGCTCCACTATTGTAGAAGCTTCATCGGGGAGTACCGCGGTTTCCGAAGCATATTTTGCCCGCATGTTGGGTATCCCTTTTATTGCCGTTATGCCGAAGTCCACTGCGCAGAGTAAAATTAATCTGATCACCCGTTTTGGTGGACGTTGCCATTTTGTTGATTGTCCTACTCAGATGCATGATGAGGCTCAGCGTTTAGCCGATGAATGCAACGGCTATTTTATGGATCAGTTCATGTTCGCAGAGCGGGCTACCGACTGGCGGGGCAATAACAACATTGCGGAAAGCATCTTTGGACAAATGTCTGCTGAGCCTCACCCAGAACCGCACACCGTGGTGATGAGCGCCGGAACGGGCGGAACATCCGCCACGATAGGTCGGTTTATTCGTTACCGCGGTTTGAACACCCGACTTGTGGTAGTCGATCCCGAACATTCCGTTTTTTATGACAGTTATCGCACCGGCGATAGAACGTTGACCAGCGACCGTGGCAGCAAAATTGAGGGGGTTGGCAGACCTAAAGTAGAAGCCTCGTTCCAGCCCGATGTGATTGACGACATGATAAAAGTGGATGACAGAGCGAGTATTGCCACCATGAGATGGCTGGCAAACATTGCGGGCATTAATGCCGGCGCCTCCACAGGCACCAATTTATGGGGCGCGTTACACGTTGCCGCTGAAATGGAAAAGAAAAATGAAAAAGGCGCTATTGTTACGCTCATGTGTGACAGTGGAGAGCGTTACACCGATACTTACCACAATGCCGATTGGGTTAAATCAACCTTCGGCGATATCACTGAATTTGAACAGCAATTAGCAAAATTCGCCTGAGCCGACTGGCAAAATCTACACTTTAGACAATACTCTTGTTCATAGGCGGTTATTAGAATAATTGAATGAACAGAGAGTTAAACAAGGTGCGAAGGGCGATTTTTTTCGTCAGCATGGTAGTAACAACCATGCTGACGCCGTGCGCGAGCATGGCAAGTGAAGATTCCTCTATTGAGTTTTCTGGCTTTGCCCGGGTCGTTGCCGGTTACCTCGATACTGATCAAGCCTACTTCGAAGGCTACGAAGATGAGCTCACTTTTACTGAAAAATCTCTGGTCGGGTTTCAGGCAGATTACGCCGTAACCGATGAAATATCATTATCCGGTCAATTATTACTGCACTCTGATAGCCAGCACCAGTCGGGTCTTGAATGGCTTTATCTTAGCTACGATCCGAATCCTGACTGGCAACTAAAGGTTGGCCGTTTACGAACTCCTTACCTGAAATACTCGGATGTGTTTGATGTAGGCTATGCCTACCCCTGGATATCGCCTCCACGGCAACTTTACGGTAGTTATTTATTTTTTCCGCGCTATGAAGGCGCTAATTTGCGTTATCGATTTAATATCGACCAGGTGTACATCGACGTAGAGGCATACTATGGCGAATTTTCAGATGACATAGACGCTAACGGCGCTAAGTTTCATATCGATGCTAACGATATGTATGGCGGTATCGTTGAAGTGAATTACAACGGTTGGCAGCTTCGTGGGGCCTCATTCCTGGTTGATAAAATACGCGCTGGTGCAGAAGGTATCGAAACGCTAACCTCGGCACTTGACCAGGCTGGTTTCGCCGATCTGGCTAACTTTTTCACCATCAATGGCAGTACCGAGGCCTACATTTTTGGCCTGACCTACGACAGTTTGGATTGGGTATTGTCGGCAGAATACGTTGATGTGGCATCAACCATTACAATTCTTGCTGGCATCGAAAACTACTACTTTACCGTCGGCCGTTACTTTGGCGAGTACCAGTTCTTAGTCACTTATGCTAAAGCCAATCAAGAGTTAACGTTCTTTGAAAATACCATCCCCCTAGGCGTCGATCCTAGACTCGACCAATTGTATTTTGGAATAGAAGAGGTCAATTCCCAGTTTCCGACCGACGAACTTAATTCGGTAACGCTGACAGGCCGTTGGGATTTTCGGCCGAACATGGCATTTAAAGCAGAGGTTTCCTTCCTCAACGGCTATAACGGCAAGTCATCCATGTTCGAGTTGAAAGCGGACGCAGAGGGCTTTGATCGAAAAGCAGTTTTGTATCAATTTGGCGTTGAGTGGGTGTTCTGATGAAGTTTCTGAATCTCACTCTCATTGTTTCATCGTTGTTAGCCGCCTCCATGGTGTCGCCGCAGGTTCTGGCAGCCTCAGAGATCGTGGTCGTAGCGAATCTTCCTGCTCCAGTGTCTATGCAAAAGCACGAAATTCGTAATTTATTCATGGGCGGGGCCTCGTCGGAATTTGAACCGGTCACGCTTAAACCCGGAATACATGAGCGATTGATTTTTAATGCGCGGGTAGTTGGCTTAACAGAATCCCGTATTCAGTCGTATTGGGCGCAAATGCGTTTCAGTGGCCGAAGCAAAGCACCCGTGCAGGTCTCTTCCGTTGAAGCAATGAAACAATACTTGCTGGATAACAAGGGAAGCGTAGGCTACCTTCCCGCCGACAGTAATGTGCCTGATACCTTAACAGTGCTGTACACGTCGGGGTAACACGGGGATTAACTCAAGACAAACTGTTGTTCAGATCAGGGAGGAACGAATCAGTGGTCTGGGAACTGAGCGGCTCTGGTTTACCGTAATAATACCCTTGTAAGGTATGGCATCCGTGATCAATCAGGAAGTTGGCTTGTTCCAATGTTTCCACACCTTCAGCACACACTGTGAGTTTTAGATGTCTTGCCATTTCAAGAATTGTCACCGTGATGAGTTCTGAACGTTGAGAAACGCCGATCTGACTCACAAACTGGCGGTCTATTTTGAGGGTGTCGATATTAAACTCGGTGAGATAGCTTAAGGATGAATAGCCTGTACCAAAATCATCCAGTGCGATTTTGCATCCGTACGTCCGTAAATCTTCGAAGAACTTATTACCAGCCTGAAAGCTTTTAAGGTAAGCCGACTCGGTGATTTCAAACTCAATGGCACTGGCGCGCTTACCTAATAGCTTGATTTTCTCCAGTACAAATCCGGTGACAGAGTCGTCTTTTAAGTCATTGGCAGACAAGTTGAGCGATATCGATGTGGACTCACCATATTGCCCTAGTATTTGATCGATATCGTTGCAGACTTGCTGCACAACCCACTGCGTAATGGCCGATACCTTGTTGCTTTGTTCGGCGATGGGAATGAACTCTGCCGGTGATACAATACCGAGGTGTGCATTGTACCAGCGAATTAGTGCTTCGAAAGCGACGATATGACCGGACTGATTCACTTTTGGTTGGTACACCAGGTAAAATTCATCGTTTTCCAGCGCGCTAATAATGCTGGTGGAAATGCGGATTATCCGGTGGTTGTCGTCCTGCATCATGCGTGTGAACAGGGTGAATTGTCCGCGTCCATTTCTCTTTGAGTGATACATTGCAATGTCTGCATTACTCATTAATGTGGTGAGGTTATATTCACAGTCTTTCGCCAACGCCACACCAATACTCGCCCCGGTTTCGAGCCGCCACTGGTCAACAAACTGCTCTTCATTAATAACCGATACTAATCGATTCGCCACTTCTTCAACTTGTTCAAATGTGGTTTCCGCAGACAGAATTATCACGAACTCATCGCCACCTAAGCGGCCAACAATATCGTCGGCGCGCAGGTTTTCACTAACCAAATCGGCAATTTTACACAGTAGCTTGTCGCCAACATCGTGACCGAAAGAATCATTAACCATCTTGAAGCCATCGAGGTCGAGGAACAATAGGGCAACATTACTGTTTTCCCGCTTGGCCCGTGATAACTCGATGCTCAGGCACTTCATAAGAAACTGGCGGTTCGGCAAACCGGTGAGCGGATCGAAATTCGCCAGCTTCTCCATTTGTTCTTGTTGCCGGGTTAGCAGTTTGTTTTTCTGTCGATTCAGTTCCGCTTGCTTATTAATATCTGACATCATGCTATTGAAACCGTGAGTCAGAGCTTTGATCTCCGTTTTGCCCTCTACATTAACTTCCACGGCGTAGTCCTTGGTTTCTTCAATGCGTCGCATCTCATCGATTAGTTCAAATAGCGGAAGCAGGCTACGCCGTTGCAATTCAATCACACAAAACACGGCGGCAAGCAAAATGAAAATCACGAACGGTACAATGGACGAAATAAAGCGTTGCTGACTCGCTTTTAGTGACTGCTCTATCAAATAGGAGATGACAAGCTTGCCCTGGGGAAGAGCAGGGTCGCCGATTATTCTTACCACTCTAATATGGCTTTCTTCTACAAAAAGGCCGTGCTGCAAAGAAAAGAGTTGTCTATCAAAGGCCGGGCCACTTTCGGTTTGTTGCACCGTATGTTCATCCGACGCACTGCCAACATAAGCGGTGAGTAATTCACCTTCTTGTGAAAAAACCTTGGCAAACTCCACGTTGTCGTATTCGTCGAGTTTCAGAAGAATGCTCAGTAAAGAAAATGTGTCCTCCGAACTCGACATAAACGGCAGCAAATCGTTAGCGAGGTTTTCAGAAAGGGCGTTCAGTTCCTTAGACACAAAATCTTCGTACAACCCTTCGTAAACGCGAATGGAGACCCACATAACCAGTGCGCTGATAACTGTAATTGAAATGAGTGTGATGGCCGCAATTTCAGTACGAAGACTCTTCAATCTAACTCCGGAGGTAACGCGTTTTATTTTTTATTTATATTTTTCAGTATAGTCGGTTGTGCAGGACTCGCCCGAAAGGGTGACTTTTTAATCGTTAATTTTTTGAGAAACTTAGCCGCGCTAATCCTTAAGGATAATTGTTGTATGTCTAACAGACAAAAGCGGTGTTTTTAGCAGAATGATTAAAAAATAAACTGGCTATTCCCGTTAACTACTGCTAACATCATTTTTGCCTTTCGAAGGTTCTATTCAATTTGTAATGCTATATCTTTAAGTTCTTTGTAAGTATTCCAAGCATCACTTCCAGAAATCTACAGATCTACGCTTGTTCCAAACCTGATAGCCCTTCTGTGCATCATGGGTTTTTTGCCCACAATTTTTAAATTTCTGGAGTATTTTATGTCTACAGCAACTGGTACTGTAAAGTGGTTTGACGAATCTAAAGGTTTTGGTTTTATTTCTCAGGCTGACGGCGGCAAAGATGTATTCGTACACTTCCGTGCGATCAAATCTGACGGTTTCCGTACTCTGACTGAAGGTCAGTCTGTACAGTTCAGCATTGAACAAGGCAACAAAGGTCCGCAAGCTGCTGACGTTGTTGTACTTTAATTAAGTCACCACTTAATTAAAATTACGGGAGCTCTGGTGAGCTCCCGTTTTTCTTTCGTAATACCCTTCTTCTATATCTATTTTCTTTGAGGTTTACATGCAGTTTTCCCAACTGGGCTTAAGCGCGCCGTTACTTAAAGCGGTCACCGCTCTCGGTTATACAACTCCGTCTCCCATTCAGGAGCAGGCGATTCCGGTTATTTTGTCTGGTAAAGATGTGCTGGCAGCCGCTCAGACCGGTACTGGTAAAACCGCAGGCTTTGCCCTACCCATTATGGAAAAACTGGCAGCAAGTAATAAGCCTCGTGGGAACAGCGTACGCGCACTTATCCTGACGCCCACCCGTGAACTGGCGGCGCAGGTTGAAGATAATATTCGAGGATTCAATCAATTCCTGAATCTGAAATCCACCGTGGTATTTGGTGGTGTAGGAATTAACCCGCAAATGAAACGACTGCGTGGCGGCAGCGACATCCTGGTGGCCACACCGGGCCGTTTGCTCGACCTGTATCAGCAAAACGCAGTGAAATTCGACCAGCTTGAAGTATTGGTACTGGATGAAGCCGATCGTATGCTCGATATGGGCTTTATTCATGATATTAAGCGTGTGCTGAAATTGCTGCCGGCAAAACGTCAGAATTTGATGTTCTCTGCGACGTTTAACCCAACAGTAACCGCACTGGCAGAATCCATTACGCAGTCGCCGGTTAAGATATCGGTGACGCCGCCGAACACGACGGTGGAAGAAGTGCAGCAGCGAATCGTGAATGTGGACAAAACCCAGAAAGTGGGTGCTCTTACTGCATTAATAAAACGTAATGCATGGTCGCAGACGCTGGTTTTCTCCCGTACAAAACATGGCGCAAACCGTATTGCCGACAAACTCACACGTTCTGGTATTCCCAGCGCCGCTATTCACGGTAACAAGAGTCAGGGGGCCCGCACCCGCGCACTGGCCGAATTTAAAGACGGTACAGTAAAAGCGCTGATTGCCACCGATATTGCTGCCCGCGGTATAGATATTGCCCAGTTGCCTGTGGTGGTGAACGTGGATCTGCCTAACACGGCGGCCGACTATGTTCACCGCATTGGCCGTACCGGTCGTGCCGGTGCCAGCGGTCAGGCATGGTCACTGGTCAGCGCTGATGAGCTGCAGGAGCTGAAAGACGTGGAAACACTCATTCAACAGCTACTGCCAAGAGAAACCCTGGAAGGGTTTGAACCGTCGGCAAAACTGGCTGAAACCAAGCTTTCTGCGCCGAAAAAAACCAAAAAACCAAAGAAACCGAAACAACCTGGGGTAAAGAAAGAGGGCAGTGAAAAGCGCGCTGACAATGCTAGACCAGCACGTCGCAAACCGGCTCGCAGACGCCCGCAGCGTGCGGCTACTGGTTCGCACGCCAACTAAATTAGTGTATAGTGCGTGGCCTGAAATTTAGTCAGTAACCCTTTCCAGAGATCTCTATGAGCGGACAAATCGATACCCAGTCTTTGATTGCCTCTATGGGCGATGTCGTCGGACAAAGCTATCTGCTAACCGATACCGAGAAAAAACAGCCTTACACCAAAGGATTCCGGTTTGGCTCAGGCGAAGCCCTCGCCGTAGTGCGACCTGCAACCTTGGTTGAAATCTGGAAAGTACTGAAACTGTGTGTAGAAGCCGATGTCGCGGTTATTATGCAAGCTGCAAACACCGGTCTTACCGGTGGCTCTACGCCAGACGGCAAAGACTACGACAGGCCGCTAGTGATCATCAGCACCATGCGTATCGACCAAATTCAGCTTATCGATGAAGGTAAGCAGATTGTTGGTCTGGCGGGCAGCACGCTGTTTGGTCTGGAAGAAAAACTGGCACCCTATGGTCGTGAACCCCATTCGGTGATTGGTTCATCCTGTATCGGTGCTTCCATCGTGGGTGGTATTTGTAACAACTCTGGTGGTGCGCTGGTAAAACGTGGTCCGGCATACACTGAATTGTCGTTGTTCGCGCAAATCGATGAGAGCGGCAATCTGTCACTGGTGAATAACCTCGGCATTGAACTGGGCGATTCGCCGGAGGAAATACTCGCTAATCTGGAACAGCAAAATTATGCTGCCGAAAACGTACAGTTCCCAGCACTGCGTGCATCAGACAATGAATATGATGAGCGTGTACGGGATGTGGATTCTGACACACCGTCACGTTTCAACAACGATGGTCGTCGCCTGCACGAAGCCTCAGGCTGTGCCGGAAAGCTGGCCGTATTCGCTGTGCGTCTGGATACGTTTCCTATTCCTGATAAGAAGCAGGTGTTCTACGTAGGGTCGAATGATTCTGCGATGTTCACTAAAATCCGCCGCGATATTCTGTCTACTTTCAAAAACCTGCCTGATTCCGGCGAGTATCTGCACCGGGATTGTTACGATGTGTCCCGTAAGTACGGCAAAGACATGTTTATTGTGATCAATAAACTGGGCGCGAAGTTTATTCCTAAACTATTTGCGTTTAAGCGTAAGTTCGATGCATTTACCGACAAATTTGGCTTTTTGCCGAACAAAATGTCTGATCGCGTGATGCAATATATGAGCTATCTGTTCCCAGGGCATCTGCCAGCGCGCATGGAAGTGTACCGCGATAAATATCAGCATCACTGGATTCTGGAAATGAGTAACGACGGCGTAGACGAAGCCCGCGCGTATCTCACCGAGTTCTTTAAAACCAACGAAGGCAGTTTCTTCGAATGTACCGAAGATGAAGCCGACAAAGCGATTCTTCACCGCTTCGTGGCGGGTGGTGCCATTGGCCGTTATCACATCATGAACAGTAAAGATGTCGGCGCCATGATGACCATCGATGTGGCGTTACGTCGTAACGATCCGGACTGGTTTGAAGTGCTGCCAGAAGAGATTGATGAGCAAATCGACACCAAACTCTACTATGGTCACCTGTTCTGCCACGTTATGCACCAGAACTACGTGCTGAAAAAAGGTGTAGACGCGAAGAAGCTGAAAAACCAGATCCTCGATACCTTCGATGCACGCAATGCGGAATATCCTGCTGAGCACAACGTAGGGCACGAGTATTTCGCGAAAGACGCATTGAAGTCTTTCTACCGCTCGTTAGATCCGACGAACAGTTTCAACCCGGGCATTGGTAAAACCACCAAGCTGAAAAACTGGGCAGAGCATTCCGACAGTTGCTGTGGCGGACACGATTAAGCAAATCCGTTTACGCAAATGAACAAACAAAAGGCGAACTATCAGGTTCGCCTTTTTTGTCTGCCTATCTGGCCGCTAAGCGGGGTTAGACCATCAGTGAGTCGTGAACTACCACCTTTTCCCACAGCCCGGAGCACTCCTCTACAAACTTTAAATGTAATGGATGGGTTTGGTAGGCATCCTGATCTTCGGTGTTGTTAAACATCATCAGCTCAGAAACGTGGAAGCTGTTATCAACCACATCACGCACCATGGTGGATGCGGGGACGCCAACGAACAGTTTCTGCACTTGAGGAATGCCTTCCAGCGTTTTTAACCCTGCAATGAGCTTGTCTCGATCGCTTTGAGATTCAGGATTGGCAAGCCAAAAGTAAACCATATGATGCACTTTCGGCGTCTTGTGACCGTCTGGTGAGGCTGTGGCTGAGGCAGGTAACGCAGCAGTAACCGCCAGGGCACCGCCCGTTGTCATTAATTTTCGGCGTGTAATATCGGTCATCATTGTTCCTTATTATTGGCTCCTGGCGTTTAGAGGTACTCTTGGCTACAAGTCTAAACGCCTTAAATTTCACCTAGCCTGCGTTTTTTCACTACCTTTCGCAATACTAACGAGGCAAACTGGTGATTCATCGACATAAATGGTCGTTGGGATAAAATTTTATTATCGTAAAAACGAAGATAAAGCTTTACGACAAATATAAATGCAGTTAAAAAGCCGCGTAAAGAAAAACCATATGGTGCTTTAATGGAAAACCTTGTTTCATCGATTCAAAATTACTATCAGCAAGCGCTGGAGCAAATACTCAGCCCCACGTTTCTGTATCAGGTAGGTGCACTGCTAATCATTTATCTGGTTGGCTGGCTGGCATCACGGAAAGTGCGGGATTTGTTCCCCATGACCCGGAACGAACCCCAATCCGGGGCGCACTCTCTTCAAACGTTCGTATACCGGCTGGGGGGGACGCTGTTTCCAGTTTTCACCATTACCTTATTGAAGTTAACGAGTGTGCTGGGTAAACAATATCAGCTTGATGCCTGGTTGCTTGAAATCGCCATGATCATCGCGGTGATGCTGTTCTTAAACTCGATAATCAGTAACTTTGTGGTTAACAAGGGAATTGCCGCTTTCCTGCGCTGGATTGGTCTGCCCATTGTGTTTCTGCACTTAATTGATGTATTGCCGAAAGTCATTGGCGCACTGGAAACCGTTTCGTTTTCAGTGGGCAACGTTGATATTTCTGCTTATGGCATTCTTCGCGTTCTGGTGTTTGGTATTCTGCTGTTCTGGCTTGGCCGCGCTTCCAACAATATGGGTAAAGATATTATCCGTAATCAGAAGAAGCTGGATGTTTCTACCAAAGAGGTATTTGCCAAGCTGTTCGAAGTGGCGCTGTTCTGCGTTATCTTCCTGCTGTTACTGAACATCATGGGCATTAATCTTACAGCACTGGCGGTATTTGGTGGTGCTGTGGGTGTGGGTCTTGGTCTTGGTTTACAGTCCATCGCGTCGAACTTTATCTCGGGTATCATCATTCTGCTCGATCGCTCGCTGACGGTGGGTGATTACGTGGAATTAGACGATGGCAGTAAAGGTTTCGTTCGTGAATTCAAAATGCGCTATGCCGTGCTTGAAACCTATGACGGCAAAGACATTCTGGTACCAAATGAAAAGTTCATTAACTCGCTACTGGTTAACTGGACCCACAAAGACTCGAAGCAGCGCTATCGTATTGATTTCTCTGTAGCCTACAGAACGGATATTCGCTCAATGGTGGAAATCATTAAAGACGCCGTATCTGAACATCCGCAAGTGATCAGCGGTGATGACGTAGCGGTTGAATATCGTCCTGACTGTGAAATTGACAGCTTCGGTGACTCCGGCGTAAACATGTTCGTCGAGTTCTGGATGGAAGGCGTTGATGATGGACAAAACCGGGTAGGTGGCGACTTACTGCTGATGGTATTCGAAACGCTGCGCGAACACGATATTGAAATTCCGTTCCCGCAACGGGAAGTCCGTGTCATCAACGAAGATGCAATTAAACTGAGTAACACTACGCCGTAGTGATTCAGTGAATAGCCAAAGGGCCTGTGAGTTTCACAGGCCCTTTTTTTACCTTCATGCAATGACTTCTAGTCCTTTTTTCTCCGCAATGGAGAGCATTTTTAAGGCAGGCCCCCTCGGGGTACTATCGCCTTGTTCCCATTTTTTGACTAATTTGTCACTAACATTAAAGTACTGCGCAAATACAGGCTGAGATAGATTGTACTTCAAGCGCAGATTTCTAACTTGCTCCGGTGTAAACGCTTGGACGCTTGTTAAGCATAAAGCGTCGAATTTGCGCATGGTGGTTTTTTCTATCACACCAGATTTGCGTAGACCCTTAGCTGTTTTATGCACGGACTTAAGAATTTCACTCATAATCACCTCCCACGATAAATAGTTCACCATCTTCAATCAGCGTATCAATTTCAGCCTGAGTAAAATTTAGAAAAGTCATCGCTATTTCTTTCAGAGCCAACTTTTCACTGGCGCTAATGTTCGCTTTTGTCTTTTTAGAAAACGCGTAGAGAAAGAAGTACTTGTTACCAATGTTTGCTCCTATGATGGTCCTGTAACCTGCACTTTTTCCTCGATGGCCGGTCGCTATACGCTTTTTATAGACGTTACCGCCGAGGTCTGCATCGAATAGGCCTGCGGCGATCTCATTACAAGCGTCGACAAGGCTTGTATCGCTCAGGTTTGTTTTTTTCGTTAAAGACACAAACTCCTTCGTTTTATAAATCAAAGTGTACTCCAACGGGGTATAGTTTCAAGGTTTTACATTGCAGGGGGAATATTTATCTCTGGTGAGCTAACTTATTAGCTGCACTCAAATGAATGCCTAACTCTGAACAAAAGAGAAAGTACTTAGAGGAAAATATTGGCAGCATGCCGAAGGAAGCGAAACTGGACTGAATAACGGAAGTATTTTAGAAGCAAAAAAGCCTGTGACTATGCACAGGCTTCCTCTAAGAAAAACATGACTATTTAGCTGCTACATCTTCCCGTAGCGTTCAAAGTTCTCATGCCAGCTCAGCGCTTCGCCCAGAATATGCGGGGTGTGCATGCCGCGGCCGGTTGCGCAGGCGCGCTCGAAGTAATCATGCAGGCGATCTCTGAAGTCAGGGTGTGCACATTTGTCGATAATGAGTTTAGCCCGCTGACGAGGCGAGAGGCCACGTAAGTCCGCCAGACCCTGTTCGGTCACAATCACTTTGGTGTCGTGTTCGGTGTGATCGACGTGTGAAACCATAGGCACAATTGACGAAATGGCCCCGTTTTTAGCAATGGAAGGCGTCACAAAAATCGACAAATAGCCGTTACGGGCAAAGTCACCAGAACCGCCAATACCGTTCATCATTCGGGTACCCATTACATGGGTAGAATTCACGTTGCCGTAGATATCTGCCTCAAGCAGACCATTCATGGCAATTACGCCAAGACGACGGGCCACTTCCGGGTGATTACTGATATCCTGTTGACGCAGAATGATTCTCTCACGATAGAAGTCGATATTGTCGTTCAGTTCTTCAAGCGCCACGGGGCTCAAAGAGAAGGCCGTTGCAGAAGCTGACGACAAGGTTCCGGATTTGAGCATCTTCAGCATGCCGTCCTGAATTACTTCTGTGTAAGCGGTGAGGTTTTTGTAGCCTCCGGTATCCAAACCTTCCAACACGGCGTTCGGAATGTTACCTACGCCGGATTGCAGCGGCAATAGTTCTTTCGGTAAGCGGCCTTTGTTAATTTCGAACTGGAAAAAATCCAGAATATGGTCGGCAATTTGTCGTGATGTTGCATCAGGGGGGGTAAAAGGGCTGTTTCTGTCTGGTGCATCTGTTTCAACAACGGCGAGAATTTTTTCTGGCGGAATACGGAAATAACTGTCGCCAATTCTATCGTCGGTTTTGGTCATCAGAATCGGTTTACGGTGGGGCGGTAGTGCGGTGCCGTAATAAATATCGTGCATGCCTTCCAGTTTCAGGTTCTGGCCCTTGTTTACTTCGAGAATGATTTTATCAGCCTGTTCAATCCAGGTTTTGTTATTACCGATAGAAGATGACGGGATCAGGCGCCCATCTTCATGAATTGCCGTCACTTCGATAACAGCGATATTCAGTTTTCCCAGAAAACCGGACCAGGCGTACTGGGAAACTTCTGACAGGTGTATATCGATGTAGTGCATCTGCCCATTATTGATTTGCTTACGGCAGGTAGGATCAGACTGGAACGGCAGGCGCATATTAATACCCTGGGCTTCAGCGAGTACACCATCCAATTCTGGTGCTGTCGATGCGCCGGTCCAGAGATTAATCTGAAAAGGCCTTCCGGCTTTGTGTTCAGCTCCGGCACGATCTGCCAGCGCGCGGGGTAGAGATTTAGGGTAGCCAGCGCCAGTAAAACCACTCATACCGACTGTGTCGCCGTCGCTAATAAATGCCGCAGCCTGTTCAGCGGTCATTATTTTGCTTTTTAATTGCGGACACAAAACCCTGGATTCAGAAAACATGTTCACTCCGATCGTGTTTATACGGATAAAAAAGTCTATTCGAAGATGTGTGAGAAAACGGAATACAACGAATGAGAACGATATGTCGATAAAGCTTAATATCGATGTAAACTGTACACCGATATTTCGTTAACGGAATAAGACCTCAGTGGTATGTAGAGGATATTTCGCCGCTGATATTCGCTATTTCGCCGTAGTTTGACGATCTTGTGAAGTTTTGGTGAAATCTTAATTAAGCGCCCTTATAAGGCAGGCGCTAATTCAACTGCTTTCAAAAAAGGGACTTTAAAAGTGGCAAAGTCTTCAATCTGTGGCAGGTGGCCCAGCCCCTCCAATTCAACAACGAAAAGCGTACTGTTTCGTTGTTTCACTTCGGCACCCAACTTGTCATAGCGGCCGAGTTCGCGGGTAACCGTTTCACGTTTGCTTGCCCGCCCTGGCGCGGTGCGATCCCGGGTGCCAATGATCAAAGTAGAGGGTACTTTTAAATATTGAAAATCCTCTATTACGGGTTGGGTAAGAATCATGTCGTAGGTCAAAGCTGCCACTTTCGCCAACTGTGGCCAGTCGTCTCCCTTTATCCATCCCTGCAGAAAAGCCGCATGGCTAGCGTAGTCGGCGTTCCACTTACCATCGTAATAGTTCTTTTGCTGATAGGTCACGATGTTCTCTGGTTTTTTATTCAGCTCTCGTTGAAACGCCGTTTCGATATCAGGGTAGCTTTCATAAAGCAGATAATTCTCCAGGCCAATGGGATTCACTAGAACCAGTTTGGCGGTATGTTCGGGAAACAATAATGCAAAGCGGGTGGCTAGCATGCCACCCATGGAATGGCCTACTATCACGCTCTGATCAATGTCTAACTTTTCCAGCAGCCCGCGGGTATTGGTGGCCAGCGCAGCAAAGCTATATTGATAGTCAGTGGGTTTAGACGACTTCCCGAAGCCGATCTGATCTGGGATCAGCACGCCGTAGCCGTTGTCTTGCAGAAACTCAGCCGTTTGCTGCCAGTATGCACCATTAAAATTCTTACCATGAAGCAATGTGACAACAGGTTTATTTTCTTTCGGCGGCAAATACATGTAGGCCATGTCTAACGCTTTGCCTTGAGAGGTAAAGTGGTAAGTGTCGACAGTGAAGGGATAACTCAAATTGGATAAGCGCTTGTCCATCGGGGGAATGGTGGCAGCAATTGAATGAAAAGCGCTAAGCCAGAATAGAAAGGCTAGGGAAAACACTCGAAACATAAATAGACTCCGGGATATAAATAATCTCATTTTTATACCGTAGATACTCTGAGTTGTTCACTTTATCGATAGATCGTCGTTTTCGGTCGTCGCGTCGCAAAGGTTGATCTCAAGACCACTCGGTGAGTAACAAAGAGGTACTTATTTCATTTCGCTGCCTTTCAGGGCGGCAAAGGTCACATCATAGGAGTATGAAAATGGCGAATGTATTTGTTGTTGGTGCTGCGGGCAATGTGGGTACCCGTCTTGTTTCAAAACTGGTTAAGGGAAGTCATCACGTTGTTGCAATGCACAGAAAGGAGCAGCAACAGCAGGATCTGGAAGGGCGGGGTGCACGCACGTGCTTATTGAGTATTACAGAAACCGATGTACCCACCCTGGCTTCGGCCATCAAAGGTTGCGATACCGTTGTGTTCACCGCGGGTGCGGGTGGTGCCAGTGAAGAGCTTACGAACAAGGTTGATGGCGAGGGCCTGGAAAAAACCGTAGATGCCGCTATTGCCGCTGGCGCTAAACGGTTTGTGTTAGTTTCTGCTTTTCCTGATGCGGGTCGTGGTAAAAAGATTTCAGACACCTTTGAAAACTATATGCGGGTTAAACGTCTGTCGGATGCGTACCTTGCTGAAAGTGAGTTGGATTGGGTTATTCTTCGTCCAGGCACGTTGACCATCGAAGAAGGCACCGGGAAGGTGAACGCAGGCTATGCAATTAAATATGGTGATGTTTCTCGTGACAATGTCGCCGATACCATTCGGGCTATTATCGATAACAAAGCACTGACGCACAAAATTATCGAGCTCACTGATGGTGATGTACCGGTTGACGAAGCTATCGGAAAATTTGTTTAGAGAACAGTAAGAAGTCAGATCAGAGCGGATTTTTACTGGCGGTATAGGTTTTTTGTTACATACTTTTCAAGATTTTTTTAAATAATTTTAAAAAATGATGCATCTAGTTAGCCATCATCCCCGTATGGCTAGTTGTACATTCACAAAAAAAGGTATGTCTATGTCCCCGTTCAAACCGCTCAGCCTCGCTGTCTCAGCTGCATTAATTGCAGGTGTTTCTACTTCTGTTTTGGCCTCAAGCCACCGAGAAGCACCTGCAATTACGCGTGCTCCAACGGTCGATGCCACCGATTTTTATATGTTTAATAGCTATGAAACCAGTCGCGAAGGTTACGTAACACTAATAGCTAACTACATTCCGTTGCAGGACGCTTACGGGGGCCCGAATTATTTTGCTATGGACCCAGATGCTGTTTATGCCATCCATATCGATAATGATGGCGACGCCATGGAAGATATCACTTTTGCGTTCCAGTTCAACGCAATGCTAGCGGCTGATAACGAGGGCGTGGCTTTACCGGTGGGGCCGGAAGGCGACCAGAAGATGATAAAAGTGCCACTGAAAAATGTAGGGCCGGTTAGCGCTGACGACCAAAGCAACGCCAACTTTTCCGAAAGTTACACCATGACGTGGGTTAGCGGAAACGCGCGTACTGGCGAACGTACCATGCTAATGCCATCTGAAGGTGACACATTCTCAAAGCCGCTGGACTACATTGGTGACAAAACCTTTACCAGTTCCACAGAATACGAACGCTATGCAGGTCAGTTTGTGTATAGTTTTTCTGTGCCCGGCTGCGACAATAACGGTAAGGTTTTTGTTGGACAACGCAAAGACCCCTTCGTAGTAAATCTAGGGGATACCTTTGACCTGGTGAATTATGTGCCCGTTGAAGGTGATAGCGCACCAGGAGCTGGAGACGGTGATGGTTTCCCTGGCGGCATAACGCAGAGTGCCGATAATGATGATTTAGCTGACAAAAATGTGACTTCCATTGCCGTTGAAATTCCGGCTGCGTGTATCACCGGTGACGGTAACGGAACCGTTGGTGCGTGGACCACCGCCAGTTTGCCACAAGCCAGAATTTTGAACCCAAACGCCACCTTCGATAAACCCGCCGTGGCTAGCGGCGCGATGACACAGGTTTCTCGTTTGGGTAGCCCATTGGTCAATGAGTTGGTAATTGGTCTTGCCGACAAGGATAAGTTTAACTCGTCGCATCCATCTGAAGATGGTCAGTTTGCCGACTATGTGACCCATCCCGTGCTACCTGAACTGCTGAATATTCTGTTTCGTGATGCCGTAAATACAACGCTTGGCACGTCTATCGAAACATTAGCACCCACTAATTTTCCCCGTAACGATTTGGTCACTGCATTTCTCACCGGTTTCCCGGGAGTTAACCAGCAGGCTTCAGTGACCGCATCAGAAATGCTCCGTTTGAACACCGCCATTGCCGCGACACCAGCAGGTGAGCAGTCTGCGTTTGGCGTAGCTGGCGATGATCTGGCGGGTTTCCCAAATGGACGCCGCCCTGGTGATGACGTGGTAGATATAGCTCTTCGCGTGGTGATGGGCGCCTTATGCTATCCGATCCCGGTAAACGGTGAGCCAACGGATTTAGGACTGTGTGCAGAAGAAGATGCCAGCGTGGGTAACGTGCCGTTTACCGATGGTGCGCCGGTAGACGCATCAATGATGAATAGCAGCTTCCCGTACCTTGCCACGCCTATTTCTGGCTCAGCAGAATAAGGAGCCATGATGAAACATTTATACTTACTCGCAGCCGCGAGCCTGGTGCTTACCGGCTGTGGCAGTGACGATGATGATGAGGTCGTCAATTACGCGCCAGAAGTGGTGTCCGACAATTTCACTACCACAGTGGATACCCCTTTTTCCGATATGCTGACGGCAACTGACGAAAATGGCGACACACTGACGTTCGCGCTCGCTGACACGCCTTCGAACGGTACGGTTGAAGTTGCCAGCGACGGCAGTTTTACATTCACTCCTGCGAGTGAATTCACCGGTGAGGACATGTTTACTTTCACGGTAACAGATGGTGAAAGTGACCCTGTGAGTGGCACCATTGGTATTACGGTTGAAGCCGAGCAGGTGGAGAGTGCAGCGTACATACGTGCCGCTTTTAATCAATCTGCAACGGACACGCCTTTGCCTGTTAATGGCAGAGAGTTCTCTGATGATGATGATCCTACAGCCTACGATGATTTGCTGAGCGATTATTAATACCACAGTACATTTGGCCAGGGATGGCTTTATAACAGGGAACTAGCCATGAGAATAGCGAAAGAGGTTACAACGCTGCTTACCGGCATAATCTGTGCGGGTGCTGTAACTTTGCTCATTACCGTGTTGGTAACACTTGGGGTAAGTGTCAATAATCATGCAGAAGCTGCAGTTTACTATCCGGACAACAACACAATTATCGCGAGTTGGGAACGGCCCTCTGATGCATTACCCGATGTGCAGACATTGCAGCAGGAGTTGGCGCAAGCCCGTACGTTAAATGGCTCGGAAAAAGTGCTACGCAAACTCTATAGACAAACCCAACGCGGGTTGAATGCACAACTTGCTAATCCCGAATGGCATATTTTTCATGCCAGATTATTGCAACAACAACATCAGTTTGACGAGGCTGCTGAAGTGCTCGACAACACGATCAGACAACACAGGGCATCAGCTTCAGCCCTTATGTTACTAGCTACAGTGGAAGTGAATCGGGGAAGCCCTGAACAGGCACGCAAGGCCTGTCAAAAGTTGGCTGGCATCGGCGAGCCCACATTCGCCGCCATTTGTTTGCTGGATATCGATGCTCAGCAGCAGCCAGACGAAGCAGACTATCAAAAATTGCAGCAACTACGTAAGTTCTCAGGTCTCGATCGCGCTCCTGCCATCGATAATTGGGCAGGAGAAATTCTAGCGGCGATGGCAATGGCATTGAATAAACCTGAAGAGGCGGCGGGCTACCTCAGCGACACTGATTTGTCGGCTGCGCCGATTAGCCGGGTTGCCCTTTGGGCCGACATCCAGCTTGAATTGGGACGCGCCAGTGCTGTTATTGATATACTTACACCGCTGATCAAGGCGCCTTCTAATGTAGATGATGCCATACTTGTCAGACTCGCTCAGGCGGAAGCTACGTTAGCCACCAACGACGACTGGCAACAGATTATGAAGCAACGCGTTACAATGCGGGAGTGGCGTGGTGACAATGTGCATGCTGCGCAGTTGGCGCGGTATTACCTCGATGTAAATGCTGACCCGGTGAAGGCAATGCACTTTGCAAAGCTCAATTGGGAGCACGGCAAAACCTGGGACGATAAAATGTTATTGCAACGAGCCAATGCGTTGGAATTAAGACAGTAAATAAAATGGAGTACCCTATGCGTTGGGTGTATTACGCAAAGCTTTCAATAGTACTAATGGTGCTTCAGCTCAGTTTTTTAGTCGCCAGTAAGAGTTTTGCGCACGAGCTGAGTAATGGCTATTTAACCCTGTCTGGTGAAAACACGCGTCAGCTTGAGGGAAGATTGTCGTTGATGCCTTATGACCTTGAGATTGAGGTGAAGCTCGACGAGAATTTCGACGGCGATCTTACCTGGCAAGAGGTGAAGGCAGCACAGCCCGGTTTACATGATTATGCCGCCTCAGTGTTACGCTTTACCCAGCAGGAAACGCTATGTCGCCCGGCCTTTAAAGACGTTGCCATGGAGAGCATATCTGGCATCGATTTGATAGCGATTCCATTCACGCTTACTTGCCCTACAGACTCCGCTTTAGTTGTTAGTTACCAGGGGGTATTTGACATGGAAGAGAGTCACAAAACCCTGCTAACGGCGATAATCGGTGGTGCTAGCCATACTGATGTATTCACTCGTTCTCACAGAGAAAGTACGCTGGCGACGGACTCAGGTGCTACAGCCTGGCAGACAATAACGACCTTTGTGTATCAGGGCATCATTCATATTTGGATTGGCATAGACCACATTCTGTTTTTACTGGCCACGCTGCTCACTGTTAATTTGGTAAGAAAAGACAATCGTTGGCTGGGTGAGGAGCGAACTGGCACTATTCTCAAATCTACATTGTGGCTGGTCACGGCTTTTACCGTGGCACATTCAGTCACACTTACCACCACGGCACTGGGTTGGTATCAACCCTCAAGTCGCTGGGTTGAATTCGGCATTGCCATCTCAGTTATGCTCACGGCGCTAAACAATATTTGGCCGGTAATTCACCGTTTGGTATTGATTACTTTTGCGTTTGGCTTACTGCATGGAATGGGCTTTGCCAGCGTTTTCGGAGAGTTGCAGGCGAATGCTGCGAGTCCGCTTTTGGCCATAGCATCGTTTAATATCGGTGTAGAAATCGGACAGTTAGTCGTGGTGCTACTGCTACTACCGGTGCTGTTGGCGCTTCGGCATGTACGTGCTTATGCTTCGGCGATAATGCCATTAGCGTCGTCGGTAATTGCGCTTATCGCGCTGAATTGGGCTATTCAGCGCTTTTAGTTAAATTTAGCGTGTGATGCCTGGCTATTTAGAATGCATCACGAATAAACGATGGGACGGTGCGGCTGTTTATTCTTCAGGGAGCTTTACTAAAAATTCCTGTTTAGGAAAATCGATAGCAAATCCCAATAGGCTATTCAGCACATCGCCTCCCAGGATTAATTCCGGGGGCTGACCCTCGGTATTCATCGTAAAGCGAACCGGTACATCACGCATGGTGATGCTGCCCACAGAAATAGTGCTCACCGAGGCTTTTTTGATTGCGCTCGTGTTCGATGTCGCACCAAGTATAGTGCCATCATCAATCAGATGAGCGTCTGTTGTTCGCCAGCCCAGCGCTTTTAATGCCGACGCATTAGCGATGGTGGCAGCTGCGCCGGTATCGATGAGTGCAGGTATCTCAACGCCGTTCATTTTTACATTGATATGAACGAGTAGGCCGTCGCGCCTAATCGCGGGAACGGTCAGATAATTTCCTTCTACTTCACCGGATGGGACGGTGCGAAGCTGGTGTGCAGCCGCATCAAAAACCAACGCCTTTTCAGCAAACAGATCCATACCGATAATGCCTGCTGCTTCTGTGGCGCCTGCATTAGGCATTGCTAACAGCCCAACATAGCTGATATCGAACAGATCACTTTTAAATGAATCCACAGGATAGGCTTTTGCGGCTATGGTACCTGTCGCGCCGTTAATCGTGAGCCCGCTGTCAAAGCTCTCCAGTTTAAGCAGATCTGCCAGCGCTGGCATCATTAAACTGGATTCGGCACCGGTATCCACCACCATGTAGTAGGGACCCTGACCATTTACTTCCGTAGCGATAACCGGGCGATTACGTGAGTCGTACCGCATTTCCGTCGACAACGTCGTGTCTTGGGTAGCCCATGCACTTGCTGTAACCGCGCATAATGTCAGTAACAACGACAGTTTCATAACAGTCTCCGTGATTTGTATTTTTTCGACTGTAACCAGACAACCTTACCCCTACCTTGCAGCATTACTTAGCAGCCGACAGTCTTTCTATGAAGGACTTTTTAATGTCATCACTGAGCGCAGATTCGGCTATTGCTGAACGTAGAGACAACGCCCAGTCCTCGTTAGCATCTTTGATAAGCAAGTCGAACCAGGGCATGAGTGAACGTTGGTTTTTTACCGCCGCTGACGGGCCATATAATTGACTTAGCAAAGCATCAGCTTCACGGTCGTAGCCGCTGATATCAGCATGTTGCGCAATGTTTTCAATCGCTTGCAAAACCCGGGTGATTGCAGCGCCGTTGTCGTGTAATACATCACGCTGATAGCGGGCTTCGGCGAATGCCACAACAGGGGGGATCTCTTCACTGTTGTTTGTAAGTGCTTCTAAAACCGGCTCACCGGCTGCCATTCCCAATTCGGCCTGCGCCATCAATGTGAAAGCCTGCCAATACGACTTCGCCGTTTTCGAATCACCTATTATTTGGTGACCGACACGGAACAGTTCGGCCAGATAATGCGCAGCCATTTGTTTATTGTTCCAACTACTTAGCTGGGAAACCACGTCGGAGAGAGAAGGTGCGTTAAAGCGACTCTGTACAATACGCGTTTCCATGGTCAGTGTGGGGTAATTCATTTGCCATACTGCGGCAACTAACATCTCTCCCGCTTCCTGATATTGCTCTGCGCGGGAGAAGACATTTGCCAGGCCAATACGCAGATACACAGACGCATTTTGAATCCTCGCAATCTGTGCTCGCAGCAGGGCAAGATCCTGTGGCTCAATTATGATTGCGCTAAGTGGCAATGCAGTGGCAAGTAGCTGAAGGTGATGGGCTGTGAAATCGGGTGCAGCGAGCTGCGACAGTAAGGTCGTAACATGTTTTTCCAAATTGCCCTGGGCTGACCATCCTGTAGCAATCACATCATAAAGCCGTTGCATCGAATTTCGCTGTTCAGCAGGCAGTGCCATGAGCCATTTATCAAACATAGCTGTTGCTTCTGGGGTGCTGGCTAATGCCGTCAGAAAGTCTTCACTGAGTGAAAATGGTGACGAAGGCTGACCGTCATGATCATAGATGGTATGGACCAGTTGCTCCCGGCTTAATGGTGTGCCGTCGAATTGCTTTCCGCCTTCAATTCCGTTACGCCAGAGGGTATTAAGCTGTCGTATTCCCTCATCAGGATTTTTAGTAAACACTGCCACAAGTTGCGCAATATCCGGTTGAGATACACTCTCTGGTGCGGCTACTTGTTCGCCGCCTTCGCGGTTTTTCAGTTCAATAACCAGCGGGTCGGACGGGTAAAGGCGGGCGTATTCGGTAAAAATTAAGCTATATAACGCCGCAACACCACCATCCTGCGCACCGGCAGACATCGACTTGTTAAGCCAACTGACCAGCGAATCAATGTCGGCGACGGGCTTGCCCATCTGCTCCGCTTGTTGGTCGCCCTTTTTAACATTTACCTGATGCAGGTAGTACAGCAGATGCTGGTCATCGTTGCTCGCGCCATCCTGCAATCTGGCATGGATAACTGGCTCCAGCGTATCGAAGTGTCGCTCACGCCATAACAATTGGATCAGGCGGTTGAATATCAGTTCATCTGTTGGCAGTCGCTCATGTAGCAGACTCAGATAACGGATTTGATTAGAAGTCCGGTTCTCTGTCGGCAATATATTGTTGATAAAAAACTGCGCGTCATCCGCTGCGATCTGCGGTGCATTTAAAAATTGCGTGATGTAAGACTGACGCTCATCCCGGAGGTAGCTATATGTCACATCGGCGAACACCTGAAAATGCACGCCAGCACCTGCTGCTCTGGTTAGCTTCAGTAGTGCATCAAATGCCCCGGTTTTATCTCCCTTAAAGAAAGCGGTGAGGAAATGCGGCAATTGTTCGCATTGGGCTGATGTACCCGCAATCTTCGTTGCTTGGTTCTGCAGCAGCGACTGGTTCTCAGCCGCGGCATTGAGCAGCATGAGCCTTTCTGCCATGGCAGCACAGGGCGCCTGATTGTTGCCATTAGCCGTAACGTAGCGATGTAGCAACTCTGCTACTTGTTCGTTGTGATCAGCGGAAACCGGTGTAGCAAATACGCGCTGCACTATTTCTTCTCTAATTGGATAAATAGCACCGGTAAGGCGGTAGCTTCGCTCTGTTTTTTCCCACAATGCCAGTAAATCGCTGGGGGAAAGTTTACTGAACAGCAATGCATTAAAGCTGTCATCGTTAATGCCATAGGGCAGGCCTGCCAGCGGAGGCGTGTTGATATGCTGAATAGCAAGTGAAACAAACTCTCCATCAGTTAGTAAAGACGCTGAGAGTTTCGTTTCCAGCTTGCGGAACGTCTCTGGCAGGTAGCGCTGCAGTTGCAACATCCGCAACTTCTGGTTGGGTACATCTTTAATAACAGGCCAGAAATCTTTCTTAAAGTTCTCATTAGGCATGTTTTCGACAGCATTTAGCAATACGTCGAAATAGTTTGAGCCTGCAACCGGCGTAAATTCGCCATTGGCCCTGAGCACGGCAGTGAGTGATGTAGCCAATTCGATAACGGTATGCCAGTCGCCTGAATCTATGGCGAGTGCCAGCGTCAGTTTGAAATTGTTTTCGGCCTGGGCCTGATTTTTAAGGTGTGCGCGGGCATCGAATGTTTGCTGGTCGACAGTTGCGGGAAGCGGCGGTAGTGTAAAATCTGCAAATATTGCTGTGAGATCTGACAGCGCACTTCGCCACTGCGTCTGGCTTTTCTGGCTATCGGCAATACGCTGCATTAAATCGGTGATAAACGCGATACGCGGATATTCGCTTACCTTTCCTAAAGACGTTGCACCCGCCTGCTGTTGCACGCTTTTCAGCGAGACCTGCAGCATGGATTGCAATGCCTGCATCACTGTCTCAGCCTGAGTATCGTTTATCGTGAGCAGCAGTCCTTCAGATAGCGTGGGGAAAAATTTAAAACTGTCGGAAGTGCGCATGGTGCTGAAATCAGGCTGGTAAAGCGGTGCCTGATTGATAATCTGTTTAAGACCTTGCCAGTACCAGTATTCAGCCATGTTGTTGTCGCCGAACTGCTCTTCCAAAATGGCAGTTTTACGTAGTAGTTCGAAGTTGCTTTGATCGACCAGTAAGGCTTCTTTGAAATAGGTCAGTGCTGCGCTGTCCATATGCTGACTGGCGTATGCATCCCCTTTTAGTTGCTTCACATTCAGAATGCCGGGAATTTCCGTCATTAACGAAAAGGCGCGTTCGGCACCCTGTACATCTCCATCAGCCAACAGTGAGCGGCCCAAATCTGCATACAGGGCTGGTGGAAAATCATGCTGAAGGGCAAGCAGACGCCGACCGTATTTTAGCTTCTTTTGCTCATCGCCAATCGCGGGGCCTGAAGACTGGCTATAAAGACCTTTGCCGCTGAACTGTGAAATCATACTTCGAAGAAGCGCGGCACGTTGGGCGTCGGAGGCGGCCAGAATCAAATTGCTGATATTCTCTGCCGTGTCGAAATCGCCCTGACTCTGCTTGATGTCAGACAGCACCATCAGCAATGATACATCTGAATTGGAAACTGCCAGGCGCACTAATATCTGGCGGGTTAACCAGTTCAGGGTACGGGTTTTAAGCGCTGGCGCGGCACTCTCTCCCTGTTGAGCGGGCATTGAATCAAACAAGTTGAGTAAGCCGTCAACGGCACTCATGTAGGCTGAATCTGTTGAGGCGGTAACCAACCGGGTTTGCAGTAATCTGACTGCCTGCTCAAACTGACCTGATTTTTTATAAAGTTCCACCAGTTGTAGGAGGGCGTCCGGGTTAGCATTGGTATCGACGGCTTTTCTGTATTCGGTTATCGCCTGCTCAGGCAGGCCCGCCAGGGTATAAATACTGGCAACGAAAGCGTGATCATCCTGGCTACCGTTCTCTGTCAGGGTGGCAATGAGCGAGTTTACCTGCGCCAACCGCTGTTCCTGTGGCGTTTCTCCGGCATCACTGTTTCTCTGTTCGAACGTATTGTTGCGCAGGCTGTTCAACGTAATTTGTTGCCAGTACTGCACCGCATTAGCGGGCTCTCGTTCGGCCAACTGTTTCCAGATTTCATTGAGTCTGGTGTACTGACGACTGCGCCCGAATAAACTGGCGAGCAATTCCAGACGTTGTGTTTCGGGGATCGCCGCTTTGGTTGCATAGAGATTGATGGCGATCTCGGCTTTATCGGTTTGATTGTCAGCCAAATGTAGTGCTACAAGCAGGTTTAATTCGTGAGTACTGAGGACACCGTTTTCCAGACGCTGCTCCAGTTCGGTAACCTTGTTTTCTAACGTTCCAGCCTTTTGAGTGGCTTTTACCAGCAGGTTTTCGAGATAAAATTTGCGGGCGGGCAGCGTAGCCTGTTGCCACAATGCTTCCCATTCGGCTACGGCTAAGTCTTCGCTTCCGGCACTTCTGGCCAGTTCAGCTAAATGCAGCCGTTGATCGTAGGAAAGTCGACCGCCAGCCTTTCTGAAATTCAACAGTACCTGAAGAGCTTGTTCGACATCGTCGAGTTGCTCCAGCGCGGTCACTACCAGTAAACGGGACGGGCTCTGGGCTTGTGTCGAGGCGGTGATTCTATCCAGCGCTAACTTTGCTGAGGCTTCATCACCCGATGCCAGGTAGGTTTTAAACAAAAAGAAGTTCACGTCAGGATCGGATTGCGCATCGTGAACACGGGCTTGCAGTATGGCGATGGCGTTATCCTGCATGTTCATGGCAATCATGCGCTGCGCTGCAGCTAGCAGCGCTGATTTATTGCCTGCATTGGCCGCACCGAAGTCGTCAAATACCTGTTTTGCAGCGGTTAAATCTCCCTGATTTATCAGCTGTCCAGCCAGTCCAAAGTAGCCTTCAGGTTTTTTGGGGGTGGCCTGAATTTGCTGGCGATAATACTCAGTGAGTCCATGCTGGTCATCAGAAAGCGCCAGTAGCGCGGCTTTGCGGGATTGTATAGCAGGCAGACTACTGATTTCTGTCAGCGCAAGTGCCTCAGTGAACTTACCGGCTTCAAGCAGAAAATCCAGATAAAGGGGGGTAAGGAACGGGTCATTATGATAACCAGAAAGCGTGTCCAGTACCGCTTCAATTCGTCCGTTAATTCTTACTGCTTCAGCAAACAAGGCAAGCGCATAGCGTTTATCCGAACGGGTTTCCGCTTGCTCAAAAGCACGCCAGGCCAGCTTTTCAGCTTTGTCGTTATCAGCCGTTTTCAGTAACCAGTTAGTGAATACTAACTGACCGGGTGCGCTCTTGTTTTCAATGCTTTCCATGAACGGCATTGCCGCTGGTATGCCTGAAGCGATTGCGACAACCAGCGCGACATTTTCTGCCAGCTTCGGATTGTTACTGGCTATTTGCTTCAGGGTGTCCGGGTTATCTTGCAACAGTGCTAACTGCATCTCTATTTGTCGTTGCTTAGCGACATTCTGCCCAGCACGGTCAGCCAGCGAGGAGTAAGTGCGTATGGCGCTGTTTTTATCGCCTAATGCTTCGTATGCCTGGGCAAGCAGCGCATCGTTTAGTTTGTAGTGATCTGCAATGTTGTTTACTTTGCTGATATCACCGGTTTCCCATGCGGTTAATAATGCTTGCCTGGCGGTAACAACACCCTGAAATTGTGATGTCTGCATCGAACCTGGTGCAGCGCTTGTTGAGCCGGGCGTTGCTGTTTCACCAGACATTGAAGATTCACCTGGCATTGCAATCAGCGGCGAGGATGTACCAGCGATTAGGAGTGCCAGCGCAATGGGTTTCAGTTGAAATCTCATACTACATTTCCAGGGAAGCGTGAATTGCGGCGCGACGGCCAGCGACGATAAATAATTTCAGACAGGTAAAGTACCAGTGCCATCGCCAATGCGAATGGCATCAGAGCAAAGGTTTTAATAAAGGCGTTGCCCGTAATCGATGCATCCTGTCGGGTTTCAGCAAGCGAACGTGTACCGCCGCTGCCGGTCACAACCTGCTGCAGTCTTTGAGCGTATTGCGTTTCGAACTGAAACTCCGGGCGAAGGTCGCTCAGTGGCGATAATGCCGAATAGTAGGTGCGGAGGGTTGTACTCACCTTAACTTCCACCGTCGCATCACGAGCCACATTGATTTTGCCAGTAAACAGCCCCGGTGCTCGCAGGCGAATTGGTGCGTCATGCCAGCTTGTTTCATCAGAGCGCTTCCACTGCAACTCTGGCTGAATGTTGTCTGCCTGCGCACTGAACTGCACATTAATTTGTCCGAATGACCGCTGTGTGGTGAGTGTTGCACGGTTCGCCAGGGCGGCGAGAGAGCCTATAATACCTCCCAGTTTCTGACCATATTCTGGCATTCCTGCCCAGCTCTCAGTGCCTTTACCAAATGGTTCGGTCATCAGTGCTGTCACTTTTCCTACGCCAGCTTGCCAGGAAGCGAGTAAAGGGTCCTGGCTGTTATCGATTGTCCACTCTGTGATAGCGGTTGGTTTTAGTGGGGCAGTCGTATAGTCTCTAACTGGCGAGGGGAAAGGCGCTGCTGAAGCCGCATCACGAACGGTAAAATCCCCTTCCTTGTATGCCGACGCGGGAATTTTATCGGCGCGACGGAAGTTTAGTTCAACCATGCTGAACTCGTTGTATACCGCGTAGAAACGGCCCCGGCCCCAGTTTGCCAGATCTGCCATTCTTTCTTCGCCGGTGGCGTTGTCGCCAACCAGCACGGTAGAAATATTGATTTGATCTGAGGCGATATACTGCAACAACTTCTGGTAGTTTTGTTCTTCTACCGCAGCGTCGGTAATAAGCAGAATATGGCGGTATTTATTGTGGCTGCTTTTAAGCCCAAAATAGGCTTCTTCAATAGCAGGAAACAGTTCACTGCCACCTTGTGCCTGTAGTCGACCGATAGCGCGTTCCAGGGTTTCGGTATCCTGAACGGGCTGCATAGGCACTGCCCATTGGCGGGTGCCGTAAAACTCAACGATGCCCACCTGATCCTGCGGTTTTAGCTTTCTTACTGCCAGCCGGGCCACTTGTTTGGCAAGTTCAATTGGCTGACCCTGCATGGAACCAGAGCTATCGATAATGATCGCCAGTGAGATACCCGGTTCGCGTTTGGTTTCGGTATTATCAATATTAACCGGTAATAAATCTGCCAATGGACTGCGCGCCAGACCATTGGTAGAAAACGCCTGTTCGCTGCCTGTGTAGAGCAAGCCGGTGCCACTGTTAATCGCATCGATCAGTGCGTTCTGTAACTGCACCGGTAGCGCTGACTCACTGGCATCATTAAGCACCACCGCTTCATACTGGCTGAAATCCATCGGCTCCGTCCAGGGAAAAGGGGCGGCAGACACGTTGAAGGCTTTACCCAGTAACGACTGTAAATGTTCGCCGTCGGATTCATTAGATGTGCCCATTAGCACCGGGATAGGTGATTGCGCTGCAAGCACAATCGTTCTGATGTCAACAATCTGGTTATTGTCGATGAGGTCTGCCTGCCAGGTTGAAAATACCTCTTCAGATGCTGGTAGTTCAAAGACAGGCGAATACAGGTTGTCTTCAGTTGCTTCGCCCAGGCTTGCCTCTATCGTTTCGCCGGTTTGCGACGTGAGTCTGAGTGACAGCGTTGAAGCATCCCGTGATTCGGCAAGCACATTGATGGTGAGCGTAGGAGATTGTCCAGGATAAAACGCCGGATAGGGCGTCGTCTGGATAGTTGGTTGTGCCGGAGCGCTGTCTGTTTCAATCCAGTTCAGGGTAACATTACGTGCCTCAAGGGCAGCCAGGACCGGCTCCCAGTGGTCATCGGTGGCGTAACCATCGCTGAACAATGTAATTACGCCGCTTTTTCCGTAAGGCACCGACGCCAATGCTGTCATTACTGCCTGGGTGAGTGACGTGGTTGGTATCACAGCCGTAGGCACATTATTAAATTCAGAGGCATCACTGTTGCCGAGCACAATGACATCCGCGTCGTCGGCTTCAACATGGCTGAGAAATTGATTAGCCTGTTCCACTGCTTCCCGGGCATTGGTTTCACTCACACTGGGGGAGCGATCTACGATGACCACATGATGTATCGCATTAGAATGCGACTGAATCACAGGCTCCATCAGAGCCAGTGTAATACAGAGCACCAACAGGCATCGCAGCACCGGTAACACTCGGTCTTTTCCCCTGCGGAAATACCAGATCACTGGAAGCAGCGTTAACAGCGCCAGATAGGCAGGATGTAAAAAAGAAATACTCATGATGTGCTCCTATGCCCAGCGACCACGTTGAATCATTAACCATTCAACAATCAGTAAACCCAATGCGGTGAGAATGATGATTGTCAGCCAGGGAACGTCAGATCCCGTGTCGGCTTCTACAGACCCGGACGTGTCACGGGCACTGGCTACCTGTCGGGAAATTACCGGTGACTGAAGTGAAGCCATTGCGACGGCGTCGCCTTCCTTGAACTGACTGATTGTTAGTGGAAAAGGATTGATAGCATTACTTTGAGTTAGTGCATCGCCAGGCAGCACCGGAGCCGCTTCACCCACAGCAAGATACGCAGGTGCAACGGGCAAATCGGTCAGCCAGTTGATTGCCATCGACAGCAGTAAAAGTGGATCTGCCTGTTGTTTTTCAACCAGTTGACCAAGGTAACTAAGTGGCATGCTCACTGATTTTGTTTCTGCGTTGAGAACTTGCATCGATGGCATGTTATAGGCGGGGTCGCTCCAGTCATACGCCTGCCAGATTTTCTGTAGACTGCTTTGCTCTTCGGAAATTGGTGTATAGAAGGTCACAGCATTGCTACTGTCGTCAGCATACAGTGTGGCTCCGGAGGCAGGGCAGGTATCGTCGCGATTGATACAAATGCTGACACTGGCTCGCTCAGGATCGACGGTCAGTTGCGGATTCGCATCCACAAAGCGTGTTACCCAGTCCGGTAAGCCATCTTGTAAGGCGACGAAAATCTGCGACTTTGCAGGTAGCATTAGTGTTGCGCTATTATCTGGTAAAAAACTATCCGCTAAAAAACTATCTACTGAAAAACTATCTGCTTCATTGAGAGAAACAGTCAAACGCTGTGGTTGGTCGGTAAGTGGAATACCTGAGATGGCAAACTGATTATCTTGCAGAGCAATAATCCGGGCGGCATCCACAGGACTATCGTTAAGCAACACCGTTATATCATCTGGCTGAAATTGTTGTTCAACCGAACTCAGCAGCGTAAATGTCACCCGGGAAACCTGCTCGTTGTCTGTCATGAAACGCTGTTGCCCGATGGCGGTGATGCCAGCGTTTGCAGAAATTGCCGCTGAAATAAAGTCGTTCTGAAGGGCAATACCATCAGGTGCCGTTATGTTACCAAGTGCAGAGCCAAAGTAATGCACAACAACGGGCTGACCGGCATAGAGTGTTGGTACACGTTCAAGCCATTCGCTGAATGCGGGTAAATGAGACGATGCCTGGATTGTACTTAGGGAGGCCGTTAGTACCGCATTAGACGAATCTGCGCTGAGTATTTTTGCGGGTACCGCATCGCCAATCCACAATTCTCTGTTTGCCGATGAAGATGAGGGGAGTCTGGCAACCAGCTCTGCTTTTGCATCGGTCATGTTATCACCCGCCTGCATGGCCACAGAGGTATCGAGATAGAAAACGTGCAGCGGCTTGGTGCTATCAGTGAACCTGATCCCGCTAATCGCCAGCCAAAGTAACAAGGCGATCAATACCGCCAGCAGAAAACCCAGCCAGTGCCGGAAGCGCTGCCAGAATTTATTGGCAGAGGCATGTTGTAGCGCCTCTTGCCAGAGCTGAACGGAGGCTACCCGCAATACCACAGGCTGGGCTTTCAGGTGTTGTAAGGCGTAAAGCAGGGCAATCAGTGAAAATGCACCGGTCACTACCAGCCAGAATGGAAAATTCACAAAACTCATCAGGCCACCATACCTTTTTCAAACAGTGCGCTGAGTTGCGCTAAAATGGGACCGCTGGCGTCCAGCTGCAATAACCCGGTGCCAGTGTCACTGGCGTATTGTGACAACTGCTGGTTAAAGCGCTGGTAAGCCTCGGTGTAAGCCTTGATTACCGCGGGGGAAAGTTGCAAGTCAACACTGGCTGCAGACTCGGCATCTTCAAAACGGATATCTCCGCTGGCCTGTAAACGACGTGGATCGGCATCCCAGGGTTGCGTGACCTGAATAAGCAGCTTGTTATGTTTCACCAACGACAGCGCATCTAGCACTGCAGGCATTCCGCTATTGTTGAAAAAATCCGAGATTACAATCACCAACCCTTTTCGCAAGGGGTAACCGGCAAATTCGGTGAGGGCGGCGGTGATGTCTGAATCATTCACCGGCTGATGGTGCTGAAGCTGTTCTGCCAGGGTGAATAACTGATGTTTGCCTGACAGGTTTTTGAACTGGTTATTGAGCTTTCCGGCGAAGGGAAATACCCGCACTGCGTCCTGTTGCTGCAACGCGATGGCGCCCAGTGCGAGGGCGCAGCGTTGTGCCGCACTGAAACGCGATGGTGTTTCACAGAACAAGCTGGCAGAATGATCCAGCAGAATGTACACCGGCAGATTCTGCTGTTCTTCAAATACCCGTACGAACAGGCGGCCTAACCGACGATAAATGTGCCAGTCGATAGCTCTTAATTCATCCCCGGCGACATAGGGTTTGTAATCCGCAAACTCCAGACCCTGACCTTTAGCACTGGTTTTCTGTTCAGCCAGTCGTCCACCTTTGCCCGCCAGTGCGATGCGAAGACTGAACTGCTGAACCTGTTCAATCAGTTCAGCGTCAATCAGCGGGTGTACTGCATCTCCAGCCATACTCAGAAACCTGATAACAGGTTTTTGATCAGGCTATCTGCCGACTGCCCGGTGGCCTGTGCTTTAAAATTCAGTACCATGCGGTGACGCAAAACCGGGATCGCAATTTTGCGAATATCCTGTTCCATCACTTCAAAGCGATTATCCAGCAATGCCACAACCTTAGCTGCCAGCATCAGGCTCTGGATCCCACGAGGTGATGCACCCAGACTCACAAACTCATTCACCGACGGCGATGCATACTGACTGTGCGGTTGTGTGCCCATCACCAGTTTTATTGCAAAGGCTTTCGCCGCTTCCGATACGCTTACATCACGAACAATGGTACGCATACGAATCAGTTCTTCACGGTTTGATACAGGCTTAAGCTCAATGTTTAAGCCGCTGGTGGTTCTGTCGATGATGGTGTGATAGTCCTGCTCGCTAGGGTAGCCAACTTCAAGCTTAAACAGAAAGCGGTCGAGTTGTGCTTCAGGTAGCGGATAGGTCCCTTCCTGATCAACCGGGTTCTGGGTTGCCATAACGCAAAAAGGCTCGTCTAGCTTGACGGTGCGTTTGCCCACGGTAACCTGCTTTTCCTGCATCACTTCAAGCAGGGCAGACTGGGTTTTCGGCGTCGCCCGGTTAATTTCGTCAGCCAGTACCAGGTTAGATACAATGGGTCCCGGCTGAAAGGTGAGTTCATGACCGCCGTTTTCATTTTCCAGCAGCACCGATGCGCCCTGGATGTCTGCGGGCATCATGTCAGGCGTAAACTGAATACGGGAAAACGGTAAATCTACCGACCGGCTTATTGCACTGACCAGCATGGTTTTACCCAGCCCCGGAACGCCTTCCAGTAGCACGTGGCCACCGGCGCAAAGGGCGGTGAGCACGCCTTCGACCACGGCTTCCTGGCCGACAATCATTTTGCCAATTTCGGTTTTTATGGCATGAAAGGTTTCACAAAAAAACAGGATGCTGTGTTCTGCGTGATCCGCAGTGCTGATGGTGCTGGCGCTAATTGTCATTTGCGTTCTCGTTATGTTGTGAATTCTGATGTTGTTGCTGGAAAAAATCACTGAGCATTTGTTTTTCCCAGAATTGCGTAGCGGGTTTCTGCTGTACCTGCGCTGACTGCACGGTTTGCCCCCGGCTCGCTGATATGGTTTCTGTCATCGGTTTTTCTTCAGACGGTTGCTTCTCGGTGATGGACTTTTCACGTCCTGGCCCGGGCGTACCAATAAACTGATCTTCCATCGGCACCGCGAGCATCAACTGATTGATGCCCCGTGACTTCTTCTGCGCGTCATCGCCCTGGGTGTTACTGTTCTGGCTGTTACTGTTCTGCTGCGACCCCGAAGACTGTTGCTGCTGACCATTCTTTTTGCCACTGTCCTGTTTCTTATTATTTCTCTGCGCTTGCTGTTGGCCGGAAGGTGCTGCAGGCGGTTGCCCGGCCTGGTTTTGCTGCTCGTCCTGCTGGGCTGAATTACTGTCCGTCGACGCGCTTTTATTCTCGTCTTTACTATTCGCGTCAGCTTGCTGGCTTTCCTGCTGCGGACCAGCCTGACTGTTGTCAGACTGACTGCCAGAATCTGTCTGCGAGTTTTCTGAGGTTAATCGGGCCATAAGCGGTGGTGGCAGCTTAGTAACAATGCGCAGTTCGCTATTTTTTTGTGCCTTTTCCGGTACCGCTTTTGCAGCTGCCGCTCCCGCTGAGCCGGTTGTTGCGCCACTTTCTGCGGCATCGCCAGATTCCATGCTTTTCTCTGCCTGAGCGGGATTGGTGGCGTCGGGACCGTGCTGGCTTTGTCTGGCATTATGATTTTCTGACGTAGATAAGCGATTGCGCCCGGGCGCTGTCGATGTGCTGCTAAGTGCCGATTGTACGATTTCCTCAAATTCAGTGATGTCTGCTTCGGCTGGATTCGAAAATACTGATGGGAATTCTGTGCGCAACATGGCGGTGATGACCACGAGTACAGAAAGCAACAGAGAAAGCCCCCCAAACACCTTTTGCCTGCGGGTGAGCGAATGGGGGCGAACAGGAAAGGGCACCAGTTCATGATTCGATGCTTTTTCTACGGAAATACGGCAACTGGCAAGTGCAGCCTGCTCAAAGCCCGTCGGTGCCTTAATCTGAAAAAACTCATCGGCTATTTGCAAGTCATCTTTAAACCCAAGCTGATTGTCGTATAAGGCAAGTGACTGCTTTCTTGTGGTTTTGGTTGTGAGTCCGACAAACAGTAAACTGAATGCGTATACGCCTGCAGGTATGATAGCCAGGCTCATCACCAGCAGTGCAATTGCTGCTGTCACAGAGAAGCCGGGTAACAAAAAAAGCAGTACACAAAGCAGCGGCGAAACCCATAATGCACGACATGCATAATCCATTGCTTTATGACGGTGACAACTCACTGCGGCGCGACGGAAAAACGCAGCACCTCTCTGTGCGAGCAGATTAAGTTGTAACTCTGTTTGAGATGCCTTTGTCGATTGCATTGTCCTGCCTGTAAGCCGTGTTTCATCCATGGTTCTATTTCACACCAGCTAACTTGCACCAACCTTGCAGACTCTTCTGAATTTCGTCTTTTTTGCCCTTTTTTTACTCAATATGGCTTAGTCAGACTCGTGCAAGGTTGCTATGCCTTAATGACCTGACATCAAGAAACCGTTCAGGAGAAAAAGGTTTGTTCAAAAGCAAGAAAATTCCTGTGGCTATCATGCTGAGTAGCCTGCTTTCTGTGGCCGGGTGCAGCAGCACGACAATCACGCCGCAACCCCAGCCAGCACCGGCTTTCAGTAAAGTGGATATTCAGTACGATAAGTTCACGTTGCCGAATGGTTTGACCGTTCTGGTGCATAGCGATCACAGCGTGCCAGATGTGTTTGTTGGCGTTTGGTACAAGGTGGGTTCGAAGAACGAGGCAGATGGCAAAACCGGTTTTGCGCATCTTTTTGAACACCTTATGTTTCAGGACACCATTCACCGTAAAGGTGAATATTTTGTGCCACTGGAACAGGTGGGCGCGGTTGGCATAAACGGCACCACCAATCTGGATCGAACCAACTTCTATCAGACAGTACCTTCCAACGCCATCGATGTGGCCCTGTGGATGGAATCTGACCGCATGGCTTACCTGGGCGACAGCATCGATCAGGCCTTTATTGATGAACAGCGTGCGGTAGTCAAAAATGAAAAACGTCAGGGACAGTTGCGCCCCGGCGCCAGTGTTTATGAACGTTTTCTTGCGAACTTCTATCCGAAGGGACACCCTTACGATCACACCACCATAGGTTCCATGGAAGACCTCGATAGTGCCACCTTGCAGGATGTATCTGACTGGTTTGAGAAAGCGTACGGTGCATCTAATGCAGTACTGGTGCTCTCTGGTGATATCGATGTAGAAACGGCGAAGCAAAAAGTCACTTATTATTTTGCCGATGCACCCGCTGGTGAACCCATGGACAAAATTGCCCAGTGGATCCCGGAGCTGACGACAATTAAACGTGACGTTATCTACGACAAAGTGCCAACAGTAAATCTGAATCGCATTTGGTCGTTACCCAATAATAAGAGTCAGGACACCACCATCATGGAACTGGTGGCCCGTACTCTGGCTGGTGGGAAAAACACGCCGCTTTATGATTTGTTAGTGGATGAAAAAGACATCGCGCTGGGCGTGAGTGCTCATGTTCAGCCCAATGACGTTTCCAGTGTTTTCTCTCTTGATATCGGGTTGAAACTCGGTGCGGATGTGGAACAGGCGAATCAACTCATTGATCAGGCGCTGAACGACTATTTTCTTGAAGGCCCTGCGCAGGAAAAACTGGATGGGATTAATCTCGCCGGTGAAATATCGCTGCTTCGTTCCATGGAAAGTAATCAGGCCATCGGTACACACCTGATTGATGGCGAAGTGCACCATGATAATCCACTCTTTCTGAATACCCAGCGCGCGTGGATCCAGTCGGCGACCCCTGGACAGGTTAAACAGACAGCGCAAAAATGGCTGGATAAACCTTATTACGATATTCAGCTAATGCCTCTGCCAGACGTAAAAAGCATGAACGCTAAAGTGGATCGTTCAGCGGTACCTGCAGCCGGTGAGTTTACCGGCAAGGTGACTTTGCCCGATATTCAAACCACTACACTGGAAAACGGCCTGAAGGTGGTGGTTGCTCAGCGGGATAATCTGCCGCTGGTCGATGTATCTATGCAGTTCACAACCGGCTCGCTGGTGGATGAGTTTTATGCACCGGATACCGCCAGCAATGCCTTCAGACTCATGGCAACAGGCACGCAACAATACAACATGGCTGAGTTGTCCCGCAAACTTGAAGCGCTGGGCATGCAGTTTAACAGTGGAGCGGGTACCCGCGAGAGTGGCGTAAGCTGGAGTGGACTGAGCGAAAACCTGGATGATACCTTTGCGATAGCCGCTGACATTATCCGTCATCCTGCCTATCCGGAAGCGGAAGTCAGCAAAGTGCTGCAAAACATCGACACCGCTTACAATGCTTACGAACAAAATCCCATGCAAGCCGCTTCTGGCGCTTACTCAAAAGCCATCTGGGGCAGTACGCATCCGTTTGGTAAAATCACTACCCGGGAAGAAGCCAAAACTCTGAGTCGCGACATGATCCAGTCTTTCTACGATAACGAGATTGGTCCGGCAGGAGCGACTTTGTATCTGGTGGGTGATATTACGATAGAAAACGCGGAAAAGCTGGCGAAGACCTACTTTGCAGACTGGCAAAAAGCGCCTCGTCACCCCATTCCTGAAATTGCTGCTCCGGTTAGCCAGACCGGTAAAATTATCCTGATCGATGCCCCCGGAGCCGTGCAAAGCAGTATTAGTGCCGGTCATATTCTTGGTGAGTTTAACAAGAATACGTCTGCGGTTGAGTCGTTGATGGATGCGGCGCTGGGTGCAGGCTTTAACAGTCGTCTGAATATGAATCTGCGTGAAGACAAAGGCTGGGCTTATGGTTTCAGTGGCGGGATCAGCAACGCGCCAGACGGCCCTCGGGTTTTCACCGCCAGCGGCACAGTGCAGGCCGACAAAACCGCTGCCTCTATGCTGGAAATCCAGAAAGAAATCAGTGCTTACATCAGCAATAAGCCTATCACTGCGGCCGAACTGGAGCGCGACAGAGATTCTGCGGTGTATTCCATTCCTCAGGGCTTTAATAACAATGGCGCGATACTGAAAACCCTGATCAATGCCGATTTGAATAACCTGCCGTATCGCCGTGTTGAGACGTCAGCGAAACGACTTAAAGCCGTTACTGCAGAGCACATTATGGCGCTTGCTAACAAGACTTATCACCCGGATGAACTGGTATGGGTAATTGTGGGTGACCTTAAAAAGATAGAGCAGGATATCCGCGATACACATCTGGGTGATGTGGAAGTGTGGGATGTGTACGGAAACAAACTCAGGTAGAAATCAGCTTCAATAGTTCATAGTGTCACCCTGACCTTTGCCCGGCTTCGTATGAACCGGGCTTTTTTGTTTGCCCAGCGAAGCTGGCAAACCCGTCAGGTTGAAAGAAACCTGAATCACCCTGACTGAGGGGAAGATAATCCGAATGGCAAGGGCGTTGCTGGCCAACGGCAGGGTCTGAAGGAAGCCATAGGAAGTTAGAAGTACACAACGAAAGTGAACCTGATTCGGCAATGCAGGAGGGTAAGCGTGCAAAATAGCGTGAAGCCCGATACTCGGTCAGTCCTGTATTGTGCTTGAGGGTGGGATTTCTAACAGGGAGCCGGTGCAGTAACTGGGGAAGCCTGACACCGTCTCTGGTGATAAACCAGAAGCATCTGTACGAGAGGAGACTCAAGGCAGGTGTTGGTGCGAGGTGGCAGATGATGCCGTAGTAGTGAGTAAGGTCCGGCCTGAGAAAGCCAGTAATGGTGTGGAGGATAAAACCGGACTGACCATCTGCATTAAGTCAGATGGGGTCTTTACAG
>NZ_MDHN01000035.1 GCF_001757105.1 Alteromonas confluentis
GAGCCTGTAACAGATTCTGTGTAACTGCCATTTAGTTAATATGCTTTTCGAGGCGTTCCTCGAACTCGATAATAAAACGACTCATAGCCTGACGCCAGTTCTGAATGGGCATTGTCCATTTTTTGCTGGCATCTTTAATCGCTAAGTAAATCATCTTCTTAGCTGAATCATCACTTGGGAAGATTTTCCGCTTTTTAATAGCCTTTCTGATAACGCTGTTGAGCGACTCAATGGCGTTGGTGGTGTAAATCGCTTTGCGGATATCCTCAGGGTAACTGAACAGCGTATTAAGGTTTTGCCAGTGATTGCGCCATGATTTAGCAATTTGTGGGTACTGGCCGTCCCAGATTTCACTGAAGCGTTCCAGTTCAAGCAAGGCTTCGTCTTCAGTGGCTGAGCGGTACACCCGCTTTAAATCTGCTGTTACAGCCTTGTAGTCTTTCCACGATACATACTTTAGTGAGTTGCGCACTATATGCACGATACACAGCTGGATGTGGGTCTGAGGGAAAACGGTGTTAATAGCATCAGGGAAGCCTTTCAGACCATCCACGCAGGCGATAAGAATATCTTCGACGCCACGCTGCTGAAGCTCCGTCAACACGTTTAACCAGAACTTAGCGCCTTCATTCTCGGCAATCCACATGCCCATCAGTTCCTTGTGACCTTCAGTGTTGATACCCAGAGCCAGAAAGATGGACTTGTTGATGACCCGCTTATCTTGGCGAATCTTCACGACGATGCAGTCCAGGTAAACAATCGGGTAAACGGCATCTAGAGGACGTGACTGCCATTCAATCACCTGCTCAATAACTGCATTGGTGACACGAGAAACGAGCGTGGGCGATATCTCAGCGCCATACCACTCCTCAAAGGCATTGACGATGTCACGGGTGCTCATGCCCTGTGAGTACAGCCAGAGGATTTTCTCGTCCATGGAAGTGAAACGGGTTTGGTGCTTTTTGACAAGTTTGGGTTCAAAGGAGCCTTCACGGTCGCGAGGCGTATCGAGTTTAAACTCGCCATCTTCGGTTTTGACCCGTTTACTGCTTTTGCCGTTGCGGGTATTGGTCGACGTGGACTGTTGATGTTTTCCGTAGCCAAGATGCTCATCCATCTCTGCGTTTAGTGCCGCTTCAACGGTGATCTTCTTCAACATCTGACTAAATTCGTTCAAGTCCTCAGGTGTTTTAATCCCTTTGGCCGCTTCCATTGCGAAAGCTTCAAGCTCTTTCTTGTTCATTTGCATCTGCCTATCCTTAACTCTCAATAGAGTATGTTGAGATAGGCAGTTACACAAAATTAGTTACAGTCTCGTTGGGCCGGTCACTGAACAAGTCGATAATACCAATTAGGTTTTCTCTTCCTTCTTTTTGATCGATACTGAAAGTAGTCACTTCTTTCAATTCTGGTTGGGCGTTAAATGCTATTGACGTTCCAACCTCTCTGGCTAGGAAACGGTCATTCATACCGTCACCGATAAAGATACAATCGCTGCTGTCAACTCCGTGCTCATGGATGATCTGCTTCATAAAGCTCGATTTGCCGTGATTGTCTGATGGAAGCAGATTTACAAGCTCGACAAATCCTGTTTTATCAAAAAAATATTCACATCCACTAAAAGCATGGTCAATTTTTAAAGCCCGTTGCACTTTGTCAGCTAGTGCTTTAAAGCCACCGGTAATCAAAACCGTTACTGCATTATTTTTCTTCAACCAGTCGAATAATTCGTACACACCCTCATAAAACTCTGCATCTTCAGTAAGCTGGACTAGATGTTTTTCCTGAAGGCCGTATTTCTTATGGATATTTACAGTATCAGCCATCCAGTCTAAGTAACCCTTATATTCACCGCGAAGCCACCTATCCTTAGTTTCTTCCTCCTCTTTGTAACACTCTTCACCAAGCCGTTTCGCAAGAACTGTCCATGCGCTAGGGGCGACTTTCCCGTTATCAAGGGAGTACTCTTTTTTTAGAAGTGTACCTTCCATATCAAAAAACCATATTTTGGGAATATTCTGCTTCACTGTCGACCGCCTTTCTTGGAGCTACTCAGATTTTTAGTTATGGGATCTATCAGTTCGCTTTTCATCAATTTAGCTACAGCTCTGAATACTGGTACAACAACGGAGTTCCCAAACTGCTTATAAGCACGATTGTCAGCGCATACCTGTACAAAATCAGAATCTAGATCTTTGTTGCGGTAGTCTACAGGTTTCTCAAAACCCATCAATCTCGCGCACTCTTTAGGTGACAGTCGACGTGGGGTTTTGTACGCGGGGTCAAATTCTGAGGAATACCTCCCATATTCTTCGTCATACTCCTTCTCGAACGATTTCACCAGTTTCTTAAACTCAGCCTCATACTCAGCTTCATCCAGAAATGCTTTAGGATCAATTGATTCTGCCGCTTTTGACGTCGTGTAGGCTTCTCTGTCGGCATTTTTGGCTGCTGCAGCTGCTTTGTTTTTTTCCAAATAATCAGCTCCCAGAGCACGGTGGTTGATAAGTATCTCTGAGCCGTCCTTGTAATATCTTGCTGATAAAGTCCTCGTTATAGCATCTGGGTCATCCGGATTTACCAGCCCAAAGCCAAATCCGTTACCCTTACTTTTGTGTTTTAGTGCGTAGTGATAGAGGTAATTCCACAGGTTTTCAGTAAGAGTATAGGTTGCAAGTTGTTCGTCAGAAAGGTCGCAGAGTATCTCGGATACAGCCAGTCGTTTTTCCGGATAGAATCCAGAAAGGTTAGTCAGGCTGAAGTTTCTAAACTCAGGATTACTTTCAAGCAAATCATTACGTATACCAACAAGAACAACACGCTCTCTGTGTTGAGGGGTAAATTTTGCGCCATCTACGATCGTGGGTTCATTTTTCCTGCTTCTTACTACTGCGATAGCTTCTTCTATCGTTTCACCCTGATCGGATATATTAGCGATAAAATAACCCAGAGAATCCAGCGTCTTTATAATAGTTGCGAAAGTATTTCCTTTATCGTGACTCTTCAGGTTTTTTACGTTCTCGAGCACGAAGAAATTTGGTTTCCGGGCCTGAATAATTTTCTCTACATCGAAGAACAAGGTTCCCTGAGTTGTACATTCAAAACCATGACTTCTGCCAAGACTGTTCTTCTTTGAAACTCCAGCAATTGAAAAGGGCTGGCACGGGAACCCTGCAAGCAATACATCATGCTCTGGTATGTGCTTTTTGATATTCTCTAATCTTTCAGATTCCGAAATACCTGAATATTCGGATCCTGTTAAAGTCAGCTTTGTTATATCCATCAGGGAAACATTTTTTTCTGGATTTTCCTCTTCGGTATCTGTGAAATAGGCTAGCTCGCTTTCGCCAACGTAATGGTTAGCGAGGTATGTTCTTCGCGCCTGATCATCATATTCACTGGTGAATACACACTTTCCGCCTACATCTTCAAAGCCCTTTCTCAGACCACCAATTCCAGCAAACAGATCTATGAATTTAAAATCTGGATTATCCCAGTGCGCTGGTTTCTTGGGAAGCAATGCCTTTCTGATCCTAGCATTGGTATCTTCGTGAATCAGAATGTCGCTGGCATCTGGATTTTTTTTCCATTTGTTAAGTTTCTCTCTGGATATTTCTTTCAGGTCCAGCCCTGTTTCCTTACTGTTGAGTCTAGATGCGAGTCCCTTCTGATCGTAAATAGTCAGCAGGAGCTTAAGTAATTTATCTGTCTCATTCTTCAGTGAGAGGATCCTTGAGTCGGCCTTAGAGTCCGCGAGGGCAACTTCTTTTATATACATTGTTCAACTTTTGGGCGTAAAGGGATTGTGGAGTGACAAGGTATCACACAAAAATCCCTTTTTAAAGTTTCATGTTTATTTATACAGTTGTCGGAGGTGTTGTGGAAAAAATTAAGCTGGTATTGTTTGTAGGTCAGAGTTTTTACTTAGCGCAAAATACCACTGATATGTATATCGTCCAGTGAATCTGAATAGGATAAGCCTGACTCGCTGATTGTTCCGAATTGTTTGCCACTCTCCAGCCATGTAATGGCAAGGCTGACGGAGAGAGGTAATGTTATCCGGGTTTGCTTTTTGAAACTACACTCCCAGATAACGAGTATCCTGATTCCACTATTTTGGAGCTCACTATAGGTTCGGACGTCTCTGTTAACGTTACTTCTCAGTTTCTTCATCCAGAAATCCTTTCTGGTTTTAGGTATTTGAAACAACTTACAGTTGTGCGCATGCCAGAAGCATCCATTGATGAAAATAGCAGCCCCGAAGCGGGGCATCCAAAGATCAGGCTTTCCTCTAATGTTTTTTGGGGCAATCCGATACCTGTAACCACGGGCAAACAGACTTTTCCTTAAAAGGGTTTCAGGCTTCGTATTTTTGCTCCTTATTGCCCGCATATTTTTTCTGCGGGCGGGGGAAACATCATTGCGGGTGTCAGATGGCATTGTTATTCAAGCAACTCAAGAGCAGTTGCCTCATACAGCTTAGAAGCATCCCTGAATATATTGTTTATCCGCCACTGGGATCTACGGGTGCTCTTTGATGCGTTAATATTAGAGTGAGTGTGGCCAGGGTCGAGAAACAGAAGACCAGTTGCGATGGCTCTGAAAAGATGATCGATAGTCGTTTTCTTACACCAGAGAACTTCAGGGAGAAATTCTACCGAGAATTTGAACCCACCTGCGAGCATTTCCTCGTCGCTCATTCTGTATTTATTTGCTTGTACATACACTGCCTCATTGTGTTTCTTACCCCAGTTGTTAAGCAGTCGTTCGAGAGTCCAGACTGCATGTTCGGTGTTATTGTCATCTACCAGTGACACTCTCAGCGAGTCAGACTGAACATCTACCGATAGCTCAGGTGAATATGGATACTGTACATCGTAGAAAAATTTCCATTCAATGCGACCTGATTTTTTCGCAGCACTGATATCGATGATTGAATGTTCTTTCGCAGCCTGTTCAATAGCTTTCTTTGCACCGTGTTTACTCAACTCCCCGTTGAATGTATAAACTTTCCCATCACAATGAAGCTCTGCTTTAATCTGTTTTCTGTAGAAGATTTTCAGCGTCAGGCCAGTCTTGTCGACACGTGTACCACACCTGTGCAGACCATTCATTCTGTAGGTAGCACCATCATCCTCGGTGTACCCGAATTTCTGTACGAAGGATGAAAAACTTTCAGCATACGGCCCCTCATCGGGCTCAGTAGTCATGAGTGTAACTTTCTTCTGCGTGGTGGCTTTGAGTTCAATACCCCGGAAGTCACCATCCTGATTTGCGTTTGACGCGATGCCCAGTGCATATTCCAGTGTATAGCCCGGTACCTGTGTTCCATTAAACGGATCTGAGGCGCCTGATGGGCGGAGAATGGTGCCAGGGTAACTTCTGTTTGCGACTTTCCTTCTGAGGAGGGACATGAGCTCATCAGTTGGCGTCTGGTCTTCATTCAAGACAATGTGGCGGATTACTGAGGTGTCAGGAACAAAAGGAAGTTCTTCAAACTCGCTTTCAAATACTGGTTCAGGACCTACAATCTGAATTGCAACAGCTTCTCCTTCGCGGGTAGCTCCTAGCACCAGATATCGGTTCAGTATTTCAGACTGATTTGTATATTCAACAGACATACTGCGTGGCATTGCGCCATTCTCAGTCTGAAAGCGCGAAAGGCGGGTCTCTGGATATTGGGCATACAGGATTGCCTTGCATTCGCGAACAGGAGTAAGTTCTCTGTTGAGCTTTACCCAACTGAAAGATCTGAATATGGCCGCCGGAATTCTTTTGCTGTTGTCAGATGCTGGTTTGGTAGTGCTCTCGCTGAAATCTCTTTCTATAAAGTCCAGATCAAATATCGAGTTAAATACACCTACGCTTCTATGAATATAAACCTGATTTTTGTCGTTGTTGTTTTTTGCGAGTTTTTTGATAAAAGCCTGCTCGCAGTGATGCATTACAAGTATTTCGCGGATTTCATTGAGAGATGAAACGGACTGATGATCCAGTTCATTGAAAATATAAGACATAAACTTCCTTATCTTAAAAGCTGATAACTCCAGATGGGCTGTCATAATATGACATATTTCAGATAAAAATTGACCCAAGCTTTGATATGGGATGGAGAGAGTTTCTCGCGGAGGGAGTTTCCAATTATTTCGTACAAGCTTTCAGGATATGGTAAGAGAGATGAGAGTCATCTATGTTAATTCTGGTACGAAAAACGAGTAGGGGGGCCAATTTCAGAAATGCTGTGCCTCTGACACTTTTATTAAGAAGGCTGGGTTCGACCTAATAGATAGTAAAGGCGAAAAGCGGTTACTCGGTTTCCTTCCTATCAAGGTGCGCTGAAAAACTAACAACAGTCCTTCAACGCCCGCACTTACGGCTCCTTAGTGGCGCAGCGAAAACCAGCCCGACAATGTACGCTTGCTAGATGCTTTCTTACAGCGTTGCAATGTATTGGTCACATTCTTCTATAACATACTGCGGTACTGTTTGATATTTTGCAGGATTTAACTGATAAATGTAGTCATTCTCAATATGAAAAGCTTGGTTGATGAACTTCAGAACTATATCAGCATGATCTGCTCCACTATTTCCTTCAGATATAATTCTGTATATGTGTAACTTCTCATAGTTATTGCTGCACGAGTTGTAGAGATCGATCATTGCAGAATTATCAAGTATCAATTGAATAAACTCTGAGTAGTCAAAATCTGAAATATGCTGCTGAATTTCAGCTACAGCACCTTGTATTTCGTCTTTAGTCATTTCACGTGATGTCCCATCCTCAAATACTAGAGGCACAGCTCTTCTATGGAGGGCGTTTGATACCAACTGGTATGCCATTCCTCTAGAATTGAGAATTTCATATGTTCTACGTATGTATACGAGCTTAGCTACCAAGTTTGAATCACTTGTAATATTTGAAGAGTTAACATCTACAAATGTCATAATGTCATCTTTCTCAATATCTATCTCTATTAGCTGGCCGTTATTATTCTGAAGGAAAGAAGCGCTCGGCTTATCGAACCTGTCGGTATGGTGATAAAGCATATCAACGATTGGCTCAAAATCGTGACTTAGCAATAAAACTGTTTTCCCCCTAAAGGATTTCTCCTTTCTGAATAACATTTCGATAATCGCATATTTTTTATTTTTGTCGAATGAAGAAATTGGGTCGTCGAGGACGATCAGATCGGGAACATTCTTTACTGTATCAAACATAAATAGAACTAATGCAAAAGCATTCCTCTCTCCATAGCTGAGTACATTTCTGACACCAGAAACTTCCCCTGAATCAAGGTCTTCATGAATCAATTTTAGCTTATGCTTTCCTGATTCATCCTCGATAAGATCGACTGTATATCTGTATCCTGCATTACGAAGGAATGAATTGATAGCATTCTTATTTTCTTCCACCACCTTCTCAATATGCCGCTTTTGGATAGCTATTCGGCCCTGAAGTTGGCCAGCTTTACCTATCAGCTGATCTATAGAGTCATTTACTTTTTCAATTTTTGATAATGTTTCATCTGATTGAAGATGTGGATATAGATTTTGATCTATTTTGTACTCTCGTAATTCATCGATCACTTTATCAACATCTTTAAAAGTAAAGAATCCAATATTTCTAAGATGCTTGAACATGTTGTTAAGCCGATCGATTTGTCCCTTTACCTCAAGAAGATATCCCGTCTGTTCTTCTGTGTATCCGTCAACGCTTGAAACGAAATTATTTATTATTTCTTTTGTTTTATCTGAAAAATATTTGTCAAGACGCTGGAATACTTGTACGAGTTTATTGAGGCTCTGAATTGATTTAGGATCGTAAACCTCACCAACGCGCTTTATTGTTTCTTTTACTTCCTTTACATTACTAACACAATAAGGGCAACTATCAGATTCTTCTATAAATTGCCCGCCATCGAGTTGCCATTTAATCCATTTTACATTGTCCTGTCCTTGGATGAAGTTCTGGTATATTTCGAGACCCTCCGGAATATTTGCTACTTTATTACCACCCTTAAGAGCTTTAGCTATTGCGCTGGATCCATGTACGCCTGTCTTGGTAGGCTTACCAAAGCTACTACTCAATTCGTCAAAATCAGCTATCAATGCCTCGATGTCATCGTCTTCTTGAAATTGGCTCTTTATTTGAGATACAAGCTCATCTATCTCTGCCATAACGGAGTCATATTCCTCATCTCTTACGAGAATATCAAAGCTTCCTTTGAGGAGTTCGTCTGGCTGAAAAGCAAACTCATTAATATAAGACTCATCAAACACCTTAACGCTATTGATTGCTTCATGGCCAGTGACTGTTGGAATAATTGAGTCATCATTAAATGCCTTGAACGGCTTAAGATCCGTAAGCTCTATGGTCCCGCTGAGTCTTGATGAAACTGACTTTTGAATTGATTTCGATATAGTACTCTTACCCGTACCATTGATTGCGTACTTTATGTTCAGTGTTCCTTCTGCAATCTTTATCATTCCCCTATCAATGTTATTGCAGTTACTAATTTCAATTTCCATTTTACACTCCGTTGTTCAGACCCACTTCATAGCTAAAAGTTTATTACTGTGACTTTATATTATCATTCGTCTCTTCTGAAAAAACATATTCTGTGTATAGAACGTCAACTATCTTGACCGGTCTGGCGTCAATTAACTTGACCGGTTGTCGCTGAGTTATTCTTCCTGTTTTATTGCTGCTTTTCTGCGGTAGCTTTCTCCCTCTAATTGAATGATGTGTGAGTGATGCACGAGCCTGTCGATGGCTGCGACTGTCATGGTGGTATCAGTAAACAGTGCATCCCAGTCTTCGAACGATTGATTGGAGGTGATGATGAGGCTGAACCTTTCATACCGGTGAGCAATGAGTTCGAACAGCACACTGGTTTCTTGCTCTGTCTTTTTCACGTAGCCGATATCGTCAATGATAAGCACCTGGTATTTATCCAGTTTGTTCAGTGCGTCCTGGAGTTTGAGGTGCTGTTTTGCCTCCTGCAGATGTTGCACTAACGCGGTGGCCGCATAGAACTTTACGCGGGTTCCGGCTTCTATCAGGCTGTAGCCCAATGCACTGGCCAGATGGGTTTTACCGACACCGCTTGCGCCGAACAGCAGCAGATTGGTGGCGTGTTTTACCCACTCATGGTTATCCGCCAGTTCATGGAGGCGGGCTTTGGTGAGACCTTCAATGACATTAAAATCGAACCCACCAACATGCTTGCCTGATGGCAGATTGGATTCTTTCAGATAACGTAATTGACGCTTGTCTGTCCGGCTCGACAACTCCATGTGGCACAACTCACTTAAGTAGTGCTCTGGCCGCCATTGTTCATGCAATGCCTTTTCAGCCAGGCTCTCCCAGTGGAGCCTGAACTCACTCAGTCGCAGGCTCTTGAGCATGAGTGGCAGGGATGCTGTATTAGTCATGTCTGCCTCCCTCCCTGTAATAACAGGCTATACAGCTTTAACGGGTGTTGCCCCACCTGAAGCTGGGGGATGTGGCGAGGTTGCTGTTGGAAGCGTTCCTGACAGTCGAACAAGCTGGGTAACCGGCCGCTATTCAGTTGCTGCATAATGAAGCGACCCAGCCTGACTTCATTATCCCCCTTGCTCGCGAGGTGAAGTACTCTGACGATATAGCGACAGGCATCATCAGCCTTCATATTGCCATTAGCGTACTGCCAGATACTCCGGTAATCCTCATTAGGTAATAACTCATCCCGCCACTGTGAACACCGGAAGGCCTGAGGCTTTTTTACTAACGCATCAATAACGTGTTTGTAATTGACGCTGCGTTTACGCGCGGTGCCCGTGGTATATACCCGCTCTAAGGTGTAGGTCAGCTCATGACCGAGATATAGAGCTAAGCGGTCATCATACACTTGCACCCGCAGGCGACTGCCTACCAGACGCGAAGGCACGGTATAAGTGACGCGTTTAATGCTGATGGTACTGGTGCGCGAGACGCGCACATATTCGGTTGAGTAATTGACGCTGCCCGCCGGCGGCAGTGGCTGTAATTGTCGCTGCTCTTTAATAAATGCCGTATTAATGCGTTTGTTTCGTCTCGCCACTAATTGCCGGATAAAGTCTTCATAATCGTCGCGACAATTAAAGTCATACGAGCCACGAATGCGCAGCGCCTGCTCAAGCTGCGCTTTAATATGGCGATTACTGGACTCGATGACGCCATTTTCATGCGCGACACCGGTGTTATTGCGTGTGCCGGTAAAACCATAATGTGCCATCAGTGAAGCATACCGTTCTGTAAATTTACCGGCATCATCATGATTCCGGTACGCTGCACTCAAGCTGTCGGTGCGGACTTCCTTGGGGACGCCGCCACTGGCTCTGAAGGCATTCTGTAACCCATCAGAGAAGGCAGCGAAGCTCTCACCACCATAAATTACATGACTGTAGTGCCAGCCACTGGCGGCCAGGCGATAGTTGAACAACATGTGCTTACACGGCTCATGCCCGATAGTGACCGGAGACTTAACATGCGTGAAGTCGCAAATACCCAATAAACCTGACTCGTGGTGCTGTAAGAACATTACGTCCTGAGCACCACCGTGTAATTGTCGCCACTTCTTAATTCTGCGCTCAAGTGTACGTCGCGCTGAGGTAGGAAACTGATCGCTATGCGAATCACACAAATAATCAAATACGCCCACTGGCGTAATTAGCTTATCTTGCTTCAGAAGGGGGATAACAATACTCTCCCAGACTGCCTCAAGGGGATCGGGCCGGGTGCGCCAATGACGGTGGGCTTTTTTAGGTTGGTGACGGCCGTTCTCTATGCGTCTGGCGGAACTGACAGAAATGTTCGCTTTGCTGGCGGCAACTTCCTGCGTGAAATCCTTTCGAAACTTCATATATAACCTGACTTGTTTTTCTGTGATGTGAGTTCCCGACACGCCATTCTCCTCGAATTGTCGTGTCGAACCTTAACAGAACAACCGGTCAAGATAGTTGTCGCTCAACCGTTCAAGTTAATTGTCGCTCTATA
>NZ_MDHN01000036.1:0-38165 GCF_001757105.1 Alteromonas confluentis
CGAGGCCCCATGGATGATGAGATGGACACCTAATGTTGATACGGCGTCATAATGCGCCATGATTGAGTTTTCGAAGCAACAATCAAAACAAAAGGTGTCCACCATGAACGTTACGCTAATTAGCATCGATTTGGCAAAAAATATTTATCAGGTCTGTGGTGTCAATCAGGCCTGTAAGCCGCAGTTCAACCGCCCTATCAAGAGCGATAAGTTACTTCCTTTCCTCATTAAATATCACCCGGGTGTCACTGTAGCGATGGAAGCTTGTGGTGGTTCGAATTACCTTGGCAGAACGCTACAGGCGCACGGGTTCAATGTGCGCATTATTCCAACACGGCATGTAAAACCCTTCGTTAAAGGAAATAAAAATGACCGCAATGATGCCTTTGCGATTGCAGAAGCAGCCATGCGTCCAAGCATGCGTTTTGTTTCACCTAAAACCGTTGAGCAAACAGACCTTTCTATTACGCATAACATTCGTGAGCGTCAGGTAGCGGCCAGAACCAACATCGTCAATCAGCTTCGCGGGCTGTTGAGAGAATACGGCATCAACATGCCTCAAGGCATTGAGCGTGTGAAAGAAATGCTGCCGTTCATCCTCGAAGATGCGGAAAACACGCTGACCACAGCGGCACGTCGTAATTTCAACTTGATGATGGAGGAATGGCGCTATCTTGATGACGCGATTCATCAGCAGGAAAAGATTATTCGGGAACAGGCCCGCACCTCGCCAGCTGCAGAGTTAGCCATGACGATTAAAGGGGTCGGTATTATAACGGCGACTGCCGCCGTGGCGCACATGGGAGACCCGTCACAGTACAAGAATGGTCGCCAATATGCAGCGTGCCTGGGCTTAGTCCCCAGAGAATACTCCAGTGGCGGTAAACAAAAACTGGGTGGCATCACCAAACGAGGTAACCGATATCTCAGAAAGTTACTTGTGCAGGGAGCCTGGTCCATCATAAGGCACAGCAAGAATGCGGATGACCGGTTATCTCGTTGGGTCGAGCAAGTGATTATACGAAGTGGAAAACATAAAGCTGCCGTCGCTCTGGCAAACAAACTGGCTCGCATCCTCTGGGCGGTGCTAGCAAAACAAGCGCCCTTCGAGTTGAAGGGAATGTAAGATAAATCTCACCAAAACGTTGTAGATAAAACAGTAATGAAATAACAGGTTACGCCGGGCCAGACCCAACGCTGAGTGAACCCATGACACATGATGTCGGAGGGATGATAAGAGCAAGTCTGGCGCGGTACTCATTAGGGCCAGGGACATATGAAGCTCCCATTAACAGGCCGGATATACGACAGCAGCGTAATATCTGTTATTTAAAACTGAAAAAATATAGCCCTGGTGAAGCTATTCACTTGCACCAGGTGTCCATATATGGGTCTACGCCGTGTTTTTGATACCCATGTCGACCCACCGAAAGAGACCGTGCACTGAATCCAAACTGACGTTCACAAAGCTTGCCTAACGATTGCGCGGAAGCCAGAACTCGGCGACGAGGCCGCCTTCGGGGTGGTTGCGCAGGGTGATGCCACCGAAGTGCATGTTGATAATTTTGCGGGTGATGGCCAGACCCAATCCTGACCCCAATGAGCCGCGGGCAATATCGCCTTGTTTGAATGGCATGAATACGTCATCCAGTGCGTCTTCAGGAATGCCCGGCCCGTGGTCGCGAATGCGGCAATAAACCCGTTGTGCTTTGGCATCAAAGAACGTCGAAATAGAGACTTTTTCGCTGCCATAACGAAACGCATTCTCGATGAGATTATCCAGCACCCGTTTAAGGGCAACTTTCCGCGCCGGTGCGTCAGGCAGACTTGTTAACTTAAGGGTGACATCATGCGTGTCGTAGCGCTCATGCGCTTTAACCAGTTCTTTTATCAGCGCGTTGAGGTTAATGTTTTCCCAGGCTTCGCTGCGATCGTTACGGGCGTATTCAATAAACTGGTCGATGATGGCATTCATGTCTTCGATATCGTCATTGATACCGTCGCGAATCCAGTCGCTTTCTTCCGGTAACATTTCTGATGCCAGGCGAATGCGGGTGAGCGGCGTACGCAGATCGTGGGATATCCCTGCCGTCATTAGCGTCCGTTCATCCTCCAGCTGTTTAATGCCCTGGTTCATGCGGTTGAAGGCCCTGGTAACCTCTCGCATTTCACTGCTGCCCTGTTCCTTTAGCGGCGGCGGGTACTGACCTTTACCCACTTTTAATGCTGCTTGTTGCAGTGCCTGAAGCGGGCGGTTCAGGTGGCGTACAAACCACCAACCACCAGTTACACTCAATATACCAATCACCATCAAGTACATAGTCGGCGGTGGCGATAATTTGGAACTGTTACCGCCAACCAATGGAATGCTCACCCAGATGTTGGGATGTGTACTCAATGATATCCATACCCGGTAGGGCTCCGAACCCACAGCGGTTTCCGCAGAACTAATACGCACGTCTGCTTTGACACCAATTTGTGCAGATACCTGAGAAGACATGAAGTTATAGTGGGTAGCCTGCTGTAGCCCTTCCTGCAGCGCTTGTTCGGTGGTGATGATGGATACTTTGGTTTGTTTCGCATACTCCCGCCGCTGCTCTAGGGGGGCGGTGATCAAATTTTGCGACTGAATACTTTGTACCTGTGTGGCTAGCAGGCTACTGATTTGCTGAGTAGTCGGACGCACGAAGTAGTATGTCACCGACAGGTAAGATACGACCTGGTTGATTAGCAGCAGCACCCCAATGAGCAGAACGGTCTGCCCAAAAGCGCTTTTAGGGAGAATACGCATATTTAAAAGCCTGGTTATGCGTGTGCACCACCGTCGGGCACGAAAACGTATCCTAAGCCCCACACGGTTTGAATATAACGGGGGCTGGCAGGATCTTTCTCTAGCATCCGGCGCAAACGAGAAACCTGCACGTCGATACTACGCTCCAATGCACTGTAATCGCGACCGCGGGCCAGGTTCATCAGCTTGTCACGTGATAGCGGTTCGCGGGGATGGGTCACCAGAGATTTTAGCACGGCAAATTCACCGCTGGTGAGCGACAAAGGTTTACCGGCTGCGGTCATTTCCCGGGTAGCCAGATTCAGGCTGTACTCGCCAAACTCAATGATTTGTTCATCTTTAGAGGGGGCGCCCGGTGCTTCGGTGGTTTTGCGGCGCAGCACCGCTTTTGCACGGGCTAGCAATTCACGGGGGTTAAACGGTTTAGGGAGGTAATCATCGGCACCCATTTCTAAACCGATAATGCGGTCGACTTCATCACCTTTGGCGGTGAGCATTATAATGGGCATATCGTTGTCGGCCTGTCGCATACGACGGCAAATAGACAAGCCATCTTCACCGGGCAGCATTAAGTCGAGCACCATCAGGTGAAAATTTTCGCGTTCCAGTAAACGATCCATTTGTTCTGCATTGGCGGCACTACGCACCTGAAAGCCTTGTTCAACCAAATAGCGTTCAAGCAGGCTGCGTAGGCGCATATCATCATCAACAACGAGAATTTTGGACGTTTCCTGACCCATGACTGTCTTTCCTGGTTTTTCGGCTAGCTCATCGTTTACCATTTTCGGTGTGCGAGACGGCGCCGGAGGGTTGTTATCAGACCTTACGCAGAAAAAAGCGCAGTAGTCCTTATTTACCCTCACTATAACCAGAACAAACCACGGACAAAAGCGTTTGAGATAATGCAAATGCCCGAGGAGTGTTACAAATAGTTTCAGTTGGTGCTGTGATTACAGCATTAGCTCGCCCATTCCCAGTACCATGGCGAAGCCGAAGGTATAGGCAATCAGCAACAACAGTGCATACTTCCCATACTTGGCGAAAGTCAGGCCTTTTACCTTGCTCATGGTGACGATACCGGCAGACGAACCGATAATCAGTAGCGAACCGCCAACACCAACTGCGTAAGTGAATGCCATCCATTCCGGGGTAGACATATGAATATCAGCTTTCAGCAACGCTGCGGTTAGTGGCACGTTATCAATCATTGAAGACAGTACGCCCATTACGTAGTTGGCACCGGTGGAAGGCAATACGTTATACACTTCAAGCAACGCACCTAATGCATGAATGTGGTCAAGCATACCGACCAGCAACAATACGCCTAAGAAAAACAGCAGGGTGTCGAACTCGATAAGGCGAATGTAGTCGAGGATAGGGTCCTTGTATTGCTCTTCACCCATGAAGGTCGCCACCAGAAACATTACCGCCATACCCGACAGGAAGCACAGCATGGGCGGAATAGCGAACAGCACATTTGCCACCAAGGTTGTAACGATGGTGGTAAGGAATATACCGGCAATCACGTAATCGACTCTGCGCATGTCATGACGGGTTTTCTTAATTTTCACTTCGCCTTTCATGCCCACGCTAAGCATGGTGGCCAACAGCAGCACCGCTGATAGTGACGGAATGATCAGAAGTAGCAACTGGGTAATGGTGACTTTGCCATCGAGGAATATCATCAGCGTGGTCACGTCACCAGTGATAAGTGACACACCGCCAGAGTTCACCGCGAACACCACCAGCACCGCGAACCGCATGGTCTGGTTAAAGGGTAATCCCAGCGACAGCACCATGGCGATAGATACCAGTGTGGCGGTAATATTATCGGCCAGTGATGAGAAGCAGAAGCTGAATATGGCGGTAAAAAAGATGAGTTTTCGTAGGGTGATTTTCGACGGCATGATGACATTGAGCATATTCTCAATCATGCCTTTGCGGTTGAGGTAGGCAACAAACGTCATTGCTGCTACCAGGAACAACCACAAGGTGGAAATTTCGCTGATGTTTTCTGCTAGATGCTCGTTAACTTCTTCCAGCCCGGGGCCGCGGTTAGCGTTGATGAACAGTATAATCCAGGCAAAGGTGCCTAAGAACAGGGTGGTTTTGGCTTTGTTAACGTGAATGACTTCTTCAAAGACGACGCCTATCAGCGCAAGTATCGCGATGCCGATGAGCACATAATCCAGCATAATTTTTTCCTCAATATGTAAGGGCTAAATTATACGTTTTCTGTGCATGCGACAGAACGGCCGCTGCGCTGTACACGGCGGAAAATGCGTTATAGTCACTATCTATCACGGTGATAGTTAGAACCGTGAAAAAGTCTTTTTAGTAGCGGCTTAAAAACCGGTTATTGATCGGTCACCCAGTCCATTTGACTGCCCGCGCGACGCTTCTCATCGAGGATGTCTTCAATGAGTGGGGTAAGGATTAATTCCATTGCCAGACCCATTTTTCCACCCGGCACCACGAGGGTATTAATCCGTGACATGAAGGCACCGTCTATCATCTGCAGTAAATAGGGAAAATTCACGTTTTTCATTTCACGACGAAAACGCACCACAACGAAACTCTCGTCCTGGGTGGGAATTTCTCGAGCGCTGAACGGGTTGGAGGTATCTACTGTCGGTACACGCTGGAAATTAACATGGGTACGGGAGAACTGTGGGGTTATGTATTGGAAGTAATCGTCGAGACCGCGAACGATGCTGCTCATCACAGCCTCACGGGAGTGGCCGCGATCAGTGGTGTCGCGCACAATTTTCTGAATCCACTCTAAGTTTACAATGGGCACCATGCCTACCAGCAGATCGACGTGACGGGCCACGTTGTTCTCTTCGGTTTTAACACCGCCATGAAGGCCTTCATAAAACAATAGATCGGTATTTTCCGGTAATGCCTGCCAAGGCGTAAAGGTACCGGGCATCTGATTAAACGGTACGGCTTCGTCGAAGGTGTGCAGATACTGACGGAACTGGCCGCCACCAGTTTGGCCGTATTCTTTGAACAGGGTTTCCAGTAATTCAAAGTCATTGGCTCTGGGGCCAAAGTAGCTGATATGACGCCCCTGTTCCTGGGCTTTTCTGATCTCCACTTCCATTTCAGGACGGGTAAAGCGATGGAAACTGTCTCCACCAACAACGGCCGCATTGACATTCAGGTTGCGGAAAATGTGCCTGATAGCATTTGTCGTAGTTGTGGTACCGGCACCGGACGAACCCGTGATGGCAATAATTGGATGTTTGGCTGACATAGTCGACGAATTGTTATGTTGGAATACTGTTATAAGCTGGCAGCAAATAAGAATCAAGGACGATTATAGCGCCAAATCAACCCCGAAGTTGTTAATTATTCAGCGCGTTTATGGAGAAAGGCCGCTATGACAGCGGCCTGAAGCGTTTTATTCTGGTTTACCAAGATGGCGGTTGCGCAGCTTCTCAAGACTGATTTTGTCTTTCAGGCTCATGATCACCGCAGCAATACTCAGCAGTAGAATACTGCTGGATTCGTAAAGCAAAACGATTTTGTCCAGTTCCTTACTTTGCAAAATGATCATGCGGCTGAGTGCGGTCATGGCAATAATGAGGGGCAGAGTAACGGGAATACGGCTACTGTTGTAATACGCGGCCAGCATCCCGATCACCTCGGCATAGATAAACAGCAGAAGCAAGTCAGAAAGCTCGACTTTACGATATTCAATCATGTGCAGGATTTCATCACCCACCGCCACTAAGGTAGCCAGCATGATGAGAATAAGCAGTATTTTTTCTATCTGTTCAATAAATTTTGCCATTTGAACTAGCCTCATTTTGCAGCAAAATTAAACACGTTAGTTAGCTTAATGAGGTAAATCAGGCACTTCACTCGTTCTTTAGTGCTATTTTTCTAGTTCTTCTTTGCAGAAATACTTAACGATTTTGGCGCAGGGAATAAAAAAAGGTGTCCGCAGACACCCTTCTCATTGTGCTTATTTAAGACTGAATCAGCCTTGTGCCTCACGAGCAATAGCGCGATAAGCGATATCGGTACGGAAGTACACATCTTTCCAGCTAATGGCGTTTAGAAGCTCGTAGGCTTTCTGCTGTGCTTCAGTAACGTTATTACCGAGTGCCGTTGCGCACAGTACGCGGCCACCGGCGGTAACGACTTCGCCGTCTTTCAGAGCAGTACCAGCATGGAATACTTTACCTTCGAGCTTAGCCGCGTTATCCAGACCACTGATCACGTCGCCCTTGTCGTAGCTGCCCGGATAACCACCGGCCGCCAGCACTACGCCAACCGCTGCGCGGTCGTCAAAGTCGATAGTCTTACCTTCCAGCTCGCCGTTACAGGCTAACTGACACATTTCCACCAGATCAGACTGCAAACGCATCATGATAGGCTGGGTTTCAGGGTCGCCGAAGCGGCAGTTGTATTCGATAACTTTAGGCGTACCGTCGGCCATGATCATCAGACCGGCATACAGGAAGCCTAAATAAGGATTACCTTCACTTGCCATTCCTTCAACGGTAGGCAGGATCACTTCCGCCATTACGCGGTCGTGGATTTCCTGAGTCACTACAGGCGCAGGTGAATACGCACCCATACCGCCCGTGTTAGGACCAGAATCACCGTTACCGGCGCGCTTATGGTCTTGGCTGGTGGCAAAAGGTACTACGTTTTTACCGTCAACCATCACGATGAAAGAGGCTTCTTCACCGTCGAGGAATTCTTCGATAACCACGCGGCTACCGGCGTCACCAAAGGCGTTACCTGCCAGCATGTCACGGATAGCGTCTTCGGCTTCTTCCAGTGTCATGGCAACAATTACGCCTTTACCGGCGGCCAGGCCGTCAGCTTTCACCACAATCGGTGCACCTTTCTCGCGAACGTAGGCAAGGGCAGGATCGATCTCGGTGAAGTTCTCGTATTCGCCCGTTGGGATTTTATGACGAGCCAGGAAATCCTTAGTGAACGCTTTGGAACCTTCCAGTTGCGCAGCGGCTTGAGTCGGACCAAAGATGGTCTGTCCTGCAGCCTGGAACGCATCTACCACACCCTCAACCAGCGGCGCTTCAGGGCCAACAATGGTAAGGTCGATGGCGGTGTCTTTTGCAAAAGCCAGCAGGCCTTCGATGTCGGTTACACCAATGTTGACGTTTGTCAGTTTAGGTTCAGTGGCTGTACCGGCATTGCCAGGTGCCACATAAACGTGGGTAACAGACTCAGATTGTGCGGCTTTCCACGCTAATGCGTGCTCACGGCCACCGCTGCCAATAACTAGTACGTTCATCAAAGCGTTCCGTTATCTCTTATTCAGGTTTAACAAATTTTAGTGTCATTCGGTTACTTTCGCCGATGGACAGATATTTTTCCTGATCAGTTTCACCCAGGCTCATTGACGGCGGAAGCGTCCATACACCTTTGGGATGATCAGCATTGTCCAGCGGGTTAGCATTTACTGCACTTTCGGCAACCAGTTTAAAACCGGCGGCTTCGGCAGCATCGATGACAAAGGATTTTTTCATGTATCCGCTGCTTTTCATGGCGTCGTCAGCAGCAGATTCAGGTAATGCGTGATCTACCACACCCAGTACGCCGCCTGGCTTGAGTGCTTTGTAGAACGACTTAAACGAAGCGGTTACACCGTCTTTACCACCACCCATGTACCAGTTGTGCACATTACGGAATGTCAGAACCGCATCAGCACTGCCATCAGGGGCAATTTCAGGGCTCTTAGACGGGTGGAATGCAGTGATGGTAGCACCTTCATAGATACCGCCTTCCTGCGCCTTTTCTTTGAAGCCTTTCAACGACGGCTCGTAGTAACGCGGCGCGCCATCAAACATAAAGAAGTGGGCTGCAACATAGTCGCCATCATCTTTCAGCATAGGGGCGAGAATATCGGCATACCAACCACCGCCGGGCCAAATCTCTACCACGGTCATGTCTGGTTCAATACCGAAAAAACGCAGGGTTTGCTGGGGGTGACGATATTCATCCCGTGCCTTATTGGCAGCAGAACGGCTTTCGCTTTTTACAGCATCGGTCAGTGCATCAGCGCTGGCAATTACAGGTGCCAGTGACGCTGAAACAGCGAGCAGGGAGGCGGCAACAACACGCATCGTAGTTTTCATAATTTATCCTTGATTGTTGAAACGGTGCATCGCATTTTTTGAGTTATACCCACGCTAAGGTGCGAAGGTTCAGACTCAGAGAACCTTGCTCTCGGTAGAAGAAAATCGATTCCGCTACCGGCTGTCAGCAAAGTAAAACCAGTTTTACCGTGCCTAGGTTATATTAACCTGCTGAAAAAACGCAAAAGGTTGTGGTGAAAACCACAACCTTTACCGTCAACAACCAAAAATTAATGGCGGAAGTGACGCATGCCGGTGAACACCATGGCAATGCCATGCTCGTCGGCCGCTGCGATAACTTCGTCATCGCGCATTGAACCGCCCGGCTGGATTACCGCTTTAATACCGGCAGCAGCGGCTGCATCAATACCGTCGCGGAACGGGAAGAACGCATCAGATGCCATCACAGAACCCGCTACTTCCAGGTTCTCGTCAGCCGCTTTAATACCTGCAATCTTGGCAGAGTAAACGCGGCTCATTTGGCCTGCGCCCACACCAATGGTCATGCTGTCTTTTGCATAAACGATAGCGTTAGACTTCACGTACTTAGCCACTTTCCAGCAGAACATCAGGTCGCGCAATTGCTCTTCTGTAGGTTGTACTTTGGAAACCACTTTCAGGTCGTCCATTTCAACCATGCCGAAGTCGCGCTCCTGAATTAGCAGACCGCCGTTAACACGTTTGAAGTCGAAACCTTCAGTCAGCTGACCCTGCCAGTCACCACATGCCAGCAAGCGTACGTTCTTCTTCTCAGCAACGATGGTTTTCGCTTCTTCGCTAACAGTAGGGGCAATGATCACTTCAACAAACTGACGGTCAACAATGGCTTTTGCTGTGTCGCCATCCAGTTCACGGTTAAACGCGATGATACCGCCAAAAGCAGACGTCGGGTCGGTTTTGAAAGCGCGGTCGTAGGCTTCCAGGATGTTCTCACCCAGCGCCACACCACAAGGGTTTGCGTGTTTAACAATAACACAAGCAGGTACGTCGAATTCTTTCACACATTCCAGCGCGGCGTCGGTATCAGCAATGTTGTTGAAAGACAGCTCTTTACCTTGCAGCTGCTCTGCCGTGGCAACCGATGCTTCCTGAATGTTGTTCTCAACGTAGAAAGCCGCAGACTGGTGGCTGTTTTCGCCGTAACGCAGATCTTGCTTTTTGCTCATCTGAACGTTGTAAGTACGTGGGAATTCGCTGTGGTCATGTTCACAGTCGTCAGCGCATTCAACTGAATCGATGCGAGCACCGAAATAGTTGGCAATCATGCCATCGTATTCTGCGGTGTGCTCGAAGGCTTTAATCGCCAGGTCGAAACGGGTTTGGTAAGTCAGTGAACCCGCGTTTTCTTCCATTTCAGCTAGCACGCGGCCGTAATCAGCGGCTTTAACCACAATGGTGACATCTTTATGGTTTTTCGCTGCAGCGCGAACCATAGTCGGTCCGCCGATATCGATATTTTCGATGGCGTCTTCCAGCGTGCAATCGTCTTTTGCGACAGTGGCCGCGAACGGATAAAGATTCACTACAACCAAATCGATTGGCGCGATGTTGTTCTCAGCCATAACACCCTCGTCCTGGCCACGACGTCCTAAAATTCCGCCGTGAATTTTAGGGTGCAGAGTTTTAACACGACCGTCCATGATTTCAGGATGACCGGTGTGTTCTGAAACCTCTTTAACCGGCAAACCAGCTTCCGCCAGTAATTTTGCCGTACCGCCGGTAGATAGCAGTTCAACGCCTTTTTCGTTAAGTGACGTGGCAAATTCAACGATGCCGGTTTTGTCAGAAACACTTAACAGGGCGCGCTTGATAGGTTTAGGTGTTTGCATAGTGGTGTTGAGCTCTTTGCGTAAGTTTCGAGTGGAACAAAAAAGAGCACCGTTTGGTGCTCTTAAAGTTGGGCTAAGCCCTTTAATCTTAGTTCATGCCGTACTGCTTCAGCTTTTTGCGCAGTGTGCCACGGTTGATGCCCATCATGATGGCGGCGCGAGTCTGGTTACCGCGAGTGTAGGTCATTACTTCTTCCAGTAATGGCGCTTCAACTTCAGCCAGAACAAGTTCGTACAGGTTATCGATGTTGGCGTTGTCCAGTTGCTTCAGATATTTGTTAACTGCTTGCTTAACTGAGTCACGCAGAGGCTTTTGAGCCTGAGTTTGTGAAGGAGTAGTTACTGTTGTAGTAAAAGGAGAAGTCACATTTTGATCGAACATAATACTTTCTTGCTCTATTAGTTAGTCATCACTATGCTGCCGGAGAGATCTGTCGCTTATCTCTCTTGTGCAGCGATTGAAAATAATCTTCAAGGGCATCGAGTTGCGCATGCGCTTCTTCGAGGCCATTGAACGTTCGGCGAAACTGATTATCCTTGTCGTGCTCCGCGAGATACCACCCTACGTGTTTCCGGGCAATTCGTGTGCCCATCACATCACCGTAGAAGGCGTGTACATTTACAACGTGTTCGTGCAATACCGCTTGTTGTTCTGACAATGGTGGCGCCGGTAAGTTTTCACCTGTTTCAAGGTAATGTAGGATTTGCTTAAAAATCCATGGATTACCTTGCGCCCCGCGTCCAATCATTACACCGTCAGCACCGGTATAGTCGAGCACGAATCGTGCTTTTTCCGGAGAAGTAATGTCGCCGTTTGCAATAACCGGAATCGACACTGCCTGTTTTATAGTACGAATGGTGTCGTACTCGGCATTTCCCCGATACATACAGGCTCGCGTTCTACCGTGAACTGCCAGCGACTGTATGCCGTTTTGTTCCGCAATACGGGCAATGTCTGCCCCGTTGCGATTGTCTGTGTCCCACCCTGTTCTGATCTTCAGGGTAACCGGCACATCCACTGCATCCACCACGGCCCGGACGATACGCTCTACCAGGTCGGGATACTGCAGCAGTGCTGAACCCGCTAATTTTTTATTGACCTTTTTGGCCGGACAACCCATGTTGATATCGATGATTTGTGCACCGTTCTCAACATTAAATTGTGCTGCCTGCGCCATCAACTCAGGATCTGCGCCGGCAATTTGTACCGAGCGAATCCCGTCTTCACCGCTATGGTCCATGCGATGCATGGATTTGGCGGTCTTCCAGACCTTCGGGTTGCTGGACAACATTTCAGATACAACTAACCCTGCCCCCATTCTTCGGCACATCTGCCGAAAGGGCCTGTCAGTCACGCCAGCCATAGGCGCGAGCATCAAATTGTTCTGGAGTGTGTGAGGTCCGATTCGCATACTTTACAGCCAACTGTTGCGCAGAATTTATACACCAGGCCAAAACGGGGCGCTAAGTTTACGTGTTTTCGCAAGCCTTGAAAAGGCTAAAAATCACACAAAATTTGTAGCCTGACTATTGACAGTTCTGGCTACATTTGCGTGTAACACTACACGTTACCTTTGCGTAAACGCCGAAAAGGCTAAGGTTTTTTTACGATGATTTGAAAGTTTTATGAATATTTTCAGTGAGTTCTTGTTCCGCTCACCCGCGCCCAGTCACCCTCAACAGCGCTTTGCTCTAAGGCGAAGTGGCTTTGATAGGCAGCTTCAATTTTTTCAATTTGTTCTTCAAGAATGCCTGAAAGCACCAGTTTTCCGCCGTTTTTGCAGTAACCAGTAATCACAGATTGAAGTTCGATAAGGGGGCCGCTGAGAATATTGGCCACCACCACATCGGCTTCGAGGGTAGGTTGATCTTCTGGCAGGTACACGCTTAAGCGATCTTCCACGCCATTGCGACGGGCATTTTCCATGGATGCTTGAAGCGCCTGTGGGTCGATATCAATACCGATCACCTCTTTCGCGCCCAGCTTCAGCGCTGCCAACGCCAGAATGCCAGAGCCACAGCCGAAATCCACCACCGTTTTGCCTTCCAGATCTAAGGCATCTAACCAGCGCAAACATAATGCGGTAGTGGGGTGGGTACCGGTACCGAAAGCCAGACCTGGATCGAGCATCACATTTACCGCGTCCGGATCAGGTACATCGCGCCAGCTCGGACATATCCATAAACGTTTACCAAACTGCATCGGGTGGAAGTTATCCATCCACTCACGTTCCCAGTCTTTATCTTCTAGCTGGTCGAGCTTGTGCTTAAACCCTTTACCTAAAATCCGTGATTGTTCCAGGCGCTTGATAACGGCTTTCATATCGTCGGCGGCATTAAACAGTCCCACAACCTGTGTGTCTGGCCACAGCATGGTTTCGCCCGGTTTAGGCTCGTACATGGGCGTGTCCTTAGCATCAACAAAGGTAACGGCCTGTGCGCCATTAGCGCTCAGCATGTTGCCAATCTGCTCTGCGTGTTCAGAGTCAGAATTGATTCGTAGTTGTATCCAGGACATGGGAACTCTTTATTAATCAGTGAGTAAAAAGCCAGCGGCGATAATATGGCTAGCGTAAAGGGCGCATTTTAGCAAACTCCTGGGCAATTGCGCACCGCCGCAGAATGATTTATCGGCATCCAAACTAAATTAACTGGCAATCTAAGAAGTTACGTTGAACTACTAGCATGTTTGTTGGCACCTGCTATGGTTTTAAAAGGTCATTTGTAGAGTGTAAGCATGCGATATCTGGTCAGGTTCGTGGTGCTTCTGACCGTTGTAGCCACATCTTATTCTGTGTTTGCTAAACCTGTAGATGTGGTGTCCGGTTGGAATAAACCACCTTATATCATCTCTGAAGGCGATACCGGCTTTGAAATTGAGTTGGTAAAAGCAGTGCTTGCCCTTTCAGGTCACGACGCCCGATTGCACTATGTTCCTATGGGGCGCTCTGTCAGGCTGATCGGCGAACAAGAGCTAGATATTGCCTTGTCTATGAATGAACGTCAGGCGCTTCCTAAGGAGTGGCTTTCTGATGTCTATGTGGTGTACCAGAATGTGGTGATAACCCGGCGTGACCGCAAGGAAATCATTGGCTCTTTGGAAGCGCTTAAAGACATGACAGTCATTGGTTTTCAAACGGCGTCACAGGCATTGGGAAAGGCATTTTCCGATGTTGTTTCTAATCACTCAGGGTATCTCGAAGTAGCTGATCAGTCTCGTCAGGTGAGTATGCTGTTACTAGGTAGCGTTGATGCGATTGTCATGGATTATCGGATTTTCGAGCATATCCGCAGCACTTTGCCTGAAGATCAGCAAAAGGAGGTTGATTATCACTTTCTTTTCGAGAGTAGTCCTTATCGGGCGGCTATTCCTGATCCTGAGCTTCGTCGGGCATTTAACAAAGGGTTACAGACACTACAAGAGAGCGGTGAATATACTGAACTCACCCGCGAGTATCTGCCCAATGTCCTGACCACCTCCTACGCGCATATCTTTTAAACCGTTTTACCCCTCTTATCTGACTAATTATTGTTCAAATTATCTTTACAGAAACTTTAGTAAAAATTAATGTAAATGATAATGATTCTCATCATTATATGTGGTTTAATACTAAAGACTAAGGAAGGTGTGGCCACATCCTCTTCTATTACTTCGTACCGTTTCATCATTCATCTGAGTAGCTCAGCGTTTCAAGGAACATAAAATGCCTGATTTAGGTAAGATCATTTTACTCACCGCACTTTTCCCCGGATTATCTGCCAATGTGTTGGCACAAACTGACGATATAGAAACTCTGGACACAACCGTTGTCCAAGCCGCCTCTGAAGAGCTGAAACAGGCTCAGGGTGTTTCTGTCATCACTGAAGAAGATTTCAAGCGCCGTCCGGTATCAAACGATGTGTCGGAACTTATCAAAACCATGCCTGGTATTAACCTGACAGGTAACTCCAGTACAGGTCAGTACGGTAACAACCGTCAAATTGATATCCGTGGTATGGGCCCGGAAAATACCCTTATTCTGATCGATGGTAAGCCTGTGCTTTCTCGTAATGCAGTGAAAATGGGCCGCTCTGGCGAGCGTAATACCCGTGGCGACAGTAACTGGGTACCACCCGAAGCGATTGAAAGTATTGAAGTAATTCGCGGTCCTGCTGCTGCCCGATATGGTTCTGGTGCATCTGGTGGTGTAATTAATATCATCACCAAAAAGCCTGATGAGGCCGGTGTTAGTGTGACGGTGCAAGCCGAGATCCCAGAAAACTCACTGGAAGGCGGCAACAAACGCGCCGATGTGATTTTAAGTGGCCCACTGTCAGAACGTTTTTCTCACCGTACTATCCTGAACTACAACAAACAGGAAGGCGATTCTCCTGAATTAAACCGTGACGCTACCGTTGAAGGCAGTAACACCGCTGCGGGTTCGGAAGGTGTTGAGAATATTGACTTCCGCACCTTGCTGCGCTTCGACCAGGACGACATTAATACCTGGGAACTGGAAGCCGCTTATAGCCGTCAGGGCAACGAATATGCCGGTGATAATGCCTTCCAGGGCGTAGATCACGCTAACTCACAACTCTACATTGGGCAGGAAACCAATGTGATGCGCCGAAAAACTATTTCGGGTACCCATCGTGGGGATTTCGATTTCGGTGATTCATTCTCTTATATCCAGTTTGAAGAAACAGACAACACACGTCTGAGTGAAGGTCTTGCAGGAGGTCCGGAAGGAAGTTTCAACACTGATACCGGTGAAACAGTTACTATCATGCTGCGCAACTTGACCGCCAAATCGGAGTGGAATATTCCGCTGGAACTGTTTGGTAAGTCACAAACCATGACGGTAGGTGCCGAATTCCGCGGCGAAAGAATGGACGATCCTTCTTCTCTGCAAGCAGGCATCAACGTGGCTGACGGTGTAGTGATTGATGGCACCGATATCGCTGCTGAAGATCGCGACCCGCATTCAAGTGCAGAGCTGTACGGCGTGTACGTTGAAGACAATATCATGCTGACAGAAGACGTGATGCTAACCCCAGGTGTTCGTTTTGACCATCACAGTGAAGCGGGCAGCAATGTATCACCTAGCTTGAATATTAGCTGGCAGTCAACGTCGGAAGTGTCTTTCCAGGCGGGTATCAGCCGTGCATTCAAAGCGCCAAACCTGTATCAGACGAACCCGAACTATGTGTACACCACGCGTGGTAACGGCTGTCCGGTTGACTACCCAAGTCAGGGTAGTGGTTGTTCGATTCTGGGTAACCCGGATCTGGAACACGAAACGTCGGTTAACAAAGAAATCGGCGTTAACTATGCCGGTACTGACAATGGGATCAGCGCAGGTTTAACCTATTTCCACAACGATTATAAAAACAAAATCGTAACCGGTAACACGGCGCCGATTTATGTGCTTGATGGCGGTAACGCTGACACTTACGTGCAAATTTTCCAATGGTACAACACCCCGGAAGCGGTTATCGAAGGTTTAGAAGGTAGCTTACTGATCCCTATTACCAATGACATTGAGTGGTCTACTAACGCCACTGTCATGCTGGAATCTGAAGACAAAGAAACCGGACAACCGCTTTCTATTGTGCCTGATTACACCATTAACACGCAGGTTGCCTGGTCGGTAACGGAAGACTGGGAACTGGTTGCCAGTGCACAACATTATGGCGAAACGGAAAGCCCAACGGCCAGCACCACCAGTGGTGCCGTTATTGAGAACCCTGAGCCTCGCGAGGCTTACACCATCGTGAACCTGAACAGTGTTTACAGCTACAAAAACATTGATTTTACCTTCACGGTAAAAAATCTGTTTGATAAGACCATTCTGCGTGAAGGCACGCAGACCAACGCAGGTGCTAACACCTACAACGAACCAGGCCGTAACTTCCTGGTATCGGCAACTTATCACTTCTGATAGAACCCACCGGCAACACGCTTCCGTGTTGCCGGTTTTTGCCTTTTGGGACAGAGATTTATGACAACGGAAAAGGGAGGCCTGACAATGCTGAAAAAGCATAAGCTCACTATGATGCTGGCATCACTCATGCTGGCTGGAAGTACTCAGGCTGCCGTGACTGATGAACTCGATAACCTGACGCGAGAATGGTTACAAATCGAGAGTCAGGAACGGAAATTGGTGATGGGCTGGCAAGAGCAGGAACCGATTGTTCGTCAGCGTATCGATTTATTGAAAGCTGAAAAAGCGCAATTGCAGAAAATACTGGCGACGAGTAATGACTCGCAAGATGATGTTGATGCGCGCAGAAACGAACTCCTGGCGGAACAAAATGCGCTGGAAAGTCAGCAAGCAGACGTGACTGGTGCACTGAATGCGCTGGTTGGACGGGTGAATAGCTTGTACGAAAGTCTGCCTCCTCCTTTACGTTTTAACTGGGACAAAGAAGATGCCGCTTTAGAAGGCGACAGTTCTGACAACCCTTCACAGATTTTACAGGTTGCGCTGGCTAAGTTGTCCAGACTGGAACAGTTCGACAGCAAACTCACCGTAAACGAAGACGTATTAACAACACCAGACGGTAAAGAAGTCGTCGTCAAGCAGCTTTATCTTGGCTCGCAACTCGCCTGGTTTGCCAATAACGATGGCAGCATTGCAGGCTCTGGTTATCCGGAGAACGGTAAGTGGGCATGGCACTTCGGCGGCGATGCCGATGGACAAGCCATTGCCAGAGCGGTAGCCGTGTTCGAACGTCGCCAGCAACCCGAATTTATTTCCCTGCCGCTCCCGTTTGGCGCCGCAGGTACCACAGGCGGAGGTCGCTAACATGAAGAAGCCTTTATTACTCTGCCTGAGCTTGTTGGCAGCCCTGTCTTTCGGGGCTAACGGACAGCAACAGGATATGCTGAATAAGATTGAAAGCGCGAAGCGTAGCCTGAGCAATGCGGAGAATCGCATCGTGAAGGAGCGCGTTTCCCTTTCGTCTACGTTGAGTCAACTGGAAAAAGACGTGATGACGCTGCGTGACAAAACTGCAGTGGCCCGTCGCCTCGCCGATGAAAAAACGCTTAGCTTACAAAAACTGGAAGCGCGCCTTGGCGAATGGAAAGAACAGCAAACGTATCAACAAAACCTGCTCAACCGTTTCTTGCAGCAGCAGGGATTGAGCTTTACCGACGTTAACGCCATGAACACTGCCGATAAGATGGCAGCAGTGTCGGATGCCGCGGTTAAAACCGCCACCTTACCAGAATGGACTAACCGTACCCTGGTGATGGAAAACGGTGAACTGGCTGATGTGCCCTCGTTGGCCGTTGGCCCGGTAACCTGGTTTAAAAATAACGGCACCGTGGGTTTGGCAGAATCGGTTTCTGGCCGTTTGCAAACCAAAGGGATGTTACCGTCTGGACTGGCGTCCAGCATGCTCGACGAAGCCAGTACCGTGGTACTCGACCCAACCCTGGGCCGGGCACTTACCCGTGAATCTGCCAATGAAGGCGTAATTGAACATGTGGTAAAAGGCGGGATCTGGGTTGTACCAATTTTACTGTTTGCACTTATTGCCACAGTTATTGGCTTATTCAAAGTGGTGCAACTGGTGCGTCTGCCTAAGGTGATTCCGGTACGCTCTCAGGCGATGCTCGACAAACTCCTGCAAACAGGTGGCGCAGCCCGTGCACAGTTCAAAGGCATGCAGGCCAATCTGTTATCCATTGCTGAGCAGGCAACCACGTTCCGCGAACGGGACGATCAGCTGTTTGTGCAACTTCAGCAAGACAGACAAACCCTGGATAAATGGATCAATGCCGTGGCAGTAACCGCGGCCGTTGCCCCATTGTTAGGTTTGCTTGGTACGGTAAGCGGAATGATTGAAACCTTCCGCATGATGACATCGTTTGGCTCCAGCGACCCGGAAGTCATTTCCGGCGGTATCGCTAAAGCACTGGTTACCACAGAGCTGGGTCTGATTGTGGCTATTCCTGCATTAATCATGAATGCGCTGCTTAGCCGCAAGGCGCGTCAGTATTACAACGAACTGGAAAACTTCGCCCTGATCTTAAGCGGCGATGAAGGCGAAGATACCCACGATTTACCTGCTAATAAGCAGGATGATAATGGCGAATTGATGGGATCAGCCCATCCCGCAGGAGCCGGCTGATGATGGAACTGTTCACGGGTAATCCGTTGTGCTGGGCAATGGTGGCAGTGGGTTGGTTTGCGTTTCAGCAAATCTGGATGCTGTATCTCACCCGCTTCGACAAGGACGTGCAGAAGAAAGACAGCAACCCGCTTATGACACCGTCGGTGCTGGTGGGTGCACTGCCGCTGATGGGGCTGCTGGGCACGATCATGGGCCTGCAAGGCAGCTTCACCGGCATGATGACCGACGGTGCCGACAGTCAAATCGTGTCGGCGGGTATTGCCGATGCTTTATTCACTACGCAGCTGGGATTGGTCATGGCGATCCCCGGCTGGTTGTGTCTGTCTTTTGTGAAAGGACATTTGCAGGATAGTCAGGAAGGTGAGGTGAATCATGGCTAGTCGTTTAAAACGCAAGCTGGAAGCCCAGCCAATGCAATCCATTGATATGTCACCGCTGTTGGATGTGGTGTTTATCCTGCTGATTTTCTTCATTGTTTCAACGGTGTTTGTGAAAGAAACCGGGGTCGAAGTCGACAAGCCACAGGCCATATCGGCGCAGAAGCTTGATCAGATGTCTATTCTCATCGCTATTACCAGCAACGGCGAAGTGATGTACGACAGCACCAATATTGGCGTTGCTGGCGTGCGGGGTACGGTGGAGCAATTGTTGGTTCAGGATGAACGTCCGGTTGTGTTGCAAGTGGACAAAACGGTATCTACCGACCTGCTGGTCGAAGTGATTGATGCCGCGAAAATGGCCGGTGCCGTGGATGTGAATATCGCCACCGCCAAACTGTGAGGGAGTCATGAAAAATCAACTTTCAGCATTTTTATTGAGCGGCGGCGTGATGGCAGTATCGCTGGGTGTGCTCACCCTGGGGTATTACTTAAACGACGACAGTGGACCTGAGCTTGAGATACGCAAAATGGATATTGCCATTGCGCAACCGCCGCCCCCTCCACCGCCTCAGAGTCAGCAGGTTACCGAACAAGCCGATGTGAACATGCAGGTTGAAGGGGCCGGTGCACCGGTGTCGATGGCTGATATTAAGGTTGATCCTGAAATCGAAATCGATAAGCCGGAACGTCCTGACGTGGCAATGGCACAACCCGACTGGAGTGCGCCCGAGGTTGATTGGGATGCCTACGGTTTAAGCGAGCTTGATGGCCGCCCAACACTGTTAACGCCGGTGAAAATTCGCTTTCCAAAGCAGCTTAAGCGACGGGGCGTAGAGCGTGTAGTGGTGAAGCTGGATGTGATGATCGATGAAAAAGGCGATGTGACCCTCATCAGTATTGTCGACAACCCCCATCACGAATTAAACAGAGAAATTCAGCGATTTGTTAAAGGCAGTAAGTTTACCGCCCCGCATAAGGCCGATGAAGCAGTAAGGGCTCGGTTTATCTGGCCTGTGGAGATTGAAGCATAATGAACACAACCCTCTTTTTTAAACGGGCGATCTGCAGCGCTTTATTGATTGGCAGTTTCTCGCAGGCGCAGGCTGATGTGCAGGTCACGCTAGACGAACCAGACTGGTCGTTTAGTTATCGCCAGAGCAAAGGTGCTCATCATAGCGGCCGGGTGAATCGCGATGAAGGTAAGTTTTTCAATGATGTTCAGCCGCTGTTACAAAAGCAGGATTACAAAGGCGTGATTCAGGCTTACGACACCTACCAGCAGGAACATGAAAGCGTGAGTGCAACCCTGCATGAAATGATGGGGCAGGTTTTCTTAAGCGTGAAACGTAACAGTGATGCGAAGAAACACTTCGAACTGGCACTGACAGAAGATGCGGCGTCAGCGACGTCCCACCGTGGATTGAGCATGATTTACATGCTGGAAGAGAATTACCCCAAAGCCCGGGACCACGTGGTAAAGGCGATAGAGTTGGGGGTTACCGACAGTCAGGTGTACGGACAGTTGGGTTATCTGAACCTGCAACTTGAAAAGCCACGTAGCGCCATCGGCGCCTATCAGAATGCGATGATGCTGGAGCCTGCGAATGGTCAGTGGGCACAAGGACTATTGTTCGCACTAATCGCCAGCGATGCCCTTCCACAAGCATCGGCACTGGTTAGCGAAATGCTGAGCGAAAAGCCAGACAGCCCCCGTTTGTGGCTGCAACGTAGCCAAATTGCCATGAAGGGGCAGGATGACTTAACCGCCATCAGTAGTCTTGAAACGGCGCTGACCCTTGGCGAAAAACGACCGGATAACCTTACCACACTGGCAAAGCTACACGTTAAGTCTGGCAGTCCTAACCGTGCTGTTGATCTCCTTTCTGATAACGCTGCAACACTGTTGGCAAGTAACAATGATGGTGCGCAAACCATGCTGGATATCGCCAACTGGTTGGCCGCCAGTCAGGATTGGAAAAACCTGTCGGGATTAGTGACCACACTGGATAAAAACAGCAAACGACTAAGCAGCGAAAATGTGGCTTCGTTGAATGTGATGAAAGCGAATCTGGCGATCTCTAATAACCAGACTAGCAAAGCTCAGGATTATCTGCTGTCGGCGATTAAGTCTTCTCCGGCGAATGGCGATGCGCTGATGACATTGGCCGCCTTGCTGCGAAAGCAGAATAAAGATGAAAACGCCAAAATGTATTACCTGAGAGCAGAAGCACTACCCGCTTATAAAGAGCGGGCAATGCTAGGTCGGGCGCAGGTTGCGATTAATCAGAAGCAATATAACGATGCGTTAGGTCTGCTAAGACAAGTCTACAAATCGAATCCGGGGCGAAATGACTTGCTTAGCAATATTCAGTCGCTCGAAAACATTGTTAAGAATGCCTCGTAAGTGAAAACAAGCATGAATACAGGGAATGTTTCTCCAGCCACGGCAATCACCCTACGGGTAGTGATAGCGGTGGCAGGCGGTTACGCCGCGTCTACAGCGATCAGTTTGTTGTTTGCTGCCATGAATGAAATGTCAGACAGGCAAGAAGTGGCTTTTATCAGAATGGTGTTTTTCCTCGTTTATACGGTTTACATCATTTGGATTTTCGCGATAAACGACCTTCAAAAGGTGCTCGTTACAGGGCTTGCAACCAATGCGGTGGCCTGGGCACTCGTTTGGTCTGGCGTATTTTCATAAAAGGAATTTCTGAATGAAAGGTTCTCTTCGTCAGTCAATGACCTGGTTACATACCTGGAGTAGCATTACTGCAGGTTGGATCCTGTTTGCCATTTTCTTTACCGGCACATTGGCATTTTTCCGGGCAGAAATAACCCATTGGATGCAGCCAGAACTTCATGTGTCGACACCGTCTGAAAACAGTGCAGAGGTCGGCTATCAATATTTACTGAACAAAGCTCCAGATGCTAAAGAGTGGAGTATCTCTTTACCCACTGAACGCTCAGAAACCGTGAGCGTGAGTTGGCGCTACGGCAATGAGCGAGGTCGGGAGCAGCTCTTTGCACAACGTTCTCAGTTAGATGCGTCTACCGGCGAAGACCTCGCCCCCCGTGACACAGCGGGTGGCAACTTTCTTTATCGCTTTCACTTCGAGCTTTATGCCATGCCCCGTTGGCTGGGAGAAACGCTGGTTGGTATCGTCAGCATGATGATGCTCATTGGTATTGTCAGTGGGGTCATTATGCACCGCAAAATATTCGCTGATTTTTTCATGTTCCGGCCGAAGAAAAAACTGCTGTCGTGGATAGACGGGCACGTGCTGGCCTCAGTATTAGCCTTGCCTTTCCATCTAATGATTACCTTCTCAGGGCTACTGCTCCTCGGCGGCACTTTGCTACCCTGGAATGGTAATGGTGGCGGCCATGGTGGACCACCAGAAGGCGGCGCGCCGCAGGAGCGTGGCGGCAGACCGGCCGAGGTTGTTAACGCCGAGCCCATCGCCCCGCATATTAATCATTCCGCACTATTAGCCCCTATCATGGCAAAAGCGTCTGCGCATTGGGGCGTACCGGTAGACCGTATTACCATTAAGAACCCGGGTAAGGAGAACACAACGTTTACCGTATCTGGTGCGAACCGTGTTGAGTTGTCGGCAGGGCGAGGCGGAAACAGCGGTCTGGTTTTTAATGCATCAGGTGAGCGGATCAGCGAAGACCCGGCAAGCACGGCGCCAAATACCACGCAGGCGGTTTACAACTACATGGACATGCTGCATCAGGCACGGTTCGCCGACTCAGTCACGCGCTGGTTGCTGTTCTTTGCCGGTATTCTCGGCACGCTTATGGTGGGCACCGGCTCAATTTTGTGGGTCGAGAAACGGGCTAAGAAACAACTGGGCCTGAAAGGGTTTGAGTTGGTTAGAGGCACAAATATTGGTGCAATTGCGGGTTTGATGGTTGCCACCGGCGCTTACTTCTGGTCGAACAGGCTGATCCCTGCCGATATGGCGATGCGAAGTGATTGGGAAGTGCGGGTATTTTTTATAGCCTGGTTAGCTTGTGTCATTGCCGGTTTATTGCGCAGGGATCGGATGGGTTGGCTATGGCAAACGGCCGCAGCAGCGGCACTGTTCTCATTGCTGCCGGTTCTCGATGTGGTTACGTCACCTGTGGGTGTACCCGACGCATTGAGAATGGTGTTTGACGTTGCCTGTGTTCTTATTGGTATTTTGTGCTGGTATGCCGTAGTAAAACTGAAAAACGGTGGTAAACCAAAGCGAAGATCGGCTGCGGCGAATCGTAAGCCCGACGCCGACAATATGAAACCTGTGCGTCCTCGCGGAAGAACCAAAACGGAGCAACCAGCATGATGACCCTTTTGTGTTTAGTGCTTTGCTGCATAGGGTTTATGCATTTTTCCATGGCGAATACAAAGCACTTTAGTGCCGTTACCGGCAAGGATCTTGATGATATTGCCTACGGTAAAATCATTTTCCAGGTGCTCGGTAGTAGTTTTCTACTTGTTGCTACCTGGCCTGCCATTGCGGGATGGGAAACGGAAATCGGGCTGGTGGTGTGGTGCGGATTAATGCATGTTGCCGCGGCAATGGTGTCACTGTTTTACACCTATCTCCCCGGTTTTGTGCGCGTGTGTTGGATGTGGCTGATGCCAGGCGGTTTACTACAGCGGGCGATTGCCCGCTGAGGCCGACATATTGAATGTCACCACAAAGCTATCAGCCTGGCAGCTTCACCCAAATTTTGCAGTAGCCGTTGCTGTTAACCAAACGGCCAGCAAAGGCTTTGCAAGGGCGGTATGCATCGCCTTCAGCGCCATCGATGTACATGCAATTGCTGCAGGTGCTGCCTTCTACCGGCGACTTTTCTGCGTATTCGAGGGCTTTCGCATCCGCATCGGACGGCGACACTTTTTCCTGTGCATTCGCTCTCAGTGCAACGCCACTGAAGGTTAAACCTATCAATGCGCCGCCAGACATTTTTAAAAATTTACGCCTGTCTGCGTGACTCATAGTGAACTCCGATAAGCTTTGCTTCACAACAAGCTTACACGATGAAAAATAAAAAAACTGCATAACGCAGGCTTTGTCGCCATTGTTATACGTTAGATCTTAGCATCTGCCAATCGGTTCCATAGTAAATTTGCGGCAGATTAAATGTTCTTCACGCCAACGTCGATGACCCGGTGAAGGCGAATAGCCTAATCAATTCGCGTAAGCGGTCGCTCGGGCTTAGCGTAAGCATAGCGGGCGATTTTTTGTGGCTGGTGATACGTATCCAGTCCACTCACGCAGGCAAGACCTAGCGCATCAAGTGCAATTTGCCCATCTGTTCCAACCGCCTCGGGGTGAATCATGACGTGCTGAACCCGGCCAACGACCAGAATCGTTTTATTGCAGTGTAGATGGGTAACCTCTTCCACCGACAAACCAATTTTCAGTGGACTTTCCTGCACGAAAGGAGCCGGGAACGGTTCGATAAACTCGGGCGTGAGGCCTACAGCGTCAAATTCACTCATGGCTTTGTCGTAACGCGCAGCGGTTTGGTGCGCTTTGTCTGTCCAATCTGCTGATACGGCATTCAGCGTATATTCACCGGCTTCAGTCAGATTTTCCAAACTATGACGGGATACTGAATCTGGACGGAACAAAATGCCCATTAGAGGTGGATGGGCGCCCACGTGAAAGGCTGAGCTGACAATCGCCAGGTTGTGCGTTTTACCATCGGTAGTGCCAACCAGGTTGGCACTCTTGTAACCCGACAAGCAGTTAACAAAGTTAGTACGAAAGGCTTTGTCGGCCTGGTCTAAATCGTCAAACGTATAATGCTGCATTTTACTCATCCTACTCAGGCATTTTCCTGTTCAACCTGAACGGACAGGTTTCCGCTCTCGCCCGTTACTGTCATTTCGATGGGTTGGCAGCATACCTGACAATCCAGCACCTGCATAACATCAATATCGTTCAATTCATCAACCTCTACTTCATTGGGTTCCATGCAGTAAGGGCAGTGAAACGTCATCGGTGTGGCAAGACTCATCATGTACTCTCTTATCTTTGTGTGATGTTGAGTGTTTACGAAAAACCCCGGCTTACGGATTTAATGAAAATCGGCTTGATCGTCACTTCTGTATAAATATACACTTAGTTGGGTGTACAGTGTTGGTGTGAAAAATGCGCAAGACGTTACCTGAAAAATACTACCTCGATCATTTTAGTGAATTTCTGGCTTTCTTCTCTGGAGCCAGCGCGGCTTTGCTGGATGAAAAAAGTCGCCGGTTTATTGCAGATTTTCAGGCGTTACCTGAGCCACAACAGTGCATCATTGCCCGTGCTGCAAACCGTAAATACGCCATCATCAATCGCGAACACTTCTATTACGAAGAAATAAACCAGCCACAAGTGCAACTCGATGCGTTAATTACCAGCGGCTGGTTTGGCCCGTTATCTGAAGCACCAGTGTGGGAAATGGCCGGTATGCTGACCAAAGCCGATGTGCTGCAGTGTCTGCGGGATTTGGGCGTTTCCGGGTTTGTAGTGTCGGCGAAAAAAGCAGAGTTGATGACCCTGCTGTTTGATGCCGTTGAAACACAGGGTTGGCCGTCGTCATTATCGGTGGAACATTTACTGTTCTGTCGCTTTGATAGTGCCATGCGCTACCTGCTATTTTTGTATTTCGGCAACAACAAAGGGCGGCTGAACCAGTTTTCTATGCGCGATTTGGGCATAATGCGAACCCGACAGCAGGCGGTGTCTGACCAGGCGCGATTCGATATACCGGAAGATGCGCAGGCGGCCTTTCATTATGCCAGCGGTGCCGATGAATTCGACTTTCTTAACAACAACGAGCTGTTAGCACTGGGCGCAAAGCCGCAGCCCGAAACATTTTCCACCATTTCCCAGGTTTATGCCGAACGCTATCACACTAAATTGGGGTCAAAGCTATTGAGCATTGACCGCCATGCTGCGCTGCAATTTCTCGAAAAAGCGCCGGGGGATGCTGCAAAGGAAAAGTGGCTACGGGAAGCCTATAAAGAGGGCCGAAAAGACGAGGTTAAGGCACAGTTGGAAGCCATCATCGACTCTCCTGCCTCCGATACCCTGCTCGCCTTTGCAGAAGATTTCTATCAGCGTAAATACCATAAAAAGCGCACCAGCGTGGTTACCGACATGCTACGCAACGCTTCCCGCACGCTGCAATTGGATGAAAGCCAAAACCAGGCCGTAGAACAAGGTGTGATTGCTTGGTACAAACGCCACAATATTGAGGCGTGGCGCACGGAAAACCGGCTGTGGCGGAGCTTATTTGCGCTCACCTTCTGGCCCATTTTGTTTGAAAAGGACGCGCCGGTTACCGAGTTCGATCGTCGTCCACAGAGCCTGAAGAACAACAACTTTTATACCACGTTTCACACTGACATCGACGCGCTGCTAGCCAAAGTAGACAATGCTGCGGCCCTGATGAAACATATTGCAGCCATGGCGGCAGCCCATTATGGCAAAGCCAATAGCTTGTTCTTATGGGGCACGAAGGTACTCGATCCCATCAAAGGGTTGCTCGCCCATGCACCTATTGAGCAAGTGCTTCAGGTGATTAAAATGATGGCCGAAGACTTTAACAGCTTACGCGATGGCTTCCCCGACATTATGGTGCTGGAAAACGGCTTATTGCGGTTCGAAGAGATTAAAGCGCCTGGTGATCAACTGCGGCGCAATCAGCTGGTGAGTATCCAAAAACTGCAGCAGGCTGGTTTTGAAGTGCAGATCACGCAGGTCAGCTGGTATCGCGATCCGCAGCAACCTTACGCGGTGGTGGATATTGAAACCACCGGTGGACACAGTCAGTATCATCGTATAACCGAAGTTGGTATTGTGAAAATAGTGAATGGTGAAGTGGTGGACGAATGGCAAAGCCTGATTAATCCGCAGCGTCACATTCCCTCCAATATCACCCGGCTCACCGGCATCAGTAATGACATGGTGGTGGATGCGCCTGTATTTGCCGAGATTGCCGATGCCATCGACGAATTCACTCAGGATTGCGTGTTTGTAGCCCATAACGTGAATTTTGATTACGGCTTTATCAAGCAGGAATTTGCTCGCCTTGAGCGCCCGTTCCGACGACCGAAACTGTGTACAGTGAGAGAGTCGCGAAAGGCCTTCCCTGGGTTACCGTCTTATTCGTTGGCAAACCTTACCAAACATTTCGAAGTGAAAATGGAGCAACATCACCGCGCGCTTTCGGATGCCAGAGCTGCAGCAGAACTGTTAGTGATGTCGCAGCAGGTTGACTAAAAAAACCTTAATGTTAGAAGTTGAACTGCCTCTTATTCTTCTACCGTAAAAAGTACGCACTGTTGAAAGTGCTTACGCGTTCTTGCTTTGCCCGCCCCCTCCGGCGGGCTTTTTTCTTTCTGACAACCGACTGTTTTTGGAAAAGCACATTGAAGTAAGCATCATCGATGCAAAAACGTGAAATTCAAAAGATAAAAAAGAGGCCAGCGTCCGGCTGGCCTGAAAGGAACGTAATGGAGGAGGACTCCAATGTAGGAAACACACAAGCCACAGAGTGCAGCTTTGAAAGATTCAAGGTCATCGGGAGAGATGCAAAGTAGCTTGGCTACTTCTTGAATGTGTTAATAATATACCTGACCACTTGGTCTGAAAATGTAGAAAAAGTGATTGTTGAAATCGCTTTTTACGAATGATCACAATAACCGCTATCAGAGTAAAAGGTGGCTCAATCGGCGTAGCCTGAGCCAATAGCACTGAACGGCATATCCAGCTCCAGTTCAGGTACTTGTAAACCTACCCAGGCAGGAAAAGTATTGCTGTTGGGGCCAGGAAACAGTGTGTATTCGTTGGCGTATGGATAACGGGCAATAGCCGCTTCCACGTCTGGCAGCAATTTTGCCGCCTTTTCACCCGTAACCGATAACACCTTCTCTGGCTTCGCGCCATACCAGTAGCGATCGGGGTTTTCTGTGGTAAACGAACGTAATGCCGGTGAGCCACTTCGCACCCGCCAGCCAACCACTTCATACACGGTATATTCAGGTGCACCTTCACCTTTTACGGCTATCCAGGTATGTACCGCAAACCACCCGCGCCAGCTGTATGCATCTGCCGCGTAAACTTCAATCACCGCATCATTGAACTCGGCAGGGGCAAAGGCAATACCCGCAGGCTCGCGGGATGCGCTGCGCCAATCCTGACTGGAACAACCGCCTGTGAGTAACATCAGACTTAAAAGAAAAATTCTTCGCATGTAATATCTCCTGTTCGCAAATTTATACTGTGAAAGTAGTGAACAAGATACAACTGGGTTTCGGTAGCTGAACCGATCTTCGGGGCGGGTGTGGAGTTAAGTGTCTCTTTAGCCAAAAACACCCGCTAAAGCGGGTGTTTTTAGTGGGAACTTGCAGCGATCTTAGTCTAGCGAGCGCACCGAGCGGAATATGTCGATGGTCTTGGTGGCGAGCCGGATCTCAATCAGAAACACCAATAGAGCACTAACCAGAAATGCCATCGCTAACATAAATAGCGTGATCACCATAACGTTCAGATTCAAACGCCATAATTCTCCTGCGAACAAAGACATGATAACGGTACAAACCAACAGGCCCGAAGAGACACATAAACCGATAGCCCAGTTTATTACTTTGATACGTCGCCATAGCACCAGAATTTCGCGTTTGTTGCGTTGTATTCGCTCTGCGTCGGCGAAGGTTTGAATATTTCGCTCTGCAACCCGTACCCGGTCGGAAATCCGACCTAAACGTCCAGACATCACATTGAGAAAACCGGCGATACCGGCGAGTAAGAATACCGGAGCAACGGCAATTTTTATCAGTTCAGACAAAGGGGTAATAAGCGTTTCCAAAAGCAGGCCTATTCATTGTTATGATTATTTTAGGGGCTATATTAAATCAGCTGAATATCATCGTCAGCAATAATTCTGTGCATAATGTTGATAACGCTAATTCTTAAGCGCAAACAAAAACACCCGCAGAAGCGGGTGTTTTTAAAATGACAGCAGGCTTATGCCATGCCGAGCTTCTTCTCGAGGTAGTGGATGTTCGTTCCACCGGCACAGAAGTTCTCGTCAGCCATAATACGACGCTGCAGAGGAATGTTGGTTTTGATCCCCTCGATAACCAGCTCGTCCAGCGCGTGGCGCATACGGGCGATGGCTTCGTCACGGCTTTCACCGTAAGTGATCAGTTTACCAATCATCGAATCATAGTACGGTGGTACTGTGTAGCCGCTGTAGATATGCGATTCCCAGCGTACGCCCAAACCACCCGGCGAGTGGAAAGTGCTAATTGTGCCCGGGCTTGGAATAAAGGTTTCCGGATCTTCAGCGTTGATACGACACTCGATAGCGTGACCGCGAACCTGTACCTGAGACTGGTCGACAGACAGCGGTTGACCGCCAGCAATACGCAGCTGCTCTTTGATTAAGTCTACGCCGGTGATCATTTCTGAAACCGGGTGCTCAACCTGAATACGGGTGTTCATTTCAATGAAGTAGAACTCGCCGTTTTCGTACAGGAACTCGAAAGTACCCGCGCCGCGATAACCGATTTCAACACAAGCTTTACAGCAGCGCTCGCCAATCTTGTTACGCATCTGCTCGGAGATACCTGGCGCTGGCGCTTCCTCAACCACTTTCTGGTGGCGACGTTGCATTGAACAGTCACGCTCACCTAAGTGAATCGCGTTACCCTGACCGTCAGACAGTACCTGAATTTCAACGTGACGTGGGTTTTCAAGGAATTTTTCCATGTAAACAACCGGGTTACCGAACGCGGCACCGGCTTCTGCCTGTGTGGTTGCGATAGATTGGATCAGTTCGCTTTCGCTACGCACAACACGCATACCGCGACCACCACCACCACCGGCGGCTTTAACGATAATTGGATAACCAATACGTTTTGCGATGGCTTTGTTGCGTTCTTCGTCGTCAGTCAGTGGGCCATCGGAACCTGGTACACAAGGTACACCGGCTTTTTTCATGGCGTTGATAGCAGAAACTTTATCGCCCATCAGGTTGATGGTGTCTGCTTTTGGACCAACAAAGATAAAACCGCTTTTCTCGACCGCTTCAGCAAACGCTGCGTTTTCCGCCAGGAAACCGTAACCAGGGTGGATTGCGATTGAATTGGTTACCTCGGCCGCTGCAATGATGCGCGGAATGTTGAGATAACTTTCAGTTGCAGACGCACCACCAATACAGATTGATTCATCTGCCAGCAGTACGTGTTTTAAGTTTCTGTCCGCAGTGGAATGTACCGCCACGGTTTTGATGCCTAGCTCTTTACAGGCACGCAAAATCCGCAGGGCAATTTCGCCGCGGTTAGCAATAAGTACTTTATCTAACATAGATACCGCCCGATTATTCGATGATGAACAGTGGCTGATCGAACTCTACAGGCTCTTGGTTATCTACCAGAATAGCTTTGATGACACCGGCTTTGTCAGCTTCGATCTGGTTCATCATTTTCATTGCTTCGATGATACACAGGGTGTCGCCAACGTTTACTGACTGGCCTACTTCCGCGAACGCTTTTGCAGTTGGAGAAGATGCACGGTAGAACGTACCAACCATTGGTGACTTAACCTGATGGCCAGTAGGGCCCGCTTCAACAGCAGGTGCTGCTTCAGCAGCTGGCGCGGCGGCAGGAGCCGGAGCAGCAGGTGCAGGCGCTGCATAGTTGTAAGTCATTGGTGCGGCAACACCAGTAGGACCGCGGTGGATTCGAACAGACTCTTCGCCCTCGGTGATTTCCAGTTCGGCAATACCGGATTCTTCAACCAGTTCGATTAGTTTTTTAATTTTTCTGATATCCATTGTCATTTCTCGTTCTAATTTAGTTTTGTAAGTTCAGAGCAGCCGTCAATGCGAGCTCATAACCTATGGCTCCTAAGCCAAGGATGACACCGGCAGCAACGTCAGATAGATATGAATGGTGGCGAAAAGGTTCCCTTGCATGCACATTTGACAGGTGCACTTCGATGAAGGGAATGTTTACACTTAGCAGTGCATCCCGTAATGCAACGCTGGTATGGGTGAACGCCGCCGGATTAATAATAATCGCGTCGATATTACCCATGGCGTCATGGATGCGGTTGATCAGTTCAAATTCAGCATTAGACTGAAAATGGTGCAGCGTGGCGCCTGCCGCACTGGCTTTTTCGGCCAGATTATCGACAATGTCCTGTAGCGTCTGGTAACCGTAGGTTTCCGGTTCACGCTTGCCCAACATATTCAGGTTGGGGCCATTAAGTAACAAAATTTCCATAAAACTGCTGCTATCTTGCTTATAAGTGACTGCTTGCAACGCATTTCAACAGAAAATAAGTCTGCTTGCACGAAATTTAAACTGGGTTCAGTTAAAATCCACCAAATTGGCGACGATTATAGATGATAGGAGAGTTTTCGCAGCAAAATACTGGTCTAATCAGGGGAAATAGGCGCAAGTTTTCTGGCGGGGATTTTGCTTCATTTATAAAACCCAATATTGCCGGAAGAGTCTGCGTTTGACTCTTCCGGACGGGCTTCATTTAGTTTTTCAGCGCAGCGTTCACATGATTAGCAAAGGCATCGGCTTTCATAAAACCTGTTACTCTCGCCTTTTTCAACTCTTCTCCCTGAGTATCGAAAAACAAAATCGTGGGTAGGCCCAGCACATCGAATTCCTTCTGGAAGGCCAGGTTTGTCGGGGTATTATCGGTTAAATCAATCTGCATCCATACCGTGTTAGAAAGCGCATCGATAACGGCAGGATCGGGGAAGGTATACTTCTCAAACTCTTTACAGGCAACACACCAGTCGGCGTATAAATCGACCATGACTGTTTTGCCATCGGCATTGGCGGCGGCCAGCTTCGCTTCAAAATCACCGATGTTTTTGACCACCATAAATTCCGGGTGGCTGTCTGCGGAAGACTGCGTCTGACCGCTGTAAGTAACCGCCGGAGAGCCGAATAATGTGACATAGCACACCATGGCACTACCAAACAGGCCCAATGTAATTAGCAGTGTTCGCACACCTTTCATAAATGAAGGGGCAGTGTTCTGGTTCATCACGCTGTAATAGGAGAATGTGGCTAAACCTACAGCAGCCCAGAGCAAATTGATGTAGTCGTTGCTCCACAGGCGTTCAACAAAGATGAGGGCGACGGCCAGCATCATGAAACCAAAACTCACTTTTACCACATTCATCCAGTTGCCCGCTTTAGGCAGCAGTTTGCCGCCTGTCATACCAAACAGAATGAGTGGAATACCCATGCCTAAACTCAGCACATAAAGTGAAATAAAGCCCAAGGTCATGTCGCCGGTCTGAGCAATAAATAGCAGAATGCCAGTGAGTGGCGCGGTGGTGCACGGAGACGCGACCAGGCCAGACAACACACCCATAACAAACACACCAACGAAGTTGCCCCGTTTTTGGTTGTTACTGACATCGTTCAGTTTGCTCTGCCAGGACGAAGGCAATTGAATTTCATACATGCCGAACATGGCCATGGCCAGGGCAATAAACAGAACAATAAACACCCCTAGTATGGCCGGATGCTGAAGCGCTGCCTGAAACTGCACGCCAGCCGATGCAACCACCAGGCCCAGAATGGAGTAGGTAATCGCCATACCCTGCACATAAATAAAGCTGAGCGTGAAAGCACGGCTTAAGCTCATGCCTATACCCTGTCCAAGTACAATGCCAGACAGAATGGGATACATGGGGAAAACGCAGGGCGTAAATGCCAGGCCGATACCGAGTGCCAGGAACAGCAGCAGGGTTACCGCGAGATTTTCTTTATCGGCCAGACGCTCAGCCAAACCAAATTGCTCAGAGGCAACTTCATCGGAAGCGGTGTCAGGCGTGCCAGTATCTGAAGATGCTGCAGCATCACCGACAGCATTCAGATAAATCACTTTCACGGTAGGCGGATAGCAAAGCCCAGCATCGGCGCAGCCTTGATAACGCACCTTCACCACGCCATCCTGGATGGCCTGTTCTACAGGAACAGTAAAAGAAACGTCCACATAATATACTTCGGTTTTACCGAAAAATTCGTCTTCTTTTTCTTTACCAGGTGGGAACGCGGGTTCACCCAAGGTGACATCTTTGCCTACCAGTTTGAACTGGTACTTATAAAGGTAGTAGTCGGGGGCTATATCGAAATGAATGACGAGCTCATCGCCCTGCTGCTCATAACTGAATACGAAAGCATCCTCTACCGCAAGGAACTCTGGCTCCTCCTGCTGTATAAAGTTTCCGCCCTGGTTGAACTGGGGGATTTGGGCAGTTGCCTGAAAGCAAAACAAGGTGAGCAAACAGGTTAACAGCAGTGACGATACAGACTTCATATTCAGCATATCCTTCAAAAACGCATTCAGGTAAGGGTAACAGTAACCTTATATCTGACCGCAGTCGGTTTCGTATTCTTTCAGATTTTTAATAAAATCACGAACCCTCTGTCGCGAATTCTGTCGTACTCATATCAATACAAACTTGTATTTAAGGGGTAAACCCCCATTTTACTTATTCACGCATGTCAGTGTTCGGCTTAACAACAAGCGACGCACTGGCTTTATGAACTTAAGCCAACGAGGTTAACTCTTGCGAATATTATTTTTGCTGTTTGCCATAATGCCCATCATTGAAATAGCCCTGCTAGTGAAAGTGGGTGGCATTATCGGCGGATGGAACACGATTGCGATCGTACTCATTACTGCCTTTATCGGCGCTTATTTTGTAAAACGAGAAGGCTTGCATACGCTGCAAAAAGCGCAGATGAAAATGCAGCAGGGCGAAATGCCCGGACAAGAAATGGTCGACGGTATCATGCTGGCCGTGGCCGGAGTGCTTATGGTCACGCCGGGTTTCATCACCGATATATTGGGTATTCTGTTGGTGCTGCCTGTCACCCGCCACCTTATCGGTGCATCGGTGAAGAAACATATGAAGATGCGCGTTGTGACGTCTTCCGGTTTTAATCAGCAAGGACCCTTCGCTGGGGACGCCGACCCGTTTGGTCAGCAGTTCCACGGTGGCCCTCGTCAGGAAAATGGTGACGTATTTGAAGGGCAGTACACCGACAAGTCTGACAGCGACACTAATCCCCGCCTCAATAAGTAGCAATACAACCCCCCCCCCGCACGCCAATGTGGTGTGCGGCAACTGCGCATTCATAATCAATCAGTTAGTTCTTGACCTCAAGAAATTGAAAAAATTTTGCATTTTTTTCACTTAATCCCCTTGAACTTGTAAGGTGACTACCCCATTTATCCACGCAGAACACGAATTGAGGCTGGGTTTACCGGCTTCTTTCTTAAGTAAATGGCGTACATAAGACCGTGCGTCCTAATAACTAACATTTAGATAGTTGGAATTTTCAGGAGACTTGAAAATGGCAATTCGTCCTTTACACGACCGCGTAATCCTTAAGCGCGCTGAGCAAGAAACCAAATCTGCCGGCGGCATCGTGCTTACCGGTTCTGCTGCAGAAAAATCTACCCGTGCGAAAGTTATCGCTGTGGGTAACGGCCGTATCCTTGAGAGCGGTGAAGTTAAAGCTCTTGACGTAAAAGTTGGCGACACCGTTATTTTCAACGACGGTTACGGTGTAAAAACCGAGAAGCTGGAAGGTGAAGAAGTGCTTATCGTTAGCGAAAGCGACATTCTGGCAATCGTTGAGTAATAGACGTTTAACGTTTTAACCGTATTTAGAGGAATTTAAACATGGCAGCTAAAGAAGTACGTTTTGGTGATGACGCCCGCACGAAGATGCTGAAAGGCGTTAACATCCTTGCAAACGCAGTAAAAGTAACATTAGGTCCTAAAGGCCGTAACGTAGTACTGGATAAGTCATTCGGTGCCCCTACCATCACTAAAGATGGTGTATCTGTAGCCAAAGAAATCGAGCTGGAAGACAAGTTCGAAAACATGGGCGCGCAGATGGTTAAGGAAGTCGCGTCTAAAGCAAACGACGAAGCCGGTGACGGTACTACTACTGCAACTGTTCTGGCGCAGGCTATCGTAACTGAAGGTCTGAAATCTGTTGCTGCGGGCATGAACCCGATGGATCTGAAGCGTGGTATCGATAAAGCCGTTGCTGCAGCTGTTGAAGAATTAAAAGCACTGTCTACTGATTGTGCTGACAGCAAGTCTATCGCTCAGGTAGGTACTATCTCTGCTAACTCAGACTCAGAAGTGGGTCAAATCATTGCTGAAGCAATGGAAAAAGTAGGCAAAGAAGGCGTTATCACTGTTGAAGAAGGTCAGGCTCTGCAAAACGAGCTGGACGTGGTTGAAGGTATGCAATTCGACCGTGGTTACCTGTCTCCTTACTTCATCAACAACCAGGAAAATGGCACTGTTGAATTAGACAACCCGTTCATCCTGCTGGTTGACAAAAAAGTGTCTAACATCCGTGAACTGCTGTCTACGCTGGAAGGCGTGGCGAAAGCAGGCAAGCCTCTGCTGATCATTGCTGAAGATGTTGAAGGCGAAGCACTTGCGACGCTGGTTGTTAACAACATGCGCGGTATCGTGAAAGTAGCTGCTGTTAAAGCACCTGGTTTCGGTGACCGTCGTAAAGCTATGCTGCAGGACATCGCTGTTCTGACTGGCGGTACTGTTATCTCTGAAGAGATTGGCCTGGAGCTGGAAAAAGTTCAGCTGGAAGACTTAGGTACTGCGAAACGCGTTGTTATCAACAAAGACAATACGACTGTTGTTGACGGCGCAGGTGACGAAGCGGCTATCGATGGTCGTTGCGCACAAATCCGTGGTCAAATCGAAGATTCTACTTCTGAGTACGACAAAGAGAAGCTGCAGGAGCGTCTGGCTAAATTGTCTGGCGGTGTTGCGGTAATCAAAGTAGGTGCTGCTACTGAAGTTGAAATGAAAGAGAAGAAAGATCGCGTTGAAGATGCACTGCACGCGACCCGCGCTGCGGTACAAGAAGGCGTAGTACCTGGTGGTGGTGTTGCTCTGGTTCGTGCAGCCGCTAAACTGGTTGACCTGACTGGCGAAAACGAAGACCAGACTCACGGTATCAAGCTGGCTCTGCGCGCGATGGAAGCGCCTCTGCGTCAAATCTCTATCAACTCTGGTGCAGAAGCATCGGTTGTTGTTAACGAAATCAAGAACGGCGAAGGTAACTACGGTTACAACGCAGGTAACGACACTTACGGCGATATGCTGGAAATGGGTATCCTTGACCCAACTAAAGTGACCCGTTCTGCGCTGCAATTCGCTTCTTCTATCGCCTCTCTGATGATCACCACAGAAGCGATGATTGCTGAACTGCCTAAAGAAGAAGCCGGTGCACCTGATATGGGTGGCATGGGCGGAATGGGCGGCATGGGTGGAATGATGTAATCATAGCTGCTCCCGTCTAGTCCTTTTAAATCAAGGGTTTACAAGCGATGTATGCAGTTAAGTATACAAAAATGTAGACACTAAAGAGGACAGAATAGAAGCCAAAAGAAAGGCGTTGGGTTTATCACTCAGCGCCTTTTTTATTTCAACTATCAAGAGGTAAATAGAATGGCGACATATTTTGCGTATCACGCAAAAGAGAATAAGGAAGTTTATAGTGTCGAAATGGGTTATGGCTTCCCTAATATGATTAAGGTTAATAAGGTAAACTTAGGCGACAAAGTTTATATCTTTCAGAAGATTCATGGCTGGGAGCATTTCGAATTATGCGGTCGTTTTGAGGCAACAGGAAAATACACGGACACTACGTCCGATCGCCCTTATAGGTTAAGACTTAAAGATGATTCGAAGCTTTCTGAGCCGATACGTATTGATGAAGATGAGTGGAGCGATGCGCTACCCGAGCGAGTAAACAAACTAAAAAGAAACAATTTTCAAAAACATTTCTGTCAGCAAAATGAGTCTTGTCAACGAGAGTTAACGAGAGACGTAATTGATGTCATCGAAAGATATTTACGCGGGAATATAGTTGACTCAACTTCTGATGATCTATTGGATATTACGAGTACAGATTTAAGTGAGACAGAAAAGCATCAACTTATTAAGTCTAGGTTAGGTCAGGGAAAATTTAAGTCGAATGTAAAAAATTTTTGGAATTCAGAATGCTGCGCGGTGACACTTTGCGGAATTAGTGAATTACTAATTGCTTCACACATCAAAGCATGGAGCAAGTGTGAAAATAGTGATGAGAGGCTTGACGGAGCAAACGGTCTTTTACTTTGCTCACATGTTGACAAATTGTTTGATAGCCATCTAATAACTTTCAAGAAAATGGCAAGCGGGTACACGCTAGTTTTATCTCCAAAACTAAACGCTAGAGAACTGAGTGCCATGGGCATAGATAGTGGTTACAGCCTTAATCACTCCCATCTAACGTTTGAACAAGAACAGCGCTTCAGTCAGTATATGTCACATCACAATGAAATTTTTGACAAAAGAAAGGCGTTGGGTTAACACTCAGCGCCTTTTTGTTTGCCCAGCGAAGCTGGCAAACCCGTCAGGTTGAAAGAAACCTGAATCACCCTGACTGAGGGGAAGATAATCCGAATGGCAAGGGCGTTGCTGGCTAACGGCAGGGTCTGAAGGAAGCCATAGGAAGTTAGAAGTACACAACGAAAGTGAACCTGATTCGGCAATACAGGAGGGTAAGCGTGCAAAATAGCGTGAAGCCCGATACTCAGTCAGTCCTGTATTGTGTTTGAGGGTGGGATTTCTAACAGGGAGCCGGTGCAGTAACTGGGGAAGCCTGACACCGTCTCTGGTGATAAACCAGAAGCATCTGTACGAGAGGAAACTCAAGGCAGGTGTTGGTGCGAGGTGGCAGATGAAGCCGTAGTAGTGAGTAAGGTCCGGCCTGAGAAAGCCAGTAATGGTGTGGAGGATAAAACCGGACTGACCATCTGCATTAAGTCAGATGGGGTCTTTACAG
>NZ_MDHN01000036.1:38183-40387 GCF_001757105.1 Alteromonas confluentis
TGCGAAGGGCGGAAGTACAGGTAAAGTCTGTGATGAGCAGATATTTTTTTTAGTGGTACATGCGCCGACTAGCTATCGGGGTCTTCTTGTTTGGTTAATAACGGAAGTTGCTGACTGGGTGAGAAACCGTACAGGGGAGTAGTCTTGTTTGACGTTAAGTAGATTGCCATTGTGCTAGCACGCTTAATAGCAAGGTGAAATGCACCAACACGAAGAAAGGGTATCGGTCCCCACACAGCGCACATCCGAAGGGGAGAAGATTGCGGGTTTATTATAGTTTGTATGGTCAGCTGCTGGATAAAGCACGGCTGTACAAAGGATTCAAAAAGGTGTTCAAAGCGAAAGGCGCGGCCGGAACAGATGGGCAGAGCCTGAGCGAGTTCGCCTCGAATTTGGATAATAATCTTGAGCAATTACGCCTCGAACTCGACACCAAACGCTATACCCCTCAACCGGTCAGACGGGTGGAAATCCCGAAAGACGGGGGAGGAGTACGGTTACTGGGTATCCCATCAGTACGGGACAGAGTCGTTCAACAAAGTTTGCTTTTGTGGACGGATTTGAAAGCGCAAATTTGCGGATTGAGCAAACAGTAATCATAGAGCAATTTTGCGCTTTGCCTTTGACAGCCACCAGCAGAGCCTGTGCGTTGTCTTCGTGTCTGGTTAAGGCAACCCGTAGAGAGTGGCTTGAAGATGGTCTTAGCGATCTTCCTGTGGCGAGGAGAAGATATCCTACGGGGGGCAACAGGCTTCATCATTGTCGATTTGGGTGTTTAGATTTTTGCAGTGAAAGCTTTCTCCACAAGCTTTTTGTAAAAGAGGCTAAGCCATAAATTCTTGTTATTGATTTTTTTTTGCACTACTGTAGTATGCGCGGCCTCGAAAAAACCAATATGAATGTTATTTCGTAACTATACTTAATTGGTGAGGATAAAGGAGTTTTTATGGCTAGAATCAGAAAAAATAAGCACTCCAGAGCTCATATGGATAGTATTCTTGAAGTTTTGGAAGGACTGTCATTAAGCGATGAATACTATGCCAGAGCTCGCGTAGTCAAAAAGAAGACTGCGAAGAAGTCACTTAATGAGCGTTTTAGAGATGCTTTCTTGAAGGCTCATGCAGAGAAAATAGAAGCTTAGGCGGTATATTCACTTAATCAGGGACGTCAGTGAGTTGGAAGTTGAACAATAATAAGAAATGGGTTTATGAGTGTCTTGTTGAAAGTGAGACAGACCCAGTTGGTCTTATCGCGTATGCATTCTACAAGAAGTCAAAACACGATTTAGCTTCCAAACTCAGGAATGAAAAGTTAGATGAGCCTGAAATCGAAAAGAAGGTAAAAGCTCACCACGACACCGTACTGCAAAGTACCGACCTTCTCGAAAGTTTCAACTTAAAAGCAGAACTTTTCTTAAAAGAAGTGTATCAACGAATAGAAAGTAAAGTTGAGGATGAGCTTCAAAAAGAACATAAAAAGAAAGTTGATGAGTTAGAGAAAGAAAAAAAGAATGCGTATGACAAGGCGACTCAAGCTCTCAAAAGTGCTGCGAAAAAGCATAATGAGCCGCATTGGTGTCTTCGTTCTTTAGGGTGGTTATGGAATGGTTTCGCAGGTATTTTTGCTGCATTAATTATGACATTCTTGCTAGGTGGCGTTATTTACAGCTTGTCACCTGAGGCAAAGAAGGCTGAGTCTAAACAAGAAGTCGTTACTGAAATTCTTAATTATATATTTAAGTGAATTAGTGTGATTACCAAGGGATACTGACGGTATAAGTACCAAGCGATTTTGACGTAATCACACTATCAATGTTGCCGAGCTTCGGCAAGCTTTGCCAGCCGTAACGCAGTGGTATTCATGTTTTCCCTCAGCCAGATATTACGAACGCCGCTAGCGTGTATGTCGACGTTTCTTTCAGATTTGAGCAGCCGTGACACCTTGGATTGACCCAGGTGTGGGTTAGCCAGGGAGAATTCGATGACCACTTCCTCAATAGCTCTGTCAGTACGGTTTTTGTGATGAAGATCCGGCGTTTCCTGACGTTTTAACGATTCGGTTCCACCTTGTTTTATCAGTTTACGATGACGGTAAATCGTATCGCGGGAGACGCCACTAAGTCGGGATGCCTCTGCCACATTTCCAAGCCTGTCAGCCAATGCTAATACCTCAAGCTTCTTCTGGATCTCATTGTCTTCCGAGGA
>NZ_MDHN01000037.1 GCF_001757105.1 Alteromonas confluentis
ATCATAGAAAGCATTAAACGGCGGGTGCGTGATGGTAGCGTGCTGCGCTTAATCAGCCAGTTCTTAACAAGTGGGGTGATGGTTGAAGGCCATTGGCAGCAGACAGACACAGGGAGTCCGCAAGGTGGGGTAATCAGCCCCTTGATAGCGAACATCTATCTGGATGCGTTTGATAAGGAGATGATGCAACGTGGCCACCGCATAGTGCGCTACGCTGATGATATTCTTATCTTGTGTCGCAGTCGTTCAGCGGCAGAGAATGCGCAACGACAAGCGACCCAAATCCTTGAAGGTAAACTGAAGCTGACCGTGAACACAGAGAAAACCCACATCACACACAGTGATGCGGGTGTCAGGTTCCTTGGTGTGGAAATCGGGACGAAATATACCCGAATCCAAGCGAAGAAACTGGCATTGTTCAAAATGAAGCTAAAGGAGATGACAAAACGCAACGGGGGAAAACCGTTGTCACATGTCATCAACAGACTGAATCCACTGCTAAGAGGGTTCAGCCAGTACTTCAGGATTGCCAATGCCAGCAGGGCATTCAAGCAAATCGCGAGTTGGCTGAGACGCAGACTGCGCAGTGTTCAACTGAAGTTATGGAAAAAGGCGAGCCGCCTGCATCGCTGGCTACGACAGCGGGGCTACAAAGGCAAGTTCGCGTCCATGAGCATGACGAGTTGGCGCAGCGCAAGAAGCCCACTGGCAAGCTACGCGATGCCAAACAGCTGGTTTAACGAACTTGGACTGGTGAATCTGGAAGACGTTAGAACGGGAAATGTGCCCAGCAATTACGCTGGATAAACTGTACAGGAGCCGTATACGAGGCCCGTACGTACGGTTCTGTGAGAGGGATGAGGCGGTGATGCCTCACCCTACTCGATGTTTGTGCTGATTCGAGCCCAGTAGTCAGGTTCGATGTAGTGCTCCTTCCTGATTGCTTATCTGTTAAAGCGCAATTCGCTCAGCCTGCCAATAACTACGTTAACGTCCAGCTCATCACTATTTCATCCTCTCCCCCTCTAGGGTATTGTTTTTACAAACAAGGAGATCCTGAAATGAACAAATTTTTGAAAACAGGTGTGTGCCTGGCGGTGTTAGGTTTTAGTAGTGCCAAGGCACTGGCTGAGCCGGTGGCGGTTGAGTCTGCAATTCAGGATGACCTTCCTCAGCTAATGGAGCTGTATAAGCACCTCCATGCGAATCCTGAGCTGAGTGGTTATGAAGTAGAAACCGCCAAGTTACTGGCCGACAAAGCGCGCAAGCTTGGCTTTGAGGTCACTGAGAAAGTTGGCGGCACCGGTGTTGTGGCAGTGATGGAAAATGGTCCTGGCCCGGTGGTACTTATTCGCGCTGATATGGACGGCTTACCCGTGATAGAGCAAACCGGGTTGCCTTTCGCTTCTACGGTTACAGCAACCACCGATGACGGCGTGGAATCCGGTGTAATGCATGCTTGCGCTCACGATACCCACATGTCTGGCTGGATGGGTACCGCCCAGCAATTAGTGAAGTTCAAAGATCAGTGGTCCGGTACGGTGGTAATGATTCTGCAACCTGCAGAAGAGCGGGGTAAGGGCGCTCGCGATATGCTGGCGGATGGTTTATATGAACGCTTCCCCAAACCTGACTACGCGTTTGCCTTTCATAACTCGGCTGCCATTCCGGCAGGCGTTATTGGCTATACGCCGGGCTTCACCTTCGCCAACGTAGACAGCGTGGACATTAATATTAAAGGTATTGGGGGGCATGGTGCGTATCCACAGGCAACCAAAGATCCTGTGGTACTGGGCAGCCGCATTGTTACCTCTCTTCAAACCCTGGTTAGCCGGGAGCTGGATCCTCTGGATTCGGCGGTAGTTACTGTAGGCAGTTTCATCAGTGGCTCCAAGCACAATATCATTTCAGATAAAGCGACACTGTTACTAACGGTGAGAAGCTACTCCGATGAAACCAGACAGAAACTGCTAGATGGTATTGCCCGTATCGCCAAAGGTGAGGGAATTGCCGCTGGTTTGCCTGATGACATGCTGCCGCAAGTGCTGGTGAAAGACGAATACACCCCAGCAGCCTACAATCCGCCTGAATTCGCAGTGGAAATGACAGATTTCTTCCGCGCTGAAATGGGGGATGAGATGGTTACCGAAGTGCCACCAACCATGGCGGGTGAGGATTTCGGTCGATACTACCGGGCAGATAAATCCATTAAGAGTTTTTTGTTCTGGGTGGGCGGTGTGCCAGAAGATCGCTGGGAAGCCGCTCAAAGCGGAGACCAAAAACTGCCTTCGTTACACAGCCCATTCTGGGCACCAGATGCTGAAAAGGTGATCAGTAGCGCCACCGAAGCACTGACTTTAGCCACTTTGAAGGTGTTGGCGAAACCTGAGTAATTTAACAATAGTGGATAGGGCTAGGCGTTTTAGTTAATTCCTGGCTCCTCTCATTCCGAATGAATTTAGGCGACTAAAAAACAAATAGCGACTAACGACAGCGAGTAAGACATAGCAAAAATCCACTCCCTTCGTGATTCGCGTTTCATATCTTCCTTATGTTCTTCCCAACTTTTCATAATGTTCTCCATTAGTGAATTGGCTGACTAAAGCATAGTTTAGTATTTCACCTTGGGCGACTTTTATTATATTCATTATAAATCGGCAAGCATTCACAACCTGAACCAATCCATCCTCCTTCCAGTAGTAAACAGAAAGTTAAAACAATACCAACAGCACGCAACTTATCTGTCACTGACAAGGACTTTTCATGAAAGGCAAAGCGAATAGCTCTACCATTCTCCTTCCTGTATTTCTTCCGGCCGTAGCCATTATTTTATTGTTGGTGATTGGTACTATCAGTAACCCCGATCTGGCAGGGGAGGCATTTGATGCCACGCTCGCCTGGATCACCAAAACCTTTGGCTGGTTCTACATGCTGTCGGTGGCCATTTTTCTGGTATTCATTGTTGCTGTGGCGTCATCGAGTTGGGGCAACATTAAGTTGGGCCCTGACCACGCCGAGCCCCAGTACAGTTTTCCCGAATGGTTTGCCATGTTGTTTTCTGCTGGCTACGGTGTGGCGTTGCTTTACTTTGGTGTGGCGGAACCGGTTTTACACTATTCCTCACCGCCCGCAGGTGCGGCTGAAACAGTAGACGCCGCCAGGCAGGCCATGCAGATTGCGTTCTTTCATTGGGGTTTCCATATCTGGGCGATTTATGGGCTGGTGGGCCTGGTGCTAGCTTACTTCGCCTTTCGTCACGGCTTACCGCTTTCCATTCGTTCTGCGCTATATCCGCTTATCGGTGACAAAATTTACGGCCCAATTGGGCATGCGGTCGACGTGTTCGCGATTCTGGGCACACTGTTCGGTATTGCCACCACGCTTGGCTTGTCGGTCACGCAGATAAACGCGGGCCTGCATTATCTTTCAGACGATATTCCCATCGACATCATGGTGCAGGTGGGCACCATTGCTATTGTCACCGTTGCGGCGACGGTTTCGGTAATTGCGGGTATGGACAAGGGCGTAAAACGCTTATCTATTTTGAATATGATCCTCGCTGTGGCATTGATGACCACGGTGTTTATCTTCGGTGAAACGGTACATATTCTTGAAGCGTTTCTACAGAACACGGGCAGCTATCTAAGCGGCATTGTTGAGCGCACATTTAACATTCAGGCGTATAGCCGAAGCGATTGGATTGGTAACTGGACCCTGTTCATCTTTGGCTGGACTATCGCCTGGGCACCTTTTGTGGGCATGTTCATCGCTAAAATCAGCCGCGGCAGAACCATCCGTCAGTTTGTCTTCGGGGTGATGCTGGTGCCTACCATGTTTACCTTTCTTTGGTTCTCCGTATTTGGCGATACCGCGCTGAACGCCATCATGAACGAAGGCGTGAATACATTGATCACCGATGTGCAGGATAACGAAGCCATTGCGCTATTTAAGCTTTACGACTTACTGCCGGGTTCGTCGATAATGTCTGGCCTTACGGTGCTGCTCATTATCACATTCTTCGTGACGTCTTCAGATTCTGGTTCTTTAGTCATCGATTCCCTGGCTTCAGGAGGTAAGGAAGAAAGCCCGGTATGGCAGCGTATCTTTTGGGCGTTTCTGGAAGGCACGGTTGCCGCAGTGCTGTTGCTGGCAGGCGGGCTGAGTGCGTTGCAAACCATGACGATAACCAGTGCACTGCCGTTTGCCGTAATCATGCTAATGGCTGCTGCCGGGTTGTGGCGCGCGCTTATCATCGAAGGTTATCGCAACAACAGCCTGCAGGCGAACACGCTGAACCGCAATCGTGGGCGCTCTACAAACCTCAAAGGGCGCCTGGCGGCCATGGTGGATTACCCGACCCGCAAGGAGGTGCACGAATTTATTGAAACGACCGTTATTGAAGCCATGAATGAAATGCAGTCTGAGCTTAAACACAAAGAGTGGGATGCAAACGTGGAATTCGACAGTGAGATGGGCCGGGCTATCTTTACCGTGGAGCGCCACGAGCACATGGACTTTATTTACGACATCCGCATGACCGAGCATCTGGTTCCGGGGTTCAGCTATGCTGAGCTGCGTCACGAAGACGATGAATCAGAAAAATATTTCCGCGCAGAAGTATTCCTGCGTCGGGGTGGTCAGGCTTACGACATTTACGGATATGACAAACAGAGTATTGCGAAGGATATTCTGGATCAGTTCGAGAATTATCTTCACTTCCTCGACACCAGCCCTGGTGAGTTGCCTTGGGAGATGGATGCACATGATGAGATGTTGAATAAACCAGAAAGTTAAATCACCTAAACCTCTTCACCTGGTATTGGTGTTCATAAGGCGCTTCATCTACGGAGCGCCTTCGCCTCAAACCATACACTCTCGCCGACAACCGCATCATCTACCGCTTTCATCAGAAACCCGCCCTTTACGCACCAGTAACAGTGCTAGACTGCGTTCACGCTGCGCATGCGTGCATTGGCGGCGAACCAACTCTGAACGATTACCCGGAGATAACTATGACAATAAAGGTAAAGTTGCCAGCATTTTTGCTGGCGCTGGCGGTACTGTTTTCCGCTTTTAGTGCCACTGCGGCGACGGAAGACAAACGGGCGGAATATATTCGCTCACATTATGCAAAGTATGAGTACAACGTTCCCATGCGCGATGGTAAAACTCTGTTTACCTCAGTGTATGTGCCCAACGACCAATCGAAGAAATATCCCATGCTGATGCAGCGCACGCCTTATCGTGTTGCGCCATACGGCACCGACAAATATAAAACCCGCTTAGGCCCCAGTGAGAAGTTTGAGCAGGAAGGTTTTATCTTTGTATTTCAGGACGTGCGCGGTAAGCAAATGTCCGAGGGCGAGTTCGTGAACATGCGTCCCCAGGATGCTTACAAGCGCGGCAAGAAAGCCGTGGATGATGCGACAGATGCCTACGACACCATCGACTGGCTGGTAAAGAATATTCCTAACAACAACGGCAAAGTAGGCCAGTGGGGTATTTCGTATCCGGGTTATTACACCTCAGTTTCCGCGATTAACAGTCACAAAGCACTGAAAGCGATTTCTCCACAAGCCCCCATTGCTGACTGGTTCTTCGATGATTTCCACCGTAACGGTGCGTTCTCAACGCCTATGGCGTTTATCTTCTTTGATTCATTCGATAAGCCTCGTGACGGCGTATTTCCCTGGTCTGAAGATCGCCGCGACTTGCCTACACAAGATGGCTACCAGTTTTATCATGAGCTAGGTTCTCTGAAGAATGTGAATGAGAAATACTTCCACCATGAACGTCCGTTCTGGGATGAGCTCACTCAGCACCCGAACTACGACGATTACTGGAAAGCCCGTGATGTACTGCAGCATCTTGATGATGTGAAACCTGCCGTGCTGGTTGTGGGTGGCTGGTACGACACCGAAGACCTGTATGGTCCTCTGGCGACTTACAAAACCATGTCTGACAACAACAAGAAAGACAATGTACAACTGGTGATGGGCCCCTGGTATCACGGTCAGTGGATCCGCGACAAAGGCGAAAACCTGGGACTGGCACAGTTCGGTTTTGAAACCAGCATCTACTTCCAGGACAACATCTTGCTGCCATTCTTTAATCAACATTTAAAAGACGACAGCAAAGTGGCCTACAAGCCGCAAACCACCATGTTCGAAACCGGTGCAAACCGCTGGCGTACCTTTGAAACCTGGCCGCCAAAGCAGGTGAGCGAGAAAACCTGGTACCTAACGGCAGATGAATCAATTTCTGATAAGCCGTCTGCCGACAAACAAGGCTTTGACGAATACCTCAGCGACCCGAATAAACCGGTTCCACATTCTGCAAGTATCAGCCGCGGTTGGGATCGCCCGTACATGGCGGAAGATCAGCGCTTTGCTGCACGCCGTCCTGACGTACTGATTTATAATTCTGAGCCTATGGAATCGGACATGACCATTGCCGGTCCAGTAGATGTATCGCTGTGGGTATCTACCACTGAATCTGCGGCAGACTTCGTGGTGAAAATTGTTGATGTGTTCCCGGGAGTGGATGAAAACACCAATAAGGTCGACCGCGAAACCGACAACCGCCATGAGCTGGTACGTTGGGGCATTATCCGTGGCCGTTTTCGTAACAGCTTCAGTGAGCCTGAGGCATTTACGCCAAACACGCCTACTGAAGTGAAGTTCCAGCTGTACGATGTACTGCACGACTTCAAACGGGGCCACAAACTGCAAATTCAGGTACAAAGCAGCATGTTCCCGTTCATGGACATGAACCCGCAGAAGTACGTAGAAAATATCTTTGAAGCCGATGACAGTGATTTTGTGAAAGCCTTCCACCGCGTGTATCGCACGGAAGACATGCCAAGCAATATCTCGTTTACCGTGTTGGAGAAGTAAAATCTTGTTCGGTTAGCGCCTGTCCACGGTGCTAACCGTCATGATCTAAATGCTGCCTAAAATAATATAAACGAGACGTTATATTTTTAGGCAGTATCCCATGCAAGTCAGAGCTTTCAAGGCGGAAGGTTTCGCTCAGCTTTCATACCTTATTTCTGAAGGAACAAAGGCAATTGTTGTCGACCCTCATTTGGATATCGGCACATACCTGAATGCTGCTGAAGGCCTCGGTGTGAAGATCTGCTTTGTGTTGGAAACGCACAGAAGCCTTGATTTTGTCTCTGGCGGCCAAGCGCTCGCCGATCTTCTTAATATTCCTGTTTATCACGGCGTTCGCAGAGATTGCATCAATAACTACACAACAGCCGTCGAGGATGGTGATGTACTTTACGCTGGTAAACTGAAAGTGACTGTACTTGAAACACCAGGCCATACCAAAGACAGCGTGTGTTATCAGGTTGCCAATACCCGCATTTGCGATAAGACTGAAGTGATATTCACCGGTGGAACTCTGTTTGTCAGCAATGCAGGTCTGTCCGGAGGTTACTCCGGAGACAAAGCTTATATTTCATCTGTACTCTTTCAAAGCTTAAATAAACTGATGCATCTTCCTGATCACGTAGTCGTTTACCCCGCTTATGGCGCAGGCTCGGTGTGTGGTGGCGAACTGATGGAGCGGGAGTTTTCTACGCTGGGTTATGAAAAGCAGCGTAATCCTCGTTTGCAAATCGGTATTCATAACAACTTTGCCAGAAGTGCAATAAACGGCAAAAAAACGGAGACCAGGTGGCCTCCGTAAAACGCTGCAGGCTTAACTCAAAGCCCATCGCAACGGGTTCGTATAGAGCGCTTATTTCGCAATTCCCGGCATACCATTAAAACCAGGAAGCGCCTTGATGCGTGCTATCCATTTATTAATCGCAGGGTAGTCGGCAAGTGAAACGCCACCTTCTGGTGCCAGTGCGACATAAGGCATAACCGCACAATCGGCGATGGTTGGGCGAGCCAGTGCCAGCCAGTCGTTGTGCTGCAGGTGGTCTTCCAGCAGTGCCAGGATCCTTTCAGAATTCGCAATAGTGGTAGGTTTGTGAAGTTCGTAGCCAAATTTATCCACTAAGCGTGATGCATTAGGGCCATGCTGAACTTCATTCGATGCGGTAGACAACCATTGCTGTACGTCTGCCATTTCTGCTGCGTTAGAAGGCAGCCAGCTTTCCAGCTCATGGAAGCGTGCCAGGTAAACAAGAATTGCCTGCGCGTCACGTAATACCACATCGTTATGCTCGAACACCGGCAGTTCGCCGAAGGGATTCAGCGCCAGCATTTTTTCAGATTTGTGTTCGCCGCCGAGAAAATCAACGGGAATAATGTCGAGATCGATGTTAGCCAGCGCGGCGAACAGTCTTACTTTAAAGCAGTTACCAGATAATTCTAAATCGTAGAGTTTCATCATTTTCTCCCCCAGGCGGGTGTCTTTTTAACAAGTTTCAAACAGATTAATCGGTCCGCTTTTCGCAAAAAATATGCAATAGTTGATTTCTGTAAACCGTTTTTCGCACTAATTGGAAATTCGACAAGAGGAATTGCACGTTGGACAAACTAAAAGCCATGCGGGTGTTTGTTGAAATTGCTGATGCCAATAGTCTCACCGGGGCGGCGAAAGTGCTCAGCATGTCGCTGACTTCTGTAGTGCGGAGTTTAGCCGGGCTTGAAGAGAACCTTGGGGTACGTTTGTTCAATCGAAATACCCGCAAAATTGTGATTACAGACGAGGGGCGTGAATATTACCAACGGTGCCGCACCATTCTCAGCGAAATTGAAGATGCTGAATCCATGCTGTCAGAGCGACAGGCTGAGCCCCTTGGACGTGTTTCTGTTACCGCACCGGTCACGTTTGGCAAGCGCCATGTGGCACCCAAAATAAATGCCTATCTGGGGAAGTATCCGAAAATGACGGTGGATCTGATTTTTGTCGATCGCACGGTGGATATGTTGTCTGAGGGGATTGATATTGCGGTGCGCATTGGTCGCATAGGTAATCACGACTTAGTGGCCCGGCAGTTAGGTAAAATGCGACACGTATTATGCGCTAGTCCCGACTTTTTAGCGTCCAGAGTGATGATTCGCTCCCTTGAGGACATCCGCAACCAGCCTTCTATTCAACTAAGCGCACTGGATCACAGCGACGAATGGTCTTTTGAGACCAATGGGGAAGTGGTTAAAATGCCATTGCAGAGCCGACTTTCAACCAACCAGGTAGACGTCGCTTTGAATGCTTGTATTAACGGTGTCGGGCTTTGTCGTTTTTTGCACTATCAAGTCATAGATGCAGTTAAGCGTGGTGAGCTTTGTATCTTGTTGGAAGACTATGAGCCTCGTCCGTTACCTGTGCATCTGCTGTATGCGCCAGTGAAGCTCCAGACCAAAAGATTGCGCTCGATGACAGAGTGGCTAACCCGTTCGCTGCAGCGGGATCTGGAGCTTATCAGTGGTACATCATAATTAATTGGAAGTCACATACGTAAGGAGTACTCACCATGCACATTATTTTTTCACACGGTAAGGAAAGCGGTCCTTGGGGCAGTAAAATTCGTAGGCTGGCCGCCGAAGCTGAAAGTGCGGGGCACACGGTTGAAAGCCTGGATTACACCGATACTCTTGATCCTGACCAACGGGTAGAACAGCTATTGAGTCACTGTGAGAACAGTGCGGCACCGGATCTATTGGTGGGTTCAAGTATGGGGGGCTATGTGTCGCTGGTGGCGGCAGAGAAACTGCAGCCAAGAGGCTTATTCTTGATGGCACCGGCATTGTTCATGCCTGGTTACAGTCGGCAGAGTTATCTTTTCAGCGGTAATACCAGCATTGTGCATGGCTGGAATGATGAGGTGATCCCGTTCGACAATAGTGTGAGCTTCGCCCGCAGTAAACTTGCCGCGCTGCATCTTGTGAATAGTGATCACGGATTGGCTTCTGCCCTAGATGATGTGGCAGCGCTATTTGCAGCTTACTGTGCTTCTGTTGAATCGGGGTCATAGTGTAAAGACGCCCATCGTTGTGCAACGTTGGGCGGCTGTAATCTCAGTAAAAGTGGAAAGCTTATGCTTGCGCTTTGTATCTTTCAGCCATGGCATTCGCGGCAATCATTGCTTGATAAACATCGTCTTCAGAGACTTCCATGGTCATGTTGCCCATAGTATCGCCTTCGGCACAGGCAATTTTAGCCACTGTGCGCCATTCTTCCTCAACGAAGTTTTTCAGCCCCATGTCGGCCAGTGTCAGCGGTAGACGTGCGGTTTTAATGATGCGGACCACTTCATCAATTTCCGCTTTGGGCGCGTTTTCAAGCACCAGTTGCGTTAACAAACCAAACACCACTTTCTCGCCGTGTTGAACTTTGTGTAAATCAGGTACTGCAGACATACCGTTATTCACCGCGTGCGCTGCTGCCAAACCACCCGCTTCAGCCCCCACACCGCTAAGATAAATGGTCGCTTCGACAATCTGCTGGAGTGCTGGTGTCACAATCTTATTGTCGATGGCACCCATTGCTGCATCAATGTTTTCGCGCAGCATGGTATAACAAAGTTCAGCCAGACCAAGACCAGTGCGGGATGGCTTTTTCAGAACCAGGTTCACCCCGTCTGAGGCATAACAGGTGCGGGCTTCGAAGTAAGTGGCAAGGGCATCACCCACACCGGCAGAGAAGAATCGAGCCGGGGCGGCACTTAGAATATTCATATCCGCGATAACCGCATCTGGGTTCTGTGGCAGGAACAAATATTCGTCGAATTCGCCATCTTCTTTGTACAGTACTGCCAGAGCAGTACAAGGGGCATCAGTAGAGGCAATAGTGGGATAAAGCACGACGGGTAATTTAAGGTGATAAGCAGTGGCCTTGGCGGAATCCAGCGTTTTCCCGCCACCTATTCCCACGATTACGTTGGCATGATTTTCCTCAGAAAGCGCCGCCAGGCGTTGTACTTCCTGCTTGGTACATTCGTAATTAAATTTTTCGACGTGAGATTTAATGCTGTTTTCATTCAGGCCGGGAACGGCTTCTTCTTTTACGCGATTAAGAATGAATTCATCACTGATAATGAAAGCATTATCACCGAAGTCGCTCACATATTCACTGAGCTGACCAAGAAGGCCTTTACCGATATAGAATTTTTTAGGTGAGGTGACAGTGCGAGGTGTAACGGACATAAGTCCTCCTGATGGATTTGTAAGAAGCGTCTCCCTGAAAGGGGAGGTAGGGTACAAATAACCAAATAAGGTCACCTGTACTATTTTTCATCATAAGGTGCGATGAGTTGCCGGTATTTGACGAAGAACAAATAATCAGCAGTTTTAGGGCCGCATTTCAAGGTAGGAGCTACCAGTTGATGTTTACTTCCCTTGCTGATTGAGAAGGCCTTAATGTTATGCCTTTGTATAACTTTGTATAGGCAGGCATCCCTGCTTGCCTGCTGCGAGCTCAAAAGCAACAGTTAAGTGATTTTTTTCTAATCAAAACAATTTTTTATGAAGATCCAAAAGTCGTTGTCGCAAATGTCGTGTTAAGTCCTAATGTCGCCAAATGGTCAAAAGTATAATTTCGGAATTACACATTCAGATCATACTTTGTATCAATGCATTATCAGTGTGAAGTGCGGGCAATATTCAAAGTGGAGATCACACAATGAAAGCACGGGTTTTAGTGGTAGACGACTCAGTCTCTATTCGGCAAATGGTAGAGATGACATTACGTTCGGCAGATTTCGACGTGACATTGGCCGAAGATGGACAGCATGCCCTCGAGGTGTGCTCAAACAAAGCCTTCGACTTTGTGTTAACCGATCAAAATATGCCACGCATGGACGGCTTAAGTCTTATTCGCGCGTTGCGGACTAAGCAAACCTACCAGCGCACTCCCATCGTGATGCTGACTACCGAGTCTAGTGATGACATGAAGCAGCAGGGGCGGGCAGCCGGTGCGACAGGTTGGATGGTTAAGCCCTTTGACCCCAATAAGTTGATTGCAGTTTTAGGCAAGCTCATGAGCCGATAACGGCATGTACTAAGCATCTTTTTATACCTATTTTTTAACGGAAATCAGTTGTCTTGTATCTGCTAGACAAGGTTCCCCTGGCATTCATAACGTATGTGCAACTGCCCGAACACAGATATTGCGGCAAATTTTATTGTTATCGCGACAACAAAAATAAACCATAAAAATCAAGCGAGTCAGCTGTTTGTGATGAATCCGGCGAAGTAGGTATAAATAAACTTACCATTAAGGGTCACTTTGAAAGTCGCATTTTTTTGATTCCTCGACTAAATACTATTGAGGCACAAAAATTAAACAACGTCGTGTCAGTACCTAATCAGTAAAAAAATGAGCCCAGTGGTCCCGCGAGCTTAATCATCAGTTCGCACTGGCTATGATCCCCAAGATCCAGCGCTACGACCACTCATGGCTTGGGCTGAAGTGTGAATGAGTGATTTTTAACTAACGTTAGCAAGCGCGGAAGAGGAGCTGAATGTATGAGCGAAGCCGCCGTACAACAAACCGATATGGCAGGTGACGACCGTGAGTTTCTGAGTTTTGTCCTGGGCGACGAGCACTACGCCCTCGATATCACAACGGTTAAAGAAATTCGCGGTTACGAGCAGGTAACAAAAATCGCCAATGCCCCTGACTTCATAAAAGGGGTCATGAACCTGCGGGGCGATATAGTTCCAGTGGTAGACCTGCGGATTAAGTTCAACGTTGGTGAAGCTACTTACAACGAATTCACCATAGTAATTATGCTGAGTGTCGATGAGCGAATTGTTGGCATTGTGGTGGACGGCGTTTCCGACGTTATCCGCCTGTCAGATGAAGAAATGTTGCCACCCCCGGAATTTGGTGTGGCATTTGATAGTCGTTATTTACATGGCTTGGCGGATGTGGACGAAACCATGGTCATTCTTGTCAATATTGAAAGCTTAATTAACAGTAATGAACTCGGTCTGGTTGAGATTGGTCAGGCTGGCGTAGGAGAGTAATCGATGGGTGTTTTTAAATGGTTGAGTGGTGAAGATAATGCGGTCATCGGGTCGCTGGAAAGCATGCAGACGCTGGACGCATCGACATCCAGCCTACTGATCCTAGACAGCCAGATGAATATTGTTGTGGCCAACAGAGCGTCGAAATCGCTGTTAGCGAGTATTGAAAGTGATATACGCGCCAAGAACGGGGGCTTCTCTGCAGCAATGGTGGTGGGTAGCAACATTTCTGCATTAGGTATACAGGCTTCTGCTGTCCAACAGGCAGCAAACGCGTCACCCGAAGGTGGTGTTACAGCATTGCCACTGCCTTCCCGAAGCGTGAAACTAAAAGTGACGCCGCTAAAAAATATTCGCGGCGAAGCTACGGCATACAGTGTCGAGCTTATCGACAACGAAGCTGACCAGCTAACCAAAGCGCTGACAGACTCACTCAATCGCGTTCAAGCTGTGATTCAGTTCGAGCCCGACGGCACCATCATTACTGCGAATGAAAACTTCTGCGGTGCGGTAGGTTATGAACTTGAGGAAATTCAAGGTCAGCACCATCGTATGTTCTGTTTGCCCGCCTATGTTTCTTCAGCGGAGTACAAAGATTTCTGGCGCAATCTGGCTAAAGGGCAAGTGTTCGCCGGTGAATTCTGTCGAATTCGCAAAGACGGGTCTGAAATCTGGATCAACGCGTCTTACAACCCCATTTACGATGAAAACGGCAAAGTGATTCGGGTCGTGAAGTTCGCCACAGACATCACCGATGAAAAGGTCAAAAACGCTTTCTGGGGCGGACAAATCGAGGCGATTAATCGAGCGCAAGCGGTAATTGAATTCAACCTTGATGGCACGATTATTCATGCGAATGACAATTTCTGCGGTGCCATGGGTTACTCGTTGGAGGAAATCCAAGGTAAGCATCACAGCATGTTCGTTGATGCCGAATATCGCAAAAGTCCAGAATACCAATCTTTCTGGGATCAGTTGAAGAAAGGCATTTATTTCTCTGACGAATTCCGCCGCATCAATAAAGCGGGCGATGATGTCTGGATTCAGGCGTCTTATAACCCAATTCTCGACCAGAACGGCGAACCCTACCGGGTGGTGAAATATGCTGTTGATATTACCGCTAGGGTTGAGGCGGTGCAGGCTATTCGTGCCACTATGAGAAAGCTGGTGGTGGGTGACTTGGATACGCCACCGCTAAACCTTGATGGTGACTTTGCCGAATTGGGTAACTCCATCAACCAGTTTGTGAGTGATATTAAAGCCATTATCAGCCGCATCAGCGATGTGATGTCTGCTATGTCGGCGGGTGATCTTACCCAACGTATCACTGAAAACTACGAAGGCGAATTTGCGGTACTTGGAGACGCCATCAACTCCTTCTCGGAAGAGATTTCTGGCACCATTCGTTCCATTAATGATGCCGTAGATACCATCAATACCGCCTCTTCTGAAATTGCCACGGGTAACGCTGACCTCTCAAGTCGTACCGAACAGCAGGCTTCGAGTCTGGAAGAAACGGCGTCGGCCATGGAAGAGCTTACCGGCACGGTGCGCCTGAACGCAGAAAACGCAGAGCAGGCCAACATGCTGGCATCACAGGCATCGAAAGTTGCCAACGAGGGCGGCGACTTGATTCGTCAGGTGGTTACCACCATGGGCGAAATTAATGCGTCTGCGCAGGAAATTTCCGACATCATTGGGGTTATTGATGGCATTGCTTTCCAAACCAACATTCTGGCACTGAATGCCGCGGTTGAAGCCGCAAGAGCCGGTGAGCAAGGTCGCGGGTTTGCCGTGGTTGCTTCCGAAGTTCGTACCCTGGCTCAGCGTTCAGCCGAAGCTGCGAAGGAAATTAAAGAGCTGATTTCCGACTCGGTATCGAAAGTGAACGGCGGTAACCAATTGGTGAACAAGTCTGGCGATACCATGGCAGAAGTGGTTACCGCAATTCAGCGGGTTAACGACATCATGTCTGAAATTTCCGCGGCTTCTTCTGAGCAAGCAACCAGCATTGAAGAAGTGGGTAAAGCGGTGAATAGCATGGATGAGATGACGCAGCAAAACGCGGCACTGGTTGAAGAAGCGGCAGCAGCGGCTGATAGCCTGCAACAGCAAGCCATTGGCCTGTCTGAGCGCGTGGCGATGTTTAAGCTGGATGGCGGTAGCATGCTTGCGCCACCACCTAAGCGTTCATCTAACGTTACCAGTAAACCTGCAATGCGCGTGGCTGCGAACACAGGGCGAGCGCTCAAGCCGAGTACACCTAGCGAAAACGAGTGGGAGTCGTTCTAAATGGCAACAGCATCCGCGGAGAAGACCGACAGAGAGTACGCATATAGTCAGGACGACTTCGAACGGGTGCGCGCCACCGTGTTTAAAATTGCTGGGATCAGGCTAGCAGACTCGAAAGAAACCATGGTGTATAGCCGCCTTTCCCGACGCCTTCGGGCGTTGGGAATTAAAAGCTTCCGAGATTATTTAGAGAAAGTAGAAAGAGATGACATTGAGCAGCAAGAGTTTGTTAATGCGCTCACTACCAACCTCACATCGTTTTTTCGCGAGGTGCATCACTTTGTTGCACTGGAGAAGTTTCTCCGCACGCATAAAAACGTAACCGCTATTTGGTGTGCAGCAAGCAGTACCGGTGAAGAGCCTTATTCTATTGCGATGACGTTGGCACAAGTGTTTGGTACGTTTCGCACTGGCATTAAAATTTATGCATCGGATATCGACTCTAAAGTGCTGGCAACGGCAAAAAACGGCATTTACAAGTACTCGTCTATTGAAAAAATGGACGAGAGTTTGCAGAAGCAGTTTTTCTATCGTGGCACAGGGCCTAAGTCCGGTATGGTGAGAGTGGTCGATGAAGTGCGGGAAATGGTCGAGTTTCGTCAGATTAACTTGCTTCACGATGACTATGGCTTTAAAGAGAAAATGGACGTTATTTTCTGCCGTAATGTAATGATTTATTTCGATAAACCCACGCAGTACAAAGTGTTAAACAACCTGGTGGGCAATATGAAGCAAGACAGTTTATATATTGCAGGCCACTCTGAGCATTTCCAGGAGGCAACCCACTTGCTTAAACCGGTTGGCAAAACCATTTATGCGCCTGTTCGGTAGACGTAACCGAACGTGCCTGACCACGATTTTAGCCGTCCACCCTCTTATTACGATTCTCGCTTCGGACGAGATGCAGTAAAGATTTTGCCCGGGCAATATTACGTTACCAGTGCAGACAAACTCATAGTTACCGTGTTGGGCTCTTGCGTGGCGGTATGTTTGTACGACCCTATCACCGAAGTAGGAGGTATGAACCATTTCATGCTTCCCAGCAATAACACAGTAAGCGCGGCATCGTTTGAGGCGAACCGTTACGGCGTGCATGCTATGGAAGTGCTGCTAAACGATTGCCTACGATTGGGCGCTGAAAAGAAACGTCTGGTGGCAAAGGTATTTGGCGGCGCGCGGGTGCTACCGGGTTATGTGAGCAACGATATTGGGGCAACCAATGCGGCCTTTGGGCTTGAGTTTCTGCAAACAGAAAACATACCGGTTCTCGCGCACGACTTATTGAAAAACTACGCCCGCAAGGTGTATTTCACGCCGTCAGATGGATCTGTCATTATGAAACGCATATACGATATGCACAACAACACCATTTACGAGCGCGAAGCGGAATTGTCTGTGAAGGTAAATGCGGACACGAGCAAAACAGGAAGCGTCGATCTTTTCGATAACTAAGAGGCGTGTTCCTTCACGCATTTAGCTTCTATTCAATGCAACATCTCGCCTTAAGCCGATATACCTAACTTACTGACAAACTCACCCATCCGCTTAATGCCCAGTTCCAGTTCCTGCTCTGCAGCGGCAAACGATAAACGCACATAATCATCACCGGTGGCCTGACCGAAGTCGTTACCCGGCGTGAGTGCAACATGATGCTCTTCGAGCAATCGCTCGCAGAAATCCATGGCAGTTAGCCCCGTAGGCGTTACGTTGATGTACACATAAAAGGCGCCATCGGGTTCCACATCCACCGACAGCCCGATTTCTGCCAGGCCTTCTAACACCAACTGGCGGCGATGCAGCAAAATATCACGACGACGTTCACATACATTCAGGGTTTCGGGCGTGAAACAGGCAAGGGCTGCATGTTGCGCTGGTGTAGACGGGCAAATGTAGAGATTCTGCGCCAAACGCTCCATTACCGGTACCATTTCGTCTGGCACCACGCACCAGCCAAGACGCCAGCCTGTCATGCCAAAGTATTTGGAGAAACTGTTTATCACAATGGCGTCAGGATCAAATGCCAGAGCGGTTTGCCCATCATCATGATGGCTGAGGTTTAAATAGATTTCATCAACGATGCGCCAGCACCCTTTTGCTTTGGCGAATTCGCAGATGGCTTGTAAATCGGCTTGGGAAACAGACGTACCGGTTGGATTAGAAGGGGAGGCCAACATCACGCCTTTAGTGGAACTCTGCCAGTTTGCTTTCACGCTCTGCGGCGTAAGTTGAAAACGGTCCTCAGCACCCGCTGCAATACTTTGAAGCTGACCACCAAAAGCGCGGATAAACTGACGATTACAAGGATACGCCGGGTCGGCGAGCATCACTACATCACCTTCATTAATCAGCGCCGCGCAAACTAACAGCAGGGCGGCAGATGCACCAGCGGTTACTACCACATTATTGGGCTTCACTGCTACCCCATGACGGGTTTGATAGAACCCCGCGATGGCGTCACGAAGAGCAGGCAATCCTAGCGCTGATGTATAGGGCAATTCGGCTTTTTCCATTACCGCTTGCATGGCAGCCACTACAGGTTGCGGCGCACCGAAGTCTGGCTCACCGATATTGAGTCTGACAACATGAAAACCCTGAGCTTCTAGCGCAGAGGCTTTTTCTGAAAATGCCATTGCATAAAATGGCGTGATGGCATTGGCGCGGTCTGAAAATTTCAACGTTTTTGCGTTCCCGTTACATGTTTTCCGATACATAGGGGCGACATCATAACAGCGCATAGGAGAAGGTGCAGCCCCGGATAATACCGTCTGTGTTATTACCGGTATTACAGGGGGCTGCTAAGGGACAGTGCTACAACTGATTATTTGTAGAGAATTTGATTAACCAGGTTTTCCAGACCTTCCTGCTTGCCTGAAACGGGTTTTGGATCCAGTGCATTGTTGCGGGCATAGTTGGCAACGTCTTCCAGAGACATAGTGCCGTTAAGCACCTGATGACCAAAGTCCTGATTCCAGTCGGCGTAGCGTTTTTCTACCGCGCTGGATAAAGCTTCAGACTCGAGCAGCGCCGCTGCTTTTTTCAAGCCTAAGGCGCAGGTATCCATACCACCAATATGACCAAGGAATAAGTCTTCTGCGTCGATGCTCTGACGACGTAATTTGGTGTCAAAGTTAAGGCCGCCGCTGGTAAAGCCGCCATTTTTCAGGATCTCGTAACAGATGAGCGTCATTTCTTCTACTGAATTAGGGAATTGGTCGGTGTCCCATCCCAGCTGCGGGTCGCCACGGTTAGCATCAATAGAGCCGAACACACCCAACGCAAACGCGGTAGCGATTTCGTGATGGAAAGAGTGGCCCGATAGCGTTGCGTGGTTAGCTTCGATGTTAACGGCAAATTCTTTTTCCAAACCAAATTCAGTCAGGAAGCCGTGTACGGTGGCAGTATCGTAATCGTATTGATGTTTAGTGGGTTCTTGTGGTTTTGGCTCAATCAGCAGCAGGCCATCAAAGCCAATTTTGTGTTTGTGCTCTACTACCATGTTCATGAAGCGACCGAGTTGCTGACGTTCTTTCTTCAGATCGGTATTCAGTAAAGTTTCATAGCCTTCACGACCACCCCACAATACGTAGTTTTCACCCCCCAGTTGTTTGGTGGCATTCATCGCATGAAACACCTGAGTGGCAGCGCGAGCAAACACGGCGGGATCGGGGTTGGTTGCTGCGCCTGACATATAGCGAGGATGGCTGAATACATTCGCTGTGCCCCACAGCAGCTTCATACCCGTTTCTTCCTGCTTGTGGGCCAGCACTTCGGTCATCGCCGAAAAGTTGCTGATATAGTCGTTTACCGAATTTCCTTCAGGGGCTACGTCTACATCGTGAAAGCAGTAGTAGGGCGCGCCGAGTTTTTCCAGAAACGAAAAAGCGGCATCCGCTTTAGCTTTCGCTTGTGTCATTGGGTCGCCGCCAGCTAACCACGGACGATTAAACGTGCCCGCACCGAATACATCGGCACCGTCCCAACAGAAGTTGTGCCAGTAACAGGCCGCGAAGCGTAAGTGGTCTTCCATGGTTTTACCCATGATCACTTCTTCAGGGTTGTAGTGTTTAAAAGCCAGTGGATTGGTCGATTCCGGACCTTCGTATTTAATCGCCGGAATGGCGTCGAAATAATTGCTCATAGTTATTTTCCCCGTCGAAGGAATGAGTCGCCCAGGAAATATTCCTGCACGGATAAATTGCGCTGTAAACGTTACCAGTCAGTCTGGTGTATCTCTTCGTTTGCAACAATTATGTTAATTAGTGAAAGTTTTGTGTTTTTTCGGGGCCGAGTAAAATGGCTCAATAGCATAGTAAAGTTCACGAAACTGCTGACGCTTCAACAAATACGCATTGTGAATGGTCTCGTTGGGCGAATAGCTGGCTTCGATAGCAGGCTGAAAACAAATGTCTGAAGCTGCGGTGTCTGGATTAACAGCCAATTGTGCCAGACGAGCAGCGCCAAGCGCCGGCCCCACATCGCCACCCTGGCGATAAGAGAGCTTACGGCCACTCACATCGCTGAGAAGTTGTCGCCAGAACGCACTTTTCGCACCGCCGCCAATGAGGCTGATATCCGACACAGTAACGCCGCTTTCATCCACCGCATCCATGCCATCAGCAAGCGCCATCGACACCCCTTCCATCACTGCTCGTGCCATGTGGGCGCGGGTTGTGGATGCTGATACACCGAAGAAAGAGGCCTTGGCGTAAGGATTATTGTGCGGTGTGCGCTCGCCGGTGAGATAAGGTAAAAACAACGGGATGGCAGCATCATCAAACGCTACGTTGTGCTCGACATCGTCAATCATTTCACCCACGTTTTTGTAGCCGCTTTGCGAGGCGTACCATTGCAGGCAGCTCGCCGCACTTAACATTACCGACATCAGGTGCCAGCGGTTGGGTAGGGCATGACAAAAGCTGTGCACCGCTTGCGCTGTGTTAGTGCGAAAATCCTCAGTTACCGCGAAGTACACACCTGACGTGCCTAACGACAACATGGCTTGCCCGGGTTCAACAATACCGCAACCGATAGCACCCGCCGCGTTATCGCCTCCGCCACCAGCTACGGCAACGGCGTTCATGCCCCAGCGCTCAGCCAGTCCGGCGTTCAGAAAACCAGTCACCTCGTTACCTTCGAACAATGACGGCATATGAGATTCTGTTAAACCACAAGCATTCAGTAGTGTGTTGTCCCAGCTACGAGATTCAGTGTTAAGCCAGATTGTCCCGGCTGAATCAGACATATCGCTGGCGAATTCGCCGGTAAGTTTGTAACGCAGGTAATCTTTCGGAAGCAGGACTTTTTTCACTTTCGCGAACACGTCTGGCTCGTGATTTTTCACCCACAGAAGTTTGGGCGCAGTAAAACCTGCCATGACAATGTTGCCGCTTCGCTGACGGGCATCTTTTACCGTAGATTCAATTTCACGACATTCGGCGTCGCAGCGGCCGTCGTTCCACAAAATAGCAGGGCGAAGTATTTCGCCGTCTTCATCAAGCAACGTAGCGCCATGCATTTGGCCGCTCAGGCCAATGGCTTTCACATCTGCGAGTGATTGTTTATCTGCTAATTCATCCAGACAGGCGCAGGTGGCATTCCACCAGTCCTGCGGATTTTGTTCTGACCAAAGGGGCTTTGGCATCGACACGTCCAGTGCCGCATGAGAGGTTGCTACCACCGCGCCCTGTTCGTTGGTTAACACCACCTTAACGCCGGAGGTGCCTAAATCTATGCCCAGATACATGTTTCGTTCACTTCTTAAAATCGCTGATACCGCTATGTTGATTATCAAATGCAGTTTGGGCAATTATGAAATTTTGTAATCTTTTTGTTAATTGATGTTGACTGGTTTAGGATGCTGAAAAACAATAATCATAATCGCTTTTATGGAATTTGCTTTTATCAGGACAGAATCATGTTTGAGAAGTCGCACAGTATCACGTTGCTGTTCAATGCCAGTAAGGTTTACGACCGCCAAATCGTTGAAGGAATAGGGAAATATCTGCAGACCTCCAGAGCCGACTGGGATCTGTATCTCGAAGAAGATTTCATGACCCGCTTAGAGCACCTCGATGAGTGGAGCGGCGACGGGATTATTGCTGATTTCGATAACCCAGCCATTGAGCGGGCATTGACCAAAGCAAAAGTGCCGGTGGTGGCGGTGGGCGGGTCGTACCAGAATAAATCTGACTATCCTGAAGTGCCTTATGTGGCCACTGATAACTATGCGCTAGTTGAGGCGGCGTTTGAACATCTCAAGCAAAAGGGCATTGAACGTTTCGCCTTTTATGGTGCGCCGGTTAATCCGCAGCATCGCTGGGCGCAGGAACGTGAACGCGCCATGCTTGAGCTTACTCGTAAGGAAGGCTATGAATGCTACCTTTATCGTGGTCATGCCGTTCGTCCCGAAACCTGGCAGTACTCACTTAAACGCCTTACCGATTGGTTACGTAGTTTGCCTGCACCAACAGGTATCGTTGCTGTAACCGATGCCCGTGCTCGTCATCTTCTGCAAGCCTGTGATCATCTGGGCTTACTTATTCCTGAACGCTTTTCCGTTATCGGCATCGATGACGACGAACTGGCCCGTTATCTTAGTCGGGTCAGTTTAACTTCCGTTAAGCAGGGCTGTTTCGACATGGGCTTTCAGGCTGCCAGAATGTTGCACCGCCAGTTGCAGGGCATGCCGGTGACAAAAGCGCCGGTGCTGGTGCCACCTGAGCGAGTAGCAGAACGGCAGTCAACCGATTACAAAGCCATTAAAGATCCGCTGGTTATGCAGGCAATGCATTTCATTCAACATAATGCCTGCCGGGGAATTAAAGTGGATCAAGTGCTCGATCACGTTGGCATCTCCCGCTCTAATCTTGAAGGGCGCTTTCGTGATGAACGTGGGCACAGCATTCACACCGAAATTCATAACGAAAAACTCAACCGTGCCTGCAAAATGCTAAAAGAAACCGAAGAACCCGCTACCGAAATCGCGGAATTGTGCGGTTATCCGTCTATTCAATACATGTACGCTATTTTTCGGAAGCATTTTAATCAAACACCGGTGGAGTACCGACAGGCAAACCGGCCGCAAAGCCTGGAAGATGTGCCGGACAAAACACTGCCAAAGTTCGCGGCACTCTGAACCTCTTACAACCCTAACCCACGGAGAATAACAACAGCATGGATACAGTGATGACATCAAGTAGTAGCGAGCGAACAACCAATGGGGCGTTCATATTGTTTATCAGTATTGTTGCCACCATCGGCGGCTTTCTGTTTGGATTCGACAGCGGGGTGATCAACGGCACCGTCGACGGATTACAGGTTGCCTTCCAGTCTGAAAGTGTGGGCACCGGTTTTAACGTATCGAGCATGCTGCTGGGTTGTGCCGTGGGAGCTTTTTTTGCTGGGCGACTGGCAGACAAATTTGGCCGACGTAGTTTACTACTGGTAGCAGCTGTGCTCTTCATCATCAGTGCTTGGGGGTCTGGCGTTTCTGCCACTGGCGGTGAATTCGTGGTATACCGTATTCTCGGTGGTTTGGCGGTTGGTGCCGCATCGGTGATGGCGCCTGCTTACATCGCAGAAGTGTCTCCGGCAAAGTATCGTGGCATGCTCACTTCAATACAGCAAATCGCCATAATCAGTGGGTTATTTGCCGCGTTTCTTAGTAACTACATTCTTGCTGACGTTGCAGCCGGTTCAACCCAGCCGCTGTGGTTAGATTATGCCGCCTGGCGCTGGATGTTTTGGATGGAATTGTGCCCGGCGTTTTTGTTTCTGACAATGTTGCTTTTTATACCTGAAAGTCCGCGATTCTTAGTGGTAAAAGGGCGAACAGAAAAAGCCAGAGAAGTGCTTACGCGCCTTTATGGCGTCGAAGGACAGCTAAAACTCAAAGAAATCCAGGATACACTGGCCACTGATCACCAACCAAAACTGAGTGACCTGAAGCAGCCCGACACCGGCAAGGTTCGACCCATTGTGTGGATTGGACTGGGGCTCGCCACGTTACAGCAATTGGTGGGTATTAATGTGGTGTTCTATTACGGTGCCGTGCTCTGGCAAGCGGTCGGTTTTTCTGAAAGCGATGCACTGTTGATAAACGTTATCAGTGGCGCTATTAGCATTGCAGCTTGTTTGGTAACCCTTGCGATTATCGACAAAGTTGGCCGCAAACCACTACTCATGTGGGGTTCTGTCGGCATGACTATTACCCTTGCCGCACTGGTTGTTGCCTTTGGCAATGCCGACCAGGGCACTGATGGTCGCTTGATCATGGGCGACTGGGGGCCGGTGGCGCTGGTAGCAGCCAACCTCTATGTATTCTGCTTTAACTTTTCCTGGGGTCCGGTGATGTGGGTGATGCTCGGCGAGATGTTCCCGAATCAAATCCGCGGCTCAGGACTGGCGGTGAGCGGACTAATCCAGTGGCTGACAAACTTTGCTATTACCTGGACATTCCCGATGATGCTGGCCGGTGTGGGTCTCGCTGGTGCCTATGGTTTCTATGCCGTGTGTGCATTCCTTTCTGTGCTGTTTGTGGTGCGGTACATTTATGAGACTCGCGGCCGGGAACTTGAGGATATGCAGGGTTAATGATTATTTTAGGCATTATTGAGATTATTCTCTGACTACCCCAAAGAAAATAAAGTTCTCGCCAGCAACCGTTTAGCACTGGCGAGAATTTTATCTAAAACATTTGAAAATGCGCAGTATTAGAATTAATGCTGCATGTTTTAAACTTATTGATTTTACTGCTGAGTTTACCAAATTTCATATCCGGTAGAGATTGTAAAATAAATGTGATTTATTTGTTTTTAATGCTTTGCATAACCAACATAAATCAACATCGCTATCCGGAGCTTAAATGCACAGTCGCCTCATTCTTGCTGGACTAATCATTTCTTATATTGTCACCCCTTGCCGAGCGCAAGAAGCAATCACTTCTGAAACTCTAGTGAATGCTGATAGCAACGACAGCGCCTGGCTCAGTTATGGTAAAAATTATAGTGAGACCCGCTTTAGCCCGCTTACGCAGATTAATCAGAAAAATATTGGGCAGCTTAAACTTTTAAACAAAACCCTACTTCCTGATTGGAGAGGTATGGAGGCTACGCCACTTCTCATTGATGGCGTGCTTTATGTTACGGGTCCATGGAGTAAGGTATTTGCTATAGATGCAGTCAGTGGGGAGCTTCTGTGGTCATATGACCCCCAAGTATCGGGTCAAACTGCAATCAACGGTTGCTGCGATGTCGTTAATCGTGGCCTGGCAGCGTGGGATGACAAATTGTACCTTGGTAGTTTTGATGGTCGGCTGATAGCCCTGAATCGTCAAAGCGGTAAGGTGAGCTGGGAAACTAACACCGTACCCGAAGACCGACCCTATACAATAACGGGGGCACCGCGTGTGATAAACGGGGCGGTTCTCATCGGTAACGGGGGCGCAGAGCTTGGTGTCCGAGGATATTTTTCTTCCTATGATGCAAGTACCGGTAAGCTGAATTGGCGGTTTTATACCGTTCCGGGTAATCCAGATGAAGGGTTTGAAAATGCGGCGCTTAAGGATGCTGCAAAGACCTGGACTGGAGAGTGGTGGAAAGTCGGAGGCGGTGGCACGGTTTGGGACTCTATGGCGTATGATCCCGAGCTAGATTTACTCTATGTGGGCACAGGAAATGGTTCCCCATGGGACCGCAATCATCGGAGTCCTGAGGGTGGCGATAACCTCTATCTCTCTTCGATTCTTGCTGTAAGGCCAAGTAATGGAGAACTGGTCTGGCATTACCAAACTACACCGGGTGATTCTTGGGATTTTACCGCGTCACAGCACATTATTCTTGCTGATATTGAAATTGATGGTAAGCAACGTAGCGTGCTGATGCAGGCCCCAAAGAATGGCTATTTCTATGTGCTTGATAGAAAAACTGGCGAATTACTTAAGGCAGACCCTTTTACCTACGTTAACTGGTCCACCGGGATAGATTTAAAAACAGGAAGGCCGGTAGAAACCGAATTTGCTCGTTACGAAAATATCAACGCAGAAATCGCGCCAAATTACGATGGAGGCCACAACTGGCATCCAATGGCTTACGATCCTAATCGTGAGCTGGTTTTTATCCCAGGCCGCAATACGCTTTCTATGTACGGCAGAGATCTTAATTGGAAGTATAACAGCCAAGGTTTTGGAACTGGCGCTGGCTGGAATTTGGCAATTGGACAACAGGATAACAAAGCAGATAGAAAAGACGCCGCAGCCCCAGTAAAACGCGGCTTTCTGAAAGCATGGAACCCAAAGAAAGGGCAAGCTGTCTGGACGGTAGAACAAGATGAATTCTGGAATGGTGGCCTTCTTGCCACTGCTGGTGGAGTGGTATTTCAAGGAACGGCAGATGGTCGTTTAACGGCCTATAACAGTGAAACTGGGGAACTCGTGTTTAGCACGGAGACAGGAATTGGCATACTTGCTCCACCGATCACTTATCAGATAAATGGTGTTCAATATGTCACGGTAGCCGCAGGCTGGGGTGGAGGGTTTGGTATGAAAAACCTGTTCACTAATAAACTGCGTTCAAACGCTGTTTTAACGTTTGCGCTGCAAAACGAGTCGAATCCGTCTGTAAATATCGTAAATGAGATTGTCGCAAAAGAGTTTAACCGGTTTACACCTGCTGATTCTCAGGTTGTTCCTGATTTAAGCTGGCAAGTTTCTCGTCCACTGTTTGAGGCTGGGGAGCGACTTTTTGATTCCCATTGCGCGGTCTGTCACGTTGTCGACGACAGTCGTGGTGGAATTGCTCCAAACTTGCTCAGTAGCCTAATGACGGCGGAAGAACCTCTTTCAGCGATAATATTGCATGGTGCGTTACAAAGCCGGGGAATGCCTAGCTTCGTCAATAAACTCGATAAGTCAGACGCTCAGGCGCTCAGTCATTATCTGCGAAGTCTACAGAACAAGAAAAAGCCCGGTAAGTAACCGGGCGAGCTTCTAACCGTAACTTTTATATTTTGAAACGAAAACAGCATTCCCATTACTCAATGTTAATTTTGAATGGGGGAGCCGGTAAGCCAGAAGCATCAGTCAGGGTTGCTTCTGGATTGTTGCCCCATCCATAGCGCACCATATTTGGTTCGGTGTTAGCAAACCCGCTTAGTACTACCTGGTTATTGCCTTTTAAATGGGCAACTGCCCAAGAAAATGCCCCTTCTTTCGTTCCTACTGCAAAGCTTCTGTTGGATGCTCCATTAAATCGCAAGGGAAGTGCTGCATCGCTAAATGTCAGTATAAGCTCATCATCCTCAAGCTTAGCGCTAGTAACAACTGGCCCTTGATAGTCAATTTTCTCTCCGTACGCTAACGCCCTTGCCGCTAATGATGCCCGGAAGCCAACCGCTTTTTTGTTCACTGGATGTATATCGTTCCACTCACCCACATCAATACTTATTACCGTAGCGACATCAGGGACAGTCTGTGACACTTCCCACTGCTGAGCCCTGAGGCTAGCCCAAGCCGTATCAGAGGGAATATCTGAGCGCTCCATGAAATTGGTCAATTGAATTGTTATGAAAGGAAATGATTGGCCCCAACGTTGTCTCCAATCTTCAATCATTGTGCTGAGTTTACTGTTGTATAGCGCTGGCGACTTGGTGTTTGACTCTCCCTGATACCAGAGCGCTCCAGTTAATGGGAAGCGCAGTGCTGGTGCAATCATCGCATGATAAAGCCCGGTAGGCTTCCAGCGAATAAATGTTTGTGGCATTAAGGGAGGTAGGGTGGCAGCGGCTTGATATTTCCATTTTCCGTCGAGTGAGATTTTTGTATCTCCAACGGTCATAAAATAGGGTTTGTCTGCAACAAATTGGGTATCAGCCCCTACAGAAGTCACACGTACTGCGATAAGGTTTTTTCCTTTTTGAAAAAGAGAAGGATCTGCCTCATATCGTCTGGGCGGATACTGATAAGTCGTTTCGCCGATGAAAGTGCCGTTAATATACACAGCATCAGCATCTACAATTCTTCCCAAACGGATTACAACGGGAGCATCGGGCTTTTTGTTTAATTCAAATTCACGACGAACCCACCATACCCCCGCGAAATTCGAATCTTCATTCGTACCTGGAAGGTAAGCAGGAAGGTTAACTGACTCCCAATCACGGTCATCATAGTTCCCGGCTTTCCAATTTTCCTTAAACCCCAGGTCCATTGCATCCCGCATGGTGTACCAGACCTGCTGGCGCTGCGCATCTGAGTTTTTTATTGCAGCAACATAGCTGTCGTCTTTGAATGGTTGCGTCTCGTTCAGGGCTTCGGGAAAACCGGAAAGCGCATCTGGACTCATCCAGGATTCTATAGGTGATCCTCCAAGAGAAGCATTAATAAGACCAATCGGTATACCTAACTCTTCGTTTAAATTCTTCGCGAAATAATATCCAACTGCCGACAATTGGCGTATGTTGGCTGATGTAGCAGTAAGCCATTTACCTTCTGTATAGTCCTCTCGAGGTCCATCGAAGTCGTAGGTATCTGGTACTGTAAACTCACGAATTAGGGGAAAATCTGCGTTGGAAATATCTTCGGGAAAAGCTTCTTCAACACGACTCATTGTGAGTTCCATATTGGATTGGCCAGCAAGCAGCCACACATCTCCAAAGTACAAATCCTGCACTGACGTACTGTTGCCACCACCTTCAATTCGTAATGTGTGAGGCCCACCTGCGGATGTCGCGGGGAGTATATATTGCCACCGCTTTGCAGTAACCGTCGTTGAACCAAGCAAAATGTCATCGAGATATACATCAACTGATTTTTCTTCAGATGCATAGCCCTGAAGGGGAATAGATTGATTTCGTTGGACTACCGCTCCGTTGCTGAACAATTTGTGCAGTGAAATATCAGCAAAGGCGGGCATCGCAATGAAAACAGCAAGGCAGCATAATCGAACAGACATAAGGCAACTCTCGTTTTAGTAGATATTATTCATTTTGACGTTGCCCCAATCCCTGTTGTCGTGCAATTACTTCATTTATTGTTCCTATTGATATTTTTTAAGCGCTCGTTGGTCCTAGCAAAAAAAGTAACAGCTTCGATGCAATACATAACGAATGCAATTTGCAGTGGCATGGTTGCTCAGGTCATGCTGCCTTTCGGAAATAATTAAAGGGATTGATTGTTTATGAAGTTCGCAATTGCAGCTTTATTACTTTGTATTGCAGCGCAAGCGCATGCCTATCTAAATGTAGATAAAGCTGAAGATGCTTTTCCTCTTGTGGATAACGAGGGTAAAGCGGCCATATTGTTAATAGATGACGATTCACCACCGGGCCTGCAATGGATAGCAGACACAGTGAGTCGCGATATTGAAAAAGTGAGTGGCGTGCGTCCGCGTATTTCCAATCACCTCACTACAGAAAAAAGCCCTATAATTATTGCGGGAATTGTGGGCGAAAGCCGTCATGTTGGTGCGTTGGCATCTCGCCTAAAGTTGGATCTCACTACAACAGCTTCATCCTGGGATGGGTATCATATTGAGAGTTTGAATGATGGTGGTAGACCCGTTTGGTTGATTGCAGGAAATAATCTGCGAGGCGTCGAATATGGTCTTTTAGACCTGAGTGAAAAAATTGGCGTTTCTCCCTGGTATTGGTGGGCAGACATTCCTGTCTTACCCCAAGCTTCACTCTATTTAAACGGTGATACTCGTATCGAGGACGCGCCTAAAGTTCAATACCGCGGCATATTTCTTAACGATGAAGCACCGGCGCTTACTAAATGGGCAAAGAAAAAGTTTGGTGGCTTTAATGCAAAATTCTACAAACACATATTTGATTTACTGCTAAGACTGAAAGGTAACTTCCTCTGGCCAGCAATGTGGGACAGCGCATTTGCAGATGATGATAAACAAAATGCAGAACTAGCGGCGATGCTTGGCATTGTGATGAGTACTTCGCATCACGAACCCATGATGCGAGCCGATGTAGAGTGGAATCGATATGGGAAAGGGCCTTGGGATTATGCAAAAAATCCGCAGAATATTTATATGTTCTGGGAGGAAGGTGCAAAAAGGTATCGAGACAAACCTGCTGTATTTACTCTGGGCATGAGGGGGCAGGCTGACACCCCCATGAGCGAAAATCAAAATATCGCTTTATTGGAACAAATTGTTGCTGATCAGCGGAATATTCTCACCTCAAATTTCCCCAATACACGAATAGAAGATATCCCACAGGTTTGGACTTTATATAAAGAAGTTCAAAGTTACTATGAGAATGGCATGCGAGTGCCAGACGATGTTACTTTATTATGGTCTGATGATAATTTTGGAAATATTCGCAGACTGCCTACTGATGAAGAAGCCAAGCGTGTTGGTGGAGCCGGCGTCTATTATCATTTTGATTACGTTGGTGGCCCGCGTTCCTATCGATGGATTAATACGGTGCCACTTGGCAAAATCTATGAGCAAATGTCGCTGGCTTACCGCAAAAAAGCGAGGAAAATATGGATTGCTAATGTTGGGGATCTTAAGCCTATGGAGCTTCCCATCGACTTCTTTCTCAAGATGGCTTGGGATCCGGAATCGTTTGATGGTCGTTCAGCAGATAAGTTTCTAGCGCAATGGTCATCGCGAATGTTCCCTGGCTCTGATAGTGAAAGTATTACCGACATTATTAAAACCACGTTGCTTGTAAACGGTCAACGAAAACCAGAGGCACTAGATAGCGAGACATACAGCATTATCAATTACGATGAGGCTTTACGATATTCTTCGCTATTAGCTACCCGCGTTAAGCAGGCCGACGACGTTAAGGCGGTGCTAAACCCTAACTTGCATGACGCTTTCTTCCAACTTGTTGAACATCCTCTCCGAGCAACTCAAGCTGTGTTCGAGCTTAATCATCAGCTTGCGCTTAACAATCTTTTTGGCGCACAGCGAAGAGCAGAGATAAACGGTACGGCACAATCAATCCGAGAATGGTTTGCTAGGGATGGCGAACTAACCAATATATATCATGAAATGAATAACGGGCGATGGGACGGCATGATGTTGCAACCTCATATTGGTTACGTGCATTGGCGGAATCCGCCAGCCAATCTGCCTCCTGCTGTTAGTACGAAAGCGCTCGTAGAGGTTGCTGACATGGGGGTTGCTGTTGAAGGAAGCCTGGACTGGTGGCCAGCAATTGAGTTTCGGCACGAGAAATTGGAATTACCGCCTTTTACACGTTTTGGAAAAAAGAGTCGTAGTGTTTTCATCTACAACAGACAGGCCTCGGCATTTCCTTTTAGCGTAACCTCAAAAGATAGTTGGATTGTGGTGTCTCAAGAAAAAGGTGTTGTAAACGAGTCTATTGAATTGAAGGTGACCATTGACTGGTCAGCTGTCCCTGAACGTAAAGCCGTGAGCGGTAGTTTCACGGTCGTTGGTACTGGCTGGGGAGGTGCTGTAATAAATGTGTTTGCAGAAAATGAGGGGCGCGATGGGTTCGGCTTCATGGAAGGTGATGGCGTGTTGTCAATTGAAGCTGCTAACTCTCATGTGGCTATTGAAGAAGGGTGGGAAACGCTTGTACAGCATGGCAGAACAGGCAAAGCTATTCGTTATCTCCCGCAACACAGAAACAACGGTAGTAAAGTAACTTATCCCGTGCATTTTGCTCACAAAGGTGACTTTCCAGTATACATTGAGGTGTCTCCCACCCAGAAGTTTAATCCGGAAAGTAACTTGTTATTCGGTCTGAGCCTAGATGATTTTGAGCCAGTTTGGCTGAGTGCGCTTGGCGAGGACTACCTAAGAAGTTGGGAAAACGATGTTCTGAATAATGTAAGAGTCATCAAAACAACCATCCATGTTCCTGAGTCGGGGCAACATCTTCTAACCTTATGGGGTAAAGATGAGGGGGTTGTAGTACAGAAAATAATCGTAGATACAGGAGGTTTAAAACCCTCTTTCCTAGGTCCTCCTCAAAGTCAGTTCAAGCAGAAAGAAAAATAAAGTGATGTAAATTTTATGTTATTGCATTTTGCGATAGTGTTATTTTTTAATCGAGGCCTCGTCCATTGCTGTCTAAGATTTCTCCCTGCATTATCTCCATGGAATAAATCAATCAGGAGAAAGTTATGGCCTATTTAAAGAGCAAGCAGACGCTCATGTGCCTTGCTGCTGCCAGTCTGACAGTAGTTGGTTGTCAACAATCTACAGGTACTTCTGTCGAAGACAAAGTAACTATAATTTCGGGAAAGTCTGAACCGTTAGTCACTGATATTTACACAGCAGATCCTTCGGCCCATGTCTTTGACGGAAAATTATATGTTTATCCGAGTCACGACGTTGAAGCCGGGATTCCTGAAAATGATAACGGTGACCATTTTGACATGCGTGACTACCATGTTTTATCCATGGATATTGTGGGAGATGCCGTAACGCTTCATGACGTGGCTTTATCGGTTAAAGATATACCTTGGGCAGGACGTCAACTGTGGGCGCCGGATGCAGCCAAAAAAGGTGATACTTATTATCTGTATTTTCCGTTGAAAGACAAAGAAGACGTTTTCCGAATTGGTGTTGCAACAAGCGCTTCGCCAACGGGACCATTTACACCAGAAGACAAGCCTATTGAAGGAAGTTTTAGTATCGATCCTGCGGTCTTCGAAGATGATGATGGCCAATACTATATGTATGTAGGAGGCATTTGGGGAGGGCAGCTACAGCGCTATCAGCACGGTGAATATAATCCGGAAGATGTATTTCCCGGTGATAATGAGCCTGAAGTTGCACCTCGCGTAGCGAAAATGTCTGATGATATGAAGTCTTTCGCCGAGCCGGTTAAATCTATAGAAATCCTTGATGAAAGTGGGAATGTACTGTTAGCTGGAGACAATGAGCGACGCTTTTTTGAAGCTGCATGGGTTCATAAGTACGACGGTAAATACTATTTTTCCTATTCTACTGGTGACACACATAAAATTGTTTACGCCACTGGAGATAATCCTTACGGGCCGTTTACATACCAGGGGGTCGTGCTCAAACCGGTTGTTGGCTGGACAAATCATCACTCGATTGTTGAGTATGAAGGTAAGTGGTACCTCTTCTATCATGACAGTTCGCTTTCAGGTGGTAAGACGCATCTTCGGAGTGTGAAAGTAACTGAATTAAAATATCGTGACGATGGTTCTATCATACCCATCGACCCTTACCTCTAACTAAGCAAAAAGCCGGATACATGATCCGGCTTTATTATATTTCGTTCCGAAAATTAACTTTTCATTTATGATTAAATGCTACTTATTTAACAGTTAGGGGGAATCATTTAAGCTGGTTGTATTCTTGTATGCAAGTTGAAAGGATTTTCTTTTAATGACTGGATTCAGTATTCGGATATTGTTCGTGATTTTAAGCTTTGCAGGTATCGCGCAGGGAAATGCGGCTGAACGGGAGAGAGTATCGTTTAATGAAGGTTGGCGCTTCTTCAAATATGAGTCTGCAGATAAAGCTGATTCATTAATTTACGATGTGCGTCCAGAAATCAGGGAATTTGACGATTCGATCAATGCTGATGCAAAGCCAACCGAAGCTGAAACCGTATCGCGTCATCAAGAAGTGCTTAAACCTTGGATCCTACCCACCGGAAATTCCTTTATTGCTAATCCGTCCCAAAAGGCTACGAGGCCGCCGGGGAACCCGGGAAGTGAGTTTGCTTTTGTGCAGTCAGAATTCGATGATTCAAATTGGCAGAATGTGAATTTGCCTCACGACTGGGCAATTAGCGGCCCTTTTTTCACCTCAGAAGACCCCGAAGTGGGAGGAGGGATGGGACGGCTCCCTAGTCCCGGCGTGGCGTGGTACCGAAAGGGGTTTAACCTTGCTGCTTCGGATGCTGGGAAGCAGATATTTCTAGATATTGATGGTGCGATGTCCTATTCGATGGTTTGGCTAAATGGCCACCTAGTTGGTGGTTGGCCTTATGGTTACACCTCCTATCGCTTAGATCTAACTCCTTATGTTAAAAGGGATGGGCTAAATCAACTTGCCATTCGCCTGGACAACCCACCAAATTCTTCTCGTTGGTACCCTGGAGGCGGGATCTACAGAAATGTGTGGTTAGTTAAAACCCAATCTGTTCATGTTGCGCATTGGGGAACGGAAGTCAGCACCTCAGAAGTTACTGAGAAGCGCGCGCGGGTTAACTTGAAAGTGCAAATTGACAACGGCTCGGAAGCAGAGCAGAAAGCGAAAATAATCAGCAAAATTTATGAGCTCGGTGATGATGGTAAACCAAAGCAAAAAAGTGTTGGGACTTTTCGCCCTTCATCCGTTCAGATAAATGCAGGTCAGCAGGCAAACGTTGTATCTGAACTGACGTTATCAAACCCTAAACTGTGGGGGCCAAAACCCACGCAAACTCCTCACCGATACGTGATTGTTACGCAGATAGAGGTAAACGGTCAGCAAACCGATCGTGTGGAAACAATATTCGGAGTTCGAAGTCTACAGTTTGATGCAGATAATGGGGTACTGGTAAATGGCGAGAAAATACGCTTACAGGGTGTAAATCAGCATCATGATCTCGGGGCTTTGGGGGCGGCATTTAATGTTAGAGCGGCAGAGCGCCAGCTACAACTGCTTCAGGATATGGGGGTTAACGCGATTCGTCTGGCGCATAATCCGCCGGCCCCTGAATTACTAGACCTCACTGACAAGATGGGACTGCTAGTCCTAAACGAATCTTTTGACAGCTGGTTTAAAAAGAAAACGCCTCTGGATTTCCATCTCATTTTTGAAGACTGGCATGAGCAAGACTTGCGTGCACTGGTGCGACGAGACCGAAATCACCCTTCGGTAATCATGTGGTATATCGGGAATGAGGTTGGCGAGCAGTATAGCGGCGACGAAGGTGCCGCCGTTGCTAGCGCTCTGAGGGAGATTGTTCGGGAAGAAGATCCGTTGCGTCCAGTTACCGCCTCAATGAATTGGGCGAAAGCTGACTTTCCTTTTACTGCGGAAATGGACGTGATTAGTCTCAACTACCAGGGAGAAGGTATTCGTCAGCTTCCTGAATTTGAAGGAACAGACCGCATTCGTACGCCACCGTCGTACCCTGATTTTCACAAAACGCACCCTGACAAGATGATATTGTCCAGTGAAACCGCTTCCGCATTTAGTTCTAGAGGCATCTATTTATTTCCAGTCACACAGGAAGAAAGCTCACCGGTGAGAGACGGACGGGGAGGCGATTCGAAAACGCACCAAGTCAGCGCTTATGAGCTATACGCGGTTGATTTCGGTTCCTCTGCAGACAAGGTGTTCCGTTATATGGACATGTATCCTTACGTAGCCGGGCAATTTGTTTGGAATGGTTGGGATTACCTTGGTGAGCCAACACCCTACTACAGCTCTCGAAGTTCTTACTCTGGTATGATAGACCTTGCGGGCTTCCCAAAAGATAGATTCTACCTCTATCAGAGCCAATGGCGACCAGAACTTCCCATGGTGCATATGCTGCCACATTGGACGTGGCCGGAACGTGAAGGTTTGATAACGCCTGTACATGTATTCACTTCTGGGGACGAAGTTGAGTTATTCCTCAACGGTGAGTCACTGGAGCGAAAACCGATGAAGAAATTCGAATATCGGATACGGTTTGATGATGTGAAGTACCAACCCGGAGAATTGAAAGCAATAGCGTATAAAAAGGGGAAGCTCTGGGCTGAAGATGTTGTCGTGACTGCCGGTAAACCTCAAGGTCTCAGTCTGAAGGCTGATAGAATTGAAATTGGTAACGACGGCAACGATTTAGCATTTATCACCGTAGATGTTACCGACGCAGAACGTAGGTTAGTGCCAGGTGCGACCAACCATGTCAGCCTGTCTATTAGCGAAGGAGGGGAGATCGTTGCTACAGATAACGGTGACTCTACCGATTTTACGCCTTTCCCTTCACATAAAAGGAACGCATTTAGTGGTAAGCTGCTGGTTATCGTCAAACCGGTAAAAGGCTACACTGGCGATATGACCATTACTGCAAACAGCCCGGGTCTGAAAACGGGAAAAGCGGTGATTTCGGTAATAAGTAACTAGTGACTAAAGTATCTGCTCATCAGTGAAATAGTCAGGGTGACTTTCTTTGATATCATCCAAGATTTGTAAAATTAAGTGAAGGTGGCTGCTCATCGCATGGCGAGCAGCCTCCGGATCACGGGCTTTCACAGCATCCAAAATGGCACAGTGCTGAGCCAGCACGCTTTCAAATTGTCCGCCAAATTCTTTCAGTCCTAAGTTTCTTACACGATCCATATGCGCCTTTTCATACTGAATGAGACTTGCGGCTCGTTCCTGGTTAACAAAATCAGCCAGCGTTTGGTGGAATTCATCATCTAACATTTGAAAAGCAAGTGCATCTGCTTGTTCAGCAGCAGTTTCTTGCTTTGCTATTAATTCTTCGCACTCACCTATCAGTTCATCAGTGGCAGATGCGGCACACTCTGTCACTATAGCTACTTCGAGGGCCTCTCTAATGAAACGCGCCTCCAGAATCTTGCTAACACTAAGTTTAGTGACAAATGTACCGCGTTGTGGCCGTACTTCAGCAAATCCGAATGTAACCAGCCTGGCTATTGTTTCTCTCACTGGCGTTCTGCTAACGCCGAAAGCCTCAGCAAGTTTATTTTCTGAAATCATGCTACCTGGTGGGATAGACATATTTACGATCTGCTCACGGAGATGATTGAACAGTTGCTCTGAAGTTGACTGATTGTAGGAAAGTTGCAGTTCTGACATTACTTCTCTATCTCGCGGTATTTCGCCTGCGGCCCGGGCATTTTCATAATTATTCTAACTAACCATGTCTATGAGTGACATAACCGCAATACCTTTTCCTCATAGACTATACAGCAATTTACATTCTGACAGTTTGAATACTACCTACAACATTTAATTAACCTGAGTATCACATTACGTTTTTTAACAAAATGTATATTTAGTGTTAACTATTGTGGTTAATCGTTGAACACAAGGTTATAGTAGTCCGGAATCTTACTTGTATACAAGTATTCAAGAGTGTTTGCACTAATGATTTCAAGGATAAAGGTGCTGGCTTTGCCTAAATCCTTATAGCCGGGACGGGAAAAACTATGAACACACCAAGGACATTTAAATTTAGTAAGCGCGGATTGCTCATGATGGCAGTTGCTACAGCGATATCGTCAACAGCAATGGCGCAGGAAACAGATGAAACCATTGCCGAAGAAAAGGAAGCAGAAGTTATAGAGGTCAAAGGCTACCGCGGCAGCCTAATAAATTCCACGATAGCCAAAAAGGATTCACAAGGCTTTGTCGATGAAGTTTTTGCGGATGATATTGGCAAAATGCCAAGCCAAAATCTTGCTGAGTCACTCAGTCGAATTCCAGGTGTAAAAATAAACCGTGAAGTAACAGGGGAGGGGCAACAAATATCTGTACGCGGATTGGGGCCGAGCTTCACGAAGATTGCACTGAATGGAAATTCTATGGCCATCGCATCTGACGGTAGCTTGGGGTCAGGTAACCGAAATCGCGAAATAGATTTGGATATATTCCCCACAGAATTGTTTAGCAGTCTGTCAGTATCTAAAACGGCCATGGCACATCAGCTCGAAGGTGGAGTCTCTGGTTTCGTTAACATGCGAACTGCTCGGCCATTTGACCCTGGCTCTCAAACATTTAAATATTCATTAGAAGGCGCATATGGCGAGCTTCGAGATGCGGTGAGCCCAAGATATTCTGCAATTTACACCAAAAAATTCGATGATACATTTGGCATTCTGGTAGGGGTTGCAGGTGCGAATACTAAATCTCGAGTGGATGGCTACGAGGCCGTAGCATTGTTTACCGACGGCTGCGTGGCTCAATGGAGCAATCCTGAGCATACAGGTTCTTCTTGCGTAGATGGCAGTCAGGGGTTGAATCACTTTTTCTGGTCTCCTGAAGCGACACCAGACTACGCTGCTGCTAATCCCGGTGTCAACGTAGGTGACGCAGTAGACCCTGTCGCCACATCAGGTTTGGCTGCAGACGTGTTGGATACGGCTCTGCTTCCTTATCTTGGCCGTCCCATGTTCACTTATGGTTCGAGAGACCGTGTGTCAGGTTTGGTATCGCTGCAATTTAGACCAAATGACACCATGGATGGCGCTATCGATATAATGTACGCCAAAGCTTCGAAAGATTTCGTTAGAACGGAAGCTATGTGGTGGGGGCGCAGAAATTATCTGCATCAAGGTGCTGCTATCATTCCTGAGAATCTAACCGTCAGCGATACCGGCTATGTCACCAGCGGTACCTTTTATAATTCCCACATCTGGGTCGGCTCTCATGATTACCAAGAAGACCTTGATTTTATCAGCGTCATGCCGAGTTTCTCATGGCAAGCGACAGACTTGCTGAAAGTAGATATGTCTGCAAGCCTCACTAAATCTGAGTTTGAAAGGGACGAGCCTTACGTACTTTATATGTCGCCAGGCGGTACGTTGCAGTTTGAAAACGGTGACGTTCCCAGTTTCTCATTCAGTGAAGATCCAGCTGACCCCAACATCGATTGGACATGGCAGCAAGAGTACGACCAGAATCAAGATGGCACTATCAGTGAGGACGAGAAATTCGGAGACATGTTCCGAATTCAACGAAACCATCGTGAAACCGAAACCCAAGGACTGCATTTTGATTTTGCTTATGGTGAAGCGCCTGAGTATAGCGGATTTAAGTTCGGTCTAGCGTGGGATAAGAATACCAGCAACATGACGGCGTTTGGAGGGACTGCGGTATTCACCGATGAGAATGTTAAGAACTCAGATGCCTACAACAATTTTTCAGACTATATAGGCTCGTCGCTTGTCAGCGATCTGGGTTCTGGAATTAGTGGTTACAGCGGTTACAGTGGCATAGCCCAGGTAGATTGGGATCGAATTAGGGCTGCAACCAATTACGACAGTTTTGAAGCAATAGAAGTCCAAGGTGATCAGTTTGGTGCGACAGTCGGTGACATTGAAGAAGAAATCTTTGCTATCTATATAGAGGCAAATACTGAAACAGAAATCGCCGATCGCGCACTGCGGATGAACGTGGGGGTGAGATGGGTTTCAACTGACCAAAGTGTTGCGACTTCGTCGAGTAACACAGAAGCAAGTTATCGCAAGATGTTGCCCTCTCTCAGTCTCGTGTATGACCTGATGGAAGATGTAAAAGTTCGAGCCAGTGCTTCTCGAAGTCTCACCCGAGCCAATCCTTCTGATATGTTCCCAAATGCATCCTGGGGTGGTTCAGGTATTGAAACGGTGAACGCAGGTAACCCATACCTCTCTCCCTTTGAGGCAACGAATTTTGATATAGGGGGGGAATGGTATTTCTCCGATTTGGGTTACGTAGGCTTGACCTATTTTGAGAAGGAAGTAACGGGATTTACGCGTTCTGATAGCTTAATTGTATCGTTTGAAAATCTAGGCGATTACGGTATCGACATAGGCAATATCGGCGAAGATCGCGAACAGGCTCTGTTGGAATGTGGTGGTCCTTCGCAATGTACGGCAACCGTAAATACCCGCAACAATATCGATGGCTCTACTATTCTTAGTGGTTTTGAAGCTGTTTGGGTGCAACCTCTTGATATTATTGTTGAAGGTTTGGGCTTTAACGTTAGCGCGACATCCATTCGTCAAGATGCGAGTGATGAAGACGCTATCATTACGGGTATTTCCGACCTCAGCTATAACGGCACACTTTTCTATGAAAATGATGTCTTTCAATCGAGAGTGACAATCTATCATCAAGATGGTTCGGCGAGTTACTACAGCAATGGAAAAGAGGTTTTCAGTTTCGATCGCACGCAAATTGATTTCTCAGCTAGCTACAATCTTCCGACAGATATGGATATGACGCTGACACTGGATGCTTACAACCTCACCAATGAACCCGTAGGCAATTGGCATGAATATGAGGGTATTGCTTTTAATGCCTTCTATCCAGGAGCTACCTATACGTTAGGGCTACGTGGTTCTTTCTAACTATTGATAGAGGAAGGGGAGCGCGCAGAGCGCTCCCTCTAAAGGAGTTGTATATGATACGTCTATTTTTCCTTTGCTTACTAGCTATCACTTTTCAGTGTTCCGCTGAACCCAAGATTCAGGGAGAAGATGGCTATCGTCTGTGGTTGAAATATGACCTTATTTCAGATGATGTGAAACGTAACCATTATCTAACCGTTCTGGGTAAGTATGCAGTGGTCGGTTCTTCTCCTACGTTTGAGGTAGTGCGTCAAGAACTGTCTCTGGCGTCATCAGGTTTGCTTGGTGAAGGACAAGAAGTAAAGGAAAAGGAGGCTTCACTAATAATTGCAGCGGGGGACAATGCAGCTACTTTCGCAAAGCAATACGGAATTGAATGGCCCAAACAGGGTGATGATGGTTATTTTATCCACGATGTAGGTTCACAGAATCAACCCAAAATATTCGTTTTGAGCAAATCGGAAAAAGGGGCGCTGTACGGAACCTTTCGTCTATTGAAACAAATTCAAACCGACGATGTTCTTTCAGGCATCAATGTAGCGTCAAGTCCGAAAGTGCAGCTTCGAGTTTTGAATCACTGGGATAATCTAGATGGACATGTCGAAAGAGGTTATGCCGGTCGATCTATCTGGAACTGGCATAAGTTGCCTGGTTATATCGACCAACGCTATGTGGATTATGCGCGGGCAAATGCTTCTATTGGTATTAATGGTACTGTACTAAATAACGTTAACGCCGATCCGTTGATGTTAACGCCCGCTTATTTGCAAAAGGTACGTGCATTGGCTGATCTCTTCAGGCCATATGGCATTCAAGTGTATCTCTCCGTGAAATTCAGCTCCCCCCAATTGCTCGGAGGGTTAGAAACCTCTGATCCGCTAGAGCCCGGAGTGCAAAAGTGGTGGCGTGAAAAAGTATCAGAGATTTACAAAACCATACCTGATTTTGGCGGTTTCCTCGTCAAAGCGAATTCTGAGGGACAGCCTGGACCTGGTGATTTCGGCCGAACCCACGCCGAAGGTGCCAATATGCTGGCAGCTGCGCTCCAGCCTTTTGATGGCATAGTAATGTGGCGTGCTTTTGTTTACGCGAATGAAAAAAACGAAGAGCGCTCAAAGCAGGCTTATTCCGAATTCAAACCGCTTGACGGGCAGTTTGCAAACAACGTGTTAGTACAAGTAAAAAACGGTCCCATCGATTTTCAACCCCGTGAGCCTTTCAGTCCATTGTTTGGGGCTACGCCTGAAACCCCGCTAATGATGGAGTTCCAGATTACTATGGAATACCTGGGCTTTAGTACTCACATGGTTTATCTCGGCACCATGTACGAAGAAGTGCTTGAATCCGATACTTTTGCTAAAGGAGAGGGCTCGACGGTGGCAAAAGTTATAGATGGCCAACTTTTCAGTAATCACATCACCGGCATGGCAGGTGTTGCAAACATTGGTGCTGACAGAAACTGGACTGGCAATATCATGTTGCAGTCAAACTGGTATGTGTTTGGTCGTATGGCATGGGATCCAGAGGTATCAGCCAGAGAAGTAGCAAATGACTGGACCAAAATGACACTCAGTCATGACCCAGATACTGTCGATGCGGTCACTACTATGTTGATGGATAGTCACGAGATTACAGTGAATTATATGACGCCTTTGGGACTCCATCACATAATGGGGGCTGGTCATCACTTTGGTCCAGCGCCATGGGTGGACTGGCTAGCCAGAGATGACTGGAATTCCGTGTACTATCATAAAGCTGCTGAAGACGGTGTCGGATTTGATCGTTCCCCTACAGGTGTAAACTCGGTTGAGCAATACTTCCCACCGCTTAAGGAATTGTGGGCTAAACCAGAAACCACTCCTGAGAAGTATCTGCTCTGGTTCCACCATTTGCCATGGGATTATCGTGTGTCATCAAGTGGACGCACGCTGTGGAATGAAATTGTACATCGCTATTATCAAGGGGCTGAAGATGTGGCCCGCATGGCGGCAAAATGGAATTCGTTGAAAGAGCATATCGATCCACTTCAATTTGAACAGGTGAGAATGTCGCTGGCCATTCAGCAGAAGGAAGCTATCTGGTGGCGCGACGCATGTGTGCTTTACTTCATGCAATACTCCCAACAACCGCTGCCAGATAATTTGGAGAAGCCTTCACACGACCTTGAGTATTATCAGTCGCTTTCATTTCCACATGCGCCAGGGCAGGGCTAACGAATGCAATTCGCTGGAACGCGTTGTGGACTTGTTTTCATCGGCAGCATCATGCTGCTGATGTCAGCCAGTGTGAGTGCTAACGCTACGCTCAATGTAGTGACTTCACTTAGTCAAAGTGATCCGATGTATGAGGGATTGGTTGCATTCAAGGCATTGGTAGAGAAGAGAAGTCAGAAGCAAATTACAATCCGAATTTTTATTGGCTCTCAACTTGGCAATGATAACGACATGCTTGAGCAGGCGATGCTTGGAGCAAATGTGGCTGTGTTGGCTGATGCTGGGCGCCTCGCTGTTTATCAAAACGAGCTAGGGATCCTCGGGGCACCCTATTTGGTGGAAGATTACCAGCAATTAAATGTACTGACCGATTCTGAATTATTCTATCGCTGGAGCAAAGCGTTAGCTAAAAATTCAGGCCTTCACATACTGTCTTTTAATTGGTGGCAGGGATCTCGTCACCTGCTGACACAGCGCTCTGTCAGTTCTCCGTCTGACCTTCAAGGAATTCGCATGCGAACAATAGGTGCGCCGGTATGGATTGATACCATCAATGCAATGGGGGCAACACCAACGCCACTAGCTTGGTCAGAGGTCTACAGTGGCTTGCAGCAAAATGTGATTGATGCAGCAGAAGCGCAGTTGACTGGGCTTTATGGGGCACGCCTATACGAAGTGATATCTCACGTTACTAAGACTGGACATATTCAGTTGTTATCCGGTTTGGTGGGTAGTCAGAAATGGTTTAGTGCTTTAACCAATGACGAACAGGAAATTCTCTATGATGCCGCTTACGAAGCAGGAATTATTGCATCGGCTAGAGTCAGAGAAACGGAAGCTCAAATCGAGGCCGCATTGATAAGTCAGGGCGTTTCGGTTGATGAGGTGGACATAACGCTATTCACAGAAGCGACAAATAAGGTCTACTCGCGTCTAGGTTATACTCAACTTCGTGCTGAAGTTAGCGCATTGTTGAAGAGGGCTGGTAATGACCCTGTTCAATAATATTCAGCGCGTATTTTGTCTGATCCTTCTGTCAGCGATCGTACTCCTGGTTTTCTCTGCTGCGTGTATGCGCACTGTAGGCTATCCCATAATCTGGTCAGTCGATGTCGCACAGTTATTATTTGCATGGCTGACTATGCTCGCGGCAAATCAGACACTTATTCGAGCAGAGCACGCTGGCGTGGATATGTTTACTCGGCGTCTCAGCGAAAGAGGCCGATATCGACTATTCTGGTTTTTTGATGTCATCATGATGCTAATACTGGCCGTGATTGTTTGGTTTGGATTTGAGCTGGTGTCAGAAAATCCGCAGCGCACATTGGGCAGTACAGACATCCCTTATTTTTGGGTTACGCTAGCTTTCCCAACCGGCGCGGCAATAATGATAATCTCATTGATTCATCGTTTGATGTTCCGGCGTATAGGTGCGTGCATTGCTCCCCAGCTAGAAGGAGATGCCCAGTGATTCTCCTCGGTCTGTTTCTCATCTTGCTTTTAGCCGGGTTACCGCTTGCATTTTGCCTACTCATTAGTGGCTTTGCTTACTTTATCAGTGCTGAGAGCCTACCCATGGCGGTAGCTATTCAGCGCATTGTTGCCAGTAGCCAGAGCTTTCCATTACTTGCAGTCCCTTTTTTTATTCTTGCCGGACATATTATGAATCACTCCGGGATCACGCAGAGATTGATCCACTTCTCGAATCTATTGGTTGCTTGGATTGCGGGTGGGCTTGCTCATGTAACCATTATTCTCAGTGCATTAATGGGAGGCGTGTCTGGGTCAGCAATTGCAGATGCTGCCATGCAGGCTCGAATTCTCGGCGGGCCGATGGAAGGCTCTGGATTAGGGAAAGGTTTCAGTGCTGCCATTATTACGGTAAGTGCGCTCATAACAGCCTGCATTCCGCCTAGTATTGGACTTATCCTCTATGGCTTCGTTGGTAACGTATCCATTGGGCAGTTATTTTTAGCTGGCATCGTACCGGGTATATTACTAACAGTGACGCTGATGCTATCAGTTTTCCTCTATGTTCGGCGAGTTTATCCGGAGCAATCGGCGGGTAAGTCACCGCCGGAACGTCATGCCATATTAAGCGCATTCAATTCCTGTAAATGGGCGCTTCTATTCCCAATTATTCTGATTGTTACTATTCGGTTTGGTATTTTCACCCCGTCTGAAGCGGGGGCCTTTGCTGTTGTCTATGCCATTTTGGTGGGTGCATTAGCCTATAAAGAACTGTCACTGAGCAAGCTGAAAATTGCACTGGAAGATAGCGTTGATGATATCGGCATGATTATGCTCATTATTGTCAGTGCAGGCGTAATTGGCTACGCCATTGCTTACGAACAATTGCCGGTTGCGTTGGCTGAAAGCGTGACGAGCATTACTAACGAGCCACTGTTTGTCCTTTTTATCAGTCTTATTTTGCTGCTCTTTGTAGGTATGCTGATGGAAGGCACAGTAACAGTACTATTGCTCACACCTATTCTGGTGCCGGTTATCGAAACTGCCGGAATAAGCCCGGTACATTTTGGCGTATTAATGATGATCATGGTGACTTTTGGTGGAACAACGCCACCAGTTGGCGTCAGCATGTACACCGTCTGTAACATTCTTCGCTGTCCAACGGAAACCTTTGTCAAAGCTGCGTGGCCGTTGTACGCCACCGTACTTGGGCTCATAGGGCTACTTGCCTTGTTTCCGTCTCTCGTTCTTTTTTTACCGAATTTAGTTTATTAGCTGGAGCCCTTTTATGAAAATTACTGACGCCAGGGTCATTGTTTGTTCACCAGGAAGAAATTTTGTCACTCTGAAAATTATCACCGAGGAAGGCATATACGGTATTGGTGATGCTACCTTGAATGGGCGCGAAAAGGCAGTTGTCAGCTATCTTGAAGATTATCTAATTCCGGCACTTATCGGTAAAGATGCTCGGCAAATTGAAGATATTTGGCAATATCTATATCGTGGAGCCTATTGGCGTCGCGGCCCAGTGGGCATGACAGCCATCGCTGCCATCGATGTGGCGCTTTGGGATATCAAAGGCAAAGTCGCGGGCATGCCGCTTTATCAACTGCTTGGTGGAAAGAGCCGAGATCGAATTATGACTTATACCCATGCCAATGGAGCCTGTCTAGATTCAACGCTTGATGAGGTCGGGAAAGCCATTGAAGCCGGATATGAAGCTGTTCGTGTTCAATGCGGTGTACCTGGAATGGCAAGTACCTATGGGGTGTCTAAAAACGGTGAGAAATATGAGCCTGCCGATGCGGCTTTACCGACAGAGAATGTATGGTCGACAGAAAAATATCTTAACTTTGTACCGCGTCTTTTCGATGAAGTACGAAGCCAATTTGGTCACGATGTGCATCTACTTCACGATGTACATCATCGCCTGACACCTATAGAAGCTGCCAGACTGGGCAAGGAGTTGGAGCCCTATCACCTATTCTGGCTGGAAGATTGTGTAGCTGCTGAAAATCAGGAAAGTTTTCGTTTACTTCGCCATCATACTACTACACCAATTGCGGTAGGGGAGGTTTTCAACTCTATTCATGATTGCCGTGTGTTGATACAGAATCAGTATATTGATTACCTGCGTGCTACCTTGGTTCATGCTGGGGGCATAACGCAAATGCGGAGAATTGCGGATTTTGCCGCTTTATACAATGTCAGAACTGGGTTTCATGGAGCCACAGATCTTTCGCCTGTATGTATGGGAGCTGCACTGCATTTTGACTACTGGGTACCTAATTTTGGTATCCAGGAGCACATGCCCCATAGTGAGAAGATGGAATCTGTTTTTCGTTTTGACTATACCTTCGAAAAGGGCTATTTCACACCGGGTGAATCGCCTGGACATGGGGTTGATATTGATGAAAATGAGGCCGCAAAATATCCTTACAGACGAGCTATGTTGCCGGTAAACAGGCTGGAAGATGGCACATTGTGGCATTGGTAATGCGTATTTACAGGAGCCATAAATGCAAATACCTTGCGCATAGATTGTCCTAAACTCATGTGCTGTTGATACACTTCTTCTCCAATAAAAAAGACGGTAGTATGGTGGAATCTTTCCCGCCAACTACTGTTTTTCTTTTAAGGCCCCCTTATGTCACAGCCTGTTCGACTCTTGAGTTTTTCTATTGCGTTTGCTTGTGTGCTTTTAGCACTCAACTTTGGCCTGCGTTCCTCCATGGGATTTTTTATGGAGCCGGTGTCTTCAGAGTTTGGCTATGGCAGAGAAGTGTTCGCGTTTGCATTGGCTTTGCAGAATTTGTGTTGGGGGCTGTTTCAACCGCTGGCTGGAGCGATGGCAGATCGCTACGGTACCGTGCGTACCATTATCGTCGGCGCAGTTTTCTACGCCGCAGGCCTGGCGGTTACTGCGTTAACTGACAATTCAGGTGGCCTTAATGTTGGTGCGGGCCTGCTTATGGGTATGGGCATCGCCGGTTCTGGCTTAGGCGTTGTGTTACCGGCGATGGCGCGCATGGTGTCTGCAGAAAAACGCTCATTCGCTTTAGGGCTGGGCAGTGCAGCGGGTTCAGCCGGCCAATTACTGGTGGTGCCTGCCGCGCAGGCATTCATTGCCAGTTTTGGATGGAGCAATGCGTTACTGCTGATGGCGGGATGTGCGTTATTGATGGCATTGATGTCTGGTTCATTAAAAGGCAGTAGCGGACAAAGTGGTGCTACCAACAGCGCTCAGCCAAAACAAACCGTTTCAGAAGCATTAAAAGAAGCCTGTAGCTATCCACATTACTGGCTGATCGTGGTGGGTTTTTATGTTTGCGGTTTTCAGCTCGCTTTTATTACCGTTCATATGCCAGCATTCCTTTCAGACAGAGGGTTCGACGCAAACGTTGAGGTGGTGAGTTTAGCGCTGATAGGTCTGTTCAATATTTTTGGCTGTTTGCTTTCCGGTTCCTGGGCGGGGAAATATTCAAAGAAAAATCTACTTACATTAATTTATGCCCTAAGAGCGGTGGCTATTGCTGCATTTATGTTTTTCCCGATGACGTCCACTTCCGTTTATGTTTTCTCCGTAGTCACGGGCTTGCTGTGGTTGGCAACGGTACCTCCCACTTCAGGGCTGGTGGCGCAATTGTTTGGCTTGCCGCACATGGGCTTACTGTATGGCATTGTGTTTCTAAGCCATCAATTGGGGTCGTTTAGCGGCGTGTGGCTTGGCGGCTATCTGTACGATCAAACGGGTTCTTACGACATGGTGTGGTGGAGTGCTTGTGTTATTGCTGCCGTCACGGCGGTAATTCATGTCTTTATCGACGAGCGCCCAGTAGCACGACTTCGCGCTGCAATGGCTTAAAAATAAAAGCTATTCCGACAGGGTCAGATGAATCTGGCCATGTCGGGATGGGCCACTTCAATCCATTGTTTCAGGCAAGGCTCTTCAATAAAACTGAAATCGGCGAAATCGAATCCGGGGGCAACTGAACAACCCACCAGTGTGTAATCCCCCGTGGTTTCCGCAGCCTGAAAATTCCCCGCAGGAACAATCGCGGCGTAACCGTGTGCAGCATCACCTAAGCGCTGCTCTCTCAGTTGTTGCTGATGTATTTGATACAGTCGCAGTGGCGCGCCTTCGTAGAAATTCCACACTTCATCATGCAGAACTCGGTGAAAACGACTGATCTGACCCGCCAATAACAGGAAGTAAATGTGTGTCATTGCTGGGCGAGGCTGCCCGTGTGAAGGCGAGTTGACTTGTTTGGAAGATTCAAAGATCTGGCGAAAATAGCCACCTTCTGGATGAGGTTCCATCTGCAACTGTTCAATGAGTGGATGTTGTCGCGATTTAGCCAGTGTCATAACCATTGATTTTTATATCCCTGGGTTAAGTGCCCTCTTCTTAATAGCTTACCGCGCTATTTAAACAAAATTATCATGATAGTTAACTAAATCGCAACAATTCACTTGTGAAGTCAGGTGAACTTTTTTTCGACGACAGTTCGTATGAATGAAAAATTATTCCAAGGGATTTCAGAACAGTGTCGTAGGTTGTTCTGGCCCATAAACTAATGTGCGATAGGTGAAAACGTGAAATATCAGAAGTTTACTACTGTTAACGTTGGTGAAAATGCATATAAGGCAATCAGCTTCGATTCCATCGGCAAGCAGTTTGACCTCGACCGTTTGCCATTTTGTATCAAGATCCTGCTAGAAAATTTAATCCGCCATGAAGATAAGGAATTTGTCAGCAGCGACGACATTGAAAAAGTGGCAAAGTGGGATACCAGCGACGATTCTCAACATGAAATTTCGTTTGTGCCAGCCCGGGTTATCCTCCAGGACTTCACGGGTGTACCTGCTATTGTCGACCTTGCTGCCATGCGTGATGCGGTAAACGACCTCGGCGGCGATGCGCAGGCCATCAACCCGCTGAACCCGGTAGAGTTGGTCATTGACCACTCCGTTATGGTGGATTATTTTGCCTCAGACGATGCTTTCGAAAAGAACGTTGACGTAGAAGTGCAGCGAAATCGCGAGCGCTATCAGTTCCTGAAATGGGGACAATCATCGTTTGATAACTTTAAAGTGGTACCGCCAGGTCGAGGCATTGTTCACCAGGTTAACCTTGAATACCTAGCGCGCTGTGCATTCACCAAGCAAGAGGGTGACGACACCTTGGTTTACCCTGACACGCTGGTGGGTACCGACTCTCACACCACAATGATTAACGGCCTTGGCGTACTAGGCTGGGGTGTGGGCGGTATTGAAGCCGAAGCGGCTATGCTTGGGCAGCCTGTCACCATGCTTCGCCCTGATGTGGTGGGCTTTCGTTTAACCGGCAAACTGAATCCAGGTGTTACCGCAACCGATATGGTACTTACCATCACCGAACAACTGCGTAACCACGGCGTAGTGGGTAAGTTTGTGGAATTTTATGGTCCGGGTATCAAATATCTAACTACGGCCGATCGCGCGACTATCGCCAACATGGCCCCCGAGTATGGTGCGACTTGCGGTATTTTCCCCATCGACCAGGTTGCTTTAGATTATCTTAAACTGACAGGTCGCCCTGACTCACAAATTGAGTTAGTGGAAAGCTATGCGAAAAGCGCAGGTATTTGGCACGATGACCACAGCAAAGATGCTATCTATCACGAAAACATGGAGCTTGATCTGTCGGAAGTTGTGCCGTCTATTGCAGGTCCTAAGCGTCCGCAAGACCGCATTCCGCTGGATAATGCCGCTGCTGCGTTCACCGATTGGTATAAGCAACAAATCGATGTGAAAGTGGTTGAAGAGGAAGCTAAGTTTGTCGCTGAAGGCGGCGATATGGCTGAAATCGATGAAGAGCAAGACTCGTTCGTAGAGTTCGACGGAGAGAAATTCAATCTGGAAAGCGGAGCGGTAGTGATTGCTGCTATCACCAGCTGTACTAACACGTCTAACCCGTCTGTACTGATTGGGGCTGGTCTGGTGGCGCAAAAAGCCGTTGAATTAGGCCTAACTCGCAAGCCGTGGGTGAAAACATCCCTTGCGCCGGGTTCTCAGGTGGTAACCCAATACCTTGAAGATGCAGGTTTAATGGACCCGCTGGAAAAACTCGGTTTTAACCTGGTGGGCTATGGCTGTACAACCTGTATTGGTAACTCAGGCCCATTACCGGAAGAGATTTCTCGTGCCATTAACGATGCGAAGCTCACCGTAACTTCAGTGTTATCGGGTAACCGTAACTTTGAAGGGCGTATACACCCCGATGTAGCCGCAAACTACCTGGCATCGCCACCACTCGTGGTTGCTTATGCGCTGGCTGGAAATATGCGTATTGATATTACCAAAGAGCCACTGGGCAAAAGCAAAGACGGTAAACCTGTTTACCTGAAAGATATCTGGCCTACTGAAGAAGAAATTCAGTCGAAGATTAACGAGTATGTATCGGGCGATCTGTTTAAACAGAAATATGCTGATGTCTTTAAAGGTAATGAAATCTGGAACAAGCTTGATGTATCGTCTACTTCGGTTTACGACTGGCCGGATTCAAGCTACATCAAACACCCGCCTTTCTTTGCCGAAATGGGCGGTGAACCGGAGGCGTTAAGTGCTATTGAAAGTGCTCGTTGTCTGGTTAAAGTGGGCGACTCTATTACAACCGACCACATTTCACCGGCAGGTGCCATTGCACCAGACAGTCCCGCGGGCAAATACCTGCTAGAGCAGGGCGTCGAGCCAGAAGATTTCAACTCACTGGGTTCCCGTCGTGGTAATCACGAGGTCATGATGCGTGGTACGTTTGCCAACGTACGCTTGAAAAATCAATTAGCACCTGGCACTACCGGCAGTGCGACCACTCACTTCCCAAGTGGTGAGTCGATGTCTATTTTTGATGCCGCAATGCGTTACCAACAGGAAGGTGTTCCGGCGGTGGTCATTGGTGGTAAGGAATACGGTACCGGTTCAAGCCGCGACTGGGCTGCAAAGGGGCCGTCGTTGCTCGGCGTGAAAGCTGTAATGGTTGAGAGCTACGAGCGAATTCACCGTTCTAACCTGATTGGTATGGGCATTCTGCCGCTTCAGTTTAAACCCGGCGACAGTGCAACCTCGCTAGAGTTGCGCGGTGACGAAACGTATTCGATTGCAGCGGTAAGCCGCGATCAGAAAGAAGTGGAAGTTACGGTTACTGACGACTCCGGTGAAAGCCGTTCATTTATGATGGATATTCGCATCGATACCGCGAATGAATTCACTTACTTTGAGCATGGCGGTATTCTGCATTACGTCATCCGTGAATACCTGAAAAAAGGCACTCAGTAAATTATTGCTTGAGTAGCTACAGAAAATCCCGCACTTCGATGCGGGATTTTTTTGTCATTTACCGTGACGAATTTCGTGTTCGTGGATCAGATGTAGCGACGACGCTCAGCTAAGATCCCAAGCACGATAAACGCAGAAACAAAACCAATACCCTGCAAATACCAGGGTAAGTACTTGACCAAATACAATAAAAACGGTGCCCCATGAATGGTAAGCAACCCGTACCCGAAGGCACAAAGCAGCACAAATAAAGTGGTGCGAATAAGGAAATGATAGGGGGCCAGCATGCGCTTGATATGTTTGTTAATCACATCGCCATACACCACCAATATTGTGGCCATCAACATAATGCTAAGTTGCGTAAAGTAGGGCGAAAGCCACTGACTGAACTGACCCAAGGTTTGTATCATACGTATTTCCTGATGCTCGTTTTTATTGATTTGCATGGGGCGCAGCGTCTTTGCACTGCCATTAGCGCACAAAAATGCCCGCTATTGCGGGCATTCAATATCAAGTAATGTAGCACTGGCGAGCATTAGCCAGCGTATCTGATTTTCAACGTGGGTATTTGAAAGCTATCAGGCGCCAAGTAGTGCTGATACTGCTTTGTAACCTTGTTGAATGGTCTTCAGTTTGTCTTGCGTTTGGTCACGTTCAACAAAACGGTGCTCGACACCCGCCTGGGCTGATGCAGCAAAAATACGGGCAAAATCGATAGTGCCGGTACCAACATCGGCAAACTGACCTTCAGCATCTTTGTCTTTTACATGCCACAGTTTGAAACGACCTGGGTATTTAGCGAAATAAGCCAGTGGATCTTTACCTGCTTTGCTCATCCAGAACAGATCCATCTCCATGGCCATTTTGTCGGCATCCACTTCGTTAAGCAGAACGTCGTAAGGTTCAACACCGTCAGTGACATGGAATTCAAAATCATGGTTGTGATAAGCCAGTTTCAGACCGTGCTTATTACAGGCTTCGCCCCACACATTGCACTGTTCAGCAAGCTTCTTGTAAACATCAATGGTGGTACCGCGTTGTTCTTCAGTCAGGTAGGGAATAACCACATATTTGTGACCGACTTCCATCGCGGTGTCGATAACTTTATTGATACCGTCGTTACGGAAGGTATCTAAAGGAATGTGGGCAGACGGTGCTGAAAGGCCCTCACCATCAATGATTTTACGAATTTCTTTGGTGCTGTGGTTGAAGTAACCGGCAAACTCCAGTTCTTTATAGCCCACAGCAGAAACTAGTTTGAGTACGGCTGGAACACTCACTGCCATCATGTCGCGCAGTGTATAAAGCTGTAAGCCAACACGGATTTCGGGTTTAGCCTGTGCGAATGCAAAGCCTGGCGCCATAGCAAGACCAAGACCCGCAGCTCCCAGTTTGACGAATTGGCGGCGATCCAGTTTTGAATGCGTAACCTGAGCGGCTAAACGGCTTACCGCTTTATTTGTGCCTGACATGTTTCTCTCCTTCGTCATAATGACGTTTATAATGAAAGCTGAAAATAGCTTTAATACAACTCTTTAGTTTTCCTGACCGTTGTAAACTTGCCCGAAATCTTCACCGCTAAGCCCTTATTCTAAGACTTACGCCGGCGCTTTCCCGGTACTGCCCCGCAAGATCAGCTCGAAGGGCATAATGACTTTGGGCGTGGTAGTTAGTTTGCCTTCTAAAAGGTCTACCAGCAAGTTCACTGCAGTGCGACCAAATGCTTCCGCCGGCTGAGCAATGGTTGTAAGCGGCGGATCGCAGTACGCTGCAAAATCGATGTTATCGAAACCTGCAACAGAAATGTCATCAGGGACTTTTAATCCTGCTTTTTTAAAACCCTGAACCGCACCCATGGCGGTTTCGTCGTTTTCACAAAACACGGCAGTAGGGCGACTATCCAGCCCCAGCATTCTGCCCGCTGCTTCAAAACCTGCTTGTAATGTAAAGTCTCCGGCAAATAACAGAGATTCATCATATTCAATGCCCGCTGCTTGCAAGGCATCTCGGTAACCCGCTAATCGATCTTGCGTGAGCGGGCTCTGTGCTGGCCCTTTAAAAATAGCGATACGTTTATGACCTAACGACAACAGGTGTTCTGTCATGGCCTTTGCCGCTGCGCGGTTATCCAGTGTAACGGTGGGGAACTTAACGGTGTTCATCACCTCACAGGCATTAACCATCGGGAGCATTGTATTGTTGCTGTTATTGTCTTCGGGAAAAGGATTGTGCGCCCGCAGCTGAATGAGTCCGTCGGCCTGGGAGGTCTGTACCAGTTTGGCATAGCTGGCTTCGATTTCAGGATTACCTAAGGTGTTACCTAACAAGAGCGAATAGCCAAGTTCTGCTGCCGTTTCCTGCATACCGCTTATAACCCGCGCAAAGAATACGGTCGCAACGGTGGGAACCAGTACTACTAAATTATGGGTTTTACCGGAGCGGAATTTCACCGCCATTAAGTTAGGTTTATAGCTTACCTCACTCACAGCAGACATCACTTTAGCCCGCGTTTTCGGTGAAACACGTTCTGGTTGTTGCAGGGCGCGCGATACAGTCGCTACAGAAACCCCAGCTAAATCAGCGACATCACGAATGTTTGGCATGTTTTACTATTAACTCTCAACACAAACAGAGACAAGGCACTTGGTTATCACAAAAACTTAATAATATGTAACGGGTTACATTAAGACTGTGAAGAATTACTCAAATGTAACAAGAAATCCAGTGTAAAATCCAAAAATGAAACAAAAAAACAACAATTATTCTGGTAAATCAAAATAATTGTCCGTAATGTCTACTACCTTAGACTAAAAGCCGTTGACAGCCTCTAATGTAATCCGTTACATTTTTACAGTAATTACAACTTTGTAACATTAGAACTGCAGATTTGGGAGAAACCATGGCGAAGTTAGAACGTGTTCGCGCGGGAATGGTCGGTGGCGGCGAAGGCGCATTTATCGGAGCGGTACACCGTCACGCAATGGGTCTGGACGGCCAGTATGACCTGATTTGTGGCGCATTCAGCCGCGACGAAGGCAACAACCAGCGCACCGGAGATAGTCTGGGGCTGGATTCAAACCGCGTTTATGCCTCCTGGCAGGAAATGCTCGATAAAGAAAATGCACTTCCTGCGGATGAACGCATGGAAGTGGTTATCGTGGTGACGCCAAATCACCTTCACGTTCCGGTAACCATTGCCGCATTGAAAGCGGGCTATCACGTATTCTGTGAAAAACCTGCTGGCCTGAATCTGGAAGAAACGAAAGAGTTGGCAAACGTCGTAAACGACTCTGACAAGCTTTACGGTCTTGCGCACACCTATCTTGGTTATCCTATGGTGTGGCAGGCAAAAGCCATGATTGAAGATGGCAAGCTAGGCAACATCCGCAAAATTTTGGTGGAGTATCCGCAAGGCTGGTTGAGCGGCGAAGACGATCCATCAAACAAGCAGGCTTCTTGGCGTACCGACCCGGCACTGTCTGGTGGTGCGGGTTGTATGGGTGACATTGGTACTCACGCTTTTGGTCTGGCTGAATTTATCAGTGGTCACACAGTAACGGAACTGTGTGCAGACATGAATATTATTGTACCGAATCGTCGTCTCGACGATGACGGCGCCGCGTTTTTCCGCACAGCTGAAGGTGCTAAAGGTGTGCTCATCGCCAGCCAAATCTGCGCTGGCGAAGAGAACGCACTGAAAATCAAAGTTTACGGTGACAAAGGTGGCCTGGAATGGCACCAAATGGAACCGAACTCAGTTATCTACCGTCCGCTGGGCGATGTGTACTCGGTGTATCGCGCAGGTTCCGGTCAGCCTGGCCTGTATCCTGAAGCGTCTGATCGCTGCCGCACGCCATCTGGTCACCCTGAAGGTTATTTGGAAGCGTTTGCCAACCTGTATCGCTATTTCGCCATTGCATTGCGCGAAGGCAAAAGCGGTAAAGCCGATGGCGTACCAGGCCTGAAATCCGGTTTACGCGGTATGGCGTTCATTGAAGCCATGGTGGCATCTGGTGCTAGCGATGTGAAATGGCACGCTATCCCTGACACAGAATAATTGAAACAGAATACGAATTTAGGAGACAACCATGGCAGCAATAAAAGGGCCAGCAATTTTCCTGGCACAGTTTTCCGGTGATACAGCACCGTTCGACACCTTGGAAGGCATGGCAAAGTGGGCCGCGTCTTTAGGTTACAAAGGTATTCAGGTACCTACCGATCCAAAACTGTTCGATTTAGAAATCGCGGCAGAGAGTCAGGAATACTGTGATGACATCAAAGCGAAATGCGCGGCGGCAGGAGTGGAAATCACCGAACTGTCTACGCACTTACAGGGACAGCTGGTTGCTGTTCACCCGGCTTACGATGAACTGTTCGACAACTTTGCGCCAGAGCACCTGCACGGCAAGCCAAAAGAGCGTACTGAGTGGGCAATCAATCAGCTGATGTTGGCGGCAAAAGCCAGTAAGCGTTTGGGCCTGACTGCACACGTTACTTTCTCAGGTGCACTCATGTGGCATCTGGTTTATCCATGGCCGCAGCGTCCTGCTGGTCTGGTCGACGAAGGCTTTAAAGAGCTTGCGTCACGCTGGAAGCCGATTCTGGATGCCTTTGAAGAAGCTGGTGTGGATCTTTGCTACGAAATCCATCCTGGTGAAGACCTGCACGACGGCGCGACCTTCGAGCGTTTCCTTGAAGAAGTTGATAATCATCCTCGTGCCAATATCCTGTTCGATCCTAGCCACTTTGTGCTGCAACAACTGGATTATCTGGACTTTATCGATCGTTATCACGACCGTATCAAAATGTTCCATGTTAAAGATGCTGAGTTTAATCCAAATGGTCGCAGCGGTGTGTACGGCGGCTACCAGGGCTGGGTTGACCGTCCGGGACGTTTCCGTTCACTGGGCGATGGTCAGGTAGATTTTAAAGGGATCTTTACTAAGCTCACTCAATACGGCTTCGAAGGTTGGGCTGTACTGGAATGGGAATGCTGCCTGAAAGATTCTGCACAAGGTGCTGCTGAAGGTGCACCATTCATTGCATCACACATCATTGAGCCAACCAAAGTGGCCTTTGATGACTTTGCTGGTGCCGGTAGCAGTACAGAAAGAAACCGCCGGATCCTGGGTCTGGATAAATAATAACACCAAGGCTGGGGCGGCAGCGCCCCGAAGAGTAGTAAGAGGATATAACAATGATAATGACCCGCCTGAGTATTATGATGTTTCTCCAGTTTTTTATCTGGGGTGGCTGGTTTGTAACCTTAGGTACTTTCATGGGGACGTCGCTAGGTGCCACCGGTAGTGAAATCGGTATGGCGTTTTCGACTCAGTCATGGGGCGCAATCATCGCACCATTTATTGTGGGTTTGATTGCCGACCGCTTCTTTAATGCAGAGCGTATTCTGGGCGTGCTTCACCTTATTGGTGCCGCACTGATGTACATGATGTACACCTCCACAGACTTTGCTTCATTCTATCCTTACGTACTAGGCTATATGATTGCCTACATGCCAACTCTGGCGCTGGTTAACTCTGTGTCGTTTGGCCAGATGACCGACCCGTCGAAAGAGTTTGGTAAAGTACGTGTTTGGGGCACTATTGGCTGGATCCTTGCCGGCCTGGTAATCAGTTATGTATTCTCTTGGGATTCACAATCGGCTATCTCAGAAGGCGCACTGCGTAACACCTTTGCACTGTCTGCCATTGGCTCATTAATTCTAGGTATCTTCAGCTTCACGTTACCTGCAACACCACCTAAAGCAAAAGGCGCGGCTTCAGCAAGCATTGGCGAGATGCTGGGTCTGGATGCGCTTACGCTACTGAAGAGTCGCAGTTTCCTGGTGTTCTTCCTGTCATCGGTACTAATTTGTATTCCACTGGCGTTTTACTACCAGAATGCGAACCCGTTCTTGGCTGGCATTGGCGTAGAAAACCCTACCGGTAAAATGGCCTTGGGTCAGGTGTCTGAAGCCTTATTCATCCTTGCATTACCCGTATTCTTAAATCGCTTCGGCATCAAAGCTACGTTACTGCTAGGCATGCTGGCTTGGGTATTGCGCTACGTGATGTTCGCTTACGGCGATGCTGATGGCGGCATGTTCCTGCTGCTGATTGGTATTGCACTGCACGGTATCTGTTACGACTTCTTCTTTGTGTCTGGTCAGATTTACACCGACGCAAAAGCGGGTGAAAACATCAAGAGTGCGGCGCAGGGTCTAATTACGCTGGCTACCTATGGTGTCGGTATGCTGATTGGTTTCTGGGTTGCCGGCCAAATTACAGACGCGTACACCACCGAAGCGGGCGCGGATTGGGCAAATATCTGGCTATTCCCTGCAGGCTTTGCAGCGGTAGTGCTGGTACTGTTCTTCATCCTCTTCAAAGAAGAGAAAAAGGTTACCACCGATGCGTAATGGGCGCAGATCGGTGCTTAAAGGGCTGGCGCTGTCGGGGGTTGGGCTGACAGCGGCCAGTGCTTTATCCATGCAGGCCCGCGCACACGGGAATGCTGAACATGGAACGTTGAAAGGGAATATCAAGCACGCCGTGGCGCGCTGGACTTTCCCGGACTTTTCTTTAGATGAGCTTTGTGTAGCGATTAAAGATATGGGATTTGCTGCCATCGATTTGGTTGGTCCAGACGAATGGCACATTCTTAAAAAGCATGGTGTTGATTGCTCCATGTGTAATGGCGCAGAGCTCAATCTTGAAGACGGTTGGTGTGACGACCGTTTTCATGAGGCACTTATCGAGCGTTATATTCCGCATATCGAAAAAGTCGCCAAAGCCGGTTATACCAACCTGATTTGTTTCAGTGGAAACAAACGGGGCATGGATAACGAAACCGGACTCAAAAATGCCGTAAAAGGTTTATCTCAAATTCTGCCTCATGCTGAGAAGCATGGGGTAGTTCTGCAAATGGAACTGTTCAACAGTAAAGTCAATCATCCTGATTACATGGCCGACAATTCAGCCTGGGGTATCGAGTTGTGCCGTCGCCTGGAATCGCCTAATTTCAAACTGCTTTACGACATTTACCATATGCAAATCAGCGAGGGTGACATCATTCGCACCATTCGTGACAACCATCAGTATTTCGGGCACTACCACACTGCTGGCGTGCCGGGGCGTCACGAGATTGATGACTCTCAGGAACTGTATTATCCGGCTATTGCAAAAGCGATCCGTGATTTACCGTTCGACGGGTATCTGGCCCAGGAATTTGTTCCAACTCCAGATAACAAGGCAGGCAAACTGAATTCGCTGAACCAGGCGATCCGTATTTGTGATGTCTGAACAATAAATGCTTTTGCCGGACGTGTTTAAGGGGACAATACATGGCAAGTAATACTTATGATGCGATCGTTGTCGGATCAGGGATCAGTGGCGGCTGGGCTGCCAAAGAACTGACCGAGAAAGGTCTGAAAGTTTTAATGCTTGAGCGTGGTCAAAATATCGAACATGTAAAAGACTACATCAACGCACACAAAGAAAGCTGGGATTATCCTCACCGTGGCCTGGCCACGCAGGACATGAAAGAAATCTATCCTGCACTTTCACGCGATTATCCGCTGAACGAAATGACGCTCGGTATGTGGGCCAACGAGCAAGAATCGCCTTACATCGAGAAAGAGCGTTTTGACTGGTATCGCGCCTATCAAATGGGTGGACGTTCACTGTTATGGGGTCGTCAGAGCTATCGTTTGAACCCGGAAGATTTCATGGCTAACGGCAAGGAAGGTATTGCTGTTGACTGGCCAATTCGTTACGAAGACTTGTCGCCGTGGTATGACTATGTTGAAAAATATGCCGGTATCAGTGGTACTCGTGAAGGCCTGAGTGTGCTGCCTGACGGCCACTTCATGCCACCGATTCCGTTAAATGCGGTTGAAAAAGACGTAGCTGCCCGCGTGAAGAAAGCGTTTGGTGGCTCACGTCACTTCATTCACTCTCGTTCTGCCAACATTACCCAGGGTATCAACGATATCCGTGTGGGTTGTCAGTTCCGTAATAAGTGCTGGTTAGGCTGTCCGTTTGGTGGCTATTTCTCTACTCAGTCTTCTACGCTGCCAGCAGCAATGGCAACCGGGAACCTGACCGTGCGTCCTTTCTCTATCGTAAAAGAAATCAAATACGATAAAGATAAGAAGCGTGCAACGGGTGTTGAAATCATTGATGCGGAAACTAACGAGACCTACGAGTTCAACAGTAAAATCGTATTCGTTAACGCCTCTGCCTTTAACTCTGCATGGCTGCTGATGAACTCAGCGACCGACGTATGGGAAGGTGGTTTGGGCAGCAGCTCTGGCGAGCTGGGTCACAACGTCATGGACCATCACTTCCGCGTAGGTGCAAGCGCCAGTGTTGAAGGATACGAAGACAGCTATTACTTCGGCCGTCGTCCAGCAGGCTTCTATGTGCCGCGTTTCCGTAACTGGGATGGCGACAAGCGTGATTACGTGCGTGGTTTCGGTTATCAGGGTTCTGCGAGCCGTGCAGGCTGGCGTAAAGACATCGCTGAACTGGGTCTGGGTTCCAACCTGAAAGACGCGATTTCTGAGCCTGGTGACTGGACTATTGGTATGACAGCGTTCGGTGAAATGCTGCCACATCACGACAACCGTATCTTCCTTGATAAGAACAAGAAAGATAAATGGGGTCTGCCGGTACTGACCATGGACGTTAAAATTCGTGAGAACGAATACAAAATGCGTAAAGACATGCAAAAGGATGCGGTTGAGATGTTTGAAGCGGCGGGCCTTAAGAACGTTCAAGGCTACGACGTGGACTACGCGCCAGGTATGGGTATTCACGAAATGGGTACTGCGCGTATGGGTCGCGATCCGAAGAGTTCAGTACTTAACAAGCACAACCAGGTTTGGGATGCACCAAACGTGTTTGTGACCGATGGTGCGGCAATGACTTCAGCATCGTGTGTTAACCCGTCTCTGACCTACATGGCAATGACTGCCCGTGCCGCAGACTTTGCAGTAGACGAACTGAAAAAAGGAAACCTGTAGCCATGAACCGTCGTGATTTATTAAAATTCATCACTGCTGCCACAGGTGTTGCATTTGTCGGTGGCAAAGCGCTGGCTTACGAAAACCTGCCAGTGGTGCCGCTGTCTGACACCGGTTTCAGCAAAGAAGACGTTGCCTTCTTCAACGAATTAGGCGAAGTCATCATTCCCCGTACCGACACGCCGGGAGCAAAAGACGCTGACGTAGGTAGCTGTATGGCGGTACTGGTAGCAGACTGCTATCACCCCACCATGCAGAAAACCTTTAAAGACGGTCTGGTAACGCTGAAGAAACGCGCAGAAAAAGAATACGGCAAAGATTTCCTGCTGCTGTCTGCGGAACAGAAAATGGAGTTGTTGTCTGCCCTCGATGAAGAAGCCAAAGCCTACAATGCTAAAAAAGGCATTTATGGTGATGTGGCCATGAGCAATCCGAATGCCGGTGCGCCATGGGATGAAGAGCTGGTTGCTCCTCACTACTTCTCGCTGATCAAGCAATTAGTGCTGTTCTCATTCTTCACGTCTCAGGTTGGCGCAACGAAAGTGCTACGTTACGTTGCTATTCCAACCAAATACGAAGATATCCCTTATAAGAAAGGTGACAGAGCTTGGGCTACCTAAGGTAGCCCGCGTTTCTTCTCTTTTAAAAATAATAAGGACACAAAAAATGACGAACAGAAAAAATGCCATAGTAATGGGGCTGGCCGCATCCATCGCTGCTTTTGGTGTGTCAGCGAAAGAACTGACTCCTGAACAACAGGCGGCAAAGTCTGAAGTGTGGGAGCCGGTTCCGGCTATGGTTGAAACTGCGCCAGGTAAAGCGCCTTCAGATGCGGTGGTACTGTTTGACGGTACTGACTTGTCTGCCTTTGAATCGCTAAAAGGCGGTGCAGCGAAGTGGACAGTAGAAGACGGCACCTTAACCGTAAAACCCGGTGCGGGTGATATTGTTTCTAAGCAGTCTTTCTGTAGCGTGCAACTGCATGCCGAATGGAAAACACCGACTGACGTTGAAGGGCTGGAAAGTCAGCAGCGTAACAACTCCGGTATTTTCTTGCAGCAGCGTTACGAAGTGCAGGTATTAGACTCTTACAACAATAAAACCTACCCCAATGGACAGGCTGGCAGTATTTACAAGCAATCTATTCCGTTGGTTAACCCGGTAAATCCGCCGGGTGAGTGGCAGACTTACGACATTATCTTTAATGCACCGGAGTTTGATGGCGACAAGTTGGTAGAGCCGGGTTATCTCACTGTGCTGATTAACGGCGTGCTGGTTCAGAACCACACCGAAATCCTGGGTAAAACCGAATGGATTGGTGGGCCTTCTTATGAAGCTCACGGTTGTGCGCCTATTCAGCTGCAAGACCACAGTAACCCTGTTACCTTCCGCAATATCTGGGTTCGTGAAATCGGCGACAACACGCTAACTGATTTCCGCTAAGCCTAGCGCTTTTAAGCATTCATTAAGCCGCGAATTATTCTCGCGGCTTTTTTGTATGCGTCGTTGCCAGTTTCCCTTCAAAGCGTTTACCCCCCCTGATCGAAAAAGTGAATAAAGTGATGGGCAGATAAATGGCTTGTTAATAAAAGGAAAGTGAGTTTTTTCGGCCCGTATATTAACTTTTCATTTATGCCAGTCGGCGATAAAACCGTTCCTGATTACCAAATTATGCTATTCAAGCAGGCACAAATCTGAGTGCCCCAGCCTGCGTGTTTCAAGCATTCTCCCCCCTTCGTATATCAGGAGTCCCTATGCGATTTTCAAAAAGAGCAATTATCGGTTGCTCGTTAGTGGCAGTGGTTGCCGCTTCATTCATCTATTCATCGGTAAAAGATGATTCTGGCAGAGACATCAAGGCCGACACCAAAGTGGATGTGCTGCTCATCGGTGGCGGCATCATGAGTGCTACGCTCGGTACTTATTTACAAGAGCTTCAACCCGATTGGTCGATGATGATGGCTGAACGCCTCGATGGCCCAGCAGAAGAAAGTTCGAACGGCTGGAACAATGCCGGTACCGGCCATTCTGCGCTGATGGAGCTGAACTACACGCCACAAAGAGAAGATGGTTCCGTGAATGTGGAAAAAGCCATCAAAGTCAACGAGGCGTTTCAGATAAGCCGTCAGTTCTGGGCGTATCAGGTTGAAAATGGCGTAATGAATGACCCGCAGTCGTTTATTCGCAGCGTCGACCACATGAGCTTCGTGTGGGGCGATACCAACGTAAACTTCTTGCGCGCACGTTATGCGGAACTGCAAAAGAACAGCCTGTTCCAGAGCATGGACTACAGTGAAGATCATGCGCAAATTGCAAAATGGGCACCGCTGCTAATTGAAGGTCGTGATCCGGGCGAGACTATTGCTGCCACCCGTTCAGGGATCGGCACCGACGTAAACTACGGTGAAATTACCCGTCAGCTGGTGAACGGGTTGAAAAAGCACGATAACTTCGATTTACGTCTGCGTTCAGAAGTGCGTGGAATGAGCCAGAACGAAGACGGTTCATGGCATGTACTGATTGCCGATCTGGCAAACGATAAAGAGTACACCGTTGATGCGGGATTCGTGTTTATTGGTGCCGGTGGTGCATCACTGCCGCTGCTACAAGCATCGGGCATTCCTGAAGCCAAAAACTACGGTGGCTTCCCGGTGGGTGGACAGTTCTTATATACCGACAATCCCGAGGTAGTGGCGAATCACAAGGTGAAAGCCTACGGTCAGGCAGAAGTGGGCGCGCCGCCGATGTCTGTTCCGCATATCGACGCTCGCCGTATCGACGGTAAAGAAATCGTACTGTTTGGGCCTTTCGCCACGTTTTCGACGAAATTCCTCAAGAACGGTTCTCTTTGGGATCTGTTAGATTCAACGACAACCTCTAATATCATTCCTATGATTGAGGTGGGTCTGGATAACTTCAGCCTGGTGCAATATCTGATTAGCCAGGTCATGCTGGACGATGAAGACAGAATGGCAGAGCTGCGTAAGTACTATCCGGAAGCAAAAGCGGAAGACTGGAAATTGATCACTGCGGGCCAGCGCGTACAGATCATCAAAAAAGATCCAGAGGAAGGCGGTAAGCTGCAGTTTGGTACTGAAGTGGTGGTGTCTGACGACCAAACGTTAACCGCATTGCTGGGCGCATCGCCAGGTGCCTCTACTGCCGCGCCAATTATGCTTAATCTGATGGAACGGGCGTTTCCGGAAAAAGTGAAAGGTGAATGGTTGCCGCAACTAAAAGCGATTATTCCTTCATACGGTACCAAGCTTAACGGTAACGTGAGCGCGACAATGGACGAGCTGATTGCAACCAGCGAAACCCTGCATCTGAAAAAGCCGGTTGCTGCAACCGGGAAAGCACCTGCACCGGAAGCGGGTGTACCGGTGGTTGAAAAGTCGAACGTTGCTGATATCGCGCTTTAAAAATATACAAAGCGGGTGAGGGTTATATATCCTTACCCGCGAATGTATCCATACTTTCATTTATCGCCTGTTATTTCTTCAATCGCCACAACGCGGTTTTCTCTTGCACTGATTAGTGCGGCATCAAGAATGGCCGTTACGTGCACTGCATCATCAACATCAACAGGCATGCAGCCATCACCTTTTAAGGCATTTTTCAGTGCCAGATAAAATGCCGGCCAGTTGCCTTGTTCTGAGGGGAACTTTTCCGATTTTCCGTTGCTGAAGAGCGTGCCCCATTTCTCTTGTGGCTCAACGCCCCATTCTATCTCGTGGGAATGTGGATGATGGCCGGCAAAAGCCTGTTCAGTCTGGATATCCAGTCCATCTATCTGAAATGATGCTGACTCACCGTCAGCCCGGAACCGGGGGCCAGGGTTATGCTGCATCATAAACCCATTTACCTGACTGTGCTGACCAGACTCATGGACAAGCGTGAGGTTAAAGGCATCGTTCAATTCAGGGTCATGAAGTACAGCATCCACCTGTGCATATACTGAAGCAACCGGCCCCAATAGCATGACTTGCTGATCTATCAGGTGACTGCCAAGATCTCTGAGTAAACCGCCACCAGAAGCGTTACCTTCATTTTCTGGAGCGAAAGCTTCGATACCATTATAAAGACGACGCAATTTTCCCAGCTTTCCTGTCGACAGCAGATGGCGGACAGTCAGTACATCAGAGTCCCAGCGGCGATTCATGAAAACTGAAACCGGCGTACTGTACTTCTCTGACAATGATTTAATCCTGACTGCACTCGAATAGTCCATGGCGAAAGGCTTGTCTGAAACAACTGGTATACCTGCTTTTAATGCTTGTTCGATAAGTGACAGTCTGCTGTCAGGCGGTGTCGATATCACTACGGTATCTACGCCCGCGTCAAGCATCTCTGTAAGCGAGTTAAATACTGGGGTATCGGGATAACGTGCATTTATCAGCTGCTTTCGTTCGGCTGAACGTGTGACGATTCCCGCGAGTTGTAAGTCCTCCGTTGTCGTAATCAGGGGGGCGTGATAGTTACTGCCACCCACACCAAATCCGACCAAACCAATTTTACGCATTTCTTTGCTCCAGTGATGGCACACCCTTACACTTCCAGTGTGCAGTTCAACGGTATTGTCGAGCTTGCTGTTGGAAAATTGACATGAATGAAATTAATTTTCCAAATTAAATAATTATGAAATTAAAGTATCATTTATGTTTAGGGGTTGCCACCTTTTCATCACTGGCGTGTAGTACTGCCTGTATGTGAGTGGGGACTGATGAGAGGAAAACCATTCGGGTAACGGCAAAGCCACATTGACGCGCAAATTGCTTGTCTGGTGAACAATTGATCTATATAATGCGCGCCCTTACAGCCATCAAACCTATCTAGTTCCTTGTCTCTATACAGTTTGGCTGTACTGTCGAGGCTACAACCGTAAGGAGCGTGTAATGCGTCATTACGAAATCGTATTTATGGTTCACCCTGATCAGAGTGAACAAGTACCTGGTATGATCGAGCGTTATACCACTATCCTGAAGCAAGAAGGTGGTCAAATCCATCGTCTGGAAGACTGGGGCCGTCGTCAACTGGCTTACCCAATCGAAAAGCTTCACAAAGCACACTATGTTCTGATCAACGCAGAAGCAACTGCTGAAGCTGTTGATGAGCTGGAAAATGCTTTCCGCTTTAACGATGTGATCCTGCGTAACCTGGTTATGCGCACGAAAAACGCTGTGACTGAACCTTCTCCTATGATGAAGGAAGAACGTCGTGAGCGTCGTGACGATTCTGCTCCACGCGGTGAGCGCGCGGAACGGAAAACTGAAACCACTGAAGACAACGCGTAAGGAGATCTATCATGGCTCGTTTTTTCAGACGTCGTAAGTTCTGCCGTTTTTCTGCAGAAGGTGTTGAGCAAATCGATTATAAAGATATTGCTACACTGAAAAACTACATCACTGAGAGCGGTAAAATCGTTCCTAGCCGTATCACTGGTACCAGTGCAAAGTATCAGCGTCAGCTGTCTACTGCTATTAAGCGCGCGCGTTTCTTAGCTCTGCTGCCGTACACAGATTCACACAACAAGTAAGCGAAGGGGTAACTTAGATGGAAATCATCTTATTAGACAAAATCGCTAACCTGGGTGGTCTGGGCGATACTGTAAACGTTAAAGCTGGTTTTGCTCGTAACTTCCTGTTCCCACAGGGTAAAGCAGTACCTGCAACTAAAGCAAACGTTGAAAAGTTCGAAGCACGTCGTGCTGAGTACGAAGCAAAAGTTGCTGAAGAGCTGTCTGCTGCACAAGCACGCGCTGACAAAGTTGCTGAGCTGGGCGAGGTAACTATCGCTGCTCCTGCTGGTGATGAAGGCAAACTGTTTGGTTCTGTTGGTACTCGCGACATCGCTGATGCAATCACTGCTGCTGGCGTTGCGGTATCTAAAGCAGAAGTTAAACTGCCTACCGGTACTCTGCGTGAAACTGGCGAATACGACATCGACCTGCAACTGCACTCAGAAGTAACTACTTCTGTTAAAGTTGTAATCGTTGCTGAAGCTTAATAGCTAACCAGTTAAACCGATTGAAAAAGCCGCGCTGAGCAATCAGCGCGGTTTTTTTTATGCCTATTGCTCTCTCTAACTACTGAACACTCCGCCACGTAAAGACAATTTACACCGGCCTTTACATCCCTTTAATCATCTCGTCGTATTTGTCGTTTACCATGCCGTCTTGCGCCTAAATCCAAGCTTTCACGCAAAGTGCACCAAAAGGACAAGAATGTGAACCCGGCTATAGCCAACCGGCTTTCTTCTGCCAGCAAAATTCTTTATATGAGCCATATGGCCATCGGTGATTATCTTTATCAGCGAACTTATCTTCAAATGCTGTCGGAGCAGTATCCCAATGCAGAGATTGATCTATGGATAGATGATTTTCGCACGAAAGGGAAAGACTGGCAGAAAGGGCGCTCGGATTTCCTTTCCAATTGGATGAAAGATGAGACTTTTATTACTCGTCTTTACCCTCAAGCCACCAGTATTGCTCACCGCAAGGATGTGTTGGAGGAAGCAAAAAACCGTGGCTACGATGCCGTCTTGTTTATTGCCAATCTACGTAGTGAGCGCTTCGCCAGTGCGGCAAAAGAGATTGCTGGCAAATCAGGATATTGTGCTGGTGTTGTAAATCAGAAGTCGTTGGATTGGCTACAACCCTGGAAGTTTGCGGGCCTTGATGCTTGTTATCGTAATAACAAACGGGATGGGCAAAAACCAATCCTGGCTAAATACGGTGATAATTTTGCTCAACTGGCGGGGTTACACAGTGCACCTGCTATTGCCTCTTTAACCGTTGAAGCTGATGCGAAAACCCTGGCTGGTAACGTGCTGCAGCGCTGGCACAATAAGTTTGGTACCCAGCGGATGATGCTGGTGAATACTATCTCTACCACCGCAAAGCGCGACTATCCCTGGGATAAAATGGAAGCGGTGATTCAGCGGTTGCATGGGCAATATCCTGACTATTTGTTTGTTCTGAATGCACCTCCCCATCTCATTGAAGATTTTACGGGCAAAGCAGAAGCAATCGTAAGCCATCATCAAATTCCTGCCGTGGCGTTCACTGCAAAGGCAGGTGTGCAGTCACTTGCGGCCATGATATATCAGGCTGATTGTGTTCTTACCGTTGAGACTGCCATTATGCATTTTGCAGAGGCGTTATCCGTACCGCAATGTGTGCTCATGCGCAACGCGTCAGCCCACTGGTGCCCGCCATCGGCGAACTGTCGCTTGTTTTCAGACACCATAGTGGCCGATTTATCCGTTGATGCGGTTACCGATAACGCGCTCTCCTTGCTTGGTGAGGTGGGCGCAGTGCGTTAACCCTTTTTCGAAGTGAGCGCCTGGTAGAGAGAAGCGTAGCGGCGAGCCATCACAGCTGGCGTGAAGTGAGCTTCAATATGGTGGTAAGCCGCGTTGCCTAAACGTTGGGCTGTTGCCGGATCATCTAGCTGTTTGAGCAGGGCATTAGCCAATGCGGCACTATCGCCAGGCGGCACCAGTAAACCGGTTTTGCCGTCAATGATAACTTCTGGAATGCCGCCAACAGGACAACTCACCATGGGCCGTTTACACGCGGCCCCTTGCAGTAAAATTACGCCAAGTCCTTCGGCGTGAGCAGGGTGGGCCATGATATCGATAGCCGGTAAAATTCGCGGAACATCGTCGGTAAATCCGCAGAGTCTGACTTTGCCATGCAGTCCGTAAGAATCGATAAGACGTCGATAGCTATCATGCTGCTTACCTTTACCGAACAACAAACAGACCACGTTGTCGTGATGTGCTGTTACTTTGTCCATAGCTGCAATCAACTCTGCTTGGCCTTTTCGGGGAATAAGCTGGGCAAAGTTAGCAATGATCCGGGTGCCTGGAGGAATGTGGTAGGTGGATTCCAGCCACTGGCGGGTGTGTGTATAGCTAAAGTCGTGTTGGTTAACCGCCGAGTGAATCACTTCCTGACGACTGTCCTGACAGTGTTTTCCCACCACTTGTCGAACACCTTCAGAAATGCTCACAACCGCATCGTACTGACGATATTTATATTTAGCGATGGATGACTCAGGGTTATCTACACGGCGGGTGCATAGGGCAGGCAGATTATTATAACGCGCGACAATGCCACCCCACACATCTGCGCCACGGCGACTATGCACATGCACAATATCGGGCTTATGTTGCCGTATGCAGGTATGTAGTCGGAACGGAAATTGTAAATCTATATCTCCGGCACAGGGCAGAGGTAAAACCTCACAATTATCCAGCGCCAGCGACGACATCGCACTGCCCGCCGAACAAACCAGAAGGTTTGTATGCTGCGAAGGGTCGAGTGCACGAATAAGATATTCAACTTGCTTTGCCCCGCCGTAAAGCTGGCGACCCAACTCAATGTGCAAAATACGCAGTGTCATAACAGTCTCTCCAGCCATTTAAGCACGTCGTCTGGCTGTATGTTGCTCATGCAGATATAGGCCCCATCGCAGGTTGGTCTGCGTTTGCACGGTGCGCAGGGAAGGGCTTTAAAGATTACGGTAGCGTTAGGGGTATCGGTAAACCGGTAGGGGCAAGTAGAACCAAACAGGGTCAAAGTGGTGCGGTCGTGTGCAATGGCCAGGTGCGTGAGCCCGGTGTCTACGCCAATCACTGCATAAGCCTGTGAAAGTAATGCGCCGCTGGCTTCCAGAGAAAGCAGCCCGGCAACGACGATAACATCATCGATTACGGCGGCAAGTTCCGCTGCCTTTTCCTGGTCGCCAGGGCCGCCGAGAATAACAATGGGCATTGCCGACGTTGCACGAAAATCCTTAATTAGTTGTTGCCAGTGGCCGTGAGGCCAGTGCTTTTGTGGGCGTGTGGTAAACGGGCAGATGGCAATGAACGGCTTATGGATAAGGGAAGCCTCTACCTTTACATTCAGTTCAGCATAAGCGCTTGCCGGTGCTGGCAGGTTCATCTGGTAGCGGTTCGCTCCCAGGTAACGCCCTAGCGCTTTATATTCAGAGCAGATATCATCGCTTTGCGGCTTTGCAATAGACTCGGTCAGCAGCCATTCACTGTGTTCCTTACTTTTAAAGCCGATGCGCCGTTTTGCGCCTGACAACCAGCACAGCAAAGCACTCTTAAGTAACCCTTGAGCATCAATGGCAACGGTAAAGTTGCGTTGCCTGAGTTCACGTCGGAAACTCCGTACTGCGTTAAACAAAGTAACCCATTGCTTATTTTTTGCTAGTGCAGACCATTCAGCCTTCGGCCACGGGATCACGTCATCGATATGCGGGTGTGCAGCAACGAATTTTTGATATGGGGATTCAACCAGCCAGGTAATACGGCTGTCATCAAACGTTGATTTTATGTTGGCCGGTAAACCCGAGGCCATTACAATGTCGCCGATAGCGCTTAACTTTACGAAAAGAACGCTTGGTTGTGTTGGGGCATCTGACATAAATAAGCGAACTAACAAACTCTCTGACTTAGCAGTTAAGCATGCATTCGCGACATTTTAATGACGACAGGAAGTAACTAATGACACGCCCTAGCGACACTTACCGACCAACCCTGGGCCAGAATGCGTTTCGCTGGTTTTATTCGTTGGTATTGGCGCTGATTGTTCCCTTTGCGTTTATCAACCTGATGATTCGAGGCCGCAAGCGCAACAAAGACTATAATCATCGCCGATTCGAGCGATTTGGTTTTGTGCGTCGCCCGGCAAAAACTGGTGGGTATCTTTTCCATTGCGTGTCGGTGGGGGAAGTGGTCGCCGCATCGGTATTGATTAAAAAAATAATGCGCGATGAGCCAGAAACATCCATAACAATCACCACAACCACGCCAACAGGCTCTGCACGGGTACGCGATATTTTCGGTGATGCGGTACATCATTTTTATCTGCCTTACGATCTTCACATGGCCATGTCTGGCATGCTTCGCCGGGTTAAACCCAAAATGGTATTGATTACCGAAGTGGAATTATGGCCCAACTTCATTCATTGTTGTTGGCGGCGTCACATTCCAGTGGTTGTGGTTAATGCCCGCATGACGAACCGCTCCGCAAGGCGCTATAAAAAACTCAGCATACTGTTCGCTCCCATGTTGCATAAAATCAGTCATGTTTGTGCTCAGGGCCAACGGGATTTTGATAACTACCTGTTCCTTGGCTTAGATAAGCCAAAGCTGACGCTTACCAACAACATCAAATTTGATCAGGCCGTGTCTGCCGGTAGCGTGCTGTCAGATTTTCATGGCGTCAGTCGCGATTCCCGCACCGTACTCATTGGTGGCAGTACCCACGATACTGAGGAACTCGCGCTGATCCGCACCTACCAGCAATTAAAAAGTGAATCCCCGCCGTTGTTGTTAATCCTGGTACCCAGGCATCCTGAGCGCTTTAATACGGTAAAAAAATTGCTGACGGAAGAAAAAATGCAGGCCGTCTTTTCCTCTGAAGGCGGGCTGGTGACACCGGAAACCGATGTGCTATTGGTGGATGAAATGGGCAAACTGAATGCTGCTTACCAGGTTGCCAGCATCGCTTTTGTGGGGGGGAGTCTGGCGGACAGAGGCGGACACAATGCCCTGGAACCCGCAGCAGTAAAGTTACCCGTCATCATGGGGCCAAACACCTATAACAACCCCGTAATTTGTCAGTACCTGCAGGACAATGGCGCGTTGTTTATCGTTAATGACGCAACGGCACTGGCAACCTGTTGCCAATCACTGCTGGCAGACCCTGCCAAAGCGAAACAGTCGGGTGAGGCTGGCTACGCTGTGTTAAGGGCTAATCAAGGCGCTGTAGAAAAAACCATCGAAGTCATTCGTTCCCTGTGACCAGCATTAGTGCGAATAAGAGTTTTATGGGCACCAATTTGGTGCGGCTGATTTTTTGATTGCTTGATTATTCATCAAGATTTTAACTACGTTTATGTTTCTTTAGGCTTTTTTACATTTGGCACTGTGTTTGCTTTTATATGGCCGACGACGCTAATCAAGCAAAAAATAAACAACAACGCATCCAATAATAATAATAGAGGGGAGCACTTGATTACTCGTTTTTCCAGGGAGAGGCACCCTGCCGAAAGGTAGGGTGCTGTTCTGGCATCAGATCTCAGACAGGTTCACTGTCAGGAACAATAAGACTTATCAATTTCCAGTTCGCTTTTGGCTCCAGCGCTTTCCCGGTAAGGAAGGTGTGAGTACGCCCATTCTCATCAAATGCAATCAAGGGTACCGCTCTGTCACCATACTGTTTAGTATAATCGGCGAAGCTAAACTCTTCACTCAGGCGGGTTGTCTTAACTTTGGCACCGCGAGTGACCGCCGTTGCCAGATAGCCATACGTTACACCCTCGTCAAACAATGCCATTTTCTTCGCATACTGAGTACTGACCTGATGGCTAGGTCTTGCCGTTTGCTCATTGTTGGTAAGTCCCCAAACCTTATCTTTCCCCATGGTGTACTCAAAGTGATAGGCAATCATTGGATTAAGTTGTTTGTAGGGCGACATGATCAGTACCGTGCCGAAGAGGTTAAGCTCGAGGCTTCGGGCAGCATGGTCTGACATAGGGTTACCGAAATAAGCAGGAATATCCATCATGCGGGTTTCCCGAATAGCATCCCAGTTCGTGTCTGCTATGCAAACCGGTAAGTTGTGGCTCTGCAATTCCTTTGCAAGAAGTCGGCTGAATTTGCTCCCACCAAAAATGAGAAAACCATTAGGGGCTGGCGAACGCACTTTCAGGAACGTTGCCACATATTTAGAGGACAAGCTCTGTACCACCACGGTGGCAATAATGACCACGAAAACCATTGGCACAATAACGCCTGCGCCCTCATAACCTATTTCTTCCAACTGCAGAGAAAACAGTGCTGATACCGCAGCGGCGACGATACCTCGGGGTGCAATCCAGCTGATCAGTGCCAATTCACGCCAGTTTAGTCCGGTTCCTACCGATGAAGCGAGTACTGAAAGCGGTCGCGCGACAAACATAATGGCAATCAACACCACAAACACCCCAGAACCGACTTCCATAACGGCGTTCAGGTCGAGTCGTGATGCGAGAATGATAAATAATCCGGAGATAAGCAACACACTGAGTGTTTCCTTAAATTCCAGGATGTCTTCAACATCCACATCTTTCATATTTGCCAGCACCATACCCGCAATAGTCACTGCCAGCAGGCCTGACTCATGGGCAAGCGCGTTTGAAATGGCGAAAATGCCAAGGATAAGGGTGAGTACGGCAGTATTTTGCAGATAATGCGGAATGAGCTCTTTTCTTAGTGAAATACCAAGCAGATAACCACCAGCAAGACCAAAAATGGTGCCCAATCCTACCGTCTTACCAAAGGCGATGAGGGTGTGCATAAGCGCGGTGTCTTGTGACGCCACGATATACTCGTAAACCAGAACCGCTAGTAAGGCCCCGATGGGGTCTATAACAATGCCTTCCCAACGAAGAATGTTGGCGATATTACTTTTGGGCCTTACTGTCCGAATCATCGGAACAATAACCGTTGGGCCCGTTACAGTGACTATGGCCCCAAAAAGTGCTGAAAGCTGCCATGACAGATCCAAGCTAAAATGCGCGGCAAGTGCTGCTATTACCCAGGTAACCAAAACACCTACGCTACACAGGTTTCTCACCATGTTGCCATGACCGGCGATATCGCTGAACTTGAGCGTTAATGCGCCCTCGAACAGGATAATTGCTACAGACAGTGAGACCACTGGGAATAACAGATCGCCAAACAGTGCATCGGCATCCAGTAGGTGAAATGTGGGACCGACGATAATGCCGACAATGAGTAGCGGCAAGATAGCCGGTAACCGAATTTTATAGGCCAGGAACTGGCAGCAAATCGACAGTAGTCCAACGGTGACGAGGCTCAGTAAAGGGTCTGACACGTTATTTTCCTTTTTACCTTAAGTTTTCCGCCATTAAACAAATTTGGCATCTTATTGTTATATGGCTTGTTTATACTGCTTGCAGGACGAACCGGATTTACTTTCAAAAGGTTGCATAACGTCGCTACCTGCGTGCATAGTACTGAAGTTTGTTCTTATCATATTGTTTTAATTATCTATAGCTAATATAGCTTAGGCCCTTCTGTCAAAGAGAGTAATTGTGAATCGTATTTTTTTGTTATTGAGCCCTTTGTTCCTGATGACGGGTTGCTCCGTGTCAGCAGATACCCAGCGAGGGGTTGAGGTACTGTCCAGTTATTCTCTGGATAATGCACTAAAAGAAACCTCAGGTCTGTTCTGTATAGACGGAGGCGCGTTCTCAATTAACGATTCTGGCAATAAGCCGGAACTGTTCACCATAAACGAATTGGGTAAAATTACCGGAAAAGCAGAGCTGGATATCACTAACCAGGATTGGGAAACCATCACGGGAAATGAAGATTATTTGTATATCGGTGATATTGGCAATAACGCCGGTAAACGAAAAAACCTCAAGATATACAGAATAGATCGCAAAGACAGTTCGAAAACAGAAAAATTGCGCTTCACGTATACCGGTAATAAGCCTGCAGACAATGTGCCTTACGCCCACGATTACGACGGTGAAGCAATGACTATGCGTGACGGTAAACTGCAGATTTTCTCAAAGAGCTGGGCGACAGAGACCGCACATGTGTATAACGTGCAGGACATCAAAGCCAAACAAGCGCTTTCGCCAATCGCAAACGTTGAAGGGTTACCAGGTGTTGTTACTGGCGTAGACTGGAGCGAAGAGAAGCAGGAATATGCGCTGGTGGGGTATCGCAGTAACGCACTGGGCATGTTTAAGCCGTTTATCGCCACGATTAGCAATGAGTATCAAGTTACCGGCGTTCATATGCTGCCGCAATTTGCGCAAGTAGAAGGCGTTTGTCATGCGCCAAATGGCAATATCTGGCTCACACAAGAAAGTTCTCCATATACTTCTGCAAAAATCGCAGTACTGAAAATCCACTAATTGTTTTAAAAATCAACAGATGCCGATTATAAGGGTATAGTTTTAGACTAATTGATAATCTAATTTTATACCCAAAGTCTCTCACCTTTTCTTATACTCAGTTCATCGATTGCAGCGATGTGCTGCGTTAACCAATTATGAAAAGGGAGCTGGCAATGTTGAAGTTTGTTGCATCTCTAGCGATTTTTGCTTCGCTGAGCACATTTCAGGTTCATGCTGGCTCTTTGTTCAGTGAGAAAACGGAGGCTTGGCTGAAAAAGCACCTCGAAGTCTCAAAGCAATTTGCCGTTTCACTTACCAAGAACAAAATCAAGTTTAATGGCTGTCAGCAGAAAGACTACAAACTCAGTATGTCTTTACAGCTTTCAGACAATACAAGCGTTGAAACCCTGGCCCTTTACGGCAGAGGGGTATTAGAGTTTGGTGTTTTCAATCAACGTGTAACATCCCGTTCTTACGAAGTGATCTCGTGGTGGCATAATGAAGATTTTCGTTACGGCATCGCAACAGGCTTACGTCCAGCCCACGACCTTGATTTACCCATGAGCGGGTCATTGGCGTTACCAGATAGTCGCACGCTATCCGTTTACCTCGAAACCGATGGCTTCAAAGAAGATCATGTTTTGTCTTTTGCTATGCGACGTGAGACGTGGTTAGGCAATACTTCGGATTTGGCGCTTAACTGGGATAAAAGTTACGACAATCAACTGCAACTGGGTTACCGAATTAGTTTCTGATATCGACTGAGAGGCCGGTTTCAATAAAAAGGGGGCGATGATTTCATCGCCCCCTTTCTTATATGCAAGTGGTTACTTACTTATCTTCTGGAACCGGGAAGCCGCGGTCTCGCATCAATGCATCTACTTCTGCATCGCGACCGCGGAACTTGCGATACGCCTCTGCTGGGTCCATTGCGTTACGTACAGAGAACAGGTATTTAACCAGCTTCGCAGACACTTCCTTATCGTAGAAACCGCCTGGCGCTTCACGGAAAGCTTCAGCGGCATCGGAAGACAATACATCGGCCCACATATAGCCGTAGTAACCTGATGAATATCCTTCACCAGAGAATACGTGACCAAACTGGGTGCTGCGGTGACGCATCACGATTTCTTCTGGCATATTCAGTTTAGCTAACTGTTCGCGCTCGAAAGCATCGGGATCAATTTTGTCAGGATCCGTGGTGTGATACAGCAAATCCATAATAGCGGATGCCATGTACTCAGTGGTGCCGAAGCCTGAGTTAAACGTGGCGGCATTTTTAATTTTCTGCACCAGTTCTGCTGGGATTGGCTCGCCGGTTTTGTAGTGAACCAGATAGTTGTTGATCACTTCGTCAGTGGTAAGCCAACGTTCCAGCAATTGAGATTGGAACTCGGTGTAATCACGAACGCCGGAATGTGACGTTGGATACTTTACATCTGCCGACAGGAAGTGCAGTGCGTGACCAAACTCGTGGAAATACGTGTTAGCGTCATCCCAGGAAATCAGCGTTGGCTCGCCTTCCGGCCCTTTCACGAAGTTTGAGTTGTTAGAGGCCAGTACGGTTGTTTCGCCATCGTAGGTGGTGTAACTACGATACGTGGTTGCCCAGGCGCCAGAGCGCTTACCCTGACGAGCAAACGGGTCGAGGTACCATAAACCAATCAACTTACCGCTGTCTTTGTCTTTCACTTCCCACACTTTCACGTCAGGGTGGAAAACGGGCACTTTTCCTTCTGGTACTGGTGTAAAGTCGAAGTTGAACAAACGACCGGCTACGTAGAACATCGCTTCACGTAACTTATCTAACTGCAGATATTGTTTTACTTCATTGGAATCGAGATCGTATTTTGCCTGACGGACTTTCTCAGCATAGAAGCGATAATCCCACGGTGCGATAGTGATGTCTGCGCCTTCTTCGTCGGCAATCGCCTGCATGTCGGCGACTTCCTCGTCGACGCGTGCAATGGCTGCAGGCCACACTTTCATCATCAGATCCATGGCATTTTCAGGTGTCTTAGCCATACGATCTTCTAAGCGCCACTGGGCATAATTGTCGTAGCCAAGCAGTTCTACACGCTCATCACGCAACGTTAGGATTTGCTTGATAACGTCGTTGTTATCAAACTCATCGCCATTGTCACCACGGTTGTAGTAGGTGTTCCACACTTTCTCACGCAGCTCGCGATTGGTGCTGTAGGTGAGGAACGGGTCCATGGATGATCGTGTGTTAGTGATTGCATACTCACCTTCGTGGCCACGTTCTTTAGCTGCCGTAGCGGCACCCTTAATAAATGAATCGGGTAATCCGCCTAGTTGATCTTCAGTGATGTAAGTGACATAGTTTTCTTCATCATGCAGCACGTTGCTGGAAAACTTGTTATATAGACCAGCTAACTCTTTGCTGATTTCAGCATAGCGCGCTTTGCCTTCGGCATCTAAAGTGGCACCGTTGCGAGCAAAACCGTTGTAAACATTACTAACTACACGCTTTTCCTCTTCGCCCATGCTTTGCAGTTCTTCGCTTTCATATACGGCTTTTACACGCTCGAACAAGGCTTCATTCTGGGTAATTTTTGTTGAATAGGCCGACAGCTCTGGAGACATCTCCGTGCGCACGGCGCGGAACTCTGGGCTCGATTTATTGGAACTAAAAATGCCGTAATATTTAAACACGCGGCTAAGTGCACTGCCTGCGCGTTCCATGGCCACAATAGTATTTTCAAATGTGGGGGGCTCTGGATTATTGGCAATCGCTTCAATTTCAGCGAGGTTCAACTCCATCCCTTTGCGCAGGGCTGGTTTTACATCTTCAACCTTCATTTTGTCGAACTGTGGTACACCGCCGTAGGGGCCGGGGAACTCTTGCAGTAGCACATTGCTAAATTCACTGGCTTGCTGGGTTTGTGTTGTTTGCGGTGCAGCAGCGGTAGTCGCTGATTCATTGGCAGCCTGATCAGAACAAGCGGTAAGGGACAGAGCAACGGCCAGAGCCGTTAGTGAGGTTTTAAAGTTTCCCATGGTTCATTCCATCGTCGTTATTATCAGCATTCCAGTCTACTGGAATGCTGATCACATCGCTATATAGCGACGACGGGCACTACCTGAGGCGAGTTACTTTACCTTTACGCAAAAGCGTCTTAAGCAAAAACAACCGTCTTATTGCGATGAATGATCACCCGGTCTTCCAGGTGATTACGCACGCCGTGGGCGAGGGCATTTACTTCGCAGTCTTTCCCTTTGCGCACCATATCTGCTGCACTGTCGCTATGGCTGATACGCTTCACGCTTTGCTCGATGATTGGCCCCTCGTCGAGATCTTTGGTGACGTAGTGGCAAGTTGCACCAATCAGCTTTACACCGCGATCGTAAGCCTGCTGATACGGACGGGCACCCGCAAAAGAAGGTAGGAAACTGTGGTGGATGTTAATGGCTTTGCCCTGCAGTTTTTGGCACAAGGTATCGGGTAAAATCTGCATAAAGCGCGCTAGCACGGTTAAATCAATGTTGTAAGATTCGAGCAAGGTTTCAATTTGAGAGAACGCTTGTTCTTTACCTAACGATTTGAAATCCACCCAGCGGAATGGCACTTTGTACCAGTCAGCAAACTGTTTCATTTGCGGGTGATTCCCGATAATTACCGGAATATCACAGTGAAGTTCACCGGTATGCCAGCGGTGAAGCAAATCCACCAGGCAATGTGACTCAAGGCTAGCTAGCAATGCCATGCGCTGCTTAGCGCGCGAATCCGTGAGTTTCCAGTTCATCTGGAATTCGTTGGCCAGCGGGGTGAAAGCTTCGATGAAGCTGTCGTAGTTTAAGCGAAGAGAGTCTGCGCCAATTTCGTGGCGCATGAAAAAACGACCGGTTTGCAAATCGGTATGATGGCTGGCTTCTACAATGGTACCGCCATGGTCGGCTAAGAACTGAGAAACCCGTGCAACCAGGCCAACCTGATCAGGGCAATCGATAACTAAACGAAACGTGTGCTGCATGATGATTATAACTCTGAAAAATATGCCTCATGTTTTACCATGCGGTGCGCATCTGTAAAGCCGAAATTAATATATCTCATAGCAGTCCCCGGCGAAGCCGCTCGCGGACAGAAATATTCGGCTCCAATGACCAGGAGTGTCGGATGGGATACCGCACCCCAGAAGGCGTTGAAACAGACTCAAAAAAGTGGAAATCCTGACAGTGCAATTTTAGTGACGGCGGGAGTAAAGGAGCAGGAACCTCGCTGGTGGCTTTCCTCACCAAAGTAACATGCGGGCGATATTCCCGACTTTCTACCGGAATACCACTGGCCCGGGCAGCTTTGCGGATTTCCTTTGCTAGTTTCATCAGCGGCTTTTCAGGCGAAAAGGGCGCGGCAAAGAGAATTTTCGGGCCGTCCCAGTAGCCGGTGGTATCCAATTCAATGTCAAAAGGCTCAGCTGTGAGCTCATCCAGAATGGAAAGTAATTCGTCATGCTGGCGGGGAGTGATGTCACCCAGAAATGCCAGGGTGATGTGATAGTTCTCTGGCGGCACCGAAACCGGCGGACTTTTCTGATTAGGCAGTAATCCTTCAGGTCGCTTGGCTGACACCGACGGCAGGGCTTTCTCACGCCATTCTGCCAGGGCAAGTTTGTTGTTAGCGGACAAGTCCAGTCCGATGAAACTACGCATAATGCTTTTACCACTTTTAATGTCGACTTAAACAGGGCGTCTGGCGCTCATGGGTGTGAGTATATCAGTCTGGCGTCGATCTGGTTGTCTGGAAATTAATATGTTATTGATAGGTTAACGGTTTAAGCCGGGATCAATGATTAAAGGACTAATGACTCATGGCAATGACGCACAAAATTTTGAAAGGCATCGGACTGCTCATTCTACTAGTTGTGATTATTTACGGTGTGCTAAGAGCGGCTGCCTGGGTACATTCTCCTTCTTCTCATTATCCCGGTGAATACCTGTCGGTAAATAGTAAACAGGTAAGGTACGTATGCAGTGGCGACGGGGCGCCGCTGATATTTTTTGAGAGTGGCTTTGGTTCAGGCTCAGATGAAACCTGGAAATCGCTGTCTGAAAAATTATCTCAAACGAATCGGGTTTGTTACTACGATCGCTTAGGTTATGGCGGCAGTGATGACATTGCCCCCGATTTCTCTACCGACGATAAATCGATGGTGCAGCAAGCCATTCTTACCCATGTTGCCGCTGACCAGCCAGTGATTGTCGTTGGGCATTCCTACGGCGGTATTTTGGCTCGACGCACGCTGCATCGCGCTTTAAACAACACTGGTGAAGTGGCGAACTTGAACATAGCCGGCCTTATTCTGGTGGACTCCGCCCACGAAAATCAGCACGAGATCCTGCGTGGCAAGCTCGACCCTATTCCTGCCGAAGTGGAACAGAAAGCCTATTGGACAGCCTGGTTTGGTGTGGATGACATTCTGGCCATGTTCAGGCCGGGCGTGGAGGAAGGAGAAGTTGATTCGAGCGCGTATTATGTCAGCCTTCGCTGGGCGCACGTGCTCTCAACTTATGTTCGGGAAAAAGGCAATTACACGCCATTGGATGAATTCGACTATGACTTTGGTGATTTGCCCATGATTGTGCTGTCTCACGATGATAAAGCCTACGAAGGTAATCCACGTTTCGAGGGGGTTGGTCCTTTATGGACAGCTTTGCAAGAAGAGTTGGCCGCTCTCTCTGACAACAGTGAAATACGTGTGGTTGAGGGCGCGACCCATGATATTCCCGCAGATGCTCCTTCAGCAGTTATTCAGGCAGTGGAAGATATGCTGATAAAGGTAGCGCCAGAGTAATCGTAAATAGAGTGATGTAGCATACTGCGATATTGCTCTCATTCGCCCCGTGCAAAATCATGGCAGGCAGGTAAAATGCGCCATACATAAACCACACTGAAGCACTATGACTGCCGCCAGAACTGATTTGCCTGCCAGTGCCCTTATTCCTGAACTGCTCCATGCCGTTGCAACCGGCAATGTGATTGTCGGCGCGCCGCCGGGAGCGGGTAAATCAACGGTTTTACCTCTTGCGCTGTTAGAGGCGGTGAATGGGCGCATTATCATGTTGCAGCCCCGTCGTGTGGTGGTTCGCAATCTGGCCGCTTATCTGGCATCCCAGCTGGGTGAGAAGGTAGGAGAAACGGTGGGCTACCGCATTCGCGGTGAGAATAAAACCAGTAACGCCACCCGACTTGAAATTGTAACCGAGGGCGTACTCTCCCGACTCATTCAGAACGACCCCGAACTCACTGGCGTTTCTCTGATCATCTTCGATGAATTCCATGAGCGCAGCCTGCATAGCGACTTTGGCCTGGCGCTGACGCTGGAAGTGCAGGAGGGCTTGCGGGATGACTTAGGTGTTATCGTTATGTCTGCCACCCTCGATGTGGACGAGCTGAAAATGCTGTTGCCCGATGCCGCAGTGTTAAAGTCGGAAGGCCGACAATTTGAGGTGGAAGAGGTCTACCTTGGGCAGCCTGCTGCACATCAAATGCATGAAGCCGTGGCTCGCGCGGTGAAAAACAGCGTAGATCTGGATGATGGCGACATTCTGGTATTTTTGCCGGGCACCGGCGCTATCAGGCGGGTTGCGAATTTGCTTCATGATCGAAATGTGTCGTCTCATTGTGTGATTCATCAGCTGTACGGTGCGCTTACTAAAGATCGGCAGATGGCAGCAATTCAACCGGACGAAAATGGTAGAAGAAAAGTTATTCTTGCAACCAATGTCGCAGAAACCAGTCTGACCATCGAAGGCATACGTGTGGTGATTGATAGTGGCCTCGAAAATGTAGCGACCTTCCATCAGTCCAATGGTTTTACCCAACTGAACACCCAATTAATTTCTCAGGCATCAGCGACTCAGAGAAAAGGACGAGCAGGACGACTCGGGCCGGGTAAGGTGTATCGGTTATGGAGTAAAGAGCAGCAAGATCGCCTGGCTGGTTTTCCCGTACCGCAAATTCAGCGTGAAGATATCACATCGCTGTATCTCGATGCGCTGGCATGGGGCACCAAGCCCGAAGACATGGCCTTGCTTACCAAGCCTTCTAAAGCGCAGTGCAACGGTGCGACCCAGCGTTTGCAAGCCCTTGATGCACTTGATGATAGCGGTAGCCTCACAGCCACCGGGCGACAGATTGCCGAAGTGCCCGCGCAACCCGCTATCGCAGCAATGCTAATGAAAGCCGAGGCGCTGGCTTCGCAATTTAATGATCTGTTTATAGAGGGCACCATCAAAGAGGCGGCATGTTGGATAGCAGCAGTTGCTGAAGAGAATATTGTGCAGTCGTCAGGTATTCACCTTTCAACATGGCTTCAGCACGCAGACGCTTCTACAGTCGAACGCATGAAAAGTCAGGCCCGACGGTACGCAAAACTGATAGCGACGGCGTTAAAACATTCGCCCGATAAATTGCCCGCCAGAGCGCTAAGTCTGTGTCTCGCGGTTGCTTTCCCATTTCGGGTGGCTTATCGCCGCAAGGGTAACGAGTATAAGCTTGCCAGTGGCCGCGGTGCCAAGTTACCAGACAATGTTATTGAGAAGTCGGATTGGCTGGTGGTGTTAGATGGTCAGGTTCTGGGAAGTGACGTCATTATTCGCACTGCAGAACCGATAACCGAAGCGGATTTGCGAACACTATTTCCGCAGCATTTTAGCGCCCGGGAAACAATGATCTTCAATGCTCAGAAGAAGCAGATGGAGGCGCGAACCACTGAAGGTTTTTATAACATTACGTTGAGTAGCGAACCCGCGACTTCGGTAAGTGAAACCGTAGTCGCTACGGCATGGTATCAGCTTCTTGAAGCGACGCTCTTGAATGACTGGCCGATGTCTGAAAAAGACCGGACATGGTGGAACAGATATCAACTGGCTTGTAAGTACTCACTACGGCAGCCGCAGGCATTCGACGGCGACGCAAATTGGCTGCCCGCAGACTCGCCGTTATCTTTACTGCAAGCTGACGAGTTAAAAAAGCGACTCGGGAAGTTCCGCCGCTGGGAGCAGCTTGAAGGTCTCGGCTGGGCAAACCTTTGTCACCAGGCATTGCCCTGGGGACAACAGCATGCAATGGATACTTTCCTGCCAGAGAGTATTACGGTACCTGCTGGCGAGAATCGTAAGTTGGTTTATCGGTCCGATGGCGAAGTGATGCTTGCAGTAAAATTACAGGAAATGTTCGGGCAAACCGAAACTGTCACAGTCGCCGACGGAAACAAAACTGTGACCATTGAATTATTGTCGCCGGCCGGACGACCCATTCAAACCACCTCTGATCTTAAAGCGTTCTGGCAGGGCAGTTACTTCGATGTGCAGAAAGAAATGAAAGGTCGATATCCTAAACACCGGTGGCCTGACGATCCGATGAGTGAAAAACCTGGGCGTTCGATTAAACCAAGAAACAAGTAATCCGACCGTCGCTCATAAAAAAGTTATTTTCCGTGCTGCCTACTGCTATTTGGTAGTAATTTTTACCTGACTCAACTCCTTGTTTTTGAAAAAGATAATGAGATTAATTCTGGCATAAATTCCCTGCATGAAAATTAAGCGTATGATATTTATGGTAAATATTTACGCGCATAGTTATTTATAAATTTTATTAGACAAAAGTCGCATAAAAAGTCTTTCTGAACCCGTTGTAAAAGTATGAATAAGCGTGTTTATATATGCATTGTTGTACATATTTACGTCAACAATAAGAGGGAGACGAAATGAGTAAAGTTGCACTAGTCACAGGCGGTACCCGAGGAATTGGTGAAGCGATTTGCACAGCATTAAAAGATGCTGGTTATACTGTTGTGGCAAATTATGGTGGTAACGATGAAGCAGCCAAAGCGTTCACTGAGCACACCGGCATTCCTTCATTTAAATTTGATGTCTCGAATTTTGAAAAAACCAAAGAAGCAATTGAGCAAATTGCGACTGATTATGGCCCTGTTGAAATTCTTGTAAATAACGCCGGTATCACCCGGGATGGCACCATGCACCGCATGGATTTTGAACAATGGAATGCTGTTATTCAAACGAACCTTGCTTCCTGTTTTAATACTTGTCGTGCAGTTATCGATTCTATGCGCGAGAAAGGTTTTGGTCGCATTGTGAATATCGGTTCAATTAATGGTCAGGCTGGTCAATATGGTCAGGTCAACTATGCCGCTGCAAAATCAGGTATTCATGGTTTTACCAAAGCACTTGCTCAGGAAGGTGCGGCGAAAGGCGTTACCGTGAATGCAATTGCACCGGGTTACGTTGATACTGAAATGGTTCGCGCTGTACCAGAAGAAGTATTGAAGAAGATTGTTGCTAAGATCCCGGTTGGGCGTCTTGGTACGCCAGAAGATATCGCGCGTAGCGTATTGTTCTTAATTGGCGATGAAGCGGGTTTTATTACCGGTTCAACTCTGTCCGTAAACGGTGGTCAACACATGTACTAAGCCTTTCGGCACAGTACAACACTTCAGAGAGCGATTGTTCGCTCTCTGAAAGATTCAAATTAACTTTGCTTTTCTTGCTTTGGCGCTTCGCTGAAAACCCCTATCGCTTCCATCACATCTAAACCTGGAAATCCATCGGCAACTAAGTTTTTCGACAATTGGTATTCCCGAATACCTGAGCGAGTTGCAGGTCCGATAATGCCGTCAGGCTTGCCCACATCATAGCCCAGTTCATTGAGCGCAGTTTGCAGCTTTATGATATCGTTGCGTTCGTAGGCGGGGAGTTCAGGTAGCGGCTTGATGAGTCCGGCTTCACCGGCAATTTGATCGGCAAGCTTTCCTACTGAAATAGCGTAAAACTCAGAATTATTCCAACGCATGATGATGCGGAAGTTGTGGTAGGCAATGAAAGCAGGGCCATTATGTCCTGCCGGCACCACAACGTATCCTTTTTCGTCGCTGCTACCCAGTGACTCGCCATTGGCTTTGGTAATGCCCATCTGATCCCAGTTGGTAATTGCCTGGCGGTTTTTATAACCGGTATCACGGTAGTCGAAATTTTCTGGTAAGTTTACTTCCCGGCCCCAGCGGAAGCCTGGCTGCCAGCCTAACTGCGATAAGAAATTCGCTGCAGATGCTAAGGCGTCTTCTTCACTTTCCCAGAGATTGATTTGTCCATCGCCGTCTCCGTCGATAGCATAGTTCATGTAGGCCGATGGCATAAATTGCGTGTGGCCCATGGCGCCAGCCCACGAACCAACCATTTGTGTTTGGTCGAGGGATTCCCGCTCAAGTAGCTTCACTGCGGTTATTAATTCTTTAGTGAAATAGGTACTACGACGCTCATCACACGCTAATGTTGCCAAAGAGTTTAATACGTTCATTTTGCCTTTGTAGGAGCCGAAGTTAGTTTCAAGACCCCAAAATGCAACAAGGTAGTGCGCCGGAACGCCGTACTTATGACTCAGTTTACGAAGGAGTTCGCGATGCTTCGCGTACATCTCCCGACCTTTGCCAATTCGCCACGCCGTTACGCGCTTACCATAATAGCCCGGAAACGTTTGCACAAATTCTGGTTGGCTGCGATCGAGTGTAATCACTCTGGGCTGATATTGAATGTTGGCAAATACTTTACTGGCCGTTTCGCCACTAACGCCCTGCGCAACGGCCTGTTGTGACAGTTCCGTTTTACACTGTTCAAAATCGGTGTTGGCGTAAACAGAAGAAGACGCTGCCAGTAATGACAGAACAGATAAACCAAGTTTACGCGGGATCCATTTAGACATGACAAATTACCCTTTTTGTTGAGGCGTTCATGCTACCTTAACTGTCCCCATTGGGGCGAGAGAAACATAGGGGAAAATACGAAACGCGCCTGATTGGAGATCAGGCGCGTAGAGATGGTCGTGCGTTAACCACAGCGTGATTAAGCGTATTTGTGGATGAAATCAGTGATGATGGGGCGCACACTTTGACGGAACTTAGATCCACTGAAAATACCGTAATGACCTGCGCCCGGTTGAACATGGTGCTTACGCATGTTTTTGGGGATATTCTTGCAAATATCCTGCGCAGCTTCCGTTTGGCCAAGACCGCAAATATCATCATCGGCACCTTCCACGGTGAGTAGTGCCGTTTTGGTGATTGTTTCGAAATTCACCGGTTCACCCTGATAGGTAATAGCGCCGCGGGCAATTTCATTGTTCTTGAAAACGCGTTCAATGGTTTCAAGATAGAACTCAGCCGGCATATCTAAAACGGCCATGTACTCATCATAGAATGCACGGAAGCGGTCAGCATCTTCCTCTTCGCCAAATACCAGGTTCTGGAAAAAGTTCTGATATTTCTTCAAGTGTGACTTCTGGTTCATACTAATGAAGCCGCCGAGCTGCATGAAGCCAGGGTAAACCTGTCGACCTTCACCAGGGTAACCATAAGGCACTTTCATAATGGCTACATTACGAAACCAGTTCATCGAGTGTTCCTGAGCGAACTCGTTTACCCGTGTCGGATTTTTGGAGCAATCTAACGGGCCGGCCATGAGTGTTAGCGACTTAGGCACACATTCATTTTTCTTCCCAGCCATAACGGCTGTTGCAATTAGCGCCTGCACAGTTGGCTGACAGATCGCCATCAAGTGTGTGCCAGGGCCAAGAAATTCGAGCATTTCGATAAGATAACCAACATAGCAGTCGAAACTGAAAGGGCCATCTTCAAGAGGTACTTCACGGGCATCAGCCCAGTCGGTCACGTAAATTTCGTGATCAGGTAATAATGCTTCAACGGTACCTTTTAGTAACGTGGCAAAGTGACCTGATAACGGAGCAACCAATAATACTTTATGGTCGTCGTGCACACCGGCTCGATGAAAGTGAATGAGGTCGCAAAACGGCTTACTAAATACGACCTCTTCTTTCACTTTATGCCGTTTATCGTCGATTTTTATCTCGTCGATATTAAACCCCAGCTTTTCGTAGCGTTGTGTCAGCCGCATAGCAGTTTCCAGCGAAGCGCGGGTGATGCGGCCGGGCAAGGTATGACCATAGAGATTGGAAGGATGGCTCGCAATATCGTTAAGCAGACTGAAACCCTCGTGCATAATATATGCACCGCGTGTCAGATAATCATATGCCTGATAATTCATTACGTCTCTCCTCGAAAACTGGCTGGGGCTAAGACCTTTAGGGGAAAAAGGCTCACATAATGTGGAGGGGAACAAGAGCGACGAGAACGTCGCTCTGTCGTTTTTTTACGCTTTAGCGGCGCTTTGGAACTTAGACGTCATTTCGTCGCTTAAACCTTTAAACATTTCGCCAGCTTTTTGCTGTGCTTCTGAAATGATGGCGTAAGAGCTTTTTGCAGTATCAGTCACTGTTTCCTGAACAGTTTCTACATAAGCTTTGTTCATTTCAGCCAGCGCAGACATGTCTTTCTGTTGTGCTGCTTTCTCAAAATAAGACATGTTCTCTGATAACAGAGAGCTATACATGGCGTTTTGCTTCTCAGCCAGATCCTGCATAGTGCTCATGTTTAATGTAGCAAGGTCAGTCATAGGCTTCATTGCGCTTTTCATTTGCTCGTTCATTTGCTCAAACATTACTCTTCTCCAGTTTCTGGGTTGTTTTAACTTGTAGATTTAGTTGCCGCAGGCTTTTTCGCAGCCGTACGACGGGTTCTGGTAGCAGGCTTTTTAGCCGGTGCTGCTTTGGTTTCAGTCGCAGCCTGCTTGGTTTCTTTTGCTACAGCCTTTGTGGTTTCTGCGGCTTTCTCAACCGTTTTCTCCGTTGCCTCTGCGACCTTTTCGACTGCCTTTTCCGCTTCTTTCGTTACGGTTTCTGCTTCTTTCGCAGGTTTGGCGGCCGCTTTCGGTGTCGCTTTAGCGGCTGGCTTTGGCGTGGCTTTTTTCACTGCTTCTTTCGTTTCAGTGGTTGCCTTAGTCGCCGTCTCTTTTGCTGCTTCCGCTGCAGAAGTTAAGCTGGAAGCCATCACTTCTGTTACTTCTTCTCGCATGGCGTTGAGCGTAGAGTAGGTATCTTTCGATGCGCTGGTCATGCGCTCACGAACTGATTCTGCCAGCTCTGAATTCGCATTCATCACACCTTTCAACTCTGTTTGCTTAGATACCGCTTCGATATAGTGCATACCGTCGCTCAGTAACCCTGTAAACAGTGTTGTCTGATGCTGAGACAGACTTTCCAATGTTTTTGTATTCACAGCAAACAGCGTGTGTACCGGCTTAGTGGTACTTTTCAGCTGCTCTGAAAACTTGCCAAACATATTCTTCTCCTGACCAGTTGATGATTTCCATCTGCTGCGTTGCAGCAATCTTTGGTTAGATATTAAGCAATCGAAATCAGGAGATCAACTAAAATGTTGCGGTGCAGCAAAAATAGTTAGACGAATAAATAATAAGCAAATAGCTTTTTATGCTGCTGTGCAACAAAGTGGCGTTAAGGAGGGAGACAAACTTATTTTTGCGACTTTTTCCACGCTTCCATATTTTGTTCAATCATTTTATTGAACATACCAAAAGGCGTGTTATCCATCATATTCTTCATCACACCTTGAACCTGATCATGCTGCTCAATAAAGGCCACTAACGACTGTTCTAAATACTGACGAAGAAAATATTGCATGTCAGTGTCGTAATAGCGAATAAGTTGCTTAAGCAGGGTATTGGTCAGCAGAGACTGATTTTCGTTGGCTTCAGATTCACTGATGATCTGCAGGAGTAATGACTTGGTGATGTCATCTTCGGTTTTGGAGTCGATGACCTTAAATTCCTGCCGTTCATTAATCAGTGTTTTGATGTAATCAAGATTTACATACTGACTCTGTGACGTATCGTACAGTCGGCGGTTAGGATATTTTTTAATGATGATCATGACGTTACCTCTTCGGTTCAATACGCAGAGTAGCGCATTAGACGCTCCACCGGCAACTTAAAAGGTGTGAAAAAAAGCGACACTGTTGCACAACAATTACCGGTGAAAATATATGCGGCTTTCTTAATTACATGATATTGCTCGGTTTTGTCGGGGTGGCATGGTTATCGCTGTAGTGATGATGAGAGCCGTTTTACGCTGAGTCTTAAGGTTAGACGGCAATTCGAATCCAAATTGGAGATCAATATGAATAAATTCGTCAAATCATTAGCGCTTGGCCTGGCAGTAGCATGTTCTGTTAACTTCGCTTCACAGGCTGCCGAAGATACCAAAGAGACGGGTCTATCCAGCGCACCTACAATGCAAACTGAAAATTTTGATGACGCAACTCTGGAAAAATTTACTGTTGCGATGAATGCAGTTAGCGATGTAGCAGATAAATACCAGTCTGAAATCAGCGGCGATGAAACGCCTGAAAAAATGCAGCAAATTCAGCAAGCAGCGCAAACTGAAATGGTAAGTGAAATTGAGAAAACAGGTCTGGAAGTACAGACTTACACCACAATTGCACAATTAGTACAAACGGATGAAAAATTGCGTTCACGTGTACTAGACATCGCTAAAGAGAAAAACAGCGAGTCATAATTTACCGCAAACCGAATAGACAAAAGCACTGGGGCCGCAAGGCCCCTTTTTTGTTTCTCTTCGTCACCGAGAGCGAAGCACCAACCACAAACCAGCAACTCAACCGAGTTGCTTTTTCACGTACGAGCCGGGCGCGGCTTCGATGATTGGGTAATTTTCGTGTTCTCCGGGTTGAGGGGCGTTTACTTTGGTTTTGCGATGGCTAATAAGCCATTCGTGCCAGTTTGGCCACCATGAACCTTCGTGCTTCACCGCACCGTCGAACCATTCACTGGCACTTTCAGGCAGCTTTTCGTTCGTCCAGTGCGGGTATTTGCCGGTTTCTGGTGGATTAATAACGCCAGCCAGGTGGCCTGAACCTGCCAGTACGAAACGGGTATCGCCTTTCACTAACTGCGTACCTTTGTATGCGCCTTGCCACAGTACGATATGGTCGGCCAGAGTCGTCAGGAAATAGACTGGAACATCAATGTTGCCAAGATCAATCGGAATGCCATCGACTTCCACCGCGCCCGGATCTTTCAGTTTGTTTTCCCAATAGGTGGTACGAATGTACTGCTTGAAGCAAGACGCGGTAATGTTGGTCGCATCACTGTTCCAGAACAGAATGTCGAAAGCCGCTGGGTCCTTGCCTTTAAGGTAATTATTGATGAAGTACGACCAAAACAGGTTGTTCTCACGCAGCAGGCTGAAGCTCAAACCCAGAATGCGGCCATCGTAAATGCCCTTAATGTCTGCATTTTGCTCCATAATGGGCAAAGCATCTTCGGTGAGGTAGTTGCCAACTTCTCCGGGCTCACTAAAGTCCAGTAGTGTGGTGAGCAGGGTGAGTGACTCGATCCGGGTATCTTTTTTCGCTCGCAGGTAAGACGTGGCTGCACTTAACAATGTGCCACCAACACAAAAGCCCACCATGTTCACTTTTTTCTTACCGGTAATGTCGCAAACCACATCCAGTGCTTCTATGGGACCTTGTTTCATGTAGTCAAAGAAGTCTTTGTCTGCGAGTGATGCATCTGGGTTTACCCAGGAAATCATGAATACTGAAAAGCCAGAATCCAGCAATCCTTTTACCGCAGACTTGCGCTCATCAAGGTCAAGAATGTAGTACTTATTAATAAACGGCGGCACAAACAGCACTGGCGTTGAATAGGTTTTCTCCACCTTAGGTTTGTAATGAATCAGCTGCATGAGCTCATTCTGGTAAATCACCTGGCCTTCCGTTGTAGCCAGGTTCACACCAACCTCAAAAGCATCCATATCGGTTTGGGTAATTTTGAAGGCTTCCAGCGGACTCTTTTCCAAATCACGCATGAAGTTCTCGATACCCTTCACCATGTTCTGGCCTTTGGTTTTGAGAATTTCTTCGCAGACTTCCGGGTTCGACAGCAAATAATTGGTAGGAGACACCGAGTTAATATACTGGCGAGTATAGAACTTCACTTGCTCTTCTGATTTTGGATCTTTGAACTGCATGGAAGAAATCATTCCCTGCAACATTTTAGAGTTAATCAGATAAGCCTGTTTCATGTAACTGAAAATAGGGTTGTCTTGCCAGTCGGTGTGAGAAAACCGACGGTCGCTTTTTTCTTCCTGCATGACAGGATGGGAATTTTCGCCCAGCATCGCTTTTGTGGCTTGTTGCCACAATTCAGTTTGCTGGCGCATGAAATCCATTTGGGTTTGAATGAGTTTGGCTGAATCAACTTCTACCGCGTCGCCTGAAAGCAATGTGCCCAGCTTCTCCGGATCGAACATAGCGGACGTCTCCTCGCTGCTATTTTTCTTGGTAAGAATATTGTGAACCATTGCATTAAACTGCTGCGCATACTGATTCAGTGTGTCCAGAATATCGTCTTTGTCCTGCTCGTGCACAAGACACCTCCATGCTTACTTTTTGCTGGTTCCTGCAGTGGCCATGCTCTCCAGCATTTTCTGATAATAGGTAAAGGCCTGCTGACTGCCATCCAGGTATGGCTTCAGCATTGACAACATTAGTTCCTGATTGCCGCTTTTGATTTGCTCTGTAAGTTGTGAGATGGTGGCTTCATGGATTTTGCTCATGTCCGGCCAGCCCATTAATTCGCGGGCTTCCTGTGGGGACAGGTCAACATCGATAGAAATTTTCATATTTCGCTCCTTTCTGGCTCATCCAGCCATCCGGATTGATGGTTCTGACGTAAAGGTTTTATCACAACAGAACGACAATGATTTTTACGGTAACATGCGGCTGGCAATTCCGCTGCGAAAACCGCAAAATCCTTTGTGACATTTTCTATATTGGCATGATAAGTGGCTAAAAAACAGACGAAAGTAACGAAACCGAAGAAAATTGGTAGTAAGCCCCGTCGGCGCTGGCCCGGGCTGCTTTTTAAATTATGCCTGGTTGGCTTTGCCGTGTTACTTGGCTACATGGTGTATCTCGATGCACAGATAAAACACACTTTCACCGGTAATAAGTGGGAAGTGCCCGCACAAATTTTTGCTCGCCCACTGGTGTTGTCTGAAGAGCAGGAAATCACCCCGAAAGAAGTCCTCGATGAGCTGAAATTACTCGGCTATCGCAGCGTAAACTCGCCTGATAGTAGCGGTGAATATCGCTATACCCGAAACAAGTTAGTGATGCAGCGCCGGGCGTTCAGTTTCCCCGACGGTGATGAGCCGCTAAGACAAATCACTATTAGCTGGAGCGGTGATCGCATCGGTTCGATTAACGACGACAGTGCCGGGCAGTCGCTGAACCGTATTCGCCTGGAGCCCTGGCTGGTCACTCGTATGGTGAGCAGCAGTCGCGAAGATCGCATGCTGGTAAAACTGGATGAAGTGCCAGCATTATTACCCAAAGCGTTAATACTCACTGAAGACAAAGATTTTTATTCTCACCACGGCGTGGCACCGCTTTCGATTTTACGGGCGTTGATAGCGAACATTCGCGCAGGCCGCACAGTGCAGGGCGGCAGTACGCTCACGCAGCAGTTGGTGAAAAATCTCTATCTTACCAGGGAAAAAGCCATTACCCGTAAGATCAAAGAAGCGCTGATGGCATTGATCATTGATGCCCGCTACAGCAAAGATGAGATCTTGCAGGCCTACCTTAACGAGGTATTTCTGGGGCAGAATGGAGACATGGCGGTGCATGGTTTTGGCCTCGCCAGCTACTTCTATTTTGACCGTCCGGCGAACGAGCTGAGTACCCCTGAAATCGCCACGCTGGTGGCAATGATAAAAGGGCCTTCTTATTACAATCCTCGTCGCTACGAAGAGCGGGTACTGGAACGTCGTAATCTGGTATTGCGCATACTGTTTGAAGCCAATGAGCTCGACCGGGCTGCCTATGAACGCGCGGTGAATTCCCCTATCGGTTTGGCTTCGGGTGCGAGTCTGGCAAGTGGTAAACATCCTGCCTTTATGGACAAGGTTCGTCGGGAGTTAACGGAAATTCTGGCCGATCCTTCGCTAAGGGACTCTGGCGTTAAAGTTTTTACTACGCTAGATATTTACGCGCAGCGCCGGGCAGAAAAGGCCGTTGCCAGTACCTTAAACGGTTTGCAGTCAGATCGTAAAGCGCAATTGCAGGGCGCTATGGTGGTAACCGATATTGCCAGTGGCGAAATTCGCGCTATTGTTGGTAGCCGTGAAACCGGATTTAAAGGGTTTAACCGTGCGCTGGATGCCAAGCGCCAGGTGGGGTCGTTAATTAAGCCAGCGGTATATCTCACTGCGCTGGAAGATCCTGTTTCGTTTAATCTGGCGACACCGCTTCAGGATGAACCTATTACGCTGGAAAACGAAAGCGGAAAAACCTGGTCACCCAAAAACGCAGACAAGAAATTCCGCGGTCAGGTCCCGCTGGTGGAAGGTTTGTCTGAATCACTCAACGTACCCACGGTTAACCTGGGTATGCAGGTTGGGCTAGAAAACGTAGCAGATACCATTCATCGTTTGGGCGTGGAAAGCACATTCCGCGAAGTACCCGCAATGACGTTAGGTGCTATGTCTTTATCACCATTGGAAACTAACCAGATGTACCAGACCATTTCTAATAATGGCCGGTATATTCCACTTCATACTGTTACGTCGGTGGTGTCTGCAAACAACCGCTTGGTTTGGCGACATGCAGAGTATTATTCGCAGCGGGTAGACGAGGCGGCCACCTATCTGCTGAATTACGCGCTTTATAAAGTGACTACAGAAGGTACGGCGAAGCGGGTAGGGCAAACGTTCCCCAATATCAATATGGCCGGTAAAACGGGGACTACCGACGATTATCGTGATAGCTGGTTTACCGGCTTCGACCGCAACAATGTGGCCACCGTTTGGGTCGGCAACGATGACAACCAGCCGGTTCTGCTTACCGGTGCGGGCGGTGCACTACCAGTATTCGTGAATTACCAGAAATCACAGTCTCCGAAATCATTATCCCGTCGATTCCCGCAAGGGCTGGGGATTGCACATTTCGACAGCAAAACCGGCGCTGTTACCATTGCTGGTTGTCCGGATTCTATGAGTGTGCCAGCGATTCTGGATGTGCTGCCACCACCAAGTCAGGATTGTTATGGTCAGCCAGTAAGGCAAGAGCAACAATCGGGTAAGAAAAAGAGTTGGTGGGAGCGGTTATTTGGTGGTTAAGCTTGCAATGGGTAAAGGCCGTTGCTTTTCCAAAACTGTAAAGACATAAAGGCGCAGGCATAAAAAAGCCCTGCGGCCAGGATATATCGATTCATTAAAACTCGTACGCGATATATCAGCTGACCCAGGGAAAGGCCCTACGGGAGCGTTGGGATTAGTGAAAGCGGGCTGCGAGGCTTTGCAGTCCGCTGAAAAGTACAGCACTGGCCAGGTAAGCAACAACGGGCCCAAGCGCAAGAAGTAATAAACCACCGGAAGTTATCATCGTTACTCTCCATTAACTAAGATTAGAAACTGCGCGCTGGCTGACTTCCCGGCAGTTAATTGTTTAGTCGCATTTGCGTAAGTGATAGTTGAATAGCGATAGTTGTGCCATATCGCTTAAAATTCCATTTGTATTGATTTTAAAGGGATTTTTATTTCGAAGAGGGCGCGAATAAATAATCTTGAAAGGAAAGAAACCAAAATTTGGTGAAAATAAAAAAGCAAAAGTGGTGAAAATCACCACTTTTGTTATTTGATCATTGATGTTTGCCTGCAAGCACAGGTCGGTTTAATCGTGAGATTTACCGCGAGTGAAAATTGATACCACGCCCACAATCAACGAGCCCGCAATCAAACCTGCTACACCATCGATGAGCAGTGGAATGATAAAGCCAAGCTGCTCAAAGCCATGACTCATACTTTCTGCAACATGATGCAGGAAAGGAATATTGTGAGTGAGTATACCGCCACCCACCAGAAACATGGCGATAGTTCCCACAAACGCGAGAACTTTCATTAAAATGGGAGCCGAAACCAGAAGTGCGCGCCCGGTAATGCGTTGAAAACCGTTGTAACCGCCAGTGAGAGACTTTCTGAGCAGGTAAAGGCCAACATCGTCCATTTTCACGATACCGGCGACAATGCCATAAACGCCAGCCGTAATCCCCACGCTAAGCGCACACAAAACACCTAATTGGGTGACTAAATCGGCGCCTTGTACACTGCCGAGTGCGATTACAATGATTTCAGCAGAAAGAATAAAATCGGTACGAATTGCCCCTTTAATTTTATCCTTTTCCATTGCCACAAGGTCGACATCTTCCTGCGCCAGTTTGGCGATTCTCGCTTCCCGTTCGGCCTCGTCCTGCTTATGGAACAGGCTATGAATGACTTTTTCTGCCCCCTCAAAGCACAGGTACAAGCCGCCAATGACCAGCAAAATGGTGATAAGTACAGGTATAAACACACTGATCAGCATGGCTGCGGGGACAAGAAACACTTTGTTTAGCAATGAGCCTTTCGCGACCGCCCACACCACAGGCAGTTCTCGTTCAGCGCGTACGCCCTGAACCTGGTTCGCATTAAGGGCTAAATCATCACCGAGTACGCCGGCTGTTTTTTGAGCGGCGACCTTAGACATGGCTGAAATGTCATCGAGCAGGGTGGCGATATCGTCAATAAGAGCAAGTAAGTTGGCGGCTGCCATGGATAATTCCTATAAAAATTTCAGCGGGTAGATTAACCACAGTTATGGTTGTGCGCAATATGCGGGCTAGCGGTTCTCATCGTCTTTTACACCTTTGTTCAGGTGTTTATCGATAAACTTATCGAAGCCGTTGCTTCGATTGGAACAGGCGACACGCCCGCCGGTAAAGGTGGCGATAGTGGCTAGCACATTCGTTGTTGTATCGGAACAATTTACGTTAACCGTGGATGGAGCGTTCACTTCTTCTTCAAGTTTATCTTTGCGGGGATCGACAATATCAGGCGATGTTTTCTGCTTTCTATATGCTTTCGCTGCCATTTCAGCGTCTCGTTGCCGGGCTTGCGCTTGCTGTTGGCTAAAAAAAGCATCCAGTGCACGTCGTGATGTTAATGAGGTTGCAGGGCGACTTCCCTTTTCCGATTCCACTGGGGCCGGTTCAGAAGATGCAGCAGGTGCAGTGTCCTTCGTTGTCGAGACGGGGTTTTGCGCCGGCGCCTGACTCACCTTTTCAGCAGGCGCGGGCTCAACGGGCTCAATGTCGACTTTCTCTATTTGAGGTGAAGGTTCTTCAACAGGCTGTGTCGCCGGCGGTGACGTAATGGCGGGTTGCGGCAAATTTTCTTTGCTAGTGACTGCCGGTGTCGGTGCTTTGAACACTAATCTTGCGTTAATTGGAGGAGGCAGTTCGGGGGCTGGAATAGTCCTGTTCTTTTCAGCGGTTGCGAGAATCACAATCAGTACAGCGTGTATTACCACAGATGCAACAAATACCCCTCGTCGCTTTTTGCAGTGAGGCGTCTCAATATGTGGCCTTTGAGGCGCAAAGAAAGGGCTTTCCATGGTTTCCATACGCATCAAAGACCTGAATAACTGCTTGAAGTTCCGTCATTTACAATGCTATTTCCTAACAGATATGAATCTTCGCACCAAATTGGTGCTATTGGTGTGTAGTGATCACATGTGGTGCAAAAAATTCACATTTTTTATTCATCGATTTGCATAAATATATGATTCTGTTGGATTAAAATTTATGGCATAGGACTTGTCTTAGATTGTGAAAAGCCGCTTTAAGCGAACACAAACAACCATTATCTGGGAGCAACACATGAAACTAGTCACAGCTATCATCAAGCCGTTCAAGCTGGATGATGTTCGTGAAGCCATTTCAGAGATCGGAATCGACGGCCTGACCGTTACCGAAGTGAAAGGTTTTGGACGTCAGAAAGGACACACTGAACTGTACCGCGGTGCTGAATATCAGGTGGATTTCTTACCAAAAGTAAAACTGGAAGTTGCAGTTGCAGCTGATCAGGTTGAGCGACTGGTAGAAGCCATCACCGGTGCAGCAAAAACTGGCAAAATTGGTGACGGCAAAGTATTTGTCTACGACCTTGAACATGCAGTACGTATTCGTACCGGCGAAACTGACGCAGACGCGCTGTAAAAAACAAAAAGAGAAATTGCGGAGAACACAATGGAAATCACATTCGAACTTGGGTATGCATTAGATACCTTCTATTTCCTGATTTGCGGTGCGTTGGTCATGTGGATGGCTGCGGGCTTTGCAATGCTGGAAGCGGGTCTGGTACGAGCGAAAAATACAACTGAAATCCTGACCAAAAACGTCGCGCTTTACGCGATTGCCTGTACCATGTACATGATTTGCGGTTACAGCATCATGTACGGTGGTGGTGACTTCACTTTATTCCTTTCTGGTATCGTTGGTGACGGTGCAACTGGCGTTGCTGAAGATGCAGCCACTTATGCACCATCTGCTGACTTCTTCTTCCAGGTAGTATTCGTAGCGACTGCTATGTCTATCGTATCTGGTGCGGTTGCTGAGCGTATGAAACTGTGGGCTTTCCTTGCTTTTGCGGTTGTGATGACTGGTTTCATCTACCCAATGGAAGGTGCCTGGACTTGGGGTGGCGAAGCCGTATTCGGTATGTACACGCTGGGTGATGAAGGTTTCTCTGACTTTGCAGGTTCTGGTATCGTTCACATGGCTGGTGCTGCTGCAGCGCTTGCTGGTGTACTGGTTCTGGGTGCGCGTAAAGGTAAATACACTGCAGATGGCAAAGTTAACGCTATCCCAGGTGCAAACCTGCCACTGGCAACATTAGGTACATTCATCCTGTGGATGGGCTGGTTCGGTTTCAACGGTGGTTCAGTACTGGCTACTGCTACTGTAGAAAGTGCAAACGCAGTTGCGGTTGTATTCATGAACACTAACGCTGCTGCCGCTGGTGGTGCTATTGCTGCTCTGCTGCTGGCTCGCATCATGTTCGGTAAAGCTGACCTGACCATGGTACTGAACGGTGCGCTGGCTGGTCTGGTTGCTATTACTGCTGAACCTTCTACACCTACTCCGCTGCAAGCGACACTGTTCGGTGCGCTGGGTGGTCTACTGGTTGTAGTATCTATCCTGTTCCTTGATAAACTGAAAATCGATGATCCTGTGGGCGCTATCTCTGTTCACGGTGTTGTTGGTCTGTTAGGTCTGTTACTGGTTCCTGTTACTAACGATGGTTCTACTTTTGGTGGCCAGCTGTTAGGTGCATTAACCATCTTTGTTTGGGTATTCGTTACCAGCCTGATCGTTTGGGTAGTACTCAAAGCAATCATGGGTATCCGAGTATCTGAAGAAGAAGAGTTTGAAGGTGTTGACGTTGCAGAATGTGGCCTGGAAGCATATCCAGACTTCACTTCTGGTCGTTAATACAGACTCCAGGAGACTTGATCAGGCAGTTTAAAATACAACTATAATGTCTGACTCACCAAACTTATAACCCCGCATCTCGCGGGGTTTTTTCTTTCTAATCAAAAAAACTTACTACATAAATCACTAAATCCGATTGGTCGTTTTTCTGCTCATTGTTGTACTAACACAAACACCACAACAGTGACACTCTGGAGACCAATGTGAGCAAGAAACCAACTCTTACTACAAGCGCCGGTGCACCGGTCGAATCGAATCAAACAACCCGTACAGCAGGGGCCCGTGGCCCGGCACTTTTAACCGACTATCAGCTTATCGAAAAGCTGGCGCACCAAAATAGGGAGCGTATTCCTGAGCGCACGGTTCACGCCAAAGGCTGGGGTCTGCAAGGCACATTCACCGTGACCCACGACATCAGCAAATATACCTGTGCAAAAGTATTCAATGAGATCGGTAAGAAGACCGAAGTACTAAGCCGTTGGTCCACCGTGGCCGGTGAGTCTGGTGCTGCTGACACCGAGCGTGATGTGCGTGGGTTCAGTTTGAAGTTTTATACTGAAGACGGAAACTGGGACATGGTAGGGAATAATACGCCAGTATTCTTTATCCGCGACGGTTACAAATTCCCTGATTTTATTCGTACCCAAAAGCGTCACCCTAAAACCAATTTACGTAGTCCCGAAGCCATGTTCGACTTTTGGGCGGCGCAGCCAGAGTGTGTGCATCAGGTGACCATCTTGATGTCTGACCGCGGTATTCCTAAAAACCCCATGTACATGAATGGTTATGGTTCTCATACCTTCAGCATGTGGAACGCAGAAGGCGAACGTTTTTGGGTGAAGTTCCACTTTAAAACACAGCAGGGTCACGAGCACTATACCAATGAAGAATCTGAAAAGTTGATTGGTAAAACCCGTGAGTCGTATCAGGAAGACCTGATCAATGCGGTGGAAGAAGGTAAGTATCCAAAATGGACGCTTTATATTCAGGTAATGCCAGAAGAAGAAGCGGGCAACCAGGCTTACAATCCTTTTGATTTAACCAAAGTGTGGCCGCACAAAGACTTCCCACTAATCGAAGTGGGTGAGTTGGAAATGCACACGGTGCCTGAGAACTATTTCCAAATGATTGAAAACGCGGCTTACAGCCCGTCGAATGTGGTACCTGGTATTGGTTTCAGCCCGGATAAAATGCTGCAGGCAAGGGTCTTTTCCTATGCCGATGCCCATCGATATCGCCTGGGTACGCATTACGAAGCGTTGCCAGCGAACGCGCCTAAAAATGCTAAGGTGAATCACTATCATAAAGACGGCGCTATGCGCTTCTTCACGAATGACTTTGATAATCCAGACGCCTACTATGAGCCGAATCAACATAATGGTCCGGTAGCGCAGGTTGAAAACCCTGAACCACCATTGCGTATTGATGGTGACGCAGACCGCTATTATCAGGAAGACGCCGATATTGATTATGTGCAGCCGCGCGCGTTATACGAAATGTTTTCGGACGAACAAAAGCAACGCTTATACAACAACTATGCTGCCGCGATGGGACCTTGTTCCGATAGCGTGAAAGAGCGTTGGTATGCAGTGTTGGAAAAGGTACATCCTGATTACGCCGCCGGTGTGAGAAAAGCCAATGAAGCACTGGATTCTGACGTAAATGCCGTGCCAGTAACCGATGACACACCGTTAGAAGATAACTAATTGCTAATAAGCTAATACAGTAAAAAGCCCGGCTGAAAAGCCGGGCTTTGTTTTTTAACTTACTGCTAAATGTATTAAACAGCTATACAGCTAGTTTGTGCGCGAACACCTAGGCGGTTTGCGCTAAATCCACAGCTTGTGTTGCGTCTTCATCCGACTCTTTTACCAGATATTTCGCAAGCTCTTCGTCTGTCACTAAACGCATTACGCGCATACCTTCCTGCTCGTAGTCCTGGTTAATCAAACCTAACTCAGCAAATTGGGAAAACATATCGCAGGTCGGGTAAGCGCCCCATTTCTGTTTGAATACTTCAGCGTTCGCAACGATATCGTAAAGGTGATTAACCGGCGGGTTGTAGTGAGCATGGAACTGCTTAAACACCTGTTTGCCGGTATTCAGCAGATAAAGGCCCGCTTTACTGCAGCGCGCAGCAAAATCGAGGTCACCAATACCAAAACCGTGGTAATCGAGGTCGAAGCCGCCAACGCGCTCGTAATCGATACGGGTGATGCCGAAGATGTTGGTATCGAAATTAATAAACGGGACTTTCTCAGGTGCGGTCACATTCGGGGCAACCAGTGATTGCAGGTAGCGTTCATCAATATTATCTACTTTCTGTTCAAGCTGACTGACGTTAGCGGTGACCACTTTGCCAACGCCAAGGGATTTTGTCAGGTCGTCAAGTAGGGTCTCCGGACAAATGCAGTCTACATCCAGGTAAATAAATTTATCGGTTTTGCAGGTGTCAAAGCCGCGATTACGGGCTTTGGGAATAGGAAGCTCCTCGCTTGCTGCAAAACGGTGCACAATAGGGAATTGCTCGCTACTCAGCAGCGATTCATCACTGGGGGGCGCCATCCACACAATCACCATTTCTTTTGGTTGAACAGTGGAGCGCTCGATACTGCTAATCAGGTTAGACAACTGCTGGGTACGTCGCTTTACAATAGTAACAATACTAAATTCAGTGCTCATGGCGTCGTCTCTCTGTCGGTTCATGTCCTAACGGACGGATTTAATAGTGATCCACAGATACGGCTAGTGGTGAGTCATTTGAGCAAAACAGTCAATTGATCGGAAAGAACACTGCAAACTTAGTTCCATCTTTCAACTTTAGTATAGTTCAAATGGTAACTATGCGACTTGTCGATGATTATTCCTTTAAACACTGTAAAGGTCGAATCGATGCAGGCTTTGTAATACACCATAAAAGTCTTTAAAGTCGGTAAATATTACAGGCACAGTGCACTATGGAGAGGATAATTGAACAATAACAGAGCAACCATCAAGCAGACAGTTAAACTGTTCTGTGCAGCATGTTTTATGGCAATCCTGTGGGATAATAAGCGAAAAGTTTACTTTGGTGCCTCAGAAAGCCGAAAAGATGGACAAGCTGCGGGTTATTGAGCCAAACTAATACCTAAAGGTCCGGCGGAAAACACCATAAATTCAATAACCAGCGGGCGAATGGAAGATTAAAATGAGTCAACCTCAAAAAGGGGTGTGTGCTGAACCAAACCTGCATGCGCAGTATTTGCTGCTGAATGTCGTGGATGACGATGCGGAAACGGTTAGAGGCAAACTCGCCCGGGTTTTGGATATTTTTGATTACTACGAAAATGAGCACTACGAGGCCATGCTGACGGGTATGGTCGCCATTGGTGCTAATTTCTGGACAGAGGTGTACCCCGGCTTTATTCCTACCGAGCTGGCACCGTTTCCCGATATGCAGTGTGAAGACAGAACCGCGCCAGCGACGCCCTGCGATCTTTTCATTCAAATTCGTGCCGACCGCCTCGATATCTGTCATGCCGTAGGCATGGAAGTTATGGAGTTGTTGCGGCTGCATGTAGAGCTGGTAGAGCAAGTCCGCGGCTTCCGCTATCTCGATGGCAGGGATCTCAATGGCTATATTTATGCCCCTGATAACCCACGAGGCATGCAGCGGCGAAAAGTGGGGTTGATTAACGATGAACAAAATGAATTTGTTGCCGGAAGTTACGTGCACGTTCAGCGTTATCGCCACGATTTGCGGCGCTGGGAAAGTTTGTCTACGAGACAGCAAGAGCAGGTGATGGGGCTCACTCGCGAACATAACCTTGTCAGTCAAGAGCAAAATCCCATGTCGCACTGCATCAGAGCATGTGTGAAGTCCGCTGACGATGATTTACCGGGGTTAATTAAACAAGGTATGCCGTACGGCGATCTGAGCACGCAGGGGCTATTTTTCGTTAGCTGCGGTGCCAGCGCACAGCCATTTAAAGCCATGTTACACAGTCAGGTATTTGGCACGGGCGATGGCGACTATGATCGCTGGTTGGATTACACCAGTGCAGAAAATGGGGCGGCGTTTTTTGCTCCTTCTGTCACCTTCATCCGCGAACACGCGAAACAAAGCCTCGAGTAAGTGCAGGTTGCTTACTGGCTCAGGCTGAGGGCACCGTCCCAGTCTTTCGGTAAGGTTAATCCGCGATATTGCAGGCACACGTCAATGTGATGCTGAGCAAGCTTATCTTCAGGATTAATTTGCTGTGCTTTCATGAAGTGGGCCAGCGCATCATCCCATTCCTGACGAATTCGACAGGCTAATCCGGCGGCGATTTGCGTTTGTACTGACAGACGCGCTTTCTGCTCTGCTTCACTAAGATGTTCCAGCACTTCATACACTTCAATGGCAGACTGACGCCCCTTCACTCTCACCCAATCGAGCAAGCGTGTCTTAAGCGGATAATCGGCGCCAATGGTTTGCAGGGTTTGTGCACTCACAATGATATCGGCATTGTATTTCGGCGTTAGCGACTCGAGTCGAAACGCGATATTCACACTGTCTCCAAGTACCGTGGTATCCATACGGTCATCTGAACCTACAGTACCAATAATAACGGGGCCAAAGTGAATGCCGATGCCCATGTTGATAGGCAGGTATTCGCAGTTGTCGCGATGTGAATTGTATAAAATCAAAGCTTTGCGCAGGTCGATGGCAGCCTGAATAGCATCCCGTGCTTTATCTTTTGGCGAGCCACCGGGATGATCGAACAACGCCATGATGGCATCGCCGATAAACTTATCGATGAAGCCGCGATTCTGGTGAATAGGGTCGTTCATGCGCAGGAAGTAGGAGTTCAGAAACTTCATTAATTCCTGTGGGCTTAACCGCTCTGAAAGGCCAGTGAATCCGCGTATATCGCAGAACAGGATTGCCACTTCGTCTTCATCAGCGTGACCCAATTCCAGGGTTGAGGCCGGCCCATGTTTTGCAAAGTGCTCAACAAACTGGCGTGGGACAAACTTCTGAAATGTTTGGGTTAGCAGCATGGCCTCATTGGCTTTCTCGGCATAGCTGGCTTCCCGTTCATCGGGAGAGTCTTTGATGGGCGTGTTGCGCGGATGCGTGTTTTCTAATTCATTTTTCAGAAAACGGATTTCCTGGCGCTGCTGTTGCAGCAAATACACGGCGACACCGCCAAGGGCGATAAGCAGAATTATGAGTAACCAACTTAACGTCATGGTGTCACCGCAATCCGGGTTTTACAGCGAACCCAGCACTTTGTCAGCTGCTTCGAGAGTTTTTGCTACCACATCTGCAGTATGCATGCTGGAAACAAAACCTGCTTCGTAGGAAGCGGGTGCCAAATACACACCTTCTTTCAGCATGCCGTGGTAGAACACTTTAAACTGTTCCTGATTACAGTTAATCGCCTGCTGATAGTTGGTCACCCGCTCAATATCAGTGAAGAACAGGCCAAACATGCTACCGGCCACATTGGTGCTCATGGGAATGCCATGTTTGTCGGCAATCGCTTTGAAACCATCGGCCAGCGCCTGTGTTTGGGTAAAGATTTCTTCATACATGGCGTCGTTATCAATTTGGTTCAGTGCGGCTAAACCTGCAGCCATAGCAACCGGATTACCTGACAACGTGCCAGCTTGATAAATCGGGCCGGTAGGTGCGATATGTTCAATGATGTCGCGACGACCACCGAAGGCACCCACTGGCATACCACCACCTATCACTTTTCCTAAGCAGGTAAGGTCGGGTTTGATATTGTAACGAGCCTGTGCGCCACCTTTAGCCACGCGGAAGCCTGTCATCACTTCATCAAAAATCAGCACGCTGCCGTAGTCATCACAAATTTTACGCAGGCCTTCTAAGAAACCAGGTACCGGAGGAATACAGTTCATATTACCGGCCACCGGCTCAACGATGATACAGGCAATGTCGTCACCGCATTCTTTGAAGATCGCCTCAACGCTTTCCAGGTTGTTATATTCAACCGTTAGCGTGTGTTGTGCTACGTCAGCAGGCACGCCAGGTGAGCTGGGTACGCCAAGCGTCAGCGCGCCCGAACCGGCTTTTACCAGCAGAGAATCGGCGTGACCATGGTAGCAACCTTCAAACTTAACCAGTTTGTTACGGCCTGTGAAACCACGGGCCAAACGAATGGCTGACATGGTGGCTTCGGTACCGGAATTCACCATGCGTACCATTTCCATAGACGGTACCAGTTGGCTGACTTTCTCAGCCATGATGATTTCTGCTTCCGTAGGCGCACCAAAGCTCAGTCCATTCTGTGCAGCGGTAACTACCGCTTCACGAATTTTGGCATTGTTGTGACCCAATACCATCGGGCCCCATGACTGTACGTAATCAATGTAACGATTGTCGTCGGCATCCCAGATATAGGCGCCGTCGGCTTTGGTGATAAAGCGTGGCGTACCACCTACGGCTTTAAATGCGCGTACCGGCGAGTTCACGCCGCCAGGAATGGTTTTCTGGGCGCGGGCAAATAGGGCTTCTGATTTTGTTGTCATAGTAATTACTGGCTCTTATTTGTGTACCAAACCACGTCGCGTTCATATTTTGCGACCAAATCCTCAACGCCCAGTGTCAGGGCAAAAAGTGCCATTCTTACCAACACACCGTTATCGGTTTGACGGAAGATAGCGAGGTTCGGGTTGGAATTTAAATCGTTATCAAGCTCGTTAGCTTCCATACGGGAATCTCGGGGAAGTGGATGCATGATCACGGTTTTTGACTGAAAGTGTTTGGTGTAAATGGTTTGATTCAGGCGGAACCGGCCACGGTATTTATTGGCTTCTTCCTGCGAGGGGAAGCGCTCTTCCTGAATACGGGTTTGATAGCAGATATCGGCTTCAACGCGACCATCGATATGGTCGGTGATGGTGAGCTTGTGACCGGCATTTTCAATGGCATCGATGATGTAATCGGGCATGGCCAGCTCGGCAGGGGCAATCAGCGTAAAATGAATGTTGTCGAACAGACACAGTAACTTAGACAAAGAGTGTACGGTTCGACCGTAGCGTAAATCGCCAATCATGGCGATATGCAGTCCATCGATGCCTTTGCCATTGTATTCCAGCTCACGTTTAATGGTGAACAGGTCGAGCAGCGCTTGTGTGGGGTGCTCGTTGGCGCCGTCACCGCCATTGATAACCGGTACCCGGCTACCTTCGGCAAATTCTGCCACTGAACCGGCCTGCGGATGTCGCATGGCGATAATGTCGGAATACCCACTTAACACCCGCGCGGTATCGTACAGCGATTCCCCTTTCGCCAGAGCAGAGTTACTCATGCCGGTCGTTTCTCTTACTTCACCGCCTAACAGGTTGAAAGCGGTACCAAAACTCACTCGTGTTCGGGTGCTGGGTTCGAAGAATAAATTGCCCAGAATGGCGCCATCCAGCACGGTCGTTCGTTTTTGACGACGGGCGTAAGGTTCCATTGAATGGGCCACAGCGAAAACTTTCTCGATGGCGTCACGGTCGAATTGATTAACCGAAAGAATATGATTGCCAGTAAACTGTGACATTAAGCGCTCTCAATAAATGAAACAAACCTGAATAGTTTATCAAAAACCGCTCTAGGTGTAGAGATAAGTTCGCTAATTAGGATTGTGAGTTTTTCTTCATGCAATCAGATAAACTGATCCTGTTATACTCGAAAAGGTTAACGATGAAAGAGCGTAATCCTCATTCGCAGTCCCGAAAGCCCCGCTCGTGGTGGCAAACCGACTGTGTGAAATGTCAGCGTATGCGTATGATCGTGTTGTGGGCAATTATTGTTTTCGTGGTGTATTTCTATGTCTGGAACTGATTCTGATCCGATTTTTGTTCGAGCGACGTCCAAAAGCAACGGTATTACCGCCCTGGTGTTAGGCGGTGTCGGTCTTTGCGTGTCGGCAGTCTGGCTTAATGTGTTTCCTGAATGGTTATTTCTCGCCGGTATTTTTCTTACCAGCGCGTCTATTGTGTCGCTGCTGATAGGGTGGTTCAAAGTGCGTGAACCTCAGTTCAGTATCGAAATTTCGCCAGACGATATTCGCTATCACCATCGTCTGGGAAATTGGCTGTTAGATTGGGACAACGTACAGCGTGTGGGGTGTCCCCGAGTGCAGCAAGGACTCGACCATGTCGACCTGGAAGCGGTAGGTATTCGGATTAAAGATTATGGCGCGTTTCTTAATCAGGTTTCACCGCGCCTGGCTACCCATCTGCTGATGGAGCAGCGACCACTGTTACTGCATCAGGACAATAACTGTAAAACCGGTGCCTGCTTCGATCAGAACATGTTTGACGACAAGCATTACACCGCCGCAGACGCGCAAACCTTTACCGGGGTCAAAGCCATGTTGGCAAACCGCATGACTCAGCTTAGGGAACTGTTCGGTTATGACGTCTTTATCTCGTCTTCTGATATCGACAGAGAGCCCACAGAATTTGCGGCTTTCTTACGCCAATGTCAGCAAGCGCGGCAAGAGCGCACAGTGGGTGAAGCCTGAGAAAGAATCAAACCTGATAATGTGCCAGGCCACGACTTATATCAGCTACGAAATGAGTAACTCATTTCTTCCATAAAGCGGCGGGCTTCGGTCATCAGAATATCGCATTCAGACAACAGCGCGGGTAGGTGTTCTGCCACCAGGAAATGCTGTTCCAGTTTAAGTGCGGTTTCCAGCTCGTTGGCCAGTTCCTGCAACCGGGGCACACCGGTATAACAACAGGCACCATGCAGCTTGTGTACTTCCGCTTTCAGTCCGTCGTAATCCTTACTTTCCCACATGAGTTTTAGCGTGGCCGTTGTAGGCGGCAGCAGCATGATGAAATCGCCCAGCATGGTGCGGGCAGCATCCGGGTTCTGGTTCGTGCGCTTTACCGCCAATTGCCAATCAAGCGTGGGTAACGCCATGGCGGCAGGTGCCACGTTCTGACACCAGCGTTTGATGAGGTCTAGCAATGCGCCCATTTCAATAGGCTTAGGCAGATAGTCATCCATGCCTGATGCTAATAAGCGCTCTTGCTCTTCTTTAAAGGCGTGAGCGGTAACCGCGATGATGGGCGTGCCCATGTTCAGTGCCGTTTTACGGATTTGTCTGGAGGCTTGTAAGCCATCCATGCCAGGCATTTGTACATCCATCAAAATGAGATCGTATTCTGTGCTGTGACAGCGGTTAACCGCATCTTGTCCGCTCATCGAGGTGGTCAGGCTTACAGGGGAATGATCGAGCCAGGTATGCAGTAGCTTCAGGTTCATTTCCATGTCGTCGACGGCCAGAATACGTGCTTTCGGCAAGGAATTCGTTTTTTCCTGTAACGGGTTGCGACGCTTAGCGGTTTTCTGATGCAGCAGACTTTCCAGTTTCGTTATCGTTACCGGCATACGAACCTGTTCATGGAAATGCTGAGCAAGGCTGGGATACTGATTAAACGGCTCTGGGCCCGAGTACCAGAGAATACGCTTCTTCGCCGGAAACTCCACGGCTTCAGAGATGTATTCGTTTCTGGATGCTATACGCGAAACCGGCACTGTTGCGAACAGTAAGTCTGCCTGCATATCCAGGCTGCGTAAGCCGGCGACAGATTCTACCGAGGTCACGTTCGCGCCCAAATGTTTGAGTAACGATGCCGACGCCCGACGGGTGTCGGGAATAGGGTCGAGTACTATCACCCGTTTGCCAATCCAGTCTGCGTTAGGGGCTAACGTGTACTTCTGGCTAAGCTGATTAGCGCGCAAGGTAATATCAAAGGTACTGCCAATACCCGGTACACTGGTAAGGTCTAGCTTACCGCGCATCAGTTTGATGAGCTCACGGCAAATGACTAACCCCAAACCGGTTCCCTGATAACTGCGATTCAGTGCATCGTCTATCTGCGAGAACGCGTTAAACAGCTTTTTCTTATCCTGGCGGCTAATCCCGATTCCGGTATCTTCAACCCGGAAGTGCAATTCGTGAATACCATGAGGTAGCGACTTACCGTTTACCGAAAGCGTAATGGTGCCGGAGGAAGTGAACTTTAACGCGTTGCTCAACAGGTTGTTTAAGATTTGCTTTATGCGGAAAACATCGCCGATGAGTTTTTCCGGTAACGGCGCAAGATCAAACACAAATTCAATACGCTTCGCATGGGCCGATTTGGCCATCATGGTTACCATATCTTCCAGTAACTGATTCGGTGCAAACGGCTGATTGTTGATTTGCAGCTTACCGGCCTCAATCTTCGAGAAATCGAGTACATCATTCACGATACCAAGCAGATTGTCTGCCGCTGTGTTGATTATGCGAACTTGCTCTTGTTGCTCCACAGGCAGCGCCGTGTGTGTTAATTCCTTACTGAACCCCAGAATGGCGTTGAGCGGGGTGCGAATTTCGTGACTCATGTTGGCGAGGAACTGAGATTTTACGTTACTGGCTTTAATTGCATCTTTACGGGCGATATCCAGCCGAGCGTTCTGCTCTTCAATCAGTTCCATGTTGTTACGCAAGTCATTGGTGGCCTGATCCACTTCGGATTCCATCTGGCTGCGACTTTTTTCCATCAGCGCGAAGGAAAACATGCCCGCTTCAAGGAATACTCCAACCTGAAAACAGTAAGTCGTGAAGTCGTTAGATGGCAGCAGCCCTACCAAACTCAGCATGCCGATAATGGCGCTTGCCGCCAACATTGACCAGGCAATGATAAAGTAGCGAGCGGGCTTGAAATGGTTAAAGAAAGCTTCAAAACCGGCGTAGATATAGCTGCAAATGGCAATCATGCCCACGCCATACACCAGGTTGTTTTTCCAGATATGGGGAAGAAAGTCTACCAGGCAGGTTAGCCCCACAATGAACTGAAGTAACAGCAACGACTGGATCACGGGGTGCGCTGTGGGCGCGTTGTTTTTGGTTTCCAGAAATGACAGGGTGAAAAAGCCGGAACACATTCCGATAATCACGAATATTAGCTCGGTGTGCGAGGCGAACCAGGGCGCCAGTCCATCGCTGACAAACAGGTGTAAATGACCACCCCAGACAAACTGCCATAACATTACCGCCAGAATGTAGCCCACATAGGCCATCAGGCTGGATTCTTTGGCATCAACAAACAATACGAAGTTGTAGATGGCAAGAATGATCAGGCCGCCGTAAAACAAGCCCCACATTAAACTGTCGAGTTGAGTACCAAAACTGTGATGTTGTTCTGTTTCAGCACTTAACGGCACAATTAACGCCGACGAGGTGCTTGCAATTCGAAGATAAAGATCCATGGGGGTATTAACGGGCAGTTCTACACGCATAGTAGGAACGCGATAGATTTGCTCTGACTGCAGCTTTCCCTGGTGACTTTGCTTTACGATTTCATCGCCTTCGACCAGATAAAAGTCCACTTTATCTAGCTGGCTAAAATCGATATTGAATACCCAGTCATTGGCATTGCTGGTGTTATTAATTTTTGTGACCAGCCATAGCGCGCGGGACTGAAAGCCAAAATTAGGGTTCGATTCGGTATAGAGCCTGAAATCTGGACGGCGTTTGATTGCTTCACTGATGGTCAGTTGAGAATCCGTCTCAAAATAAAACTCAAGGTTATCCGTTAATTTGGTTTCGACTTCTTCATTGATGAGTTGCAGCGTGGATTGCGCCAACGCAGGCGACAAATTCACAGACCACAAAAACATCACGGCAAACCAGGACCACAGTACTGCACGCATTCTTAATATCAGGTTGGGATTACATGCGCCTATTAAACCACCAAGCAAGGCGTTTGTACAAAAAAGCGCATGCTTTACAGAAAAGGATCACTTTTTTAAATAATTAACAATATGGAAGGCGTTTTCGCAGGATGAAAAAGACTAGTTGTAAGCCTGATGAAACAGGGCTTGAGGCACAATGGCGCCGGCATGTTGAATGACAATACCTGCTACCTTCGCGGCCTGCTCGGCAGCAGCTCGCACTGGTTTACCTTGCAGTCGGGCGGCAAGATAACCACCGGTAAAGCCGTCGCCGGCTGATGTGGTATCGATAACCTTTTCGACAGGCGTTACTTCCACGCTTACCATCGTTTCGTTATGCAGAATTTGAATATGGTCTGTGCCATTCTTACAGACTATTTCACTCACCCCCATGCTGGCCAATGCGTCCATGGCATCAAAACCGTCTTGATGACCAAACAAAAGCTTGTGCTCTTCAATGCCGGGAAACGCAATATCTGTTAGCTGGTAAGCGCGCTCTGTCCACAAAGCAGCCTCGTCTGCAGACTGCCACAGCGCGGGGCGATAATTGGGGTCAAAGGCAACCTGAGCACCCGCTTCCCTGGCTTCACACAGCATATAAAGTAGCTGCTCCCGCTGATTGTTATCCAGCACGGCCAGCGTAATGCCGCTGAGATAGATAAGGTCGACTGCGGGCAGGAGGCTGTTTTCATGCAACCAAAGATTCACCCATTGCTTAGCCGCAGAGTCGTTTCGCCAATACTGAAAGCTACGTTCACCGTCATCGTCGGTATGAATGGCATATAAGCCGGGCTGCTTATTGGGGTGAGATAAAATCATCGATGTATCAACGTGTTCATGCTGAATCACCGACTTCATGTGCTCGCTTAGGGTATCGCAGCCAAGGGCGGTAAGCAGGCTTATTTCACCTTCCGGCAAACAGCGCTTTAAATACACCGCTGTATTATAAACGTCGCCAGCCACGCCCTGACGGAAGTGATCTTTGTCCGCCTCAGAGAGCTCAATCATCACTTCTCCGGCCAGGATACAGCGACGGGAACGGCTATTCGATAATACTGCTGATTGCGACATGGGTTTCTCTATGGCCTGCTAGGAACTGCTAACACGGTCAAGCTGATAGGCATCTTTATAGATGCCGCGTGCCGCTTCTTTAACCATTTCGGCCACTTTCGGCACCGCGCTTTTCGGGAACACTGCCGCTGGCGCAGTAATGCCTACTGAGGCGACCACGGTTCCCAAGCTGTTTCTCACTGGCACCGCCACGCAACGTACATTCTCATTGTACTCACGTTCATCAACCGCATACCCCAGGGCACGCACCCGGTTTAGCTCTTTTTTGAGATCCTGCATGTTGGTGATGGTAAACGGCGTATGCTTCTCCATGGGGTGTTCCGACAATAACAATTCCAGGTTGTCGTAATACAAGAACGCCAGGAACACTTTGCCGGTGGATGAGCAATGCATTTGCGCTTCTACACCGGGGCGTTTCGATACCATCAGCGGATTCGGGCTGTCGAACACTTCTACAATTAGCGCCTTGCCGTGATTGGGCACCGCCAGGTGTGCGGTGTGTCCGGTACGCAGCGCCAATCGCTGAATATGAGGAATGGCCATTTGCTGCATGCGATCGGAATGGATGATTTGCAGGCCCAGTTGCATCAGGTTGGCACCGCTGAAATACACCTTTCCGCGCTTCTCCAGCATTTCTTCGGATACCAGAGTTCGCAGCAGACGGAAGACTGTGGTGCGAGGTAAATTAAGTGAAGCTTCCAGCTCTTGCATGGTCATTCCGCGATCGCGACTGGCGAGCAGACGGAAAACTTCACATGCATGTACAACACTTGGGATCAGATAACGTTCTGTCATGGTTGTGTCCTTTTTATCACTTTGGCTAGCGAGCCAGAAATCCACCGTCGACAGCCAGAATGTGGCCGTTGACATAGTTACTGGCTGCGCTGGCCAGAAATACCGCAGCACCTTGCAGGTCTTCGGCTTCACCCCAGCGGTTTGCCGGAATGCGTTTTAATATTTCGGTACTGCGGTTTTCATCGTCCTGCAATGCCTGAGTGTTGTCTGTGCGAATATAACCAGGAGCAATGGCGTTCACCTGCACATTGTGGGTGCCCCATTCGTTAGCTAAAGCTTTGGTGAGACCGGCGATAGCATGTTTACTGGCCGTGTAGGCAGGCACAGTAATGCCGCCGCTGTAACTCAGCATAGAAGCGATATAAATAATTTTGCCGCTTCCTTGTGCCACCATGGCTTTGCCAATTGCCTGAGAGAGAATGAATGCGGAGTCGATATTGACCTGCATCACCTGCTGCCATTTATCCAGTGGGAATTCTACGGCAGGGGCGCGGAAAATCGTGCCGCCATTGTTCAGTAGAATGTCCACACCGCCATACACACCCAGTGCGTCTTCGGCCAGCCTGATGGTTGCCTCTGCGTTACTGAGGTCAGCAGCCAGCGCTGTAGCCTCACCACCGGCATCGCGGATGGCGGCGACGGTGTCGTCACAACCACCGGTGCGGCTGCTGGCACAAATCACTTTGGCTCCGGCTTTAGCAAAGCCAATGGCAAGCGCCTGACCAATGCCACGACTGGCTCCTGTGACCAGGGCTACTTTACCTGTTAGGTCAAAAGAAATACTCATCCTTAATTACCCTCTTTATTGTCATTCGTTTTGGCCACTTCCACGGCATAAACGTGAACCGGGCCGTGCATGTTCGAGCGGAATACCACCCATTTATTGTCAGGAGTAAACGTCACGTTGGGCTCCAGCCGGTAATCATGGTTTTCCATGTTCACCAGGCGTTCTGCTTTGAGAACCGCAGGCTTAATCAGGGACTCGGCATCCGGTGCACTGATTCCGGCTACATCGTTAATGGGTTCATCGCGAAACAGGGAAATCCACTTGCCGTCTTCAGCCCGGGCCACCATTTCCTCATCGCCACCGTCGCCGGCAAACAGGGAGCCATCTGGTGAAACGTTAAAATGCACTGACCAATAATCACGAGGCAAATGACGCCATACCCGCTTTCCGGTGTTTAAATCTACGCTGGCCAGCCAGAAAACCTCGCCCCGGGGCGTTTGCAGGTCATAGAAAATCCGCTCGCCGCTGGCGTCGAAAAACTCGTGCCCGGCGATTTCCATGTTCATGGTGCGGGTGTGCATTTTACGAATGTCGCTGCCGTCCACGTTCATGGTCCAGATGCGGTCCACCTTGTGCCAGGGGCCTTCATGACAGAACATGATTTTGTTCGGATCAGCAGGGGAGAACTGTATGTGATTGAGCCAGTCAGTCGCCTGGTGGATAGTACGTTGTTCACCGGTGCGGGTATCGACCACAAACATCTGCATAGGAATGCGGGCTTCGAGGCGCTCATTGATGCGCACTTCCTTTGCATCGGCAAAACTCATCGGGTTGCCGTTCTTGTCGGTGGCTTCATAGCGCGCTTCAAACCGCGCGTGACGGGGGCCTGATTCCATGCTGTATTCCTGCTCAGCAAAGGCACCAATCAGCAGGGTTTCATCGTTGTTGATGGAGTGCACCTTGCCCCGGGGAACCGTAGCCACATGCTTTACTTTGCCGCTATCGATGTTGATGGCCAGTACTTCGGTGGGCGACTGTAGCTCATTTTTGGCTACCACTTCGCCGGTACCGGCGCCTTCAATACGAGTCACATACACGTTACGGCTCGACGGACCCATGAACAGAATGCCTACGTCCGGATCTTCAAAAATCCGTTTTACCGAACCGTCTTCCAGGTTCACCACTGCTACACCTTTAGGATTGTCTACAGAAATCACCATGGATTTGCCGTCGGCGCTGTAAGCGTTCTGGTGGAAGTACAGCGAGCGGGAACCGGCTTCTTCCGAAAGTCTGACAACGCGGTGACCGGTGTCTTTATCAATCCAGGATTTTGGAATGGATTCGTCAGCCTTTGTTGGCGCCGCAGCAAGCACGCCCGCCATCGCCAGACCTGCTAATACCTTAAACATTAGCATTGTGGGTCCTCCCCGATGCCGTGCCGTCCTGCTGTACAGCGCCAACCGTGTTGTTGCCCCAAAGCGCTTTGTAACTAAAGCCGGACAGGTCTTCCACAATCGCCTGGTTTTCCGGGCTGGTGGGCTTGGTGTGGCCGGCTTTGAAATGCTCGATCTCGTTCATCAGCACTTCGTGCGTCTCTTTGCTCAGGCGAAACTTCGTAGAAACAAAGAAGCCGAACAGCAGCACCAGAACCGGACCAATTGCCATCATCATCACAATGGTCGAAATAGCCTGGCTGTTCTGAGTTTCTGCATTGGAAACAAATCCACCGAACTCGAGAATGATACCCACCGACATCACAGCGAAGGCCTGTGTAGCTTTGCGGATAAAAGTCATTACCCCGGCAAAGCTGCCTTCACGACGACGTGCCGTGACTATCTGATCCACGTCGGCCATGTAATTATAGGTATTCCAGGGAATATAGTTCAGCGCTCCCCGGCCTAAACCGGCAATAACGACACCCACAACCAGCCACACAAAGTTAAAGTTGTCGGTGGTGGCGTACATGGCAACCAGCGAGATTATCGCAATAATGTACAGTGACACAGCGACACGATAGCTGGGGGATGGCCCGAAGCGCATTACCATGGGAATGGCAACGGCAACGGCAAATAGCTGGGCAACATAAGTGACCGCCATCATTTCAGACGCAATGACTACCGAGCCGCCAATGGCAAATACCACAAAGTAAGTGAACACGGCGTTGAAAACGTCCTGGCTGATGTAACCACCCAGATACATGCCCAGGTGCAAACGAAATGCGCGGATTTTCAGGGTTGACAAGAGGTTGGTGTAAAGCGCCTTCATGGAACCGGATAAAGTCCAACCTTCACCTTTTGTGAGTTCCTGCTCGCCCACTTCATCGAGGTCGCGTTCCCAGGTAAACATCCACACCGTGAACACCACAATCATGAACAGTACCGAGAAGATAATACCCATGATCAGGAAGGTAGAAGCCGATTCTTTGCCGCCAACAGCGCTGACAATCCAGGCGGGCAAAATACCAGCTAGGATTGCAGACATCTGACCGGTAAGAATACGGGCACCGGCGAGTTTTGCTTTCTTCTTATAATCGTCAGTCATTTCCGCTGCCAGGGTTTCATAAGGAATGATAACAGCGGCGTAAACCAGCTCGAAGAACACGTAAGTGACCAGATAATAAAGGTAGTGCTGGCCGCTTACCCACATCAACGCAAAGCTAGGTAGCAGGGGAATAGAAAAAATCAGGAATACCCGACGACGGCCAAAACGGCGACCAATACGAGTATTGCCTAAACCGTCGGATATGTGGCCGAGCAGGGGAGAGGCAACGGCGTCCAGAATACGCGCGATGGCGAAAATACTGGCAGCCTGCACTGCCGACAGGCCACAGAAGGTGGTATAGAAAAACAGGATCCAACCGCTGATAACAGCCATGGAACCGGCCCCAAGAATATCGTTGAGACCGTAGGCGACATAGTTTATCGGTTTGAGTTCACGTCGTGCCATCGTGCTCTCCCCCTTATTATTTATCGGTTAGATGTAGGCGTTCATGTATTCAACGAGGGCGAGAATTGCCATCGACTGACCGTAGGGCATAGAAGTCAGAGGAATATCTTTGTATCCCTGCAAGGTGTCGAATACCGGCGTGCCGAAAGACACCTGTTGCAGTTCGCCGGTGTCGTCGATGTTCTCCAGCACTGCTTTAATGGCCCTTTCTGCGCAAGGCAGGTATTCGTCGCTGATGTAGCCTTTGCGCACAGCCTTCATGATGCCGTAGGCAAAACCAGCAGCGGCAGACGCTTCAAGATAAGAAGTCGGATCGTCCAGCAGGGTGTGCCATAGGCCGTCTTCATGTTGGGTTCTAACCAGCGCTTTAACCTGTGCTTCTAAGGTTTCAATTAAGAACATGCGGGTAGCGTCGGTTTCAGGCAGATCCAGCAACTCAATAAACTCAGGAATCGCGATGGTGACCCAGCAGTTACCACGGGCCCAAAGGGCATCTGCGAAGTTGTGACGACCGTCGAATGTCCAGCCGTGGAACCACAAACCGGTTTTTCTGTCAGCCAGGTATTTGATGTGTAGCATGAATTGGCGTTTGGCTTCTTCCACGTAGTGGGGGCGATCCATCAGTAAGCCGATTTTTGCCAGCGGCATGACACTCATCATCAGCGTGTCGTCCCACATTTGCTGATAATTGACTGAGTTGAAAACAATGTGCTGGATACCGTTTTCTTCGGTGCGAGGAATGCCATCCATGATCCATTCGGCCCACACATCCAGGTAGGGTAAATAGCTGCGGTTACCCGTGCGTTCCTGCATGTAGGCAAGTGTGAGGAAAGGCGACATGGTATTTACGTTTTTGGTCGGTGTGCCTTCGGCGAAGCGATTGGCGAACCAGTCTTCGATGATTTCCCGGGCTTTATCGTCGCCGGTGATATCCCAGTATTTAAGCAAACCGTAAAGGCCGATGCCGTGGGTCCATTCCCAGTCGTTCCAGCCTTTGGTATCGATGATTCTGCCGTCTTCCAGCTTTAATAAGAACTCACCGGTTTCGTCGGTGATATTCACCAGGTTGTCGATGAGTTTGTCTATTTTCTGACGAACGGTGGAATAGGCGATGTCGTTAACTAGTGCAGGCATGTGAAATCCTTGTTGAAACCAAACTTCGGTACCGTCATGTACCTGAAAAAATCAATTTCAATCACGTTACATCGCTTCACATCACATTAACAATCAAATTGTAAAACTACGTGACATTAATTTCACATTTGGAACACTAAGTTCAATAGGTAGTTTAATTATGAAAAAAAAGGGCAGCATTGCTGCTGCCCATAAAAGTAGGTTTGATAACAAACCTCACTTCACACACTCCGTTGTTCGATCGACCTATAACGCTGATTTAACAAGCGCTATATTTTGAATGGCAGCAAGGCCCCATTGGGCGGCGTCGTTAGTAGACACCCAAGCCGCTTCTTCAACTGGATTTAGCACATTTGGTCCGTATACCCCTGTAGTTCCTATGGTCTTTTCGCCTCCCCACTCTTTAGCAAACTCTTGCCATGCGCGCTTAGCGAGGGCTGGGTCGTTTTCTTGTACAGCTACGTAGGCGGTAAGACGAGAATGGGCAACGGTCAGGCTATTGCCTCGCATACGTTTACCCAGTACGGCTTCCTGCTCTGCCGCGGGGGCGCTGTAAAGCCGGCCATATTTCAACCATGCCGCTTTATATTCAGGTACATCCAACAGTTGATTCAGCTCGGTGGACATTTCGATTAAGCCGAACACAGAGCTTAAATGTGATAGCCCTGGTTCTTTTTCAGGGTAAGGCACCAGTTCCTGCTTCTCCACGTCATAGCCGAAGGCGCCGGCAAAGAATCCCTGCGGATGATTACCAATGACTTTCATGGCGTTTTCCAGGCGTAGCCGGTACTTGTCGTCGCCGGTGCGCTCCCAGGCCGTTAGCCAGTTAGCGGCCGCTGAGCCCCAATCCGTTCCGCCGCCCATTTTGGCAATATTCGGAATGGGATTGCTGCTGTCTACCTTTCGGGTCGCGTTCAGCGCGCCCAGCGCTTTGTCTGCATCGGTAACTTCGCTAAGCACATCACCGGTACGTTCATCGCCGGTAAGGAAATAGTGGAAGCGACGATAAGACGAGGTGCTGATCCGCAGCTGTTTGGCGCTGCAACCCCAGTGTTGTACATTGTGTCGTGTGCCTAAACCCTTAAAGCGACCTGCGTGGTAAATGTCTACGTCGCGGTTGTGGCGGGTCATCCGTTCGGCCAGATGGAAAGTCGTCGGGTCGCCGGTGCGCAGGAACGAATACCACAGCCAGAGATCCGGTGATAATTCCGAATTATCCCAGGCATAACCACCTATGTCGTAGCGCCATACATGGCGATCGGCATCGTAGGTGTGCATGATGTCGCCGAAGTTCCAAAAGCCATACCAGTGGCGCTGGTCTACCTGCCCTGCATAGTATTCCACTTGCCAGGCAAGTCGATCTTCAATCTTTTTAAGCGCCGGTGTAGAGCTATCTGGCAGGCTCCATAAACCGCCAAATACGTTAGCGTTCAGATAATCCTCTGGTGCTGCAATGAGACGTGCAGGATGGCGGATACTTTGTGCCATGTGAATGGTATCGTCCCGTGATGGCGTGCTGTCCATAATGGCCAGGGTGAACTCTGTGGTACGGGCAATACCGTGGGCATCGCCGAAGCCCGGCTCGTAATCTTCGTAGGTAATATTCAGCGCGTCGAGCTGCTTTTCGTAGGTGTTCTGGCCCATGCCGTCATGATAAAAACGTACATCCATGGCCGGTGCTTCCGGTGAGTAAAACCAGATGGTGGCAGTGGACACATCATGCCCGGTGTCGCGTAAATCAATCTGCACGGGGTGCAGTTGCCAGAAGTCACGCATGCCAAACAGCACGCCGCCACTCACACCGCCGAGATAGCCCACGCCGCTGGCACGATGGCCTTGATCAGAACCGATCCAGCCGTGACCGGCTTTGGTGCGCTTTCGAATTTCAAAGCCATTGGCGTTAATCTGCGTGAGGGTGATGTCGTTCCACACCGGAATGTAGTGCATACGGCTGCTAACACGTTCATCCCACTCTGAAAGTGGTGGCGTGGCGACACCGGCAATTTGTGCCTGACGTACCGCTTCGCCCGGATCACGGCGCAAACCCGTAATGCCTTTCACCGCTTCTCCCCAGAGGCCCTTATTTTCACCTACCAAACGTAGATGTCGGTTGTACAGTTCATCCCTTTGAACCACTTCAAAGCGCAGACCCAGCCCGCTGATAAAGTCGCTTTCGGCGTTACCGTCGAAGATAAATGAATGCGTGAGTTGCACAGTTTCGCCACCGGCAAAGGCATATAAGCGCAGTGTAAACGGTAGCCATTCGCGACCATTCGCTGTGCGGTTAGTGCCGGTTATTTTAATTACCGCTCTGACCGGCCCCTGCTGCTCGACTTCTGCGCTGATGATCCGGGATTCAAAATGTTCATCCTGGTTACCATTCTCCGGGGCATCCCGGCGCATGCCCACAAGATGCGCATTACGACCGATTTCCTTGTTTCCGCGGAATAATGATGTGATGAGCGCGCTGCCTGATTGCGGCACGGTAAAGCGGATAACACCGGTATCCACAACAATACTGTTGCTCTCACGGTTTACAGACACCGCCTGCTGAGGCGCAGCGGGCTTGCCTTTGATAATTTTGCACGCTTCGCCGGTTACTGCGTTGGCTGGAATGGCATGGGCGGTCCATTTCACCGAGCCGTCTGGCCAATAGGCGGTTACCCAGGTTTGAAGTGGAATCGGGTTACCCTCGGCGCTGATCAGTGACAGCGGCGTGTCTTTTGCCAGTTCGCCTTCAGGCCATGGGTAACCGAAGGTGGCACCTGGCTGATAAGAAGGGACTGCGCCCTCCAGCCAGCTTAACGTGCCCGGCATCCGTGATGGTGTTTTTACGGCTTGGGTTGCAGCAGCCTGTCCAGCTACCGTTGATGAACAGCCCATGGCAGTCATGGCGAGGGGTACAGAGGCCACCATGCTGCTGTTTTTTATAAATTGTCTTCTGTCCATAAAGCGTCCTTAAATCCAAATTTGGAACAAAAAAATATTAACCGCTTGTTAAACTTTGCTTAACTTCTATCATACGCGAATGGAAATAACACCATTTGACCGAAACTGATTCATTATGAGTTAACTAAGAGTTTCAAATATGGATTTTTCAAAGGGCGTGGAGTGATGAAGAGACAATTCTGGCAAACCCTGTTGGTGGCATTTATTGGTTTGTTTTGCCTTTTTGGTTGTGCGCAGCAATCGGTGCTCGTTGGTAGGGGAGCGATTAAAGGCGAGCTCATATACCAGAACTCACTAAGCAGTAGGACTGATGTCAGCGACTGGGTAATGGAAGGCGAAGGAGAGGTATCCTTTGAAAACGGCTGGATGCAAATGTGGTCGCCGGATGAAGCGTCTCATCATGTGTTCTGGATGCCGAAAAAGCTGCCGCAGAGCTTTATTGCTGAATGGGATGCCCAGGCGCTGAAGACGGATGCCGGCCTGGTGATCGTTTTCTTTGCCGCAAAAGGCGTGAACGGTGAAAGCATTTTCGACCCGTCGCTACCGCCCCGGGACGGCACATTCAGTCAGTACACCGAAGGTCAGCTCCGCAGTTATCACATCTCCTATTACGCTAATGCCGCACATAATCCGGCTCGCGGTCATGCAAATTTGCGCAAGAACAATACCTTCTCGTTACTGCAAACCGGTGAAGTAGGCATTTCCACGTTCGACAGAACGGTTCAGCGGGTTCGTCTGGAAAAAATCAGTAACCATATAAAGCTGTTTATTAACGACAGAAAGGTTATTGATTACATAGACGACAAGCCTGTTATTGACGGTGTAAATACTGGCAAGCCACTCGACGACGGTCATTTAGGCTTCCGACAAATGCAGTGGACCCGGTTTCAGTATCGTAATTTAGTGATTTGGGAGGTGGCGAACTAGCTATTCCTACAGACGCTCTTTATCAATGGAAAGATTTGGTGCCCACCTATGAGCGCCGTCTTACCCACATCGCTTCCGTGACGTTGAAGCATATTGATGTGGGCAAGACGAGCTACCTCTGCAAGATTGACGGTCAGGCAGAGTTGCCGGTTCAGAATATCCGGCTGGTCGACGTAAAAGCGGGCTCTTTGAACGAGGAAGCAATACAGAATAAAAACGTTATCGGATTTGCGCTTTCGCTCTCAGGCAGTCATTGAGATGGTTATTAGAAAATTACGGTTTCAATAACCACCAGTGCAACAACACCGGTTAACACACAGTATAAGTTTGGATCAGTTAACTTTGCTTTTAGCCAGTGGCTGAAGCGGAATGAAACGTGGTTTTGTAACGTCTGTGCCATAACAATACCCTTCTGAAAAATCTGCTCACGCAGGGAAAGATGAATTATTAGTCAGTTTTAGCACGGCGAAGATAGCTCGCGTATTAGTCAAAAGACTAAAATTTAACGTATTATTCACAAACGCTGCACGTCACGTGCAGTATGGCTTAAAGATAGGGTGAACTATTTTGTGAATGTCTATTTCTATCGGCATTGCCATTGATTAATCACAAATTGATTGCTCACACATAGTCGCTATTCGAAGGGCCTATTTGCTGAATAATTCATCTCGCCACATACTGAAATTTTATTTGATTCTGGGAATGGTGATGGAGCAACCTCAACCGCCTGAAAAACCGGAAAGTGATGACTGCTGCGGAAGTGGTTCATGTTATCAGTGCGTGTGGGATGTGTATTATGAAAAGCGCGCGGCATGGAAAGAAGCAATACGCGAGTCGGAAGAGGCGCCGGCCGTAAACGGCGTTAATTGCTCAGAGAGCATCACTTAGCCGGGCGGCCGGAAAAAGTAATTTCACATCGACGCTAGCTCTAGATCAGGTGTTAATTCTTATCTTGTCAAACGTTTCTTCACCAATAATAGCGCGAAGGTGGGCTTTCAGTTCGGCCTCTTTGTAAGGAAACGAAAGATCATAGCCGCGACCGTTATTATTTAATATCACGCCCAGATAATGATGGGCAAAGTTCAGCGCGTGAATATCTCTGACACCGATTTTCAACGGCTCTTCTTTAAGCTTATAAATCTGATTAAACACTACCACTTCGCCTTCTCGCTCGATGAGCGTATCCAAAGGAAATTTACTTCGGTGGCGCTCACTTCGAAGGTAGCTGAAGCCAAGAAAAACCAGCCCAGCGGAGCCAAGTGCTGCTCCGGTAGAGACTCCGTTGTCAGCCAGAAGGGTAGTAATAAACAGGGCCACCATGACGATGACAAACGCGAAATAACCCAGTTTCAGTGTTTTTAAATTCTTCATAACAATCCTTGTTCTACTTACATTGCTAATCATTAGCGAATAATCGGCGGCTCAAATTTAGTTTTGCACAAGCGTTGCGCATTCTCAATGGGAATGCATTGGGCGCGTAACCAGGATTTAATTTTTCTTATATTGGAAAAAGTGTCTGAGTGCTTCGACACTGCTTCAACAAAATTACTTTAATAAATGCGTTAACAATAAAGCACTTAAGCGGCTGGGCTCGGTATGTTTTTGTACGCATAGTTTTAAGTCTCGCTTTGACCAAACCTCATCCACTTCAAGAATATGAATGCCCAGATCAGCGTGCCCGGTTACTGAGTCATGGGGCACAAGGGCGATGCCTACGTTCGACGCGACCATCCGGCACACCGCATCGAAGCTTTTCACCTGGGCTCTTATATTCAGATGTTTATTGATTAAGGCGGCCTTGTTCATCGTAAATGTATGGATGGCAGAACCCTGATTTAAAATGACGAAGGGAAAATCCACGGCTTGTTCAAACCTAATCCGGCTAAATTCTGAAAGTGCATGATGCTTTGGCACTATCATCACTAATCGGTCTGTCTTGTAGGGATAAAGTAAAACGTCGATATTGAGATCTTGTTCTGCAACGATGCCTATTTCGATTTCGCCAGAGGCAACGGCCGCTGCTATTTCTTCACTACTGTGTTCTTCCAGAATCAATTTAACATTTGGGTACTGTTCCAGAAATTCAGCCAGGTCGTCGGGCAAATAGGTGTGAATAGCATTGGTATTGGCCCATAGCTTGATATGGGTTTGTACACTTTCTGTGTAAGGAAATATCTCCGACTGCATCTGCTCTAAGGTTGCCAGTGCTTTTTTGCCGTGGCGAAGAACGATTTCACCTGCTTTCGTTAATTTTACTCCTCGGGCCTCACGGATAAGTAATTGCGCTCCCAGGTTACGCTCAAGCAATTTAATTCTGTGGCTGGCAGATGAGGGCGCCAGAAATACGGTCTCGGCTCCTTTCGTGAGATTTCCGTTGTCTGCAATTGCAACGAGTAACCGCAAATCTGTCAGGTCAAATTTCATAAATACCCTAGCGTTCGTCTATGACGAATAGTTGGTGGTGATTAAGCAATTTTCATCGCGTATCTGAATGTGGCATCTTACCGCCGTTTTTAGACATAAGGACACGCATGTGAAGCTTCGATTTTGGCAGGATAAAGCCAGTCTGGGTATGGCTTTAGCCGTTTTATCTGCCCTGGGATTCTCATTTAAAGCTATTTTTGTAAAACAAGCCTACGTCGTCGCGCCGGTAGAACCGGTGATACTTCTAAGTTTACGAATGCTCTACTCTTTGCCGTTCTTTTTAATGATAAGCCTTCCTGCCTTACAGAATATTAAAACGCTATCTCTGCGTGAATTGTTTTTACTTGTCTGCATTGGGATTGCCGGGTATTACGGCGCATCCATTTTAGATTTTATAGGGCTACAGTACATATCGGCGGGGCTGGAAAGAATTATTCTGTTTTCGTATCCCATTCTGACTATTATCCTGGGCGTTTTCTTTCTTGGTCATCGTTTTGATAAACGGCTATTGGTGCCAATGGGCTTGTGTACCTTTGGTGTTGTTTGCGCGTGTATCAGTGATATTCAGGTAGGCAATAACGAGAGCCACATATGGCTTGGCATCATGCTGGTTACCGGCTCAGCGATTTGCTATGCCTTTTACCAGGCATTTTCAGAGCCGATGATAGAACGGCTAGGCGCAAAGGCATTCTCAATATTGGCTATGCTGGTATCGGTTATCGCGGTAGAGCTGCACTTTTTTAGCCAGCTACCGCTTTCTGACTTAAAGCAACCCCCAGAGATATACGTGCAATGCGCGATGATGGCGATATTCTCTACGGTGTTGCCGGTCTTTTTTCAATCCAGCGCCATTAAATATATCGGTGCTGCAAGGGCAGTACTGGTGAGTACCATTGGGCCTGCGCTGACACTTGTCTTTGGATGGCTCATTTTAGGAGAAGCCATAACATTGCTGCAGGTGAGCGGTATGTTACTGGTGCTGGTTGGCGTGTTGACTATTAAGAGCAAACGAACTTAGGAGAGATTTATGAACGCACTCTTTGTGTACGGAACGTTGCGACAAGGGTTTCCCAACGAACATATTCTTACTCAGATTCAGGGTGCTCCAATAAATTAGTCTGCGTTGACGAAGCGATAAAATTCCGCCACACCGGCTTCGAGAAACGTATCTACCGGCCCGTGTTCGTCTTCACCATTGCGATATAGCGCTTCTCTGCCTTGTTCCAGAATGGTACAGGCGGTTTCATCCTCCGCTGCCGTTTCCATATAGGCTTCACGCTCGGCGGTAAAATACTCTGGTGCAGCCTCATGCAGAGCTTTCGAGTAGAAAAACTCCACGTGATTAATACAGTGCCGGGGGCCATCAGGATAGATGGTGCTGACTACCAGAACGCCCGGATACCACTCAATCATGATATTCGGATAAATAAAGCACCAGATAGCACCGTAGCGGGGCAGGTTTCCGTTGAAGTGAGTCAGAAAGGCATTCTGATAATGACGGTAATTCGGCGTGGTGGCCTTTTGCAGGTCGGAACCCAGGCCCACTTTCTGTACCGAGTAATCGCTGCTAAATGCCCACTCCAAATCGTCGGCTTTCACAAACTGTTTCAGCCCCGGATGCATGGAAAATACGTGGTAGTTTTCCAGGTAAATTTCAACAAAGCTTTTCCAGTTAAACGCGTAGCGAGTGGTGTCCAGTTCGGCGAAGAAATACTCATCAAAATTGATATAGCTATCGAGACCCAGCGCACTGAGATCCATGTCTGGTGCCCGGCCGCGAAACAGCATGCCGTTCCAGTTGGTCAGCGTTTCTTTTTTCAGTGCACCCTGATGCTTTTGCTGCATGTAGGGCGTACCCCGCAGCGTGCCCTGATTATCGTATCCCCAGCAGTGCAGCTTACAGATGATATTGCGCGTGCGTCCTGCGCCTTCCAGCAGTTTAGCCTGACGGTGCAGGCATACATTCGATATCAGATCGTAATTATCGCCCTGATTAAACAGCACGTATCGATCAGAAAAATGAGGCAACACCTGGTAACTGAACTTCTCCGGCACCATCAGTGAATGGCCGGCATACTGCAGCCCGCGCGAAAATGCAGAATCGATTTCGAGTTGGCTGGTTTCGCTATCGAAATAGCTTTTAATGGAAGGATGACGTATTGCCATCTGAGCCTCAGATTAGGTGCTGTTCATTACATCAAATGAACCGATGCACATGGGGAATAATTAAACAGCCTTTTACTCCCCGTTTAACCAGCTGTCAATGGAATCTGCATGAAGGAATTAATGAGCTGTGTCACCTTCACTATCACGGCAGATTCAAATGTTGGTTGTAGTGCTTTTAAGCCAGGTGAAACACCTTATTCAGCGACTGGCTCACCGGGCTGTTATCGTCGTTGTGCTCCATGATGTCACCCATGTACGCCCACCACTTTTTCATCACCGCCTGTTCGGGCAAGGCATCCATATTGTGGTTTGCGGGGCGCTTCAGCGTGGCGAATAGCTGCAGGGTTTCTGGATGCAGGAAGATGGAATAGTCCTCTACACCCGCTTCCTTCAACAATGTGACCAGTTCAGGCCATATTTTATCGTGTCGTTTCTCATATTCCGCTTCAAAGCCGGGCAGTAGCTGCATGACGAAGGCAATGGTTTCCATAGGTTCTCTCTTCTCCGTTTGTGTAAATACAAAAAAGCGATACTGCATTAACGACGCTCTGCGCTGGTGAGCCGCAGTGTTCACAGTGTTCACTGTGATGTCGTTAATACAGTACCACTTTTTGATGGGAAGCCCGCTTAACGGACTCCCCGTTTCGGTTAGCTGTTGATTAAAACTGGTAAGTCACACCAACCGCATATTCACGACCCGACCATTGCATGTCTGACAAGCGGTGTTCACCGGCGTTATACGACTTCACTTCGCCAGTTAAGTTACGGCCATCAGCGTAAACCCGCAGGTTCTCTGTGACATTGAATACAATCTTGGCATCCAGATAACCAGAATCATCTACAAATACCGGGTTACCTGAACGGTCTGCTGGAGACGCCAGATATTCATCACGGTAGTTGTACGCCAGACGAATACTCCATACGTCAGTCTCATAGAACGCGGTGAGGTTGTAGCTGTTTTCAGACTGAGACGGGAACGGCAGTTCTTCACCATTTAGCTGGTTAAACAGGCCTACATCATCCGCAGACATACGGGTATAGTTCACCGCGCCCCCGAAGCCGTCAAACGGGGCGGGTAACCAGGTGAAGGTTGTTGAAGCCTGTAGTTCGATACCCTGGGTTTTTACCCCTGAACCATTCACTTTCTGGCGAACATCCCACAGGCGACCATCACCGAAGAAATCTACATCGTAGCGGGTTTCCGCATTGATGATCCAACTGGTGATATCTTTGACGAAGTAGGCAGCTGACAACACCGAGTTTTCATCCGGGTACCAGTTCAACGCAACGTCGAATTGGGTAGCACGGTATGGATTAAGTGCTGGGTTACCGGCAGAACACACGTTATTGATTTGATCTTCAACAGAGCGGCGTGTTTGGTAAACCGTACAGGTGGCATTCACGTTAAGATCGGTCGTTTTAGGGCGTGACATCACTTTTGCTGCGCCCATGTAAAGTACCAGCTCATTAGGAATAATACCCAGGTTGAGGTTTATACTCGGTAATGTGTCGCTATAATCACCATCTACGGTGCGGCGACCTTCAAACCAATCCGGGCTATCCGGGTCTTCAACACCGGCCAGATCTTCGCCCGTATCAGGGTTTGTCATCACGTTACCGTTTTCATCTAACTGGTCAACGATGATGATTTCACGTACGTCGCCGTTGGCTGCGGTGTCGGTTTCAACATAACGAACACCCACGTTACCCCAAAGGCGCATATCGCCAAAGTAAGTCTCGAAATTACCTTGCAGATAAATTGCCCGGGTTTCTACAGACACATCGTAGTTACCAGAGCGCACGTCGAGATCTTCACGGGTTGTGTTGTCATCTGCGATGGCCTGAATGGCATCGATAAACGGGAATGTGTCTACTGCCTGGTAACTTCCCACCGTATCTACCGGTAAGTCGTAGCCATCAAACAGTTCATCAGACTGGAAGGTATTTCCGGAAATCAAAGCTACCTGATCATCAACAGTCCACTCAACGCCATTGTATTCTTGTCCAACATCCCGAATGATGTTGTATTGCCAGTTGGCATTAACCATATCCTGTTTGGTGTACTGCACACCGGTTAGGATTTTAGTTACAAAGTCAGAATCTGGAATGTAGGTGAAATCCAGTTTCGCCATGGTTTCTTCCGATTCATCATGGCTTGGTGCATATTTATATCGCGAGCGTGAACGGTAGCTTGATGGATCATTCACATCGAAGCTATCTGACATGTCTGTGGGGTCGTCACTGTTGTAGAAGTAACCGTCGTTGAAATTCCACTCCGGCATCCCCTCATCATTTAGCTGCACCGCAATACCGGCAATGCCTTCGGCGGTAATGTGCGTGTCCCGTGAGTCAATATCTTGGGTGGAGTCAGACTTCGATGCCAGACCTTCAAGTGTCCACGTATCGCCATCGTACCGGAATCCTGTTTCAAGAATAGAAGTGGTCTGTTCCCAACCGAATTTCAGTGTACGGTTTGTCACTCCAGCGAGGGCAGTTTCGAAGTAGGTAACGTTGTGTTGGTCATCAACCACTACTGAGTCTGGATTCACTCTGGCTGCTGAACCGGATTCAAGATGCAGGTTAAGGTCGGTAGCCAGCTTATCCCGGTCGTTATAGGTGTAACCGATGTGAGAAGATAAACGGTCGTTCCACTGATACTGAATCATTGCATTCGCACTGATACGGTCTTCTTCACGTCCCCAGATACCATAGCGTGGAATACGTGGTGAAAACTCATACCATTGCTGTTCGCATAGCGTGGGGTCGTCTACGTCAACACAAGCTGCTTGATCGGTTACCCCGGCATATTCGTTCTCGAATGTCTTTTCCGGGCTGTTATCGTAATCATCAAACAGCATCCATTCAGTGTTTCGAATGGCGTGAATCATGGTGTTTTTGGTTTCCGACGTAAGGTTTACCAATAAACCTAGGTCGTCATTAAATTTATATACCCCAACCAAATTGAATCGGTCATTCGGTTCGCCGGTAAGGTCGTTATACTGACCTTCCGCATTTAACGACAGGTAGTTCTCTTCAAATTCGTTAGGCTTACGGGTGTTTACCTGCACGGTACCACCAATACCACCTTCAGTAAGACGGGCTTCTGAGCCCTTAATAACGTCCAAAGAGCGAATCAACTCGGAAGCCATGGCTCGGAAGTCTACGGCACGTTCGCCGCCAAAACCTTGAGCGGATACGTTGTTTACCTCAACCCGTAGCAGGCTGGGTTCAACACCCCGGATACTGATTGATGCACCTTCACCGAAGTCACGGTCAAGCTGAACGCCGGGAATACGCTGCAGGGCTTCACCCACGTTTTTATCTGGGAACTGGCCTACATCTTCGGCGACCAGTGAGTCCATGATAGTACCGCCCATCTTTTTACGGTCGATGGCTCCTCGCTGGCTGGCGCGGATACCTTTCACCTCGATGACTTCGGTTTCGAATTCTTCTTCGTTTTCTTCTGTTGTCGTGGTATTTGCCGTGTCCGCGACTTTAACGCTGTCCTCGCGTTGCTGTTGCGTGTTGTCCTGAGCAAATGCCGGTGCAGTCATGGCCAGTGTGGCGCAGGAACCTGCAATCAACAATTGAGAAATAAGAGTGGCTAGTGGTTTGCGGGCAGTGGCGAGTGTAGGGTACTGACCGGCTTTACTTCTGTTGTCCTTGAAGTTTGTCATTTTAACCTCGATTAGCTGTTATGGCCTGGTTTTGATGTAAGCTTCCGTACATGTTTTTAATATTTTATTTACATCGATCTGGATGGTAATCGTGGGCCAAAATTGCGTCAACATGCCCCAATCATTTCCAATCAAGGGTTTTCATCCCCGCTCACGCGTCAAGATCTTCCGCAACAATTAACCATTAAGTTTCAATAGTGGAATAGAGTGGTTGGTGTCTTAGTTAAAGCTCTGATTTTTAACGTCTTTGCGGTTGTGGGAAAGAGCGAATTTTTACCACTTATCGGGCTCATAGGTTACTCGCCGCAGAATTTCCACGTGAAAATCACCTAAAAACAGCGACAAATAAATTCGTAAAATGTAAAAAAAATTTTAAATATGGAACAAATTAAATGAGGGAAATGCGCAGATGCACTGTGATAACGGCGTTACTTAGGTTTTCCAGAAGCGATTATTTGAATGAAGTTGCGTGTTTATCCTTCGGTAGGTAGGGTACAGAAATTTGGATAAACACGCGTGAGAAAAGGTAAATAAGCGCCTCAGTCGTTCAAAACCGGCACGTAGTTTTTGTTCAGATAGTAAGTTGTGACTGCATGAAATTGAGTACAGATGACACGTTGTTGCAATTGGTGTTTTCCAAAATAACGGGTACGTCGGGCGTGTTGTTCTGAATCCAGCGGAGTAAATAGTGATGATTCATGCTGCCTGTACCTGAGGGCAAATCCCCTTCTTTATTGTGGTTATTAAGCACAAAGTCTTTACTGTGAAATGCGACAATCGCATCACCAAAAAGGTCGAAAGACTTGTCGAGTTCATCCTCTTGCTTTGCCATCATGATTTGTGGGTACAGATTTACCGGATCGTAAATCACCTTCATGTAGGGCGAATTCACCTGCTTCAGCATTTCAGCCATACGCTCTGGCGAATTGATAATGTGGTGATAAGCGACACCCTCTATGCCTACGTTAACCTGATACTTCTCTGCTGTCGCGGCCAGCCTGGATACCGATTCAACCAGATCGTCAAATGCGCTGCCGGTGAGGTTATCCGGATGAAAGGTGCAGTCTGCGTTGCGACTGCCTGTTTCAGTGCCCACTATGTTGCAGCCGAAGGAAGCCGCCAGTTCCAGATGTTTTTCAAACCAGCTTAGCGAGGCTTCCCGGCTTGCCGGATCTGGGTGCACTGGGTTGATATAGCAACCGAGCACGCCTATTTGTAAACCTTTAGCGGCAAACGCATCGCGGGTTCTGTGGGCATAGGCTTTTGTTAATCGTGTCGGTCCTTCTTCAAGATAAGGAAACGATTTTAACGGCGCCAACTGCACGCAGGAAATGGGATATTGGCTAAGATCATCGGCAACCTGCTCTGGTGTGCCAGGGGCGAAATCGTGGGCGCGTACGCCGATGTTAAGATTTTTCATGGTCAGAGCCCCAGCATCGGTTTCAGTCTTTCAGCGACGATTTCAGCGGTCAGTCGGGCACCGCTCTCGCTGGTATGTGTGTGAGCATCACCGAAGTAACTGTCGATTTCTTCATGAGGTTTCCCGTCGTAAGCACTGGCAACAAGCTCATGTAAATCAATAAAGCCAGACTGACTGCTGCGGGCCACACGCTCTGCCCACTGCGGGTAGCTATTTGTAGCCCGGGCAATGCGGAAGCCGTTTTCTTCCCATTTCTTACGGGGCACGGGTGAGCAGATCACGGTGATAACACCGCGAGCTTTTGCTTCACCCACCATCTTGCGAAGGTACCAGCCGTAGGAATGTACGGTTTCCTGTTCGCCCGTAAGCATGTTGTCGATGGTTTCTTCAGCCATGCCCGTACCGCGAATGGTGCCTCTGGCTCTGGAGTCGTCATTCAGCGCACCGGCGTCGTTGTGCCCGAACTGCATCAGCAATATATCGCCGGGCTTCATCATATTCAGTGCCCGCTGCCAGTGTCCGCCAGTAATGAAAGTCCGGCTGCTGAGCCCGCCTACTGCACGGTTAACGAAATTCACGTTTGCATTCGGCAGAAACTCATGAATAAAGTCGCCCCAGCCCCACTGGCCGTTGCTCCCGTCTCCGCGACCATTACGTACCGTTGAATCACCAATAGTGAATATACTGCGCAGTGACGGGTTCTGTACCACCGGCAGGTTCACAAAGGTCCAGCCATAGGCGTCTACCGCCTTACCTTCGGAGGAAAAATAATCGTCTGGCAAAGCAGGGCGCAGGCCTTTCATCGCAGCCACCACCTTCCGGGCGTGAAGCTTCGCGCCTTCGGTATGGAAGTGGGTGTGATCTTTAGGATAGAGGGCTGCAGTTTTTTCACCGCCCAGCGATTCCAGTTCATCTGCTGCCGCGTTGGTCACATCAATAAACGGTGTATTCAGCTCCATTGCCAGCGAATGCATAAAGCCGCCGTATTCACCGGAGCCCCGTTCGATACGCTCGCCTTTCCAGATGTTACGCACGGTGAGCGACAGCAACACAGGCACACCGCCTTTTTTACGTACGTCGCTAACCATTTGGCGAATATAGTGGCCGAAGGAATAAACCCGTTCATCTTTATCGGTCAGCACATTGTGAATGTCACGGTACTCTTCTTCGGTGGTGCGCAATGTACCGCGGGCGCGGGAGTCGTCGTTAACCGGGCTGGCATCGTTATGGCCAAACTGGATAAGCACCATATCGCCGGGTTTGATATCGTCTACCAGTTTCTGCCACAGCCCTTCGGCGATAAACGTGCGGGTACTGCGGCCGCCACGGGCACGGTTGTCGATATGGACTTTGCTTTCATTAAAGAAGTCGCTGAACATAGCGCCCCAGCCCTGATGATCGGCATTCGTATAAGTGGCAGCGGTAGAGTCTCCGGCAATAAAGATAGTGGCGGGTGAAAGTGTTTCGGCTTCTTTACTGTGCGCTGATGCGCTAAACATTAACATTGCTGACAACGAGAATAGAAAGTACGTAAGAAAACGAAAATGCTGTGATGAATTCATGGTTACTGACCTGTTCCTTGTTTAGCCGTTGCACGTAAATAGTGTGTCAGTGGCAACTGCTGGCGTTTGATTTCCTCAATAACAAAACCTGCGAAGGTGAGTGCGCCCGGTTGGTTTGTGTGGGTTTTGTCTTTCTCTACAAAAAAGGTTTGCGCGTTCTTCTGGCCGAGCTTGATGGCCCAGTCATTGGTCACCGACATTAAATCGATGTATGGCACATCATTCTGCCTGGCGATTTTGGGAAGTTCGTTGCGTAGTACGAGGTCGCCGTAAGTATGCTGTTCGGTTAGTTCAATGCCGTGGTTTCTGATCATGGGGGAAATCAGCACCGGGTGCGCGCCTTTGCCAATAATGGTCTCCAGCAACCCATTCATGCGACTTACATAGACGTCTCTGGGGTTTTTTTTGTCATTGTGACCCAGCTGAATAAGCACCCAGTCATTCGGTTGGATCTGCCCCGCCATTTGCTGCCAAAGCACGCCATCTGGAACTGAAAACGCCTCGGTACCTTCGCCGCTGTCGGCGTAGTTCACTACGGTGATGGTAGGGCCGAACCAGGCTGGTAGTATTTGTCCCCAACCACTGTAGCGTTGTTCTGCAGGCTTCAGCCATTGGCGCGTCTGGTCGGCAACCGTGGAGTCGCCAATAATGAACAATGAACGGGTATGTGCTTTCTTCGTTACATCAATGCCGCTGATTTCGCTGAGAGATTGGGTCAGAATAACATTAAGACCATCCACATTGGGTTCGTCGATGTCCTGTATCGGTTGGCCCTCTGCATCACGCACGTTCACTGCAAGATGAAGCACTGGCGCACTCTGCTCTGTAACTTCCGGCGCATACATCAGTCGACGGCTCTCGGCGTAAACCGATGAGAACTTACTGCTGGTGGTAATTGCAACACCATAGTTACCGGAACTCGTTGATAGCTGGCAGGAGAGAGGTTCACCGGTACAAACTTCCTGAAGTTGCGCCGGGGTGAAGTGGGTGGTGTTGTCGCCGTATGCGTCAATCAATTGCTGAAGCTCTGCCTCGGCCACTCCAAGCACACTACCATGGCGGGTGCCTGCGGGTAGATTCAGGCTGGACGTCTTATCTTCCCAGGTTTTGAAATCCTTGGTGAACATGGCACCAAATTGATGATTCATGTAGGCATCGAAGTACACCATGTAGCCTTGTACACCGTTAAGCGTGAGCGGCAAGATGGTGGGGCCTTCCACCCATAATCCATCAGGCGAGAACGCTTTTGAATTCAGACTCCAGGGGCCGGAGATTGAATCGCTGAACGCGGCATGCAGTCGCTTCGCTGCTGGATATCGCGTTTCGTCTTTAACCAGCATGACATAGCCGTTATCTACCGGTGTGATTGTCGCATCAATGACGTTGAAGTCGGGTTGGTAGTACAGTTCAGTGTCTGAGTATGCTTTGAAATCAGCGGTGCGGGTGGCGTAAATGCGGTGATCCCAGCCTTTATCCGCTTTCGCTTCGGTGTCTGGATAAGTGCCTGGAAGGGTAGTTGCCCAGAAAATCAGATAGTTTTGCGCATCGTTGTCCCAGATGATTTCTGGCGCCCAGGCATTTCTTGCAGAAGGGTAATCCTGCATTACAGGTACAAACTGCTGGTCACTCCAATTTACTAAGTCCTGTGAGTGGGCTACGCCAATGCCGTCATCCTGCCAACCTGATGTCCACACCATGTGAAATCCGTCCACGCCGCGAATAAGCGTGGGATCGCGCATAAGCTTAGTGCCTACGGCGGGGGGCAGCACCGATTCATCGTTATTCAGCGCAGTCCAGTTAAGGCCGTTTCGGCTGTAAGCCAGATGTAAGCCGTCTTCTCCGTTGCCGCGAAATGAGGCGAACAGATAAGCGGGATAATCTACTTGTGCTTGAACGTCATGGTTTTCTTGCGTTTGCGAGCAACCAATAACAGTGGTGAGTACACTGAAAGCGGTCAGGGTCTTGAACACCTTGATTAACGAAAAGTCAGAACGCATAGATTTCACATCATGATTAATAATAAGTCGGTCAAATTCAATCACGGCTCTTCACATGTCGTAAACAACTATGAGAGATTAATTTCACATATGAACCGAGGGTTTTATTTTTCAGGTAGAGTTATGAAGGTGGGCGCATTTCTGTCGGTGGAAATTTTGCCGTTATTCATGATTAACTCCGTCACCTGGATACTGCTACGACGTGACGCAACGTTATCTTTGTTGGCGTTGTCACCAATGCGGCCGCCGTGGGTGAAATAGAACAGGTAGGCGCGACCATTTTCCACAACAACGTCGGGATGGCCGCCATTGATGCCGTCATCCTTGCCGGTACCCGGTTCGCCTAGCAGATATCCGGGTTGTTGTTGCCACTGCATAAGATCATCAGAACGGTATACGGCTAATCCCCGCCATGCGTCGACAATCAGCCACCAGTAACCTTGCCAGCGAAAGGCTACCGGGCCTTCGCCACGGCTGGCCAAGGCCGCTTTGCCTTTGTCTTGCCAATGAAACAAATCGCCACTATCAGCAAAATACACCGATTTACCGTCAGGTTCGTTGTTGTAGAACATGCGATAGCCGCCTTCTGGCAGAGCAATCACATCGGCATCAATCACTTTCTCATTCGCCAGTGATAACGTGGACTGATGGTGCCATTCGAGCATATCTGAACTGGTCAGGTGGGCGATGGTGCGGGGATGTTTCCAGTCGCTAAATATGCCGGGCACAATGGTGAGGTACATGTGCCATTGCGTACCATCGAAAAATACATCCGGTGCCCAGTAGGTTATTTCATCCGGTGATGTTGTGGGGTAGTGAATAACCGCATTCGTTTTGTATTTCCAGGTGACACCACCGTCAGACGATTCTGCGATGCCAATAGGCGTACCGTGCACCCACTCTACGCCGTCTGGAGACTGCATATTGGCTCGTCGATTGGTGTAATACATAAACCAGGTTTTGGTGAGAGGGTTCCACAATACCGTGGGGTCGGCCGCGCCGTCGTAAATGGGGTCACGATAAAGTGGTGTTGGTGCTGGCTGAGTATTTACCATTTGCTGCTGGGTGTTGCGGGCGTTAAAGCTACACGCGAAAAGCAGAGTAGCGGCAAGCAAAAGACTAAGCTTTGTAAGAAGGCGAGCAGGCATAGGTTCCTTGATCATTTTGTTCTGTCCTATGCGCGAGTGTAGAGTGAACGTGAAACTGCCAGCAAGTCGTTCAAATCGCCATCGTCGGTTAGTTTCAATTGTGAAATTCCGCTTATGCAGGCATACCGCCTTCCGGCATATTGCGCTTCGGCATTGATTGGCTCACAATGGCTCAAAAGCAGTGAATCATCTACATAACGAAAAGAACGCATGAGCGACGACATAATTATCAACCGGGACGGTATTGAGCAGATGCCGATGCGCCGGTTTACCGAAGACGCCTACCTCAATTATTCCATGTACGTTATTATGGATCGGGCGCTACCACATATTTCTGATGGCTTAAAACCCGTTCAACGACGCATTATCTATGCGATGTCTGACCTGGGGTTATCGGCCACCGCCAAGTATAAAAAATCCGCCAGAACCGTGGGTGACGTATTGGGTAAATTCCACCCACACGGCGATTCCGCCTGTTACGAAGCCATGGTTCTGATGGCGCAGCCGTTTTCGTACCGCTACCCGCTGGTGGATGGTCAGGGCAACTGGGGTGCACCGGATGATCCCAAGTCGTTCGCGGCCATGCGTTATACCGAAGCCCGTTTGTCACGCTTCAGTGAAGTGCTGCTTAGGGAATTGGGACAAGGCACCGTTGACTGGGTACCTAACTTCGACGGTACGCTGAACGAGCCAAAAAACCTGCCTGCGCGCTTGCCACACATTCTGCTTAACGGCGTAACCGGTATCGCAGTGGGTATGGCCACCGATATTCCGCCGCATAACGTGCGTGAAGTGGCAAATGCCTGCGCTTTGCTGTTGGATAACAGCAAAGCCGAATTATCAGACCTACTTGAACATGTGCAAGGCCCGGACTTCCCTACCGATGCCGAAATTATTACCCCTCGCAGTGATATACGTAAACTTTACGAAACCGGTCGTGGCTCGGTAAAAATGCGTGCGGTATTCTTGGAAGAGAATGGCGACATCGTTATTACCGCATTGCCTCATCAGGCATCTGGCGCGAAAGTGCTGGAACAAATTGCCGGTCAGATGCAGGCCAAAAAGCTACCCATGGTGAGCGATTTGCGAGACGAATCGGACCATGAAAATCCTTGCCGACTGGTGATCACACCGCGCTCTAACCGGGTCGACACTGAACAGTTAATGCAGCACTTGTTTGCCACCACGGATCTGGAGAAGAGCTACCGGGTAAACCTGAACATGATTGGTCTGGATGGTCGTCCGCAGGTCAAAGATCTGCGTACGATTCTGTCCGAATGGCTGGTTTACCGTAAAGACACTGTTACCCGCCGTCTGCAATATCGCTTAGATAAAGTACTGGCCCGTTTGCATATTCTTGAAGGTTTGATGATTGCCTTCCTGAATATCGACGAAGTGATTGAGATTATCCGTACCTTTGAAGATCCGAAGGCGGAACTCATGCGACGCTTTGAGCTTTCAGACAAGCAGGCTGAAGCTATCCTCGAACTGAAGTTACGTCACCTTGCCAAGCTGGAAGAAATTAAAATTCGTGGTGAGCAGGACGAGTTGGAAGAGGAACGTAAGAAACTGGAAACACTGCTCGGTTCAGACCGTCGCCTGAAAACCCTTATCAAGAAAGAAATTCTTGAAGATGCCGAAAAGTATGGCGATGACCGCCGTTCTCCGCTGGTGGAACGGGGCGAAGCCAAAGCGTTGTCTGAAAAAGAACTTATTCCGTCTGAAGCGGTTACCGTGGTGCTGTCTGAAAAAGGCTGGGCGCGCTGTGCCAAAGGCCACGATGTGGACGCGGAAGGGCTTAGCTACAAATCGGGCGATGGCTATCTTGCCAGCGCCAAAGGCCGTAGCAACCAGCCTGCGGTTTTCCTCGATACCTCGGGGCGAACCTTTTCTTGCGATGCTCATGGGTTACCGTCTGCCCGTAGTCAGGGCGAACCGCTTACCGGGCGTTTCAGCGTGGTTGGTGGCGAGCAATTTACCGATGTGCTGATGGGGGATGAAGAGCAGCGCTACCTGATTGCCTCTGACGCTGGTTACGGCTTCGTGGGCAAATTTGCTGATATGATCAGTAAAAACAAAGCCGGTAAGGCTTTCCTGAGTTTGCCTACCGCCGCAAAAGTGATCACGCCGCAACGGGTAAACCTGATTGAATCCGATTTCTGTCTGGCCATTTCAAACGAAGGCCGCATGCTGCTGTTCCCACTGCGCGACTTGCCAAGCTTATCGAAAGGTAAGGGGAATAAGATTATCAACATTCCTTCTGCCAAGGCGAAAAGCCGTGAAGAATATGTGTGTGCACTCGCCATAGTGCCAGAAGGCGCTTCTGTGAAAGTGGTGGCCGGTAAACGCAGTATGACGCTGTCGCCATCGGACCTGGAGCACTATCACGGTGAACGCGGTCGTCGGGGTAATAAACTCCCACGCGGTTTACAGCGCGTTGATGAAGTGGTGGTTGAATTGCCCAAGGGCGCACAGCCAGAAGAAGAAAGTCAGGAGTAAAATTTCTTAACATGTAATGTAGAAACATACTGAAAATCCGGCCCTTTTAAGTTGTTGAACGCCAACATTCGGCTAAACTCAATTTAGACAGTTTTGAAAGGGTTTGAGTATGCTAGGGGTTGTTTTTACAACATTGATAGAAATGCTTGAAGAAAATGTGTCGCCGGAATTTGCCGATGAGGTAATCACCGAAGCTGAACTGGATAACGATGGCGCTTACACCTCCGTGGGGTACTATCCGTTCAGTGAGATGCAGAAGATCCTCAGCGTTCTGGTGGCGAAAACTGGCAAACCACCTGAAGAACTGCTTCACGGTTTTGGCTATTACCTGTTCGGCCGCTTAGCGCAGTCGCACGGGCAGGTGATGTCCGGAAGCAAGAATCTATTAGATGCACTGAGTGTGCTAGATAACGATATCCATGTTCAGGTAAGAAAGCTTTATCCCGATGCCGATTTGCCTACATTCACTGTTATTTCACGCACCGAGAATACCATGGTGCTGGAATACTACTCAGTGCGTGAGTTAGCGCCGTTGGCTGAAGGATTAATGGATGGTGCGGCTGAATACTTTGGTCAGAAAATAAATCGGGTAACCACGAAATCGGATAAACCTCACACCTACGAGTTTTTAATAACAGTGGAATGAAGACGTGTCTCAACGTGATGCAGAAAAGGAAATTGCAGCGCTACAGCGTCGCCTAAGCAGAGAAAAGGCCGCTCGAGGGCAGGCTGAAAGCCTGCTGAATGAAAAGAGTGAGGCACTTTATGATGCGTTAAAACAAAGTCAAGGCACGGAAAGTCGCTTACGGCTGGCTATGTGGGCCGCTCAGGAATCTTACTGGGAATGGAAGGCTGACTGCGACGAGATCACTATCCGCACCTTTTCATTGCGTTCTGCCCGCGAGTCAAAATGGCAAAGTAACCCCTTCGATTTACTGCAAAAAATTCACGATGAAGATTTAAGCCAACTCCAGTTGCAATGGGCGATTGTGCTACACGGAGGCGAAGATCGTCTTGAGTTTTCATTTCGGTTTCAACGCAAAAAACAGTTTATGTGGATGCGTTTGCGCGGCCGAGTTCTTGAACGAGATGAATTTGGTTCAGCGGTACATATCGTTGGCACAACCCGCGATATAACGAGCGAAAGGGAAGTTGAGCAAACCTTTCATCTGATGGCATCTGCCTTTGCCAGCTCGCGCGAACCCATGCTGGTCCTTGCCAGCGACTACACCATAACCGAATGCAATGGCGCCTTTGTGGGTATGTTGCGCGCTGGTGATAAGCAACGGCTTATCGGCACTTCGCTTCCCTCCATGCTGGTAGATTCTACCCGGCATTTTGCCGCAGTTTCAGGTTCTCAAAGCCGTTTCGAAAGTATTTTGGTCACACCGGATGAGCGAGAAATTCCTGTGGATGTTTCGCTATCCCGATTTGAAAGTCAGTATCAAAAACGGCCTTATGTGATCGCAACCATCCGCGACATTTCCGAACGTAAGTTTAACGAAAACCGTTTACGACAGATGGCGATGCACGATGACCTGACCGGGCTTAATAATCGCAACGGTCTAACCGAGTCGTTGCAGCATATACTACAGGCAGAAAAAGCGTTCAGTTTACTGTTTATCGACCTTGATGGCTTTAAGTTGGTAAACGATGGTGCTGGACACGAAGTCGGGGATGATTGCCTTCGTAGCGTGGCAAGGCTTCTTGAGAGGATTAGGCTCGAAGGCACAATTGTAACCCGTTGGGGAGGGGATGAATTCGTGGTTGTTTTGCCCACGTGTGGCGAAGACACGGCCATGGACATCAGCGAATATATTATCAGTGGTATCGAATCATTGCAGATCATATCGACCAGCACTGAACTTCGATTGTCTGCCAGTGTGGGCATTGCCAGCTACCCGAATGATGGAGAAAGCATAGAGCGCCTAATACAGAACGCGGACGCTGCAATGTACCAGGCGAAAATGGCGGGTAAAGGGCGGGCCAATGTTTATCAACAGGGCTTGTGGGAAAGCATGAAAGCCCAAGTGAGTTTGCTGTCTGATTTGCGCAAGGCCATCGAGCAAGAACGGCTGGATTTTTACGTGCAGGGCAAATACGACATTAAGGGCGTACTGCAATCAGGTGAAATGTTGTGCCGCTGGCATTCTGCCATGCACGGTAATGTTTCCCCTGGCGTTTTTATTCCCCTTGCGGAGGCTAATCAGCTGGATTTCCAGATTGGTCTGATGGCTCTATCCCGGGCCTGCGACTATCTGGAAGTGATGGCAGAACATGGGCTTACCGTACCGCTGGCCGTGAACATTAGTGCAAGTCAGTTACTCGACCCTTTGTTTCCTGCCGAAGCCTCTGAAATCTGCTTTAACCGTAATATTCCGCCCCGCTTAATTGAGATAGAGTTAACCGAATCTATATTCATTCAAAATGAAGAGCGCGCTCTGGCTGCATTGAATGCCTTGCGACAAAGTGGCTTTTCACTCGCGCTGGACGACTTCGGGAGTGGGTTTTCTGCTTTGAGTTATCTCAAAATGTTCGATTTCGACACCGTAAAACTCGACAGAAGTCTGCTTAAAGATATTCATTACAACAAAAAGGCATTGGCGCTGTTTCAGGGAATCATAGCCATGTTGCAGCAACTGAATATACACACGGTCATTGAAGGGGTAGAGCTTGCTGAATATCTTCCCCTGCTTCGTGAGGCAAATGTGAACCTGCTGCAGGGGTTTTATTTTGATAAGCCCGCGCAGTTCAGCGAGTTTATTTTGCGGCTTCCTATGCATCCCACCGTTGAATGATTGCGGCAGCGAATAGAAAAACGGCGGCTATCCGATCCGGTTAAAGGCTAGCCGCCGTTTTGTTTTTTTACTGAGCTACAAACTACTACCTAAAGAGACAAGCTCTTAACGGGCATTCGTGCTTTCAAATATTTTATCCGCTGACGCGGCAACAAATCCCTGGTACAGCTTGCCATCAGGCATAGCATAGCGCTGTGCAAACTCATAGAAGCAGGAAGGAATTTGCAGGGTTTCATCACCCATTTTCACGTTGGCTTTGTCAGCCATGGTGGAAGACTGGGCCAGACACACCTCCTCTCCACCTTTAATTTCGCCACCAGAAGTATTCAGCACAAAACCGGCTTCTTTAAGCAACGTGTTCACATCAACCAGTGACTGGGTCTGTTTCAGGTGGTTAACACTAACTGTGAAGTGGTTGGCCTGAAAACCCCATGCCGCTAGCCAGGCTGCGTATTCTGATTCGTTCAGCAGGGTATCGTAATCTTCCTTCGACAAGTCCCACTGCGGGCCTGAATACAGAAAGGTTTCGGCATTCACCTGCTCGCCGTCCATCTGCTCAACCAGACGGCTGATGATGTCCTGAGCCTGCTGCGATAGTTCACCTACCCGCAATTCACTGATAAACACCTTTGGCTTTGTATCGTCCGGGTGTTCGAAGTGCTTGGCATCGAGTTTTTTAGCTTCAAAATCGTACTGGCCTTTCTCTTCGTAACCTAACGCCAGAAAATGCGCCGCCAACTTGTCGAGGCGGGTTTTATCAAGGTTGAAGGTACGAAAGGCGACGTGGTCGTTGACGATGTCGTCACCGTTTTCTTCGCCGACCAACAGCGCATGAATTTTATGCGCTGATGGTGTGATAGTGACATACTTGTCCCAGAGGCGGGCAAACAACGTATCTACGTTAGTATGCATAGTCTGTGTCCTTGTTATTGGTTTACAGCGTCAGACCCGGGCTCAACGAGCCAGGCAGGGTAACTTTGTCCAGTTCTACAGACGCGACCGGGTAGGCGCAGTAGTCTGCAGCATAGTACGCACTGGCACGGTGGTTACCGCTTTCGCCCACACCACCAAATGGAGCAGCACTGCTTGCACCCGTAATTGGACGGTTCCAGTTAACAATACCGGCACGAATACGCTGGAAGAAATAGCGGTAATCTTCTTCGCTGTCGCCCAGGAAGCCTGCAGACAAACCGTAGCGGGTGTTGTTGGCCTCTTTAATGGCGGCGTCGAAGTCGCTATAACGAATCACTTTCAATAACGGACCAAAATGCTCTTCATCAAGAAGGCTATTCAGAATACCTGTTACATCAATAATACCTGGCGTCGCAAATCCTTTGTTGTCCTCGGGCTGTGTCAGCTCAAGCAGTGTTTCAGCGCCCAGAGCAACCAGTTCCGCTTGGGCGTCGACCATCATTTTTGCAGCTTTGGCAGAGATCATTGCGCCCATGAATGGTTGATCTTCAGCGTCGTATTCACCCACTTTAATTTGTTTGGTCACATCAATCAGACGAGACAGAATGGCATCACCAGCGGTGCCTTCTGGCAGAAACAGACGACGAGAGCAGGTACAACGTTGGCCTGAGGTGACAAATGCTGACTGCACGATGTCGTGAACCGCGGCATCGGTGTCGGCCACGTCTTTAACGACAAGCGGGTTATTGCCGCCCATCTCCAGCGCTAGGATCTTACCCGGGTGACCGGCAAACTGTTCGTGCAAAATCTTACCGGTACGCGAGCTACCGGTGAAGAACAGGCCGTCGATACCCGCATGCGTTGCCAGTGCTTTCCCGGTTTCTACTTCACCTTGAACCAGGTTCAGTACGCCTGCTGGTAAACCGGCTTTTTCCCACAATTGAACCATCAGTTCAGCAACGGCTGGTGTAAGGTCGCTAGGCTTAAATACGATGGTGTTACCCGCCATGAGCGCAGGCACAATGTGACCATTTGGCAGATGGCCAGGAAAGTTATAAGGGCCAAATACCGCTACAACACCGTGAGGCTTGTGGCGGATAAATGCCTGACCTACAGGCATGGGGTTTTCAACCGTACCGGTACGGTCGTGATAGGCTTTTTCAGAAATACCGATCTTGCCGGTCATAGCACCAACTTCGGTTGCTGTTTCCCACTCAGGTTTACCGGTTTCGCGAGCAATCAGCTTGGCTAATTCTGGCTTGTGTTCCGCCAGCAGTTCACCATATTTTTTAATGATAGCCAGACGTTCTTCAAAACTGCGGAATGACCAGTCAGTCAGGGCGGTACGGGCGGCTTCGATGGCAGTGTCTACTTGCTCTGCCGTAGCTGCCTGACCTTCCCAGATAACCTGATCTTTGGCTGGATCGATTGATTTCAGAGCGTGGCCTAGTCCAGCGACCCACTCACCGTTAATAAAGTGCGTAGTTTGCATGAAATTGTCCTGTCGTTAGTCTCGAAAACTGACCGGTGCGAATCGCACCATGTCGCCTTCGTTTATATTAAGTGCCTTCGCAGCTAATCGTGAGATCACGGCGACACCGCGATCTTCGCTAACCGCCAAGTCGGTGGCAACGGCGCGAAAATCAGCTACTGAGGTATTGATGATATAGCAAGTTTGTCCGCCCTGAGCTGCACCTTGATCGTCGATGACAATCGGCAGTTTACGGCTCATCTGAGCGGTACGGATATGACTGAGGTTAGCCTCTACAGTGGGGCCAGCATCAAAAATATCCACGTAACCCCGGCAACTGAAACCTTCTTCTTCCAGCAGCATTAATGCGGGACGGGTTTTCTGATGAACCTGACCAATAACTGCCTGGGCTTCTTTGCTGAGTAAGTTAACGTAAATAGGATATTTAGGCATGAGTTCAGCAATAAAGCGTTTATTACCAATGCCGGTAAGATAATCTGCGGTAGGGAAGTCCAGCGAGAAGAAGTGCTCTTCGAGCCACGCCCAGAACGGCGATTTCCCTTCCTCGTCACTCACACCGCGCATTTCTGCAATGATGGTTTCTGAGAACCGCTCACGGTGCTCCATCATAAACAAAAAGCGAACTTTAGACAGAAAACGGCCGTTCACGCCGCCCCGAGCCTGCTCGCGCAGGAACAGGGTGCAGATTTCTGTCACACCGGTGTAGTCGTTACACACAGAAAGAATATCCACTGTGTTGTGGATATTCAGTTCCCGGGAGGCGTGCACCACTTTACCTAAATGGTAGTGGTAGAACGCGTCATCCAGTCCAACCGCGGCTTCAATACCGGTGGTACCTACAACAGTACCGGTGACGGTATCTTCCATCACAAACAGATACGACTGATTGCCGGGCTGGGTAACTTGCTCGGAAAACGCTTTTTCAGCCCGCGCAATTTTTTTACGCAGCAGCGTTTCGTTTACCGGCAACGAAGTAAAACCAATACCGGATTCAACAGCGATGTTATTCAGCGCGTCGTAGTCGTTATTGTTGATTGGGCGAATGATATGCATAGTTGCTTACTCGCAAGCCTAAATTTAGGCGTTAACTACATTGGCAACTGCACGTTCGAAGCGCGCCATACCATCACGGATCTCTTCTTCTGTGATGATCAGTGAAGGCGCGAAACGTACCACGTTGGCACCCGCAACCAAACACATCAGTTTTTCATTGGTAGCGGCGACCAGGAAGTCACGAGCGCGACCAGCATAGTCTTGATTAAGGGCAGCACCTAACAGCAAGCCTTTACCGCGCACTTCAGAGAACACGTTATATTTGTCGTTGATTTCGCCCAGTAATTCACGGAACAGATTCTCACGCTCAACCACACCGCTCAGTACTTCTGGGGTATTCACAACGTCGAGTGCGGCTTCAGCAACAGCGCAGGCCAGCGGGTTACCGCCATAAGTACTACCGTGAGTACCGGCTTTCAGATGCGCAGCAATTTCAGCCGTTGTCAGCATTGCGCCAATTGGGAAACCGCCACCTAGTGATTTCGCAGTAGTGAGGATATCTGGGGTTACGTTCAGACCCATGTAAGCGTAAAGCTGACCTGTACGGCCTACACCCGACTGTACTTCGTCAAAAATCAGCAGTGCATTGTGCTTGTCACACAATTCACGTACGCCTTTAACGAAGTCTGCATCAGGAGAGATGATGCCGCCTTCGCCCTGTAATGGCTCCATCATTACCGCACAGGTTTTTTCGGAAATCAGTTTTTCAAATGCTTCCAGATCGTTGTAGTCACAGTGCAGAACGGCACCTGGCTTAGGACCAAATCCGTCAGAATACGCTGCCTGACCACCAACAGTTACGGTAAAGAACGTACGGCCGTGGAAACCTTGGTTAAACGCAATAATTTCGTTCTTATCTTCACCAAATTTTTCCAACGCATAACGGCGAGCCAGTTTCAGTGCCGCTTCGTTAGATTCGGCGCCTGAGTTCGCGAAGTAAACGCGCTCTGCAAATGTGGCGACGGTAAGTTTTTTCGCCAAACGTAATGCCGGTTCGTTAGTGAAAACGTTAGACAGGTGCCAAAGTTTGTTGCCCTGTTCTGTTAATGCACCGACAAGAGCTGGGTGACAGTGGCCCAATACATTTACCGCGATGCCGCCTGCGAAATCGATGTATTCATTGCCTTCCTGATCCCACACGCGGGAGCCTTCACCACGTACCGGCACCATGTTGGCAGGGTTGTAGTTAGGGACCATGACCTCGTCGAAGGTTGCGCGAGTTACGTTCATTACAGTTACCTCTTTTATCGGGCATCCGCGGTGCAAACAAGCTTGTATGCGAATCAGTTCTGGATGCGAAAAGTACGAATTAGCCTATCAGTATGCCACTAATAAGACACTTTGTAACCTCGGCGGGTTCCGCTCAAGGCCTTATTTTTAGAGGGGTTTAGCTCATTTTGCATAAAAAGTGCATAAGCATGCAGAGGCTAGGCAGAATGAGATGCAATTTGTTAACAAGCTAGCAGAAACTAGCCGTGGCGAGCCTAGTATAGGTAGTGGATACGCACTAGCTTGAATGAATATCCACTAAAAAACTTTATAAGCCGGAACGCTTTTGTCTAAAAAATGTGCAGATTTTACCTGGAAAGGCACTATCAAATCTTATCTTCATCGATGAGAGGAAGTTGGAATAACTCAGTCACCTTCAAAACATCTCGTTCGCTGCGAACAAAACCCGTTTTGTGCAGTGCCAGCGGAATTTCGCTTTTCTCAAGAAATTTGCCCTGATGCAACATGCGGATAGAAGCGTAAGCCTGGGCTTTTTTCAGCAGTTCAGTAACGTCATGGGGGTGTTTATCTTGTTCGGCAATTTCAGTAAATGGCAGTGCAATTCGTAATCGCTTGAAACCCATGGCAGTGGTGAGCTTAGCCGTTAATGCCGGGGCGAGTTCTTCTTGCATTGCAATAAGATAATTAGCCGACGGTTGCGCCTTCTGCATCGCCGTATGCAATGGCGCATTTCTGGCGATTTCAGCTTCTCTCAGCAGTGAAAGTTGTGCTTGCTCAAAGGCTTTAAAATAGAGCCGAGCAATAGTACTGCGCCCGAGTTGGGAAAAGATGCCAATGGTAAAGGCTTCATGAGGTGACACGCTGTAATCGTCAGCCAACGCCCGCATAGATAAGCCAATGGCTTCGCCATACTTTAAAAGCCGGGTTTTAATTTCAGGATATGGATCGGTGATTTTAGGCAGCGCCCGTTTTAATACCGATACGGGTATTAATAATCTGAGGTTCTCAATACCGATAAAGCTTAATGCAGTGCGCATGGTTTCCACTGGAATGATTTTTCCCCGGGAATCCTTACGTCTGAATTTCGGCGTGTTGACGATAGTCATTAAGTCATCGTAGAGCCAAGGTAATGCACTGGCGTGTGACTCGATACGGGTTATGGATGTTGCGCGAACCGAGAGCACATCGAGTAATGGCGCCACATCTTCACTTAAACCGAGAACCGATGAAAGCACGGTTTCTGCGTCTTCAATCTCGCCGCGGATCAGATCAAACACGTGCTGGTGTACTTCTGCATTTACGCGGTCAATTAGGCTGGCTTCAGTTTTTTGTTGTAACTGCTTATTCTCAATGGCTACTTTTTCAACATGCAGTAGCTGTCGTCTGGCATAACCCTGTTCCGACTGGGCAAAGGCAACCTCACCAGGACTTCTGCGGCCCATCATTTCAGATACACGAGCAGCGTCGATTAGCAGGTTATCAAACCGTTCAGATATAGGAGGGAGACTGTCGGAGTTTTCATTCACGGCAAGTAAGTTCCTACGGACATTTGACCAACTTTTGCTGTTCTCGGAAATGGGGTGTGAGAGCATGACAACAAACCTATAACTCTAATCGTACCCATTTATCGACCAATATAGCGTTTTTTTTTAGCTTTTTGAGCGATTTATGCAATATAAATTATAAAGCAAGGGTTAAAAAGCGTTGCAGTACCGCATGCCCATGTTCTGTCAGTAACGATTCCGGGTGAAACTGCACGCCCCAGACCGGAAGGGACTGATGACTTATGGCCATGATTTCTCGTTTTCCGTTTTGCCCCTCGCACCAGGCATCAACCTGTAATGTGTCAGGCAGCGTGGAAGGTTCGATAACCAGAGAGTGGTAGCGGGTTACTTCATAACCTTGGGGCAAACCTTCAAATAGCCCGGCTTCACGATGATACAGTGGTGAAGTTTTACCGTGCCTGACTTTGTCTGCACGGGTCACTGTGCCGCCAAATACCTGACCGATAGATTGATGGCCTAAGCAAACACCTAGCATAGGAATTTTACCGGCAAAGTGTTCGATGGCTGCTAACGTGATACCTGCATCGTCTGGCGTGCAGGGACCCGGCGAGAGCACAAGGTAATCTGGAGATATTGCTTCGATCTGAGCAAGCGTGATGGCGTCATTACGCACCACACTGACTTCCTGGCCCAGTTCCGTAAAGTACCGGGCCAAGTTGTGAGTAAAGGAATCGAAGTTATCAATTAATAACAACACAGGCTGATCCCGAATGTAAAAGGCGGCTTAGCGCGGACGCGGTAAAAAGCCGAGTGAGTTGTACACTTTATCCAGCGTAACTGCTGCGCGGGCAGAGGCTTTCTCAGCGCCCTTTTTCATCACTTCATCAAGATAAGCACGGTCTTCACGTAACGTTTTGAAGCGAGTTTGCACAGGCTCAAGCAGTGAAACTACGGCTTCTGCGACATCGCCCTTGAGATGTCCGTACATCTTGTCTTCATATTCTGGCACCAACTCGTCGATAGAGCGCCCAGTCGCAAGAGACAGCAAAGTAAGTAGATTGGAAACACCTGGCTTTTCTTCGGTGTTGAAGTAAATGCGTGCCTGTTCGTCAGAATCGGTAACTGCACTTTTAATTTTCTTCGTCAGCTTTTTCGGATCTTCCAGCAGACCGATGAAGTTTTTCGGATTGTCGTCCGACTTAGACATTTTCTTGGCCGGCTCCTGCAGGCTCATGATGCGTGCACCGAACTTAGGGATAAAAGGTTCTGGAATGGCAAACATGTCACCGTAAATATTGTTCATACGGGTCGCCACGTCTCGGGCCAGTTCCAAATGCTGCTTCTGATCATCGCCAACCGGTACTTGGTTCGCCTGATAAAGTAAGATATCAGCAGCCATGAGTGCAGGGTAGGTGAACAGGCCAGCATTGATGTTAGTGACGTTTTTGGCGGACTTATCTTTAAACTGCGTCATGCGGTTCAATTCACCCATTTGGGTATAGCAGTTTAAGATCCACGCTAATTGCGCATGTTCTGGCACGTGAGATTGAACGAACAACGTGCTTTTTTCAGGATCGATGCCGCAAGCAAGATACAGAGCAAGGCCATCTAAACATGCCTCACGCAGCGCTTCAGGTTCCTGGCGCACGGTAATCGCGTGCAAATCAACCAGCATATATAAGCACTCGTGGTCGTCCTGCATAGAAACCCACTGCTTGAGTGCGCCCATGTAGTTACCGATGGTAAGTTGGCCTGATGGCTGACAGCCGCTTAATACGATTGGTTTGTTGCTCATTTTATTACCTGTACCTGCTGTAATGCGTGTTAGTTGTTTTGCGCTGCTGCCAGTTCATCGCGCATGCGGTCAATAACAACTTTGTAATCGGGTTCGTTGAAAATGGCGGAACCGGCAACAAACATATCTGCTCCCGCTTCGGCAATGGCACGAATGTTATCGACTTTTACCCCACCGTCAATTTCAATTCGGATATTTTTGCCACTTTCTTCTACCCGCTGCTTTACTTGTCTGATTTTATCCAGGGTAGATGGAATGAATTTTTGCCCACCGAAACCCGGATTCACCGACATGATAAGAATATGATGCAGTTTGTCGATTACATGATCGAGGTAATGCAGTGGCGTAGCCGGGTTAAATACCAGGCCTGGTTCACAGCCTTTATCAATAATGAGCTGTAAAGAGCGGTCGATATGCTGCGACGCCTCTGGATGAAAGCTAATGTAGCTGGCACCGGCATCAGCGAACTTCTCAATAAGGTCATCTACCGGCGATACCATCAGGTGCACGTCGATAGGGGCCGTGACACCGTGTTTACGCAACGCTTCACAGATCATTGGGCCAAATGAGAGGTTGGGCACATAGTGATTGTCCATGACATCGAAATGCACAACGTCAGCGCCAGCAGCGAGCACTGCATCTACATCTTCGCCCAGTTTGGCAAAGTTCGCTGAAAGTATAGAAGGAGCAATGAGGAAGTTCTTCATGTTGATACCCTGTAAACGGTAGGAAGCGGTTTGAATGATACCGTGGGCCGATGCTGATGTCTTGTGGTGCATCGGTTTTCCCGCTGTATTGGCCATAACCTACGCCTATTTAAGTCAATTGACTTAGATTGCCCACAGTCAATTACCGAAGTTTTTGCCTGTTCTAACGCACATTCTGCGCCGATGCACCAATTTGGTGATTTTGCTTTTCTCTGGTGCGACCCATCTTGGTGCTAAAGATTTACACCGTCTTCACGTTCTATGAAAATGTGAATTAAAATTCATTGATTTCAGTTGGTTATTCATTTTTTTGTCGAAAAAATCAGTTAGGCATCACTTTTGCCTATTACTGAAAAGATTAAAAAGAACAATAAGACAGAATCTTAAGTTAAGTACACAATTATACAAATCCAACGGAGAACACATGAAAACTTCCATTCAAAAAACGTTACTGGCTGTTGCAGTATCTTCAGCTGCTTTATTAACTTCTGCGCCTTCTTTTGCAGAATTGAGTGCGAACGTAAGTGTAACAAACAACTACATCTGGCGTGGTCTGACACAAACCACTAACGATGCAGCTGTACAAGGTGGTATCGACTACGCCGACGAAAGTGGCTTCTACGCGGGTACCTGGGTATCTAACGTAAACTACGGTGCAGATGACGTTTATTCTTATGAGCACGATCTGTATTTCGGTTTTTCTGGTGAAGCTGAAGGCTTTACTTACGATGTAGGTTACCTGTATTACAACTACGATTCTGTTGCTGAATTCGATTTTGGCGAAGTATACGGTACTATCGGTTATGAAGGTTTCAGCGCGTCTCTGTACCTGCTGGCGAACACTGAAGCCGATGAAGGTGAAGGTCAAGACTTTGGTTTTGCTCAAGCTTCTTACCTTTCTCTTGACTATGCAATGCCTGTAGCGAGCGGTGCTGAACTGGGTCTGCACGTAGGTTATCACCAAGGTGACTTCGCTGAAGCGTTCAACGGTGTTCCAGATGGTTACGCTGACTGGGCAGTATCTATCGCCAAAGACGGTTTCAGCTTTGCAATCACGGGTACTGACCTGGATGACACTGGTGCAGATGCCTTCGACAACGATTCAATCAAATTCGTTGTTGCTTACGGCGTAGACTTCGAACTGTAAGTCTCACCGAAAAAATTTCTAACGTTGAGTGTAAAAACCCGGAGCTTCGGCTTCGGGTTTTTTATATTAAACTGGTTTAACAATTATAAAGTACAGCTTGTTAGATTGCTGTTTATGATTATAATAAGGTTACTTTTTAGCCGACGGTGATGGTCATGGAACAGAACAAACCGATTCAATCAAAGCGTCCCTGCGCGAAAAAGCCGCTTGGTGCTTTTATCGGCGCAGCTGTAATGCTTTCGGCTGCATATTTTAACCCTCCTTCAGTATCGCAAGTCGTGTGCGACTTGAGTACAGAAAGCGCCACTACCTACCAAATGCAGCCTTCTGCTGCGACTAACCCTGCGTCTCAGTGTTCAGCATTGCTCGCGCCAGAAATTAGTTGGTTAGAATGGGCGGTGGGTAAATCCTCTTCTTATCAATTACATTTCTTTGATTTGCTCGAATTGCTATACGGTAATTCGGAAAGCAATTTCTCATCGTCTAAAGGGCAGTAATCCGCTATATGGATGAAAAACCTCGTTCTCCAGGCATTGGAGGGATGCTGCTAAGCGTACTCGCCAGTGCATTTGGTGTACAGAGTCAGCAAAATTATGAACGCGATTTCAATGGCGGAAAACTCACCGGGTACATCGTGATTGGCGTGTTGTTTGTTTGCCTACTCATTGCTGCATTAGCAGGCCTGGTCAATTTTATTTTGAATTAGTGGTTCTGAACGCAGGTTTGCGCTTTCGCTTTCTTGGCTTTGGTGGCGGGAGGTCTGGATTCGGCGCAAAAAATGCCAGCAACTCTGAAGCCGGTTTTCTGGTTGCCCCATTCTGACTAATCGAACGTTTCACTGACAATTCAGAAATATCTGCGTTCGCGTAAAGATTGCGAGTTAACGGCAAATCATGATTAGAAATCAGCACTGGTATTCCGCGCTTGTACGACGCCCTGATAGAGAGGGTGGCCAATTGGTGCTGACTTTCCAGGCCAAAGCTTTTGGCTGCATAGCTGGTGAAAGCGGCTGTTTTGCTTAACGGTGCATAGGGGGGGTCGCAGTAAATTACGTTGCCACGGCGCGCACGACTAAACACCTTTTCGAAGGGCAGACAGGTAAACACCGCCTTTTGCGAACGCTCTGAAAAATACAGCATTTCCTCTTCTGGAAAGTACGGCTTCTTATAGCGGCCGAAAGGAACGTTAAAGTTACCCGCTAAACTGTATCGACACAGGCCGTTGTAGCCGTGTCTGTTCAGATATAAAAAGAGTATTGCCCGATAATATTCATCGCTGGTGTCGTTAAACTCTTTGCGCAATGCGTAGTAGGTTTCTTCATTATTATGGGCATCGGTGAAGAATCGCGACGCATCATGAATTACCGCATCGGGCTGGGATTTCAGAAAGTTATACAGGTTAATCAGATCAGGATTAATGTCATTCAGCAGATAGCGCTTAAAGTCGGTGTTCAGAAATACAGAACCCGCCCCGACAAAAGGCTCGATGAGTCTGTTGCCCGTAGGGAGTTTGGCATTGATGTTTTCTACCAGGCTGTATTTTCCGCCGGCCCACTTCAAAAAGGCCCGGTTCTTTTTTTGCATCATGCTGTCTGAAAATTACCCACGCGCACACCACGTTTTTAACGTGTTATAGGATGTTATTAGAAATTTGGTCTGAGTTATCGCGCTCTGAACAACGGAAACAAAGAACCAATGATGATTGTATCTGTCATCATCGATCCCGACAACCTGGAATGTAACAACCGCTGCATTTAACAGCGAATAGGGTTAAGAAAACGGCTATTTTATTAGTTTTAGCTAAAAGGTTAGGTGTGGCGATTTGCTGCCAGGAAGCGGTCTAGCACATTGGCAAATGTCTGACGTTCCTTTTGTGACAATGGCGGCGGCCCGGACGTTTGTACGCCACTTGCTCGCATCGTGTCCATGAAGTCGCGAATGTTGAGTCGTGACCTGATGTTTTCACGGGTGAGTTGCTCGCCTCTGGGAGTAACCACTTCAGCACCTTTGGCGATAACCTCATCGGCGAGGGGAATGTCTGAGGTGACAACCAGATCGCCGGCACTAACACGTTGAACAATTTCGTTATCGGCGATATCAAAGCCTTTTTCAACCTGAAGTCGCTTAAGCCACGGAGAAGGAGGAACTTTGATACCGTGATTAGCCACAAAGGTGGCTGTCGTTTGGGTGCGTGGCGCGGCCTTAAACAGAATTTCTTTAATTGCTACCGGACACGCGTCGGCGTCCACCCAAATCGCTACTGCCATTAAGGAAAAACCTTTTCTATTTCTTCAATTACGTTTCTACCGCGCTTGATGAAAATCTTTTCGCTACCTTGAAACGCTGGGATGGACTTAATGGCTGCATTGGCTTCAGAAAAAGTACTGAACCTGTCGTTAAACAGCACAACAAACCAGTTCCCACCGTAACGGTTGGTGCGATAAATCCAGATAAAGCTTTCCATTGAATTGTCTTCAATGAATTCCTGCATCAGCGCTTCATCTTTTAAGCCAGCAAGCTGAATGATGTAGTCGTCTGGGTTAATGTTATTCACTAACTCCCAGTTATCGTAATTAGGGCTACTCGCTGCGATGCTTTTCAGTGAACTGTCGCGAGATTGAATAACTTCGCGAGTAGGCTCGCTGGGCGTTTCTTCCTGCGTTCGAGTTACAGAGGGTTGTGTAACGGTCGGTTGCGCGGGTTCTGTCTTAGCTACCTGCACCGGCTTTGGTTGTGACGGCGTAATCGCTGGCGTCTCAATTGTGGCCTCTTCAGGGCTAGGCTCTGCTTCCGCTAATTCCGCTGGTGTAGATGCTTCTACTACTGGTTCCTCTGCAAGCACTTCCTCAACTGGGGCTTCGACAACCGGCTCTCTATATGAATCAGTCTGTCCAGACAGCGCAGCAGCGACGGCGGCTCTTGATTCAGAGTTACGACGACTCAAAGGAAGCTCTTCTATTTGAGATGCTGTGAATTGTTCACGAGATTCGCCACTTCCCGATGTAGACGTGGATGTACCGTTCGATGTGCTGCTATTCGTTCCGGTAATCAAATTGTCGAAACCTGAAGCGGCCATCGGTTCTTCAGGAACCGTGCTGGTAGCTCGGTTTTGTGTGTTGGTCGCCAAGTCTTCGCCATCGACGTTACCCGAGCGAGCTTCTGGATCGGCGCTAACATCTTCAATAAAACTCAGCAGGTCTTCACTTTCTGTATCTGCAGACTCAGCTGGCTGTGCACTGTCGTTATTATCAATAGACGCTACAGCATCGTCCCAGGAAACCACAGGCTGATCAGCAGCTTGTGCTTCCTCGGCTTCTTCATTGGCTAATTCGTTAAATGCAGAGCCTGGTTCAACCGCGGTAGTATACGGTGGTCGATTCTGGTCAATCGGCGAGAACAGGGCGTCAATATCGTCTCTGTATTGCCAGTAAACGATAGCAATGAAAATGGATAAAAGTAACAGGATCATCAGTGTGATAAATAACGGCTTTTTAAGCAGACTTGTACTCTGCGTTTCCATGTATCCATCGTAGCCATCCCGTTTAGCTACATGCTCGTGAAAAGCCTTACGTCGGTTCTCAATCATCTTATCTAACTCTGAGCCAGGTTGTTGAGTTGCCACTGATTGACTACTTATAAGCAGAGGCGTATCTGTGTTTTTCGCTGGCAGCCATTTCTTAGCGCGTTCCGCCCATGAAGACTCACCAAACAATAATACGTTAAGGTGCTGCTTGTTACCTGCAAAGCGACTTTGGAGCACAAGATCCCATAACTCCTGTAAGAGGGAGTCGGGAATATACTCGGCCTGGGTGATAGTGATTAGAATTGGCCCAACGTGTTCGTTGAGACCAGCCAGTAACTCGTTCAGAGGCCTGGTGTAACTACCAACCAGCGTGCCAAGAAGCTGTCTGCACAACTGTCTGCGGTAGTCGGCGAGTTCCATAATGGGATCTGCGGTGACATACGCAATTTCAGTTTCGTCATGTTGCTGGAATACAAATGATTCCAGCGTTTTCTTCTGCTGCGCGGCAGAGTCGCCACTGACAAAAATGAGTTGTGAAGAATAGTTGACCAGATATTCCAGTCGTTCATGCAATTCAGATTGCACTTTTATGCCCTCAGCTGATTACAAGTGTGCGCACTTAACGACACGGAAACAAATTGGAATAGTTTCGATAATGCCGTCAGCTTAGCTGAGAATGTCGGTTAGAATCTCATCGCTGACGTCTTTCGTCACTACAGCGTGGCCAATACCCTGGGGAATGACAAAGCGAATATTCCCCGCCTCGACTTTTTTATCCCGACGCATATGTTTCATATACGCGTCTTTGTCCATGGTGTCAGGACCATCGACAGGTAAGTCAAATGCAGAAAACAATGCAATGACCTGTCGGCTTTCTGACGCATCCATCCAGTTAAGTGCTTGTGCAGCTTTGCACGCAATTACTGTACCAGCCGCTACTGCTTCACCGTGTAACCAATTTCCGTATCCCTGTTCTGCTTCGATGGCATGACCGAACGTATGACCTAGATTGAGTATGGCACGTAATCCGCCTTCTCGCTCGTCCTTAGCCACCACGTCAGCTTTAATCTCGCAACAGCGAAAAATAGCTTCGCTCAGGGTTTTTGTTTCCAGTGTTTTAAGCTTATCGGCATGATCCTCCAACCACTTGAAGAATTTTTTATCATAAATGATGCCGTACTTAATCACTTCCGCCATGCCGGCAGCAAATTCTCTGGCTGGCAGGGTAGCCTGGGTATCAGTATCAATAGCAACAAAAACAGGCTGATAGAATGCACCAATCATGTTTTTGCCAAGAGGGTGGTTAACCGCTGTTTTCCCGCCAACGGAGGAATCAACCTGAGACAGCAGGGTGGTAGGAACCTGAATGAACGGTACACCACGCTGGTATGAGGCCGCTGCAAAACCACATAAGTCGCCGATTACGCCGCCGCCCAAAGCGATGAGCGTGGTATCGCGGGCAGCATTCATTTCCAGCAGGCGGGTCATGATAACGCCGAACTGCTCCAGAGATTTATGCTTTTCGCCATCGGGGATGATGATAGTTTCAATTTGCACATCGCCGCAGGCCGCTTTAGCTTTTTCAAGATACAGCGGTGCAACCACGTCATTGGTGACAATAACGGCGAGTGGGCCTTTGATATAGGGGGAGAGAACGGCAGGTTTAGAAAGTAAACCTGCTTCTATATGAATGGGGTAGCTACGATCTCCGAGCTCTACAGTTAACATCGACATCACGCAGCTCCCTATTTTTCACAGATAGATTTTATAGTCCGATTTTACTGATAATCTGGTTCGCAACGGCGCGAGCAGATTGATCATCGGTATCAACAATATAGTCAGCAACCTCTTCGTACAGAGGGTTGCGCTCATCCGCCAGATTACGCAGGATTTGCTCAGGATCACCTTTTTGCAGTAAAGGACGACGCTTGTCGCGCTGAGTACGAGCTACTTGTTTGTCGATGGTGGTTTGCAGATAAACTACAATACCCCGTGCAGATAAACGGTTACGTACAGCTTTGTTCGTTACAGAGCCACCGCCCGTCGCCAACACGATACCTTGTTTGTCCGTAAGATCGTTTATGACGTTTTCTTCGCGCTTGCGGAAACCTTCTTCACCTTCCAGGTCAAAAATCCATGTGATATCTGCACCAGTGCGGCGCTCGATTTCCTGGTCGGAGTCAAAAAAATCTAGGTGAAGTTCGTCTGCAAGGTGTCTGCCGATGGTGCTTTTACCAGCACCCATGGGGCCAATTAAAAAGATATTACGTTTTTCAGCCATATTTGCTTATATCACAACTTTTATTCTGTTTGGGGCAGCGGTATTGCCTGTGATGCTACCCATTCACTTGTACCCGTTCACTTCGCCAACAGATACAACTCTTGAACCTCGCTTTAATTTCGAGAGCGGGATTATCTCAGTTTACGGCGTCGGGATGCAAGTTTTGTTGCACTTTTAATCGATAGACTTTGAAATCAGCGCGTTAGCGCCGAAAACAACAACGTCAGGTTCGCGTACGAACCTGACGTGCATGGGAAGTCGGGGGATTTATTAAAGCGATTCCACCACAATTTTAGGTGTAACAAAAATCAATAACTCTCGCTTCTGATAGATAGACGCATTGCGCTTGAACAGATTTCCCACTACGGGCAGGTCGCCGAACAAGGGTACTTTAGACACGTCTGACGTACTGGTTTGCTGGAAAATACCACCAAGCACCACGGTTTCTCCATTATCGACTAACACCTGAGTCTTAATTTCCTGAGTATCGATAGCGACAGCCGGGCCGGTGGAGGTTTCTACCGTTTCCCCGCGGGTATCTTGTGTTACTACCAGATCCAGAATGATGCGGTTATCGGGCGTAATGTGTGGGGTCACTTTCAGACTTAACACCGCTTTCTTAAATTCCACTGAGGTTGCGCCACTCGATGCGGCCTGAACGTAAGGAATTTCAGTACCTTGTTCGATATACGCTTCGTGTTGGTTGGCAACCGTAATGCGCGGACTCGCAATAATCTCACCTTTGTTTTCAGATTCCAGCGCTGACAGTTCGAGGTCGAGAATATTACCATCAACTAAATCGGCGATCTGAAAGCCAATACGAGCCGCGTTCTCACCCGACACAGGCAGGTTCACGTTCATGCGGTTGGCTATGCTAGGCAGTATTCCGCCTGCCGCAGAATCCGCACCTTCAATGGAACCGGAAACTGCGCCATCGCTGGTTGTACTGGTGAAGCCCCAGCGCACACCCAAAGCTTCATCTACGTTGTCTCGCACTGTTACCATGCGTGATTCAATCAAAACCTGCTTAACTGGAATATCCAGCGCATTCACCACTTCACGGGCTTCATCAATAGATGCCTGATTGTCTTTTAACAACAAGGTATTGGTTCGGTCGTCTACTGTTACGGAGCCGCGCTCGGAAAGAATGCCGCCATCTGCCGATTTCAGAATTTGCGCAAGGCTTTCAGCTTTCGCGTAATTAACGGTAATGTTGGCTGTTGTCAGCGGCGCGAGGTCTTTCACTTGTTTGTTTGACTGCAACTGTGCGGTTTCACGGGCAGTCAGTTCTTCTGCTGGGGCGACCAGCAGAATATTGCCTTCCATGCGCTTATCCAGGCCTTTGATTTTTAAAATCATTGCCAGCGCCTGATCCCAAGGCACGCCTTCAAGACGAATGGTGACATTGCCGGTAACCGTATCCGTAGTCACCAGGTTAAAGCCGTTGGTCTGCGCGATAATTTGCAATACCTGACGAACAGGTACGTCCTGGAAATCTAAAGAAATAGGCTTACCTGAGTACTCTGGGTCTTTATCCAGTTCTGCAAGTTCTTCTTCAGTCATTGGCTGAATTTCGATGCGTAGGGTATTACCTTGCTTGCGATGGCGAGCTAACACTGTGCCCTGATAGCTAATAACCAGGCTGGCGCTATCGGCATCCTGGAAGGTTTCAATAGACTGTACTTCAGTACCAAATTGCACCACATCTAATTCAACCAGCTGATCGTCGCTTAATTCGGTTTTAGGCAGGGTGATAGTGAGTTTTCCCTGGGCTTCAAGTAATTGAGGGGAAAATTTATCGTTATCGAATTCGATGGTGGTCACCGCTAAGTTACCGGCTTCACGGGAGAAGTCGATATTATTCAGCGTTGATGTAAAGATTCTTTCTGCTTCAGCGTAAGGATCGAGGAGAACGGTTTCCTGTTCCTGAGCCATCACTGGCGCCGACAGCATTTTTAGCATTACCAGGGCAATCGCAGAGCTACCCAGCCACAACGATTTGTGGTTCCGACCAAGGCGTGTTTTATTGAAAATGTAACGCTCAGACATTGTTATTATCTCCTGCTGACGAGTTCATCGACAGCGTGGTTTTTTCTCGTTGCCAGCATCCCGTTCCGTCGGGTAGCAGTTGCTCAATAATGATAGATTCGTCGTTGATTGACGTTATTTTTCCGAAAAACAGTCCCAAATGGCTGCCAACACGGCCCTTTAACAAATTACCTTCGTTAGTCTTGAACAATACCCAGCGTATACCCTGGGTAGAAAATGTGCCAGATAACGTCAGAGAATCAAGACCATACTTTTCCAATGGTTCTTTCTTGCGTTCAAAATCAGGTTGCAAACAATTATTATTGGTCGTCTGCACCACCGGGGAGCTTCTATCTACCGGACGAGCAAACGGGCTTCTGAATGAAGATGCGGTGTATTCAAAGGCTGGTTGCTGATTAAATTCCGGATACGGTTCGACCACTGCAGTGGTCGTTGCTTTAACCTGTTGAGTATACGCTATTAAATCGTCAATTCTAGGGCTACATGCACTAACCAAGCCAAGCGAAAGCGTTAGAAAAATGACACGCTGTACCTTTCTGTTCATGGTTGTTTCGCTCCTTCCTTGCCGGTAAGAGACGTGCGGTAGGTTTTTGCCTGCATTTGCAGGTTCAGACGGTCGCCCTCATGGGTAATTTCAAAATCATGCAAGGTAACAATTCGCGGCAGATCGGCTATTTCAGACACGAACTCACCAAAGTTGTGGTAGCCACCAGATACTTCCACTTCAATGGGCAGTTCAGTGTAGAACTCTTTCGGGACTTCCTGCTGCCAGTTTAGAAGCTTAAATGTGAGCCCCGACGTGGTGCCAACATAGGTGATGTCGTCGAGTAACCCCGGTGTTTCATTGCTAGTAGGTAACGAGCGCAGCATCGACTTAAAGTCGTTTTCGATTTGCTTGAGCTGGGCAATGTAGGAGTTCAAATTCACCGCAATACGATATTTAGCTTGGAACTGACCCTTTAACTCCTGTTCTTCAATTTGCGCTCTTTCCAGAATAGGGAGTTTGGGTTTAACAATGAACCAGTAGCTCAGCGCGCCAACCACAATGACGACAAATGCAACAACGACAATCTTTACTTCTTTAGACCAGATGGCGACCTGTTCGAAATCCAGCTCGTTGAGTTCTTTTAATTTACTGACATCAAAACTCATTTCGCGTCTCCGCTTTTAGGCTGCTGAATCACCGGCGCAACTTTAGGACTGATGGTAAATTTAAGGGTGAAATCGCTTACTGCGTCTGTGGCTGAGGTATCAGCCTTTATCGACGACAGTTCGCCGCCGGTGAATACCGCAGAGTTTTCAAGGCGGCGCATAAAATCAGATAACCGATTATTTGAGTCGCTTAGCCCCTGAATCTCAATATTATTGCCGCGACGCTTCATTGTTCTGAAAGACACGCCCGCCGGTACTAATCTGGCAAGTTCATCGAACACCGAGGGGGCAATGTTGCGGCTAATTTGCAGTTGTTCAATGAGCGCCATACGTTGCTCAATGGCTTTTTTGCTGTCTTTAATTCTTTGGATTTCTGCTATCTGATTATCAAGAACATTGATTTCCTGTTTAAGATAGTTATTGCGGGAGTTCTGGTTGTTAATTTGAATATCAATGATTTGTCCCACGGTCCAAAACACCGCGCCAACAAACGCGGCGATACACGCGGTAACAATAATGTAGTGCTGCTTTTGCTGCTGGCGAAGCTTTTCACGCCACGGCAGAAAGTTTATATGTGCCATTCAGTGAAGCTCCGACTGGCTAAACCTGCAGCTGTTACTAACTGCGGAGCCAGTTTCATTAAGCGCTCCTGATCGAGCTTAGGATTAATTGTCATACCGTCAAAAGGATTGAAAACTTCAACGTCCATTCCCAAGTCTTGACGTAAGCCATCAACCAATTCCGGAATGGTGGCACCACCGCCCGATAACACAATTTTTTCTGGTCTCTGTGCATGTAGCGTTGAAACATACATTTGTATTGCACGGAGGATTTGCTGTTGTAAGTTCGCAACAAAAATCGGTAGGGTATCTTGTTGCCAGTTTCCTGGCAGTGAACCTTCCATTACCTGACGTTCGGCCTCGTCGGGCTCCAACATATTAATGGCTGCAAGATCCTGAATAAGCTGATTGGTGCCGAAGGCGTGCTCTTTGGTGTAAATCACTTCGCCATTCTGCCATACACATAACTGCAGCAACGAAGCGCCAAGGTTAATACAGCACACGCGCTCCTCCTCAGATTCCAGCGGATGAAAGTAAAACAACGCGTTGCTGAGCGCGTACACTTCCATATCGACCACTTTCGGTTCGTATGGAATTTCTCTTACCAGAGTGATTCGACTGTCTACCAGATCTTTGTGTGCAGCAGTTAATAGTACGCTGTCTTTGCCTGCATGCGTCGGGCTTGGGCCGAGTACTTCAAAGTCTAGATAAACTTCTTCTAACGGGTAAGGAATAAGGCTATCGGCTTCGATTTCGATTTGGCCTTCTAACTCGAAGTCACTTTGTTCTGGGTCCATGGGCACGACTTTGCTGATCACCGAGGAGCCCGCAACAGCGATGGAAACAGACTTAACTTTTGTCTTTAATGCTTTCTTTATTTTCTTAAGCGCCAGACTTACTGCGTCGAAGTCTTTAATTTCTCGTTCGTTAAATGCACGTTTATTGATCGATTCGCACGCAAAAGCCTGCAACACAAAGCCCTTGGCCGTGCGTTCAATTAACACCGCTTTTATTTGACGAGTGCCTATGTCAAGGCCCACAATAGGTGGCAGCTTTTTCTTAAACAGCGATTTCATTTGCTGGCGTCCGAAATTTCAAAATTAATGCTTTAAAATAGAATGTAACGCAAAATATTTAATCTGTATGGTTCTCACACAGGTACATAGGTATAAATTTTTGACATCAATCGGCGTAACACTCTTGGTAATGTAAACTTCGTGAAGTATATCAAAACCCTATTTATTTTAGCCCTGATAGGCGGCACGCTAGGCGTGGCGGCACTTGCAGGCATTTATTTTTATATCAAACCCGACCTGCCGAGTGTTACTGTCCTCAAGGACGTTCGTCTGCAGACACCTATGAGAATTTATACCTATGACGGTAAATTAATTTCTCAATATGGAGTTAAACGGCGGATCCCGGTAAAACTTGAGGATGTACCTGAAAAACTCATTCAGGCGGTCATTGCTACCGAAGACAGCCGTTTTTACGAGCATTACGGCATTGACCCCATTGGTGTCGCCCGTGCTGCTGTAAATTTGGTGCTTACCGGAGAGAAACAGCAGGGTGCCAGTACCCTCACTATGCAGCTCGCTAGGGGCTTCTTCCTTACCCGCGACAAAACCTTTATTCGTAAAATTAAAGAAATCTTCATTGCCATCCACATGGAGCAAGTGCTCACTAAAGATGAAATCCTCGAGCTTTACCTGAATCGGGTTGAATTGGGCCACCGTGCATTTGGTTTCGGCGCCGCCGCTCAGGTGTATTATGGCAAAAACTTAAAAGAACTAAGTTTAGCGCAAATCGCTACCATTGCCGGTTTACCGCAGGCACCGTCGGTACTCAACCCGGTGAGTCGCCCCGAACGTTCTGTGGAGCGCCGTCGTATTGTTCTGCTGCGTATGCTGGATGAAGAATTTATTACTCAGGCGGAATTCAATGAGGCCGCCAGCCAGCCTGTGACCGCCCGTAAACATGGTGCAGAAATCGATTTGGATGCCCCTTATCTGGCAGACCTTATCTACAACGAAATGGTTGAAATTTACGGTAAGGAAGAGGCAGAAACTGGGGGGTATCAAGTTTATGCCACTGCGCCTGCCGATACGCAATTAGCCGCGCAAGAAGCAGTAATACGCAATCTTCACGATTATGACGAACGTCATGGTTATCGCGGCCCGATAACCTGGCTTTGGGGTAAACCGGAAGCCGATGAAGACGACGAACCTGTGGAAGTGAGCGAGAATGCGCCCACTGACGAAAACAAGCTGTGGACGCCGGATGAAATTAAGCAGGCACTGGATGCCATTCCTCATTTTCATCCGCTGGTTCCAGCGGTTGTCACCCAGGTATTCGACCCACCTACGCCGGAATCAGAACTGGAGCCTTCGATAACCGTTACCGACTTAAATGGCGTTGAGCGGGTAATCGAATGGGAAGGTCTGGACTGGGCTCGCCCTTACATCACCGATTCACGTCAGGGTGATGATCCGAAAACTGCGTCGGATATCGTTACGCCGGGTGCGGTGATTTATATCCGCTTGCAGGAAGACAAATGGCGCATTGCTCAAATTCCTACAGTAAGTGGCGCGCTGGTTGCGCTTAATCCTCACAACGGTGCCGTGCAGGCAGTAGTGGGTGGATATAGTTTTTATCAAAGCCAGTTCAACCGTGCTACCCAGGCCAAACGTCAGGTTGGCTCTAACATCAAGCCGTTTATTTATTCCGCTGCCATCGAGAGCGGTTACACACTGGCTTCGGTTATCAACGACGCACCGATCAATCAGTGGGATGCTTCCACCGGTGTTGCCTGGCGTCCTCAGAACTCTCCTGCGGAATACGATGGGCCAATTCGTATGCGTGTGGCGCTGGGTAAATCAAAGAACGTGGTATCTGTGCGTTTGATGCGTGGTGTTGGTCTGCAAAAAGCCCGTGAACATATTGCCAAGTTTGGTTTCCAACTGGATGAAGTGCCAAACGATGAAACCGTGTCGCTGGGTTCCGGTTCCCATACCCCATTGGAAGTGGTGCGGGGAATGTCGGTACTTGCGAACGGCGGCTATCTGGTTACCCCTCATTTCATCGACCGTGTGCTGAATGAACAGGGCGAAAGCCTTTGGCAGGCAACGCCTAAGTGGGCCTGTAATCCTTGCACCGAGGAGGGTGAACAAAGTCGTGATGGCGAGGAGCAAAACCTGGAAGCCATGCTGGAAGCCCAGCTTAACGCTGATGCAGGTTTAGGGGGCGCGGTGCAGCTTAGTGAAGCAGGCAGTAAAGTGAAACCGTCTGCGCCTCAGGTTATTAGTTCGCAAAACGCATTTCTGGTAGCCGACATGATGCGTACCGGTGTGCGTGCTAACGGCAGTTGGAACAAGAAAACGTACTGGATGGGTACAGGTTGGCGAGCAAGAAACATTCTGCAGCGTGACGATTTAGCCGGGAAAACTGGTACCACTAACGACGCCAGAGATACCTGGTTTAGTGGTTTTCACCGCGACATTATTGCCACCGCCTGGGTGGGTTTTGACGACATGAACCGCAACCTTGGTCGAGCCACCCGTAACCAGAATTTGATAAATCGCAATCCAGAGAAGTTTAACTGGCTGGGTAACGCAATGATTGGTGGCGAAGATGGTGCTAAGGCTGCGCAGCCAACATGGATACGATTCATGCAGCATATGCTTGATGGCGTACCTGAAGAACCCATGGCCATTCCTGATGGAGTGGTCCGCGTTCGTATAGATCGTACCACTGGGAAGTTGACCAGAAGGACAGACCATACGACACTATTCGAATATTTTGCGCAGGGCACAGAACCGAAGGTGTATGTGCTTGACGATGAAATTGTCGATCCTGCTCAGGATGAAGAGAATACCGCGCCCACCCCGGAAGATATCTTTTAGGCGAGAAGATAGGGGCGGGCAACAATCCAAAAAACTATAAATCGGATAAGCAATGTCAGACGATTCCAACCGATATTTATATATCCCTCACTCTGGCCCTTCATTGCTGGAAACGCCGCTGCTGAATAAAGGCAGCGCGTTTACAGCCCGTGAGCGGGCTTCGTTTAACCTGACCGGATTATTACCGCCACGATACGAGTCTATAGATGAGCAAGTTGAAAGAGCCTTTATGCAATACAGCTCTTTTAGCGATGCACTGAATAAGCACATCTATCTGCGCGCTATCCAGGACAACAATGAAACCTTGTTCTATCGCCTGATCCAGTCGCATATTGAAGAAATGATGCCCATCATCTACACCCCTACAGTGGGTGATGCTTGCGAACAGTTCTCTGATATTTACCGCAGCTCCCGAGGCTTGTTTGTATCCTGGGAAGAGCGCCACCAACTCGATGATATCGTGCGCAATGCAACTAAGCGTAAGGTGAAAGTTATCGTGGTAACCGATGGTGAACGTATCCTCGGCCTGGGCGACCAGGGTATTGGTGGTATGGGCATTCCTATCGGTAAGCTGTCGTTGTATACCGCATGTGGTGGTATTAGCCCGGCGTATACACTGCCCGTGATGCTGGATGTTGGCACCAACAACGAAAAACTGCTGAACGATCCAATGTATATGGGCGCGCGTCATCCGCGTATTGGCCAGGAAGAATATGACGAGTTTGTCGACATGTTTATTAAAGCGGTTAAGCGTCGCTGGCCAGAAGTAATGATTCAGTTTGAAGACTTCGCACAGCCCAATGCAATGCCGTTGCTGCAGCGCTACCGTAACGAAATCTGCTGCTTTAACGATGATATTCAGGGTACTGCCGCAGTAACACTGGGTACCATTTTGGCAGCATGTCGTACCACGCAGCGCAAACTTTCAGAAATGAAAGTGGTGTTTGTGGGCGCAGGTTCAGCGGGTTGTGGTATCGCTGAAATGCTCATTCAGCAGATGGTGTCGGAAGGTCTGTCAGACGAGCAGGCTCGTCGTCAGGTATTCATGATTGACCGCTTCGGTTTGGTTACCGAAGGTATGGAAGGTTTACGTGACTTCCAGCAGAAACTCCAGCAATCGCAGGCGGATATCGCCGACTGGACGTACTCTGGTCAGTATCCATCTCTGCTCGATGTGATGCATTGTGCACAACCTGATGTACTGATTGGTGTATCAGGTCAGCCGGGTCTGTTCACCGAGCAGGTTATCCGCGCGATGAAGAGCCACTGCGAACTGCCAATCATCTTTCCGCTGAGTAACCCGTCAAGACAGGTTGAAGCGCGTCCAGAACAAGTGATTGAATGGACCGACGGTGAAGTGGTTATTGCTACTGGTAGCCCATTCAAGCCGGTGGAATATAAAGGTAAAACTTTCCCGATTGCACAGTGCAATAATAGTTATATCTTCCCGGGTATTGGTCTGGGTGTGCTGGCAAGCAAAGCCAAGCTCATCAGCGATGAAATGCTCATGGCAGCCAGTAATGCGCTAGCGGCAGCATCGCCCATTGCCAACATCGGTGAAGGTGCATTACTTCCACCACTCACTGCTATTTCGGGACTCAGTAAAGAGATTGCCTTTGCGGTGGCCAAGGTCGCGATGGAACAGGATCTGGCATTAGAAATTTCTGATGAAGTGCTAATCAAAAAGATCGAAGACAACTTCTGGGAAGCGGAATATCGTCCGTACAAACGTACCAGTATCTAATTGTCTTACCGAATTGGAAGCCGTGCACTGCACGGCTTTTTTTTGTCCAGAATATTGCCATGTCGTTAATTAGTGACAAAGTCACTGAAACACAATTCTCGTAAGTCTTTGATTTAAAGATTTATCCTGCCTGTAAAACCACCAGTCTTTTTAAATTTCAGCCGGATTCGTTGAAGAAATCACCGTCGCGCATTGTTATTCGTCTGTTGATTCAGTTTTCACATAAAAACTGTCGGCAGTTCGCAACAAGAATGAAAGCAATATCTAGCCAACTAATCTCGGAATTTATTTAACTTATTGTTTTACCTAAAAAATGATCAACTGGCACAACCCTTGATATAAGCATTTGTAGTATGTGTTGATGAAAGCACAAAGAATAATAGCCGCTTAGTCTGTTTACTTTTAAGCGTCGCCCACGGACCACCTCAACGGAGATGATGATGAAAGCAACCCTGCCTATCAAGGCCACGACAATTCACAGCCGAATCACTAAGGGTTTACGACATTGCCGCGTACCAGCAGTGCTACTTTCATCTTCCCTGTTAATTGCAGCGTGCGGGGGCGGTGGTGGAAGCAGCGATACCACGGCGAATGATACTGAAGAGTTCGTTACAAACTTCACGCTCAACGTATCCGACGCGCCGGTAGATTTTGCCCGTGAAGTCATTGTGTATTTCGATACCGTAGAGCTGATTGGCGATGGCGAGCCTGTGGTGATTGATGTCACCGAAGAAGACGGATTGCCCTTAGAGGTTGACCTGTTACAACTGCAAGGCACGGCGTACAAGTCGATTATCGATGGCATCGACATTCCTTCTGGGGTGTACACGCAGGTGCGGATCCCGATTTTGGAACAAAGTTACGTGGTGATGCAGGATGGCACGTATCCGCTTTCTGTTCCAAGTGGTGAAGTGAAGCTGGATGGATTCACGGCAGAGGTTAACGAGCAACAAACGTTTACCGTTGAATTCGATTTGCGTAAGAGCTTGGTGAATCCGGTAGGCCAGGAAGAAGTGTTTCTTAAGCCTCGTGGTATTCGTTTGGTGGATAACAGTGAGGCCGGCAGTGTTGAAGGTAAAGTTGATATAGGCGTAGTCACTCATCCTGATTGTGCAATCAAGACAGACTACACCCAAGGTAATGCGGTTTATGTGTTTGAAGGCATTGGTCTTGACCCTGATTCTTTAGGCGATGATGCCGACCCGAGTGCGACTGACACTGAATTTCGCCCCATTGCCACGGCTACCGTAAACGCCGATGAAACATCGGACGAGATGACCTATGGCGTAGGTTACCTTGAAGCGGGTGATTACACCCTGGCACTTACATGTCTGGCGAATTTTGATAATCCGGAAGCCGACGATGGTTACGATTTTACGTTTTTAACTGTTAAAGAAGTCAGTGTTGCTGCGAACGAAGTAGTTACCGTCAACTTTGACAATTGAGCCTGTTTGCGGGCAAAGGAGTGTCCGCTCTTTTCTTCCCTTTTAGCGCAGTGATGTCTCTTAGTGTAATTGCACTCCTCAGACACTGTGTTTGCACCTTGTCATCTTCCCTGATACTTTGATGACATCGCTTCGCTAATCCCCTTTTGATGACATTTCCCGAATTTAACTTTGCCCAGGCCGTGGGTTTACTCAGCTTTGTGCTGGGCATGTTGTGTTTCTATCAGAAAGACGATCGCCGTCTCAAAATTCTGATGGTGATCATGAACATCAACCATGCTTTTCATTTTTATTTGCTGGGGGCCATGACTGCGACGGTTAGTGCGTTGCTGTCTGTGGTACGAACCGGCTTGTCGTTAAAAACCGGTTCTCCTGTTGTAGCGATGGTGTTTATTGCCATCACACTCGCATGGGGGTTTTGGCTGGCCGAATCCTGGAAAGATATGTTCCCCATTCTTGGTAGCTGCGTGGGTACCTACGCGGTATTCTGTTTGCGTGGCATTGCTATGCGAATTGGTTTTCTCATTGGTGCGTTTTGCTGGTTAACCAACAATATTCTGGTTGGTTCAATTGGCACCACCTTGCTTGAGATGACCTTGATTGCAGTGAACCTGAACACTATCCGCAAACTCTGGAAGCACCAGAAATTGACTGAAGATATCCACGAAGCAGGAACTTGATTAATTGTTACTGCGGGTGAATTCAGAAAACGCCGCGAAGACCTCAGGCAGAGACGCTCCCAATGTCGCACCGTGAGAAAGTCCGGGTAGCGTAATATGCTTCGCATTTACGTTGTTCGCGTTAACACGTTCAACCAGCCTGGATATTTCATCGCCCGGAACGGCTTCTCTAGCCTTATAGATTGCTGCCAGTGCAGGATCGTTTCGGTCTTTGTGTGAGCGGTTCTTGTCGCCACCCGAACCCGTCACCACAAACAGCGACTTGCCCTGAGTGCTATTTAAAGTGTTTGCAGCAGACTTCTCTTCTTTCAGAATGTAGCCCTCTCCCCACCATAGCGATGGGTCCACGGGTGCGTAGAATGCAAAACCTTCGGGCTGGGTGAACAAAGCGTGGAGGACAAAAAGGCCGCCATAAGAATGCCCCCATAGCCCGCGCTTTTGCATATTAATTTGGGTGTGTTGTGAAATTGCTGAAACCACATCATGAGTGATAAACGCTAAATATTGATCGGCACCACCGTAGGATCTGCCGGGGCGCTTTTCACGTTGACTAAGCTGCGCGTCGGTAACCGCAGGCGTGTAGTCCCAGGCCCGGGCATCACCGTCGATCCGCAAGTCGTTATCATGGGCCAAAAATGCCAGTACGGGCGGGGGGCCTGCGCGTTTTGACACCTGTGCCAGCAAGTCTGCATTGACTTCCATTAAGGCAGCATTGCCATCTAACATTATCAAAAGGGGAAAACCTTCATCTGGTGTAGGTGTCGTCGGAATAGCAAGGTTGACCCGGTAATCGATTTGGCGATGCTGGATGGTGTCTTCCCGTGACAGGGTTAAGCGAACAAACCGATATCCTTCTGCACCGGTATCGGCCACCGTTTTACCGGTTTTGATAGTCATATCTGGTTTCGCCACGGCGAAGAAGGGACTTACGAGTGAAGAAAAGCTGATGAAGCATAAAAACAAAAGTCTGGAAAACATGATACTAACCTGGAATGTGGAAAATAACTGACGACGAAAATAAGAAAATGTTGCGAGTGATTAACACGCGGCCAGATATTAGCATTAATGAGAATGATTATCTTTTGCTGTTTTCGTTGCAGAAGGGCGAGGAGGGTGGATTTAGCTGGGTGGCTTGAAGTAGAGAGAAAGCACAGTCAGCAAAAGCAAACTGTGCTTATAAGCGGTTTACAGCTCGAGGGTAAAAATTTTCGATTTGCGCTGGAAGTTGTACAGCTCTTTTTTCGCCTGAGGCAGTTCACCGAGATCTGCAGCACGGAAGCCGTGTTCCAAAAACCAGTGAGCCGTAAGTGTTGTCAGAACGAACAGGGTATTGATACCCGCATCCAGTGCCCGTTGTTTAACCTCGTCGAGAATGCGCTCGGCGCGGTTTTTACCACGATAGTCCGGGTGAGTTACCACACAAGCCAGTTCAGCTTTGCTTTCTTCCGGGTACAGATACAATGCGGCACACGCGATGATCATACCGTCACGAACGATAATGATGAACTGGTTGATCTCGTTTTCCAAACGTTCTCTGGAGCGTTTTACCAGTGCACCACTTTCTTCCAGGGGCTTAATGAGGTTAATAATACCGCCAACGTCTTCAATGGTTGCACCACGTAACTGTTCGTAATGGTGTTCCAGTACCAGCGAACCCGCACCGTCGCGGGTGAACAATTCCTGTAATAATGCACCATCGGTTTCATAGCTAATGCAATGTGCCCGAGGTATACCGGCAGCCACGCTGGTTGTCAGCGCGCTAAGTACCGTATGCTCAGTTTCAATCTCATTTTTAAAGACGAGTTCTTCTAACTGAGGGCGCTCAATAGTACGAAGCAGTTTGCCATCGTTATGACGAATACCGTCATCTTTAGAGAAAACGATAATTTTGTCTGCTTTCAGTGCAATGGCAGCTTGCGTCGCAACGTCTTCATGAGACAGATTGAATACTTCGCCTGTAGTGGAATATCCCATTGGCGAAAGTAGTACGATTGAGCCATCGTTGAGGTGATCGTTAATACCGGTCGTATCAATACGACGTACCAGCCCGGTATTTTCGTAGTCGATACCGCCGCGTACACCCATTGGCTTGGCAACGACCAGGTTACCCGTACACACACGGATGTGCGCGCCGTGCATAGGGGAGTTGGGCAGTCCCATGGTGAGCAATGCTTCCACATGGCTACGCACCGAGCCCGCTGCATCTTTCACACATTCCAACGTTTGTTTGTCGGTAATGCGAATATCGTCGTGAAAACGACCTTCAATGCCGCGAAGGTTTACCCGCTCATCAATTTGAGGGCGGGCACCGTGAACCAGCACCAGGCGAACACCCAGGCTCGCCAGTAGGGCTATATCATGGATAATGTTGGCAAAATTACTCTGTTCAATGGCTTCACCACCAAACATCAACACAAAGGTTTTACCCCGGTGTGCGTTGATGTAGGGCAGTGAGCTACGGAATAACTTGATGCCGTCATGATGGGCTAACACCATTTTTTGCGTTACCCCAGCTTATCCAGATTTTCCAGTTCGGTGTACAGTGCTTTGGTCACTGTTTCGTAACTGGTGCCACCAAGAATATTACGTTTGTTCACGCCATACTCCAGTTGCAGTACCGGATAGACATCGTCTTCGATTTTATCGCAGATGGCCTGCATGTCGGCTAGCGGTAAATCTTCGATGGCACAGCCTTTTTCGATACCAGCCAGAACCACTTTACCGGCGATGTCGTGACCAGTGCGGAATGGAATGCCTTTTTCTACCAGGTAGTCAGCAAGCTCGGTGGCATTGGCGTATCCCTGGGCAGCGGCTTCACGACAACGTTCTTCATTCAGCGATAATGAGTCGAGAACTTCAACAGCAATACACAGGCAGATGTGCCACTGATTAACCGTATCGATAGCGCCTTCTTTGTCTTCCTGCATGTCTTTGTTGTAAGCCAGCGGCAAACCTTTCATGGTTACCAACAGACCTTGCAGGCTACCGAATACACGGCCACATTTACCGCGCATCAGCTCCAGGGCATCCGGGTTTTTCTTCTGTGGCATCAGTGAGGAACCTGAAGTCACAGAATCGCCCAGTTGCAGGAAGCCGGCTTCACCTGAGTTATAGAAAATCAGGTCTTCGGCCATGCGAGAAATGTGCATCATACTGGTAGATGCACAGAACAGCAGTTCCAGCACGAAGTCACGGTCTGATACGGCATCTAAGCTGTTCAGGCAAGGTGAATTAAAGCCAAGCTCATTTGCCAGCATGTCGCGGTCTACCGGATAGGTTGTACCGGCCAGTGCGCCAGAGCCCAGCGGACACTGGTTCATGCGTGCTTTTAAATCTTTCATCCGCGAAAGATCGCGTTTGAACATTTCCACATAGGCCAGACACCAATGTGCGAAATGAATTGGCTGCGCCCGCTGTAAGTGGGTGTAGCCAGGAATAATCGCCTGCTGATGACGGCTAGCCGTCTGCAGCAGGGCGCGGATTAACGCTTTCAGATCAGCTTTCAGCGAATCTACGTGCTCACGCACCCACAAGCGGAAATCCGTTGCTACCTGGTCATTGCGGCTACGGCCGGTATGAAGCTTACGACCAATGTCGCCAAGCTTGTCGATGAGGGCAGCTTCCACAAAGCTGTGGATGTCTTCTTCCGGGCTGGCGTCGAAATCCAGCTCCCCTTTTTCTGCCAGCGCCTTGAGCTCTGACAGCGCTGCTTCCAGCTGGCTCTGTTCGTCTTCCGACAGAACGCCTGCTTTCTTCAGACCACGAGACCAAATAATAGAGCCCTGGATATCCTGCGCCGCCATTACCCGGTCGAAGGGCAGGGAGTCATTCACCTGCCGGAACATGTTGCTACTGCCTGCCGCGAAACGGCCGCCCCACAATGCCATGATAGTCTCCTTACTGCTGTTGCTTTTTCAGTGCTTCGATACGGCTAGACAGACTGAACAGGCGGATAAAGCCTTCAGCATGACTTTGGTCGTATACGTCATCAGCACCGAATGTGGCGAAGTCTTCTGAGTACAGGCTGTTAGGTGAACGACGCTGCGTTACGGTAGCCTGACCTTTGTAAAGCTTCACGACGATGTCACCGGTTACGCGCTTGGCGAAAGACGCCGCACCAGCCAGCAGTGCATCGTTCAGCGGCGTGAACCAGCGACCGTCATACATTACGTGTGAGTATTCCAGGCCGATTTGTTCACGGTATTTCAGTGATGCTTTGTCCAGAACCATGGTTTCCAGCGCTTTATACGCGGCAACCATTACTGTGCCTCCTGGCGTTTCATAACAACCACGAGACTTCATACCTACCAGACGGTTCTCAACGATATCGATACGACCCACACCGTGTGCAGCAGCGATAGTATTCAGTTTAACCAGCGCTTGATAAGGCGAAAGCGCTTCGTCATTCACTTTAGTCAGACGACCTTCTTCGAAAGACAGCGTGACACGTTCAGCTTGGTCAGGCGCATCTTCTGGATCAACCGTCATTGTCCAGATTTGCTTGGTAGGCTCTTGCCATGGATCTTCCAGCTCACCACCTTCGTGGGAGATGTGCCATGCGTTTGCATCACGGCTGTAGATTTTGGTCGCAGAAGCCGTGGTTTTGATATTGCGCTCTGCCAGGTAAGCCAACAGATCTTCACGGGAAACCATGTCCCACTCACGCCATGGCGCGATAACGTGCAGATCAGGTGCCAGAGAAGCGAAAGTACCTTCAAAGCGAACCTGGTCGTTACCTTTACCGGTACAACCGTGGCACAGTGCATCGGCTCCCACTTTACGGGCAACTTCAACTTGCGCTTTAGCAATAACAGGGCGAGCCATTGACGTACCCAGCAGGTATTCACCTTCGTAAATTGCACCGGTAGTCAGCGTTGGATAGATGTACTCGCTAACGAACTCTTCTTTGAGGTCAACGATGTAACATTCACTGGCGCCAGAAGCGATGGCTTTTTCTTTCAGGCCTTCCAGTTCTTCGTCGCCTTGACCCACATCAGCAGCAAACGCCACTACTTCACAGTCATAGTTTTCTTTCAGCCAAGGAATGATGGCCGAGGTGTCTAACCCGCCAGAGTAAGCGAGTACAACTTTGTTCACGTTCTTTTTCATTAAAACCTGTCCTCTTAGGAACTTAGTAGTTTGGTCAAAATAGCGTTTTGTGCATGCATTCTGTTTTCTGCTTCCTGCATCAGCAACGATTGTTCGCTGTCGATGAGGGAACCGGTGATCTCCAGATCACGGTGAGCAGGCTGGCAATGCATCACATATTTTGCGCCGGTTTTTTCCATCAGGGCTTCATTTACCTGATAGGGCATAAATTTATCTTTGATGGCTTCCAGTGGCGTGTCGTCGCCCATTGACAGCCAGGTGTCAGCATAAAGCACGTCTGCACCGATTGCCGCATCAATATCGTTGCTCTGCACAATTTTAACGCCAGTTTTGGCGGCAATGGCTTGCGCTTGCGCAACAATTTCAGGATCTGCTTCGTGGCCTGGTGGGGTTACCACAACCTGATTACAACCAAGCAGTGCGCCTACGATTAACAGAGAGTGCGTGACGTTATTGCCGTCACCAATGTAAGCCATAGTTAAGCCTTCGGTTTTCCCAAACGCTTCGTACATGGTGAGATAATCTGCCAAACCCTGACACGGGTGATATTTATCACACAGCGCATTAATTACCGGTACTTTTGCCGCTTTGGCGTAATCTTCCAGGGTGCTGTGTGAAAACACACGGGCAACAATAGCGTCTGCCCAGCACGCCAGATTCGCAGCGGTATCGACGTTGTCTTCACGGCCAGCCAGCTTGCCACCCTGAACATCCAGATACACCATGTGGCCGCCCAGCTTGTTAATACCAATGTCAAAACTTACGCGGGTACGCAAAGACGGCTTTTCAAACAGGGCAGCGACAGATTTGCCTGCCAGTACCTGGCTGTATTTCGCCGGGTTTTGTTTAATCGTTACGGCTAAATCTAGCAGGGCCTTCGTGTCTTCGGGTGTCCAGTTAGCAAAGGACAATAAATCCTGTTTCATGGTCAATATCCTCAATACGGCTATGGCGCAACGCGCGTACCGGTATCCTTATTTAAAATGGTGTTGATGTTGGCATCCCAGCTGGCAATTGTCACCGGACGGCCCAGTGACGCGGCCGCTAATAGGGCGGCATCGGTTTTTACTTTCATGCCGTCGGTAATAACGCCATCATCTACCAATGAATCGATTTGTTGTTGATTTAATTCGGCAATCAGCTGTTTATTGCCGTCGAGTACGCCTTTTACGTTAGACAGTAAAAGCAGTTCACCATCTACCAGCTGCGCAATAACCGTCGCCGCCTGATCGGCGTTAATATTCAGCAGGCGACCGCTGTCGCTTGAACCGATAGAGCTCACCACTGGCAGCAGTGATTGGCTGGTCAGTGACTTCAGCAATGTTGGATCATTAGCTGCAGGTACACCTACCGCGCCGTACTTCTCGTCCAGCGGCTCACAACTTACCATGCCGCCGTCCAGCAATGAAAGGCCAACGGGTGTCAGGCCACTGCGAATGGCAAAGGCGCAAAGGGATTTATTGGCACTGCCCGCCAATGTGCCACAGATATAGGGCATGTGTTCGTCTGGCGTTACCCGCAAACCATCAATTTTCTGGCTAGGCAAATTCAGCGCGGCCATCAGGGTTTCGACCAGCGGACCACCGCCATGCACGATGATCACCGGACGGGTTTTCATGACTTCACCCACTGAGGTGAGCAGTGACAAGGCTGCCTGTTCGTCTTCGAGCAGCGCACCACCAACCTTAATTACAATAGGAGATAAGCTCATTGCGCGACCAACCCTTCAGAAACGGGTAAGCCACTGATCAGGTTGGCACACTGCATGGCTTGTGATGCGGCACCTTTTAGCGTGTTATCAATAGCGCTGGTGATGACCGCGTAACCGGAGGTTTCATCCAGCTTCCAGTAAAGATCGACGAAGGGGGTATTTACCACGTCATCCAGTTTCGGGAAGCTGTCACGCAGACGCACAAGCGGCTTGCCAGTGTAGGCATTTTGATAAACGCCGTTGAGTTGCTCTGCAGTCACGCCGGGTTTCAGTTTTACAGTAATCGTGGCCAGAATGCCGCGTTTAAAGTTACCCAGGTGAGGAGTGAAAATAACACCCGTGCCCAGCCAGGCTTCAATTTCCGGTGTATGTCTGTGCCCCAGTACACCGTAGGCTTGCAAGCTAACTTCGCAAAAACTGTTGGCAAGGGCAGCCTTGCGACCAGCACCACTAACACCAGACACGGCATTAATGACTGGGCGTACCGCACTGTCGAGCAGGTTATTCTCTGCCAGCGGTTTTAAAGCTGATAATGATGCGGTGGGGTAGCAGCCAGGCACAGCAACGATGCTTGCTGCAGCGATATCGCTGGCATACCACTCGGCCAACCCATAAACCGCTTTGTCGAGACATTCTGTGGCAGTGTGCTCAAAGCCGTAAAACTGCTCGAATACCTCGGTGTTTTTGATGCGGAATGCGCCGGATAAATCGAGTACTTTTGCTTTCCCTTTGCTCAGTGTTGGCATCCAGTCGTGGCTGGCTTCATGTGGCGTTGCCAGGAACACGAGATCCATGGATTCGGCAAGGGTGATCAAGGTATCGTCTGAGATAGGTGTTAGCGTGTATTGACTCAGATGCGCGTACTGGCCGTGAATCGCAGAGATTGGTTTATCTGCATCGGCGCTGCTTTGAGAAACAAAGGTACCCGCCAGTTCCATTGCCGGATGACGGTGAACTAAATCAACGAGTTGTGCGCCGGTGTAACCACTGGCTCCGATAATAGCTACTTTCAACATAATGGTTTAATTAAGTCTGTGAGGGAAAAAAATCACTTTCTACCTTTGTAACCGAGTAAGGGATACTGTTTTGTTTACTCGCCTACAAAGGTAAAAAGTGCGCTACCGCAAAAGCAAGTCTACACCGGATCGTCGGTGTTCGCTGTGCTGTGTGTAGCCAGCCAGGGGAGAGCTAAACTGTTTTACCTTTTCAGCCAGCCATAGGGGCTTGCTGGTTGGTTGATTCATGAGTGTGTCCTGTTAAATTCTCTGTCGTGGAGGTGTGCGGGAAGGTCCAGGCAGACCCAAAAAAGCACACGTCGGATTACGCAGAGATTACTAAACCGTTGCCAATTCTACTCGTGTGGAATAAATATGCAATAAATATGTATAAATATTTCGTCGTATCTGGCTATTTAATTTTCGTGATATAGTAAATCGTTATTCTGTGACATTCATTTGACAACAAGGTATTGGCATTAATCCGGTGTGCTACTGGTTTGGCCTGTAGACGTTAGTATAAATAGGACAATAAAATGAATAGAAAAACGGTTGCGTTGGTTGCCCACGACCATAAAAAAGCCGAATTACTTGCCTGGGTAAATGCCCATATCGACGCCATGCGCAAATGTGATTTGGTGGCCACCGGAACAACCGGGGGGCTTATTGCCGATGACACAGGCCTTGCCATTACCCGTTACAAAAGCGGGCCATTAGGAGGCGATCAACAGATTGGGGCACTGATTGCTGAGGGCAAGTTAGACGCGCTCATTTTCTTCTGGGACCCGTTAAACCCTGCGCCTCATGATCCTGATGTGAAAGCGCTGCTGCGTTTATGCTCTGTTTGGAATGTTCCCGTAGCGTGCTCGTCAGCGACCGCTGACCTCATCATTACTTCGCCGCTTTTCTTTGCCGAGGATTATTTACCTTTTAAACCGGAGTACTGATTAAACCGGCGTACTGGCGGGTTGTATTGCGTTGCAATGTAAAGCTTGCGTAAAGCTTCTGGCGAATGGATTTTTGCGTTGTCTCTATCAGGTAAACTCATCACCTGGAATTTGGAGACTATAATAATGACTCAGGCCGTTTTTTCCATGTCGGTATTGCGCGCTATGTCATCGGCAGGTAGTCAGCGTTATGCACGCTCGCAACACGTAGGAGAACGATCCATGGTCGCCCCAGCGACAAATCAGCCCATTCTGATTATTGACGACGATCACGAGTTAACCGATATGCTTCGTACTTATCTGGAAGCTACTGGCTATGGTGTGACTGTGGCGAACGACAGCGTGGAAGGTCTGCGTCTGGCAACATCGGGTGAAACCTTTGAGCTTATTCTGCTGGATGTAATGATGCCGCAGCTGGACGGCTTCGAGGTATTGAAAAAGCTCCGAATAAGTCACCTTACCCCGGTATTGATGCTAACCGCCAGGGGCGACGATTTTGATCGTATTTTAGGGTTAGAGCTGGGAGCCGATGATTACCTGCCAAAACCGTTTAATCATCGCGAGCTTCTGGCAAGAATAAAAGCCATCTTCCGTCGCCTTGAGTTATCAGGGCAAATGCGTCAGCAGCAGGATTTGGCAATTAATCACATTTCTTTGAGTGTGAGCAGACAAGTTGCGGCTTGCCATAATACAAGCTTAACGTTAACCAATACCGAATTTGCGATTCTGCATTTACTAATGGTGAATGCCGGACAATTGGTTACAAAAGAAGAGATCAGTTCAAAGGTGCTGGGTAAAAAGCTGCAGGCGTTCGACCGTAGTATCGATATGCACGTGAGTAATTTGCGTAAAAAGCTGGCAGAAACAACCCGCGATGAAAAGATTAAAACTATTCGTGGCTCAGGATATTTATTAAGACTCGCTTCATGACCCTGTTTTCCCGGATTAACCCAGCCCGGCGTGTTGTCGGGCGTTTGTTTTTGTGGTTCTGGATAACCTTTATTTTCACGGCGGTGACTACCTTCTATGCCGTGAATTTCTTTACTGGTAACGTCGAAATTAGTCCGCCGAAAGGCCAGGATATCGCTTCGCTCAACGAGGCCCGTGACGCCATTTTGTCGATGGCGAAAAACAGTAATGAAGCACTCAGTTTGAAGGAAATGGTGCGCCGCGCTGATCGGGTAAACCGCCATCACATTATTGGTGTCGATCTCGCTTCCGGGAATATCCTTCGTCATGCAGGGCCGCCTATGCACCCTGATGAATTAAGAGACATAGAACGTCTGTCTGAGCAACCTTCACCTCTGTCTTTAATCCGCAGAAACTTCGAAACCGTGGGGCCGGTAAAGCTCAATGTAGGGGCAAAAGAGATTGCCCTTTTTATGATGCGACCTAATGGGCCTCCAACGGGTGAAATCTCCGTTATCTATTTCTTATGTATCGCCCTGGTAATTACCATTGTGCTTTCATATCTGTTTGCCCGCTCGCTAGTTAAGCCGATTAAACAATTGCAACAAAGCAGTAAGGCGTTGGCGGCTGGAAATTGGAAAGCCCGTGTTGAAAGACCCGCTTTGCGCAGAGACGAACTAGGCGAGCTGTCTCGCGATTTTAATGCCATGGCCAGTCAGCTGGAAAAAATGTGGCAGGGCCAGCAGCGCTTGTTGGCCGATATTTCTCATGAGTTGCGCTCGCCATTAGCCAGATTACAGATGGCGTTAGGGATTGCTCACCAGCAGGATGTCGACCCTGCAACACTTATCCGGATTGAGCGAGAAGCAGAGCGCATGGAGGCATTGGTGGCCCAATTGCTTACTCTGACCCGTGCTGAGTCAGCGGTACCGCAGTTTGATTCACTTTCTTTAGAGGAAGTGTTCCAAAGTACGTTGGCTGATGCGACGTTCGAGGCGGGTAATCATGGTAAAAAAGTTGAAGTGTCACCGTTTCCAAGTGCCAAGGTTGTGGTTAACCATACAATGATTTGCAGTGCGGTGGAAAACGTCATACGCAATGCCATTCGTTATGCCGAGTCTTGCGTGTCGGTATGTTTTACGGTGACCGATACCCATTGGGAAGTCGTTGTGAGCGACGACGGGCCGGGCCTCGATGAAGCAGATTGTAAATCTATCTTTTCCCCGTTTTACCGGGCAAGCCTTGCCCGCGACAGAGAATCCGGTGGTGTTGGGTTGGGCCTTGCCATTGCAAAAGCGGCAGTGGAAATGCATCATGGCGAGATTCACGCAACCCGAAATACGTCCGGTGGCCTCGCGGTATCCATAGCCGTGCCGATGGACGGGCAGAAGCAATGGAACGGAAACTCTCCTCAGAGCACCAATTAACGGTTCAACCGCAAGTCATTACCGACTTCTGGCAGCGCCATGTTAAAACCGGCACATTAAAAGCTGCAGATAACATTCGTTTGGCGTACGCCTATAGCGTTCCGCAGAATGCCCGGGGGACGGTGGTTATCTCCAGTGGACGTATTGAAGCCTATCTGAAATACCAGGAAGTGGTGTTCGACTTCTTTCACCATGGCTATGCGGTATTCATTCTCGATCATCGCGGACAGGGGCTATCTTCGCGGATGACGGAAAATCCCCACCAGGGCTATGTAGAGCACTTCGATCAGTATGTCGCTGACATGGAAACGTTTATCGAGCAAAAGGTGAAAGTACTTCAACCTAAGGGCCCGCGATATCTTGTCGGACACAGCATGGGTTGTGCAATTGGTGTGCTCACCGCACTTAAGCATCCAGATTACTTTGATAAGCTCGTGTTTTGCTCGCCCATGTTTGGTATTCGCCCGGCATTACCGCGCTGGCTGGCGAATCAGTTGCTGAACCACTTTACCCGCAAATTTACCAAGGCAGGTTTAGCCACAGATTATTTTGTTGGTCAAAAAGATTACCTGCCCCCAACTTTCGAAAACAACCATTTAACCCATAGTCGTATCCGATATCGTTTATTCAGAATGCTCTACGCAGAACAACCGGCGTTGCAATTGGGTGGCGTTACTATTCATTGGCTTCGCGCGGCATTGCACGTGATAGATATTATCGAGTCGAGAGCGAGTGAACTGAATCAACCTTGTTTGTTACTGAGCGCAGGTAGCGATACGGTGGTTGATAATCGACGGCAGATGCGGGTAGCGCAGAAGCTCAAAGCCGTAACGGTAAAATCGTTACCGGGGGCTTACCACGAGTTGTTTATCGAAAAAGACGATATTCGCAAGGATACATTTGAAGCCATCTTTGATTTTCTCGCCTAGTCGATAAGTCCGATACCAGGACTTTTTTACAAAAGTGTCTCTGATTTTCACACCATGTAGTGCTTTTCACATTGAGAGTAGAAGGGCGATTTTCTCATACTTTTCTATAACGTTCTGATCGCCAAGCATTTTTAATGAAATATTTATTACACAGAAAATTGCGGTATGGCTCATGCACTACTAAAGTCTATAGAGTGAAGAAATCCCTACGTTGTGTCTTCACTTTGTGAAATTTAGACGACAGTGAGACCGCCCATAGAGTAGCGGCATAAGGCAGAAACAATGCAAAAATATGATTTTCTTCGTACTATGAAATTAAAAGCGCCAGTAAATACTGATTTATCATCTGTTTATGGTCACTCAGTGAATACTTTCAGCCCACTTTCGGACCGTCTGGCAAAATTTGCCGGTAGTCCAGTATCACACCGCAAAGCCCGTCGGTGGGCCGCTATGGCACAAACAAACCGGGTTCTTAACGCACTGTAAAAGCCCGTTGCACCAAAATGGCTCACAGGTAGGAACTTCTTCCCCCGTTCCACTGTGGGCTTGTTAACCCGCGTATCACGCCGTATCCTTGCTTCCCCTAGTATGACACCGTGATCCCAGAATGCTTGATATAGTACTTTACCAGCCTGAAATTCCCCCGAACACTGGCAACATAATTAGACTGTGTGCGAATACAGGATTTGCACTTCACCTAATTGAGCCTCTAGGTTTCGAGTGGGATGATAAACGTGTACGTCGGGCAGGTCTGGACTACCACGAGTTTGCCGAAGTTAAGCGTCACGCCGATCTCAATGCCTACCTGGAAACACAGCAGCCACAACGAATATTTGCCTGTACTACCAAGGGAAAAGCTTTTCATAGTGACGTGCAGTATCAAAAGGGTGACGCACTAATTTTTGGCCCAGAGACGCGCGGATTGCCTGATGATTTTATTCAGTCACTGCCGCCAGAGCAGCGTGTTCGTATTCCTATGCTACCAGACAGTCGTAGCATGAATTTGTCTAATGCCGTCTCTGTTTTTGTGTACGAAAGCTGGCGTCAGCTTGGTTACGATGGCGCGCGTTAACCCCCTTCGGTAAACCTATTCTCACCGTGCGGCTTTTGTTTCTTAAAGTCGAGAAGTGTTAAGTTGTGCAAAGCGCATGGCAACATGCAGCAGGCTTTTGTATTTTGGGTGTTTTTCAAGTTAAGGACAGACCGTGTTTTCAACTGGATCGCACCCATGGGCAAAAATACTGCTCGTGGTTATCATTATTGCTTTGCCTGTTTACGGCGCCTGGCGATACTTCGCACCCCCCACCCAAAATGTCGAATCCCTGACATTTACCACTGCTAAGCAGGGCAATATCGAAAAAAGTATTATTGCTACCGGCCAACTAGAGCCTAAACATTATGTAGTCGTCGGTGCGCAGGTTTCAGGTCAGGTTGAAAAAATTCACGTTGAAGAAGGCGATGTGGTTGAAGAGGGAGCGGTACTTGTAGATATTGATGCGACCGTTTTCGAAACGCAGGTACAGAATGCTGAAGCAGCGCTTGAGTCGATGAGAGCACAGTTAGCCCAGCTTGAGGCGGAACGTGAACTGGCCATTCTGCGTGAGAAACGCAACAACAATCTATTCGAACAAAATGCGGTAAGTGAAGATGTGGCTATCAGTAGTCGCATTGATGTGAAAGTACTGGATTCACGTATTAAAGCCAGTTCTGCACAAATTCGCTCTAACGAGGCGTCGCTGGCGGGGGACAAAGTGACATTAGGGTTTGCCCGCATCTATGCACCTATCAGCGGGACTATTGCTTCCATCGCCGTGCGTCAGGGCCAAACCCTCAACGCCAATCAGAATGCACCAGAACTACTGCAAATTTCAGATTTGACTACCATGACCTTGCGGGCCGAGGTGTCAGAAGCCGACGTAGAGTCAATTTATCGCGGCATGCCGGTTTACTTCTCGACAATTGGTAACACCAAAAAACGTTATCACTCTACTGTTCGCCAGGTACTTCCCACCCCCACCATTATTAATGATGTTGTGTTGTATCAGGTACTCATTGACGTTGAAAACCCCGATGGTGTGCTGATGGACTCCATGACTACCCAGGTCTTTTTCATTGAAGACAAGGCGAAAGATACACTGGTAGTGCCCCTTGGCGCGGTTAAAGGTCCGCCAGACAGAAAGTTTGTTATGGTTCGCAAGAACAATAATCTGGAGCGTCGCCAGGTTTCTGTGGGCATTAGTACCCGTACAGAAGTACAAATTCTATCTGGACTTAGCGAAGGTGAAGAAATCGTAAGCGGACAGATGTCGGCAGGTTCATCGGATGAAAGCGGGCCCAGAGGATTTGGCGGACCACCGAGGATGCCTCGTGGGTAAGCCTTCTCTCATCGAACTTAACAATGTGGTGCGAAGCTACCAGACAGAAGGCACTGAAGTTCGTGCCCTGGATGGAATTTCACTGACAATCCGTAAGGGCGAGTTTGTTGCCATTATGGGTCAGTCTGGCTCAGGGAAATCCACGCTGATGAATATTCTCGGCTGCCTGGATACACCTTCTGCGGGTAGTTACACCATTAACGGGCATAACGTTAATTCACTGACACAGGAACAGCTGTCGGCACTGCGCTTAAAAACCTTCGGCTTCGTGTTTCAGCGTTATCAGCTACTGGCCAGCCATTCCGCCATTGAGAACGTGGCACTGCCTGCCATTTACAGTAATACCGACAAGCCGGAACGTGAAAAGCGGGCGGCAGAATTGTTGACCCGGTTGGGCTTAGGCGATCGCCTTGAGCATCGTCCTGGTGAGATGTCGGGTGGACAACAGCAACGGGTTTCCGTTGCCAGGGCGCTTATCAACGGTGCAGAGGTTATTCTTGCCGATGAGCCAACTGGTGCCCTCGACTCAGCCAGTGGCGAGCAATTGCTTGCGTTGCTTAAAGAGCTGCATGGTGAAGGCGTTACCATAATTCTTATCACCCACGATCCTGCCGTGGCAGAACATGCCGAACGTCAGGTGCATTTGCTGGATGGGAAAATCGTATCGGACAGCGGCGAAGCTGTGCCGGAAGAAACACCCCAAGAGGGTACGCAGGGCGCTGTTCAGGCGTTTCGAAGTATTTCCGGCGCTGCTGCACTCGGTATGGCATTTTCCTCTCTACGGCTTAACTGGTTTCGTACACTGCTAACACTACTTGGCATCATTATCGGTGTTGCTGCCGTGGTGACGATGATGGCCATTGGCGAGGGCGGTAAACAAGATGTACTAAAGCGCATTGAAGCCATTGGTACCAATCTTATTTCTGTGCGTCCGGGCGGGCGAAATATGCGTAACTCGGGAGATGTCGCCACATTAACACTGGCCGATGCAGATGCATTGAGAGACATCCCCGGAGTGATGTACGTTGCACCCGAGCGCTCTTCCCGAAATACCATGCGCTATGGTGAAAACGACTTTTCTGGCCGGATTAAAGGCTCCACACCGGATTACCTTCACGTGAAAGATTGGGAGATAGCCCAGGGCGTGTTTTTCACTGAGGAAGATGTGAGGAATTACGCACCCGTCGTGGTGATCGGTGACACCGTTGCTGAAACTCTTTTCGAAGATAAAATGCAAGCAGTGGGTAAGTACATACTTATGTCAAACTCGCTGTATCAGGTGATTGGGGTATTAAAATCAAAAGGCGCAACCGCTGGTGGTAGCGATCAGGATGATGAAGTACTGATCCCGGTAACGACCGGGCGACTGAAGGTTTTCGGCCGTGATTACTTAAGCGGCATTACCATTAAGGCATCGGGCTCTGATGTTGCCTCACAAGTGAAAGACGCGGTATTGGAAACACTCAAACAGCGCCATGGAGCAGAAGATGTCATGGTGTTCACCACTGATTCTCTGGTGGAAGCGGTAACGGAAACCCAGAATACGTTGACCTGGCTGTTAGCTTCAGTTGCGGCAATCTCGCTGTTTGTAGGCGGTATTGGCGTAATGAATATTATGCTGGTAAACGTGTCAGAGCGTAAGCGGGAAATCGGCCTGCGAATGGCTACCGGGGCTAAGCCTGCAGATATTCTCAAGCAGTTTAATATTGAAGCCTGGGTCGTCTGCATTCTGGGTGGCGCTGTGGGCATTGTACTGGGCTATGGTGTCATTCTCATCGTTTCCCAGTTTTCGATTTCCGTTGCGTATACCTTAATGCCGCCCGTGCTGGCATTTATTACCTCATTGCTGGTTGGTGTATTGTTCGGCTATGCGCCCGCACTCAAAGCATCCCGTCTTAGCCCTATAGAAGCCTTGTCAGAGGATTAATATGAACAATAAATCTGTTGGCTTGCTCGTGGCCGCTATGCTTTCGGGCTGCGCTTACTCACCTACCGAGCAGGCTTATCGTGAGCACATTCAAACACCGGACATTTTCGAATTTTACACCGATGCGGATAGCCAGGTTGAAGTCGAGCAGGACTGGTGGACGGTGTTTGGTTCAACGCCGTTAAATGAGCTCATGACGCGGCTGATGGCTGACAACCTGAGCCTGGAAGAAGCCCGTATGCGGGTGGACCGGGCGGTTTTACTCCTGGAACAAAGTCGTGCCGATAATATTCCCGATGTGAGTGCCGGTGTAAGCGGGCGGTCCGGCAAGGACTTTGATGGTGGAAGTACCTCTAGTAGTTCTTCAGGGAACGTGGGGCTAAGTTATACCTTCGATGTGTGGGGAAGTCGTGAGGCGACTCAGTTAGGGCTCTCATTGGGCATTGATAGTCAGCGTTTTACTCAACGGAGCGCGGCTCTGCAGGTTCAAGGTCTCTTGGCCAGTGAGTACTTCAACCTATTGTCATTACAGCAGCGTTTGGTGATCGCACGTAAAAACTACGACGCGGCAGACCAGCTCTATGAATTAGTGCGTATTCGTTTTGAAGAAGGTGATGCATCCGGTATTGAAGTGAGTCAGCAACAGAATACGTTGCTCACTGCACGTGGCGAACTACTTCGACTCAACAATCAGGCGACATTGAGCCGTCGGGCCATTGCTGCTTTACTGGGTGATGCGGTACTAACACCTGTAAATAGTGAAGAGTCAATTCTGGCGATGGCAGTGCCGGAAATCAGTCTGTATCAGCCCGCCAGTGTGTTAAAGCAACGCCCTGATGTGCAAATTGCTGATGTCACATTGCAGCAAGCAGATATTGCCGTATATCAGGCAGGCATTCAGGGGTTACCCGGACTCAGCTTTAGTGCTGATTTGTCGGTGAGTGATTTGCTCGATTTGGCTTCTGGCTGGAGTGTTGGTGCGGCGCTGAGCAGTGCGGCTACATTATTTGATGGCGGTAGAATTGATGCGGGCAAAAAGATTGCGGCGACCGACCGCGAGCTGGCGTGGAATAACTTCAGAGCGACGACCATCAATGCTTCGCAGTCGTTGCTGGATGCGCTGGATAACTTCACGTATCAAAAGGCAGCGTATGAACTCGATTTGATATCGCTGGAAAATAACGAGCGGTTATACAAGTTGGCGGAAATTCGGTACAAAGCGGGTGATACTGACTTCCTGAATTTGTTGAGTGCTCAGCGTAGTTGGTTCTCGGCCCAACTTACTGTGATCACCAGCTATCAGCAATCCCTTGCAGCTGCATCAACGGTGTACTTAGAAGCAGGCGGGCGCCCTCAGCTAATCAATCGCCCATAGAGTCACGTGCAGTTGCCTTTTCGCGATTAGCAAAAGTTAGATTTAAAAGATAAAAAAAGCGAGTGATTACTCGCTTTTCAAATCCCTTCCCAGCAACGCAAGGGCAGCTTCTTTTGGCGATTTACCATGATAAAGCACTGCGTAGATTTGCTCGCAGATGGGCATCTCTACTTCGTATTTTTTCGCCAGCACATGTACTTCTTCTGTATTGCGATAGCCTTCAACCACTTGACCAATTTCAGTCATTGCTGTTTCAACGTCTTTACCCTGACCTAAGGCCAAACCAAAACGACGATTACGTGACTGATTGTCAGTGCAGGTAAGCACCAAATCGCCAAGGCCCGCCATTCCCATGAAAGTTTCTGGTTGTGCACCCACTTTCACACCAAGACGGGTCAACTCGGCCAGACCTCGGGTAATCAACGCCGTACGGGCATTAGCACCAAAACCTAAACCATCTGCCAGGCCGGCACCGATAGCAATGACGTTTTTAACCGCACCACCTAATTGAACACCGATGAAGTCAGGGTTTTTATAAACACGGAACGACCGGGCGCAATGGAGTTTGCGGGCAAAATCATCAACCAGGGTTTCGCAGGTGGAAGACAGAGAAATAGCCGTAGGTAAGCCTGCAGCCATTTCTTTGGCAAACGTTGGTCCTGACAGCACGGCTAGTGGATATTGGTTGCCTAACACATCGAGTGCTACATCACGTAGTAGTCTGCCTGAACCAGGTTCCAAACCTTTGGTGGCCCAGATAATACGGTGCTGTGGCTGCAAAATAGGCTTTAAGGTTTCCAGCAGGGCCTTAAAAGCGTGACTGGGTACCACGATAAGAATATCGCGACTGGCTGCAACAGCCTTTTCCAGATCAGACTCAACGGTGAGCGCATCGGGAAATGCAGCGCCTGGCAGATAACGGGCATTTTCCCGGTCATTTGCCAATGCATCCATGTGCGATTTTTCTCGTCCCCACAACAGCGTTGGGTTGCCATTACGGGCCAAACAAAAAGCGAGGGCGGTGCCGTAAGACCCCGCCCCCAATACAGTTATCGAACCTGAGTTCATAACGGTCTTATGCGTCTAACTGCTGACTGCCTTCTTGCGCCTGCTGTGCACGTTTCTGCATATAAGCAGCGAAGATAGCGTCAAAATTAACCGGAGCCAGGTTAAGAGGAGGGAAAGTTCCACGGTTAACCATGTTAGAAATTGCTTCCCGGGCATAAGGGAACAGCAGGTTAGGGCAGTAAGAACCCAGCATAGGTGCTTTAGCCTGGTCTGGCAGTTCAGCGCCCAATACGAAAATACCTGCTTGTTGCACTTCACACAGGAACGCAGTTTCTTCGCCCATAGACGCAGTAACCGTTACTGACAGTACAACCTCAAATGCGTTTTCACCCACAACATTGGTTGAGGTATCGATATCGAGTTTAACTTCAGGCTTCCATTCCTTTTGGAAGATTGCCGGTGCATTTGGCGACTCAAAAGAGATATCTTTTGTGTAGATACGCTGGATGTTTAATTGAGGACCCGGGGCTTGCTGGCCTGCCTCTGCGCCGTTTGTGTTCTGATTTTCTTCAGCCATGATAATTCCTGAATGCTTATTACGTTCTTGTTGAAACGAGTTATTAATTATTGCGCAAGAAGCGCATCGAGTTTTTGTTGCGATTCCAGAGCAAACAAATCATCACATCCACCTACGTGGGTATCGTTGATAAAGATTTGTGGTACGGTCCAGCCGCCATTTGCTCGTTCGATCATTACGTCGCGTAGTTCAGGCTGCACATCAATGGCAATTTCCTCGAACTCCACGCCTTTGTGCGCCAGTAAAGCTTTGGCGCGATGACAATAAGGACAATGCCCTTTTGTGTAAATTTCTACCTTGCTCACAGTTAACTCCTGTGTCTTGCCGGTTTATTTGCTAACAGGCAGGCCAGCAGACGTCCATGAATTCATACCGCCCTGAAGCACTTTTACATTTGAAAAGCCTTCTTTAGCCATTGCCGCAGCAATACCTCTGGCGCTGTTGCCCATTGCACATACAACAATAATGGGTTTGTCTTTCACGTTTTCAAGCTTTTTAAAATCTTTCGCACGGACTTCTTCCGGTTTAATTTGGCGAGCGCCTACAATGTGCCCAGCCTTAAACTCTTTTTGCGGACGGGTATCGAAGATTACCGCGTCTTCCTTGTTAACCAGCAAAGTCATTTCGTGGGTGTTCACCTCTTTAACCGAAGAAGTAAAAGTGGTGATATAACTAAGAATCAACATGGCGACAATAACGACCCACGCACCGGCTAACAGCATATTATTACCGGCAAATTCTACGAGCTGTTCCATTTAAGCGTACCCTTTTGTTACATGGAAGACTAAAAATCGACTGCAAAGTATATAGAAAAAACACGTAGAAACCAGCCTGCATCGGCGACATCCATTGCATCGGGATAGGTGAATCCTCTATCTTGTTGATATAGTATGGCCTTTGAGTTTGTAGTATGTCGCCACTGGCCTGAAGTGAGAATGAGTCTGAACGCCCTGAAACCTAGTCTTCTATTTGCTGAAACCGCCCCGAGTTCGCGTCGGCGGCTACGTTTGTTGTTGCAGGTAGCCAGCTTACTTGTGGCACTATTCAGTTTATCAGCAGTGGCCCAGGAGCAGCAGGCAAAACTGGCAGAGCTACAGGCTGAATTGAAAGCCCGTCAGGCAACCCTAGCCGCCAACAAAGCCGATGCCGATGAGCTGCGTGATGCGCTAAAAAAGTCAGAGCTTGAAATTGCCGCTACGGCGAAGGCGCTGAATAACACCACCACCCAACTGGCAGATAATCGCCGTCAGCAGGCCAATCTGGAAGCTGAGCAGGGCGAGCTTCGAAAAGCCATACTGCAACAACAGTCCATGCTTGCTAGCCAATTGCGAAGTGCATTTATGGCGGGTAACTACGATTACGCAAAAATGCTGTTCTACCAAGACGAAGCCAGTAGCTTCGAACGTGTGCTTACCTATTATCAGTATCTGAGTAAAGCCAGAGCCAAAGAGATTGACGGTTTTCGTGAAAACGTGGCGCGGCTAATAAAGGTAAATCAACAACTGGAAGAAAAGGCCAGCACCCTGGCGAAATTGCTTGATGAACAAAAAGCCCAACAAAATGTGTTGGTAGCGCGACAAGACGATCGCGCCCAAACACTCGCAAAGCTCAATAAGAAGATCGCTTCCGATGCTGCAAAAGTCGATGAACTGCGCCAGAACGAGGAAGCATTAGTTCGTGCTATCGAAGACGCGCGACGTCGCGCCGAGTCGGCAAAATCTGAACTGGCAGGTTTGTCTGGGTTTAAAGGCAAGCTACTCAAACCCGCATCAGGACGGGTGCGTAATTTATTCGGTTCCCGTCGTCAGGGGCAGGTACGCTGGAAAGGCATTATCATCGAAGGCGCTGAAGGCAGTTCTGTACGTGCCGTGTCCCACGGCCGGGTACTCTATTCAGATTGGTTACGTGGATTTGGGCTGGTCACCGTTATCGACCACGGCAAAGGTTATATGAGTGTTTACGGACACAATCAGGCGCTATTGAAACAAGCCGGTGATCGGGTTGCCGATGGCGAGACCATTGCTCTGGTTGGTCAAAGTGGTGGACAGAATTACCCCAACCTCTATTTTGAAATCCGTCATAAAGGCAAAGCCTTAAGTCCTGCAGGCTGGTTGGATTTGTAGTTCCCGGCCTAGTCATTTGTTCTTCAATAAAAAAATGTTCAAAAAATAGCAAAAAAAGCGCTTCAGAAATTTCAAATTTATAAAATCGCTGTTATGCTCGTTATGTATGGATATAAATACTAATACAGCCCAAATGGAAGTCGGGTAACCAAACCTGAAGTAATTAGTGCCGCCGCCAGGCATTGCGCAGGTGAGATTCACGGTCTGAAAATAATAAACGTGAGCCACAAGCCCATTGCTGTTAACCGGAGATTCTGATTACCCGGGTTATAAAATTATAATAGGCGTGCGCTTGCTAAAAATTTGTTTTCTCAAAAGAACTGACCGTCAGTTTTGTGATTGGTTTGCGTTGTTTTGGGGTGTGCTGTTTACACTCTTCTGTCTTCCAGTCGCGGCTGCTAGTGTCCAACCAAAAATCGTCTTGATCATAGACGACATCGGTCATCGCTACTCTGATCACAGGGCGCTTAAGCTCCCCAGAGAAGTGACGTTCTCGATTCTACCTGATGCTCCCCTGACAACTGAAATGTCCGAACTGGCTCATGCCCAGGGGCGGGATATAATGTTACACATGCCAATGGAATCTTTTGACGGCCAGGACATGGGCGTCGACGGATTACGTGTGGGTATGTACGAAAACCAGATGGAAGTGTTGTTTGATAAGGCGCTGCAAAGTGTGCCTTATGCCATTGGTGTGAATAACCATATGGGCAGTCGGTTGACCAGTATGTTCAACCCTATGCGCGCATTCATGGATATTCTTAAAAACCGGGATTTATTCTTCGTCGATAGTCGTACGTCGGTAAAAACCGTGGCGGAAGAAGCGGCATTGCACGCGGGAATTCCTGTGGCCAGGCGACATGTGTTCCTTGATCACGTGATTCAACATGAGGCCATCGAAAGGGAATTTGATCGCATGTTGTTGCTGGCTCGGGAGCAGGGCGTAGCGGTTGCCATTGGTCATCCTCATAAGGTGACAATGGAAATTCTGCAGCGACGGTTACCGGAATTGCGAGAAATGGGCATTGAGCTGGCGACAGTCAGTTCGCTATTCGAACCTGCTGAACCGACGATGATGGCCCAGCAAACAGCGGAAACATCGACGGAAGCCACATTGGTCGCGCCGAATTAATCTTAAATTCGGGATTGTTGTTTTGCATTTTGCCATGGTTGTTATATTATAACGTCCCTTTTGATGGCGAGTGGCGACATGTCCCGAATTCAGGTTAACGACAACCCGACAAAATTAGACAGGCTTGGGATTTGGATCTCGAGCCTGTGTGCATTGCATTGTCTAGCGCTACCTCTGCTGCTGCCTTTAATTCCCCTTATCGGTTCATCGATCTTCGCGCAGATCTGGTTTGAGCGAACCATTCTTACCATCTCCATGCTTATTGGCGCCGTGGCGCTGATAAACGGTGCTGTTCGCTATCATGGCCAATACTATCCGCTTGGCTTATTGTTCTGTGGCGGCGTTATTTATTGGTTTAAAGACATGTTTGGTCACGATTTCGAACCACTGACGATAACCGTGGGTGCTGCGTTAATTGTGGCGGGACACTGGATCAACATGCGTTTATGTCGTCAGTGTCGTTGCTGTCGAAATACCGTGCTGTCTCAGCACATGGCTAAGTAGCCAAACCGCTATTTACTTTAATGTTGCCAATGCCAGGTCTGGCTTGTTGGTAAAAATCCCATCGACGCCCCAAGACTGCAATAACAGCATATCCTCAGGGTTATCCACAGTGTAAACCAGCACTTTATAGCCCGCTTCTTGGGCGCGCTTCACTTCTGTTTCTTCAATTGTATCGAGGGCGTAGTTCACCGACCACGGAGCGAGCTCACGGGCAAAACGCAAGCTGTTTAATTCAATGTTGGCGGTGAGTGCACCTAATTTGAGGGTAGGGCGAAGTTGCTTCAGGCTAAGTAACCAGCGGTGATTAAACGATGAAATCAACAGGCTGTCGGGATTTATCTGGGCGATGTCACAACATTCAAGCAGGCGTGCAAGCCAGCTTTCGGGATTTGTCATGCCTTTAATTTCCACATTACATAACGTGGATTCAGGTAGGCACTGAAGTGCTTCAACCAGCAACGGAATAGGCTCGCCGTTCCCTGCATTCAATGAGCGTAAATAGCTTAGCGTTTGGTCCACTACCCGGCCGGAGCCATTGGTGGTGCGGTTTAGCCAGCGATCGTGAATAACCACAATTTCACCATCTACCTGATAGGTGTCGAATTCCAGGCCATGGGCACCCATTTCAAACCCCAGACGAAACGCGGCAAGGGTATTTTCTGGTGCTGCTTTGCTGGCCCCGCGATGTGCGAGTACGAACATTTAGTCTTCCTGTTTGTGCAGCTTACTGGCGTTCATGGTTTCGTAAACAGAGGCCGACGTAACCAGAATACCGCCAATTAGTGCTTTGATGCCTGGAGATTCTTCTAAGATTAGCATAGCCAGCACAACACCATACATTGGTTGCATGCAGGCGATGAGTGAAAAGGTTTTTGCCCGCAGGTGAATAAGTGCGTTGGCGACCAGCGCGTGAGGCACTGCAGTGAACATAGAGCCAAGTATCACCAGCATTAGCCAAGTGCTACCGGAGGCTTCTGGCAGGCCATCACTGACTACCGGGAGTAAACAGGCGATGACCACCAGTATTTGCCAGGACATGGCCTTGGCGCCCGAATAATGAGAGAAATGCTGGCGGTGAATCAGGTTGCGCAAGGCATAAAGCACCGCAGAGAAAATACCAATAGCCACGCCTAACGTGGTGTCGTTTTCCAGAGAGATTTCTGGAACCAGCAGTGCCACGCCAATGAACACAGTGATCGCACTAAAAAAGTCCTGCCATACCAGGCGGATTTTTTCGAAAAACGGTTCGATGAGTACGGTAATCACCGGGAAAGTAAATAGTGCAATCATGCCTACGGCAACACCGGCATACTGCATGGCAGCAAAATAAGTCACCCAATGCACGGCCATCAACACGCCCAGCAACAGAGCAATGCCGTAGTCTTTTTTATTACTCAGCGCAAAGGTTTCGCCAGCAAAGCGCATGAACAGAGCAAGGCTGATACAGGCGAAAACCGAGCGCCCGAAAGTAATATCGGTAGCGCTCAGCGGAATGATGTTTGAAAAGAGGCCGGTGCCTCCCAACAGGATAACGGTAATATGAAGCGTTATCAGACTTCGCTTGACAGGATCCATGCTTAAGCGGATTTGCCTGCCTTCGCATAACCAAATACTTCACCAAGACGGGTAGTCATACCCGGCTCCATATCTTCGAAATCAATGGCGTCTTTTTCGAAACACACCACGATGGTTGAACCTAATTTAAAACGACCCATTTCGTCGCCTTTCGCCAGTGTAACGGCTGCTTCATCGTCGTACTGCCAGTGCTGCACGTTTTGACCTGCAGGCGGAGTTACAGTGCCAGACCACACGGTTTCTATGCTGGCAACAATGGTTGCACCCACCAGCACCATAGCCATCTTACCCACTGGCGTATCAAACAAAGCAACCACGCGTTCGTTACGGGCGAACAGACCGGGAACATTTTCTGCTGTGAGTGGGTTCACTGAGAACAGTTCACCGGGCACGTACACCATATCAGTCAGCGTGCCTTCAACGGGCATGTGAATGCGGTGGTAATCTTTAGGTGAAAGATAGATGGTGGCGAACTTACCGTTTTTGAACTGCTTAGCCAGTTCAGGTTTACCGCCGAGCAGGGTAGTCAGACTGTAGTCGTGACCTTTTGCCTGAAAAATGCTGTCTTGGCGGATATCGCCAAATTGACTCACTGCGCCGTCTACGGCTTGAATGATAACGTCATCGCCTTCAGCAATAGTACGAACTTCCGGCTTCAACTGACGGGTAAAGAATTCGTTGAAGGTTTTATAGTGCTCAGGATGCGGGTACAGCGCCTCGCTCATATCAACGTTATATTTCTTGATGAAGAATTTGATAAACGCCGTTGTAACGCCACCGGCCTCAGCCGCGGCAAACTTGCCAACCAGGCGAGATAAAAGATGCTTGGGCAGAATATATTGTAGGTTAACCTTGAACCAGTCCAGCACGGGCACTCCGAAAAATAATAGTTATCTAGTTTCTGTCGCGTGAGATTGTACACCAGGTTGTTAACAAGTGGATGCACTTTCCCGTTATTGACCATCAGTGTTTGATATAAGCGGAAAAGGAAAAAGGATTAAAAAACGGCGTTCGCTAGTACCGGGGTAGGTGCCGTGAACTGCAAGCCCTTCTGAACTGGGGACGGTGCTGCCTTCGCGAACACGGCGTAAACCCGTCCATGGGGCCTCGGCTGCCGCATCCCTGCGGCAGACGGTTCACTCAGGCAACACCGTCCCCTATCCGCAGGCTTCCCGTTTCCGGTACCTGCCCCGTGCCAAACGCAAGTATCAGAACGGATTGGTGTAGCTGGGGCGCTGTTCATCCATGGTGGCGAGGATTCGATGATAGCTGTCGAAGCGTGCGGTGCTGATTTTGCCTTCTTCCACAGCTTCGCGAATGAGACAGCCAGGATCGTTCATGTGCTTGCAGTCACGAAATTTACAGCCACCCAGATAGTCGCGGAATTCCACAAAGCCCCAAGTGATTTGTTCTACAGGCATATGCCATAAGCTGAATTCCCGAACGCCCGGCGAGTCGATGAGGTCGCCACCTTCAGGGAAGTGCAGAAGCTTTGCCGCTGTTGTGGTGTGCTGACCTAAGCCGGAGTTATCGGAGATTTCGCCGACCAGTTCATCGGCATCAGGCAATACCTGGTTAATGATGCTCGACTTACCTACACCGGACTGACCTACAAACACGCTGACTTTGTCGTTCAGGCATGCTTTAAGATCATCGAGGCCATCACTGCGCTTACAACTGGTATAAATAAGCGAGTAGCCAAGTTCTTCGTAAACCGCGAGCTGGGCTTTCACACTTTCAAATTCTTCATCGCTGAGCAATTCGATTTTGTTCAGGATAAGGATAGGTGGAATGCCAATTTCTTCACAGGCCACCAGATAGCGGTCGATGATGTTCGTCGACAGTTCTGGTTTTACCGCACTGACAACAATGATCTGATCAATATTCGCAGCAATGGGTTTCACGCCATCATAATAATCGGGACGTGTGAGTACGGAACGACGGTCCTGTACAATTTCGATAACGCCGCTAACACCGCTGTCGTTATCGTCACCAGCGTCAAACAGAACATCGTCACCGCAAACCACGGACTCGATGGTACGGCGGATATGGCAGCGGGAAACATTACCTTGTTGATCTTCAACATCGGCATGCTTACCAAAGCGACCAACAACCCGACCGGGGATCAGTTTACTGGCATCAATCGCGTTTTTCTGATTGCCGCCCTTTTCATTTAGACGGCGGGCGCGGTTGGCTGCAACCTGTCGCTTCTGCCGTTGTGTCAGTTTCGGTTTTTTTGCCACGATTTCCTGCAAAGTTAACGTATACTTGGCCAATGATACCGTGTGTCTGGCCACTGTGCCATGTTAAAGACGAGGAAACTAGAATGACAAAAAGCGATACCAATCTGGTGTGGATTGATATGGAGATGACAGGACTCGACCCGGAAACCTGTAAAGTGCTGGAAATTGCCACTATTGTAACCGACGCGCAATTAAACGTTCTGGCCGAAGGCCCGGTTATCGCTGTTCATCAACCAGACGCGATCTTAGATGGTATGGATGAGTGGTGTACACGGGTACACGGTAACAGTGGGTTAACCGAACGCTGCCGCGCCAGTTCTGTGGGCGAAGCGGAAGCTGCTCGCCAGACTATTGCTTTCTTGGGTGAGTACGTTGATGCGGGTAAATCGCCCCTATGCGGCAACACCATTGGTCAGGATCGCCGCTTTATGGTGAAGTATATGCCGGAGTTGGAAGAGTACTTCCATTATCGCAGCATCGACGTGAGCACAATTAAAGAACTGGTAAAACGCTGGCAGCCAGAACTACTCGACGGATTTACTAAAAAAGGCGTGCATCTGGCACTCGACGATATTCGTGAGTCTATCGCGGAATTGCAGTACTATCGGGAAAAGGTGTTTGCTATTTAAGCAAACAATCCACTTTCTGCAAAAAAAATCAAAATAGGTGTTGCGCATTGCCAATATTTTTGTAAAATGCGCACCACTTTCGAGAAGGGCACAGCCTCTTACCGAAAGTTGACTGAAAATTTGTTATGCGGGAATAGCTCAGTTGGTAGAGCACGACCTTGCCAAGGTCGGGGTCGCGAGTTCGAATCTCGTTTCCCGCTCCAAATTCTCCTTCAGTCGTACCAATCTTTACGCGGGAATAGCTCAGTTGGTAGAGCATGTACCTCGTCACGAAGTGATTGCCAATCTCCGGCAAGTCGTGATGACTACAAACTACCTACTTAGTCACACACCCAGTAAGTATGCGGGAATAGCTCAGTTGGTAGAGCACGACCTTGCCAAGGTCGGGGTCGCGAGTTCGAATCTCGTTTCCCGCTCCAATCTCTCTTTTGTAATACCTCTTAAAATTCATCGAAGTTACACTGCATTATCCAGTTGGCTTTTACGCTATTGACATGTTTCTGTTGTTATCACCGGTCTGTATATCGCGTTTTTGTGCTGGGTTCAGACATGCAATTAGATTAATATAAATGAAGTCGCGCGTATCACCGGGACCTGTCAGGTCCTTTTTTTATGTCGTTACACAACGATAAGCGCTGGCCCAGACCAGTCTGGCGAACTCACAATAACAACGATGGCAGCATTGCAGCTGACCCTTTGAGAGAACAATACTATGGCATCGATGAAGTTTCATAACGCGTTTCGCAAATATCACCGTTGGTTAGGATTTTTCCTGGCAGGTATCATGTTTATTTACGCCGTCAGTGGTGTACTGCTGATATTTCGCACCACAGATTTCCTCAAATACGAACAAACCGAGCAGCATCAGTTGGCCTCGGGCCTGAACGGTGATGCGCTGGGTCAGCAATTGCGAATGAAGGGCTTCCGCGTCGCCGCTGAGACACCAGACCGTATTGAGTTTCCGGGTGGTTATTACGATAAGCAAACCGGTAACGCCGAAGTCACTAAGAAAGATTATCCGTTAGTGCTTAGTAAGCTGGTGAAATTGCACAAAGCCACCACTAATAGTCCGCTGTTTTTACTTAATATTTTCTTTGGCTTAGGTCTGTTGTTCTTTGTTGTGTCGGCGTTTCTGATGTTTCTACCAAAAGTGCCGGTGTTTAAAGAAGGGCTTAAGATTGCGGGTATCGGCGCAGTGGTCGCACTGTTGGTTGTTATTTTCGGCTCCTAATCGGCAATTTCTCTGAACAGGTTCATCTGGTCGGATGACTTGATTTTGTTCTGACTTCATGTAGCCTTACTGGTCTAACCAGATCGTGAAGTCAGAACTATGAGAAAAAATGCCCTCCGTGAATTTGCTTTAAAAGCCAACCGCTTTCCTGCCGGCGTTAGTCGTTGGCTAATGACCACCATGTTCCGCCACAAAGTTAAATTGGCCGGCACGGCGAAGCTCGACATTCTTGGCTCTGATCTCAAATCGGTCACCTTTAATATTAAAAATCGCAAAAAAGTCCAAAACCATATTGGCAGTGTTCATGCGGCTGCTATGGCATTGCTAGCCGAATCGGCAACGGGCTTTATTGTTGGCGTTAACTTACCCGGTGATAAGCTGCCGCTAATCAAATCGATGAACCTCCAATACGTTAAGCGAGCGCAAGGTGATATGCAGGCAGAAGCGATGCTTACTGATGAACAAATTGCACTCATGCACTCGCAAGAGAAGGGGGAGGTGATGGTTGCGGTTAAAGTGACTGACGAAAATGGCATCGAACCGGTGATTTGTGAGATGTGCTGGGCCTGGATCCCGCACAAAAAATGACAGTTAAATGAAGATATTCCTAAAAGCGGCTTTTGCCGCTTTTTTTGTTTGACATCTGTGGCTATAAAATCTATTTCTTGTGTAGCGTGTTCACGCATTTTTTATTGTAGTTTTTCACACCCGCTGAAAAGCAGGTAGTCGACATCGTTAAGCAAATTTTCAAACAGGTTTTATTATGACCAACGAATCTCGTGAAAGTCTGGTGAAGAAGCCATTTATGGACAAAAGAAATTATCCGTATGGTTTTGCGCGCTCGGGCGATTTTTCGATAAAAGAAGCGAAAATTCTGTCCGAAAGTGGTAGTGTGATCGCCGCACTGGTTGATGGCAAAATTGCGCCGGAAACCGATCAAGATATGCGTTATATTGCAGTGGCGCATGGTCAGGTAGAGCCAGAATCTTCAGAAGAGAAAGTCTGGCTGAAATATCAGAAACGAATTAACCGTCCAAAAGCCGCTTCTATTTATGGCTCCAAGAAACTCGCTTTGGTTGATTCGGATGATGATAATAATTCGTCGAATGACGACGATATCGTCATTGATGACGATTAATTGCTAAAAATGCGGCTTCATATCCTATATTCGGCCGCAATTTAACCTATTTGCGGATATTCATCCTATTTATTCTATATATTGGGATACATATCTCACTTTTGTCGATTTTTTTGTTTAATCTTTCTAACTCCTTCGTTATAGTCCGCGCTACGGTATAATCCGCACAAAATTTAAGAAAGGTTTCGAGACACAAATCCAATAAAACAGGAGATTTGACTGTGAAAATGATGTCAGGCGCTGCCATGGTGGTTGAAGCGCTAAAAGATGTGGGAGTCACACATGTATTCGGTTACCCCGGTGGTGCCGTACTCGACATTTATGATGCGCTGTTTGCGCAGGATAGTGTCAAGCATGTCCTCGTACGTCACGAACAGGCGGCCGCCCACATGGCGGATGGTTATGCACGTTCAACTGGCAAAACCGGCACAGTCCTCGTCACTTCGGGTCCAGGTGCAACGAATACCATTACCGGTATTGCCACAGCCTACATGGATTCTATTCCGATGGTTGTGTTATCTGGCCAGGTGCCTTCTTCACTGATTGGTGAAGACGCCTTCCAGGAAACTGACATGGTGGGTTGCTCGCGCCCAATTGTTAAGCACAGTTTTCTGGTTAAACGTGCCGTAGATATCCCTGAAGCCATCGCTAAGGCTTACTACATCGCTAATTCTGGCCGTCCGGGTCCGGTTGTAGTGGATTTACCAAAAGATATCGTTAACGTTCAGGAATCACATCCGTATGTTTTCCCTGAATCCGTTGCAATGCGTTCATATAACCCAACTGAAAAGGGTCATATGAAGCAAATTAAGAAAGCTGTCGCGTCGATGCTGAAAGCTGAGCGTCCAGTGATGTACGTAGGCGGCGGTGCTGTTGCCTGTGACGCGTCTGGTAAAGTAATTGAACTGGCTGAAAAGCTGAATGCACCGGTCACCTGTACCTTAATGGGTTTGGGCGCCATGCCAGGCACACACGAACAATTCGTGGGTATGCTGGGCATGCACGGTACGCTGGAAGCCAACAAAACCATGCACAACTCAGACTGCATTATTGCGCTGGGTGCGCGTTTTGACGACCGCGTAACAAACAACGTTTCTAAGTTCTGTCCTCACGCTGAAATTATTCACGTTGATATCGACCCTGCGTCGATTTCTAAAACCGTGAATGCACACATTCCGGTGGTTGGCAGCGTAGATAAAGTGTTAGATCAAATCCTTGAGCAACTGGCTGAGAATGATTTCTCTGGTCAGAAAGAGAAGCTCAGCGACTGGTGGCAGCAAATTACTCAGTGGCGCAAGCGCGAATGTCTGAAGTTCGAGCAGGGCGATACGGTAATCAAACCACAGAAGGTTATTGAAGCGCTGTATAAGCACACCAATGGTGACGCTTATGTGAGCTCAGACGTTGGCCAGCACCAGATGTTTGCTGCGCTGTACTATCCGTACAAGAAGCCTCGTCAGTGGATCAATTCTGGCGGTTTGGGCACCATGGGCTTTGGTTTACCTGCTGCCATGGGCGTACAGTTTGCGCATCCTGATGCCGTGTCTGTTTGTGTTACCGGCGACGGTAGTATTCAGATGAATATTCAGGAGCTTGCCACCTGTTTGCAGTACAACCTGCCAGTTAAGATTATTTCTCTGAACAACCGCGCACTGGGTATGGTTCGTCAGTGGCAGGACATGATTTATAAAGGTCGCCACTCACATTCTTACATGGATTCAATGCCGGACTTCGTGAAGTTGGCAGAAGCTTACGGTCACGTGGGTATTAAAGTGGATCGCCTCGATGAACTCGACGCCGCGATGGAAAAATGTTTCAGCTATACCGACAGACTGGTATTCATGGACATTGCAGTAGACCAGAACGAGCACGTCTATCCGATGCAGGTTAAATTCGGAGCCATGGACGACATGCGCCTGAGCAAAACGGAGCGAACCTAATGAAAAGAATTATATCTGTACTTATGGAAAACGCGCCGGGCGCACTGTCACGTATCGTGGGTGTTTTCTCTCAACGTGGTTATAATGTAGATTCGCTGTGTGTAGCGCCTACTGATGACCCAAGCCTGTCACGTTTGACTATCATGACCCACGGTGATGATAAGGTTATTGAGCAAATTACTAAGCAGGTAAACAAGCTTATTGATGTGCTTAAAGTTGTCGATTTAACAGACGGCGCGCACGTTGAGCGCGAACTGATGCTGATTAAGGTCGCTACCCGCACCGATGCCATCCGTGCAGAAGTGAAGCGCACCAGCGACATCTTCCGTGGCAGCATTATTGATGTGAACGGCAGCAACTACACTATCGAACTGACTGGTACCTCCGACAAGTTAGATGCATTTGCGTCGACCATGGCGGAATGTGCAGAGATCATTGAATCTTCACGTACTGGCGTATGCGGTCTGGCTCGTGGTGAACGTGCGTTAAGACCATAAAACCAGCTTCACAGCAGATGAAAACCGGCTTTCTAAAGCCGGTTTTTTTATACCTGGCGTTTAGGTGCCACGTCCATAATAAACTTCTACGCGCATAGCCAACCCCCAGGATGGTTTAAAATCTTCATCTCTGAGCCATAACACAAAGGGCTCGATTTCATAGAAAAGCCAATCCCGTGTTGGGTTAGTGCGGTATTTGAAGCTGGCGTACACTTCTTTAAGTTCGTCGTCAGGCCTTTTCATACCTTCAGTGAACAAAGTGTAAATGGCGGCAGATTGTGTGGTGAGCGGTTGCAAGTATTGGAGTTCATGCCGCCACAGCCATTCGTGATGTTCGTCACGATAGTAATAGCGGTTGTTGAAACGAAAGACGTGATCTTCATCGCTTAAGTACTGAAAGGTTGCGCCAATCTCAGCACCGAGTTGATCACGGTTGTAATAATAGGTTTCTGCATCGTAAAACAGACCCAAATTGTCATTGATGGGTGCCACGTCTTGATAACGGGCCTTGGCATAAATTTGCCCCCGTCTGCCAGTACCAAGACGGTATGACATTCTGGAATTGTCACTGGTGCGGTAGCGTAAGGCGATAGTGGTATTGTCGCGATTGCGCTGAATCGGGTCGCGGGCTGCTCTGATGGTGGTTTCGTTATCGGTATCTTCGTTATCACTGAGAACCAGGTCTACCCGATCCTGTAATGCCGGCAGTTTTACCCGTACGCGAAAACGTAACTCCATATCGTCAAGCTGTCTGGAGCGAGGTTCCCAGCCAAGACTGACCCTGCCAGATGCCCTGGCATCTTTATACGCGTCGTTACCTTCGAGCGCGAAGAAGCTGTCGAGCTGTCCGGCGGTATAATCCATTGAAGACGTGAGCTTTTGCTGCCAGTCATCTATCCATAATTGCTCGTCTTGTACGTCAGCCTGAGAGGTTGATGCGGTGTCGGGTCGCTCAACATCAGTGGCGCTTACGCTTGCCATTGTAGTTCCTACAAGCAGAACTAAACACGACATAAATTGTCTCTGTTGTTATCCCTGTAATTTAAGCATGAAGCGAAAAGTGCTTGCCGTCAAAGCTTTGTAAGGGATTAATTTGTTTGCTGTAGGTATAAAAACGTAAAGATGAAACGGTTCACCTCACAATTGAAAATAATGTCGTGAAAGGTTCTTATTGCGGTGGCATACTGTACGCCTTGATGTAAAGGAGATTTTTATGGGTGGAATTAGTATTTGGCAGTTGCTGATTGTTTTAGTAATTGTTGTTCTGTTATTTGGTACCAAGCGTTTAAAGAGTATCGGTTCTGATCTTGGCGGTGCCGTAAAAGGTTTTAAAAAGGCAGTGACAGACGAAGAATCTGATGCTGACTTTACACAGGAAAAGCGCGTAGAAGAAAAAACTGACGCGAAGTCTGTGCAAGCAGAAACCAAGGCAGACGTTAAAGAAAAATCCTAATGTTTGACATTGGCTTTTGGGAACTACTGGTGATTGGAGTGTTGGCGCTCCTGATACTGGGGCCTGAGCGGCTTCCTGGTGCAATGCGCTCCACCATCAAAAGTGTACGAAGCGTACGTAACATGGCAACCGGCTTTAAACAGGAAGTTGAGCATCAGTTACGTGTCCATGAACTGCATGAAAATCTGAAAAAGGCTGAGCAACAGGGCCTGAAAGATTTATCGCCGGAACTGAAAGAAAGCGTTGATGAACTTAAAGACGCTGCTAAGTCCGTGCAGGAACCTTATAAAAAGAAGTAAATGTCTGACGCTAACTCTCTCATTTCGCACCTCATAGAGCTGCGTAGTCGCGTATTGCGCGCACTGGCAAGTGTCTTGTTGGTGTTTCTTTGTCTGGCTTATTTTGCCCAGGATCTCTACCGTCTGTTAGCCGATCCTCTTCTGGCAACCATGCCGGAAAACGCTTCGATGATTGCAACGGATGTAGCATCACCGTTTTTCGCACCGTTTAAGCTCACCTTGGTGCTGTCGTTTTTCATTGCTATCCCTTATGTGTTGTATCAAGTCTGGGCATTTGTGGCACCGGGGTTGTACAAAAATGAAAAGCGGTTAGTGGCCCCCTTGTTGTTTTCCAGCACGATGTTGTTTTATGCCGGTATGGCGTTTGCCTATTTCGTCGTATTCCCCATTGCCTTTGCATTCTTTAACAGCGTGGCCCCTGAAGGGGTGACTGTGAGTACAGATATCTCCAGTTACCTGAACTTCGTACTAAAATTATTCTTTGCATTTGGGGTGTCGTTTGAGATCCCTATTGCCATTATTTTACTGTGCTGGACGGGCGTTACTGATGCCAAAACCTTACGAGAGAAACGTCCTTATGTGGTCGTTGCTGCGTTCGTGGTGGGTATGTTACTCACGCCGCCCGATGTCATTTCTCAAACGTTACTGGCTATTCCAATGTGGATCTTGTTTGAGGTGGGCGTAATTTTCGGCGCGTTCTATGCGGGCAAAGCTGACCGCGATGAAGATGACGAAGAAGAAAGCACCTCTGGCTCAGCATAAGTTTCGCAAGCAAAACGCCTAATATTTTGATGACAGAATAAGGAATAACAATGAAAAACACCGTCCGCATTGCTGGCGCCGTATTACTGACCATCGTATCGTCTGCTTCTCAGGCTGAAACTGTTGTTGAAGCCATGCAGGAATGTCGCAATGAAAGTAATGATCTGAAACGTTTGATCTGCTTTGACAACGTAGCAGAGTCAATGAACATTTTTGCTGGTGCTGACCAGTCCGTCGACGATGTGGCTAACGCAAGGCCAGCTCAGGCTCCGGTTGTGGCGGCTACAAGTGCCCCCGCTAGCAGCAACACGCAAGCTGCCAGTGCGCCGCAGCAAGGCCCAACATTCGGCATGGAAATGAATACCGAAAGTTTGCAAAAATCCATGTCTGCCACTGTGACCGAAGTGTCTAGCTCGCCGCGAGGTGATTTCATCATTACGTTGGATAACGGCATGGTATGGCGTCAAAACGGTGAATCAGCGAACTATAAAATGAAAGTTGGCGATGGCATCACCATTGAGCGTGGCTTTATGAACGCGTTTTACCTCACTAAAGAGGGCCGAAGTGGCCGCGTAAACGTTCGCCGAATTAAGTAACGTGAAGTGGTTCGACGCTGGCGTGAATCTGCTCGATGGGCGATTCAACGCTGAAGAGGTGATCGCTCGTTCTGTTGACGCTGGCGTTGATAAACTCTGTGCAATTACCACCGAACCCGCCGAGTGGGACGCAGCCCGTGCGTTGCATATCCGTTTCCCTGAACATGTTGTTTATACCATTGGTTGTCACCCACATAACGCGAAGGTAATGACGGACGATGATTTTGTCAGGCTAGAAGATTATCTTGGTGGTGAAGGTGTTGTGGCCGTTGGCGAATGCGGGCTCGATTTCAATCGCGATTTTTCACCTAGAGACGTGCAAGAACGGGTTTTCCGCAGGCAGTTACAGATTGCTGTAAAGCATCAAATGCCCGTTTATCTTCACGAAAGAGACGCCCATGCTCTTCAGCTTAGGTGTTTGGATGAAGATGCGGCTGGGGTAAAGGGAATCGCGCACTGCTTTACCGGGCAAACCACAGACATGCAGGCCTATTTACAACGTGGACTTCATATCGGCATTACCGGCTGGGTTTGTGACCCGAAACGCGGAGAGGCGCTTCGCGAAGCGGTGAAATCACTGCCGCTGGAAAAATTAATTGTAGAAACTGACGCGCCGTACCTGTTTCCAAAACATCATCGTCCTCGGGCACGAAATAATGAGCCCGCTTTTCTGCCGTCAATTGGCTGTTACTTATCTGATTTGCTGGAAATTAGCGCTGAAGACATTGCTCAAACCAGTTATGCTAATACTTGCAGGTTGTTTAATATAGCCGGGTAATAAATCGAATGCAGATAGACGTGGGAACGAACCGCCGTAATGACGCGTGGCTTATCGCTATAACGCTGGTCGTTGTTGTTCTGTTTTTAGTTGTTGTAAAACCCTTTACCAATGTTGATGCGCAGCAATCGCGTATCGAAAACCTCGTCTACACCACAACGACCCCCTATGAACCCGGTGTTGATGCAGAGTGGACGCCGTTAGCGAATCCCGTCAATCTGGGCATGGATAATCGCCCCCACCAATTTCGCTTTACGTTGAGTGACTTACAGGCCGATTCTGAAGGCATGCTGCTGGAAGTGGCCTATCCGTTGATCGATCATCTTACGGTGCGCTACGAAGAGCCGCAAACCGGTGTCACCGTACTCGAACTTGATGGCGGTGATGCGCTGCCCTTCGATGAGTGGGTGATTCAGCATCCGAGCCTGCTGTTTCCAGTACCAAATGGCTACGATGCGCTCACCGTGTATCTTGAAGTCAGAACGTCTGGCGTACTGCGTTTACCGGTCAGGCTGTGGCACAAAACAGAGTTTATTGAACATACCTCAATGCTGAGCCACCTGTTAGGTTGCTTTTACGGTATCTTGCTGGCCATCGGCGCGACTAATTTCTTCCTGTTTCTGACTACCCGCAGCGCACCATTTTTACTGTACACCTGTTACGTGGTGTCGTTATCGCTGACGCTGGCGGCACTAAATGGTCAAGCGTTTGCTTACTTGTGGCCACACTGGGAATGGTTTGAACAACGGGCCGTGGCGATTTTTGCTAATGCCGCCATCATGTTCGCGATTCTGTTTTCCCGACTGCTAATGAATGTGAAAGACTACTCCGGTTGGATGGACAGAGCGTTAAAGATAATGGGTGCACTGTTTGGCCTGAATATATTCATTAGCCTGATCTTGCCCTATACCTATCTCATAAAGGTATTCCTGGTGATGCTGGCGGTGGTGGTAACGTTCATCTTTGTGGTGGGAATTTCACTCACCCGTCAGGGTAATATCATTGCACGCTATTATTCATTCGCATGGGGCATATTATTGGTCAGCGGCTTCTCCGCGAGTCTCGATAATCTGGGCCTTTTTAGTGCCCCGGTGTTATCCAATTATCTGTTAATGTTAGGGGCGTTAGTAGAAACCCTGCTACTGACATTCATCGTGGCTATCAGCTACCGAATACAAAGAGAGCAGGCCGATTTTTCTCAGCAAAGTTTATTTGAGCAGCAGAAAGTTTCTGCGCAGGCGCAGGAAGACTTGGTTGCCATACAGCAGCAGTACGCTGACGAATTAGAATACAAGGTGCAAGAGCGCACCCTTGAACTTGAAATCGCATTACGGGAACTCTCCGAAGCGAACCAGGAACTGGAGCGACTAAACAGTATCGATTCTCTCACTGGCATTCGTAATCGCAGGCAGTTTGATAAGCGACTTATCGCTGAAGGGCGACGCAGTCGTCGTGAACAAACGGTGCTCAGTCTCGCTATGATTGACATCGACCACTTCAAAGCCATTAATGACCGCCACGGGCACGCTGCCGGTGATGCGTGTATTTGTCACGTGGCGAACCTGCTGCAATCAGCATTGCGGCGTTCGTCGGATGATGTGTGCCGCTATGGCGGCGAGGAATTCGGCATTATTCTGCCAAACACCGATTCTGAAGGTGCCCGTCAGGTTATTGAAACCATGCGCATACTGGTTGCCGAAAAACCGGTTTATGTTGAAGGGGAAGCCATTCCCATTACGGTGAGTGCCGGTGTGGCAAGTGCAATCATCGAGCGCGAGGCGCAGGAACTTGAATTGCTGAAGTACGCTGACGATCTGCTTTATCAGGCCAAAGAGAATGGCCGTAATCAGGTGGTCGCTGAATCATATATTGGAGAACAATCATGACATTTTCACCTTTCCCGGCAAAGAGAATGCGCCGACTAAGAAGTCAGGACGCGTTACGGGATATGGTTGCAGAGAACCAACTCACTGTTCACGATCTTATTTACCCGGTTTTTGTGTTACCGGGCGAAGGCCAACGAGAAGCCGTACCATCCATGCCGGGCGTCGATCGTTTGTCTATTGATTTGCTGGTTGAACAGGCAGAAGAGTGGGTGGCGTTGGGCATTCCTGCGCTGGCATTGTTTCCGGTAACACCTATGGAATTGAAAACGGAGTGTGCCAGTGAGGCATTTAATCCCGAAGGACTTGCTCAACAAGCCATGCGCGCGCTGAAAAAAGCGTTTCCTCAGTTAATGCTGATGTCTGACGTTGCACTCGATCCGTTCACTGTGCACGGTCAGGACGGCATTATCGACGATGCTGGTTACGTGATTAACGATATCACCGTTGATGTGTTAGTAAAACAAGCACTGTCGCACGCTGAGGCGGGTGCAGACATGATTGCACCCTCTGACATGATGGATGGCCGAATCGGCGCTATACGTGCCGCTCTGGAGGAGAATGGCTATCACAATACCTGCATTATGGCGTACTCAGCAAAATATGCGTCTGCGTATTATGGGCCGTTTAGAGATGCGGTGGGTTCTGCTGCAAATATCAAGGGTGGTAATAAGAAAACTTATCAGATGGACCCGGCCAACAGCGACGAAGCCTTGCATGAAATCGCGATGGATTTGCAGGAAGGGGCTGACATGGTCATGGTGAAGCCCGGTATGCCATACCTCGACATTGTGCGTCGCTGTAAGGACGAGTTTAACGTGCCTACTTTTGCTTATCAGGTAAGTGGTGAGTACGCCATGCATCAGGCGGCATTTGCCAATGGTTGGTTAAACGAAGAACAGGTTATTTTGGAATCGTTGTTGGCGTTTAAACGTGCCGGTGCAGACGGGATTCTGACTTACTTTGCGCCGCAAGCGGCAAAGCTATTACAAAATAAATAAACTGGAAAGTAAGTAAAGGCGCCCGCCTTTACTTACAAATTAACTTCCAGCCAGCGCGGTGCTGTAGCCACACTTCATTGGCCAGTTCCGCGTTGATTAACGGATGCGCCGCTAACCAGCCATCTGGAAACAGCAGGGTCCAGCTATCTTCTGTCACTTTTAGCTCTACTTCCGGAATGTGTTTATTCTGACGGCGCAGACACAGCACGACCGCAATTCGTAACACCCTCAGCAGCCCTTCTAGCATAGGGCGAACCTCTTCGTGGTAGTGTGTAAATGTCTCTGATTTGATAGCCAGACGGTGGCATTTCACCAAGTCACGAATAGCAACCCGCTGAAGTTTGGTATAGCCGGGTAAATCGATGTAAGAAAGAATATAGGCACCATGTTCATGGTGCTTTTTGAATTCGATGTGCAGGCCAATTTCGTGCAACGTTGCTGCCGCACCCAGTACGGCTTCGGTATCCAGGTGACACAAACTGGTTTGGGCACACAACTGATGGCACAAGCGAAGGGCTAACCCGCGCACCGCCTCAGCATGATGGCGATCGATATGATATCGCTTCATGGTGCTGTTAAGGGTTTGGCTGCGACGGTCGTTTTCCTGCAGATTATCCAACATCCCGTAAATTAAACCTTCCCGCAGTGCGCCGCCGGAAATGTTCATATCACGAATTTTCAAGCGTTCGAACAGCGTGATCAGTATTGCCAGGCCGCTGGGGAAAATAGGCTTACGAGAATCTTCCAGGCCCTTGATGGTAAGGGAGTCGATGTGTTGGCAATCAATGCATTGCTGGCGAAGGTCGTAGAGATAATCCAAACGAATGGCGTCACTGATGCCCTGGGCCACCAGAATTTCGGTGATCGCCTGGGGGGTCCCCGAAGCGCCTAAACAATTATGCCAGTCGAAACACAGGAAGGTATCTGCTGCCGTATCAAGCAGCTTGTTTGCTTCGTATTGCGCTTTTTCGAAATTTTCAGCCGTAATTGCACCCTTTGGAAAGTAACGTTCCATGAAGGTGACACAGCCCATATCCAGACTCACTAGATGAATAGGATGCATGTCATTGCCGATGATAATTTCAGTACTGGCGCCGCCAATATCAATAACCAGGGAATTGCCCTGATTTGCAGAGGTGTATGCCACGCCCAAATAAATCTGCCGGGCTTCTTCTTCTCCACTGATCACTTCCAGCTTGTGGCCGAGAATTTCTTCGGCTTTGAGGATGAAGTCGGCGGCGTTTACGGCCAGTCGCAAGGTAGCGGTGGCGACAACGCGAATATTCGAGCGAGGGATGTCCTGGAGGCGTTCTGCAAAGGTCTGTAAGCATTGCCAGCCCCGTTCCATGCTAACGTCATCCAGCTCCATTTGGTCATTAAGACCAGCAGCCAGTCTCACCTTCTGCTTCACTTTTCCGATGATCTGCACACTGCCGTTAACGACATGCACCACCACCATGTGGAAGCTGTTTGAGCCTAAATCAACAGCGGCATAATACTCGCCGTCGACCGTAGTATCGTGTTGAAGTTCTGGCTGCATAAACACTTAGTTCGAAGATTTTTTATAATTACCGCTGTTGTTCCCACCGCGGCGGTTATTGCCTCTACGGGAGTTGTTGCGGTTGCCCGGATTGCGTCGGCGACGAGGCTTCGGCGTGGTGACATCGTCTAGCAATGCAGTACGGTCGAATTCAGTGACCGGAATAGCATGCTCGATGTATGCTTCGATGGCAGGCAGATTCTGCGCGTACTTTTCACAAGCAAAACTGATCGCAGCGCCGCTGGCGCCTGCACGTCCTGTACGGCCAATACGGTGAACATAATCTTCCGCATCGTCTGGTAAATCGTAGTTGAACACGTGAGTTACTTTATCGATGTGCAGACCACGGGCAGCAACGTCAGTTGCAACCAGAATGTCGAGGTTATTCTTGGTAAAATCTTCCAGAATAGACAGACGCTTCTTCTGCGGTACATCGCCGCTTAACAGACCAACACGATGGCCATCAGCAGCCAGCCAGTCGTTTACCCGCTCACAGCCACTTTTCGTATTAGCAAAAACAATGGCTTTATCTGGCCATTCTTCTTCTAAAAGCGTGAGCAGCAGCAACATTTTGTCTTCGTCTGACGGGTAGAACAATTCTTCAGAAACCCGGGTGGCTGTTTTGCGCTCTGGCTCAACTTGCACATGGGTGGGATTGTTCATGTGCTCATACGCCAATTCCTGAACACGGTAGCTCAGCGTGGCAGAGAACAGCATACTCAAACGCTTTGTGGCGGCAGGCATTCTGCGGAATAAGAAGCGGATATCTTTAATAAAGCCAAGGTCGAACATGCGGTCGGCTTCATCAAGTACTGCGGCCTGGATATTATCGAGGGTGAACACGCCCTGTTTGTAGTAGTCGAGGATGCGCCCTGTCGTACCGATAATAATATCTACCCCTTCTTGCAGTGATTCACGTTGACTTTCATATCCTTCGCCCCCATAAATGAGGCCAAGTGAAAGTCCGGAGTGCTCACTGAGCGGCTTGGCATCATTATAGATCTGAACCGCAAGTTCACGGGTAGGAGCCATAATAATAGCTCGTGGGCCAGCTTGACTATTGGCGTCGTTTTGCGCTTTTTCCAGCAGATGGTGGAAAGTTGCGACAAGAAATGCCATTGTTTTGCCGGTCCCGGTTTGCGCCTGACCAGCTATGTCCATACCTTCAAGAAGGGGGGGCAATGCAAGAGCCTGAATAGGCGTACAATGCGTGAAATTTGCTGACTTCAATGCCTCAACAACTTTGGTATTGATGGGCAAGTCGGAAAAATGTGTTTCGGTTAAATGTGTTGTTTGCATAGCTTATAGCTTATCTGTGCTTGCATTAAAAAACAGTTTCTTATAACACTAATGGTAAAGCTGAGACAAATCAGCAGCAGACCAAATATTGGAGAAAAGAATGAGCGACAAAATTATCAAGTTAACTGACGACAAGTTTGAAGCAGATGTAATCAATGCTGACGGCCCTGTGCTGGTTGATTTCTGGGCCGAGTGGTGTGGCCCTTGTAAAATGATCGCACCAATTCTCGAAGAAGTAGCGACCGAGTTTGATGGCAAATTAACAGTTGGTAAGTTGAATGTCGATGAAAATAATGAAACGCCACCAAAATATGGCATTCGCGGCATCCCTACTTTACTGCTGTTTAAAAACGGTAATGTAGCCGCAACAAAAGTAGGTGCATTGTCTAAAACGCAACTTACCGAGTTTCTGAACGAAAATCTGTAAGCGCGATTTCCAGATGGAAAACCAAAAACCTGCTGCACCATGTAGCAGGTTTTTTTGTTTCTGATGCATCGCTTTGATCCAACCAACGTAAATATGATGTATATCAATAGCGAAATTCCAGCGATAGGCTAAGCTATATTTTCACCAAATGTGCGCTAGATGTAGATTTAAAGTTTTTTTAACATTTAGGGCAAAAAGAGTGGACGCTTCTTCGTTAAGGTGCTAACGTTTGCACATACGCTCATACCGAGCAGCGTTCTGCTTATGTCCTCTTCCGGACAAACTCTATTCCAACTAATTTTTTTAATTTAGGGACTAACGTCCCGTAAGCGAAGTTCAAGCACAAAGACCCACCAACATGAATTTAACCGAACTTAAGAATAAACCAATTAGCGAGTTGGTTGCCCTGGCCGAAGAAATGGGCCTGGAAAATATGGCTCGTGCCAGAAAACAAGACATCATTTTTTCTATTCTGAAAAATCACGCCAAAGGCGGTGAAGACATTTTCGGTGATGGTGTGCTTGAAATCCTGCAGGACGGCTTTGGCTTCCTGCGTTCAGCGGACTCCTCTTATCTTGCCGGTCCGGATGATATTTACGTATCGCCGAGCCAGATTCGACGTTTTAACCTTCGCACCGGTGATACGATTTCAGGAAAAATCAGACCGCCAAAAGATAGCGAACGCTACTTTGCCCTCCTGAAAATCCGTGAAGTCAACTTCGACAAACCAGAAAACTCCCGCAATAAAATCCTCTTCGAAAACCTTACACCTCTGCATGCTGCCGATCGTCTGCGTATGGAACGTGGTAATGGTTCGTCAGAAGATATTACTGCCCGCGTTCTGGACTTAGCGTCACCTATTGGCCGTGGCCAGCGTGGCCTTATCGTTGCACCGCCTAAAGCCGGTAAAACACTGTTACTGCAGAACATCGCGCAATCTATTGCGGCGAATCACCCTGAATGTGAACTGATGGTTCTGCTTATTGACGAACGTCCGGAAGAAGTTACCGAAATGCATCGTCTGGTGCGTGGTGAAGTGGTTGCTTCTACCTTCGATGAACCTGCAAGCCGTCACGTACAGGTTGCTGAAATGGTTATCGAGAAAGCCAAGCGTCTGGTAGAGCACAAAAAGGATGTTGTTATCCTGCTCGACTCGATTACTCGTTTGGCGCGTGCCTACAACACCGTTATTCCTTCATCTGGTAAAGTACTGACTGGTGGTGTCGATGCAAACGCACTGCACAAACCAAAGCGCTTTTTCGGTGCTGCACGTAACGTTGAGGAAGGCGGTAGCCTTACCATCATTGCCACAGCATTGATTGATACCGGTTCGAAGATGGACGAAGTGATCTACGAAGAATTTAAAGGTACAGGTAACATGGAACTGCACCTGAACCGTAAGATTGCAGAGAAACGTGTGTTCCCTGCCATCGACTTCAACCGTTCAGGTACTCGTCGTGAAGAGTTACTTACCAGCCAGGAAGAACTGCAGAAAATGTGGATCCTGCGCAAGATTGTTCACGAAATGTCAGAAATCGACGCAATGGAATTCCTCATCAACAAGCTGTCGATGACGAAGACCAACGACGAATTCTTTGATGCGATGAAGCGCCAAAAAAGCTAACTTCAACAGCTAATCGAATACAAGAAGCGGGATTGATATCCCGCTTTTTTTATTTCCAAAATAAGTCTGACTGAGATAGGGTTATTCCACACACAAAAGGAATAATAATATGCGAACTCAGCTTCTCTCTGCTGCCGTACTTCTGGCACTGTCTTCATTTTCTCACGCTAAAACGGATGTTTCCGAAGCCGCGAATGCAATCGAAAAAGATGTCATTCAATGGCGTCATCATTTCCATGAACATCCTGAATTGTCTAACCGCGAGTACGATACCGCAAAATATGTGGCCAAATATCTCAAGGGGCTGGGTCTTGAGGTTCAAACTGGCGTTGCAAAAACCGGTGTGGTTGCCGTTTTAGACAGTGGTAAGCCTGGTCCGGTTGTGGCTTTGCGTGCCGATATGGACGGTTTACCTGTACCAGAAGAAAACGATCTTTCATGGCGCTCTAAAGTGAAAGGGGAGTACAACGGTAAGGAAGTGCCAGTGATGCATGCCTGCGGCCACGATACTCACATGGCTATGCTGATGGGCGCTGCAAAAATTCTTACCGATATGAAAGACGAGCTGCGAGGTCAGATTAAGTTTATTTTCCAGCCCGCTGAAGAGGGCGCACCTCCTGGAGAGATGGGCGGCGCGGAAGTGATGGTGAAAGAAGGTGTGCTGAAGAACCCTGATGTGGACGTGGTATTTGGTCTGCATATCAGCGCCGGCCTTGATATTGATAAAGTAAGCTACAAGCCGGGCGGTGCAATGGCCGCCGTCGACCCGTTCAAAATTGTTATTCACGGTAAACAGGCCCATGGCGCTTATCCGTGGAAAAGTGTTGATCCCATTGTTACCGCGGCGCAAATGGTGATGTCGCTGCAAACCATCGTTAGCCGAGAGATTAAACTTATCGACGATGCTGCGGTAGTGACGGTAGGTTCCATTCATGGTGGCAACCGCTCTAATATTATTCCAAGGGAAGTCGAGTTGGTTGGGACCATCCGCACGTTAGATAAAAAAGCCCGTGAACATGTTTACGAAGCCATGGAGCGAAAGGTGAAAGGCATCGCCGACAGCATGGGAGCCGAAGCCGAGTTAACACTGCCGCTGGATTACAGCTATCCTATTACTTATAACGATCCTGAATTGACCATGCAAATGCTGCCCACCTTGCAGCGCACTGCCGGAAAAGACGGTGCGGTGTTGGCAAAAGCGGTGACGGGTGCGGAAGATTTTTCTTTCTACCAGGAGCAGGTACCGGGATTGTTTCTGTGGGTTGGTGGTAAACCTCTGGATGTGCCGGAAGCCGATGCGCCTGCTCACCACACGCCAGAGTTTTACGTTGATGACAAGGGCATGAAATTAGGTGTTAAATTGCTTACAAATATGACACTGGATTACATGCATCAAGCCAACTAGGTTTCATTGACGAAGTAGTAGAGTCATTGGTAAATGCGTTTAACTCACATTGCAAAATGGTTAGCACTGATAGTGATCGGTGCTGGCCTGAATTGTTTACCTGCACCCTTTATCAGTGATGGAATGACAGCTTCAGGATTGCCTATTGCTGCGTTTATTGCTTTAAGTCTACCCTTCACGGTTGCGTTGCCGGCCATCGTGCTGGTGTTGGCACCATTATTGGTGCTTCATCCGTTTACGCCGGCGCTGTTAATTGTGATGGGGCTGCCTGTGGTGCTTGCCGCATCGCCAAAGCGCGACCTGTTCATTCCTCTCAAAATCGGTATTGGCGTATACACTCCTGCGGCAGTCTTGGTGTTGCTTGCCGAGTACTGGTTCTCTTATCAACAACTGCCAAACGTTGCGTTTACCGCAGTATCGGTAACCTGTTTTTGCTTATTAGCATCTATTCTCAGTGCCCATCTGGTGTTTGCTTTTGTGCACATGAAATCGGCAGCGGGGGCATTTCGCAACCATATCAACTTCAAATATTTTTTGGCTTACTGCTTCAGTGCGTTGTTCTTTCTCGCGGTACTCTGCGTCAGTTATGCGTTTATTCATCAACAGCAGTTAAGGCAGCAATATCGTATCGACCTTTACATGACGCAACGCACCAATGTCATGGCATCACAGGTCAACGATTTCCTGAAAGACAATCTTGATGCCATTGCGTTTGCCGGTAAGGCGTTAACAGTATTACCTTCTCCGCTTGAACAAGGTAATCAGCAAACGGATAAGATCCTGTCTTCTTTGGCTGACTCGCGCAGTGCGTTTCTCACGTTTCTCACCGCCGACCGTCGCGGCATCATCACCCACGCTTGGCCAGAGGGATTAATAGAGAAGGCCGCGGCGTCTGGTATGGTCGATGTGTCTGGCCGACCTTATTTTATGGCGGTACAACGTGATCCTCGTCCTTTCGTCTCCAATGCATTTCTTGGTAAAGGTTTTGGTAGCGACCCCATCGTTGCGATGTCGGCCCCAGTTTTAGATTCCCAAGGCGGCATGGCGGGTATCGTTGAAGGGTCGTTGTCACTCAATGCGTTTGATCAATTTGAGGCGACAACCATTAACGGCTTCAATATTGTGGTTGAAGACAGTAAAAATAATATTGTTTATGCCTCATCTGCTCTGCAACTCGATGTGTTAAGTCGCTCGGTGGTAGCGCAGTGTGCTGAAAATTGTCAGCAGTTTGTTCATTTCAACAATGAAAAATGGTTAGTTCAGACCAGCGACGTACAACAGTTTGGTTGGCGCGTACGGTTACTGTTCAACTACAAAAATTTCCTCGCATTGACTAACGAGTCTCTGGTGACGGTGGTGAATTTGCTGCTGATATTCGCCATTATCGGGCTAATAGCGGGGGCAGCGATTTCAATTATGCTGAATAAGCCGTTGTTAAATCTGGTCAGGCAATTCGAGGCTTTTGATCTTAAGCAAAAATCGCTTGTACAGCGTGAACATGAAGGGCTACCCATTGTTGAGCTCAAATCCCTCGAAACGGCATTCGAGCACATGCAAAAACGACTACTCGATGCCTATCTCGATTTGGATACCGCCCGAGAGACTCAGCGCCATCTCAACGATGAACTGGCGGGGATGAATAAAACCCTGTCGAGCCGTGTGACCGAGAAAACCCGCCATCTTGCTATGGCACTGCGAGAAGCTGAAGCGGCCAACGTGGCGAAGTCGCAGTTTTTGGCGAATATGTCCCATGAAATTCGCACACCCATGAACGGCATTATTGGCTCTTGTGAAAACTTACTCGATGAAGAACTCACCAACGACATTCAACGTCGCGTTTCGTTAATTTCTCAGTCTGCCAGCAACCTACTGATGATCCTCGATAGCATTCTCGACTGGTCTAAAATTGAGGCTGGCAAACTACAGGTGGAGAACGTAGAGTTTTCGGTTCAGGCTGTGCTCGAAGCGAACTTCCATCTGCACCAAACGTCCGCCGAGTTAAAAGGGCTGTCTTCGTCGTTTATCTGTACCAGCCCGCTTCCACAAGCTGTGTCGGGTGACATGGGCAAGCTGAGTCAGATTGTGAATAATCTGCTCAGCAATGCGGTGAAATTCACTGACAAAGGGTCAGTAAATCTTCATGTTGGTTTCCATGAAAATACCCTCACACTGACGGTGGAAGATACCGGGGTAGGCATCGCAGAAGATAAAATTGAAACGGTGTTTGAACAGTTTGCGCAGGCTGACTCCTCGATTACCCGCATATATGGCGGCACGGGGTTGGGGCTGGCCATTACGCGCAAACTGGTTGAGCTAATGGATGGCGAGATAACGGTGCATTCTACGCCGGGTGAGGGCGCTCGCTTTACGGTAGTGCTGCCGTTAACCGAAGTGAAAGGCGAGGTCGCCCCATCTGCTGCAACCGAGCTACAACTGCCAGATGGCTTGCGTATTCTGGTTGTTGAAGACAATGACATTAACGCGCAAATCGTTATCGACATGCTTAAGCGTCAGCGGGTGAAGTGTGTACGGGTGAGAAATGGGCTCGAAGCACTCAAGGCGCTGAGGCAACTGAGATTTGATATTGTGTTGATGGACTGTCAGATGCCTGAAATGGATGGCTTCGAGGCGACTCGACAAATTAGAAGCTGGACCAGCGAAAAGTCCGCGACTCCCATCGTGGCCTTAACGGCAAATGCGTTCGCTGAAGATCAGGCCGCCTGTTTGGCGGCCGGTATGGATGCCTATTTAAGTAAACCGGTTAAGCGCCGGGAGTTGATGAACGTTTTAGCCTATGTTCACCAAACTTATTGCGGTTCCACCGGTGGCTGAACATCTTTGGCTGATTTCTTATTGGGGTTGCCCATAAAGTAAAGCGCCAGGTAGCCTAGTAGGCCAGAAACGAATGAACCAGCAAGAATACCCAACCTCTCATCGAAAGCTTTCTCGGTGCCGCCAAATGCCAAAGAACCAATAAACAGACTCATGGTAAAGCCCACACCACAAAGCAACGCACAGCCATAAATGTGTTTAAAATCTAAATCATCGGGTAAGTTTGCAAACCCAAGTTTTACCGATAGCCATGAAAAACTAAACACGCCGAGTTGCTTACCAATAATCAAACCAAAGAACACACCAATGGTAACCGGGTGGGTGAGTGCATCGGCTTCCATTTCGGCGAAATTAATCCCGGCGTTTGCGAAAGCAAAAAGTGGCAGGATCACAAAACTCACGCTGCTGTTAAGGCTATGTTCCAGTCGGATGACCGGTGAATAGCTCGCATCTTTTTTATCTCGCATGGGAATGAAAGCCGCCAGAACAACACCGGCCAATGTGGCATGAACACCCGACTTCAACATGGCCGCCCACAACACCAGGCCAATCAATACATAGGGGGGAATGTCGGTAACGTTGCGACGATTCATCCAGAATAAAATAGGGATGCAAACCGCAGCTACAATGAGCGCCGAAACAGAAATGTTATCGGTATAAAACAGCGCGATAATGGCAATGGCGCCAATATCGTCGATAATGGCCAATGTAACCAGGAATATTTTTAAGCTGGCAGGTACTTTACTGCCCAGCAGCGCCATGATGCCAAGCGCAAAAGCGATATCCGTGGCAGCGGGAATGGCCCATCCTTCCATGGCATCTTTTGCGCCCCAGGTCAGAGCGAGATAAATAGCCACCGGAACAACCATACCTCCGATAGCGCCTGCGGCGGGAAGGACAATGTCTTTAGGGTCTGATAGACCGCCTTCAGTCACGGCCCGTTTTAATTCCAGCCCGACGTGGAAAAAGAATATGGCCATCAGGCCGTCGTTAATCCACAACAACAAAGGCTTATCAATTTCGAAACTACCGGCAGCAACGGTGACTTTCATGGCCAGAAAATCGTTGTACTGACCATACAGGCCGGTATTGGCGATAACCAGGGCGAGAATCGTAGCGCCCATGAGAATGATACCTGCTGAAGCGTCTCGTTTAAGAAAATCCTGTACGTCGGAAACGAGTTCGCCGAGAACCTCTTCAACCCCGGTTTTTGCCATTTGCTTACTCCACGTTAAGTAATGCCTTTTGAAATGCCTGTGCCGCGAGACTAATTTGACGGTGTTTTACCGTTACAGCTTGCCAGTGATTCACCAGAGGGAAGTCTTTTACCTTCAGCACCTTCACACTGTCTGGCGGTGTGTGTGCCAGTGTATGTTCAGACAAAATGGCAAGTCCCAGTCCGGAGGTAACGGCAAGTCTAATTGCTTCGTTACTCTCGATAATCATAGAATTGGGAAATACCAGTCCTTTGGAATCACAGTAATCCTGAATCGCGCGACGTGTTCCGCTACCGTATTCGCGTAATAAGAACTTATGATCCATAAGGGCTTTTAGATCACAGTTATCAGGCCCGTCGTAGTCGGGGGGAGCAATAACAACCAACTTGTTTTGCAAAAACGGCGTGCAAACCAGGTTGTCATCTTGCGGTGGCTGACTAAAAATATAGACATCATCACGATTGTGGCGCATGCGATCGATAATATCCGCACGGTTACCTACAATAAAACGTACTTCAATATTAGGGTGCTGTTTGCAAAACGGGCTGAGGATAGGCGGAACCACATATTTTGCCGTGGTCACTACAGCCAGTTTTAATGTGCCGATTTCTACCCCTTTAAGCGCATGAACCTGACTTTCAAGACGCGATTGTGAGCCCAGCACTTCTTGAGCACATTGATACACCGCTTCACCGGCCTCGGTCATTTTAAGCTGGCCGTAGGTTTGTTCGAATAAAGGCATACCCACAATACCGCTGAGCTTTTTTAATTGCAGAGATACAGTAGGCTGAGAAAGTGAAAGCGCAGAAGAGGCAGCAGTGATAGAACCGTGGTCTACAATACTTTGAAATACTTCCAGCAGACGAAACGTTAATGATTGCATTTGAACTCCACGGTTATTGCTTTAGAAGACAGAATAACTATTTATAGTAATAAAATATCCTTATGGATTCATTTATTAAACCCTTATCGTCGCAGGTTTAGTGGGTATTATCAGATTTTGTGCTAAAATCGCGTGCTTTCTGATCCGGCTGCCTGAAAAATAACCGGCAGGGGTCTATTCAAAGTCTAAAACCATGGGGAGTCATACGATGGCTAAAGTTGCTATTGTCATGGGATCTACGTCTGACTGGCCGACGATGCAAAATGCGGCACAAATGCTTAAATCTTTTGGCGTTGAGTTCGAAGCGAAAGTGGTGTCTGCTCACCGTACACCAAACCTATTGGTGGAATTCGCAGAAACTGCCCATGAAATGGGATTCAGCTGCATTATTGCAGGAGCGGGCGGTGCTGCTCACTTGCCTGGCATGATTGCCGCTCACACCCACCTACCTGTATTCGGCTGCCCGGTAAAGTCCAAAGCCCTAAACGGTATCGATTCTTTGCTGTCTATTGTACAAATGCCGAAAGGCGTTGCAGTAGGCACGCTGGCGATTGGCGAAGCGGGCGCGGCGAACGCTGGTCTGTTAGCTGCGCAGGTTGTGGCACTGCAAGACGAAGCTGTGCGTGATGCGGTTATTGCTTTTAGAAAAACACAAACAGAAACAGTACTGAGCAACGGTAATCTGGAGCTTGATGCATGAGAGTATTGGTATACGGCGCAGGTCAGTTAGCGCAAATGATGTATCTGGCGGGTTGCCCGCTAGGTATTGAAGTGCAGGCTGTAGATGTCGGTAACGATACCGTGGTACACCCTGTTAGTAAGCGTCCTTTAGACACCAGTCTGGCCCAGGCAATTGAGTCAGCTGATGCACTAACGGTGGAATTTGAACATGTTCCCGAGCGTTTGCTGGAAGATGCCAGCAAAACGGAAAAACTGTCCCCCTCAATGAATGCCATTCTGGTGGGCGCCGACCGTGTGCGCGAAAAGCGCCTGCTGGACGCGCTGAATGTGCCAAATGCCGCGCATCAGGTTGTAACCTACATTGACGAGTTGGAAGATTGTGTGTCCGCTCTGGGCGACAAACTGATCATCAAGGCAAGCCGCGATGGTTACGACGGTTACGGCCAGTGGCGTTTGTTGGAAGAAGGTCAGTTACCAGAAATCAAACAGGCGCTGAGCAACCTCGACCTGAACACCGTGCCGCTGGTGGTTGAGCAGATGGTGAATTTCGACCGTGAGCTTTCCTTAGTTGGCGTGCGCGACAAAGACGGCGATATCAAAGTGTATCCGCTGGCAGAAAATCTACACCACCAAGGCCAGCTGCATGTTTCAGTGGCACCGGCCCCCCATGTTACAGACGCCCTGCAGAAGAAAGCGGAAGAGATTTTCCGGGTGCTGGCTGAAGGCATGAACTACGTGGGTGTACTGGCGGTAGAGATGTTCCAGTGTGGCGAAGAGCTGCTGGTGAACGAACTGGCCCCTCGCGTACACAACTCTGGTCACTGGAGCATGAGTGGCAGCGATACCAGCCAGTTTGAAAACCATTTGCGTGCAGTAGTTGGCTTACCACTAGGTGATACCAGTGCCCGTGGCCCAAGTGCTATGGTGAATATTATCGGTTGCAGTAGTTTCTCCCGGGATTTGCTGAAAATTTCTGGGTGTCATCTGCACTGGTACGGTAAAACCGTGCGTGAGAAGCGTAAAATGGGTCACATCAACGTGACTGCTGATTCTTATCAGGCGCTGGGCGAGAAACTTGAGGCACTGTGCCAGTACGTGCCAAACGAGTATTTCCCTAAGCTGGGTAAAGAAGCGCGTAAATTAAAACAGATAGAAGCTTGACAGCCGGGCTTCTATCGCTAGAATACGCATCCGCTGTTCGCAGCGAGTTTTAGAGAGTGTGCCGACTTAGCTCAGTTGGTAGAGCAACTGACTTGTAATCAGTAGGTCGCCAGTTCGATTCCGGCAGTCGGCACCATTCTCTCCCCATCTATGCATTCCTTGCAGTAAATCAAACTCCATACATTGCCAAAAATCGTGCTTCATCTATGATGTAATAACTTTGTTATGACGCACGGAGTGCATAGTGACGTTAATATATCGTGGTATTGCTGGTTTCTTTGTTTTTCTTCTGAGTTTGCCTGTGTCGGCCAATAATTCCATTCACTTTACCGACACCTGGGCCCGAGCTACTTTTCCCATGGCTGAAACCGGGGCCGTGTATACTACCTTGATGAATCATTCCCAGCAGCCGCTTACATTGGTTTCTGTTAGCGTGCCTGAGGCCGTTGCTGCAAGCGCTGAAATTCATTCCATCACGATGTCTGAAGGCATGATGAAAATGCGTGAGCTGGAAAACGGCATTGAACTGAAACCGCACGGACACGCCATGCTGCAGCCCGGCGGCCAGCACATTATGCTTGTGGGGTTGAAAGAAGGTCTTGAGCCAGGCACATCATTTACCCTTACGCTGCATTTTAATGATGGCAGCCAGCAATTGCTGGAAGTACCTGTTCAAGACGACAGTGGTGACAATGACGCAATGGGTAAGCATCATCACTGATTGAGTTGTTTAATCTTTCTAATCGATTAATCCGGCGTGATTTAATCTCTAATCTGGATTTATAATTTCATCATCAAATTTAAGCATTGATCAGGAGATCAAAATGAGCAAAATCGATATTGGTATTTCAGAAAGCGACCGTCAGGAAGTTGCGGAAGGCTTAAAAAAATTATTAGCTGACTCTTACACACTGTATTTGCAAACTCACAATTTCCATTGGAACGTAACCGGTCCGCAATTCCGCGAATTGCACCTGATGTTTGAAGAACACTATACAGAGCTGGCTACGGCAGTTGATGACATTGCAGAGCGTATCAGAACGCTGGGCGTGGCCGCACCGGGTACTTACAAGGCGTTTGTCGAACTAAGCTCGATTGCTGAGGTAGAGGGTGTGCCTGAAGCCGTTGAAATGGTACGCTTACTGACACAAGGCCATGAGGCTGTTGTTAAAACGTGTCGTAGTGTGCTGAAACTGGCACAAGACGCAGATGATGAATCTTCGGTTGCCCTTGTTTCAGACCGTATGCGGGTACATGAGAAAACCGCATGGATGTTACGAGCGACGCTACCTCAATAAGGCTGCCTTTGTAAGGCGGAAACAATACATGAAAAACTCATGGAAATATTCACTGTGCCTGGCCTCTGTGCTGGGCACAGCTTTTTCAGTTCAGGCAGCAGACCTGGAAATCGAAGAGCTGACGACTGAGCTCACCAATCCCTGGGGCATGGTGTTTTTACCTGACGGAAAATTGGTGATCACCGAACGACCGGGCAATATCCGCCTATACGATGAAAAAGCGGGCCTGAGTGCACCTTTAAAAAACGTGCCTGAGGTGGTTGCATCGGGGCAGGGCGGAATGCTTGGCATAACCGCAGATCCAAATTTTGCCGAGAACAATAAGATTTACTTCTGTTACAGCAAGCCAGGCGACGGTGGTAGCAGTACTGGTGTTAGCAGCGCTGTACTCAAGGGCGATGCCCTGACCGACGTAAAAGACATTTTTACCCAGTATCCGCTGGTGGATAACGGTTTCCATTTTGGCTGCCGACTGACGTTCGATGCCGATGGTCATCTGTTCGTGAGTTTGGGCGAGCGTTATGCACACATGAAAGAAGCCCAGAATCTGGATAATCATTTGGGTAAAGTGGTGCGGATTTGGCCTGATGGTTCGGTGCCGGAAGATAATCCGTTTACCGACGGTAAGGCGCCTGAAGTTTATAGCTACGGCCACCGTAACGTGCAGGGCCTGACTATTCACCCGCAGACTGGCGCGGTGTGGGAAATGGAACACGGTCCGAAGGGCGGCGACGAAATTAACCTATTGGGTAAAGGAAACAACTACGGTTGGCCGGTGATCACTTACGGTATCGATTACAGCGGCTCAATCATTTCCGATAAAACTGAAATGGAAGGTATGGAACAGCCTGTACTGTATTGGGACCCATCTATCGCACCAAGCGGTATGGCGTTTTATCACGGCGACAAGTTTCCTGAGTGGGAAGGGGATTTATTAGTCGGTTCGCTAAAATTCACCCATTTACGCCATGTCGAAATGGATAACGGTAAGCCTGGTGAGCAAACGGAATATTTCCGCGACCGCAAAGAGCGCATTCGCGACGTGGTTGTAAGCCCTGAAGGGTATGTCTATATGCTGACAGACTCGCCAGATGGCAAACTGCTGAAAGTGAGTCCGGCGAAGTAATTTGCTAGGGAAATACTAAAAACACCGCTCAATCGAGCGGTGTTTTTATTTATAAAGACTTCACAGAATTGTTACTCGGATTTCGCCTGCACATACAGTTCACCGTCGTACAGACCCTGAATAGTGAGCTTTTGGCTAGCTAACGAGCGAAGGTAATCAATGTGTTCCTGTAAAATACGCTGACCCGGAATAATCAGCGGAATACCCGGGGGATAAGGCGTTACCAGACCTGCCGCGATGCGACCCGCACTTTCCTGCCAGGGGATGGGCTCGCGCTTACCAAAGAAGGCCGTGGAAGGCAGCATTTCCAGACTGATCGCTGGAATGCTTGAAGGGATAGCCGGTCGGCTCTTGCTACGATTCAGACTTGCTTTGCCCTGGTCCAGCTTCTTCAGTGCATTGTACAAACGCACTATCTTCGAGCGCATACCGCCAAGGGTCAGCAGAACCAGAATGGTGCTGTGGGTGAACTTCTCAATTTCCAGGCCCACTTCATCCATCAGGAAGCGGTGAATTTCCTGGTTAGAATAAGACAGCGCAGACACATCGATGAGGATCTTCAGCGGATCATGACCAATGTTATCCTGCTCGAAATGGTCAAACGCCTGGGCAAAATCTTTGGCTGCCAGAATGCGAATGCGGCTGAAGCGGGCAACTTGCTCTTTCAGTTCTGCCACATTGCTCAGCAACTCGTTAATAATTTTGTAGCCTTCCATTTCTAACTGCTGACGGCATACGTCTAACGAGGCTATTAGCTGATACTTCGGCGAGGTACTGGTATGAATACTGTAGATTTCTTTAAAGAAGTCTTCGTCGAAATCCGGATCGTTCACGTGAATAAACGAGGCCTGAGAAAACGCTGAAACCACTTTGTGCGCTGAATGTGTCACGTAGTCAGCCCCAGCGTAAATAGCCGAATAAGGACGCAGTTGCGGGTGGAACAGTGAATAAGCAAACCAGGCTTCATCAATGAACACTTTAATGCCGTAGGAATGGGCCAGTTCAACCACCTGGCGCAGATCGGTGAGCAGGCCGTCATAGGTACAACCGGTAAGCACAACCAGTTTGGCATCCTGGTTCTCTTCAATCAGCTCTTTTAACTGAGACAAGCGCGGCGGTGAGAAAATACCGAAATCCGGATTAAATACGCTGTCCAGATACACCGGCATGGCGCGGGCCTGCACAATGCCGTAGTGCACCGACTTGTGACAGTTACGGTCGGCAATCACTTTGTCGCCTTCTCGCAGCAGGGTTTGCAGAATGATTTTGTTCGACGTAGACGAGCCGTTGGTGACGAAATAAGAGTGGCGTACTTCAAAAGTCGTCGCCAAAGCCGACTGGGCCCGGCCAATTGCATGGGTGCCGTCAGACAGTGAACCCAGGGAATCCACACTCACCGACAAGTCGCTGACAAACACGTTGCGGCCGAAGAAGCGGTAAAAATCGCTGATGTACGGTGAGTTACGGAAACTCGCACCGCCGCTGTGACCTGGCGTATGCCAGGAATCGTTGGCTTCCAGAACATACTCTTTATAGGCGGTCCAGAACGGGGTTTCGTTTCGGTCATCAAAATCGTTGATGATATAGCCAAGAATCGACTCCGGATCGGAAATAATGTCATTGCGGTAAAAGAACGACTCCATTCCCGTGGTCTGGTTTACAATGTCCAGGCCTTTAATGGCATCGCCCAGCACATAGACAGGCAGTTCAGGGCGAATGTTTTTGATCGCCTCAATCACTACGGCATTGTTCTGCACCTTACCGTTGCCGCTCTCGCCAATCTCGAAGGCTTTCACCTCGGTGTCCCAGCTAAACACGACAGCCTGAATATCACCGTCGTTGTGAACTACCTCCAGGGCATTTTGTACACTGTCGGCCTCAACAACCGTGAGTTCAATATCCGGGCGGTCGAACAGTTCCGTGGTAGAGCGAATGCTGGTGGCAAGTTGTTCCAGCAGTTCTGCTGAATCTTCAATGATAAGAATTTTTAGTTGCGGCAACATAGATAAAGGCAAGTACCGTTTGAGATAATAAGAATCTCAGTGTAACGCCGATGAGCAAGCTTGTCAGTCTTGCTTTTGTGACTTGCGCACCCATATCATTGAGCAAATGTTTTAACAGGCGAAATACGCATGGATAATTTAGTAGCGAACAATACAGTTGATATTACTCCGGAGAATTTTCAGCAGGTGATCCTGGTGGATTCCAAAGAGAAAATCGTCCTGGTCGACTTCTGGGCGGAGTGGAGTGAAGAGAGCAAAGCGGTGTCGCCGATACTCGCCAAAATCGCTTCCGAAAATCGCGATAATTTAATCCTGGCGCGTGTTGACTGTGACCGTCAGCAGGAAGTGGCAGCGCAATTTGGTATTCGCAGCCTGCCTACTGTGATGGTGGTTAAAGACGGCCAGCCAGTCGACGGTTTTGCAGGCCCCCAGGCCGAAGAACAAATTCGCGAGTTCCTGAGCAAGTATCTGCCTAATCCGGAAGATGAGTTTTTGGCAAAAGCCGGTGAAGCCATTTATGAAGGTAACTATGCCGCTGCATTTCCGTTTGCGAAACAGGCTTACGAGCTTAACGAAAGCAACGTTAACGCGAAGTACATGTACATTGATTGCTTAATCGAAACGGGTTCTATTGAGGTGGCGAAAACCCTGCTGGAAACCATCACGATGGTGGATCAGGACAGCCGTTATCAGACCATGCTGGGTAAAGTGGAACTGGCAGAACAGGCGGCAGAGTCGCCGGAAATTCAGCAGCTCACCGCTCAGGTAGAAGCGGAGCCAGATAATCTGCAGGTTAAAGTTGAACTGGCGGTACAACTGCAACAAGCACATAAATCGGCTGAAGCCTTGTCGCTGCTTTTCTCGGTATTACAAAAAGATCTGAATTTCGGTGAAGCGAAAAAGTTGATGCTGGATATGGTGAATGCATTGCCTGATGGCGACAGCTTGAAATCTGAATACCGCAGAAAAGTTTACAGCTTACTTTACTGATTATCATTTTTGGGTTGGTAAGGCGTGAAACCATAGCCTTCCAGCCAACACAAAGCCTCAAAGTAGCTGGTAAAATAGGCGCGCTCGTAGCCAGGATCGGCCATTTCGGTTCTAAGGTGCGGGTGCGTTCGTTCGATCTGGGCGCGTTTGACCATACCCGGCTCTAGCACATAAGCCGAATGTGTCATTCCCATAGAAATATTCTTCCTGATGGCGGCAGCCAGAACATTCTGACAATCGGGCGTAGATAACACCCAGCGCCGTCCATCAATAATTGCCCCCCAGGGCTCACCGCGCATTGTCTGCGCAAGCCGGTGCATATCTTCTGTCATTGCCTCGGCAGTGGCTTTATTCCAAGCGCCGGTAGCAAATATTTCGAGTAGATTACCGGAAATGTCCAGGGCATAGTGGCCCTGTAGCGGGAATCTCATGATTTAGTCCTTTAAAGGTGAACTACACTATTGATATAGCAGATTTTCCCCGCTTTACAAATTAACTCTCTTGGTCTTATCCCATTGAGCTTAGGTTAATTTATACAAAAATAATATGGCTAAGTGCCAGCTTGTCTTATTTTTGCGCATAAAACAGATGATCAATAGGCGAGATCTTTGGTAGAATCCCCGCCTAATTTTTTTACACACTAGATTCATGGCAAAGAACGTTGTGGTACTCGGCACTCAATGGGGTGACGAGGGTAAAGGTAAGGTCGTTGACCTGTTAACAGATCGCGCAAAATACGTGGTTCGCTATCAGGGCGGCCACAATGCCGGTCATACACTGGTTATTGACGGTGAAAAAACTGTCCTCCACTTAATCCCTTCCGGTATTCTGCGTGATAACGTTACCTGCATCATTGGTAACGGCGTGGTACTTAGCCCGGACGCACTAATGACTGAAATCACGATGCTTGAAGAGCGCGGTGTTCCAGTGCGTGAACGTTTAAAAATCAGCGAAGCCTGTCCGCTTATCCTGCCTTATCATATCGCCCTTGATGTTGCCCGCGAGAAAGCGCGCGGTGCGAAAGCGATTGGTACAACAGGTCGTGGTATTGGTCCGGCTTACGAAGATAAAGTTGCTCGTCGTGGTCTGCGCGTTGGCGACCTGTTTAATGCAGAAGATTTTGCTGCCAAACTGAAAGAAGTGCTGGATGTACACAACTTCACACTGACGCAGTACTACAACGAACCTGCTGTTGATTTCGACGAAACCCTCGAAAAAGCACTGGCTGTAGCAGACATCTTAAAAGCGATGGTTGTTGATGTGACTGACGAACTGGACAAAGCCCACAAAGCTGGCTTGCCAATCATGTTCGAAGGTGCACAGGGTACACTGCTTGATATCGACCACGGTACCTATCCTTACGTGACCTCTTCAAACACTACTGTTGGTGGTGTAGCGACGGGTGCAGGTTTCGGTCCACTGAAACTAGACTACGTGCTGGGTATCGTTAAAGCGTACACTACACGTGTAGGTTCTGGTCCTTTCCCTACCGAGCTTGATTGCGATGTAGGCGAGCACCTTGGTGTGAAAGGTCACGAATTTGGCGCGACCACCGGCCGTAAGCGCCGTACAGGTTGGTTTGATGCCGTAGCGATGAAACGTGCCGTTCAAATCAACTCCATTACCGGTTTTTGCCTGACTAAGCTGGACGTACTGGATGGCCTCGATACGCTGCAAATTTGTGTGGGTTATAAAGATGCCGACGGTAACGTGAAAGACGTACCGCCAATGGCTGCCGACGGTTACGACCTGGTAACGCCTGTTTATGAAGAAATGCCGGGTTGGAAAGAAACCACGTTCGGCGTAACTGATTATGACAAGCTGCCTCAGGAAGCGCGAAACTATATCGCTCGTCTTGAAGCTATCACCGGTGTTCCGGTAGATATCGTATCCACAGGGCCTGATCGTAACGAGACTATCGTTCTGCGTCACCCATACGACGCGTAAGCGAAAAACGTCATGTAAATAGTCAAAGCCTGCTCATCGAGCAGGCTTTGTTGTATGCGGCGTGGGCGACCGACGTGCTGTCGGCGCTATGCTCTGTCGGCTCAATGCCAAACACGCCGTGAGTCTGGCTATTTCTGACAGGTTGCGTGCAGTCGGCTAAAGGTTTGTCATCAAGCCGCCGTCGCATTGCCGCTTGCCAGCACGTCGGTCGCCTGGATTCGCAGCGTGCTGTCGGCGCTATGCTCTGTCGGCTCATTGCTAAACACGCCTGTTATTTCGGCTAATTATTACTGGAAACGGGTTTTGCGGGTGAAGTAAAGTGGTGTCAGACGGTAAGCGGAGCGAGAGCATGACGAAGAGCAATGACGATAGACTGCCAGATCCGGGTATTGAAAACGCATACAGCCAGCTTAACAGGGCATTTCGTAACGGTAAAACACGGGATCCCGGCTGGCGGAAACAGCAACTGCAACAGCTAGAAAAACTGCTTCGCGAAAATGAAAGCGCGATTCTTGAAGCGTTGAAAGCGGATCTGGGTAAATCCGAAACTGAAGCCTGGACATCAGAGATTGGTTATCTTCTGGCTGATATTAAACATACGCTCAGACACCTTCAAAGCTGGGCTGAGCTACGTCCTGTCTCAACCCCCATAGCTGCCCAACCCGGTCGCAGCTATCTGTTACCCGAACCGCTGGGAACCGTACTTATTATCGGCGCGTGGAATTATCCGCTGCAGCTGGTTCTTGCGCCGTTTATTGCCGCATTAGCAGCAGGTAACTGCGCTGTGCTAAAACCCAGTGAGATGGCTCCCGCCTGTTCCGCTCTGCTGGCAGAGTTAATTCCGCAATATATGGATGAGCAGGCCGTTGCAGTTGTTGAAGGCGGGAAGGAAGTATCACAGGCCCTGCTGGCCCTAAAATGGGACCATATTTTTTATACTGGCGGTGAAGTGGTTGGCAAAATTGTCATGTCGGCTGCAGCCCAGTATCTTACGCCCGTAACATTAGAGCTTGGTGGCAAGAGCCCCTGTTTGGTCGATGAGCAAAGTGACATTGCTATTGCCGCACGACGCATTGTGTGGGGCAAGTGGATGAACTGCGGGCAAACCTGTATTGCACCAGATTACGTGCTGGTGGCTTCATCAGTGGCCGATGAACTGGTGGTTGCCTTGCGTCAGGAAATTGAAAACCAGTATGGTAAAACGCCGATAAACAGTATCGACTATGGGCGAATTGTAAACGCGAGCCACTTTCAGCGGTTGAGTAAACTTCTCGATGAAATGCAAATTGTGGCGGGCGGCGAAACCGATGAGACAAGGCTTAAAATCGCGCCCACCATTGTATTGAATCCGTCTTACGACAGCGATCTTATGCAGCAGGAGATTTTCGGTCCTATTCTGCCGGTGCTCACCGTAGAGGACATGGCTGAGGCCTGCGACATCGTGGTAACCCGGCCAAAACCCCTGGCACTCTACTTATTTACGCAAAACGATAAAACCGAAGCCAGCGTACTGGCAAAAACCAGCGCGGGTAGCGTGTGCGTGAACGATACCATGATGTTTATGGCTAACCAGAAGTTGCCGTTTGGCGGTGTTGGAACCAGTGGTATGGGGCGCTATCATGGTCAGTACGGGTTCGATACTTTTTCGCATTTAAAAAGCGTTATGCACCGCTCAACAAAGATGGACGTGAAAGTACGTTATGCGCCGTATTCAAGCTGGAAACTCTGGCTGTTAAAGAAATTATTATAAGGAACTCATATGCCACAACCCTTTCACCTGGCTATTCCTGTGAACGATCTGGAAGCTGCTGCCGCATTCTATGGTGAGCTACTGGGCTGCGAACGTGGTCGTAGTGATACACGTTGGATTGATTGGAATTTTTACGGCCACCAGCTGGTAACCCATTGCGTTGATGAAATGCCATCTGCGCCGCAACATAACGCAGTAGACAGTCATGCTGTACCGGTGCCGCATTTTGGCGTGGTGCTGGATATGGAAGACTGGCAGGAACTGGCAGATAAGCTACAAGCTGCGGGTACGGCGTTTGTTATTGAACCCTACGTGCGGTTTAAAGGGCAGCCTGGTGAACAGGCTACCATGTTCTTTCACGATCCCGCCGGAAATGCGTTGGAATTCAAGGCGTTTAAATCGTTATCACAGCTGTTTGCCGTGTAAGGCAAACAGCTGCTAGCGCCTTCTCAGTCGAGAGGCGCTTCCTCTACCATCGCTTTTCCGCGTCCGCGAGCTTCAGATGCCGCTTCCAGCCCTTTGTCGGTTCGCTTGATAAGATGTACATCACCAAAGTTACTTTGCTTCATGGTGTAACCCATGGCTTCAAGTTCAGAAACCACAGCAGCATCTAAACCTTCATGATAGGCGATGGTGTCTTTAGGCCACAACTGGTGGTGGAAGCGCGGACTGTTGGCACTTTCTTCCGCTGTCATATCAAAAAACAGCGTATTAAGAATGCTTTGCGCCACCGATGAGATAATGGTTGTACCGCCCGGCGAGCCTGTCACCAGCTTCACTTGTTCGCCTTTTAGTACAATGGTCGGCGTCATCGACGACAACATGCGCTTGCCGGGTTGAATTTCGTTCGCGGTACCGCCAATGGCACCGAAGAAGTTGGGCACACCCGCTTTAGCACTGAAATCATCCATCTCGTCATTGAGCAGGAAGCCGGCGCCTTCCACCACGACACCTGAACCGAAAGACAGATTTATGGTAGTGGTGTTCGCCACGGCATTGCCCCATTTATCCATCACCGAGAAGTGCGTGGTATCCGGGCTCTCATATAAACCGGGCTTTACTTCTTCAGTCACTGAGATAGCGTCAGGGTTTACTTCGCTGGCACGGGCCTGAATGTACTCAGGATCGATTAGCGCCTGAACGGGCACTTCAACATAATCCGGGTCGCCCATGTACTCAGCGCGATCGGCAAATACCCGCTTTCCAATTTCAGACATCAGGTGAATATATGCGGTACTGTTTTGGTCTGGTAGTTTCTGTTGCTTCAGCACTTCATTAAGCATGCTGATCCATTGCGCAACTGCTACACCACCAGAACTGGGTGGTGGCGCAGTAATGAGCTTGTAGTCTTGCCATGGATAGACAATTGGCGAGCGCCATTTAGCTTGATAGCTACGTAAGTCTGCCTCTGTGACCAGTCCGCCGTTGGCAGCCATGAATTCAGCAATTAGTCGTGCCGTTTCACCTTCGTAGAAGCCATCTTTACCCTGGTCGCGAATACGCTCCATGGCGGCAGCCAGCTCGGGTTGTTTAAACAGCACACCCGCTGCCGCTGCTTCACCAAAGAATTGCTCGAAGTTGCTGCTTATCCCTTGTTCTTCCATGCGGGCCATGTAGCGGGTAATGTGGTCGGCGAGTTTCGCGGGTACATTAAAGCCGTTTTTAGCGAGGTCTACCGCAGGTTGTACCAGGCGTTTCCAAGGCAGTTTACCAAAGCGTTGATGGGCCTCCCACATACCAGCCACAGAACCCGGAATACCTGACGCTTTAGCGCCAAACAGGGATTCTTCGGTTTTCACATCACCATTTTCATCCAGGTACATATCGCGGTGAGCTGCAGCCGGTGCCATCTCACGGTAATCCATAAACGCCGCTTCATCGTCCATGTAGATCGTCATGAAGCCACCACCGCCAATGTTGCCAGCTTCTGGGAAGGTGACCGCCAGTACAAATTGCGCAGTAATCGCTGCATCAACCGCTGTGCCACCTTCATTTAATACCGCCATGGCGGCGTCAGCGGCGAAGGTGTCTGGCATCGACACCGCCTGTTGACTCGCAATAACCGGTGGCGTGATATCTGCCGCCGGCACTTTTTCCTGGGAACAGGCCGTGACGACGCACAGCAGAAGACTTAACAGAACTATTCGCATGAAGTTATCCAATCATAATCATACTGGCGACAACATAGGCTAACAGTGTCAGCGCGCCAGCGGTGAGTGCATAGGGCAATTGAGTGCGAATATGCGTAAGCAGATCGCAGCCAGCTGCAAGGGAAGATACCGCAGAGGTATCGGAAATGGGTGAACAATGGTCGCCAAACACGCCACCGCCGAGAATGGCGGCAATCACAAGTGATGGTGGCAGGCCCAGACTTTGGATCAAAGGCACACCAATGGGGATCAGAATCGCAAAAGTACCCCAGCTCGTGCCGGTGGTAAACGACATAATGGCACCCGCGATGAAAAGCATAGGCACAATCAGCACCAGCGGTAAGTACTCACCAACCAGTCCAGCTACGAATACGCCGGTACCCAGTACTTTCAGGCTGGCTCCTAATGTTAGCGAAAGCAGCACAATGGTGACCAGTGGCAGCAGCTCGCCCATTCCTTTAAAACCAATTTCAACCGCCTGGTGATGGTTAAAACGTTTATGCAGAATTAACAGGAAATAAGCCACCGCGGTTGCCAATACCGTGGCATATAACACGGATTTACTGCCGCTACCGTCGGCCAGTACGCCGTTGCCGGTCCAGAGCATGAAGCCCACCATGCTTACCACCATGGTGAGCAATGGCACAACCATAAAACGGGCTTTGGTGGCCGGCTCACTGTTGAGCACGGTATCAAGGTGACTCATGGCTTTTTCTTCTTTTGCCATGGGACCATGCACTTTGTCTTTCACAATGGTGTACACCACAATCGCCAGGGTAATCAGGGCGTAAAAGTTGAGCGGTACCGTGCCCCACAGAATGCTTGCTGAACTTTGTTCGAGTTCGTAACCATCAAGCAAGCTGAGCACGAAAGCGCCCCAACCATTCAGTAAAATCAGAATACAGACGGGGGCGCTGGTGCTGTCGATAATATAGGCCAAACGCGCACGGCTCATTTTGTACTTGTCGAACAGGCCCCGAGCAAAAATACCAGCGGTAAGTACACTCAGGTTTGATTCAATAAACACGGCGATACCCGTGAACATGGTAAGCCCACCCACCTGGCGTTTGTTCTTTGCGATGCCTCGGCTGGTTAGCCATTCCACGGTGGCGGTAACACCACCAGAATCACGGATATAAGCCAGTAGTGCGCCCACCAGTACAGAAAAAATCAGTATGCGGGTATTCCCCGGGCTGGAAGCCACATCAATGGTGCGTTCAATGGCATTAATCGGCGCCAGCGCCAATGTATCGCCGGTCACACTCAGTAAGATTAGCGCTTCGGCTGAAAGTACAGCCAACAGCAACGCCATGATGACTTCTTTTTTCCAGAACACCACCAAGATGGCGACAAGAGGAGGGATGATTGAAACCCAATCCATGAATATGTGATCCTGCAATTATTTTCGTTTTTATATGTGTTGCCGAACGCGGGGAAACACAGAGCGTGTTTTCACACCCACGGGCAGAGTGAATATTTCCTTTTACGGAATAGAGTTAGCGTACCTGACAATTGGTGACTATCGCCAGTCTTTTTATTGGTGAGTCTTTCTGAACGCCCACATTCCTTACTCAGTGATTCAGCAAGGCTTCGTAAATGCGCGTGATAACACTGCCGTAGCCTGCGGTTTCAAACTGACTGCCAGCAAATGTAAGTCCGCCATTAGCAGTGTTTTCTACCGGTGTGTGACGGGCATTGGTGAACAACACAATGGCTAAATTCTGTGCCGGATCTATAACGGTTGCTGTGCCAGTCCAGCCGGTATGTCCAAAGGCCGTGCTGCTGGCATACGGGCCGAAATGCCAGCGGTTCCGCCCGTCTGCTGCCCGGCGCCAGCCCAGGCCAAAGCCCTGGTTTGCTGAAGACGGTGCGGTAAACAGCGACAGGGTGTCTTTATCCAGCATGGTCACTTTGTCGTAGCCACCACCATTAATCAGCATTTGCATGAGCACGGCGAAGTCGTCTACGTTAGAGAACAGCCCGGCATGACCCGACACGCCACCCATGCTGTACCAGGCTTTCTCATCGTGCACTTCACCTCTGAGTGTGTGAGTGCGAATACCCGGGAAGGTAATATGGCCACTGCGTGAGTTGCCGTTAATTTCTGTGGCGGCAATCTGGGATGGCAGTATGCCTTTTTCCAGCGGGTTGAACAGGGTGTGGTTCAGTCGAAGTGGCGCATAAATAAATTGCTCGCAATAGCGGTCGAGCGACATACCGGTAATGCGTTCAACCAGTAATCCCAACAGCATGAAATTGGTGTCGCTATAAGCGGTGTGTTGGCGATTGCCTTCACGAAACGGCACCGCGGTGGTCAGTAATGTTGAGGTGTGTTGCTTATCTCTGGATTTAAATTTTGCCATCCGGCCTGGGCCGGGTTCGAAAAAGCGCACTTCCGGGCCATAACCAGAGTGATGACTGAGTAAATCCCGTACAGTACGCGCTTCACGCCCATCACCGGTGTATTCCGGTAAATAATGATAAAGCGGGGTGTCCACATCTAACTTGCCTTCACTCACTAGCTTCATTAGCGCCAGATTGGTGGCGAACATTTTGGTGTTAGAAGCCACATCAAATAATGTACCTGGCATCATAGGCTGCGGATTAGCGAGCGGCTGCCCATTTTCATCAAACTTAAGTGCGTTGCCGTAGGCCGTACGCTTTACTATTTGGCCGTCTTTTATAACCAGTAAAACGGCACCGGGAAAACCGTCTTCAATATCCTGATTAATCAGCTTATCGACTTCTGTAAATTCGCTTTGCCATTTTTGCGTGGCATCGGTAAGCACAGGCCAGGGAATGACAACTTGCAAGGTATCTTCCGGGGCGCTGAGGGATACAAGCTCAAAAGTATTCGTGCCGGTGTGCGTGCGTCGCTGCAGCGAGTAGGTATAGGTTTGTCCGGCTTCAAGCGGGTCGTCGAGGGTAAGTAACTCACCGTTTATCTTTATTTGCGCCTGAGTCGTTGAGTGAGGCGTCAGTAGCATTTCGCCCTGACCTTTGAAGGCTTTAAAGCCAAGCTTGTCGTTCACTTCAGTGCGGGTAGAACGGTCTTGTTGCGGGAACACTGCGTCAATTTGTCCTAGCTTTACCTGCGGTTCTGCCGCGCCCGCGGCCAGTCGTTGTTGTTCGTTGGTATATCGTGCCATCAACTTGCGGTGCTTTTGCGGAAAGTATTTTTCCAGCAGTGCAAATAGCGTAGCTGCAGTTTCACTGTCGAGGGTGCCGCTTACGTTGTCTTGTACGAAATGCATCTGAAAAGCGAATAACGCATCTATGGTTTGTTCATCGGCAATACCGGTTTCTACTACGCCATAGCCATAGGCTTGCAGTGCCGCCTGCATAAGGCCTACCGAGGGTAATGCAGGGGTAAACTGCTCCCAGTGTTCCTTTAGTTCGGCGGCATCGTACCAGGCACCTATGCCTGCAAGGTAAAGCTGATACCAGGGAAAACGCGGCCCCGGATCGCTTTTACGACTGAAGGCGATGTCAGCATGACCAACAATGGCGGTGGGGGTAATATCGGGATTGCGAAGAAGTATTCCCTGCATCAGGGAGATGATTTGTTCAATTTGTTGCGGGTGGTAATCTGGATAAGTGCATAAACGATGTCGGCTGTGTTCACCGGGGGCATTGGCGTATTCAACAGAGACCTCACAGTGCGACACATTAACCACTTCAATGCCTATTGAGGTGTCATTAAGATGGTTGCGGCCCTGCCATTGTCCTTTTCCTGCATGCCAGGCGCGCCGGGATTCATCCACCAATTGGATAACACTTGCATTGTCGCCGTCGAAACTGGCATCGTTAGGGTCGGTAACCAGATAGTGCGAACTGAGGCCGCCTTCGTCGACAAGGGTGTGTACACTCTTCTGGTAGTCTATTGCGGTATAGTGAATGACCACCAGTTTTATTCGCTCTCCGACGTTTTTCGATGGCATCTGCTGATATTGCCCCGCACACCCGATCATGACCACTGCTGATAGCAGCATTAACAGGGACCGGGAAAGCCAGAGCGGAAGCGACATCGATTCAAACCAATAACGAACACAAAGATAATCAACAAATTATCACAGTGACTTTTGATGTAAACAGGAAGTTCCGCCCGCTGCGGTGCGCGGCAGGCAAGGCAGTCAGATAACCCATGAACCGACTTAAATCGCTGGATGTATTTCGCGGCATAGCCATAGTGATGATGGTGCTGGTAAACAACCCTGGAAGCTGGGCGACCATTTACTGGCCTCTTAAACATGCGCAGTGGCACGGGCTTACTCCCACTGACGTGGTGTTTCCGTTGTTTATTTTTGCTATGGGGGCATCGCTGGCGCTGAGTATGGGGCGACAACTTGGCAGCGAGCGAACGGCCATCATCGCAGGTATTCTCCGTCGAAGTGCAATCTTGTTTGCCTGCGGAATGTTTCTCGCACTTTTCTTTTATAACCCCTACAGCAGTGACTTTAACTGGTTCGCAGACAGATTTATGAATGTTCGGGTGATGGGGGTACTGCAACGCCTGGCGCTGGTGTACCTGCTTACCGCCTTGCTGGTGCTGTATGTGCCTGCTCGTCAGTACATTGTCTGGTGCTTCGGATTATTACTGCTGTATTGGGCAATGATGACGTTTGTACCTTACCGTGGTAACGACGGCGAGGTGTATCAGGGGCTTTGGCAGTTCGGAAACAGTTTTGCTGCCTGGCTGGACGCCAGCGTACTGGGTGAGCATCATGTGTATTATGGCGATGCCACCCCGTTTGCCTTCGACCCGGAAGGTTTACTGAGCACCCTTCCAGCTGTGGCCAGTTGTTTATTCGGGGTCATAGGCGGTAACTGGTTACTGAATTCGCAGGTGAATGGCACTGGTAGAAAATCGTTCTGGTTACCTGCAGTCGCAACTCTGGTTCTTGGGTTGGTTGCGGTACTGTGGATCCCGGTGAATAAAGCACTATGGAGCCCAACCTTCGTATTGATTACTGCCGGGCTTTCTATGTTACTGCTGGCGTTGCTTGAGGTGATATTGAGCCGTTCCGGCAAGCAGGTTTGGGCAAAACCCTTCGTGGTTGCTGGTTGCAACAGCCTGTTTTTCTTTATGCTATCGGGTATTGTCGCTCGCTTGTTGTTTATGATCCCGGTTAACGGAAAACCGCTTAAATCTTATCTTTTCGAGCAGTATTTCTTGTCGCATTTCTCCCCCTACAATGCCTCGTTGGTGTTTGCCATTGGTTTTCTTTTCGTGATGTTCATCCCAACCTGGTGGTTGTATAAAAAACGCTGGTTTATCCGGGTGTAAGCGATACAGGTAAAGGCGCATTCAGTCTGGGTAAAGGTTTGGTAAAAATTCGGACAGCAGCGCGAAATTCCTGTCGAACACAGTATATTCAAGCGCATTTATATACAGGCAGGACTTCACCATGACGCAATCTAAAGATTTAACTACACCCTCGTCAGGCATACTCACAGAACGACGAAAGACACTAAAAACGCTGGCGTCTATTGCCGCTGCGGCACCGGTAATGATGCTTGCAGGATGTGGCGGTGGCAGTGGCTCTACAGCCGCATCTTCATCGGGTTCTACAGCAACGGGTTCAAGTGGCACAAGCACAGGTACGGGAGGAACCAGCACGGGCACCACGGTAACCGCAGACAATGGTAGCTGGCTGAGTGGTGGTACCGATGCCATGACCGCCAGTTTTCCTGACGACAGCATATTTGAAGATAGCGCGAGCTGTACGGTGCAACTCACCGGGCAGCAAACAGAAGGTCCATGCTATTTCGATTCTGATTACCTGGATGATATTTCAGAAGGACAAACCGGTCTGCCAATGCAGTTGTGCCTGCAACTCACTGACGCCAGCTGTAATCCGTTGGTAGGCTATGAAATTGAGGTTTGGCACTGTGATGTGGAAGGTATCTACTCCGGTGATACAACGGGTAGCTCAGATACCAACGGTTTTAATTCCTCGTTTTGTACCGGTAATGATGCCGAAGCGCTGCAATCTCGCTGGTTCCGGGGAATTGCTGTGACAGACAGCAGTGGCCGGGTTAACTTTGCTACCTGTTTCCCTGGCTGGTATGCCAGCCGGGCTATACACATTCACTTCAGAGTGAAAAACAATAACAACGATCAGCTGATTTCACAGTTTGGGTTCGACGATGATTTTTGTACTGAGATTTGTACGTCGCATTCTGATTACATCAACCACGGAGCGCCGGATACCTTACTGGCTCGCGACACTGTATTTGGCAGCGATTATGATGAGTATCTGTTCAACCTTGAACAGAATGAAGATGGCTCGTTACTGGCGTATAAGCGTATTATGATCTCTGCCTAATACGCTACAACGAGTAGGTTACCCTAGCGCATGCCAGCGACCATTTAACACCGCCGCTGACGGTTGGTTGCTGTGCGAATCGCCCACAATAAAATAAGCGGGTGCACCGGGAAGTAATGGCGTTGCCACCGGTGCTGTCGCGACCACTTGCACAGGCATTGTGGTCGTTATGCTGAGTTGGTTCTGCGTATCAATAAAATAACTAAACCCTGCTTTTAGCAAGTTCAGGTAAGTTTCATCATTCAGCGTTAGCGGGGAATCTACTTCAAACCCCTTTTCAGGCAACACTTTCAGCCCTTGCCCGTTTATGTTGGTAAACCCATTGATTGTGCGCAAATCGCCAATGGCCCCGACTGTACCTGTGTCATTTTTGCCGTCAATAAGTATGCTGATATCGGCAAGATAGGGAAGATCGCCACCCATAGTTAGGTTATACAGCTTCATGTCACACAAGCCGTCTTCGCGATTTTCAGGGATGCGATAGTAATCAGCCAGGGAATAGCGATTCACCGTATCATTGAGAAAAGCCTCCAGCGCGGACTGCAGGGCAATCACATTCATTTTTCGGGCAACCTGGCGGTTAGGGTCCTGTTTAGCAGCACCACTTTCAATCAGTATCGTGCTCGCGCCGGTTGCGGCGATGTTGTCGCCGAACGACCGGAATGAATAGGTGTCGTCGTAGCGGGCAATGCAGCCGGGAATATAGTGCCCCAGAACATCGGCCATTCCCGCAATAAGTTGCTTAGCGCGCAGACGCGGGCCGTCAACATGCTTATCTTCGTGATACGCCGGGGCGAGAAACGCAATGGTCGCTGGGTTCGATGAAGTCCCCGCAGTGTAATACGGGTTCTGGTCGTGCAGGTTAAAGGCGATATCCGGTTTAAGTTCGCTTACCTGATCATGCAGCAGCCGACCTTCTGGAGACTGCAATGCTTTGGCATCGCGATTTATATCAATTCCCTGACCATTCACCCGGGTGCGGCGCTGCGCACCATCCGGGTTTAACATTGGCACCACGTACAGGGTAACCTGATTCATCCAGTCTGCTGGTAAACCAGAAAGCGCCAACGCGTGGGCAGAGGTTAATATTTGCAGCCAGTCGAGTACAGCGGCCGTCGCGGTAGGCTCATCGCCATGCATTTGTGTCCAGGCCAGAATAACCTTGTCACCTGTACCTACGGAATAGCGTTTAATGGGCCGTCCTTCGAAGGATTCACCAATATCAGCCACCCGGATATTCTCATTCTGAGCCAGCATTTCCATCACAGGCGCAATGTCGCTGGCGTTAAGGTGCACTTTGTTCAGTTCCCGCCAATGCATCGCATCAAACGCCTCTGCAATGTTGGCTACTGAAATATGAGGATGTACCGTCATGGTTATGGTTTCCTTAGCCGGCTCAGAATTCGGGATACAGCAGGTAGGGTTGGCGCTGTTGTTTGAATTGTTTCAACGCGGGCTGCCAACTTGCACGGATTTGTTGTTCAGACTGTCCGGCTTCAATCGCTTTTCTGAGTGTGTCAGTGCCGCTTAGCTTGTCGAAGAAATCCGGTCTGTCGATGAATAGCTCGCCAGCCTGTTTAAATTGATTAAAAGCCTGCAACAGCAAGGTGAGATCGAAACCTTCATTTGCTGCACGGCGGAGATCCTGACCATGAAGTTTCACATCCTGCAATTTAGGGGAAGGCGCACTGTTTGGCATACTTATCGGGGTAAAAGAGAACGTGCCCAGCGCTACTTTGTCGTGTCCGATAACCTGAAAAGGAAACGGCGTGCCGCGGCCCACGCTAACGGTGGTGGCTTCGAATAAGCACAGCGAAGGATAAAGTTGTATCGATTGTGCGTTTGGTAAATTAGGGCTGGGCGCAACCGGCAAATCGTATGTCACCGATTTGGTGTAGTTTGCCACCGGGATCACAAGTAGCTCCAGCGTATCGGCCTGATTAAACCATTGTTCACCGCGCATCATCTGCGCGAGTTCGCCTACGGTCATGCCATGAAGTAATGGAATGGGATCCATTCCCACGAACGACGCAAAACCTTCTTCACGAATAGGCCCATCGGTGAACATGCCATTAGGATTAGGACGGTCAAGTACGATGACCTGTTTTTGCTGCTCAGCGGCAGCTTCCAGCACTAAATGCAGGGTACTGATGTAGGTATAGAAACGCGCTCCTACGTCTTGAATATCAAAGATAATCACATCGCTGTCGGCCAGCATTTCTGGGCTAGGCTTTTTGGTTTTACCGTACAGCGATAAAACCGGCAGACCGGTGCGGGTATCCACACCATCGGAAATGGTTTCCCCTGCACCGGCGTCGCCGCGAAACCCATGTTCAGGGGCCATTACTTTGGTAATCGTCACGTTTTTATCAAGCAGATAATCTACCAGATGTGTGCCTTCAACTTCTGACGTCTGATTAACGACCAGCGCCACTTTTTTCCCTTGCAGTTGAGATAAGTATAAATCTGGCTGCGCTGCGCCTATTGTCAGCGCAGATGCGGAGAAACAAAGCAGTGAGAACACGAAGAGGGTTGTGGCAGACAAACACCAACGGATGGGCCGAAGGTTAACAGCGAGTCCGGTTTTCAGGGGTTTTGTGGACTTGCTTGTCATCATCCGGCATCCACAGCGCGGCGAAGAAAACCGTCGTTATTTGCCAGCAATGCGCGGGCTTCGTCGGCAGAAGAATGAGTGAGGATCATCAAGATCGCCAGCTTGGCTTTTTGACCAGCTTCTTCCAATGCCGAACTTGCCTGCTCCTCGCTGCAATCGGTGGCCTGCATGACAATCCGCACTGCCCGGGCGCGCAGCTTTTCGTTAGTGGCATTCACATCTACCATCAGGTTCTGGTAGGTTTTCCCCAGGCGGATCATGGTGGCGGTGCTCAGCATGTTGAGGACCAGCTTTTGCGCAGTACCGGATTTCATCCGGGTAGATCCCGTTAGGCTTTCCGGGCCGACAACCGGGCAAATGCTGATTTTCGCGGTGCGAAGTAAAACCGTATCACGGCTACAGGCAATGCCAACCGTGCCCGCGCCAATGTGATTGGCGTAAGTGAGTGCACTTACCACATAAGGTGTACGACCACTGGCTGATAACCCAACCAAAACATCATCGGCACTGATGTTCACCGCTTTTACATCCCGAATACCCTGCGCGCTGTCATCTTCGGCACCTTCTACGGCATGTTGAATGGCTTTCTCGCCACCGGCGATTATGCCCAATACCAGCGAGTCGGGCGTGCTGAATGTGGGTCGGCATTCTACTGCATCCAGAATACCCAAACGGCCACTGGTACCCGCGCCAATGTAAATCAGTCGGCCACCGCGATTGATACGCTCAACAATGGTATCCACCGCGGCGGCGATATGTGGAATTTGGGTGGCCACAGCGTCTGCAACTAACGCGTCTTGCTGATTAATTTTCTGCAGAATACCTTCGCTTGAGAGTAAATCGATATCCATGGTGTCAGGATTTCGCCCTTCAGAAGCAATTTTGTTTAGCTGAGCGAGAAGGGCTGAGGTGTCCTGATGATTGTCTGGCTGCATGTTGTGGCCTTTTATCTTTGGTTTTTGGTGTTTATGCCGTTGCCTGATTGCGTTGTGGGGTTGCCCCCGCGGCACAGATGACAGTGGAAACTATTGTGCCGATGACCAACTGCCAGGTAAAGCCGAGTTCAATGACCCAGGTTTCAGGGAATACGCTTTTCATTACGTAGGGTTGCATAAAAAGAGGTACGCAGAAACCCGCAAACAGGGCGCAAATCACCGAGTTTTTACTGCCGCGTTCAGTGAAAAGGGTAATAAAATAAACGCCAAGCAGCCCGCTGTAGGAAAATACCATCACGCCCAGCGCAAATTGCAGCAGCGGCGTGTTGGTGTATTGCTGCCAATAGAAGCACAGGCATGCCATGCTGCCCAGTGCCAACGCCATGCCTGCCATCGCAATACGGCCCGCCTTTACGAAATGGCTATTGTTACGCTTTTGCTTACGCCGTTCCAGCCATGGGCGATACATGTCTTGAATCAATACACTGGACATAGAATTCAGCCCGGAATTCAGGGTTGATAATGCCGCTGCCAGAATGCCTACTGTAACCAGACCACGCACGCCATCGGGAATTTCGTTAAGTACGTAGTACATAAAAATAGTCACTGGCTTGCCAGCAAAGGTGGGCACGGGTTCATCACCACCAAGACTGCTCATAAGATCAGGGCGTTGATAATACACATAAAGCAGCAGGCCGATGATTAAAAACAGGCACATCACCGGTATCACCATGACCACCGAGAGTAACATGGCTTTGCTGCCTTCTTTTGCATTTTTGCACGTGAGTACACGCTGGGTCATATCTTGATCGAGTCCGAATGCGGCAATGTTGAGTAACACAAATCCGGTAAAGACCGACAGCAGGCTAAAAACACCGCTGTTACTGAAGTCGATATCGGTATTGAACAACAGCAGTTTTGATGCTTCGCCCGGAGCCGGGTTTTCCAATGCAGCAATGATTTCAGAAAGCGATGCGGGGATAGTGCTTAATAGGACAACGATAACGGCCACGGCGGCGCCGATATATATCGCGGCCTGTAGCACGTCGGAGTAAATTACTGTGCGAATGCCGCCGTAAACGGTATATACCAAACCAACCACAGTAATGATGATGGTGGAAATTATCACGCTGTCAGCATCAATATTACCAAACAGGATCATGGCGACTGCCAGCGCGGCCATGTAGAGTCTGGCACCACTGGCAAACACGCGTCCGAACAAGTACATGGCCCCAGCAAGTTGTTTGGCTGACTCGCCAAAGCGTTGCTGTAGCAGTTCGTAAACGGTATAAACATTTTGTTTGTAAAAACGCGGAATCAGAAATGTAGCCACGAAGAACGCAGCGATGAATGCACCGATGTTGGTTGAGAGGTAAGTGAGGTCGCCCCGGTAACCTTGATCCGGACCGCCAAGAAACGTGGCGGCAGACTGCGAGGTGGCAAGTACAGAGATTGCCACTAGCCACATGGGCATTGTGTTTCCGCCAAGAAAGTAGTCCTTTGCCGAATGGTTCTTGCGGTTGAATAACCAACCACTGGTAACAAGCAGGAGGCCATATCCCGCAAAAACCAGTACATCCATTACCGCATAATGCCCGAGCATACCTTCCCGCTATATTTATCAGCCTGTTAGCTGCCCCACGATAGTGTATTCCGGCTAATATGTATAGCCGGATCTAGCCCAGCATTGTAATATGCTAAACCTTCCAACCGCAGACAGGACACACCGCCGTTGAGCAGACAAACCCGCGCTATCATTCACGCTGATGCCATTGAAGACAATTTCCGTTTAATGAAAAAGTATGCCGGAAACGGGCAGAATATGGCGGTGGTGAAAGCCGATGCATACGGACATGGTGCGGTGAGTGTTGCGCGGATATTACGTAATGAAGCCGCTGCTTTTGCCGTGGCCATTATTGAAGAAGCGTTATTGCTTCGTGAAGCCGGTGTACGTGCACCTATAGTTGTGCTTGAAGGGCCCCATCAGGCGCTCGAATGTGAGTTGGCAGCACGAGAAAACTGCACGCTGGTGGTTCATCAACGGGAACAACTGGAATGGGTAAGGCAGTGCCGGGAAGGCCGGAAACCAAAAGTCTGGTTGAAGGTAGATTCTGGCATGCATCGGTTGGGTTTTGATTGTGAGCGTGTACCAGCGTTGGTAAGCGAGTACAGCGATATTATTGATGCCGATTCTGTTCTGGTTACGCATCTGGCCTGCGCCGATGATACCGCAAACCCCTTCACGGTAGCGCAACTGCACGCGTTTAATAAAGTGCGTGAAGCGACCGGGTTAGGCGTGAGTATTGCCAGTTCGCCGGGTACAGTAGGGTGGCCACAAAGCCGAGGCGACTGGAATCGAATTGGTATTGCCATGTATGGTGCCGAGCCGCTTTCAGAAGCCAGTGGATTAGCATTAAAGCCCGCGATGTCGTTGCAGGCCAGTATTATTGCGCTGCGCAAAGTAAAACGCGGTGAAACAGTGGGTTATAGCCAAACCTGGCAAGCAGAACGTGACTCGCTGATTGCAACTGTCGGTATTGGCTATGCCGATGGCTATCCTCGTCATATGCCCAGTGGCACCCCTGTCATCGTAAAAGGGCAGCGCGCCGCGTTGGCTGGCCGCGTTTCCATGGATATGATCACCATAGATGTGACCGACATTGCGGATGTCGCCATTGGTGATTTTGTGGAGTTATGGGGAAAACAGCTGCTGGTGGATGAAATCGCCCGTTGTGCGGGGACAATTTCGTATGAACTTATTACCCGGGTGTCTCAACGGGTTCCACGCATCGTCAGACACATCTAATCCCCCGAGTCCGGTAAGTTAAGGTGTTAGGTTGTGAGCGAATACATAGAATAATCTGTAAATAAAGTTGCTCAGGCTACCATTTGGCGACAATTTATGTCGGTTGGGCGTTCGCTTATTGAAAACTTTTTAGTCAGCCCACAGTATGTTTTTGTACCGCGAGCAGGCAAAGATTCCACTTTCTCATTTCCATTATTCAGACTGCTTATTATTCTAATTCTCTTAATTCGTTAGAATAAAATCTCTCAGTTCCGATGCAAGTTCTGTCATTTCGCCTCGCGGACGCGGTACCAGCAAGGTTAGTCGAAAGGATAGCGGCCAGATTCTTAAATCCATCCTATAGTTGATTGGATAAATGCTGGACGCCTTGCTGCAGTATGGAAACCGTTTCTGACATTCATTGTGAGGTAAGTTATGAGAACTGGTTATAGTAGAGCTAGAGTGAACCGTGGTGCTTATTCACGGCCTGTACCGCAACAACAGTCGACTAAGCCACAGGCGAAGCCGAAAGCCAAATCCAAATCTTAATTCAAATAGAAAAAGCCCGGCAACCAGCCTAATGCCGATCAGTTAAGAATATTTTCATGATCGGTTGACCGATCTTTTAAAGGCTTCAAAATCCGATATCAGTTTCTGATATCGGATTTTTTTATGCCTTTACTTTCCAACCTCGATGAAACATTCAGTCATGCTGAAGATTTGAATACTATTGATAAGCTCATGTCTTTTGTTGACCCTGAACTGCTCCAGCAAGCTTATGATTTATCGGGTGTAGCGACCGTCAGACGTCGCCGGTTGCCGCTGGATTCCGTCGTTTTTACGATTGTGGGAATGAGCCTCTTCCGTAACGACCCTGTCTGGGATGTCGCGAATAAACTCGATGTTTCGCTGCCGGGTAAAAACCGCTTTGTTGCGCCCAGTGCGGTGGTGCAAGCCCGGCAACGACTGGGGGAGGAAGCTGTCGGTCACGTCTTTAAGTTAATGGCACAGCGAGCATTTGGAGAGTATGCCTTTGAACAGTGGTGTGGTTTAAATGTCCTGGCGGTTGATGGTGTGATGTTCCGTGCGCAGGATACCAATGAGAATCTTGATACATTTGGTTGTGACCGGAATGCTAAAGGTGATAATCCTTATCCGCAGGTACGCATGTGCAGCCTGATGGAAACGTCCAGCCATCTTCTATTAGCCAGTGAATTCGACAGTCGTGATGTCGGCGAGATGTCACTTGCAGAGCGCCTTGTTCCTTCGGTGCCAGATAACTCCCTGACTCTCTTTGACAGAGGATATTACTCGTTGGGATTACTCCATCTATGGATGACTAAAGGTGTGAATACCCACTGGATGCTGCCTGCTCGTAAAGATTTACAGTACACAGTAAAGCATCAACTAAGCGACCATGATGCTGTTGTCACACTGAAAACCTCGCCCCAGGCCAGAAAAAAATTTAGTGGCTTACCTGAGACCCTCGAAGCGAGATTGACCAGCTATGAAGTCGATGGAAAGACTTACCGTGTGCTTAGTTCAATGGTCAATGCGCTACAGTTTCCCTATGACGAAGTTGTCGATGTGTATGTTCAACGCTGGGAAATAGAGCTGGGCTTCAGGGAAATGAAACAAACGATGCATCAGGCAAAACTGACACTCCGAAGCAAGAAGCCGGAGATGGTACGACAGGAGCTCTGGGGGCTATTACTCGCCTACAACCTGATTCGAATGATGATGCTGGATGCTGTCAAAGATATGCCGGAGCTATCTCCGTCCCGACTCAGCTTCGGCTTATGCATGAGACACATTATTGTATTCTTCCTGTCAACCATTCCGGAAACCGTTACTAAGCTGCCCGTTCACTATGAATATCTGATGGAATCTCTGAGAATGATGAGGTTGCCCGACAAACGTCCAGACAGATATTACCCAAGAGCGGTGAGGAAAAAACCGACTAAATACCCCACAAAGAAAAAAGCCAGTCAGCTTAACTGACTGGCATTA